>NZ_LBMD01000003.1 GCF_001293645.1 Bacillus sp. CHD6a
AATGTTTCTTCTTTTTCACATGCTCAAGGCTTCAAAACGTTCTGTTTTCCCCTTATTATTCTTCAAAAACACCATTTCTTCCATAACTAAGTCTAACCACACAAAAAAACCGAGCATCATCCCAGCCCGGTTTTTAAGAAAGTAGACCTTCTACCTTTTTAATATATTTTCTTAGCGTGCTTGCGGAAACTCCATATGCTTCCACCAGCTCTTTCTGTGTCACAGCATGGCCATTGCCTTTGCTCCAGACGTAGGCGAATGCTGCTGCCCAAGCTGGTGCGTTCGTAAACGTGACAGCTTGTTTTAATGCTCGAGCATATAAATCAAACCATTCTTTTACAATCATATCAGCTTGTTTTGTATTTAATAATGATGCAATTTCATACCCATTCACGACATTAATTGGCACATCTCTTCGTTTCAATAAAGCAAACATGGCAAATTCACGGACCGTCGACGTGACAAAGGATTGTTCAAGTACATTTTTGACTGTAGTGTTGCTGGAAGAACTTGATTGGAAAATATGAAAAAGCTGTTCCGCTTCTTCTTCCTCCACCGTTTTATCCTCCATTTGATTCCAAGGCTCCGTTCCGGCTTTTTCAGGATTCAATTCAAGCACTTTTGACCACGCCTGTTCCGCGACTGTATACCGTTCTGTTTGATATGCTGCATTGGCAAGCCAGAAATAAAACGTTGCATCTCCTTGAAATCCGTTTTTCTGCAAAGAACGCAACCACTTGTAGGACAACTCGTGTCGACCAATCAACCCGAAAGTCGCTCCAAGTTTATAACGGTGTTCCACCAAAATTGGTGTCACTTTCTCTAGTGAGTTTGCTAGCTTGTTCATCTCCTTCACATTGTTTTCGTAATGGAAAAAGACAAGCAGGTTACAAAGCGCATGCAAGTTTCCTGGGTTCTTTTCCAGCACTTCCTCTAGGACTTCCCGAGCTTCTGCTAAATTCCCTTTGTAGAAGTAGGCTAAAGCCAGATTATTATACGCCGACCAGAATTGAGGATATTCTTCAATAATCTGTTCGAGCAGCTCTAATGCTTGATCCAGTTCCCCTTTTTCGAGCAAGCCTCTTGCATTTTCCTGCATGACTATTAGGTGATCCTGACCATCAACATAATCTTCCGCTTCATCTACCTCAATTTCCAAAAGATCAATCAAATCTTCGGTATCCTCGACAAATTCACCGTCTGGTTCCATTGTTAAATATTCCTCAGCATGCTTTCTTGCCTCTTGAAACAATCCCAAGTAAGCATAGTTGTTTGCCAAAAAATAATGACAATCATGCATGTCCGGTGCCAAATCTTCTATAATATCTTCTAAAAGTTCATTAGAACGCTGATAGTCTCCAAGCTCTGTAAGGACAATCGCCAGCTGACACATGATAGATGCATCACTAGGTTTCATCGCCTCCGCTCGTTGGAGCCATTTTCTTGCCTTATATAAATCCCGCTTCCGATAAGCGCGGATCCCTTTTTGAAAAAAATAATCGCCATTCTGCGCAAATGGGATGATCTTCGCAACTTGTTTCACATTCGGATTTTTTCCCATTATAGCCTCCATACAAACTTACTTACCGTTCGTAGTATAACATAAGAGGGGTTGGAAAGAATAGGTGGGAAATTTTGAGGTGTGTTTTTTCAGAGAGGGATTACTACATGTGGGGCGGTTTACTGGAAAAGAACAGTTTTTTACCTTCAGAAAGACCTACACTACTTCGTTTTTTCGTGACAGAAGTCTTTAGAGCCCCTTTAAAGACCTCCTTTGCTTCCTTTAAACGCGTCAAAGGTCTTTAGAACCTTTCTAAAGACCTTATTCACTACATCATCTTGTAAAAGAGGTCTTTAAAACCTCTCGTCTCTATCATCATTCTGTATTACCAGATTGCGCGCCAACATGCCGCTCCTCCAACACTGTCAACACTTCCTCCAAGCTCACATCCTGCTCACGCAACAACACCATTACATGGAAGAACAAATCTGCAACCTCCCAGGTAAGCTCTCCGCGGTCACGGTTTTTAGCAGCGATGATTACTTCTGCGGCTTCCTCGCCAACTTTCTTGAGAATCTTATCCACACCCTCTTCAAAAAGATAGGTAGTATAAGACCCCTCAGGCTTATCCACAGCTCGGGATGCAATGACAGACTCTAAGCGCGATAAAATGGATGTCGTCCCTGTATCCGATACGCCAAGTTCTCCTGCCGCATCTGATTCACCACCTAACACCACCTCATGAAAACAAGTCTCCTCGCCCTTATGACATGCCGGACCATTTGGTTCCACCAACACAAGCACCGCGTCCTGATCACAATCGTACCGCATCTCTATCACACGCTGCGTGTTACCGGAAGTTGCCCCTTTGTGCCAAAGTTCACCGCGAGAACGACTCCAAAACCAAGTCTCCCGAGACTCCACCGTTTTCACCAGCGACTCCCCGTTCATATATGCCAGTGTTAGCACTTCCTTCGTAGAAGCATTTTGTACAATCGCCGGGACAAGTCCTTTTTCATCAAACTTCACTGCTTCTAAATTGATCATCGAACCTGCACTCCTTTCTCCTTTAAGTAACCTTTCACTTCTTTTACACTCGTTTCTTTGTAGTGGAAAATGGAGGCTGCCAGTGCTGCATCTGCCGCTCCTTTTTCAAAAGCATCCAAGAAGTGAGACGCTTCACCTGCTCCACCTGAAGCGATGACAGGAACAGAGACAGCCTCGCTAACCGCTTTCGTCAACGCTAAATTAAAGCCTTTTTTCTCTCCGTCACTGTCCATGCTCGTCAGTAAAATCTCACCGGCTCCCAATTTCACCGCTTCCTGTGCCCATTTTACCACTTCCCAGTCCGTTTCCTTGCGTCCGCCATGGGTATATACTCTCCACGAACCGAGGCTCTCGTCATACTTAGCGTCAATTGCGACCACGATACATTGGGAGCCAAAGTAATCCGCACCGGCCTGAATTAAGTTTGGATTAAGCAAAGCAGCGGTATTTAATGACACTTTATCCGCACCGGCACGCAACAGCCGCTTCATGTCATCAATAGAGTTGATGCCACCTCCGACTGTGAACGGAATCGCCAATTTTGCAGCCACCTGCTCGACCACATCCACCATCGTTTCACGTCCTTCATGGGAGGCAGATATATCAAGGAACACCAGTTCATCTGCACCTTCTTCATCGTAAAAGGCAGCAAGCTCGACAGGATCCCCTGCATCTCGGAGCTCGACAAACTGAATTCCCTTTACGACTCGTCCTTCTTTTACATCCAGACAAGGGATGATTCGTTTCGTTAGCATCTATTTCACCTCTTCCAATGCACGGGCGAGATTGATTTTCTCCGTGTAGATCGCTTTTCCAACAATAGACCCTGACACGCCATCGCCTGCATATTTTTGAAGTGCCAACAAATCACCAACTGAACTAACTCCCCCGGAAGCAATGACAGAAACTCCTGTAACACGTGCTAGTTCTACCGTCGCATTGACATTTGGTCCAGATAACATGCCATCGGTTGCGATGTCTGTGAAAATGAATGTTTCTGCTCCCGCATCCGCCAGCTCTTTCCCAAGCACGGTCGCTTTCACAGTCGACGTTTCGACCCAACCTTCTGTTGCCACAAACCCATCCTTTGCATCAAGGCCGATTGCAATCTTTGCACCGTATTTGGCAAGCATTGCTTTCACGAAATCTGGGTCATTAATTGCCGCACTGCCTAAAATAACCCGGTCTACACCATTTTCCAAATAGCGCTCCACATCCTCTGCAGTACGAATTCCTCCACCAATCTGCACTTTCGCAGGCAGCTCACTTGCCACTTGCAGTACAAAACGGTCATTAACTGGCGAACCTGCCTTCGCACCGTCAAGGTCCACCATATGAATCCACTCTGCCCCTTGCTCCACAAACGTTTTTGCCATATCAAACGGCGAATCACCATAGACCGTTTCTTTACTATAATCTCCTTGCAATAAACGCACGCATTTTCCACCGCGCATATCAATAGCTGGATAAATGGTAAAGCTCATATTATCGCTCCTCTTCCTGGACAAGGCTCACAAAATTTTTCAATATCGCCAAGCCGACATTACTGCTTTTTTCCGGGTGAAACTGTGTTCCAAACACATTTCCACTTCCCGCCACGGCCGGTACCTGCACATCATATGTACTGCTTGCCAATAGTTCCGCTTCAGCAAAATCTTTTACATAGTAGGAATGAACAAAATAAACAAAATCCTCTGGCACACCCTCTAAAAGCGGGGATCCCTGTTGGAACTCAAGCTTGTTCCATCCCATATGTGGTACCTTATAAGATGTACCCTCCGCTGTAACTCCAGGAAAGCGTTCCACCTTACCCTTTAACAGAGACAATCCCTCTGTTATGCCATTCTCTTTACTTTCCTCATACAAAAGTTGCATGCCAAGGCAGATCCCTAGTAACTTTTTCCCCCGTGCTACCTCTTCTTTTATAAAAGAATCAAGACCTGTTTCTTGTAAAATAGACATGGCGTCACGGAACGAGCCGACACCTGGCAGGATAAGGCCTTCCGTTTCAAGTAAGACATCCCGGTCATTAGAAATGACAAACTTGACATCCATCCGCTCTAAAGCCTTGCTCACGCTATACAAATTCCCCATTCCGTAATCAATGATGCCAATCATCTTCTATAACATTCCCTTCGTCGATGGTACCCCTTTAACTCGCGGATCAATCGTCGTCGCTTCGTCCAGTGCACGGCCAAGTGCTTTGAATATTGCCTCGATAATGTGATGAGTGTTCGTTCCATAATGCACAATCACGTGAAGATTCATGCGAGCCTCTAAAGCAAGCTTCCATAAAAATTCGTGGACAAGCTCGGTATCAAATGTGCCGACCTTTTGGCTCGGGAATTCCGCTCTCATTTCCAGATGTGGACGATTGCTCAAATCTACGACCACTTGTGCAAGCGCCTCATCCATTGGAACAAACGCGTTTCCGTATCGTTTTATCCCCACTTTATCCCCAAGAGCATCTTTTAACGCCTGACCAAGACAAATGCCAATATCCTCCGTTGTGTGGTGATCATCAATATCTATATCCCCGTTTGCCTGCAAATCCAGATTGAACTGGCCGTGCTTTGTAAAAAGATCTAGCATATGTGTCATAAAAGGAACCGGCGTCTCGAGCTTTGCCACCCCTTCTCCATCTATCGTAAAAGCAAGCTGTATTTGCGTTTCTTTCGTGTTTCTCTCCAAGCTAGCTGTTCGTGTCATCAGTCTGTCTCCTCACTTTTCCTTGTTAGTAAATCTGGATTCCACCGCACGTGCATGCGCTTCTAAACCCTCTAGGCGAGCGAAAGCCGCAATCTTATCCACATTCTCTTTTAAAGCCTGTTCGCTATACATAATCACACTGGATTTTTTCACAAATTCATCCACAGACAAGCCACTGGAAAAACGTGCTGTCCCATTAGTAGGTAGCACATGATTCGGTCCTGCAAAATAATCCCCCACAGGCTCTGAGCTATACCTTCCTAGGAAAATAGCTCCTGCATGTTTGATATATGGTAAAAGATTTATCGCTTCCGCTGTCATCACTTCCAAGTGCTCAGGTGCCAGCTCATTGACCACACGGAGAGCTTCTTTTATTGTATCCGTTACAAAAATAGTGCCGTATGTTTCAATTGAAGCTCGCGCAATTGCTTCACGCGGGAGGCTGGAAAGCTGCCGTTCAACTTCCAGGGAGACTTCCTTCGCAAGAGTTTCTGAAGTGGTCACAAGAACGCTTGATGCGAGCTCATCATGCTCTGCCTGAGACAATAGATCCGCCGCAATCTCGTTAGCCTTTGCCGTCTCATCCGCCAACACGACAATTTCGCTTGGGCCGGCAATGCTATCAATATCCACAAGTCCATATACTTCTTTTTTCGCAAGTGCCACAAAAATGTTGCCAGGTCCAACAATTTTATCCACAGCCTGTATGGTTTCCGTTCCGTAAGCAAGAGCGCCGACCGCTTGGGCTCCCCCCACTTTATAGATTTCATCCACACCGAGAATGTCTGCTGCCACTAGCACACCTGCAGGCAATGTGCCATCGGCTGAAGGAGGACTCACCATTGCAATTCTTTCCACTCCTGCCGCTTGTGCAGGTATCACATTCATCAATACGGAAGAAGGATAGGCCGCTTTTCCACCTGGTACGTAGACACCGACTGCATCGAGTGCTGTTACTTGTTGTCCCAAAATCGTGCCGTCTGGTTTTGTGGATAACCACGACTGTTTTACCTGTTTTTGATGAAAATCCCGGATGTTATCTGCCGCGTTGTGGATAATGTTAATAACTTGTGGATTAAGTTGTTGATAAGCAGCTTGAATTTCTTCTTTTGTGACTTTTAATGTGGACAGCTTTGCTCCGTCCCATTTTTCTGTGTATAAATGTAGAGCTTTATCCCCTTGTTCTTTGACCGTTTGCAGGATCTGCAGGACTGCATCACGTTGTTCTTCTGTACCCTGATCAATGGAACGGCGCAAAGAAACCGATCCGCTCACTTTTTCTATTTTCATCATTTTTTACACCTCTCCAACTACCTCTGCTAATCTATCCACAAGTTCATCAATTTGCTTGTCTTTTAACCGGTAACTTACTGGATTGACAATCAAACGCGACGTGATATCCACAATTCTCTCAAATTCCACTAATCCGTTCTCTTTAAGTGTTCGTCCAGTGGATACGATATCCACAATTCGGTCTGATAATCCGATTAACGGTGCCAGTTCAATAGAACCGTTCAGCTTTACAATTTCCACTTGCTCCCCTTGCTCGCGGTAATAGCTTGAAGCAATTCCAGGATATTTCGTTGCAATTTTAGGTGCAACATCCTTCATTTCCGTTCCAGGTAATCCTGCCACTGCCAAATAACATTCACTAATTTTAAGATCAAGCACTTCATAAACATCACGCTCTTCTTCTAGCATCACGTCCTTGCCCGCAATTCCGACATCTGCCACTCCATGTTCCACGTAAGTGGTCACATCCATCGGCTTTGCTAAAATAAAACGCATGTTTTCATTGGGTACATCAATAATCAACTTTCTAGAATCCTCCAAATCGGGAGGAATGTTATAACCGGCTTGAACAAGCAACTGTGCCGCCTCTTCAAAAATTCGCCCTTTTGGCATCGCGATTGTTAGTACGCTCATGCTTCGTTCTCCTTTCTGGCTTTTCCAAGAAAAAAGGTTACATCGCTGAAGGACGCCGTGCATGCATCCACATTTTCCACACCTGCAATATCCTGAAGGATTACTTTTTCTCCTGCTTCTCTTTTGGAAGTGGCAAATGCGATCGCTTCTTCTCTTCTTTCTTGACTGAACAGTACTCCATGTATCTTCACTTCTGCTTTCTTCACACCTTTTGCTTCTAAAAGACGATCTAAATGGATTCCGAAACCTGTTGCTGACTTTTCACGGTTGAACTTTTGGAACAGCTTATCATATCTTCCGCCATTTCCAATCGGAAAGCCTATGTTTCCTGCATACGCTTCAAACACAATGCCCGTGTAATAACTCATATGACTGACAATGTTTAGATCAAGTTTCACAAACTCCGCGACACCATAAGCTTCTAACATTGTCCATAACTGTTCCAGTTCTTGTATCGCTTTTTTACCCGCATCTCCATCCAGTACTTCTTTTGCAAGTTCGATGTTGGAGGAATCTCCTCTTAACTTTAATAAGTTTAAGAGTCGTTTTTTATCAATAGAGGATAGCGGCAGATTTTTTACATGCTCCCGATACCCTACGTAATTTTTTTCATATAAGTATCTTCTTAAGATTGCCGCTCGTTCTTCATTACCGACTATGTCGAGGAAGATCTCCTGCAAAAATCCGATATGTCCTATTGCGACAGTAAAAGTTGATAATCCTGTGTTTTTGAGAAGTGCTACAAGCAAGGCAATCATCTCGGCGTCGGCACTGATAGATCGGTCACCAATGCACTCCACACCAATTTGCTCAAATTCTGCTGGCCGACCCGCTTCATTTTGTTGAGCGCGGAAAACATTGGCCGAGTAGGCAAGACGTTGCGGATAACCTTCATTTAAAAGCCTCGAAGCCGCGACCCTAGCAATCGGTGCCGTCATGTCCGGCCTTAAGACTAGCGTATGTCCTTGCTGATCAAGTAACTTGAACAGTTGCTGATCGAGAATAGCGGATGCTTCCCCGACCGTTTCGTAGTATTCAAGTGTCGGGGTCTCCATAAATTGATAGCCCCACTGACTGATTTCTGCTGTCATCGTGTTTCTGACGTTATGTTTTGCTTCATATAAAGAAGGAAGCGTGTCCCGCATTCCTAGTGGTTTTTCAAACATGAATGGTTTTGACATGTGGATACCCACCTTTTATAATAATCTGAATTCCTTTAGTTCGCTAATATGGTAACATACTAACAAAGTGAAGCTTTTTGGTCAAGCATTAACGGTCTGGGTTGTGTCTTTCTCTATTTTGGGTAAAAAAAGGCACTTTATCCTTGGAGACAAAGTGCTTGTTATGTTGGACATCTTGGTAGGATTTTTGTTGGGACCTCACTAGTGTAATTTTGACGGTTGTAATGTATTCATAACGGGTATGAAGACTTCGCTGGCTCAAAGTTTTAGCTAGACAGGTCTTTATAACGGGTATAAAGACTTCGCTGGCTTGTTAAAAAAGGCCTCATATACTTTTAACTTAAATCCAGCCTTACAGCCTGCCTGCTAAAACCTCATCCGCTCCTGCATTTCCTCTTTTGTATAGATGACGCGCATGGGGTTTCCACCGACGAAGGCGCCTTCTGGGACGTCTTTATGTACGAGGGTGCCGGCGGAGACAATGGCGCCGTCTCCGATAATGACGCCGGGAAGGATCGTCGTGTTGGCGCCGATCATAACTTCGCTTCCAATCTCCACATCGCCGAGACGATATTCTTTGACCAAGTATTCGTGGGCCAGGATGGTGGTATTATAGCCAATGACCGTGTTGCGGCCGACGCTTATTTTTTCTGGAAACATGACATCAAGCATTACCATTAAAGCAAAGGAAGTCTGCTCGCCCACCTTCATGCGTAAGAATGTGCGGTATAGCCAGTTTTTCATGCCTAAAAATGGAGTGTACCTGGCGATCTGAATGACAGCAAAGTTTTTCACGACTTTTAGAAAAGGGACGGTTTTGTAGACGTGCCATAGGGAATTGGCGCCCTCTACCGGGTAACGAGTCGTCCTTCTACTCACCCTCTGTCACTCCTACAAGTGGCAACAAGTCTTTCATATGTGTGAGCATGTAATCTGGTTCAAAGGATTGAAGATATTCGACTCCTTTAATCGTCCAGCTTACCGCTGCCGTTTTCGTTCCGGCATTTTTTCCAGCTAAGATGTCGTGAAAGTTATCGCCTACCATGATGGCCTCTTCAGGCGTTGAACCTAGCTGCTGCAGGGCAAGGTGGATCGGTTCCGGATCTGGTTTGGCATTTGTGACATCATCCAGGCAGACGACCACATCAAAGAACTGGTCGAGTCCTGTCAATTTAAGTCCCATCACCACAGTCTGACGCATTTTTGTCGTCACAATTCCAAGCTTTAGACCTTTTTCATGTAAAAGCTTTACTGTTTCCAATACCCCTTCAAACTCTGTTACATACTCATCATGTTTGGTCATATTGAAGTCGCGATAATGGGCAATCATTTCGTCCACTTTCGACTCATCCATTTTTACAAACGTATCGTATAGAGGTGGGCCGAGGAAAGTCAGTACATCATCACGGCCGTATTGTTCCGGATAATAATGATTTAATGTGTGAAGGAACGACTCAATAATAAGGTCGTTTGTATCTATAAGTGTTCCATCTAAATCAAAAAGCACGGTATTAATGGTCATAAGAGGCTTCCTTTCTTTTTGCAAGTTCTAACCGTTTCCAAACGAACGAAACGGCGATCGTAAGGAGAATGGCAGTTGTAATTCGGATGGCAAGGAGCGGCCATACAGGGATGCCGAGCGGAATGAAGATAAGCGTATCCTCTACCACCGCGTGACAGGCAACGAGAAAAATAAAGGCAAGAGTCAAATCCTTCTTACTTACATTATCCTCTTTTACCGCCTGAATCATAACTCCTGCTCCATAGGCAAGGCCGATTACCAACCCGGCCGCCATGGTAGTAGACGTATTCTCTTTCATTCCGAGCACACGGGTAAACGGCCCCATCCACTTGGAGAATACCGCCAACCAGCCGAGCTCTTTCATATATTGTACAAGGATCATAAGCGGAATGACGATTATTGCTAGCTGCAGGATTCCCATCAGACCGCGTTGTGTCGCATCAAGGATAATAGGGAAAAAGCCTGTTACAGCCTCTTCAGATTTTGCGAGCATGCCGTACTGGGCAAGTTCGCCTCCACCTTTCCATATCAGGTTAATGAGAATTCCCGCAGAAAAAGCCAGGCCGAGTCGGACCGCTAAAATTACCCATATTTTCAAACCTACTTTTGCCGCTACGGTTGACTCTACTAAAAGATTATGGGAAAACGAGAGCATGACCGCCAAGATAAAGACTTCTTTTACGGTAAGATCCAAGGTAAGGATGGCACCTATTCCTGCGTACAGGTTTAGAAAATTCCCGATTACAAGCGGGATGGCTGCTTCACCTGACAGGCCGAAAATCCCCATGATGGGTGCGATTGCTTTTATAAGATATTGCAGGACGGGTGTATGCTGAAGAATACCGACAAGAAGTGTGACTGGAAAAATGACTTTTCCAAGTGTCCACGTCGTTCCCAGCCCCACCATCAGCCCGCGTTTAAAAGTTTGCATCATGAAGCTCCTCCCCCTTTGAAGTAGCCGCTCCATTTTTTTCTGGAGGATTGCTTATTTAGTCGCTTCAGGTGTATTTTTCTTTGAGTCCATGTAACGTTCTTTATTTTCTGGATCCAAGTAACGTCTGTTAGCCATGCCAAGCACTCGACGTACAACGATCAGCGCGATAGCAAGGACGATCAGTCCGATGGAAATAACTTGTGCGATTCTAAGAGACTCTGTCAACATCAAGCTGTCCGTACGCATTGCTTCTATAAAAAAGCGTCCAATCGAATACCAAATCACATAACTCAAGAAGAGTTCTCCACGTCTTAAATTCACTTTTCTCAGTAAAAGAAGCAATCCGAAACCAACCAAATTCCAAATAGATTCATAAAGGAAAGTTGGGTGATAGTACGCCCCGTTTATGTACATTTGGTCAACGATGAAATCCGGTAAGTAAAGCCCCTCCAAGAATCCTCTTGTCACTTCCCCACCATGGGCTTCCTGGTTCATGAAGTTCCCCCAGCGGCCAATTGCCTGACCAAGGATGATACTTGGTGCACCAATATCAGCAAGCTTCCAGAACGAAATTCCTCGTATTCTTGCAAAAATAACTCCAGTGGTGATGGCGCCAATCAGACCGCCATGGATGGCAAGTCCACCTTCCCAGATTTTCAGAATATCGCCTAGGTTTTGCGAATAATGATCCCACTGAAACGCTACATAATATAGTCTTGCACAAAGAATTGCAATCGGAATCGCAAACAAGACAAGATCGACAAATACATCTTTGTTAAGTCCGCGTCTTTCGGACTCTCTTGTGGCAATCCATAATCCAAGCAGGGCTCCTGTTCCAATAATGGCCCCATACCAGTAAACCGTAATCGGCCAACTGATCATGACCGGATTTAACGGCTCAATGTTTCCTAACAACATGTTCTCCACACTCCATTATTTTTAAATGTCTTCATGCTCATTTTCATTATTTATAACACCTGATAAACGGTTGGAGAACTGTTCGGCAGCATTCATGCCCATTCTCTTTAAGCGGAAATTCATCGCTGCCACTTCAATGATAACAGCCAAGTTTCGCCCAGGACGAACAGGCACCGTCAAGCGGGTCACTTCCGAATCAATGATCTTCATCTTTTCTTCATCCAACCCAACACGATCATATTGCTTGTTTTTATCCCAAAGTTCAAGATTAATGACAAGCGTGATCCGTTTGTAACTGCGCACTGCTCCCGCTCCGAAAAGGGTCATCACGTTAATGATACCAAGACCCCTGATCTCAAGAAGGTGTTCAATTAGTTCCGGCGAGTTCCCGATAAGTGTATCCGTATCTTCCTGTCTGATCTCGACGCAATCATCCGCCACCAAACGATGTCCTCTTTTTACAAGTTCAAGTGCCGTTTCACTTTTACCAACGCCACTTTTTCCGGTGATCAGCACACCTACCCCGTATATGTCGACTAGCACACCGTGTACTGCAGTTGTCGGTGCAAGCTTCCCTTCTAAATAATTGGTCAGGTGGGAGGACAGCCTGGTCGTTTTCATCGGTGAACGCATTAGTGGCACACTTTCGTACTCTGCCGCTTCCACAAGTTCAGGCGGAACTTCCATGTCCCTTGACACAATGATGCCTGGCGTGATGTCCGTGCATAGCTGACTCATACGCTCTCTTTTTTCCTTTGGCGTAAGCCTTTCAAAAAAAGACAGCTCCGTTTTTCCAAGCAATTGAATTCTCTCTGCCGGATAGTAGGTAAAATAACCGGCCATCTCTATACCAGGTCGGGAAATATCACTCGTCGCAATCGGACGATTCACACCTTCTTCCCCACCAATCAATTCAAAATTAAACTTCTCAATCAGATCCTTTGTCCGAACCTTTGGCACAGCCAAAACCTCCTTCAGTATGGAAACACCCTGATGTATTTGTCAAAATGAGTGTTACACTTTCTATGTAAATCAACCTTTCCTCATTTTAGCACTATTTGACTTTTTTATTAAGTGGGAGGTTTGGGAGAGGGGATTTAATTGAGGATATGGAAACTTTGAGTTGGTGATTGGAGCAAAAGGACGAGACTGATGAGGGAGATAGTGCTAGATGGAGATCCCGAGGAGAGGGAAGCCTTTTGCTGAAATCAACAGCGGTAGTAAACGAAGTTAAAAAACGCGAACCCGGATATATCAGGTTCGCGTGTCACATTAATTCTTTTTTTGCAAAGGCTCGACAATCGCCTTCTGGATTAGCAGATTTAATATCGAAATGACTATTGCTGCTAAAATCGCTGTACCAAAACCATCAATATTAAATGCATCCCCCATCAAGAAAGCAGTCAACATAAGCGTGATCGCATTGATCACAAACAAGAACAACCCTAAACTAAGCAATGTAACAGGCAAAGTCAAAATAACCAAGATTGGTTTTACAATGGTATTCAACACTGCCAAAATCAAACTTGCAATGATTGCTGCTCCCACACTGCTCAATTGGAACGAGTCAATATAGCCAGCAACCACAATTAATATCAATGCATTAACGAGAATACTGACAGCCCATCTCATCAGTATATCTCTGACTCTTCATTCGGAAGTAGAAATGTTAGAACAAAGTACGTAACAATCAGAGGCATTACTCCTGTTGGGAACAATAGAATGACAAAGATAACGCGCAATAGATTGGAATCTACCCCTAAATATTTCCCTAGACCTCCAAGCACACCCGCAAGCTTGCGGTCGTTTTTGGAACGAATAAGACGTCTCATATTACTTCACCTCATATGGTTTAATTAAAATGGAACCTGTCGTCGTTTCCGCCAGAATGTACGTGAGTGGAGCACCTTCTTTTTTCGCTTTAAAATGAAGGGCCTTTTGCACCACCTCATTTTTCTCCTCCACCACATCCATCCCTGGAACCTCGCATGTAAAGCTTCCAAGATTCGTTTTCAACTCAGCTTCCAATGCGTTCTCAGTTGAAATGAACAGATCCACACTTCCTGTTTTTGTTTTCGCCATAATCGAACGTGCAGTAGACCCCGTCAACTCCCCAACCACATTTCCATTAAAGCTCTGCACATCCAATTTTTCAATATCTCCGCGAACCTTTAACATTCCGTTAATGGTTTCCGCCTCAACTTCTTTCGCGTCACAATCTGTCAATTTAATATGACCGTTTGCCGTCTCCGCTTCAATGTATTCGCTTCTTAAGTTCTCCCATGTTAACGAACCATTCGCCGACTTCATGTTCATCGACTTTACATGTAGACCTTCCCCTGAAATAGGCCCATTAAACATGCGAATATTCAAGCAGTCGTATTTCTCTTCTGGCACATAAACCGTTGCGTTCACTTTCATATGCTTCTTCTGGACAGAAAAACGGAGTTTACCAGCTTCAATGGAAAATAGCACTTCACTCAGAAAAGCTTTCCGCGCATCATCTTGTGAGTTCTCCTCATAAACCTTTGCCTCACACTCTATCTTCACATCATTCTCTTTCCAAGGAACCACCTTAACCGCGCCATTCGCGACATCAAGGTCGATATGCTGCAAATGCACATCTGATTGTTGAAAAATATGTTGAATCGAGATAGAAGGTCCAAAGTTGAAATCCAAGTCCAAATCTTTAATCTTTTGCAACGCACTTCCAACAAAATCTAGGATATTATTTTTAAAAGAGGATGCCTGCTTACTGTAAGAATCAAATTTTGATTTATCGAAAGAACTTGAGCCAGTTGATCCGTTTTTATTGCTGGAATTGGAAAAAACCTTGGAAGACAGTGCTTTAAAAATATTCTCCTCTGCTTCCTGAGAACCTTTTGCATCCCTAGCAAGCTCCGAAACAATTTCATCCTGCCGCAAACTTTTCTCTTTACTATTCTTCTCCAAACTCTCCAATAAAATAATCGCTTCTTCCGCCGTCAACTTCCCTTCCTCCACCAACTTCAAAATACGCTTACGCTCTTCCATACATAACATCCTCCCTATCTATAAACTTTATCAAACATTCCCAAACAACCTCTACAATAACTCTACGACTGACCTCACCAAAAGTTTCACTTTTTACTTCTACCCTTAGTTTCGCATAAAATTTGCGAAAAGGGGTCAGACCCCGGCAGGATTTTTGATATCCATGTCGTACGCCTCAAGTCTTATTAGTTAGTTGCCCATTATGATTGAATTTGGATTCTTTGAGTCTCCATTCCTCCAAATGGTATAATGGTTCTAGTTTCTGGGTATAGATTGTGTGGAAGGAGTGAAACGGATAT
The DNA here is from genome assembly GCF_001293645.1 of Bacillus sp. CHD6a. Taxonomy (GTDB): domain Bacteria; phylum Bacillota; class Bacilli; order Bacillales; family Bacillaceae_I; genus Sutcliffiella_A. The sequence goes on from NZ_LBMD01000003.1 coordinate 15,071, forward strand.
GGATTTTATTATGGATCATTTGTTGACAATCATCATTGTTCTTGTCATTTTATTTGTGGTGATTCCTTTCTTGAAAAGCATTTTATCTAAACTTGTTATGATTGGACTAATACTTGCCGGTTTGATTTTCTTTGGCGTACTGGGTCCTGATTTCACTGAGTCTTCCTCTAATTATGTGGAGAATACCATTCGTCCAGTGGTGACGAATGAAATAGATAAAGCAGACTTTCATTATGATGAGGTAACTAAAGAGTACAAGATTCAAAGCGCCTCTTTTCACCTGAAAGGAAAACTAAACGAAAATACTGGTGAAATTCGTTTCAAAGACAAAACTTATGAAATGAATGTACGATTCTTACAGGATATTATTGAAAAGAAAGTTAAAGAACAAGAGACAAACCAGTAACAATACAAAAAAGAAGGATGGTTGCCGATTTGGGCGTAACCATCCTCTTTTTTTTCAACTAATTCTCAAAGTAGTCACCCTTTACTGACTGCTTCGACTTTCTTTACTTTCTGATCCATGCGATCGCGGTCACGCAGTAATACCGGTCGGAGGTATTGCCCTGTATACGAAGCTTCTACTTCAATGACCTCTTCTGGTGTTCCAGTGGCAATGATACTGCCGCCTTTGTCTCCACCCTCAGGACCAAGATCAATCATGTAGTCTACCGCTTTGATAACGTCTAAGTTATGCTCAATCACAAGCACGGTATCTCCATTCTCCACTAACCGCTGTAAAACCTTCAACAATCTCGAAATGTCATCTACATGCAAGCCTGTTGTCGGTTCATCTAAGATATAGAGAGAGCGGCCAGTAGACCTACGGTGCAACTCTGATGCAAGTTTGACACGTTGCGCTTCTCCCCCAGACAGAGTGGTAGCAGGCTGACCGAGTGTAATATAACCCAAGCCGACATCGTAAATAGTCTGCAGTTTCCGTTTGATCTTCGGTATGTTTTCAAAGAAACTCACCGCATCCTCAACGGTCATTTTCAAAATATCATCTATGTTTTTCCCTTTATACTGTACTTCAAGCGTTTCGCGATTATAACGTTTTCCGTGACACACTTCACATGGCACATACACATCGGGAAGGAAATGCATTTCGATTTTGATAATTCCATCCCCGCGACATGCCTCACAGCGGCCACCTTTCACATTGAACGAAAAACGACCTTTCTTATAACCACGAACTTTCGCTTCATTGGTAGAAGCAAATACATCACGGATATCATCAAATACCCCAGTGTAGGTGGCAGGGTTAGAACGCGGAGTTCTTCCGATCGGAGACTGATCGATGTCAATGACTTTATCAAGATGGTCAATTCCTCGGATCTCTTTATGTTGGCCAGGTTTGGTCTTTGCATTATGCAAACGCTGCGCAAGAGCCTTATGCAAAATTTCATTAATTAATGTACTTTTCCCTGAACCTGATACCCCTGTCACTGCCACAAAACAGCCAAGCGGTATTTTCACATCCACATTGCTTAAGTTGTTTTCATTCGCCCCGATTACTTCAATGAAACGGTCTTTAACCACTTTTCTTTCTGTCGGAAGCGGAATGAACTTCTTTCCAGACAAATATTGACCGGTCAAAGAGTTCTTGTCATTCATTACTTCCTCAGGTGTACCAGCTGAAATAACCTGACCTCCATGAACACCTGCTCCAGGACCAATATCAAGCAAGTAATCGGCTGCCATCATGGTGTCTTCATCATGTTCAACGACAATTAATGTATTACCAATATCACGCATGTTTTTGAGCGTTTGAATCAATCGATCATTGTCTCGCTGATGAAGTCCGATAGATGGCTCATCTAAAATGTAAAGAACCCCGGTAAGTCTTGAACCAATTTGAGTTGCCAGACGAATCCGCTGTGCTTCTCCACCAGAAAGCGTTCCGGCAGAACGGCTCATCGTCAAATAGTCCAATCCGACATTGTTCAAGAAACCAAGACGTTCCTCAATTTCTCGCAAAATCATATGGGCAATCTTTCTTTCTTTTTCCGTCAGCTCGAGGCCCTCAAAGAAATCCAATGCTTCTACGATAGAAAAGTTTGTCACATTCCCGATATGCCTATTGTTGATAAGCACGGATAAACTTTCTAACTTCAAACGATTCCCTTTACAAGTAGGACAAGGTTGCTGAGCCATATACTTTTCCATCTGTTCACGGATGTAGTCTGAACTCGTCTCCTTGTAGCGTCTTTCCACATTGGGGATGACTCCCTCAAAGATGATATAGCTTTCGCGTACTTGACCAAAGTCATTCTCATAACGGAAGTAAATTTCTTCCTTCCCACTACCGTAAAGCACCTTATCTAAAAGATTTTTGGGGATATCTTTTACTGGTACCTCCATGTCAATTCCGTAGTGATTGCACACAGCTTGCAGCATTTGTGGATAGTATTGTGAACTTGTTGGCTCCCAAGGCGCAAGCGCATGTTCTTTGAGACTGAGGTTCTTATTTGGGAGCACCAAATCAATGTCTACTTCCAGCTTTGTGCCTAAACCATCACATTTTTGGCATGCTCCATAAGGGCTGTTAAAGGAGAACATTCTTGGCTCTAATTCACCTATAGAGAATCCACATTGTGGACAAGCATGATGCTCGCTGAAGAGCAGTTCCTCTTCCCCGATTACGTCCACAATCACTTTTCCTTCCCCAAGCCTGATAGCAGATTCCAATGAATCAGACAGACGGGTCTCCACGCCTTCTTTTACAACGATACGGTCTATTACTACTTCAATGGAATGCTTTTTGTTTTTTTCCAATTCAATATCGTCGGATACTTCCATCATTTCACCGTTCACACGTACGCGGACATATCCTTGTTTCTTAATGTCCTCAAGTGTTTTCACATGCGTCCCTTTACGGCCTTGGATGACAGGAGCAAGGATTTGAAGTTTTGTCCGTTCTGGATATTCCATAATCCTGTCTACCATTTGCTCTATGGTTTGTGAAGATATCTCAATACCGTGTTTTGGACACGTTGGCCTACCTACCCTTGCAAAAAGAAGACGAAGATAATCATAGATTTCCGTAACCGTTCCCACGGTTGAACGAGGGTTACGGCTTGTCGTCTTCTGGTCGATGGAGATGGCAGGGGACAGCCCTTCTATAGCATCCACATCCGGTTTGTCCATCTGTCCAAGGAATTGGCGCGCATAGGCAGAAAGGGACTCTACATAACGGCGTTGTCCTTCTGCATAGATGGTGTCAAAGGCTAGAGAGGATTTCCCCGATCCTGAAAGCCCCGTCAACACCACTAATTTATCGCGGGGAATCGTTACATCAATGTTTTTTAGATTATGGGCTCTGGCCCCTTTTACTACTATTTTATCCATTGCCATCCTTCTGTCATCCTTCCGCTTTCAGCTCCAAGATAAGGTCACGAAGCTCGGCTGCACGTTCGAAATCCAGCGCTTTTGCCGCATCTTTCATTTCCTGCTCCATGCTTTCTATAAGCTTTTCTCTTTCTTTCTTGTTCTTTGGTCTGAGTGTTGGTACTGCACCTTCGTAATTACCATCTTCTTCAGCTACGAATGTGGCACGGATAAGTTCCGGAACCTTTTTCTTGATGGTGGTCGGCGTGATTCCATGCTCTAGATTATAAGCCTCCTGGGTTTCCCGGCGACGCTTTGTTTCATTTATTGCAATATCCATTGATTTTGTTATTTTATCTGCATACATGATAACTCTACCGTTCGAGTTACGTGCCGCACGCCCAATTGTCTGAATCAAGGAGCGTTCAGAACGAAGGAAACCTTCTTTGTCTGCATCAAGAATGGTGACAAGGGAAACTTCCGGGATGTCGAGACCTTCTCTTAAGAGGTTAATCCCAACCAAGACATCATGTTTACCCATTCTCAGTTCTCTAATAATTTCAATTCGCTCAAGGGTCTTGATTTCAGAATGCAGGTACGCAACTTTAATACCGAGCTCTTTCAGATACGCAGTAAGATCCTCGGACATTTTCTTCGTCAAGGTAGTGACAAGGACTCTTTCATCCTTTTCCACACGTTGATGGATCTCGCCAATCAGGTCGTCAATCTGCCCTTTAATCGGTCTCACTTCAATAATCGGATCAAGCAGTCCGGTCGGTCGGATTATCTGCTCTACCATTTTAGGTGTATGCTCCAGCTCGTAAGGTCCTGGTGTTGCAGAAACATAGACAAGTTGAGCGGTTTTCTTTTCAAATTCCTCAAATCTCAAAGGACGGTTATCCTTAGCAGACGGCAGACGGAACCCATGGTCTACCAGGACTTGCTTTCTTGCCTGGTCCCCATTAAACATCCCTCTAATTTGAGGAAGCGTTACGTGGGACTCGTCAATTACCAATAGAAAATCTTCAGGGAAGAAATCCATCAGGGTGTATGGAGTCGAGCCAGCTGGACGCAGGGTTAAGTGACGGGAGTAGTTCTCGATTCCAGAACAAAAACCCATCTCTGCCATCATTTCGAGGTCATACCTTGTCCGCTGTTCCAGTCGCTGAGCTTCTAACAGTTTACCTGCCTCGCGTAGCTCTTCCAGACGCTCTTCTAATTCAGCCTGGATATTGACGATGGCTTTTTTCATTTTCTCTTCGCGGGTTACGAAGTGGGACGCCGGGAAAATGGAAACATGGTTACGATCTCCAAGAATTTCACCTGTTAATGCATCCACTTCTCGTATGCGGTCTATTTCGTCACCGAAAAACTCCACACGAATGCAGTGTTCGTCACGGGATGCAGGGAAAATCTCGACCACATCACCGCGAACCCGGAATGTCCCGCGCTTGAAGTCAATGTCATTCCTACTGTATTGGATGTCTACTAAGTCGCGCAGTAAGACATTTCGTTCTTTTTCCATTCCTGTTCTTAAGCTGACAACTAGATCACGATATTCTTCCGGTGACCCTAAGCCATAAATACATGACACACTGGCAATGATGATAACGTCGTTCCGTTCAAAAAGGGAAGCCGTTGCCGAGTGGCGGAGCTTATCGATTTCATCATTGATGCTTGCGTCTTTTTCTATAAAAGTATCGGTAGAAGGTACATACGCTTCTGGTTGATAGTAATCATAATAACTAACAAAATATTCGACTGCGTTGTTTGGGAAAAATTCTTTGAACTCACTATATAATTGCCCTGCCAACGTTTTATTGTGGGCGATAATTAATGTTGGTTTGTTTACTGCCTGTATCACATTAGAAACAGTAAATGTCTTACCTGTACCTGTTGCGCCAAGAAGTGTCTGATGCTTTTTTCCGTTTTTGATGCCTTCTACAATCTCTTCGATCGCGGTTGGCTGATCTCCATCCGGCTTATATCCAGAAACTAACTCAAACTGTTCCATCCACAAAAAGCCTCCATTTCCGTTCATCTAACCTTTACCAATATTCTAACACAACATTGGCCTAAAACAACAAAAATACGAACTGATATTCGTGTTTTTATAAAATTTACCTTTTATCTCTATACCCGTCTATGTTGCGTTTAAAGAGTGTTTTCTATATTCTTATCATTATCATGTATTGGGAATCGGAAACTTAATTTTGGGAGATTTATGATGAAAAAGTTTTTTGGCAGTACCAGCAGTAGGATTTGCGTAGCTTTCTTGATTTTATTAATAACGGGCTGTTCGTCCCACGATATTCCCGAAGAAACGCTAGATTTACCTTATATAGATGAACGGGCACTGGAAAATCCCGAGGAAGAACTGACTTACAGTGAAGTAGGTGGGGTGTTTGTCCATGATTTCATCAAAGCTCATAAAGACAAGTCTGTTAGGTGGACTGCAACGGTGACCCGTAGAAAATAATTCTACCTATGAGCTGCAGGAACCGCTACTTCCGGCCATTCTTGTAACTTTTGCAGATGATTTAAATCCTCCAGCAAAAGTTGGGGACGTTCTGACATTTAAAGGCGTACTAACAGGCTATGGAGAAACATTCGGCAAAGACCCGCTTTGGGTGGTGAGACCTGCCAGACTCGAGTCGACAACCGCTAAAGAACAAGAAGCATTAGTTACCTATCAACAAGCAGTCCAACAAGCAAAAGAGGGAGCAGATCTTCCGTAAACCGAAAAAAGCTGCTCCCTCTTTTTTATTTGAATTTCCCTACCATTTTTCTCGCATACAAAAATCCAATCACTAAAGAAAGGACGTCCACTACAATAACAAACCATTCGTTCCCATAACCTTTAAAAATGGAAACTATCAGGAGTGCTACCGCCAAACCTGTCCCCACATACAGATTATAAGTCACTCTTGTAAAAAGGACCACGAGGAGCGCAGGAATCATCAATGCTAAAACCAGCTTTACCAACAATCTGAAAACCTCTTTTCTATCTCACCGAAAATCTTCTAATGTTAGTATAGCAGGTTTTTTGTTTCTATATAAGAAGAATCAATCTACTGGTATCACCTTAATTTCATCACCAAAGACCCTATGAATCACTGTTTTTCCATTTTCCTCGTTAAAAATTATAGAATAACCTTCTACTAATTCACCATCGTATTGAACGATAACTTGCATTCTCATCCTTCCACTTCGTACACCTTCTATATCCAAGAAATCCATTTGCGATTCAAAAACATAGCCTTCCTCTACTGGAAAGTCGTAGCGATTTAAAGTAAAGATGGGACCACTGTCCATCGACTGTTCAACCTTTACATAATTGGTACCAAGTATGTTACGGACCTCCTGCTTGCTCATTCCTGTGGATACATTACTCAAAACAAAATCCGCAGATATGGTCTCGTTGTCCGTTGTTGTTTGCATTACCCCATAAAGTGTACCGGAAACAATGAACAAGAGTAACACACTCAACACAATCCTCGGATGTCCCCACCAGCTTTTTCTCTTTTTTGCTCCCCTAATTCTCTCTAACACTCGTTCCTGGTCTACACTAGTAAATAAAGAATTCGGGGAAATGAAATGGTCCATTTCCTGTTTAAAGTGATCGCTTTCTAGTCGTGGATTCTTGCTCATGTTCATCGCCTCCTTCCATTATGTATATTCTTACCTTGTCTCTTCCACGTTTGAGTCTCGTTTTTACAGTATTCTTGTTCACTTCTAAAAGCTCTGAAATCTCTTCCACTGAAAAGTCTCGATAATAGTGTAAAATAATAACTTCCCTATATTTCAGGGGCAATCTCATTACCACAGCAGCAAGCTCTTGCCTTTTCTCCGATATCAGAACCTTCTCATCCGTCAGTTCACCTCCTGCCAGAAACGGCTGGACCAATTCCTTGACCTTATGCTTGAAACTTCTCAAATAATCCTTGGAGATATTTATGGCGATCCTATAGATCCACGTTTTGAACTCGCTATCCCCTCGGAATAGATGTAAATTTTTATAGACTTTCACAAACACTTCCTGCGACAAATCGTCAACTACGGCATAATTTCGGACATATGTGTAGATTAAACGCTTAATCTCTTCGCCATAGTGATCCATAGCCCACACAACCATTTCTTCCCGTTTTACCTGCGACAACTCATTCTCCCTAGTCAATATATCCCCTCCTTTTTTGTTTTTTTCTGTTTGACGTTTCATAAGAATAATAGGTTTCATTTTTCCTGAAAAATCCAAAAGAAAACCACCAATTTCTGGTGGCTTTCTCTACAATATTTATTCCACTTCCACAGCAATCTGTGTCACACTTCTCAATTTCTTTTGTTTATTCGCCAACTGAATTTTATTTACAAAAGTAAGAAGTGACTGTCTGTCGCTATCATTTTCAATAATAAATTCTACCAAATATGTGTACCTTCTCTTTTTTACATTGGCCTGAACCCCAAGGATATTGGCTTTAAATTGGAGTAATTGATCGGCAACCATGAATGATAATCCTAATAGAACTTTACTATCTTCAGGAATTTGCACTCTGCTGATAAAGCGCAATTTCTCCATATTTAGCTCTTCCATGTACACTTTCGTACTGCCCGTTGCCACCTCACGGCCGTTCACTTGTAAAATTGTCATCCCACCGACTACAAAATGTCTAGTTCTATATAGCCCTAGCCACATTAACCTATTCTTTTCATCACCCACAAATCTGCCCCCTAATCCCGTGCTTTCTCGTTATTATATCGTCCTGGGAGCCGAGTTCTTTTAGAGTTTCTTCTAATTTGTATTCATTAATTTAACCAGCCAAGTGATGAAGACAGTCTTAACCCAAAAACTTACTCGAAATGGTCTTCATGCAGGTAATGAAGACACTCTCAACCAAAAAACTTCCGTCGGATTGTCTTCAACATACTTATGAAGACATTTTCAACTACAAAACTCCCTCGAAAGTGTCTTCATCCAACAAAAAAGCCCAAAACACCCTGCCTAAAAGGGTATTTTGAGCTTCCTATAAAATAAACCTTAGTCCTCTTCCGCCATAATATCAATCAAGCCGACTTTCGGATTCTTATCTTGGAACCAACGTAACGAGAAGTCATTATCAAACAATGCAACATACTGGTTGTTTCGGTCTTTCACCAAGATATTACGGGAATCAAACAACGACGTATCTACGTCCTGACTTTCCAACCAACGTGGTATTTTCGAGCCAATCATATTGTAAACGACTTCCACATTGTATTCGCCTTTCATACGGTACTCGAATACATCCAATTGAAGCTGACCAACCGCTCCAAGGATGTAAGCTTCTGTGCCGTATTGACGGAACAGTTGGATAGCACCTTCCTGTACAAGCTGCGTGATACCTTTTCCGAATTGCTTCCCTTTCATGACGTTTTTCGCTTCTACTTTTACGAAAAGCTCAGGCGCAAACGTCGGGATCTCATCGAACTCGACCTTTTGATTGCCACCGCTGAACAGAGAATCTCCAATTTGATACACACCTGGATCATAGATACCAATAATATCACCAGGATATGCGTGATCTACTGTCTCACGGTCAGACGCCAAGAATTGTTGGGACTGCGTCAATTTAATCGATTTACCTGTTCTGCTAACCTGTACCGTCATTCCACGTTCAAATACACCGGAACAAATGCGCAAGAATGCCAAACGGTCACGGTGAGCGGGGTTCATGTTCGCCTGGATTTTGAAAATGAAGCCAGAGAAATCCGTTGATTTTGGCTCTACTTTCCCCTCTTCTGTCTGACGTGGCTGCGGTTCACTCGCAAGGTCCAAGAATGTACGGAAAAACATTTCCACACCAAAGTTGGAGATTGCACTTCCGAAGAATACTGGCGTCTGCAAGCCATTCTTCACTTTATTAATATCAAAGTCGTTCCCGGCCTCTTCCAACAGTTCAAAGTCTTCTTTAGCTTGGATAAAAGTAGGATGAGTAGAAATCTCCTCCACACCATCCAATTCCTTGAACGGAATGCGATCCTCTTCATCTTTTCCTTGATAACGAATGAACACTTCGTTGTAACGGTCGTAAACACCCAAGAAGCGTTTTCCCATTCCAACAGGCCAGTTCATCGCATAAGACTCGATACCAAGCACTTCTTCAATCTCTTCTAAAAGCGCAAGAGGCTCTTTTCCTTCACGGTCCAACTTATTGATGAACGTGAAAATTGGGATACCGCGCATACGACAAACCTTGAAAAGCTTGATAGTTTGCGGCTCTACCCCTTTCGTGCAGTCAATGATCATCACGGCGCTGTCCACGGCCGTCAACGTACGATACGTATCTTCACTGAAATCTTCGTGTCCAGGGGTATCAAGAATGTTGATATGCTTATTCATATACTCAAAACTCATAACACTCGATGTTACGGAGATTCCACGTTTCTTTTCAATTTCCATCCAGTCAGATGTTGCAAATTTACCAGACTTCTTCCCTTTTACCGTACCTGCTGAACGAATAACGTTACCGAATAAAAGAAGTTTCTCCGTCAAGGTCGTTTTCCCCGCATCCGGGTGGGATATAATCGCAAAGGTTCTGCGGCGGTCTATCTCTTTATTTAAAAGTTCATTTTTCACAGTTTCCGTACCTACCTCTCAAAAATTACACAATAGTGCTATTATAACAGAAATCAGCTTGAGAAAAATATAGCAATCCAACGAAAACCTATTTCCAATATTCCTATTCTCGGTTATACTCTTTGTAAATATATGTTAGGAGTGATCATTTTGGCAAAAAGTAAAGCAAAAAAGCTGCGTGAAAAACAAGTCCGAGAAGGCAAACGCAATCCCGAAAACGGCCGAGGCACCTATGCACTTGCAAACCTCACTACGAAAATGACGAAGACGAAAAAAGAAAAACTAAATCAACTATACAAAAAAGAACGACAATCTCGCTATGGTGGTGCCCGGGAGAATGTCGTTCTTTATTTTTGTAATCCATTAGCGCCGCTGTTGATTTCCGCGCCAGGCTTCGCTTTCCGCGGGGCGTGTGCTTGAACCTCCTCGCAACGCTTGAGGGGTCTCAAGCTACCGCTACCTCCCGTCGGAGTCTTCACCTTTCGCTCCAATCAACAGCTTTAGAATCTGACTATCATTTCCTCTGCTGAAACGCCACCACTTCATCAAATTCCTGCTCGTACAATCTGCTCAATCTAATGAATAAAGGCGTCAGCTCTTTATACACTTCCACTTCCGTCTGATCCGGAACATACCCATTTGTCGTTCCCACCATCTCATTCATCACATCAAACGAATCTATTTCACCAAGCGCATACAAGCCAAGAACTGCAGCACCGAGGCAGGAACTTTCCACACTTTCAGGGATGCTTACTTCCTGATTGAAAATGTTAGAAAGCATCTGGCACCAAACTGCTGAGCGGGCAAAACCGCCTGTTGCATGGATTTTTTCCGGAATGCCGATAATCTCTTCCAATGCTAACAACACCGTATAAAGGTTAAGGTTAATTCCTTCTAATACAGCTCGCATCAAATGTTCTCTTTTATGATGGATACCAAGGCCATAGAAGGATCCACGTGCATTTCCGTTCCACAATGGTGCACGTTCACCTGTCAGATAGGGATGGAAAATAACACCCTCTGCACCGGGTTTCACTTGAGCAATCTTTGCTGTCATCACATCATATGGGTCAACTACGATTGCTTTCGCCTCTTCTACTTCCGTTTGGCAAAATTCATCACGAAGCCAGCGCATAATCATGCCACCATTGTTGACCGGACCGCCAATAACCCAGTGATCTTCTGTCAGCGCATAGCAAAATGTTCTGCCCTTCGGATCGGTTACTGGCTTGTCCGCAACGGTACGGATGGCCCCGCTTGTCCCAATTGTCAAAGCCACCACGCCTGGCTGGACTGCGTTTACCCCAAGGTTGGAAAGAACACCATCGTTTGCACCGATCACAAATTTCACATCAGTGTGCAAACCTAATTTTACAGCCCATTCCGATTTTATTCCTGAGATGACTTCTGTTGTCGGCACAAGGCGAGAGAGTTTATCAGGCGTCACACCTGCAATCCCAAGTGCTCCCTCGTCCCAATCTAATTTCTCCAAATTCAACAAACCTGTTGCCGAAGCAATGGAGTGGTCCACAACGTACTCACCAAACAACTTATGAAAGACATACTCTTTTATAGAGATAAATTTAGCTGCTCTTTCAAAAATTTCATGGTGTTCGTTTCTCAACCAAACAAGCTTTGCCAAAGGAGACATCGGGTGAATAGGTGTTCCAGTTCTCAGATAAACTTCGTGACCGTCCCATTCATTCTTAATTTTCTTTGCCCATTTCTCACTTCGTTGGTCGGCCCATGTGATGCTTTTCGTCAATGGAATTCCTGCTTCATCCACAGCAATCAGACTGTGCATCGCCGCACTGAAGCTAATATGGGAAAGGTCTGTGGTATCGATGCCACCCTTTGATATTGTTTCCCTGATAGACACCGCCACCGCTTCCAGTATTTCATCAGAGTCCTGTTCAGCCGCTCCCATTTCAGGAGTGTATAAAGGATATTCCACTGCATGTTGAGTTTTTACTTTTCCGTCCTTCGTAAAAAGCACTGCCTTTGTGCTTGTTGTTCCTATATCAACGCCTAGCATGTATGTTGTCATGGTGATGTCCTCCTTTATTCAAAATCACAACGGGCCAAGGAGATAGCTCCTTGACCCTACTTTCTTTTATCTTAAGACTAACATATACAACCCCTGTTGATTTCCGTAACGAAAAAGTCTTGATTTTAGTATTTTTATAAACAACCGCTGTTGATTTCCGCAAATGGCTTCGCTTTCCTAGGGTCGCTGCTGGAGCCTCCTCGGCTTCGCCTGTGGGGTCTCCACCTAGCTCTATCTCCCTCAGGAGTCTTCGCCTTTTGCTCCAATCAACAGCTAGGAATCAATAAAAACTTTACGTTAGCAGTTTTTCAGTGGCTTCCTTCGTTGCGTGGTTTCAACATTTTCTCCATCAACAGCTATATGACCCTCAGAGTTCAACAATAGCAATAACTGATCTTATCCTATAAATATACCAAGAATTACTGCTACTGCAAAACCTACAAGTCCAATAATCGTTTCCATGACCGTCCAAGATTTTAACGTATCTTTTACATCTAGACCGAAGTATCTGTTTACTAACCAGAATCCGGAGTCGTTTACGTGAGACAGAACTGTTGCACCGGAAGCAATCGAAATAACAATTAAACCAAGTACAGGTCCTTCAAGACCCATGATACCAATTAACGGTGTGATAAGTCCTGCTGCTGTAACCATTGATACGGTTGCGGAACCTTGTGCCACCCGGACTGCTGCTGCAATCAAGAACGCCAGAACAATTGGAGGCAATGCAGAGCCCGCCATCATTTCACCTAATACATCACCCACACCAGAGTCGATTAGTACTTGCTTGAATACCCCACCGGCACCAGTAACAAGGATGATGATACCTGCCGGCTCAAGTGCTTTAGTTGCAATATCTTGTACATCTTGTTTCGTATAACCGCGCTTTGTTCCAAGAAAATAGAACGTTAATAACGTTGCTATCGTCAATGCTACGAACGGGTGACCGACAAAGGTTGTAATCTCTCGAACAATATGCCCTTCATCAAAAATAACCGTTGAAAACGTATTCACTAAAATCAACACTAATGGCACTAGAATAATAGATGCAATCAGACCGAAGCTTGGAAGATCCTTGTCATATACCTTGTCTTCATCGAGTTCCATATACTTTGGTACAACTACGTGAATTTTTTTGCCAATATATTTACCGAAGACCGGACCAGCTAAAATCATAGCTGGGATACCAGCGATAACACCAAACAGGATCACCCATCCAAGGTCTGCACCGATTAAATCAGCTACTGCAATTGGTCCCGGTGTTGGTGGGATGAAGCTGTGGGTTACTGCAAGTCCTGCTAGCAACGGAATTCCATAGTGTAAAAGGGACTTCCCTGTTCTCTTCGCCAAGCCATACACGATTGGCACTAAAATGATGAAACCAACATCAAAGAATACGGGGATTGCTACTAAGAATCCTGTAATACCTAACGCCCATTGGGACTTTTCTTCACCGAATTTTTTCATTAACGTTTGCGCAAGTCTTTCTGCTCCACCTGATACTTCAAGCATTTTTCCGAACATCGCACCAAGTCCGACTACGACTGCAACGAAGCCTAAGGTACCTCCCATTCCGTTTTGGACGGATGCGATGACTTCATTTAGTGGCATGCCTGCGGCGATACCTACTAGTAAGCTGACTAGCAGCAAGGCTACGAATGCGTGTAGTTTCGTGCGGATGACTAGGAATAGTAGGACGAATATTGCAGCTGCTGCGATTAGGATTAGCATGGATCCTGACATGTGTTGTTCCTCCTTTTTGAGTACCTCTATTAGAAAATTTATGTTTATTTACGTTTACTCCAGCTGACTTCCGTTGCAGATATTCGTTTTCCGCGGGGCGGTGCTTGAGCCTCCTCACTTCGTTGCGGGGTCTCAAGCTACCGCTACCTTCCGCAGGAGTCTCCTATCTTCCACTTCAGTCAGCTGGGGAATTATTTATCGTTCCTCGTTATCTACTAAAATCAGTTCTTCTCGACCGCGTGTCCGCCGAATTCGTTGCGGAGTGCTGCGACTACTTTTCCGGAGAAGGTGTCGGGCTCTAAGGAGCGGTAACGCATCATTAAAGACAAAGCGATGACTGGTGCTGCTGCTTGTAGGTCAAGGGCTGTCTCTACTGTCCATTTACCTTCACCCGAAGAATGCATAACGCCTTTGATGCCTTCTAATCTCGCGTCTTTACTGAATGCATTCTCCGTGAGTTCCATGAGCCAAGATCGTACGACGGATCCATTGTTCCATACTCTCGCTACCTTTTCATAGTCAAAGTCGAAATCACTTTTTTCAAGGATGTCGAATCCTTCAGCAATTGCTTGCATCATACCGTATTCCACACCATTGTGGACCATTTTCAGGAAGTGACCGCTACCGGATTTTCCTGCATATAAGTAGCCGTTTTCTACACAAATATCTTGGAAAAGCGCCTCCACGTGTTTAAACGCTTCTTCATTTCCTCCGACCATGGTGCAAGCACCGTTGCGAGCACCTTCCATACCACCGCTTGTTCCGACATCCAAGTAGTGGACACCTTTTGCAGCAAGTTGTTCTGCACGCTTTAATGTATCTTTGTAGTTGGAGTTGCCGCCATCAATGATGATGTCTCCTTCTGTTACGAAACTACTAATCTCTGAAAGAACATTTTCTGTAGTTTCACCAGCCGGCACCATCATCCAAATCACTTTTGGAGAGTCCAGTTTATCTAGTGCTTCCTCAATGGAGAATGCTCCGATAGCACCTGCCTTTTCGCTTTTAATAACGTTTTCATTATCCACATCAAATGCGACGACCTCATGCTTGTTATCTATTAAATTTAATGTTAGGTTATACCCCATCTTGCCTAATCCTATCATTGCTAGTTTCATAAAAGTTGAAACTCCCTTCTTGTAAAAATATATATATACAGAAAAATATTTTTTGTCTTGTTCCCATTATGAAAAAAAATTCCTCAAAATGCAAGCGTTATCAAAAAATAGTTTCTTTTTTTTTCAAACCTCTTTATGATAGAGATTAGATTACTATTTCTGGAGGGTCGCACCATGAACAAGCAGGAAACGCAATACTGCATGATGCGCATACGTTCCCACTATCCACAGTTCAAGGGGAAGGAGCAAGTCATCGCGGACTATATCCTAAATAATCCACAGAAAATTGTCCACAGCACCATCAACCAAATTGCCGATGATCTAGGTGTAGCGGACTCCACCGTATTCCGTTTCTGCCAACGAATCGGCTTTAAAGGCTACCAGGCAATGAAGATTGCACTCGCAACGCAAATTGTGGAACCAATCCAAGATATTCATGAAAATATCATGGAACACGACAGCGAAAAAACGATTGCGGAAAAAGTTTTCCGATCTAATATAAAAACGCTTGAAGATACGCTGAAGATCCTTGATGAACAGGCGTTTCACCAAGTAATCAGCGCCATTCTTGGGGCTCGCAAGGTTGAATTGTTCGGGAGTGGCGGTTCTAATGTCATTGCAATGGACGCTTACCATAAACTTATCCGTACAGGTGTTTCGGTGAACGTCCAGTCTGACACACACATGCAACTTATGTCTGCAAGCCAACTGACGGAGGAAGACGTCGCCATCATCATTTCACATACCGGAGCATCAAAGGACATGATGCACATTCTTGAAGTCGTAAGAGCAAATGGAGTGAAGACAATCGGTATCACTAACTTTGCCAAGTCTCCTTTAAGCCAAGGTGTGGACATGGCACTCTATACGATGTCAGAGGAAACGGATTATCGCTCTGAGGCATTGGCGTCACGCATTGCCCAACTTGCGATGATTGATGCCATTTATGTGAATGTTCTCATGGCGAAGAAGGATGAAGGGAAGGCAGCACTGCAGAAGGTTCGTTCAGCGATATCGGTCAAGCGGGTATAAATAAAGCTGGCTAGAAGTCGGGAAACACGACAAACTAGCCAGCTTTGTTTTATTCATTCGGTTATTTGGGTGATAAAGACAGTTTCAACGCTATTTTCCTTGCAAAATTGTCTTCATTCACATGATGAAGACAATCTCAGCCCTTTTTATGACTCATAATTGTCTTCATTCCTACAACACCACAAAATAATAAATCACCATCGCACACAGTCCAACAGGTACCCCATGCCGAGCCCACTCTTTACTTGTAATGCCTAGCTTTCCTGCCGCTATGATATTGGGAATGTTACCAGGCACCAACATTCCTCCGCTGATCATAAGCCCAAGCAAAATCACCCGGATGACTGACGGATCCAGTTCCGCACTAATTTCTGCAGCCGCCAATGTCGCGTTATCCAAAATGGCGGAGGACATATTGAACCAGTACAAAACAGTAGGGTCCATGCCTAAAAAGTAGGCGGAGACAAATGGTTCAAAACCTGCACCAAGAAAAGTCAGTCCCATCACAAAAAAGTAAATTTTCAAGCCTCGAATAAAAATTTCCTCGTAGCTTTCCTTGTCCTTCATACTCCGCTCCAATTCGTTAGTGCCAGTTGCTTTTACCATAAAGGCTGCAAGTAATCCGAATAACAACAAAGCGAATAGAACATCCTTGCCAATCAGCCTAAACAGGTAAAAGAAATCCCCGTTCAACTTGCTGATTGTCACGATGGATAATGGCTCTCCAATCGGAGTCAAGGCTGCACCTAACCCAATAGAAAAGCAAGCCAGGACAGTAAGCCTGATCTGCTCTTTTTTTTCAAGATCCAGCCCAACCACTATAAAAACCAAAAGGAGCGCTGCAATAATTGCGGTAATGACACTTGAGATTAAACCAAGAAACACAACAAGCAGAAAAATAAATAACTTAAATGGTACTCTATTTTTCAAAAAGTGAAGAATTCTACTAAAAGGTCGCTGCAACCATCTGAAAACTAGTCCCGCCATTAAGACCGCGAGTGAAATGAAGATGGGATCGGTTGCCGCGATGAAGAAAAGCTGTTCATTGTAAACTCCACTTACCATACTGGCAAGTACCCCCATACTTAGCAGGAAAACTTCCATATTTTCTTCTATTTTCTTGAAAAGTAAAGGTCCTAATAAGACGACCAGAAAAATCGAAATCAATCCGAAATCCATTTTTCACACTCCCGTTGTCTTCAGAAATACTTTAGATAACGGTTCATGTATATGCGATTATTGGACAAACATGCCTGCATAAAAAAAGAAGAGACAGGAACCAACAAAGCTCCTGTCTCCTTACTATTACTTTTATTAATCAGTCTCAAAAGCTTATAAATAGCCCAATTTCTCGAGATCTCTGTATACTATCCAAGAATACATTTTTCTTCCCTTACTGTTTAGATGATTGGAATCGATAAAATATTCTTTGTTGTTGGCAAATCTTTGATCATTCATATAATTTAAAAACGGGACATCTAATTCAAGGGGCTCAAGGTACTGAAAGACCAGTCTATTCATAACTTCCTCACTTAAATGTTCTTGATAAGACTGATGTACCGGCTCCATGGTTAGTACTACTTGGTAGCCTTTCTCTTTACAATAATCCACAATCTCTTTTAACTGCTTGACATTTTGTTCAATAACATTGCTTTGAACTGCTTCATTGTATTGGTCTTCTACATCCTCATACTTTCTTTCCGAATAGTTCTTACCGTTATTGGCCCAAGGCTGATGAGCATCCCATCTAAATTCTTTCAATTTCCCAGAGAGCGCAGAGTGAAAACTCCCGCTATTTGCCCCTGGTAAGTACAAATAACTGTAATAATCAATGACATTAAACGGTTCAATATCTTTACGATCCAAAATTTTATAATAGTTTCCTACATTCTTGGTCTCAGAATTTGCGAATGTAATCTGAGAAATAGAAACGATCACTACGCCACCAGGTTTAAGATACTTGCCATACTCTTTTAACAATTTTAAATCGTATTCAATGGTTTGAGCAGGAAGTGCTAAATCCAGATGCGACAAACCAGTAGGCTTAAAATAATAGCCGTACATGGAATGAGAGGCACCAAGATTGATGATATCAACTGGATATGGATCATTCTTGAAAGCCAGTATTGCATGGCTGATGTTATAATCGTAAGAATCCTTTACGAATTTATTTACTGGCATAAACAGTAATATAACAACAGTCATGATGATTGTTAACTTAATGAGTAAACGTCCCATATCACATCGCAATTCCTTTCAAAACATTGTTTCTTACCCATGGAATGTGTATTAAAATCTCCCATAAATAAACCCTTCACCCGAAACACCGAAAACAATAATGGAAAGAATGATAAAAACATAAAATGCAAATCTAACAAGTGTCGGGCGTTGTGACAGCAGTTTCCAAGTGGAAACATTTTTTCTTTCCATATACTGAAATAATTGAAAAACAACAAAGAAAAATACAAAAATCACCAAATCCAGCAGTGTAAATAGTTCAAACGCTTTAACAATCCCTAATGGATTCCAGGAGCTAATGGATAAGAAAAGTTTTGCATTTTCAAAAGCTTGTGAGACGGAATCTGATCGATAAAAAACTCTAGAAAAGCAAACTAGCAGGAAGGTGATGGCAATTTTCACCCATTTATGGAACACCGGATTTCTATCCAAGTGAGTAAAGGAAGCTACTTTCTCACGATAATGTTTTGTATAATCTCCAAACACTCGATAAAACCCATGAATAAGACCCCATATAACAAAAGTCCAAGCTGCTCCGTGCCAAATTCCGCTGATTAAAAAAGTAATTACAATAGCTTTATATATGTCACTTCTTTTCTTTTTCCCCTTACATAACGGGAAGAAGATATAATCCCTAAGCCATGTAGAGAAAGTTATATGCCATCTATTCCAAAAATCCGATATTGAAACTGCAAAATGCGGTTGCTTAAAATTTTCTGTCAACTTTATCCCTAGTATTCTAGCACAACCGATGGCAATGTCACTCAACGCTGAAAAATCCGCGAACAATTGTATCGAGAATAGAATAGTAGCTAGTACGATTTCTGAACCAGTCGGGTTTGGATTATCGAAAACGCTAGATACAATGGGAGCTAGTCGATCTGCGATTAATGTCTTTTTAAAAAATCCCCATGCAATCCGCTTCATCCCATAGCTTACATTATCATAATTTAAACGTTGTTCCGCTTTCAATTGTGGAAGCAATTTCTTGGCACGTTCAATCGGCCCAGCAACCAACTGTGGGAAAAAAGCAAAGAATATGGAAAAATAGCCGTAATGTCTTTCCGCTTTTTGTTTTCCATGGTAGATATCCACAAGGTAACCTACTGCCTGTAAAGTATAAAATGAAATCGCTAATGGCAGTACAATTTCTTGATATGGTATCGAATAATTTAAATGAAAGTAACTTGCAACCGCTCGAAGAGATTCATTGACAAAACTAACATATTTAAACCAACCGAGAAAAAACAATAGCACGGAAATTCCAACGAGCATGACCTTTTTCTTCTGTCTTTTTGTTTCCTGTTTTTCTATAAAAATACCAGAAAAATAAGTAGAAACTGTGCTTGCAAGCAGTAACGGTATAAATTGGATACTTAAAATGGCGTAAAAAGCGTAACTTGCAACTAATAAGAGAATCCACCTGAAACGATGTGGGATTAAATAATAAGTAAAAACAATTATTGCAAAAAATAGGAGAAACTCAATAGATATAAAACCCATCCAACCACCTGTCAAAAAATAAACTTAAGATGTTTCTATAACTTATCCATGTTTAGGTAACTCGGAATAGAGGATCTTTCCATACTGATTACGTGGGATTTCCTCAATCCTGATAATCTTCATGCCTTTTAAGTTTAATTTTTCCTTAATAATTTTTTTTATTGGAACACCATCATCTTTTAATGTGTATATATACATTTGGTCATCCGTCCCAGCGCTGATACAATCATGCCCATGCTCAGATAGAAATCCTTCTACCTCATCAAGACTGACCCGGTTCCCATAGAGCTTAATCATTCTTTTGATTCGGCCACTTATATAAAAATACCCATCCTGATCAAAGTAAGCCAAATCACCCGTATGCAAAATACCGTTATTTTCATCTTCTTTCGAAAGATCAAATACCGACTCCGCATACCCCAAAGAAACATTTGGTCCTTTGTATATCAATTCGCCCTTCACGTTAGGCTCCGTAATTTTGTTACCATTCTCGTCTTGCAGAATCAGCTCTCCACCAGGAATGGCAATGCCAATGCTTCCGACTTTTTCAAGATTTTTTTCCCATGGTAAATAGGCCATGCGCGCCGTTGCTTCCGTTTGACCATACATGGAAAAGAATTGAATCCCTTTTTGATTGCATACGTTAGCAAATTTTGACGATAGAGTGGAGCTTAATTTCCCACCTGCTTGAGTTAGTTTTTGTAAACTCGGAAGATGAAAAGCTTCAAATTTTAGCCTATCGAGCATCTCATACACAAAAGGAACTCCCCCAAAAGTTGTTACTTCTTGCTCTCTACATAAGTCCCAAAACTCTTTTTTCATAATAGACGCATCCGTAACAACAATCGTCGCCCCGCATATGAAATGACTATTGATGATAGAGAGGCCATAGGAGTAATTCATTGGTAGTGTTGTGATAGGTTTATCCTCTGAATGAATGTCAAGGTACTTTGCTATTGATTCAGCATTACTAAAAAGATTTTCATAACTTAACCGAACAAATTTGGGACTTCCAGTACTTCCAGAGGTTGTTAAAAGGAGCGCAAGACTTTCATGAAGGTTATGTTGGAAAAATGACGGACATTGAAACAATGTGTAATCTCCGTATACAAATGTACTTTCCATTTCATTTAATAGGTCTTGATTTTCGCTGCTCGCCCAAATGTATGCAGGCTTATAGAGATTAATCAATCGGCGCAATTGATCCATATGAATGGAAGCATCCAAAAGTACAGGTACCACACCACCTCTAATAAAGCCTACATAGCCAAATAAAGATTCTTTATTATTGGAACATAAGCAAAAAACGAGCGTTCTTTCCCCTACTTCTCCACAGATAGCATCAGCAATTTTTAACATTTCAGAGTAAGAATATGTTCGTTCAGCATATACCGCGGTGAGGTTTCCAAACTCCTCCATTTTTTGGAATCTATTCATTAATAAAGTCCACTCCCAAGCGTTTCAAAAGCTCGATTCCTGATAGGTAAGAATTGAACTCTGTAATCCATTCTGAATCTATGGATACTTCAAAAACATCCTCCATCTCAGAAATGAGTGCCATATGTCCGATAGAATCCCACTCTCTTACTGCTCCAAGTGCTAAATCTTCATTTATATCATCTTCCTCTATGTCCAGCGCATCGATAAATGCATTTTTATATTTCTCTATATTTTTCATTCATTTACACCCTTTCCAACTGTGTGAAATCTTATATTAACGTGACATTTATTGATAATAATAATCAATTGCATATAAAATTCTAGCATATCGGTTTTTAAATGGTCAACAACTCTTTTGATGGTATTTACCCCCACTAAGCCACGTATTCTACTTAACCATGAATAAAAATTAGAGAAACGGATTATCCGTTTCTCTAACGTGTTTTCGTATCATATTAATTGCCTTTGCTTTTTCGGATAAATCCATCAGGCTTTAACCGAAAATGGTAGACATATTCTCTTTTCATTACACCGCTTCCGTCTGCTTCCACTTTCTGCCGACTTGAACGAACAGCAGCCCCAGTTCATGGTGATCGCCTTCGTATAAAGCAGATTGAGCAAAACGAGTTTCACCGTTTGCATCGATCACTTGCAATTTGCAAAAAGCTCTGTTCTGCTGAAGTGCTTCATAGAAGTTTGACACGGAATTAACCGGTATATTGTTTACTTTTGTAATTATTTCTCCAATTTGAAGGTTCATTTTTTCCGCAGGACTATCCGGGATCACCCCAAGGATGACAAGCCCTTTATCCCGTTGAACAAAAATCGGTTGATGTTTTTCGTCCTCTGTTTTCGCTCTGTAATTCAGCCATTCCCTGCCTACTACAGCAAACACTGCTGCCAGGATGGAGGCATTTTCCCACCATAGGCCGCCAACTCCAGACAATATTACTACGATGGCCAACAGAACCAATTGTCTACCAACGATCGGTATAGCATCAAGCGGTAAACTTGCTTTTAGTCGTTGATAATAACCCATGCTGAATGGAACCAGCCATAAAGAAAGCGTGTGTTCTCCCATTTCAAGGACAGGCCACCACTCAAAGCTTGTTTCAATCCCTCCAGAACCAACAGGGACAAATAAGAATAATGGAAGAATCCAAACTCTCTGGACAACATGTGACCCCACCGGCAACCCCCGCTTGCTTTTTTGAAGCTGAGGAGAGGTTTGCAGAGGTGCCTGCTTCCAGACGAAAAGCCCTTCAGCCACCATGAGAATCCCCATCAAAATGGCAAGTGTCGGTAAATGCGTCGCTTCGATAGATGCAAACAAACGTTGAAAGATGGTGACACCTGTTTCCAATTTCGGGAGAAGTACCACTGCCAAAATAGCAAAGCCGAATATGTAAGCAGTTGAAAGCCATCTTGGCTTAATGAAAAGGGTAAAAATGATGCTAAAGAGACTGAGAAGTACTAGCGTTCCAAAAGGAATGATTACACCCAAACCAATGGTAAACACAGATAAAACAAGTCCAACTAAAAGACTCTTGGCAGCCTTTTGAAACTCCGTCAGGCCGTATTCCACTCGTATATGAAAGTCATGCCGCTCTCTTTTAACGCGAAAATATCCTAATACTACTGCAACAGCTAAGGTCACATATAGGACAGGGTGGATGAAAAGGCGTCCCACTCCTATCAGCAATTCCCAAAACCAAGTTTCCATCACCCGTTCACCGCCTAAACATACAAACTTTTCTTTTATTTTACCACAAAAAAGTCAGCTCCCACCATAGCGGAAGCTGACTGTGTTCATTTATTTGAATAATGTTTTGATTGCCTCTTTCAGTTGTACGTCGTTCTCTTTTGCGCGTACCGCTTCAAGGAGTTGTGCTTGCAGCTGTTCTGCTGTTTGACTGTCAACTTTTCCTGATGTAGATAGGTCATTTTCAGCTTGGAAGGATTTCACAGCATCTTCCGTTTCCTTGCTAAAGTAACCATCTTCACGTCCCGGATCAAAGCCAAGTCCTTTTAGCATCACTTGGACATTCTTAACTTTTTCACTATTAGTATCAAGTGCCAGCTCTTCATTCTCTTCCATGCTAATTGGATTGGCGTAGAAGTAGTCAGGCTGTTTGACAGGTACTGTCGGCTCAACGCCATCATTGTGTATCCAGTTTCCGTCAGGCGTCAACCACTTGTAAAGTGTCAGCTTAAGGTTACTGCCATCGCCAAGTTCTAAAGCTTGCTGAACAGTTCCCTTTCCGAATGAAGCATCTCCAATTACTTCATAGTTACCTGCTTCTTTTAATGCTCCGGCAAGAATTTCTGACGCAGAAGCACTTCCTTTATCAATTAATGTCACGATTCCATAAGGCTTTTTCTCCGTTAAGGAAGAAAAGAAACGTTGTTTTTCTCCATTACGTTGTTCAATTTGAACATATGGTTTTTCCTTCGTTACAAGCTCAGCTGCAATAATCTGCACCTGATCTAAAAGACCACCAGGATTACCGCGTACATCCACAACTAAGCCCTCAATGTTTTGCTCCTCAAGTGCTGCTAATTGCTCTTGAAAGTCTTTGCCTGTATCTTGGGAGAAGGAAGTAATCTGGATGTAACCCACCTTTTTCCCCTCTTGTTCGATTGTTTCAGAATACACCGTTTCAATCGGAATTGTATCACGTGTAACTTCTACTTTGAACGGTTCTTGCACTCCGGGACGTTGAATTTCGAGTGTCACAACTGTCCCTTTTTTACCGCGGATTTTAAGTACTGCTTCATATAAATCCAAGCCTTCTATGTCTTGGTCATCTACTTTGAGGATTTGGTCATTCGGTTGCAACCCTGCCTTTTCAGCCGGTGAACCACGGAATGGAGACACAATGGTCACTTTACCGTTTTGCATACCTACTTCTGCTCCAATTCCCTCAAAAGAAGATTCAAGCGACTGTGTAAATTGCTCTGCTGTATCTTTATCCATATACACCGAGTATGGATCCTCTAGTGTATCGACCATTCCTTGTATGGCACCTTCAATCAGTTTTTCAGTATCTGTTTCCTCCACATACCGCGAAGAAATAATTTCGTATGCCTGTTGAATCTTTTCCATCTGTGCCGCCGTTTTTTTCGGCGATTCTTGTGGTGCAGCTTGTTCTGTGTTATCAGTAAGAGGATTTTGCACGGAAGGTACCGCTGCAGCCGGTCCATGGCCGAACCATTGTAAACCTGCATACATTCCTGCCGCTCCAACTAGAACTGATACAAACATTAATACTGTAACAATTTTGCGATTCATGAAAGCTCCTCCTCATCCTATACCCCGTACCGTACGATAGATATGACGCAATTGTACCATAGCCGGCGTTGGTTGAAAATTATTAAAACTTATGTAAGTGGCCATGGAGTGTGTATCAATTTATTGAAAGCCTGTCCCACTTGCCAAATTCCTTCGTTCCTGAAGCAAAAGGCATCACACAGGAAGTGTAATGCCTTTTATAGTGTAAGTATATGTGTTGTATGGGCATATTATGTGAAGGAAACTGTAAAAGTAAAGGATGGCAGAAAAAAACACAACCTCGCCGTTTATACAAATCAGCGAGATTGTGTTGGTTAGGAATTAAAAATTAATATAAGTCGCTGGATTTACAGCATTGGATTTAGAACCATTCCAAGATCCTTTGTGCAATTCAAAGTGTAAGTGAGGACCAGTTGAGAATCCAGTGTTCCCCATGTTACCAATGAATTGACCTTTAGATACAGATTGTCCTGCACTTACTCCCAAGCTTTCTAAGTGAGCATAGACAGTTGTCCAAGTTTGACCATCAATGTAGTGGGTGATGAAAACTACATTACCGTAAGAGCTGGAGTAGTAAGCTTGGAATACGGTGCCGCTTCCTGCTGCTACGACAGGTACATTTCCGCTTCTTCCGTTTTTACCAACATCAATTCCGTAATGCTGGGAGCCCCAACGTGTCCCGAAGCCGGATGTTACACTACCAGTTGTCGGTCTTGTCCAAGATCCAGATGAAACTGGTGGCGGTGGTGAAGAAACATGCTCAGGCTTTGGCTCAGGTTTTCCTGCCGCCTTAGCTGCTGCAACTGCTGCTTCATGTTCTCTCTTACGTTGCTCTTCTAGACGTTTTCTTTCCGCTTCTTGTTTTGCACGTTCCTCTGCTTCGCGTTTAGCACGCTCTTCTGCAGCTTTAATTTCAGCACGGATTGCTTTTTCTTGTGAAGCTAGAACTTCTGCTTCGTTTTCAAGTTCATGAATTTCATGCATTGTTTCTTGTTCTTTCTTCTTTAATTCAGCAAGTAGCTCGTCCTTCTCAGCAATTTGACCCTTTAACTCTACTTCCATTTTTTCCAGATCCACTAATTGCTGCTCTAAAGAAGCTAGCTTTTCACGCATTTCCAGTTCCTTTGCTTCAAGGTCTTGCATATCCTTTTGATGAGCTTGTAGAATATCACGATCGGCTTGAACAATTGTTGCTACCGCACCTACGCGGTCAAGAAAATCTCCAAAGCTTTGTGCACCTAATAATACATCTAAGTAGTTCACAGCTCCTCCACCTTGTTGGAAGGAACGAGCGCGATCTTCTAGAAGCTCATTTCTTTTGGCAATACGTTCTTTTAATACTTCAATTTCTTCTTTAAGTTTTTCAATCTCTTTTCGAGTAGTATCTATTTCTTCTTTTTTCGTACTGATTTTATTTTTTGTTTCTGCTACTGCTTTATCAAGGCGTTCAACTTCTGCTCTAATTTCAGCCTGCTCCGCCTGAAGCTGATTTACTTCACTTTGTTTTTCATTTCTTGTAGATTCATTTGACGATTGTTGATCTTTTACATCATTCAGCCTTTGTTGCATCTCATTCGCAAATGCTTTTTCGGATAGACCCGAAGCGAAAAATCCGGAAAAGCCAATGACTGCAGCAATAGCGATTGTACCAATCTTTCTTCTCATCCCTTACTTCCCCCTAAACTCTTATGTATCCTGACAGGAAGAAATTGGTTGTTCCCATCAGGTTTTCTGTATTTTCTAAGCGGGTATTAATACTATACTAATTTCTTAAACTCGTAGGAATTTTCGAACGGACATCATGCTTCCCCACATACCGATAAACGCTCCAATCGCTACTAAGATTCCAATAACTTGGAAGGCAAATGGGTAAAACGGAAGCAGTTGAATAAATGTACCTTGAATTCTTGGTTGAACAAGATCTATTAAATAATAGTAGGATGTCAGGAGAATGCCAATCGGTGCGATGGAACCGAGGACTCCTAACCATAATCCTTCTAGGAAAAATGGCCAACGGATGAAACCGTTTGTTGCTCCAACCAATTTCATAATTTCGATTTCTTTTCTTCTGGCGAAAATAGTGATTTTTATTGTGTTGGAAATGAGGAACATTGCTGTAAATACTAATCCAAGGATTAGTGCAAGTCCAACGTTTCTCGCAATCTCAAACACTTTAAATAATCTTTCCACCGTTTCCGCACCATAAATTACTTTATGTGTAAACTCAAACTCATCAATTTTCTTGGCTGCTGAAATGGTTTCTTGTGGTGTAGCTGTCTTAATGATGAATACATCATATAATGGATTATTTTGTTCGAACAGCTCAAAAGCTCCGCCGTCCTCACCAAAACTATCTACCAGACCTTTCAATTCTTCCTCTTTAGATGAAAAATCGACTGTTTCCACTTCCCGTAAGTTCTGTATCTGTTGTCTCAGAACGTCCTGGTCTTCTTTGGTGGCTGTTAGGTCGATATGAACTCTGATTTCTACATCACTTTCAATCTCCGATGCTACATTGTTCAAGTTCATCATTAATACCAGGAATACTCCAACTAAAAGGAGGGTGACCGTCACGGCACTAACAGAAGCAAATGTCATCCAACCGTTACGCGCTAAACTTTTAAAACTTTCCTTATAATGTCGCATTAGAGTTCTAGGCTTCATAACCGTAGTCCCCCTCTGCTTGGTCACGCACTATCTTTCCGTTTTCAATTGCAATTACACGTTTTTTGATGGTGTTTACAATCTCACGGTTGTGCGTTGCCATTACTATCGTCGTGCCTTTTTCGTTGATTTCTTCAAAGATGTTCATAATCTCCCATGATGTATCAGGATCAAGGTTACCTGTCGGCTCATCGGCAATCATCACTTTAGGATTATTAACTATCGAACGAGCAATGGATATGCGCTGTTGCTCTCCACCTGAAAGTTCATTTGGTAAGTGGCGTGCCTTATGCTTCAATTTAACAAGATCGAGTACTTCCATGACACGTTTTTTTATGTTTTTAGGACTTTCTTCGATAACTTCTAAGGCAAATGCTACATTTTCGTATACAGTCAGCTGAGGTAAAAGTTTGAAGTCTTGGAATACTACCCCTATGCTTCTCCTAAGTAGAGGAACCTTGCTTTCCTTCAGCTTAGAAAGGTTCACTCCGTCTATTACAATATCACCGCTTGTAGGCTTTTCTTCCCGATACATCATTTTGATGAACGTGGATTTACCAGCACCACTAGGTCCTACTACATAGACAAATTCGCCTGCTTTTATTTTTATATTAATACCATCCACAGCTTGTACGCCGTTTGGGTATTTTTTAAAGACGTCTTGCATTTCAATCATTTAATCACCTATTGGGTCAAAGATTTGAATCACATTGCATTTCCCTAAATAGTAGAGAAATATTTCTTTAAGCAATTGCGGAACAGTCGATAATCCTAGTATACAAAATTGCAATATGTATATTTATCTAAAATTCCCGCATAAATTCACTTTATTATTATAACATCTATTTCGACAAAATAAGAGTTTTTATTATTACAGTTTCTTTTCAAATTAAAGTCAACCTTGGTAATATAGGAATAAATTCCCTTGATACAGAAATATGTCGAACGATATTTGTCGTTTTATATGGAAAAAGAGAAAAAAACACCTTCGGGGGTCAGACCCCCGAAGGTGTTTTTAAAGTTCTGTCGAATTCAATATGGTTACACGGAACACCTTATTGTTATTCTTGTTATTCGATTGTTAGGAGGTCTTCACTGATGACGTAGTTGGATTCGCCTTTTTTGGCTGCATAGCCCACTACAGTGTAGTTTCCTGGTTCTAGAACGGTGCCATCCGCTAATGTTCCATTCCAATTATGATAGTTGTATCCTTTTCCTAAATCTGCATCGAAGAGAGCGTCACCAAGATATGTGCTTAGGTCAGCAGAGTAAACCCAAACTTGGTATTCTTCCGCTCCACCTGGTAGATAGGAATAGAATTCAAATTCATTGTTTCCTAATGGTGTAACACCAAAGTGAGTAATACGAGGGTAGTCCGGTTCACCTACAAATAAAATAGTAGGCACTTTAATTTCGGTGTTTCCTTCAGAAACTACTAAATGTCCTTCGTAGTAGCCTGGTTCAAGTTTAGAAGCATTTACCTTCACATTTAAATTCACCTTTTGGGTCTTACCAGGGTTTACACGAAGATTTTTGCTTGTTTTCACTTTTACGTGTTTGCCTACTTCATTTTTGAATAAGAATTCCATCTTGTATTTCTTCGCTTTTTTAGAAAGGTTTTGAATCTTAAATTGTTGGCGTTCTACTTGCTTGCCTTTCTTCTTGTCGAATACTCCAAAAGAGTAGCTACCTGGATTCACTAAAGTTTCTGTTTGAAGAGCATCAACCACACGAATGCTTCCTGCACCTTGTGAGTTGTGTGCATATTCTTCACCTGTCGCTGGGTCGATCAACTTCTCTGCCGTGTTCATTAAAGCAGATTTCACTTCATACACGCCCCACTCAGGGTTCGCTTCTAAAATGACTGCAGCCGCACCTGCTACGTGAGGAGATGCCATACTCGTACCTTGCTTGGAACCATATCCATGTGGGTCTTCAGGATTATGTGTTGGTACCGTACTTACAATGTCCACACCTGGTGCAGATACATCCGGCTTAATCATCCATGTATCTACTACAGGACCACGTGATGAGAAGCCAGCCATTGTTTCACCAATTGTTTCTGCAAATTCAATTCCTAACGTCACTTCATTGTTTCCATTTGCTAATTCTTGAAGTATTTTCGCACCATCAACATTATCTAGCTTTATTGTTGGTACAGCCATTCCAGGAATGTAGAAAGGGATTTCCCCTGCTACATTATTGTAGATAATTGCCCCTACAGCACCTGCTGCTTTTGCTGCATTTGCTTTTTCTACAAAAGCTATAGCTCCACGACTAATAAGAGCAATCTTTCCTTCCACATCAATATTTTCAAAGTCAGCTGGTGTACCCAATCCAGCATCTACAAATTCCAAAGTTTGTCCATTTAAAGCAGTTAATGCTTCATCAGATGAGAAGCCCATCACTTTAGATGTTGGATAAGTAACACCTTCACTTGTAAAAATAGAACTGTTGTAAACATTGTAAGGAAGCTGAGTAGCTCCTACAGAAATTGCTTCACGGGAAGTTCCCGGAGAACCAACTGTCCAGTTGTTTGGTCCAGCGTTCCCATTTGATGTTACTGCTACTACTCCGTCAGCCATCGCTTGATCTAATGCTATGGAAGTCGCCCAGTCAGGCGCGTTCAAAGAGTTACCTAAAGATAGGTTCATAACATCTGCACCATCTTGAACTGCGCGTTCAATAGCTGCTACTACGTTTTCAGTGGACCCGCTTCCACCAGGACCAAGCACACGGTATGCAAGTAATGTAGCGTCAGGAGCTACACCTTTAATAGTTCCGTTCGCTGCAACTGTTCCTGCAACGTGAGTACCGTGAGTTGTTTCCGCTCCACGAGGGTCACCCTTTGGTGTTTCTTGTGGATCAGCATCGTTATCTACAAAGTCCCAACCAAGGTACTCATCAAAGTTAGGTGCTAGATCAGGATGAGTGTAATCCACTCCCGTATCAATAACAGCCACCGTTACACCTTCGCCTGTGTAACCGAGATCCCAAGCTTCATTTGATCCAATATATGGTGCAGAATCAGCCATTGCCGGACTATAAGCTTCTGCAGGAACTAATTCTTCGGTTGTAGTATACTCCACGTTAGGATATACCGCTTTTACACCCGGAGTAGCTAGTAAGCTAGGAATCTCGTTTGCTTTAATCTCTAGAGAGAACCCAGAGAATACATAGTCATACTCACGTTCCACTTTACTTTTAGAAGTGCGATCTGCCACTTCTTTTTTTACTTTATCACGAGCACTTTTCAAATTCTGCTTTGACTGTTTCTTACCTTTGTGCTTCGCTTCAATAATTGATTCTTCTTTTAACTCAACAATAACCTTAACTGCTTTGGAAGACGATAAATCAAATTCTCCTTGTAAGGTTGCTAACTCCAGGTTTTCTTTCCCTGTGTTAGCAGAAACACCATTTGTGGCAAATGTACTAAAAACAAGTACGAGAACCAACAAAGGCATAAATGCTGAAAATAACTTCTGCTTCAAATCATCCCACTCCCCTTTTGTTATATCTTTCGACTTATGTAAAAGATTCAAGACAAATACTTAAGTACCAATTACTTACGTTTGTCCAAAATCCTTACAATCCACATTATATTTTTAAAAATCTTAATTTTCAATATAATTTGTTATATTAAACGAACAATTTCGACAATTTAGTTATTTATTACTATGTTTTTTACAATATATCCCTAAAGAAAAACCCATCTAATCTCCTAGGAGTATAGATGGGTTTGATTCAAATGACTTATTATTTGATTTCTACTAACTCTGAAGCTAGATATGCAGAAGTTCTGTCACCTTTTTTTGCAACCATTACTACTCGATAGTAACCTTTTGTTAAAACATTACCATCAAAGTCTCGATATATATAGCCTTTTTTTGTTAAATTAGTTTCATACAAAGCAACACCAACAAAACTTCCTGGGAACGTTCCATTAGCATCAGATACATAAATTTGCATCCAGAATTCGTCAGCTCCACCCGGCAAGTATGCATATGCTTCGAACTGATTATTTCCTAATGCCGTTACCCCTAAGTCCGTCATAGGCGGATAATCCGGCTCATCTACGAACAGGATAGTAGGAACATTTGTCACATCTCCACTATCAGAAGTAATCACGAGGTTACCTTCATAATAACCAGCAGCCATATCTTTTGTATTAATGGCCACACTTACATTCACTGCTTGAGTAGCTCCAGGGTTAACTTTAACACTAGAACTTGTTACGACACGAAGATCACTTGATACCTCTTTATTCAATTCAAATTTTACAGAGTATTTTTGGGCTTTATTAGCAATGTTCTTAATAGAGAACTGCTGGCGTTCTACTTGCTGTCCAGCTTTCTTCTCAAAAAATCCAAAAGAATAGGTTCCTGGTGTCACAAGTGATTTAGCCTCAAGTGCGTCTACTACTCTAATGCTTCCTGTCCCCTGTGTATTATGAGGATATACCTTACCTGTTTTAGGGTCGATTAGTTTTTCAGAAGTGTTCATTAATGCTGCTTTCACATCATATACACCCCAGTCTGGATTAGCTTGAAGTAGAACCGCTGCTGCTCCTGCTACGTGTGGAGATGCCATGCTAGTCCCTTGATATGCTGCATATCCATGAGGTTCCTCTGGATTATGAGTAGGAATTGTACTAGTAATGTTCACACCTGGTGCAGACACGTCAGGTTTAATCATCCAAGTATCTATAACTGGACCTCTGGAAGAGAAGTCAGCTATCGTTTCTCCTACTACTCCTGCAAACTCGATGTTAAAGCTTACTTTCACATCATTCGCTTTTGCTAAAAGCGCTTGTCCATCCGCTTGTGTAAGCATAATAGTTGGTACAGCCATACCAGGAATTAAAGGCATAACTCCTGTTGTGTTATTGTAGATAATAGCTCCTACTGCTCCAGCTTTAGCAGCTTCTGTAGCTTTATCCACAAAAGGAATTCCCGCTCCACGACTAATTAATGCAATCTTACCAGTTAAATCTTTTCCTGCAAAATCAGCTGGAGCACCGAACCCAACGTCAACTAGTTCATATTCATTTCCGTTTAATGCTAATAAAGCATCATCGGAAGGGAAACCTTGAACTTGTGAAGAGCTGTAAGAAACACCATCAGATGAAGTAGTTTCTGCAGTGTATACATTGTAAGGAAGCATCGTCGCACCTACAGAAATCGCTTCACGAGAAGTTCCCGGAGAACCTACTGTCCAGTTTTTAGGACCAGCATTTCCGTTAGAAGTAACAGCTACCACACCATCAGCCATTGCATGGTCTAATGCAATCGAAGTAGCCCAATCGGCACTATTTAAAGAGTTTCCGAGTGATAGGTTCATAACGTCTGCTCCATCGAGAACAGCGCGCTCAATTGCAGCAACTACGTTCTCTGTAGAACCGCTACCACCAGGGCCTAATACACGATATCCAAGCAATGTCGCATCAGGTGCAACTCCCTTAATTAAACCGTTAGCAGCTACCGTACCAGCTACGTGTGTACCGTGAGCAGTGGATTCACCACGCGGGTCACCTTCAGGAGTTTCTTGTGGGTCATTATCGTTATCAACAAAGTCCCATCCTTTGTAGTCGCCAAATGCGTGTACAAGATCCGGATGAGTATAGTCTACACCGGTGTCAATGATAGCAACTGTCACACCTTCTCCAGTGTACCCCATCTCCCATGCAGTATCAGAACCGATAAACGGAGCCGAATGCATCATTTGTGGAGAATATGCATCTTTTTCTATAATGATTTCTTCTAATGTCGTAGCGGTATATTCCACATTTGGATACACAGCTTTAACACCCGGAATCGTTAATAGATTTGGAATCTCTGAACCTTTTACCTCTAAAGAGAAACCAGAAAATACATGATCGTATTCTTGGTTAACCTTACCAGATTTCGCTTTTTTCCCTACTTCTGCTTTAACAGCATTTCGAGCTTTCTTTAATTTGTTTTTCGTTTGATTTTTCCCTTTTTCTTTTGCTTCTAACATAGAAGGCTCTTCAAGCTCAACGATGACAGTCGTAACCTTGCTAGACTTGATTTCCTTAACATCTCCAAAATATTTAGCAAGCTGCTGAACTTCTTGAGTAGGTTGGTTACCATTTGCTTGCGCACTAAAAGTAAACGTACTTAGAATTAGGACTACCGCTGCGAAAACCATACATAATGAACGCCAGTTTCTTATCAAAATAAAATCTCTCCCCTAAGTTTTATTTTAAGAAATTTCAGTTATTTTTGACCAATCCCCTCCTCGCAACTTGTCCATTCACACACTACACAATCTTTATTATAGATTGTAATTTTGTCTATTTCAATATTAAGAACAAATTATTTCTTTATTAGGAACAACGCTACATAAAAAAGAACCCCCCATTTCCAGGAGAGTTCTGTTCGTTCTTATTTGTGCTGCGCTAACCATTCAGCTAAGACAGTTGCATCCTCTTCTGGTACAAGACCTGCAGGCATGTTTCCTTGTCCGTTATTAATGATGCTTTCAATTTCTTCTTGACTGTACTTGCTTCCTACTTTTTGGAGGTTCGGACCGCTCTTCCCTTCCATGTTGTTTCCATGACAGCCGATACAGCTTTGATACAATTGCTGCGCCTCTTCATTTTCCACCATCGTGAATTCTCCACCACCGGATGTTTCTTGCTCCTCGTCACCGCCGCCACATGCAGCAAGCGTTAAAAGTGAAGATCCCAGAACAAATGCCATAAAATACTTTTTCATAGGTAGGTCCCCCAATTTTGAGATGTAATAATTACCAGGATTGCTTTTATTATAACCTATTTACTCTCTTTTAAAACCCTCACCTAACACTTCAGAAGCATTGGTTACGACCACAAAGGCAGAAGGATCAATGGTTCGTACCACTTGTTTCAATTTTGTGAATTCCGTCTGGTCTACCACACACATTAATACAGGCAACTCGGTTTCCGTGTATCCCCCATAAGCTGCAAGCTTTGTCACACCACGGTCTATTTTTGTAAGAATGGCACCCTTGACTTCCTCTTCCTTCTTAGTGATAATGATGGCCATTTTGGAATACCCTAAGCCCACTTGAACGAAGTCAATGGTTTTAGAAGTAACGAAAAGCCCAATAAGAGCATACATCCCAAGCTCTAAATCGAATACTATTGCTGCTGAAATAACAATAAGGCCGTCAATCATTGCTACACAAGCACCAAGTGTCAGTCCCGTATATTTATGGATGATCTGTGCGGCAAGGTCTGTTCCACCGGTGGAAGCACGACCACGGAAAACTAGCCCAAGCCCAAGTCCGACACCTATCCCTCCAAACAATGATCCAAGTAACGGATCTTGTGTGGCAGGAGCAACATTACTGGTCCAAAGTACAATCAACGGCAGTGTAATGGTTCCCACTAATGTTTTAAGACCAAATTGCTTTCCAAGAAGAAGCACGCCTGCTAAAAAGAGCGGGATGTTAAAGCAAAGCTGCACAATTCCCGGTTCCCAGTCCAAGAGCGCTTTTAATATGGTACTGATTCCACTTACTCCGCCGGAAGCAACCTGATTTGGCAGCAAGAACAAGTTGAACGCCAATGCCACAATCGCAGACCCCAACACCACATATGTATATTCTTTCACCCGCTGATACACGGGATTCACTTGATACCCATTTCTATTTTTACGACTCAACGTTAAGCCCCCCAAATCTTTCTAAAATACACACAACGAGCAAGAGTATAGCACGCGATTATAAGGGTGTAAATGGCATTGGTATAACGTGGTAAAGCGTTAATAGGGTTGCATTTCCAAACTGCATACATTTCCTTTAGATTAACCTTAAGTTTTCACACTATACTTTCCGGCTATTTTAGAGGCACATAAAAACACCCCCAGCCATGAGAGGCCAGAGGTGCTACCATAATCTTTTAAAGTTTCGATCTCAAGTAAGCATCAATAAACGGATCTAGATCTCCGTCCATGACCGCCTGTGTATTGCCGACCTCCGTGTTTGTACGGTGGTCTTTTACCATGGAGTATGGATGGAACACATAAGAACGAATCTGGGAACCCCAGCCGATATCCTTCTGCTCGCCACGGATTTCATCCAGTTCCGCCTGTTGCTCATCCAACTTTTTCTGATAAAGCTTAGCTTGCAACATTTTCATCGCACGCTCACGGTTTTTGATCTGAGAACGCTCAGTTTGACACGTTACAACCACATTGGTTGGGATATGGGTAATACGAACCGCAGAGTCTGTCGTATTGATATGCTGTCCTCCCGCTCCACTTGCACGGTACGTATCAATCTTCAAATCTTCTGTACGAATATCAATCTCAATGTTATCATCAAACTCCGGCATAACCTCACAAGAAACAAAGCTTGTGTGACGGCGACCAGAAGAATCGAACGGTGAGATTCTTACCAGACGGTGTACCCCTTTTTCTGCTTTCAAATATCCATACGCATTGTGACCTTTAATAAGTAGTGTCACACTCTTAATTCCCGCTTCGTCTCCTGGCAGGTAATCAAGTGTCTCCACCTTAAAGCCTTTACGCTCTGCCCAACGCGTGTACATACGTAAGAGCAGGGAGCCCCAGTCCTGTGACTCGGTACCACCAGCACCTGGGTGAAGTTCCAGAATGGCATTGTTCTTGTCATGCTCACCGCTCAACAATAATTGAAGTTCAAATTTATTAAAATCTTCAGCTACAGCTTTCACTTCACTGCCTAGCTCGGCTTGCAGCTCCGCATCCGGCTCTTCTTTCACCAATTCATATGTCAGTTGCAGGTTTTCATAGTTCTCACTCAGCTCATGAAATTGCCCAACAGGTTCTTTTAATGCATTTGCTTCGTTGATGACGACCTGCGCCGCACTCTGGTTGTTCCAGAATTCCGGGTTGGACATCTCGTTATCAAGTTCGGCAATACGACGTTCTTTGGCCTCTAAGTCAAAGAGACCCCCTAAACTCAACTAATCGCTTAGCCATTTTTTCTAACTCTTGACGAATCTCTACTAATTCCATTTATTTCACCTCATAAAATTTTCACTAACACGGATTTTAACCCTTATTAAACGAACAGGGCAACTAATAGTCTATATTATCGTATTTCACTCAAATAAAAAAGTACCTGAGCAAATGTGTGCAAAAGATGGAGCGATGAAAGCCGGCTAACGCAAATATTTCCTTTGCCAAAATAGTTTTTTCAAAAGTTAATCTGAACCAGGACCGCTAGACCCATTGGGATCCCTCATTACCTAAATTTGATTATTCAAACGTTGGTTTAAAAATAGCTATTTTAGAGTAGTAAAACACTAAAAATGTTTCCATATTGTACCCTATTCTGCAATAGTAATTTCAATAGTTAATTCCTAATCAAACAGCTGGACCCGCTGGGATTCCTGCATTTCCATTTTTACTTATTCAAACGTTGGTTTAAAAATAGCTATTTCACAAGAAATCCAGGTGCGCTTAAAACATGGAAAAAGTGAGGCTCAATAAGCCCCACTCTGTCCAATACTGCCATTACTTCCCGCAGCAGTTTTTATATTTCTTTCCGCTTCCGCAGATGCAAGCATCATTGCGGCCAACGTCCATTACTTTTTTTACTGGTTTTTTCTTTGGAGGCTCTCCGCCGCCCTCTTTTGGAACAACTGCCTGGCCTTTTGCCACTTCTTCACGTTGCAGGTTGTTACGGATTTGCGCCTTCATGACATACTTGGCTA
Source organism: Bacillus sp. CHD6a (assembly GCF_001293645.1). Taxonomy (GTDB): domain Bacteria; phylum Bacillota; class Bacilli; order Bacillales; family Bacillaceae_I; genus Sutcliffiella_A. The sequence continues at coordinate 51,794 of NZ_LBMD01000003.1, forward strand.
CATCTTCTTCAATGGAAGCAATCATGTTTTCAAACATAGCAAATCCTTCGAACTGATACTCACGAAGCGGATCAATCTGACCGTATGCACGTAGGTGAATACCTTGACGCAATTGATCCATCGCATCAATGTGATCCATCCACTTGCTGTCCACCGCACGAAGAACGATAACTTTCTCAAACTCACGCATTTGTTCTGCAGTAAGCTCCTGCTCTTTTTCATCATAGCGAGCTTTCACTTTCTCGATGATTAGCTCAGACATTTCTTCCGGCTCTTTACCACGAAGATCGTTTAATGTAACTGCACCTTCCTCTAAAAGGTTTGCATCTACATAGTCCACGATTCCTTGCAGGTTCCAATCCTCTGGAACTTCTTCTTTTGGCGTATAAAGGCCTACTTGACGCTCAATCGCAGAAACAAGCATTCTTTCTACCACTTCTCGTAAATTCTCAGAATCCAACACTTCAAAACGCTGTTTGTATATTACTTCACGCTGCTGACGAAGAACATCATCATATTGCAGAAGCTGTTTACGAGCATCAAAGTTGTTACCTTCTACACGTTTTTGAGCAGATTCCACTGCACGGGATACCATTTTACTTTGGATTGGCTGCGTATCATCCATACCCAAACGCTCCATCATCGTTTTCATGTTGTCAGAACCAAAGCGGCGCATCAATTCATCTTCCATGGAAAGGTAGAATTGCGTCACACCAGGGTCTCCTTGACGCCCAGAACGTCCACGAAGCTGGTTATCAATACGACGGGATTCATGGCGCTCTGTACCGATAACAGCAAGACCGCCAACCTCTTTCACACCTTCGCCTAGTTTGATGTCCGTACCACGACCGGCCATGTTCGTTGCGATCGTAACGGAGCCTTTTTGACCAGCACCAAGGATGATATCCGCCTCACGGGCATGATTTTTCGCATTCAATACATCATGCTTGATTCCGCGCTTCGTTAAAAGTTTAGAAATAACTTCAGACGTTTCTATGGCAACCGTACCAACTAGCACAGGTTGTCCATTTCTATGACGCTCTGCGATATCATCTGCCACCGCATTGAACTTGCCTTCAATCGATTTGAAAATAAGGTCGGCACGGTCATCACGTACAATGTCCTTGTTCGTCGGAATCGCAATAACGCTCATATTATAGATATTTCGGAACTCCTCTTCCTCTGTTTTCGCTGTACCAGTCATACCGGCAAGCTTTTCGTACATACGGAAGTAGTTCTGGAATGTAACTGTCGCAAGTGTCATGCTTTCGTTTTGGATATCCAAGCCCTCTTTTGCCTCAATAGCTTGGTGAAGTCCATCTGAATAGCGGCGGCCTTTCATCAAACGACCAGTGAATTGGTCAACGATGACAACTTCGCCCTCTTGCACCACATAATCCACATCATGATGCATCGTTACATGTGCCTTCAATGCCTGATTGATATGATGGTTCAAGGTAACATTAGCGATATCAAAGAGATTCTCGATCCCGAACGCTTTCTCTGCCTTTGTAATTCCGTCCTCTGTTAACTGAACGCCCTTTGTTTTCACATCATATGTGTAATCGACATCTTTCACCAATGTACGCGCAAACGCGTTTGCTTGAATGTACAATGCTGCAGACTTTTGAGCACTACCAGAAATAATCAATGGCGTACGCGCTTCATCGATTAAAATGGAGTCAACCTCATCGATTACGGCAAAATGAAGAGGACGCTGTACCATTTGCTCTTTATACAACACCATGTTGTCACGCAAATAATCAAATCCGAACTCATTGTTTGTACCGTATGTGATATCCGCTTTGTACGCTTCGATTTTTTCATCACGGGACAGTCCGTTCAGGTTCAATCCGACAGTAAGACCTAGGAACTCATACAGCTGACCCATTTCCGTCGCGTCACGACTTGCCAAGTATTCATTGACTGTTACAACGTGCACACCTTTTCCAGTAATTGCGTTCAGGTAAACAGGCATGGTTGCCGTTAACGTTTTACCTTCCCCTGTTTTCATCTCGGAAATGTTTCCTTCATGCAAGGAAACACCACCCATTAGCTGCACTTTATAAGGATAAAGTCCGAGTACGCGCTTGGACGCCTCACGAACAATCGCGAAGGCTTCTACCAGCATGTCCTCGAGCTTCTCACCTTTTTGATAACGACTTTGGAATTCAGCCGTTTTATCTTTTAACTGGTCATCCGTAAGCCTTGCCACATCGGCACTTAGGGAATCTATCTGATCTGCCATCTTCTCCAGACGCTTTAATTGACGCTTATTCATATCAAACACTTTATTCAATAAACCAAGCATACAAACGCTCCTCTGTAACTATAGTCTTATAGCCTAAATAATATATAAATTTTAACACTTATTGGGGGTGGGTACAAGAAATGCATTACAATATATACCTTAGATGGAGCAACATTTCTATGAAATTTGTAATGTATTACATGAAAAAAATTATGAAATACATTACTTTCAACATTTCCCGAGAAATTACGACAGCGTTTACTATATTAATTCTAAACAAAAGAGACCCTCCAGTGAGGGCCTCAAATTTATTAATAAGATTCAATCAATCCATATTTTCCATCATTTCGCTTATACACGACATTCGTTTCATTTGTCGCAGCGTTTAAGAATACGAAGAAGCTGTGGCCCAGCAAATTCATCTGCAGGATTGCTTCTTCACTGTCCATAGGTTTCAAGTTGTAACGCTTTGTACGAACCAAATCTGCTTCGTCCTCTTCATCTGCTACTGCCACATGAGTTGGTGCTCCGTTATCAATCACTTCGTTAAATAAGTATTTAGGTGAACCAGTATCGCGAAGCTTACGGTTGACCTTTGTCTTATGTTTTCTTATTTGTCGCTCTAGTTTATCTACGACAAGGTCTATCGCTGCATAGAGATCATCGTGACTTTCTTCAGCACGTAACACTAGGCCTGTCATAGGAATGGTCACTTCAATTTTTTGTTGGTTGTTGTAGACTTTCAGATTTACTTTGCATTCTGCATTGTCTGTGGAATCAAAATAGCGTTCAATCTTTCCGATCTTATTTTCTACATAATCTCGGATTGCTGGAGTTACCTCAATGTTTTCACCACGTACGTTGTACTTCATAAATCGAACTCCTCCTTTTGTTCCTGTTTGGATTTATCATGCATCCAAACAATCTGCCTACATTTCCTTTCTTAGAAAAGAAAGGTTAAGCTTGCGTGAAGCTTATGTAAACATATTTCTACAATACCCAACAGAATTCCTGCTTAAACGTAAAAGATTTATTAAGAATTTGTGAAAGGGGGTTAGTTTGGCTTGTTTTAGTGGGGTGAAACAAGTATATGCGCGGGGATAAAAAAACTTTCATGAAAAAATGAAGAATTCTCTTTAACTTCTGTTTCCTTTCGTTCCGGGTGTTCGCTTTCCGCGGGAAGGTGCTTGAGCCTCCTCACTTCGTTGCGGGGTCTCAACCAACCTTTGCTCTCCCGCTGGAGTCGAACACCCTGCACTTCAGGAAACAGGGGGTGTTTAAATGTACTTATTTATCCCTTTCACTAAAGTAGATAATAAAAACCCTCCAAAATTTTGGAGGGTTAGTGGGCGATGTGGGGGAGGATATGGTGTTGAATTTGGTTTTTCCAGGTTTCGTATGCTGGTTTGATAAAGGTTTGTAATGCTTCTTTTTCAGGTGCAGTGTTTTGTTCGAAATGGCCGATTTGTTCTAGTTCATCCACAAGTTCACCAAATTGGGCGATAACCTGAAGAGCATCTTCATTTTTTTCAAAAAGAAGTACCAGATTCACGTGCGCTTCTGCAATTTTACCGATTGCCTCGTAACTGTCCAGCACCATTTGGCGCGTGACAGATGTAGAGGTATTACGTTTTTCATCGCTTAAATAGTCGAAGGCTTCCTCCACCGTTTCAAGTAGAGTATTATATGTCTTTAATAAGTAAAATTCACCTTCCTTCAAATCCGCCATCCTGTACACCTAGTTTCTTTTGTCATAATACATGCCGTCTGCTGTCGGAGAGCTGTATGCTTGCCCATATGCCTTAGCAGTCTTTTTGGATTGCTGGATTTGGGCCCACTCTTGCTTTAACTGTTTATGAAATATTTCAAGCTTTGGGGTTACCTGTTGACTGGCAACGGCCACCTTTTGACCGAGTACCATTTCTGCCTCTGAAAAAGGTGGAGCTAGCTGTTGAAGCAAAGAATCTCTGATTTGCAACACTTTATCAATCTCTTCCAAGAAAGCGTCACGGCTCTCTTCGGCTGGTAAAGGTCCATCCAGTAACGTCAAAAGATGCGTTGTGACTTTATCGAGGCTTTCAACGAAGTTCATTACGCCTGTCCACCTTGGGTAAATGCTTGCTGTCGACTTGATTGAATAACTTGTTTCCAAGCATCACGGAACTCCATCATAAGACCTTCCACTTCGTCCACAATGGATGAATCATTCTTCAGATTCGCATCAATCAGACGGCGGTTCATATAATCATACATCGTCATCATCGACTTCCCGACATCATGACTCGAATCCAATGTAACCATCAGTTCCTGAACAATTTTCTGCGCCTTGATCAGGTTCGTGTTTTTCATTTCGATATTCTTGTCTTCCATTCCCTTTTTGGCTAGCTTCATAAACTTAATAGCCCCATTGTAAAGCATTAACGTCAGCTCACCGGGCGTTGCGGTGTTGACGGAGTTTTGCTGGTAGGCTTGGTAGGGGTTCTTCATTGCCATAGTTGTTCACTCCTTGTTATCAGCCACTAAAAAATTGGCTCATTAATTGCATGGATTGTTGGTTTGATTGTCCTATCGCTTTTTCCATAGCAGTAAATTGGCGCCAGTAGCGATCTTCTACTGTTTGCATACGGCGTTCAAATGCTGAAATACGTTGATCTACGTTTAGTAGCTCTCGGCCGATGGTATATTGTTGAGCGGTTCGTGTTCCGTTACCAGCGCGAGCTTCAATGCCGGTTATGGTGGATTCCGCTGCATCACGTAGTTTACGGGCAATCCCAAGTCCGGTTCCGTTTTCCCCGTTGGAGGTAAACATTTGCATAACAGAATTTGGGTCTGTTGAAATTGCCGCTTTTAACTTATCTTCATCAATGATTAGTTTTCCTTTATCACGGTAATTCGAGCTTGTTGTTATACCAAGCTGAGCAAGCTGGTCATATTGTCCTGTTAAACCAGATACAGACTGATACAAAGCAAATCTCATTTTCCCTAAACCGGATGAGAGGATGGAATCATTCCGCAGTAACCCGCTTTTCGCTTTCTCTTCCCATTGTTCGATCTGTTTTTCTGACAAGGATTCCTTTTCCTCTTCAGATAGCGGCTTATAATCACGATAAACTGGCTCGCCTGTTTTTTCATTAATTTTTTCTAGTAGTTCATTATATTTAGTGATATAGTTTTTTATCGCATCAAAGGTTTTGTCTGTGTCATTTGCAACGTTAATGACGGCAGTTTGTCCAGGCATATCTTCTTTCAACGTGAAAGTGACGCCATTAATGGAAAATGTGTTGGAATTCCTTTCTGTCACTACTCCATTGATGGTTACAATAGCAGGTGTCCCTCCCGTTTCTGCCGCTTGATCAAGGTTCATGACACCCGTTAAAAAATCCCCTTCGAATTCGATTTCTTTCCCAGCAGCAGAGGGATTAAAGGATCCGGCTTCTCTTTTTGCAATAACCAATCCACCTTTAAATTCATCATAAAAAGCAGTAAGGCCGAGGGTGGAATTATTGATTTCTTTCACAACATCATCCATTGATTGATTGCCATTAAAGGAGAAAGTTTGTGGTACCGCTTCTCCTGCCTGGTTATAAGTTGTTATCTTAAATCCAAAGTCATAGGCTGCAACATTTATCGGCTCTACTGTCACATCCTCGGTAAATGCGGATGCAAAAGTAAATTCCCCTGTTTCTTGATTTAGATAGACTTGGTTCCCGACAATGTCACTTGCAGAGCTGGTAATGACCTCATAATCAACCAGCGTGGAACCATCTGCCATTCGAACAGTAATTAAATTTAGACCGTTCGCATCTACTTTTCCTCCTAAAGAAAAAGTGGATTCTCCATTAGCTACAGTAGCGTCTGAGACAGTTTTTGTCTGGAAGTTCCCAAACTTATCCCGTTGCTCCCACAAGCTTGTTGTTACATCCAGCTTGGTTGTAGCATCTTTCATCGCTGAAGAAGTGAATGAATTTGTAGCCACTTTCGCAATCGTTACATCCGAAAGTGTATATGAAACATTCGAAGCAGAAGAACTGGCAGTAGCTGTAACCTTGTCATTACTAGAAGTTACATTCTTCTGTGAGTAATTTCTCTGCAGAGTCATATCAAAAGATAGGTTTCTAAAATCATTCAGCAATCTATTCGTTTCGCGGTAGTCATCCCGTTTCCACTCCAACAGCTGTTTCTGCTGTGTCAGTTTATTCATCGGCATACGCTGGGCCTTCATCAAATCACTGACCATCTGATTTATATCCAACCCACTCTGAAATCCAGTTAAGCGCATATCCTTCACCACCTAAATCTTTTTATCGACAAACAACCCCATATACTCGGTCATCGCCGCATACATATCCAAAAACTTTTTAGAAGGAATCTCCCGTAAAACCTCATCAGTGGCAACATCCACCACCGTCACATAGTATTCATTCAACTCATCATGCAACTCAAAACGAACGGACACGTTCATGGGCTTCATAAAATCATTCATGCCCTCCACAATCATCTCCATATGACGTCTGTTCTCTTCGGGATGAGATTGCTTTGCTTCCTTGATAGAATCATCTACCTTTGTTGAAACTGCTCCTTGAGCTTGCGTTCTAGTTGTGAGATCTAAGCTGCCGCCTCCAATTGGCGAAATGTGCATACGGGTCCCCTCCGTGAAAAGTTACTCTAGTAGTATTATCGGTAAGGAAGAAAAGAAATAAAGGGGATTGGTTAAATTATATAAATGATATGTTTTTTTAGATTATGGGGTATAAAGAAAAGTGTAAGTATACCAAAGAGGGATAAAGTGAGACGTAATTAATAACTTATTAGCAATACTTGCAAAAGAAATTGTTTCCCATTTAACAGGCAACTACATGGAACCAGAACATAAAATACCTTTTCCCTTTACTAGAAAGAACTTTAAACTCAAAAGCCCTTGCATGTTGGGACCTGAATGACATATTAGATATGAAATATATTCAGGATTTGCTTGGTATATTAATAGTCAAAGTGTGTTACCTGATTATCTTTTTCAATTAAAAGGAAACCCCATTAACAAATAGGATTTCCAAAGTTGATTAATATCATTTACAACTTAACATCAACAGATCTACCCAAATGCGGATGTATTTGTTGAGGAGCCTGTGAAACATTGCTTGAGTTCAATAATGTTCTTATAGCCTCGCCTTGTTGCTCAGTATTTCCTATTGCTTTTTTCATAACCGAAATTGAAGCTTGATCCTGAACCTGGCTTTGACTCAATGCCATCGAAAGCATTGCAATATCCATCTAATTCCTCCCTCTACCTGAATACTCACGTATTCTCAGTTTATCAAAAACACCAAGTAGTAGACTCACCAACAAGAATGGATAGAAATTGAATATCTTTCTGATATTTACAGAGTAGGGCCATCCTATCAACCAAACTGGATTAGTTGGTAAAGAATATATAACCGTGCTAAGGTATCTACACAAAGTCACGGTCGCTAACCCTCTCATATCTCTCGGGATAGTGCCATACATTCCTTCGTCCTGCGTATCCATGAGCTGGAGGTTGGATATATGCTGGGTCTGTTGCCCGGATGGAATAAATAAGCTCCAACTCTGTACTAGTGGTGTTTGTAGCTGAGATATATACAAGATTAAACTGTAGTAAGATTATAGGCTTATGCAGCCTGTAGTTCATTAATTTGAGGTATTTCTCTTTACAATATGATGCCATCAAATTCACATTTCTTATTGCGAATCACAAACAACACTCGTAATAACTTACAACACAATGCAATGAGTGACTGAATGTTGCTGTTTAATCTGGCGGTCTGCTCGCTTGGTGTAATACTGGTGCAAGGCTTTAAATGTAGTGTTATGGGCAACCATTGGGCGAATTGCTAAATAGAGTGCTCTTCTTAAACGACTTCGTCCCCATTTGGAGATTCTCGTTTGCCTTTGAATTTGCCGGAACTATGTTCTCGTATTGAGAGCCCACAAGGTATAAACAATTTTAGATGGCTTAAAAACGAGTAAGCCCAAGAGAAAAGCTACAAACGTAGGTTTTATTAAATATCAAAAGCCAAAACCAATACGTAAGATTTTTAATTAGCTAAAAAAGAGTTGGCGTAATTGCCAACTCTTCTTCAAATTAAGATTAACGAAGAAGTTGTAGAACTCCTTGTGGTTGTTGGTTAGCTTGAGCCAACATTGCTTGTGCTGCTTGAGAAAGAATAGAATTCTTAGTTTGAGTCATCATTTCTTTCGCCATATCTACGTCACGGATACGAGATTCAGCAGCAGTTAGGTTTTCAGAAGATGTGTTTAAGTTGTTGATTGTGTGTTCTAGACGGTTTTGGTTCGCCCCAAGCTTAGAACGCTCACCAGAAACTTTTTTAATAGCTTCATCTAATACTTTAATAGAATTTGATGCATTTTCTGCTGTTGTTACATCTAATGCCTTTTCATTTGTTACATTATTTGTACCATTTGTTACATTATCAGATCCTGAGAAACCATTACCTGACCCAGTAATACCTAAAGCACTAGCACGCATATCGCTTATACTTAGTGCCATTGACTGTCCTTGGTTTGCACCAATTTGGAAAGAAAGTTCCGCAGCCTCTTGAGCAGTACCAGTTCCCTCAGTATGAGATCCATCTAACTTTAAGATATCAGCAGCATCAGCATCTGAATTTGATAAAATTTCAACTTTACTGCTTGCGCCTTCTTTATTGCTTGTAACCTGAAGCTTACCTTCGCTATCAACTGATGCTGATACGCTTCCAGCAACTCCAGCATCTTCTAAAGCTTTATTCATAGCAGATGCTACTGCTGCCGCTAGTACATCCTTATCAGCATAAGTTCCTTGTTGAATAGAAGCTGTATAAGTTGTAGAACCTCCATCAATTTTAAAATCCAACTTAAAGTTACCATCTGTACCATTTACAAAGTTACCTGTACTCAATGCTGTACCGTCAGCATTAACAAGTCCAATTTGCTTAGTAAGGTCATTAGCAACAATATCAGAAATTGATTTTTCTTGTCCATCAGTAGTTGAAATAAGTTTAAGTTTTCCACCATCAGCCTCTGCCTTTAGTCCAGCAGTATTAAATGCATTTTGGTTAACAGTAATAAACTCATCTAAATCTTGGTATGTTTGTTGAGCAATAGTAATATCAGTTGGTGATGTTGCACCATCTAAAGTTAGTGTTAGTGTGCTGTTATTAGCTTGTCTTTGTTGAGTAGTTCTATTTGCAGATACATCAAATAATTTATCTGCTAAATTCCCTCCATCAATCGATACATCACTAGCAGTTCCTGACGTTGCAGAAGTTAATACAAGTTTATTTCCAGAATCTAAAGAGAATGTACCCGCTTGTGAACCGAATGCAGTACTAAGTGCAGCATTCAAGTCTGTTAATAAATCTTTTGTATCATTACCAGCAGTACCATTATAAGTTTGGTCACTTAATGTAAGAGTTTTTTGTGTTCCGTCAATTGTAACAGTAAGTTCGTTGTTACCACTTGCAACTGCTATTGAAGTCCCGTTAAGCGTTCCAGTTGCGCCATCAGTAAGTGAAAGTCCACCAGTTACTTCAGCCGCAACATCTCCATGAACCCACACATCTCCAGCATCTTTACCTTCTGTATGTGAAATACCTGCTACAGTCCCACTTAAGAATTCTGTAGCAAAGTTACCACCAAGAATTTCAACTGACCCACCACTACCTAAAGTATCAGATTTAATTGAAAGTTTACCAGTTGTGCTATCGAAGCTTGCAGTAGCTCCAGCAGTTGCTAATCTAGTATTAATTTCTGTTATAACATCATCAGCATTCACAGCTGTTGCTGTAAATTCTATGTTAAATTCTGTACCATCTACTTTTAAAGTTAACTCATTATTATTAGTAGTAATAGCAATATTATCAGCATCAATTGTACCTGTAGCTGTTGCTGCTGTATCTTTAGCAGCTGTTACACCACCACCACCGAAAGTTCCACTTGTTACTGCAGCAGCAGTTTCTTGATTTGTAATTACAGTAGTGTTATCTAGTGCTACCGTTGCTTTTGTAGAACCAGCAGTTGCTGCTTTAAATTCAAAATCACCGTTTAATAAAGTTTTAGTATTAAACTCAGTAGTGTTACCAATACGGTTAATTTCAGAAGTTAATTGGTTAATTTCTTTTTGAATTTCTCCACGGTCATCTACTGTATTAGTATCATTTGATGCCTGAGTTGCAAGTTCACGCATACGTTGAAGAATATCATGCGTTTCGTTTAATGCACCTTCAGCTGTTTGAATCATTGAAATACCGTCTTGAGCATTTTTAGAAGCTTGGTCTAATCCACGTACTTGTGCACGCATTTTTTCAGAGATTGCTAGACCAGCAGCGTCATCTCCAGCTTTGTTGATACGAAGACCAGAAGATAACTTCTCCATTGATTTACCTTGAGCAGTTGAAGCACTATTCAACTGACGGTACGTGTTTAACGCAGCAATATTGTGATTAATTCTCATTACAATTTTCCTCCTTGAGTTGTCGCCGATTTCACGTCCTTGTGTCATCGGTGTTGGATTTGCAGCTAGGATAAAAGTCGGCCGCCCTTTGCGTCTAACTGCTTACATAATTTATATCGACCTGTCTCGACAACTTTTTATAGGGTTGGAGAGAAATTTTTACAAATTATTTTATTTTTTTAGTTCGTTGCTTAAAGCTTGCAGCAGATCCAGAGAGGAGTGGGATGCAGCGTTGTTTTCTTCCTGGATGGAAAGGTAAATTTCTTTTCTATGTATCTCGATATGCTTTGGTGCTTGGATGCCTAGCTTTACCTGGTCACCGTTAATGCTTAGAACGGTTAACTCGACGTCATCTCCAATTTTAATTGCTTCTTCTATTTTACGGGTTAGTACTAGCATGCTGTCTCCTCCTCTCTATTTATTTTGTGCTTCAGAAAAAAGTTTGTGTTTGGTTTGATAAGGGCTTCCTGTAAGTATTACTTGTTTTCCAAGCTTCTTCTTAACATTAATCACAACAGGCGCCTGTAAATTGGCAGTTGTATCATGGAATTGATTAGCCATCGTGAGAACCGTATAGACATTTACATCTGCAGCATCATCGAGATCAAGCACATCCACCGCCTGGTTTTCCAGATTAAAATCATAGTCGGGGTAGAATTTGAATGGATTGGTCAAGACAAAACCGAGTTCTGGTGTTTTTGTAGACTGCAATATAAAAAACGTTCCTTCCTCCGAAAAAGGAATAACCGTGAATTCCTTCTCTTCTAGGAATCCCGGTAGACTATTCGGGAACTTTACTACTTCTTTTTCCTGCACTTCTATCAAACCGTGATACTTCGTTTCTATTTTCATCGTTTCACAACCTTATATTTTTTGTTCGTAACCGCCTGTGCCAGCGTGGCGCAGGTTTTCGAAGTCTATCTCTAATGATGGATAGTTGGCGAGCCTAACCTGAGCGGAACCAGGTGTGTACTCTTGAAACGGCTTGTTTATTTTCGCATCAATCACAGGCTTTCGTTCTTGCACATCAATGTCCACCCTGCCAGGTTCATAATCAATTTTCACACTAAAGTGAGACGGAATCCAGCCGATATTGAATTCTTTTGGCGGGCCTTCACTATTCCGCTTTGATTGACGAGCGATTGCTCCGTCGCCATCTTCTATTCGCATGAGTTCATTGCCATCCTGTGCAACCCGTGCAATACCCTCCAACCAATCCTGACGTCCAAGCTGTGCCGCTTCCTCAATTCTTCTTCCCACACTTTTCAAATCCATATCCGCTCTCGCCTGCGTCTGATCAATAGTCAACCTTGAAGGCGTCCGCTGCATCGTTAACTCCGCCTTCGGTTGCTCAATGCTCAACTCTGCACTAGGTTGCTCGATTTGTTGAACAGGTTTCTGAATCTGAAGCTCCGTTTGTGCAAAAGTGGATTGCATCCGAATTTGAGGAAAAAGCATGTAATCACCCATTTCTTTAAAGGTTTTTTATATTCTAAAAAAATTAGAAACTTTAAGCAACGCCCGCAAAATGTCAAGTCTCGCTCGGAAATGAATAGCGACGTATCACCACATACCAAAAAACTGTCCCAGAAACAACTGCCATCAAACAGCTCCCTCCAAGACAGTTCCTCACCCTACCTTAAAAAATCCAACAACGAAGGCTGAATGACCCGCGCACCCACGCCAAGCGAAGCACGGTGCACACTTTCCTGCGACGTCAACTCTGTAATAACTTTCTCAATATCCGCATCCTCATTATCAGACAAGATACGTGTCGCGACCACTTCTTGATACCCGATGCGGTTGTCCACCATCTCCAACCGGTTATATCGGGCACCTAGCTCCGAACGTTCGGCTGAAATGATATCTGCTTTCTCATCAAATTTACCCATCAAGTCTTTTAGGGCATTGACATCATCTGTTTCAAAAGCTGTTTGCAAACCGTTCCAGATTTCCATCATATCCTTACTGAACACATTATCTGTATTGATATTGGACTGTAGCTTGATACCACGAGATACTTCAATTTCAAAGGCTTCGTTTTCTGTGCTTACAGAAGTTGGATCATTCGCGTCTGTAATACGTGGCTTATCAATCGCTGTTCCATTAAAGATATATTTCCCTGCGACTTGAGTATTCGCTACCTGTACAAAATCATGTTTCAATTGCTCAATTTCTTTCCCGATAGCTTTACGGTCCTCAGGCGAGTACGTGCCATTCGCTCCCTGAACTACCAGTTCCCTCGTTCGATGCATTACGCTTTGCACATGATCCAATGCCGCTTCCGAGTTCTCCATCCAAGAATAGGATTCACTTAAGTTACGTTTGTATTGCTCAAGCTCTGTCAGGTTTGTACGGTAATACATCCCCTTCATCGCAACGACTGGGTCATCGGATGGCTTGGAAATCTTTTTACCTGTAGAAAGCTGTTCCATAAACTTGCCCATTTTACTGTAGCTTGTACTCAATTGACGCAGAGAGTTCTGTGTCAGCATGCTTTGTGTCACTCGCATCTATCTAACCTACCTTCCGCCTATTCCCATGCCGTTTATTATTTTATCTAAGAGTTCGTCCGTTAACGTGATCATTCGAGCTGAAGCATTGTATGCATGTTGATACTGAATCATGCTCGTCATTTCTTCATCAAGCGACACACCACTTACTGATTGACGACGCTGGTCGACTGATAGTCTCAATGTTTCACTGTTGTAGGAAAGTCGGTTTGCTTCCTGAGCATCTACCGCCAAACCACCGATTACGCTTTCGTAATAGTTTTGGAAGGTAGTAGAAACACCATTTAGCTGAAGGGAACGTGCTTTTACCTCTGCCAAGGCTACCGCATTGCTTCCGTCCCCAACGCGACCACCGACCTGACCAACTTTTGGGATGTCTACCGCAATAAAGTTACCTTTTGATACATCTTCCAAACGAACTTTATCTAGATTAAAATTTACAGAAGGGTTTCCGCTTGGATCCACAAACTCTTCCGATAAGCTTTCCCCAAGCTCTTTCAAACTAGCAAAATTCCCCGATGTCTTTAGCTCTTGTTTCGGTGACTGTGCAGCATCATATACTGTATAAGTAAACTGCTGAACACCAGCGGCATCAACAGTGGACTGTACGGTAACTGAGACATTCTCCACGCCGTTATAACCATGAAATTCTCCAGTCGTAATGATTCCCTTGTTATAACCAGAAGCAGCTATATTGTCTAGAGACTTAACGATATCCGTTGAAACAGTGAAGAGTTTTGCTGCATTCTTTTTGTTATCAGAGGTGATATCAGTATTTTTAAACTCGAAAAATTTAAACGTTGTATGCTCTCCCGTTTCCATGCTCGAAATGCTCCAACCAGATTCATGAACCCTGTTAATCTCTTGTGCAAATTCATAGGAGATTGTATCAAGGTGGTTTAGCATATCAGGGTAAAGCCCCTTTTCTGCATTGCCTTCCATGAACCCGTAGGAATCAATCAATCCACGCAACTTTCCTGAAGCCTGCATACTGCCAATTCCGAAGCTTGTATCTCCAAGCCTGTAGCCGTCCACCAGGCCAGTATCAGCTCGGAACTCAAGGGATAGGCTGTTCACTCTTAAACTTGAAGCATCGACAAGATTGCCGATTGTGCGACCCGATTCATCAACTAAATCAATTGTTTGCTTACCTTCCGCAAGGGCACTTGGACTTCCGCCAGCCCCCACTTTTGATGTTTTAATATTAACAAGCTGGGAGAGCTCGTCTACCAAACGATCCCTTTCATCATAAAGATCGTTTGCGAGATAACCATGGGGCTCAATCTCACCTATCTGTTTGTTCACGTTGTTAATTTGCTGGCTAAGAGCGTTCACTTGCTTCAGTGTAACGTCCATCTCGTTTTTGATATCGCCTTTAACCGATGATAGGGAATCGGATAGAAAACGGAACGTCTCCGCAACGGCCAACCCTCGTTGCCTCACTACAGACCGGGCACCTGCATTAGTAGGATTAACAGCTAAGTCTTGAAAGGCCTGCCAAAAGCGGTCTAAAGTAGTTGAAAGACCGGTTTCTGACGGCTCATTCATGATCTCTTCCATCTTTTCCAACGAATCAGCCCTTGCTTCCCAATAACCAAGCTTAGTGTTCTCCCCTCGATATTGGATATCCAGGAAACTCTCCCTCACTCGCTGGATGCTGCCTGCCTCTACCCCTGTCCCCGTTTGCCCCGGTATTTGGGGGCGGTTCATGGAGGCTGGTGGGTAAGGTTCTGTTTGGACAAAATTTACTCTTTGTCTTGTGTAACCTGGAGTGTTGGCATTGGCAATATTATGACCAACCGTCTGAAGGGCAGTTTGCTGGGTAACCAGACCACGTCTCGCAACTTCGAGACTATGAAATGTTGAACGCATGGTTGTTCCTCCTAAGCTCTTGAATCGAACAGCGAGCGCGCTGGGGCACTGACACTTTTCTTCGTATTCGCAGGTTTCTCGTAGTTTACCGCACTAGGCTGCGGATTTAAGGTATTCAAGGTCATCGTGACAAATTGCAAGGATTGCTCAAGTAAAAGTTGATTGAGCTCATTTTGCTTTTGAATGTTGCCAATCGTTTCAGTGAGCTCTGCTTTTAGATCAAGCAGTGCCTGTTTTTCGGTCGGGGTGCTCATTTCTGCAAGCTCCGTTACCGTTTTTCCCTCTGACAGTTCCGCTCGTTGCTTCTCTAGCCGGACAATCGCTCTTGTATATTGCTTTTCTTCTCTTGTAATCTGTTGTAGTTCTTCTACCTTGTTTGCCTTTACAATTTCTTCTTTCCGCACCGTGAGTTCATAAAGGTAGGCATGCAAGGTAAGCATCTTTTCAAGTATGGTTAGGATGGTTGGAATGGACATAATATCTCCTTATTTGGAATAGTAATCGATCATCTTATTGGCAACTGCTTTCGAGTCAACTTGATAGGTGCCGTTTTCTACAGAAATTTTCATTTTTGCAACTTTTTCCTGACGAGCTTCCGCGAACTGGGAGCGTTCTTGCAGTTCTTTTGCTTTACTCGAAATTTCTACTTGATCGCTTTTAGTTTGGTTCGTTTTAGCAGCTTGTTGCTGTTTCATTTGATTTTTATAAGGATTAATCCCTGAAGGTCCTAAATTATTAATCTTCATTAAAAATCCCTTCCTTCCGAACAGTTTGTCTATCTTTTTTATCGGCACAAAGGCCAGAATGTTTATTAAAACTTCTTATTTATAACGTGGTATGTTTTTCCTTCTTCACGAATAGCCCGTTTTCTTTCCTCTTCGCGCTCTAATTGAGAAAGCTGCCCGTGTATATCTTTCTTACAGCCCTGACAGAGCTTGTCCTCCCTAATAATCCTACCACAACGGTCGCAAGGATACCCTAAATTCGGAAAATGAACCAGTTGTATACGACCTTTTCTTATGAACTTAATAATCAGATATTCCTCTACTCCCGTACCTTCCACCACTTGTTCCATTGATGCCGTCCTGTTTTCACGTTGGCGGATGTATTTATAAACAGTCTGATATTTCGCTTCCTCTTCTTTATAGCACGTTTCACAGACTTCTCGAAACGCATTTTTCACATAAATCTGACCGCAGCTTGGGCAATTATCTAGTTGAGACATAACGCAACTCCCTTTCGAGCAATGAATTCTTATCCTTTATATCGTAAGAGTTTTGAAAATGTTAACTGCGAACAAGTGTGTAGGAGGAAATATCGTTGGCACCGGCTTCTTTAAGAACCTTCGCCGCCATGCGTACGGTTGTACCTGTCGTGTAGATGTCGTCGATGAGGAGGATGCTTTTACCTTTTACTGGTTTAGGGTCTGGGACAAAGAACGTATTTTCCCGATCTAGCCTCTCCCATCGTGCTTTTTTTGATTGCTTTTCTGAGCTGGTTTTGGCGAGTAACTCTTCTGGTTTGCCCGGCAAAAGCTCTGCCAGTAAAAATGACTGATTGAAGCCGCGCTCATATTCCCTATCTGCACTTAAGGGTATGGGGACAAGAATTGGACTCTCTTTATTCCATTTCGCTTCAAATGTTTGGCGGAACACTCTCCTAAAAACTTGAGCCAATTCAGCATCACCGCGGAATTTATATTTGGCTAACACATCTTTCATATGATCATTGTAATGGTAAACTGACCTGTTCTGTTGAAGCAAACCAGCTGTAGTTGAATCGTGTTCCCACCTGAAACAGTCGGAACAGAGATCGCCATGACGGTTTTCTGTTGCCACTATTGCCCATTCACGGCCGCAAATCCTACAGACCTCCCCTGTAATTTTTTGAAAGGCATTTTCACATTCTCCACAAACAAGATTAGGCTTTTGTAAACCTAAGAATGTGCCCCACCCAAACGAAGAAGAAACATCACCATGACAAATCAAGCAATTATTCATTGAAAAAAGCCTCCCTTCCGCGCTTGATAATTCATTTTTCTTATCTGATCAACGGCGGCAATCATATCATTTGTCTTGCCATAGTGAAAAAAGCGGACATCTCCGCTTGGATATTGACTGCTGCGGCCAACTCTTCCGGCTATTTGTACAAGAGCACTTTCCGTGAAGACGTCATCCTCCGCTCCAAGCACTCCTACTTGAACGTCTGCTACCGTCACTCCCCTTTCCAAAATCGTTGTAGTCACCAGCATTTTAATATTCCCTTCCCGGAAAGCTGAAACTTTCCGTTTTCGTTGCTTGTCTTTTGCATGAACACTTGCAACTAACTCACCGTATTCCTTTGCAAAGATCTCGGTAATTTTTTCTAAGACAGCAATATTAGGAACAAACAAAAATATGGGGCTTCCATTCTCCATATACTTTCTCACCCAATTTCGGACATTCATCGGAAGCATGCCTTTTTTCATTCGCTTTTCCCATTTCCCACACCACTCCATGGTTGGTACAGGCAGAGGGTGTTTGTGATATCTGGCTGAAATCACCGCATATTCTAGTTTATTTGTACGGACTTCTCGTTGCATTTTTTTCGAGGGAGTGGCACTTAAGTAGATCAGGCTTCCTTTTTCTTTTCGTGCCTGGTTCGCGGCATACTCAAGCGTCGGATCCATGTTGTAAGGAAAAGCATCGACCTCGTCTATGATGAGTGTATTAAAAGCGCGGTAATAGCGAAGTAGTTGGTGTGTCGTGGCAATGGTGAGCTGCGCGTTTTTCGTTCGATCCTCGCTGCCACCATAAAGCGTGGCGACTTCAATGTCAGGAAAAGCTTGCTTTAACCTCGGAGATAGTTCTAACACGACATCCGTTCTCGGAGTTGCGATACAAACGCGCCCTCCTTTATTTAGTGCGGTTTCAATTCCTTTAAAAAGAACCTCGGTTTTTCCTGCACCGCATACTGCCCAGACTAAGAGAGATGTGTTGTTTTCGATTGCTTCCACGACTTTGTTGGAGGCGAGTTGCTGACCTTTGGAGAGGGTGCCGTCCCACGAGAGCTTTACGCTTGGTTTAGTTGCGCGAGGCAATGGTCCACTCCAGGCGATGAGCGGAGTACACTCACTAACCCGTCCCATCATAATGCAATGACGACAATAGGTGCACGATTGGTGACACCGCGCACAGTCAAACGAAGCAAACAGGCTTAGATCCTTGTTTCCGCATCGATTGCATTTAGTTTCTGATTTAGTGGAATGGACTCCATAATCGAGATTTATGTATCCTTTTTGAAAATGTGTTTGGAGAGTGTCTTGGTTAAATGGGAGTTCGTCTGTTAGAAGCCGCTTTCCAGATAGGAAGTGTTGGAGGTTGGGATTGAATGGGAAGGTTTCCTGGATGGGGGGGTGAGGAATAGAGGGGAATTCAGAGATTCTTTTGGTGAGTTCGGATTTTTGATTGGCTATTTTTAATAAGTTATTTGTTGTTCTGGTGAAAAGCATTGGTTTCCTCCTTTGGGGATGAATTATGGCAAAAGACAGAGTTCTCTCTGCCTGTTTTATTGGCTTTATATTTGAAACGGTCACTGAGATGCTTTCTCTACCCCCATTTTGTTGGCTTATTACTGAAACGGTAACAGAGAGGCGTTCTCTACTCCCGTTTTGTTGGCTTTTTACTTAAAACGGTCATTGAGACGCCTTCTCTACTCCCGTTTTGTTGCTTTTTTCTTGCAAACGGTAACTGAGACGCTTTCTCTACTCCCGTTTTGTTGGCTTATTTTTTGAAACGGTCACTGAGACGCCTTCTCTACTCCCGTTTTGTTGCTTTTTTCTTGCAATCGGTCACTGAGATGCCTTCTCTAAGCCCGTTCTATTTCCTTTTCCTTTCAAATGGTAACAGAGCCCCTTAGCCCGTTCTAATCCATATCCAATTCAAACCGCAACAAACACAAAAAAGACACCCCAAGCAATCCACTGCTCCTGATGTCTTTTCAATCTCTCGATGATGATGATGCTGTGTCAATCAAAGCCCTGAAACGTTACCGCTTATACCAACCAAGCCCCAAAGCACCTTCGCCTAAATGCGTTCCGATTACTGGGCCAAAGTAGCTCAAGAAAAACTCCACATGTGGATATTTCTCTTCAAGCTCCCTTTTCATCTCTTCTGCTTCTTCCTCACGGTTTGCATGGATGACACATGCTCGCATTGGCACTCCTAGAGATGCATCCTCATTAAACAAATCATGAATTCGCTTGACCGCTTTCTTGCGTGTACGAATCTTTTCGAAAGGAACAATTTTCGTATCAACAAAATGCAACACTGGCTTAACCTGCAATAGGCTTCCAACAATTGCTTGGGCGCTGCTCAAACGGCCACCGCGTTGCAAGTGAGAAAGGTCATCTACCATGAAGTAAGCACGGTCAGATTCTTTCATGATGTTCATTCGGTCCATAATTTGTTCAGGCGACTTTCCTTCTGCGGCCATTTCTGCTGCTTCTAGTGCATAGAAACCTTGAATCATGCAGCTGATTTCGGAATCAAATGCATAAACATCGATTCCGTCCACCATTTCACCTGCAGCCACAGCCCCTTGATAAGTGCCACTAATGCCGCTTGATAGGTGAATACTCACAACGGCGTCATAGTCCTTTGCGAGTTTCTCAAATAGAGAAACAAATTCGCCAATAGCAGGCTGAGAGGTGGAAGGCAGATCTCTGCTGTTTTTGACCTCTTCATAGAATTGCTCTACTTTGATGTCGACTTCTTCTTGGTACGATTCATTCCCGAAAATAACATTAAGCGGGATCATATGTATATTATGCTTTGCGCGTAATTCTGTAGGGATGTAGGCAGTACTGTCTGTAACAATCGCCGTTTTCATATTGTAGACCTTCCTTATACTATGTATTTCTGTTATCTATTATAGATTGTACATGAAACGGTATTAACTTTCATCAATTGTTTATTTTTTATTGGGAGAGTGAGTGGTGGGTCGATTTATAGGCCTAGTTTGCAATTTATTTGCCAAATTTTTAATTTATTGTCTAAATTTTTGTTTTATTAGCTTATCTTTAATTTTATTGTCCAAACTTTTGTTTTATTAGCCAATTCACACCATATAATGGCCATTCGACACAAGCCAACAAATTTCGCCTGCCTCCCCCGTCGTCCCTGTCGCCACCGTTCCCACTCCCACAAAAAAACCCTGGAGACCGAAATCCCCAAGGCTACCTAACCTCTACCCAGCCATTCTTGATTGCAACAACTACAGCTTGTGTACGGTCATTTACATTCATTTTTTGAAGGATATTACTTACATGGTTTTTAACTGTTTTTTCACTGATGAACAACGCTTCTCCAATTGCCTTGTTGCTCTTTCCGTCTGCCAACAGCTGAAGCACTTCGCATTCGCGGCGTGTCAACAAGTGAAGCGGGCGGCGAATCTCGATTTGTTGGTAGCTTGTAGCTGTTGATCCGCCTCCACTACGTCCGCGCGAACCACTCCCTACACCATTTTCCGTTAAACGACGATATTCTCTAACAAGGTTGTGCGTAACTTTCGGATGAAGATAAGAGCCGCCATTCGCAACCACCTTGACTGCATCCACCAAAGCATCGGCATCCATTTCCTTTAGTAGATAACCGCGAGCACCTGTTTGCAATGCATGTGTTACGTAATTTTCGTCATCATGAATGGATAATACGATGACCTTCGCTTCTGAGTTAGCTTCCACTAGACGTCTTGTAGCCTCCACACCGTTAACTTTTGGCATGTTGATGTCCATGATGATGACGTCTGGAGCATGCTTTTCCATCAGGTCAAGCGCTTCTTCCCCGTCGTCACCTTCTGCCACCACGTGAAAGTTTGTTTCAAAATCAAGAATACGTTTAACTCCTTCACGAAAAAGCTGATGATCATCAATAATCACGATTTTTGTCGTATCCATTCCTCTCATCCTCCCAAATACATCTTTAGCCTAACGGAATTTTGATGTGAACTGTAGTTCCTTTACCAGACGTGGACTGTATGTCCAATTCCCCGCTGATAAGTTCTACTCTTTCTCTCATTCCAATTAAACCAAACGACTTTTCTTTTTTTTCTGTCGTATCAAATCCTACTCCGTCATCTTTAATGATGACAATGATATGGGTAGGTTTTACTTCCAATTTTACATAGATGGCGCTTGCCGAAGCATGCTTAATGGCATTTGTCAGAGACTCTTGTACAAGCCGGAACACTGCTACCTCAAGGTTGGAGGATATGCGATGTTCCACTCCAAGGTTCATAAATTGAATCTGTGGATAGCCATTATGATAATCCTCGATAGTCGAAATATATTTCTTTAAAGTAGGCACCAACCCAAGGTCGTCGAGTGCCATCGGACGAAGATCATAAATAATCCTTCGCACTTCATATAGAGCGGAGCGCACCATTACTTTTAAGGAGCGAATTTCTGATAACGCCTCTCCTGGACCTCGCTCCCGGAAAGTACGGTCAATCAAATCCGAGCGCATCATGACATTGGCCAGCATTTGGGCGGGGCCATCATGAATTTCACGAGAAAGGCGTCGGCGTTCCTCTTCTTGCGCTTCCATGATTTTAAAACCAAACTCACGTTTCTCAGAGGCATCGGCGATCATCTCGCCAACTTGCTTAAGATCTCCTGTGACATAATTTAAAATCACGGACACCTGACTTACAAGGCGATCTGCCTTCGTGATGGTTTCTTCAAGATTCAACAACCTGCGTTCTATTTCATTTCTTCGATTTCGGAGCTGTGCCTCTTTTTGAGAAATCGTAAGAAGCTCCAACTGCAATTCATGTGCATGGTCATATGCTTGTCTAATTTGATGTTCTGTATAGTTTTTAAACTGCCTGCTCACTTCTGAAAGACGGTTTCTTGCATGCCTGACTTGGACATCCAGTTTGTCCTGTTTATGGATTAGCTGTGCCACTTCAAGCTTGACCGCATTTAATTCTTTTCCAAGGTTTTCAAATTCTTTACGGGAACTTTCCCCAATTTCAAAGATCTCATCCTTGCTTAATTCAACGGTTTTCACCATCTGTTCAATAATCATGTCTAATTGTTTAGAGTTTATAACTTTCCGAGACATAGGACATCCTCCAAAAGACCCTGTATTCTTAAAAGAATATTGTGAATACCCCTTTATCGCTATAGTACATTATACCCAAAAGTAAGGAAGACACTATATGCTATATCATTCCAAATCTACCAAACCTTTGTGGGGGTACCTGTCGAAATTTGCCCACACTTCATTATATCGGACTAAAGTTTTGCTTGTATAACATTATTATTACAATCGGATTAAACTTTGTCGATTCTTGCCATTATAAGGAACTCTGAACTATATTTTATTTGATGTCCTTACATCCAGCACTTATAATAGATAAAGTATGACTAATCATACAAAAGTGCCATTCATTAAAGGAGAGTTGTCAGATTGCTATCTCACTACTATACCGTAAAAGGGCATGGAGAGCATGAAATAAACATCCAAAAATCAAGATTTATCGCCCACATTGCCCGAGCAACAACAGAAGAAGAAGCCCAAAGCTTCATCCAAGAGATAAAAAAGAAGCACTGGGCTGCAACCCACAACTGCTCTGCTTATATGATCGGAGAAAATAACCAGATCCAAAAGGCAAATGACGATGGAGAGCCAAGCGGCACAGCAGGCGTCCCCATCCTAGAAGTCCTTAAGAAAAAAGATCTGAAAGACACTGTAGTTGTAATTACCCGCTACTTCGGCGGCATTAAACTAGGTGCAGGAGGACTTATTCGTGCATACGGCAAAGCTACCTCACAAGGAATTGCTGCAACAGGAATGGTAGAACGAAAATTAGTGCAAATTATGCATACAAGAGTCGAGTACACATTACTGGGGAAGATAGAGAATGCAATACGTACATCTAGATACGAAATAAAACAGGCACAATATTTAGACTCAGTCCAATTGGAAATTTATGTAAACAGAGAAGAGATAGCACTATTTAAAGAGTGGATAATTGAGTTGACAAATGGAGATTGTAGATTGACACCTGGAGATTTTTCGTATATGGAAAAACTGGTCATAATTTAACTTGAGGAGAATTATTTTAATGAAACATTCTAGAACCGACTATAAAAAAACTAAGAAAAAGAGAGTAATAAAAAAAATCTTTTTCTTTATTTCTATCCCACTTCTTCTATTGGGCCTTTATTTTGGTTATACAGTGTATGAAACAATAAAAGCAGCAAACAACTCTTATGTGGCTTTAGATAGGGAAAAATCTAAATACAGAGAAAAACCTGTAGAGATTAAGAAGGAGCCATTTACCGTACTAATATTAGGTATTGAAAATTACGGAAGTGGTGGAAAGGGTGGAAGATCAGATACAATAATGGTCGCTACATTTAATCCTGATGACGCTTCCATGAATTTACTCAGCATTCCTAGGGATACACTTGTAGATATTTCAGGAAAAGACATTAGAGACAAGATAAACCACGCTTATTCCTATGGTGGATTAGATATGACAGTAAGTACTGTAGAAGATTTTTTAGAAATACCAATTGATTATTATGTCACATTAGATTTTGATGGTTTTTTGAATATTATTGACACTGTTGGTGGTGTAACTGTTGATGTTCCTTTTGATTTTTGGGACTATAAACACGGAGATTGGGATACAAAGATTTACTTCGAAGAAGGAGAAATGAGATTAGATAGTGATGAGGCATTAACCTACGCTAGAATGAGAAAGAAAGACCCTAGAGGAGATATCGGTAGAACAGAGCGACAAAAACAAGTTGTGAAAGCTTTAATTGATGAAATTAATTCCCCTTCTACCCTTCTAAAAGTTAACGATATTGTAAAAGATGTAGGAGAAAATGTTGAAACTAATATGAGAATTAATGAGGTGCTAGCTTTTCAGCAAAAATATTCGTCTTTCCGCGCTTCCTCCATTAATAGTCTTGATTTAGAGGGAACTGATGAGTATATTGATGATATTTACTATTATATGCCAGATGATACCTCGTTAGCTAACCTTAAAATTGAACTAAAAAACCATTTAGAAATTGAATAGACTCGCTTAGAACAAATTTCTGCCTTATTTCAACATTTTTTTCAAAACACTACTAAATTACCTATTTTAGTAGTGTTTTTTTATGTTAAAATTAGTAATTGAAAAATGTAAAAATTTTAGGGGGTCAATTTTTTGAAAAAGAGAATTTTTATCGTGATGTTGGTATTTTCAGTTGGATTTGGATTTGGTGCAATTTCTATATCTACTGCAAATGCAAACAGCAATGTCGTTTTAGCAAGTGTCGAATGGGTATTAAGTAAGATCAATCCAATCGAACAGAGACTTACCCAGCTTGAAGCACGTGTTAATGAACTTGATTCTGGATCACCTTCTCCAAGCAACCCTATTCAAGACGTTTCAAGTGTTGTAACTACTAAACAAACTGCAATTAGAAGAGGGGCAGGTACACAGTATGCCAGTTTATTAGATGTGCCTGCAAACACTATTGTTACATACTATAGCACCTTCACTAATTCAACAAATGGGGAAAAATGGTATATTGTTAGATTATCTGATAATAGATTAGGAGCAGTATTAAGTAAAAACACTCAAGTATCTGTTACACCAATACAATCTGGATTTAAAAGTGTAGTATTCAATAATCCTGCACCAGTAAGAAGAGGGGCTTCTGATTCTTATGCAATCTATACAACTGCACCGGTTGGATCAACATTAAAATATGAAAGTACTTATGTTAATCCTTCATCTGGAGAAAAATGGTATATCGTTAGAATGAGCGATGGAAAAGTAGGTGCTGTACGCGCTAACTTTGCTGAGGTGATTAGGTAATATGAAAAAAAAGGTATTACTTTTCATATGTTTAGTTTTCTTCTTTATTAATGTTGACTATTCAAGTGCAGATTTCTCACAGAAAGAATATATTGATCCTGTAACTGTGGAGCTAGTTAAAAGTAATACAATTAACATAAATCCGGCTGGAATTTATAAGATAAGAAACCTACAGAATAGTTCCGAACGATTTATTAAACCATATCAACTAGTAACTATTACGAACTCTTCTGGGAATTCGGTAGCAAGTTTTGGATCAGTTACCCTTACATCAAGCAATGGTTTTGAGATAATTGAGATGACAGGCAACTCTCAGATTGTTACATTCACTGGTTCCACGGTAGGTCGAAGAGACGCAAGTCTTTCCGGGCAAATTTTAACAACCTTTGAAAACGGAGAAGCAGCAGAATATATTAGCACTCACAATAACAGTCAAGGAGTATGGTATATTGTTAAAAGTTTAAATGGTCAAAATCTGGCAATTCTTGCTAACAATAATGTTCAGTTGATTAATGCTCCTTCCCTATCTACAATTAATACAACTATCGCAAATAGTGAAAGAAAATATAGGGGCAGTGCAGTAATAAATGGTGGCCAACTTATTAATAAGCTGGATATGCAATCCTATTTAAAAGGTGTTCTTCCAAATGAAATGCCTGCTTCTTTTCACCTAGAAGCTTTAAAAGCACAAGCTGTTGCTGCAAGAAGTTATGCTTACGTAAAAAATGCAAGAGGACCTTTAACTAATACAACCTCGAGCCAAGTTTATCGTGGATATACATCTGAACATAGCAGAACAAATCAAGCGGTAGACGAAACCAATAAAAAAGTAGTCAGATATAATAATAGTGTTATTGAAACATTCTTTTTCTCTACTAGTGGAGGAAGAACAGCAAATGTTGGAGACGTCTGGAATACCAGCCAAAGTAGCTTTCCCTATCTTGTGACAGTTGAAGATTCCTTTGAAGACTCTCCTCATAGTAGTTGGACAGAAACATTTAACAGTAGTACATTATTATCTAGTTTTGGACAAAGTACAAATGTTCCGATTCATAACATTAGCATTGAAAAAACCGGAGCGAATGGAGAAGTATCGGCAGTTACACTTCATACTGGTAATGGTGATGTTAGAAAAGCAGGTAATGAGTTGACTATACGTAAACTTTTTCCTACTAGTAATGGTAATACCTATGGCATTTTAAAAAGTAACTGGTTTGACCTGACCATTAATCATCCTTTTAATATACAAATGGCTAATACTACCAAGAATCAGTTAAACATAAACAATCAACAAGTTCAACTGGCGAATAGTGTTACTACTCTAAATACATCAAGCGCCACCATAGCACTTCCCAGCGCTAATATCTCTAAAGAAACAGATCCACAATCCATTATCATTACCGGTAAAGGATGGGGACATAGGATTGGGATGAGTCAATTTGGTGCACAAGGCTATGCTAGCAATGGATGGAACTACGATAAAATTATTAAACATTACTATCGTGGTACTGCAATTAATGACTTAAATTAAAAGACCAAGGAATTATACAACAAACGTAGTAAAAACCCCATTTCATCGAATGGGGTTTTTACTACGTTTGTTTTCATAAAAGACATTAATGAGCTTGTTTAAAATAAATTCTTTGAAATTCTTGTTTTACTTTTAGACAAAATAGGGTAGATAAAAATAGACTAAAGACAAATAACCAGAATGGATTAAAAATAAAGTCCATAAACCCTCCGACTACTACTCTCGGGATATTGACTGTAAAGAAGGCAAACAAGCTGATGAAAACTGGATTTTTAGGCATTCTTAAGAAGAAAATGTACATAACCTGAATAAATGCACCAAGGTAAATCGCTCCAAACAGAATTCCCCAGTATCCAAAGTTCGCATATGCTTCACCGGCAAACACAGTATTTAAAACTCCAGCCGTTCCTTCTTGTACTTTATCTGGGAAATACTGCTCCATAACAAGTCTCGCCGATCGTACGTGTTCTAAATCATAAAATTGCAGAAGAATATTTGGAAGACTTCTCCCATTTAAGAAATCCACTTGATTGCCAAATAGCTCTAAGTGAAGGAAGAAAGGTGCAATTTGTGACAGAATTAATCTACCTATAGGTCCTGAATTATAAGATAAGAATTGGTTTACATTTGTGACACCTTGGATAAATACATACATGGTTATTATGGAAATAATACCAACAGAGGCGAGTATTGCTACTTTTTTTATTGAAAGTTTGATTTTACCAATATATAACTTAATTAAAATAAACATTAAGATATAGAAAAAGACCGGTGCCTTTTGTAAATCATAAATGGATACAAAAATTGATAACACAAACATTAGCATAAAAGAAATTTTCCATCTAAACAATTTTGTTTTTATATAATAAACATATGCTATGAGCGATAAAATAGGTGTTAATCCCAAGGCAAAAATATTTTTAAACAATACATTCCCTTGAAAACCATGGGATGCCTCGATTCTAAGTCTCCCAAGATCTGTCCCACCTGTAAGTGCAGCTATCAATGGAACATTATTCAGTTGCATTATCATATAAATGATTGCTGAAATACTGAGAAACATTAGAATTGAAAAGATATAGAAATAATCTTTACCCTCTCTTAAATCTGTCGTTATCGGGGCCTTTAAATATGAATCAAGCTCTTTTTTTGCATTAAAACCAACCCATCTTGATAACATCAACATTGTAAGAGGGATTATTATCATAATGTAGCATAGCCACAAAAACCCAATAATTCTATAAGTATCGTCCTGCATTCGATGTATCATATAATTATTGTCTAACTTCAATACAATTAGTAAAGGTCCAATAAAGCTTGAAACTAATAATGAATAATAGTAAGTAATACTTATTAGATTTGGCTTTAATAAAGACAGACTACCGGATACTTTATAGAACAAAAATGTAGATGTAATGAGGGTTATTAGCCATAAAACTATATAAAGCATAGCTATTTCCTCACTTTCTTATGCTAACTAAATTATTTTTTATAGAAAAAAATGTAATACTGAGATTTATTAACCAAGGTAAAACAATATAGTAGTTACTTATACCATTGTTTTCTTGAATATATAGTATAGTTAGAATTCCAAATATACCACTTGAGAACAAGAGTATCATTTTCAAGATAGATACCGGAATATAATATTCTTTTTGACTTTTTATGAAAATAATAACATTCACAAACAAATAGGATACGATCAGAGCGGTAACTGCTCCCCATATGGAGAATAGCGGTATTAGTAATATGTTTAATATTACACTAATAACAGCTGAAATCCCTACATATACAGATATAACTCCTGTCTTCTTATTAAAGAAGAGGCCTATGGAAATAATCAAATAGTAAAAACTTAAAAAAGAACCTAAACTCAGAACTGCAATATATTTACTAGCTTCTGCATAAGCAGGATCTTTAATCATAAAATCCATAACATATGGGATTATTGTTGCTATTCCCATTAAACCTGTCATACCAATAATTAATATTAAAAGAAATAAAGTAGAGTATATTTGCTTTGCATTCGGATTGTCTTTTATAGACATGGAATAAGGTCTCCAAGCCATTTGAACGCTTGATGTTAAAAGACTAATAACTGTTGCAAATTTTATTGCTACACCGTAAATTCCTACGCTACTTAAAGATTCAAACATTGTTAAGAAAAACCTGTTGGAGAATGTTATGACCCAGAAAGCTATAGATGCCGGAACTAAAGGGGCACCATAAATTAATAATTTCTTCAGGATTTCCTTATTTAATTTAAAAGTGGACATTCTTATTAAAGAAGGAAACAAAATTAATACAATTACTACTACACTGATTAGTCTTCCCCAATAAATTGATTCTACCTGTAGATCAAAATATTTTAGAAAAACATAAGATAGTATTGCAACAAGTGCTAATTTTATTACAGTGGTGATAACTACTTTCTTGCTTTTAAATTCAAACCTATAGTAAGTCAATATTAGAGTAATGATTGACTCAATTATTAGAACAGTTCCCGCTAGGTAAAAGATGTATTTATAATCAGGTGTTCCGAATAAGGAGTTAGATATCATTTCACCGAAAAGGATAAATAGGATGTTAATACCCATTGCGATAGCGGCTCTAAAATAAAGAGCAGATTGGAACAGCTCTAACTTTTCTTTCTCATCATCTGTCTTATAAAAATAGTAAGCCAGTGCGTTATCAGTACCAAAAATAACAACAAATATTAAAATTGAAATGAGAGCATCAACATTTTCAAACACTCCCATTTCTGTTGGAGAAAGGTAGGTTGTGTAAATTGGTAGCATTAAAAACGCTATTAACTTTGTTCCTACATTCATTAATGCATAAAGGAGGGAATCCCCTCCTAATCGTTTTAGGTGACTTAACAAGAAATTAACACTCCTAAGAAAGTGTAGAAAATTGTTGCCTACAATTTAAAGTAGTTTTCTGGCTTTTCTACATCTTTCATTGCGTTTCGTGTATCAAATACTACATTGCTATGTTTGCTAATCATCTCATAATTAATGTTTGTATGATCAGTTAAAATAAGCGTTATATCTGCTTTTTTAAGTAAGTCTTCGCTTAATTCTACAGGTTCAATAACTTCTCCATCCAATTTGAAAGAACTTACAAATGGATCAATAATCGTTAAGTCCGCGCCCTCTTTTCTTAATCTAGACATAATAGGTAATGAAGGTGATTCTCTCACATCATCAATATCCTTTTTATAAGCAACTCCTATTACAAGAATGTTTGAACCGCGTAAAGCTTTAGATCTTTCATTTAGTGCATACATAACTCTGTCCACAACGAAATCTGGCATAGAGTTATTGATTTCACCAGCAAGTTCAATTAACTTTGTATGGTAGTTAAATTCTCTTGCTTTGTATGTTAAATAGAATGGGTCAATAGGAATACAATGCCCACCTAATCCTGGTCCAGGGTAAAATGCCATGAATCCATAAGGCTTGGTTTTAGCTGCATCAATTACTTCCCAAACATCAATCCCCATCTTTTCACATAAAATTGCCATTTCGTTTGCCAATGCAATATTAATATGTCTGAAGGTATTTTCGTATATTTTCTCCATTTCTGCTACAGCAGGACTGGAAACTTGATGTACTTCCCCTTCAAGTACTGCTCTATAAAGTGTAGCAGCAATTTCCGTACAGTTTGGAGAAACTCCTCCTACTACTTTAGGCGTGTTTTTAGTATTATAAAACTTATTACCTGGATCAACTCTTTCAGGAGAGTAGGCAACAAATACTGACTCACCAACAGTTAATCCAGCTTGTTCTAATGCTGGAACTACAATTTCTTCTGTTGTTCCAGGATAAGTTGTAGATTCTAGTACAACAAGCATGCCTTCGTGTGCGTACTTTGCAATCTCTTTAGTAGAACTTTCAACGTAAGATGTATCTGGTTGTTGATATACATCTAATGGTGTTGGAACACAAATAGCTACAGCATCGACTTCTTCGATTTTTGAGTAGTCAGTTGTCGCCACCAATTTACCACTATCAACTAGTTCTTTTAATTCCTGATCGACTACGTCTCCAATGTAGTTAATACCTTCGTTTACTTGTGCAACTCTGCTATCTTGCACATCAAATCCAATAACTTTATATCCAGCCTTAGCTTTTTCAACCGCTAGTGGTAATCCAACATAACCTAACCCTACTACTCCAATAACAGCATCTTTATTATTTATTTTATTTAACAATGTTTCTTTTGAATTCATAATCGTTATCTCCTTTATAGGTAAACTCTTTTACCAGTTTCTGCAGACTCTAATATAGCTAATATTAACCTTACAGGAGCTATCCCAGCTTGTCCATCTACTGTAGGAACTTTCCCTTCATTAATCGAAAGTACCATATCTTCGATGATATGTTGATGTCCTGGCGTTCCGAAAGGATCATTTTTAATTCTTTCAATGATTCCTACTTTCTCTTCCTCTTCAAGCCCTTTAGCTTCTAACACTTCAAAGTTAATCGCGTTTTGCCCACCAATCTTAACCGATGCGTTCTCACCAAATATCGCCAGAGATTCTTCCAAGTTTTTAGGATAAATAGTGGTTGCTGCTTCAATAATACCGAGTGCTCCACTCTTAAATGTAACAACAGCTGCTGCAACATCCTCTGCCTCAATATTTCTTAAACGAGTGGTAGCCATCGCTTGAACAGATTCAACCTCTCCCATAAACCAAAGCAATAAATCCAAATCATGAATGGCTTGGTTCATTAAAACGCCACCATCAAATTCTTTCGTCCCTCTCCAAGGAGCTTGCGCATAATAAGCATCATTTCTATTCCATCTTACAGTTGCGTTCGCATGGCTAATCTTTCCAAATATATTGTCATCAAACAGTCTTCTCAATTCTAAAAATGCAGGTCTGTATCTGTTTGGGTGCACAATAGCAAGTTTTACTCCATGTTCTTCGCAAGCCTGTATCATCTCTTCTGCATCAGTTAATTTCAATGCCATTGGCTTCTCTGCTACAACATGTTTTTTATACTTGGCACAGATTTTTGTCATATTTGCATGTAATCCTGATGGAACACAAATATTTACAACATCAATATCCTTTTGCTTCATTAACATTGTTTCTAGGTCATTATAAAGTTCAAATTGTCCTTTAAATTCCTGTAATCTCGTTTCATTATTATCACATAGTGCTACAACCTGAGCACCCTCTATATTAGCAATAGCGTCCATATGTTTTTTAGATATGTGCCCTATTCCTACTATGGCAAAATTAATCATACCTTCTCCCCCTTTTTGCATCTTGGATGTACTTAAGAAGTGTTACTAGAAGTAAGGATAGGAATAAACCGAAAATGAAGGCAGCGGCTACATTTGTTGTAAGTTTACTGTCTGGTTGACTTACGACAGTGTCTAGCGCCTTTGGATCTTCGAAATTATCTAACTCAAGTTTCTCCATCGTCACTAAATTTGAATACTCCAAATTGAGTTCTTCAACAATATATTTTTCCTCGAGGATCTTATTAATAGTTACTGCATTCGTATTTTCACTATCGAGTTTTTTATTCAGGAATTCTAAACGATTATAATTTGATTCTTTTTCTTCTTCAAGTTCATCTATATAAGCCTGTTTAAAACTCTTAGTTTTTTCAGCTGCGTCTACTAGGTCTTGAAAAAAATTATCAACAGCGTTATCTATCTGCCCTTTCAAGCCTTCTTCTGAACCATTTGTTAAACTAAAAACAACGCTATTATTTGTAGGGTTCATATCGAATCCATTTCGCAAATTCTCATCTACAAACTTTTTATAGTCATTCAAAACTAATTCTTTATTAGAGAAATATTGTTTACTATCACTACCCAAATAAACCGTCTTCTGAGCAGTATAAGGCCTTTCCTCTGTCAGCTTCGTTACCCCAAATGCAATGATTGCAAGGGTTAATGGCAACACGACGAAAATCCACTTCTTTTTCCAAAAGTATTCTAGAAATTCGAATAGAACATAGCGTTCCTTTGTTTCTTCCATGAATGTACCTCCTACATTATGTACAAAAGAATTTCTCCCTATAAGAAGGGAGAAATACGATTAGTTATTTGTTATAGAATTCACGGATCATTTTAACAACATACTGTTGTTGTTCCAACTTAAGTTCAGGGAACATAGGTAAAGATAACGCTTCTTCCGCTGCTTTTTCGGAATGTGGGAAATCACCTTTTTTGTAACCTAATTCACTGAATACTGGTTGGATATGAAGTGGAAGTGGATAATAAACCATAGATGCCACTCCATTTTCTTTTAGAAATGCTTGCAACTCGTCTCGTCTTTCTACTCTAAGTGTGTACTGGTGGAAAACGTGATGATTTCCTTCTTTTTCAATTGGAGTGGTAATGGACTCTACAGACTCCTTGATTAGTGATGTGTAATTCTCAGCTAGCTCTCTTCGCTTATTGCTCCAATCATCAAGATGAGGAAATTTAACATTCAAGATGGCCGCTTGCATTTCATCTAAACGGCTATTGTAACCTAAAACATGATGGTAATATTTAGGCTTACTTCCGTGAACACGTATTACCTTCATTTTATCAGCAATATCTTCATTATTTGTCACAATCATTCCTGCATCTCCATAAGCTCCCAAGTTCTTAGTTGGGAAAAAACTATAAGTTGCCGTATCACCTAATTCTCCGACAGATTTACCTTGATACTTAGAACCTATTGCTTGAGCGGCATCTTCAATGACAAACAAATTGTGTTTATCTGCAATTTCTCTAATTGGTTGCATGTCTGCCATTTGTCCATACAGATGCACCGGGATGATTGCTTTTGTTTTATCAGTAATAGCACTTTCTATATTTGCAGGATCAATATTAAAAGTAACTGGATCAATATCAACAAAAACTGGTTTTGCCCCTACTCTAGCAATTGCCCCTGCTGTAGCAAAAAAAGTAAAAGGAGTTGTAATGACTTCATCTCCTTCTTTTACTCCACAAGCTTGTAAAGAGATATGTATGGCATCACTACCATTTCCTACACCTACTCCATATTTTACGTTTGAATAAGCAGCAACACTTTCTTCTAACTGCTTTACGTTTTTTCCTAAAATGAATTGCGAGGAACTCATGACCTCATCTAATTTAACCATAACCTCATCTTTAATGGATGAGTATTGTTCGGATAAATCTAACATAGAAACCTTCATGTAAATTCGTCTCCTTAAAATAAAAAATATTATCACTTGTATATAATAACACATATACTAACGACAAATTCTAACAAAAACAACTCTTATTTTACAATATTATTAAGTGATTATCACTTATTTTATTTATAATATTCCTTTTTCTTAATTCTTTAAACTATAAAACGTAAAGATACTTCCGGTTATTCCAATAATTATGGTAATAAAAAACACTACACTAAAATAATCTCTATTCAAAAATAACGCTAAAATACTGAAAATTGAACTTATACAATAAATAAG
Source organism: Bacillus sp. CHD6a (assembly GCF_001293645.1). Lineage (GTDB taxonomy): Bacteria > Bacillota > Bacilli > Bacillales > Bacillaceae_I > Sutcliffiella_A. The sequence continues at coordinate 85,779 of NZ_LBMD01000003.1, forward strand.
CAAGACGGTATTCCTATGGGAGAAACCTAAAGATAGAATTTGGTGGTGTAGGTGTTTTTTATCGGGCTGAGTAATCGGTTTTTTTGTAATTAGACGCCTGATAATAGCTAGTACTGTGTCAAAAACAGGGACGCCTAAAATCAAAGTGGTAACCGTAATATTAAACAGAGCGACACTTTTATACATTCCTAACAAAGATATAACAGCTATACTAAAACCCAGGAGTAAAGAACCCGTATCTCCCATGAAAATTTTAGCAGGGTTAAAATTATAAGGTAAAAAACCTAGTGTACTACCAAGTATAATAACAGCTAATGTACTAATTAATACTTTTTCATTACTAATTGCAGATCCTAATATGGTAATAAGTATTACACAAGAGACACCTGCAGCCAGCCCATCTAAGCCATCAATTAAATTTAAAGCATTGGTAATTACAATTATCCAAATAAAAGTAATTATGTAGCTTGAAATGTCCAACAATTGTAGCGTTCCAAAAAAAGGAACATATAAAAATTCTATTAATAGCCCACTTTGAATGATAATTAAAGATGCTAATATTTGCCCAAACAGTTTTTTCAGAGCTGATATTTGAAAAGCATCATCCAATATACCAGTAATAACAATTATTATAAGAGCGAAGCTTATAGAACTGATGTGATATTCATCCAAGTCACTAATAAGATAGCCAATAGTCAATCCAGCAAAAATAGCTAAACCGCCAAGCCTGGGCATTAATTTTTGATGAACTTTTCTTTGGTCCGGTTTATCTGTTACACCTAATTTCAGAGCTATCTTTATTACTAAAGGAGTTACAAGTAATACCGTCATAAAGCATATTAAAAAAACACTAACTAATTCACTAATATTCATCTTTTTTCTCCTTGAGTCAGTAATCATCTATATTATGTGCAATGATTTGGAGAAAAATTAAAACTTGAATCAAAAACAAAAAACGTTGACATTGTCAACGTTTTTTGTTTTAACGATATTTCTTTCTTAACACCTTATACATATTAATCATCGGCTTATAGTTTTGATTTACTAGACCTACTAACTCAGCAAGTAACTGAAGAAGGACTAATAATATCAGAGTAATCACAATTGCTCCCCATATTGTTGAAGAAGAAACCATCAGAGCAACAAAGCTGAAGAAAATACTTAAGCAATACATTGACAACACGGCTCTTCTATGTGACATCCCTAGTGAAATCAGTCGATGATGCAAGTGACCTTTATCCGGAGAAGAAATCGGTTTTTTGTTTGCAACGCGTCTAAGAATAGCAAATATGGTATCAAAAATTGGTAATCCCAAAATCAAGATCGGCACTATGAAGCTGAATAGAGTAACACTTTTATATAATCCTAATAAGGAAAGAACGGAAATACAATAACCTAAGAACAATGCACCCGTGTCTCCCATAAAAATTTTCGCTGGATTAAAATTGTAGAACAAGAAGCCTAATATACTACCTAAAACAATTAGGGATAAAGTCAGGATTAACATTTTGCCGTTCATAAATGCCATAACAGCAATTGTTGCTATTGCAATTGCAGAGACGCCAGCCGCCAAACCATCTAAACCATCAATTAGATTAATTGCATTTGTTATAGCGATAATCCATAAAATCGTAATTGGTATGGATAGATATCCTAGTAACACATCCCCAATAAAAGGTATATAGATATTTTGAATGGTCAACCCACTCATTACAATTAATAAAGAAGCTATAAATTGCCCCGTTAGTTTAGACTTTGGTGACAACTCAAATTTATCATCAAGTATCCCTGTGATAACAATAATTATACCCGCCACCGTAATTGCCGTAACCTTTTGATCGTACAATCCAGCTACAACATAGCCTACTGCAACACTTAAAAAAATTGCCAATCCACCTAGTCTAGGCATTATTTTTTGATGTACTTTTCTAACGTTAGGTTTATCTGTTGCCCCTATAAAGAAAGCAAATTTAATAACTAGTGGTGTAACCAATAAAGCTGAAGCAAACGCTGCAAGAAAAGCAAGGATGATATTTACATACATTATTTTTGTCCCCTTTACTTTCTAAAGGTATTTTTCCATAATCAACTAATTTTACATTCAATCTACCTGACTAGTTTACATCTTAACTATATAACTTGTAAATGGGAAAAATTATTACTCAATTAATATATTAATTAGACGATATATTTTATAGATAGTTTCAAATATATTACACATTTAGACATTTTTCTAAAGTATAATGTATTTTGTGACAAAAATTAAGAGGAGGACATGATGTTTAAGCTTAGATTAACATTGTTTTTATCACTATTGTTTATTGGCCTAATGTACCCACAAACCAACTCTCACGCTAATACTGTTTCACATATAGTAGTAGCGGAAGATAATGTCAATATTAGAGAAGGCCCTAGTACAAGCTTCACCCGTATTACCAAAGTCTCAAAGGGCCAGAAATTCGAAGTTCTAGAATTTAAAAATGATTGGTACCATATCAAGCTTAATTCAACCCAATCTGGCTGGATAGCTGGCTGGCTTATAACTACTGAATCAACTTATCCAGGTGCAATTTCCCTTATCAACGGTTTAGAAGTGCGATCAGGAGCAAGCCCCAGGTCCGCTGTAATTGCAACCTTAGTTAAAGATGAAAAAATAATGGTTAAACGTGAAGTTAGTGGATGGTATGAGATAGTGTCCCCAAACGTAACCGGTTGGGTTTATCAGAATCTGCTATACTCTGACACTAAAGTTACTAATGGAATAGTAGAAGTATACGGTTCTCCTAGTACTAGAGTTCCAACTTCGGGTTCTTTAATAAATGGAACAAACATTACTATTTTAAAAGAAATTAATGGTTGGTATTATATATCATCCCCTAGTTTAGATGGGTGGATTTATCATTCCCAATTAGAAGTCGGGAGCCCGATTAGTGACTCATCTGAAAGGGAAGAAGCAATGGTATTACCAACAAACCTAGATGTATATAGTGGCGCCAGTTTAAGGACAAGTAAAATTGGTACCTTATCAAAGGATACAAAAGTTATTATCCTTTCAGAAATTAACGGGTGGTATGAAATAAATTCCGCTTCAATTAATGGATGGGTGTACAGCGGACTACTTAACACAAATATTGATGTTTTAGGTGAGTTTGTTAACGTTTATGGTGCTCCAAGTACAAGGGTAGATACGATAGGGAATTTAACAAAAGGTGATAATTTAATACTACTCAGTGAGATAAATGGCTGGTATAAATTTTATAATAGTGAATATGAAGGTTGGGTTTATTATGAACATGTCAAAAACGGTAGCCCGAACCCTATCAATGGAAATAGTTCAAAAGCAATTGTATTGTCAGATAAACTACCCTATTATTCAGGTGCGAGTCTAAGAACTACTCTTTTAGGATACTTGGACAAAGATCAACCTGTTTCTATCATCAGGGAAATAAACGGATGGTTTGAAATTAATGTTAATCAGAAAATTGTTTGGGTATATGGCGGTTTGTTAAAATCTAGCATCACATCTTCCAATAAGATTGTAAACGTTTATGGTGTACCTAGTACCCGTGCAGAAGTAATTTATAACCTTCAGAACGAGGTAATTTCTGTAACAAAAGAGATTAATGGTTGGTACTATTTCACAAGTTCATCAAAAAGCGGCTGGGTATATTCTACATATCTTAATGAGGGAAGTCCTTATCCTATCAACCTTTCTGGAGAGAAAGCAATTGTTTTATCAAATAATGTCAACGTTCACAGCGGGGCTAGTTTAAGAACTTCAATCATTAATACTCTTACAAAAGATGATCCTGTTAAAATCATCCAAGAAATTAATGGTTGGTATCAGGTAGTCTTCAACAACAATTCAAATGGATGGATATATCAGAAACTATTAAAAACTGACTCTACTGTTGTTGGTAATTATGTTGATGTGTATTCTTCTCCAACTACTAGAATCAGTCCAATTGGCACTTTAAACAAGGGTACATCAATAGAAATAGAAAAAGAAATCAATGGTTGGTATTATATCAAATCCTCAAGTATTAATGGATGGGTTTACTCTAAACACATAACTGAGGGAAGCCCACCTCCAACTATGATACCTGGAGTGGCTATTTCAGCGTCTCCTTTAAAAAGTGGTCCTGGTTCTGAGTATTCTACTATTATTCACTCATTAGTTAAGAAACCTGTCTATATTAAAAGGCAGGTAGGGAATTGGTACCTTGTTTCCTTTGAGAATATAGAAGGCTGGATTAATATAGAGTCCGTAAAAGTTATTTCTAAGCCAAACACTTCTCTATTAGGTAAAGTAATTGTACTGGACGCGGGACACGGTGGTGTAGATCCAGGTGCAATTGGGGTTTTGCTTAAGATGCAGGAAAAAGCGCTAAATTTAAGGACTGCACAACTTCTTGAAGAGAAGTTAACTGAATATGGTGCGATCGTTGTTCAAACAAGAACAGTAGATACTTATATAGAACTTTTTGAAAGAGCTAGAATAAGTAATTCTAACAATGCGGACGCATTCATAAGCATACACTATAACGCCCTGGGACCTGTACCTACTGCTAACGGTATAGAAACTCTCTACTACAATAAAAGCAGAGATGAGCTTCTTGCTAAGAACTTACAAAGTCAACTAATCACTTATACCGGTTTAAGGGATCGTGGCGTTAAGTATCAAGATGTAAGTGTATTACGAAACAACCAGCGCCCTTCAGCTCTAGTTGAACTAGGATTCTTGTCAAATCCAATTGAAGAAGCAACAGTGGTAATGAACTCGTATCAAGAAAATGTCACAAATGCCATGGTTCAAGGTCTGTTGAATTATTTTAATAAGTAAATAAAAGGTTCGGTGTGAATAATCACACCGAACCCTTTTTTATTTATTGATTTTTTAACAATTGCTCTTCTGATACTTTTCGAACCACTTTTGCAGGGCTTCCTAACACTAGCTCCTCTTTTTGAACATCTTTAGTTACAACGCTTCCTGCAGCTACTGCACCATCTTCATGTATTACTTTTCCTGGGAGGACTGTTACATTCGCACCTATTCTTCCACCCTCTTTTATGGTCACTCCTTTGAACTTGTCATAACGTTCTTTTGAGCGTGCCATATAGTTATCATTTGTAGTAACAACGCTTGGTGCGATAAAGACATAGTTTTCAATAGTAGAGTAAGCAGTAATATAGCAATTTGTCTCAAGTTTACACTTCTCTCCAACGACACAGTCGTTTTCAATAGCTACTCCTCTTCCCACAATTGTTCTAAAGCCCACTTTAACTCTTTCTCTAATTGTTACTAAGTCCGCTACAAATACTTCCTCTGCAATTTCGGCATTTGCATAGATAATTGCAGAGGTACCAATTGTACATCCTGCTCCAATAATTGTTGGGGGTAATTTTTTCACCTCTGGTAAAATAGAGTTTTTAGCCCGTGTTGGTTGTTTACCTATTACTACATTGTCTTGAATAATTACATTATCTCCAATTGTTGTACCTTCATAGATTACAACATTATTTCCAATAGTTACATTTGTACCAAATTTAACATCATCCTTAATGACTACATTTTGACCGATAACAGGTTCATTCATTATTGATTTCCTCCTCTTTTTCCACTCACAACATCATTTTTTAGATCTTCATTCATAGCATGAATCAAAGTTTTTGCGTTCTCTTCCCAAGAATGGTATTCTTCAACATATTTCCTGGCATTCCAGCCCATTTCTTTCATTTTTTCAGGGTTCTCAAAGGCATATTGAAGCTTTTCTGCCATTTCTTTTTCACTCTTAACCTCAAATCCACCATGTGACCGTTTAACAATTGTTTCAGGCATATTACATCTGATAATTGTTGGTATACTAGCAGCCATATAATCATAAACTTTGTTCAAACTCATTCCCCACTTATACAGATCAGCATCTAACATAGATATTAACCCTACATTACATCGTGACAATAAACTAGGAATAAGCTCCTTTGGAATTGGGTCAACAAAGGAGACATTATGAATATTTTCATTTTTAGTCCTAGAAATCAATCTTTCTTTTTCTACCCCATCACCAACTAAAAGAAAATGAACGTTATTATTAGTCTCTCCTATTAACTTTGCTGTGTTTAAAAGCACATCCAAGTTATTTGCTAAACCATGAGCACCGGTATATACCGCTAAGTATTTACCATGCAGTTGCTTCAATTGTTTTTCTACGGTATCAGGAAGGGAGTAAATACTTTTATAACGATCAATATCGACCCCATTAGGAAGATAAATGATTTTCCTATCTTCTATTCCTTTGCTCCTAACATAATCAGGTGCTTTATCAAACAATACAATAATTCTTTTTGCTTTTTTATATAGAAATAATTCTAACTGACCCAACACTTTAATTATGGGGTTTCTCTCTGAGAATTTTCCAAGGTGCACTAATGTTTCAGGCCATAAGTCTCTTTCTTCAAAATAAAATAGCGCTTTTTTGTTTACAGACACAATATAACCTAAAAATGCAGCTAATGGATGAACGATAGTTCCCATTACAGTATCGGGTTTTCTATCTATTCTTTTTGATGCTTTCCAACCTCTATATGCATAACTAAGGATATTAAATACCCTATTTAGATTGTTTTTTCTGTATGGTGTTGTTTTTATCCATACATACCTAATACTTTCCAGTTCCTCTACCTTGTAATATTCCTTAGAGTCTTTAGAAAAATGGTTCTCTTTGCGTGTTCGGTGATCAAATGATGAGGCAAAAATAGTTACCTCATGACCGGCATCAATTAATCTTTTACTTAAATCATAATCCCTCGTTATCCCACTTTTCCCCGGGGCAATGGCATAATGGTTAAATATCCATAGTTTCATTATAAATCACTCACAATTTTAAGTTAGTTTAAATTAGTGTTTTAAACAATTCGATTTCTTTAAGCGTTGTTTTCTCTAATGAAAATATCTCTTTTGTTATTGGATCAGGTACCTTTTTCAAATCTATTTCTTGCAATACTTTATCTAACGATATTTCTGCTGAGTCATTGTTAAAGAACCATACATTATGGAAATCTTGAAGCATTTCTTTACATATCGGAAGATCAGAGGTGATAATAGGCATTCCATAAGACGCAATTTCACACATCATTACCCCTTGTGCATCCAATCTAGTGGGCATTAACGCACATCTATAGCCATTTAATTTTTCCGCTAATTGCTCCGGCTTTAAGAAATCATCAAATACGGTCACATTGTCTGGCTTCTCTATATATTTGAATAAACTCCCTTTACCATATATATCAAATGATAAATGAGGATATTTTTTGGCAATTTCCACTACTATATCAACACCATATTTAGGGTTGTCTAAGGGTCTTATTGTTATAAAATCACCCTTTTTTCTATCATTTGTGATATACGATTTATCTAAAAACACATTATTCATGGAGTTAGGAATAATAACAGAACTCTTATCTACTATCTGCTTGTCTATATTTGTATTCTCAATAAATACATCCCTCATCCAATTACTTACAAAAACCATGTGAAGTTTTTGGTCTCTAACTTGCTTTACAATAAACTTCTTCATTGCAAAAAGTTTATAGTGATCATATATGTTTTGAACATATTTATTCTTTTTCTTTGTTGGCATGAATGCAAATGGTTTAGGATAATAATTATTCATCTTCATTACTTCATGTCCATGAAAAAACATAACTAGTTGTTCTATCTCATCGTTATATTTATTTAAGAATCGAATATGATTTCTAATATTAGGCGCGTGACTAATTACTATCTCAGAGGTAGAATATAACTTTTTCTTAACTACCTCTTCTTCAGTCACTACAGTAATTCCATCATAGTCATAACAAACTTTTGCGTTAAATGATAGTACATTAACTTCTATATTTTTATTTTTATACTCTAAATTTCTAGTATGAACAAAATTCATCGCATATTTATTTGCTTCACTAGGGTAATCTTGAGCAAGTACTAAAATTTTCATTAGAACTAACTTGACACCTCCTAAATTTATTTAGATTGCATTAAGCTAGAATAAGCTGTCTCTGCCCTATTTAGCCATAAATGTTTTTGTTTTAAACTTTCAACTGCATTTTTTTCATATAGAACTCTCTTATTGAAGTCAAGCATTTCTCTTATACCTAGTTCTAGGTCTACTGCATTATCCTTAACGACAACACCAAAGTTTCCATCCTCAATCAAATCTTTCTGAGCGTTACAGTCTGTAGCAACTATCGGTAACCCATAAGAAATATATTCAAAAAGCTTAACAGCAACAGCAAAGTCATTATAGAAATCTTTTTTAATTGGAACTATACCAAAATCTGCTTCCCTATATAAAGGGACTAATTGATCACCATGAGCGTGGATCATTTTTAACCACTCAGCATTTCTATAAGGCTCAAATAGCTCTTTATATTGATTAAGTTCATTTTCTCTACAAACAAGAGTCAAAGAAATATTCATCTTAGTATCATTAATACTTTTGATAGCTTCTAACATTTCATAAACACCGTACCTAGGATGTATTCCCCCAACATATATAGCTTGTACCACTTCTTTTTCTTGAGGTGGATTTCTATAGTCAGTTAAATCTACACCACCAGGAGGGAGTATCTCCAAGCCCTTAAATTCTAGATACTCATTCATATAGATACTAGGCAGATAGAAACATGTTACATATTTCTTATATATTGCAAGTTCGTATTTGAACAACGATTGCATAATAGGTTTAACAAATCCATTTACCTTATATAGTTCATCGAATTTCCAATATATATCTCGATAAAAAAGACCTAAAGGTATCTTGTTTTTTTGTAGATATTTATAAAATTTTATATCTACAAATGCATTACGAGGTATATGATCTTTATCCGTTAACCAAAGTGGTATTGTAGCATTTTCTGTATAACAACATTCAATTTCTTTGGGATTAATTTGTTGATAGACTTTTTCTAATTGTAATTTTCGACTATTAGAATCGCCGTGTATTTCTATGATTTCTCTATTAATAATTTCACCAAACTTACGGAAAGCCTCAAGCATCTTAATTGGTCTTACTGAAGATCCGCTTTTTTGCTCTTTAAGTTCGTAGGGATAATAAACAATAATTTTTTTCATGTTTAACTTTACCTCAATTTTTTAGATTCTGTATCATTATATACTCAATCATCTCTAAATAAAAGAAAGTTAAGATTTCTCTTACTCTTTACGTGTGACAATATTGGGAATATAAAACAATTCAATAATTCTTTGTTTCAATAAATACAATTGAATAACCCAAAACACCACCTCTATAAAATAGAGCTGGTGTATAAATGGAATCAAGGCTTAAAAGTATCTGGTTTAGGGCCCCTGCCAAAGTGATATAAAATTGATTTAACTATACGATTAGAAGCCATTCCATCTCCATAAGGGTTTGAGGATTTAGACATCCGTTCATAAAATTCTTTGTTATTTAAGAGTTGATAAGATAGTTCATAGATTTTATTCTCATCTGTACCAGCAAGTTTCAAAGTTCCTGCTTCTATTCCCTCTGGACGTTCTGTAGTATCCCTTAACACTAGAACTGGCACTCCAAGTGATGGGGCTTCTTCCTGCACTCCTCCAGAATCAGTTAAAATAAACGCAGATCTAGCAGCAAAGTTATGAAAGTCAAACACTCCTAATGGCTCAATTAAGTGTATTCTAGGATCATCACCAATTATCTCGTTTGCGATTTCTCTTACTGCCGGATTTAAATGTACCGGATATACTACTTGCACATCTGAATGTTCACTTACTATTCTTTTTATAGCTCTAAACATATTTCGCATAGGAGTACCGACGTTCTCTCTACGGTGAGCTGTAAGTAAAATTAGTCTATCTTTACCAATCTTATCTAGTACTTCATGTTCATATGTTTCTCTCACTGTTGTTTTCAACGCGTCTATTGCGGTATTCCCAGTAACAAAAATAGAATTTTCATCTTTATTTTCACTTATTAGGTTGTTACGTGACTTGTCGGTAGGTGAAAAGTGAAGATCTGCTATTACTCCTGTAATTTGACGATTTACTTCCTCAGGGTATGGGGAATATTTATTCCATGTCCGCAATCCCGCTTCGACATGTCCTACAGGTATTTGATTATAAAATGCAGCTAAACTAGATACAAAAGTAGTAGTAGTATCTCCATGTACCAGTACGAGGTCTGGTTTCACCTCTTGCATTATTCTTTCTAAACCTTCCAACGCACGTATCGTAACTCCAGTTAATGTTTGTCGATCCTTCATAATATTCAAGTCATAATCGGGTTCTATCGAAAACAGTTCAAGCACTTGATCCAGCATTTCCCTGTGTTGTGCTGTAACAGTTACTATTGATTCAATATGCTCTTCTTGTTTTCTTAATTCTAAAACTAGTGGCGCCATTTTTATAGCCTCAGGTCTTGTACCGAAAATGGTCATTACTTTTATTTTTGGGGTCATAGTTCTTCACCTTTCAAATCATAGTTACAACTAATGCATTACTTCTAAAATATACATCCAAGATTATCACAGTGAGTATACATGCACAAACGTAATAATTTTAACCTTATTTTTATTGTATCCACTAACTAGATTTTAATTGGAATTTAGAGTGAACTTTCCACAACTTACAAGAGTCACTAGTTGTACATGTAAGATAATAGGTTTATATTACAACTTTTCAGGGTAAGTTTATAAATAAAATAACATTAAGAATATATTGCAAATCGAGGACATAATTTTAAGTAATATAACAAATAAAGTGAGGGCGATATGAGGTGGCTACTAGTACATATAGAATAATCCCTTTAATAAAAAAATTTAACACAAAAAAGATCTCGCTAGATGTACAATGGACCGAAATGTCTATAGTAATGAATGCCTATGGGATAAGATTGATCTTCCTTTCTTGTATAAGTCCTTTTCTTACTATACTCCCAGCTCTTGCTTTTCAACTTGCACATGATACATTCTCTGTAACTGGATATTTACTTTCCAGCTTGTTACTTATTCCATGGCTCGTTGTCCCGACACTATTCATCCAGCACATCACATCTCACTCCCGCTTTGGTAAAATTTTTTCTTATGTCTACGCAGGCATACTTTTTGTTTCTTGCATACTTTGGGTAACCTTAATTAAGTTTTAATTACAGAAAGCGCACAAAAGTAAATGTGCGCTTTTTATATTATTCTTTTCCTGTGAAATAATTGACCAGATGTTTAGCCCATACTTCATGACCCTTTTCATTTGGGCTGAGGCTATCAGCATACACATAGTCTTGCAACTCATCGGATTGGTAGTCCGGCCAACTTGTCCAATGGTTGATATAAGTATAGCCATTTTCCTTTGTCCAATTTTCCAGTGCTTTAACATCAATTGGATAATAGATAGCTTTGTGAATAGGTTGTCCAGGTTGTAGAAATATGAACATGTTTGGATTTTCAACTTTAAGTTCTTCTATTATTTCTGAGATATTCTGCAGTGAATGATCGATTAAGATTAGCCCGTTGCTATTCAATAAAAACGGCTCTATAATTACGATATCTGATTTAGAATTAAAATTTTCTAAATGTAGATCCCTTTGCGCAACCTCACTTGTTGTTACCTCTCCCTGTACTGCAGTTACACTGATATTAAATAAACCATCATATACACGTTCCATTTCCTTTATAAAAATAGTGGTCCAACTAGTATCGTGTAAGGCATTCACTTCCGATCCGATAATCGCTACATTGACAACGTCTCCACTTTTGGATTTTCCCAGAAGAGTTTCTACCAATGCATCAGGAAGATTAGATAAACTTTTACCCGTTGCCTCAATATTGTTTTTTACTACTTTTGGAGCGGTTGCTGTTGAATGATTAATTAAGCTTACCTCTCCTTCCACCGTTATTCCTAGTTTATTATTCCAATGATAGTTTCCATATACAATTGTTCCTATACATACTAGTATAACTAGTGTCATAAACGCTTTCAAAATTACCACCTCATACCAAATATACTATTTTTTTAATATTTTTCAATAGTTATGTAATTCATGAACAAGTGGCGACTCTCGAAACATTTTTTTACATTTTCTAAGGTGATTTGCCTGTTACTATATTGTATTGTTAGTTCAAAGGACATATAATTTAGTGGATAACTACAATAGGAAGAAGAGGATTGCATGTTTAAAAAGAAATGGTTCAAAGTGTTAATCAGTATACTTGCCCTATCTACAATAGGTGTAGGAATTTTCGCATTTAGTGTCTATAAATCTCTGGAAAACGCTGCAAGTTCCATGCACACTCCATTAGATCGGACTAATTCTGACAAAAGACCAAATCAGGTAGATTTTAAACAACAGGATCCTTTGTCCTTCTTGATTTTGGGTGTGGATGAGCGACCTGGTGATAAAGGGCGTTCAGATTCAATGATTGTATTGACTGTAAACCCAAATGAAAAAACGATGCAAATGGTAAGTATCCCACGTGATACTAGAACAGAAATTATTGGAAAAGGTTTTGAAGATAAAATCAATCACGCTTATGCCTTTGGGGGACCAGAAATGTCTATTAAAACAGTGGAGAATTTTTTAGATATACCTATAGATTACTTTGTGCAAGTGAACATGGAGAGCTTTAAAGATATTGTGGATGCTGTCGGCGGCGTGACGGTTGATAATAAATTGGAATTTAGTCAAAACGGCCATTATTTTCCTTTAGGTGACATAGAATTGAATGGGGAAGAAGCATTAAGCTTTTCACGTATGCGTTCTTTAGATAGTGATTTTGGCCGTCAACAAAGACAAAGAGATGTTATACAAGGTGTCATAAATAAAGGAGCCAGCATTTCTTCTGTTACGAAAATTGATGATATATTGGGTATTCTAGGTGATAATGTTCGAACAAATTTGACTTTTGATGAAATGGTGGATATACAAAGCAATTATAAAGCTGCCCGTCATCATTTGTCTCAACATCAATTAACAGGTTCAGGTACCAAAATCGATAATATCTACTATTTAATTGTTGCAGAGGAAGATCGTATCAACTTATCCAATCAGCTTAGAGAACATTTAGAGCTGGATGAAGAGGTCGCGAGTAAAAATTAATAACAATAAGGGGCTACCAAAGTTGGTAGCCCCTCCATTTATTATCCTAATAGCCCAAACAATTTCCTCTTTTTGATTCTCTCCGGAATTTCCTTCATCATCATAGAACCTTCCACAAGCAACTCTGCATTTTCCATCAGAAGGTATTTCGCTTCCGTACCACATTCTTTTTCAATAACTTTATAAGCTTCAGCCATTTGAAAGCTTCTATTCTTAAGATTATGTGCGTCAGATGCAACAAGATGGGTAAGGTTGGCATCAATCAGGTCTAAGGAAAACTTTTTGATTTTCTTTCCAAACTTTCCTGCTACACTAGATGCTGTTACTTGTGTACATGCACCTTTTTTAACTAGTTGGTATAGTTTTTCCGGGTTTTCAATCAATTCTGCATTCCGTTCAGGATGGACAATAACAGGGGTCAAACCTTTCAGCTGAATATCATAGATGATCTTTTCCGCATAGAGGGGAACTTGGCTAGAAGGGAGTTCAATAAATACATATCTATCTGTATTGTTTATAGTAAGTAGTTCATTTCTCTCGTACTGTTCCAATAGTTCACCTGAAATACGGCACTCTTGTCCAGGCAGAATTGTTATGTCAATGCCTTCCTTTTCCAAGCGGTTATTAAGCTCCTTGACCTTCTCTAATATGTCATCTTTGGAATTCATGTACTGCCCATTATTATGATGGGGTGTTGCAACTATTGTAGTAATTCCCTCTTTCACAGCAACCCTGGCCATCTCTAAGCTCTCCGTCATATGTCTTGCTCCATCATCCGTACCAGGAAGTATATGGCAATGAACATCGATCATTATTTCCCCTCCAAAAATAGTACTTTTGCACTATCAATCGTTCTTTATATCGATTAGTACTATATTATCATAGAAGAAAATCCTTGAGAACGGGTATATTTTGTCGAATTAGGTAAATACAGTGCTTCTTTCAACTTCCAACAAACAACTAAACCAAAAATTAATTATATCGGTAAAACAAAATATCCTTTATTCATTCTATATTACGCATTTTTTGTGGAATAAAAGTTTTTTATAAATAACTACTTTTTAACTATTAAAAATTTTTATGTTGTGTCGATAAGAAAAAAAAGAAAAACACCCCTAAAGGTGTCATTATCTTGAATTAACAGGTTTAGCATATAAAATATATCTTTCAGGTGCCGCACCAGTAAGGGTAAAGGGATAACATGTGGTAAGAAGGAGATCTTCCTTTTCCTTTTGAAGGGTAATCACTGTTCTGTCATCCTCATCTACTATCTTGGAATCATAGATTTCATACATATATTCCCCATATGGCATATTCACATAGAATTTATCACCAATTTCCAGTTCACCTAAGCGAAGAAAAACAGTGTCTCGATGGCCTGAAAACACGATTTGGCCCTCTTCACCTGGAAAAGATGCGCCCTTAAAATGACCTACTCCCTTTTCCAGCTCTGCAGGGTCTGTTCCTTCTACTATTGGCAGTTCAGCTTCAAGTTTAGGGATTTTAAGTAAACCTACAACTTCTCCTGTCTCAGGTGCATAATCATCCGGTTTCTTAGGACGATCTTTTTTTTCTAGTGTATTCTTTTCGCTTACCATTTCCTTCGTTATAGAGACAGCATCTTTAAGTGCCGCCTCTGTTTTTCTATCCATTGTAATTTTTTCAAAGAGGCCATAGCCAATAAAGGAAAGACCTGTAAAGATAAACAGAATAGCCACTATAATACCCTTTTTCAAAGTTTATTTTCACCTCTTATACAATTTTGCTTTCACACTCATTTTACCTAATTTTAGAAAAACATCAACTACATGGTTAACTATTTACAATAACTTATCAAACACACCACCCATTTTTTTCATAAAAATAGGCATAAAAGCAGTCATAAAATGTAGCCCTATTAAAGCAAAATAATAAAACTTAAACCTAGCCAACTTAAATACAAGCGGAATAATCACAAGAAGAATCCCCGCCACGCTTATTAGAGAATAGATCATAGTCCCTTGAGTTTCTCCAAAGGTTACAAGTAAATAAAAGAATCCCAAGATACTAATGTTGTATATTAAGAATATTAGTGAAAGTGTGAAGCAGATAAAATTAGCAGTACGCTTAAATATTGATTTCCAATCTATGTTTTTCATCGTTCTATGTCCCCCTATAAAACATCATTCTTTTGTCTATTTATTTAGTTCGATATAAAAGTACATTTTTCCTGTTTTTTTCCTAATTCTGAAAAAAAGGTTGTCGAATTTAAAAAGACCCTAAGAAAGGGTCTCTTTAAATACCAATAAAGGTCGTATAGCCTTGGGACCTTAATGTCGCAGCCAAACGGTCTGCATTTTCTTTTTGAGAGAAGGCTCCTGTCTGTACTTTGTATAGATTATCTTCTCTGAATACAAAGGTGTTAAAGCCTTTTTTGTTGAGTTCTGCTGCAAGACTATCCGCATTTTTCTTTGCACGGAATGCCCCTACTTGCACTTTATATATTTTTGTTGACGGGGGTGGTGTTGGTTTAAGTTTTAGATTAAAATATTCTACTAACCCTTCTGCAATAGCCAGGGCACATGTTCTACGGTAGCTATCCGTTTTCAATAACTGTGCTTCTGGATAGTAAGTCATAAATCCGCATTCACACAAGATGGATGCCATTGTTGTTTCCCGGAGAACATGGAAATTTGCTGATTTTATTCCTCTATCTCTTCTACCTGTTGCTTGGATGAGTCTGCGGTGAACCATATTGACGAGGCGATCAGAGTTTGGGGACTGAACAATTGGAGTGTATGTTTCTATTCCTTGAGCGGTATTCCATCCTCCATTACCAAAAGCATTTGCATGAATGGAGACAAATGCACGTGCTTCCCAGGCATTTGCTCTGTCTGTGCGTTCTTGTAAAGGGACATCTCTATCATCGGAGTGGGTGAAGAGTACTTCCACATCTTGGTAACGCAACAATTCCTGTCTTGTATATTGAGCAACTACCCTATTAAATTCATACTCTCTCATTCCATCGGGTGTACGCTTTCCTGGAGTATTGTATCCATGGCCTGCGTCTAATACTATCTTCATACATTACACCTCTTTCTACAATTTTAGACCACTTGTACTATCATCATATGTCCGATTTGTAAAAGATTTACAAAAACAGGCATATAACCTGTCCACCTCCTTGTAACCTTTTATATTATTTAACGTCTAACTATACAAAGGTGGGTATGGGTTATATATAGTGGTGGAAAAGGGAGAAATAACTCATATGGTTAATCGATTCTACAAAAACGGAGGCGGAACTATGTATAAAATGATGCTATTACTAATAGTTTTCACGATGCTGGCTGCATGTGGGACAGGCGGGAACTCTAATGAAGGAAGCCCAGAGACAAATGATAACTCATCAGGAAGTGAGGTAACAGATGGAGGAGAAGATAATTCCGACGGTACTGATGATGAGTCGGATGATACGGAAGAATCAAAGGAAGAATTGAAAAAGGACCTCGAAAGATCTAAAGAAGGAGAACTCGCAGGGCAAATTGAACGCCAAAATAAAGACTTTGTTTTTACCGTAACAAACAATCACGAGAAAGATGCTGACATTCACTTTTCTTCCGGCAAAGAATATGACTATGTCGTACAAGATGCATCAGGAAAAACAATCAAAAGGCTCTCTACCGGCATGATGTACACCCAAGCAATAAAAGAACTCGTCTTGGCACCTGGTGAAAGCCTTGAATACCCTACAACTTACAAGGACGTAGCTGCAGACCTCCCACCAGGAGAATATAGTATTCAATTCATCTTCACTGGTTCGAACCATCATGCGACAGCAAAAGAAACCTTCACAGTCGAATAAGGTGTACATTTGTCATGAGGTTGTAACTCCCTTCCAAAAAACCTATAATAGAACTAGAAGATTTTCCCGGCAAAGGTCTACGAAATGAAGTAGACCTTTTCGTTTTTTGTTATAGATAGGCTCCCTGACCGCCTAAGAACGTTTGAAACTAAGAGTTGCAGAAGAGTTAATGACACACTTCTTCACAACCGGTCCCCCCTGCTGCCTGCAGGGCAAGGTGTGAGACTCCTGCGGGGGATAACGGTAGCTTGAGACCCCACAGGCGAAGCCGAGGAGGCTCAAGCACCGTCCCGCGGAAAGCGAACACCTGGAACGGAAGGCAGTAGGGAGTTATAGAGACACACTTTTTCAAACAATAATGGATGGTGACAAAAATGGAGCAGTTCGCAGCATGGCTAATAGATTCATACCCACTTACTAACGACAACAACAGAAACATCCTAAAAGAAGGCTTAAAACTGTTCCGCCAAGGTAACGTCATACACGCCTACCAAGAAGGCTCCACCATGACCGGAAAAGTCCAAGACAACGGCCAAAAACACGTCCTGCTTGACGAAGAAATCGGTGACCTCAGCAGATGCTCATGCGGTGCAACGACCCTCTGCCCCCATCAGCTAGCCACCT
Source organism: Bacillus sp. CHD6a (assembly GCF_001293645.1). Classification (GTDB taxonomy): domain Bacteria; phylum Bacillota; class Bacilli; order Bacillales; family Bacillaceae_I; genus Sutcliffiella_A. Next base: position 103,356 of record NZ_LBMD01000003.1, read on the forward strand.
TTCTTTCCGTCTGGTCACAATCCAAAACCATTGCCTCTCTGATCGACGGCTGGAAGGAGCAAAGCACGGAAAACATCCTTCCAAGCCTAACATCAGCAACTATAAAAAAGGAAGCAACTAGCTATGAAGACAGTTCTCTTTCTAGCTGGCTTGATTTTGTAGACTATCAGCATCAGCAATATAAAAGTTCCATTCCTAGTAAACGAACCTATCTTACCGGCCTGACACACGCGTTCTTTCCTAAACTGCGCACACAGGCTCCTAAGAAAGCGGAAATACGTCCATTATTTTTATTACACGCTTCTCTCTATTGTATGAAGCAGGTGATCAGCAACTATGATAGCTCACAGCCTTATCAATACATCGCAGATATTCTACATCGTTTTGTTGATATGGTGGAAGAGGAATCAAAAGGCTTGTTTCATAGCGCTATCGCCTTTCAACTAGACTCTTTGCTGAAAGAAAGCAGACAACTGATACGAGAAACGTTGTTGCAACAAGAGGAGCCTTTTATTAGGGAAATGTTTTATGTCTATCAATTCACCTGGAATGATGTTTTCCAACGTCGCAACTGGATGTCCTCAGAACTGAAAGAGCTAGAGGGTGACACTTCCATTCAGGCCGAGTTGGCAAAGACACATTTATTATTTTTACAGAAAAAAGATGAAGAGGCATTGAAGTTGGTCAAGAAAAACAGCAGTCAGTATGCCCCCTATCTTTTCCATTGGTTACAATCCTTGGTTTCCAACAAAGCTAAGGACAGGTTAGAGAGCTGGCTAGCTGTCTCGTTGCCGATAGTGACCTCCTATATTCATTCAGAACCTACCTATGACCGGAAAAGGCAGCTGACCAAGCATCTGCTCAAGTTATTGACGGAGTTTGCAATGGAAACTAGGCAAGATAAACTCTATAAAGAAGCAATGCGAAAATTGATGCCTTATAGTTACGGTGAATATGAATGGTACCTGTTTGAAACGAAGAACTTCCGCCAGTGGGTGGAGTTACAGCTTTGGATGGGCTTTGAGCTAAGCGGTTTGGAAGCTTATAAGCTGAAAGAAATCAAAAAAACCGATGCCTATGCACTTTTCCCCCTCTATCATGTGGCGATAAACAAGGCATTGGAGCAGCGAAATAAAACCGCTTATAAAGAAGCGACATCGTTATTGAAAACATTACATAGTCTCTATAAAAAAGAGAAACTTGAAGACATCTGGCTTCAGTATTTATTGCAGCTAAAAGAAGGAACGAAGCGACTCCGCTCCTTCCAAGAAGAATTAAAAAAGGGAAGATTCAGTTATGATTAATGAGGCGTTATTAGCCAAATCAACTTATATGGAAGAACGGAATCAATTTTTTTTACATGTAAAAATCCGTTCCTCCGTTTTGCCACCGTCGCGTTTTATCCCCCTTCTCTTTACATGGCATGAGGGATCCTATTTCGGTTCCATCCTAAATGAATCGACCTATGATGGTGTTACAGGAATTTTCTTGAATCCGAGTGACGCGCTTGAACTGTTTGCCAACAATACCGAGAACTCCTTTATTGAGTTGGAGTGGTGCGATCAATCGGAACAATATCGACTTATTGCGCCAACAGTTGCTGACCTGTTAAACGAAAGAGCCTTTCAACCGAGTTTTGCAGCATGGCAGGAAGGCAAACTTTCCTTTGCTTTAACAAAAGAAGGACAGGAGATGATCGCACAAAATCCCCTCCTCCCTTCCTATGCAGGCAAAATGGAAGAATGGCTGGACGCGATAATGAAGGATTGGATGGATCGCAAGGAGGATGGGTATCTCCAGACCTACTGGATGGATTACACAAAAGACCCGAGGCAATTAGCAGCGGAAGGTTCACTGGTGGAGTATGTGGATGAAGAAGACTGGCTTCGAGACATTGGATGGACGAAAGATACCACCCCATTCAAGCTTGGCCTCCGCCTTTTAGAGCCTGAAAAAGGGGAACAAGACTGGAAGTTGGAAACCCTGCTGAAGGATAAAAAAACAGAAGAATTATTTGTGTGGGAACAAGACAGCCTCCCTCCTTCTTATAAAAAATACAAAAAAGAAGTGAATCGTGGATTTAAGAAGTGGCAGCAGCTGACTCCATCACTTTTTTCAAATGGACAGATTAGAAGTTATCTGACAGAAGAAGACGCATGGCGGTTTCTTGTAGATGGCAGCGAGAGATTGTTGGCGATTGGGAGCTTCATTTTTCTTCCGCCATGGTGGCAAGCCATCAAGGATTCTAAGATAAAAGTGAAAGCAAGAGTGAACAGTTCAAAGAAAGGCGGCGGCCATTCCCAATCTTTTGTTGGTTTGCAGTCCTTAGTTAATTTTGAATGGCGTTTTTCGACTCGCAATACGGAGCTTTCCGAAGAAGAGTTCCTTGCATTAGTAGAAGAGAACCGCCGCCTTGTACAGATTAAGGGCGAATGGGTCGTGTTGGATCCAGGGTTTATTGAAGAGATTAAACGGATGATGAAGCATGCAGAAGAGAACGGTATCCGAATGGAGGATCTGTTGAAAAGCAATGCAGCTGGAATGGGCGGTGAGTTTCCCGATGAAGTTGATGCGGGGGGAAGCTATTCGATCCAGGATATTTCCTATGAACTGACCGGATCTGCCGAGCGCTTGATTGAACAACTCTATCAAGGCAAGGACATCCCGCCTTTTGAGGTGCCTGAGACATTCAAAGGGGAGCTCAGACCATACCAAGAGCAAGGTGCAGCATGGCTGACCTTTTTAAGGGAGCATGGCTTCGGGGCTTGTCTTGCAGATGACATGGGACTCGGAAAAACCATCCAGCTTATCGCCTATTTCCTTTCATGCAAGGAAAAGGATCCGGAAGGTCCGCCTGTCCTCATTATTTGCCCTACTTCTGTCCTTGGAAACTGGCAAAAAGAACTGGAAAAATTCGCTCCAAGTTTGAATGTTATGTTGCATTACGGACCTAATCGTGGCAAAGGGTCTATATTCCGAGAGGCTGTGTTGAATTCTGATGTGGTGTTGACATCCTATGCTATTTCTCACCTTGATGAAGAGGAATTGGCAAGTGTCGGCTGGCGTACCATCTGCTTGGATGAAGCACAAAACATTAAGAACGCTGACACGAAGCAATCTCAGGCTGTTCGGAATTTAAGCGGTGGCCATCATATCGCCTTGACTGGTACCCCTATGGAAAACCGTCTGTCAGAACTATGGGCAATTTTTGATTTTATTAATCCAGGATACTTAGGGTCTTTAGGTTCCTTCCATAAGCAATTTGTGTTGGCGATTGAAAAGGATCAGGACAAAAAGAAGATTCAGCAATTGCAAATGCTTATTCAACCGTTCTTACTCCGTCGCACGAAGCAGGATGAACAGGTAGCATTGAACCTCCCTGCCAAGCAGGAGCAAAAAGAATACTGTCCACTGACCATCGAGCAAGCTTCCATCTATGAACAGTTAGTAAAAGAAACTTTGGATAAGGTGGAAGAGTTAGGCGGTATCCAACGCCGTGGCCTTGTGTTGAAAATGCTTGGGCAGTTAAAGCAAGTCTGCGATCATCCTGCCCTTTATCTAAAAGAGGAAACTCCCGATAATCTTTTGATGCGCTCCAGTAAAATGGAAAAGCTGGTGGAACTCGTCGAGCAGATTCGTTTACGCGGAGAAAGCTGCCTTATTTTCACCCAGTACATTTCCATGGGGAATATGATTATCGAAGCATTGGAATCTTCACTCGGAGAAAAAGGAAGATTTCTAAATGGTAGTGTTGTCAAAAAGGAACGTGATCAACTGATTGAAGATTTTCAGAACGGGGAATTTAATGTGTTGGTCCTTTCATTGAAGGCCGGCGGTACCGGACTGAACCTGACAGCCGCCAATCATGTAATCCATTATGACCGCTGGTGGAATCCAGCCGTGGAGAATCAGGCAACCGACAGAGCATACCGAATTGGCCAGAGCCGTTTTGTCCACGTCCATAAGTTTATTGCAACCGGTACGCTGGAGGAAAAAATTGATGCCATGATTGAATCCAAGCAAGCGCTGAACAATCAAATCATCACGAGCGAAGGCTGGATTACGGAGCTTGATAATGAGGAATTGAGGGATTTGTTGACGTTGAGGTAATGGGATTGGAAGAAGCGCAGCACCCATCTACAAAGATGAGTCTGCGCTTTTTTGTTTTGACTCTTTACGATTTTTTTTAACGTAGGTGGACAGGAAACCCGTTATAATACCTTTTAATCCTCCCATTCCATCCAACCAAACATCTGCCCACTGGCCACTGCGGTTTGGATGGTGAAATTGCAAAAACTCATCCAGCATCGCAATAACAAGCAGAATAGATAGACTGAACAGAAACACTCTCCAATACTTTCTCCCTAAAGAACTGGCAAAATACCGGACAAGCAAATAACCAAGAACACTATAAAAAAACAGGTGCGCTCCTTTTCGAAAAAGGAATTCCACAAACTGATAGCCTCCCATATTGTCTACACTCAATTGGTTATTCACATAAGGAATCTCCACTCCCGAGAGTACAGCAACAATATGCTCCTCTGCCACAAGCATTCGCAAATATGGCCTGATATCCTGTTCTGCATAGGACATGGAAGACAAATAGAACAATATGACAGTCCAACCAAAGGCAAGAAACAGATAATATAGAATCCTCTTATTTCTCATATGAGCCACCACCGTAATTGAGTTAGAAGCAAAAAAAATTCCACTTAATTACGGTGTGTCCTAACTAGGCATGCCTTATACCCATCAACTAAAATTCTTACTGGTCACTCCTCGTCTAGATTGCTTTAAACTTAGATAGGCGGTTTTCCCTTTGTATTTCACAAAAATCCTTTGTAATAACCCTTCTACTAAATCTTGACAGACTTGTTCCGGACATTCTAACTTTAAGAAGGCTTTACGTTGTCTGTACCAGGCGTAAGAAGAAATATCAAGTTGATAGCTTGGGAGGTTGATGGTTACAGAAATAATCCTTTTATCTGCATAAGAGCGAAAGTGCAGTTCAACAGATTGGTTGGAACTTGTTGAAATGCAGCGCCAATTACCATTCTTAATCGATTCCTCTTTAGAAATTTCCAATGCATCAAAGAAAGAGGACCTGGGTGCTGATGAATAGTCATCCATTGGCTCTTTTATATAAATAAAATAATCTTGCCCATCTTGATTCTGACCTTCCGTACCAGGAAGGAAACTTATCGTAGTTAACTTAAAATCAGCCACATCCATCACTCCCTCTTTCATCTTTCACTCCTCCTAATTATAGATAATTTTACTTTTTATAGAAAATATAGGAAAATAGATGATTCTTTGTGTTTCTCTGGGTATTCTTTCCTATTCTCAATCATTCTCTTTATTTTGCAATATTCGACATTGTTCCGTTTAAGAACATTAAGTAACCTTGTTCCGGACGAGAACAACCACTCCCTCTCTTTTCCATTACGTTAAAAGAAATGCGGAAAAGAGGCAGGAGATATGATGAACACGTCCTTTTTAGCGAGAAACATTAAACACCTTCGTAATCAGAAGAACTGGTCGCAACAAGATCTTGCCGATCGCCTGAACAGGGTGCACGGTACCATCAGTAAATGGGAGACTGAAAAGGAAGTCCCACCTATAGAAACACTCATAGAACTAAGTAAATTTTTTGAGATTTCTATTGATTACCTGGTAGGTAACCACTACGAACAAGAACATTATGTAAAAGAATTTAACCAACTCTATCAAATTAATCAACATGATGAAGAACTGATGCACATTGTGGACTATTTGAAGCAACACCCCAATTTTAAAGACATCCTACATAAGTACACCCACATGAGCATTACAGATAGAAAAGTGATGGAAGACATCTTGGGTATCTATGTCCATAAGTGAATTTGGGCAAAAAAAGCCAACCCTCGTAAAGGCTGGCACCAAGGAATGGAGAACAAAGAGGCAAATCTTCTCTCTAGAGGAACCAAGAGGGCTTATCCTCTGCAAATTGCTGATAAGCAAAAAAAGAAAGGCAGCTTGTTTCCGCAAGTTGCCTTTTTCAGAAAGGCTAAAGCAAATATGGGAGGGGAGCCCTTTGCTTTATAGGTAAAATATAGATTGCTTGATACAATTGAATGTTCATTGGGATGACCTTACATGACTTTAGCTACACTCCCACCTTTTCAGGCGTTAAAGGTTGTGTCGCGAAATCTGGGAATTCTGATGTTCTCTGAGACGAGTGGTTAGCATGCGGTTGATTTTGGTGATGTTCAATTTGTCTGTTTTCCTGTGGAGGCTGGGACTGTTCCCAACGCTGCACCTCTATACGGTCTTGATTTGTTGTCGAATCCTGTTTTTCTGGATACGGTGGAATCGGTGGTACAGAAGGCTTTTCCTCCTTCTTTTTTTCAAGGAAACGCACATTATCCACCACCACATCGGTAACAAAAACTGTCGTTCCATCCTTTGATTCATATCGACTAGTCTGTATCCTACCTGTGACTGCCACAAGTGCACCTTTTCGACAATAATTTGCAGTCGTCTCAGCAATACCTCTCCACGCCGTGCAAGAGACAAAGTCAGCCTCATAAACACCTTCCTGATTTTTAAAGTTGCGATTTACAGCAAGTCTGAAACTTGCCACAGGAGTTCCATCACTCGTATAACGCAGATCAGGGTCCTTCACCATCCGACCAATCAGCACCACTTCGTTAATCACTATTCTCCCTCCTTTTTCTACAAATTTCGTGTTGCTCCGTTATCATAACTGCTTAGTTAAAGTAGGTAAAATGAAGGTTTTCCGTTTTTGAGGCGATAAATTAAAGGAAAATTAGATTTTCCTCTAAGGGAATAATCTTGTTTTAGTGAGTGGGCTAGTTGTCGAAAAATGAAATTAGGCTTATGAGAGATTTTTTTCTCGTCTTGTCTTAGGAGAAGGTATCTTTCCTTGTGCTTATGTTATAATAAGACAAAATATTGGTACAGGTCATGGCGGTTGCAAGGTACCCCAAAAATTTACCCGTTGGAGGAAAATCATGAAAACGTTCAAACTTGTTGCACTATCCCTCGTAAATGGCGAAGAAGTTGAACAGCTGGATTTACAAGACGGATTAATTATCAATAGAGAGTACGGAAAAGAAAATTGGCTGATTGAAGCATTGCTGCCAAAAAGCGAGCCGGAAAAATATGAAGGATTCCGCGATAATGAAGAAATGCTTCATGTTCAAGCGACCATCTCAAAATCCACAAATGACCCAGCTTCCTTTGAGGTCGTCGTCCGCCAAGTAGCCGTGATGGAAGACAAAATGAGCATCCTGTTTGAAGGCGAGCTCTTTCGAAAAAACTCCAACTACCACGAAAAGCTGCTGGAGCGACTAGTGCGAGAAGGCTACACCGGTGACGATCTTGTAGATGCGTTCAAAAACAAAGTAAAAGAAAAACCGGTGCTTGAGAAGAGTAAATGATAATGGTTAATGGTTTAGTTTGATAAAGCGATAAAGAGGGGTCTGACCCGCTGTGCGTTAATGCACTAAAGAGGGGTCTGACCCTTTTCGCGTTTAGCCTTTGTTTCCGGAGTCATGTTAGGTGGTTGTGAGGCAAATGTCCGAAGTTTTGCTGATTTTGACCGAAGTTCTCCGAAAGTTGACCGAATATTTTGCGAAGTTGACCGAAGTTTTCATATAGTTGACCGAACGAATTTTTCAAATGGCCGAACCCCACCTGGAATTTGACTGAACTAGCTAAATGATTGACCGAACCTCGTGGAAAAAGAGTGTTAAATTGTCCAAAGCCCTCCTAAGATTGTCCGAACACTATACAAAGCACGGAAAGTCATCCAAAAGTCACTCATCTAGACATAATTTCACACAGAAAACGCTGCTCAACCTCTCGACTCATCTACTTGGCGCATGCTCTCCCACGGCTTCCTCATCTACCCTACCAATAAACTCCGCCTCTACCACATATCGCTCAGGCGCACTACCTATAAACGTAAAAGGATAGCAAGTTGTTATCGTCAATACCTCCCGAGGCCTCGGGACCACTACCGATGTATCTTCTTTGTCTACCACCCTAATTCTTCCAATCTTATAAGTGTACAAACTACCTTCAAATCTAACCAGAACCTTATCGCCTATCTTAAGTTCCCCAAGCCTCCTAAAAACCGTATCCCTATGACCTGAAAACACGATGTTTCCCCCATCCCCAGGTAAAAGCGTCCCGGGAATATGTCCTACACCCCTTACAAGCTCTTTTTCTGACACGCCATGAAATACTGGAATACTTATCTCTAAAACAGGAAAATACACTTCGCCAATTTGCTCTCCAACGGCAATAGCAACTGTCTGAAACTCTGTCAAATCCTCACGTAAAGGTAATTTTTCAACCGGTCCACGTTCCAACTTCGCCCGATCTTCCACCGCCGAAACTCCCTGCCAATACAAAAGGCCGCTTCCAACAAACAAAGCAGCCCCCGTCACCATCACCATCCAAAGTACAACTACCAAATAACGTTCCCGCATGGCCTACGCCCTGCGGAACTTTCTCACACCAAGCGTCATACCAGCCAATCCTACCAAGCACAATCCTATCAGCATCCCTAGTCCATAAACAGAAGCAGTATCAGGCATTCTATTGGTATAAAGCTCATCACTCATTTTTACTCCAACCTGACCTAAATGAATGAGCTCCTTTCCTGTAGCCTGCACATAGGAAGGCGATACAATTTGCTCATCCATCACTGCTGAAGCAAGAAGCGCACCCTCTCCATCAAAAATGTCTAAATGAACTTCCTTCCCTTCCAACCATCCAGGCTGCATTAGCGCTTCTTGTGACACCTTTACCCGGCTACCATCCTCTACATGAAGATCCGCCTCCACTCTAAATACTTCCATGAACTCTGTCCAAAGGGAAAACACTTTTTCAACGGAATTGGGTTCTTCCTTCAACATGCCTTGCAATCTTTCAAGCTCTTCCGCTAACACATCTTTTGGTAAGCTTAAAATATGCTGGAAGATTTGCCGTGCTTCTTCCGCTTCGAATCCCATGGACACTAGAAAGTCTTCCGCGCGAGCCACTTCTTCTTCGTGGGTCATATAGAAGTCAACTGCAATCTCCAAGTCCTCAATGAACGTATAATCCTGCACCTTTTCCCCAAAACGAGACAAAAGGACCTCTAGTTCTTCTTTCGTCAAATCATAGGTTTCAAGCATAACAAGAAGGTTCTCCTCATTGATTGGAGTCCCAAGCTCATCACGAAGATGTTTAATGTCCTTGAAATCTTCCAAACCGACCTCATAAAACGTCAAATACTTATCAAGGTCCTTCCTCGTCCAACCGATTTCCTCTAAGTAGGAATCCACTTCTTCCTCTTTTGGTGCCGCCGTCGCATTAAATGGGGAAAAGAATAGTGTCGAGCCTATTACAAACGCACAAACAACCAACATAAACCGCTGCATCTTTCATGCCTCCTATTTATCGTTACACTTTTTTAGTAGCATGCGCATGCACGGAAAATTTATGCAGAAAAATAGTCCTTTGATTAAATGAAAAAAGCACCCAAATCTCCCGAAATTAGTGGGGAAAATCAGATGCTCATACTATTAAGAAGCGCCCTGCAATGCCGCCTCAATATCTTCTTCAAAAGTTTGGATAACTGGCTGTAATACTTCATCCAGCTTACGGAAAGTCGACGAAACACTTCCCGCTGATATTCCAAACTCTTCTGCTAACGCTTTCTGTGTTTCCTGCTGTTCTTTCATAAAATGTGTGTCTAAAAAGTAAATCAATGCGGCAGCGTAATTCTGCTCATTGCGGATCATCGGACTCTCTTTCATGCAATAGATGGACCAGAGCATGGAAGCAAACTCCAAAAATCTTTCCGGATATCCGCGCTTTTTAGCTCCATCTGCAAACAATCCTAGTACACGCTCCTGCGCCTTATCTTGGACAGGTAACTGTTGCACATCCTCTTCACTTAATTCAAATTCTACCATTTTACCGGCAAGGTCCGGGAATTCTGCTCGTATATAGGCTGAATCAATGGCAACCTCTGAAAATTCCTCCATAAACTTCTCTTCCAGACGAATTGTCTCTAGTACCCCACGTTCAAAGGTGGACATGAACACAACTTTTGCCTGCTTGAAAGGGACAAACATGCCAATAACCAGCTCATTTTTACTTAAAGTATCTTCTCTGCCAATGTAAGTGACTTTTTCTTTCTCTTTTGTGAAAAAGTCCTCCATGGTGTAAGTCTCCCCACGCACATTTGCCACTTTATAGACAGAAGGGTATGCATTTTGCCAGTTTTCTGCCCATTCTTTTACCTGTGGACGCGAGAACTTGCCTGCTTGAACGGATGCAAACTCTTCCACAATCGTCAAACCATTATCACGCTTTACCGTGAACATATACCATAGATGGAGGAGCTCGTTATATGCCTCACTCTTCATCTCATTCATTGAAAATTTATGTAGATACTTGGAGCTTACCGTTTCAAGTTCACTTGAGAACTTTTGATATGCATAGCGCATCAAGTCAATTTGTAAAGCCATCACTTCTGTTTCTAACACTTTATCCAGGCCGTTTTGCTTTTTTTCACAACACTTTTTATATTTCTTTCCACTGCCACAAGGACACGGTTCGTTTCTTCCAATCATTCTATCACCTTAAACCTTTTGTTTTTTCTAAGTTGTTCTCATTTGAGATTTACAGACAACGAGTTTAATTCTAACACATTTAATGCCTCTCATGTAGCCGATCAATGACTGGATAACTTAACCAGTCATCTTTCTCCAAAACAAAAAACACCTCCGAACATTTACGGAAAGGTGTTATCTAGTAATCTATCTTATTTATTTTACAAGCAACTGCAGCTTTTCTTTCATTTCATCTATAAGTTCCATCATGGATATATTCTCTCTCTCTGTGCCTTGTTGATAGGCATATTGAAGCACTTTAATAATCTCTTCTTTGCTTTCAATACTTTTATAGTCGTTCATCAACCAAATTTCACCGCCTAATTAATTACAAAATATACTACAATTCTACTACTTTCTACCAAAAACACAAGAAGAATCTTATTAATTTGCTAGATATTCGTCGGTTTTTGTTTTTTATCATATACCCTTTCATGCTAAAATCAAACTTCTTTCTTTGAAATTTGCTTTCGTCATCTATAGTTATATATAGTTAAGTTGAAAGAAGGTGTCCAAAGTGAAATTTATCAAAGGAATATTTATTACAGCCCTTATCCTAGGAATCCTTGGATATGCAGGCTATTATTTTATCAATAAATACTTGGAAGATCAGGCAGTCGATTATGTGGAAAAAGACTTGGTGAAAAATAACGATGTCGCTATGGCTCGGGAGTATGTAGACAGATCGCCTGCCTTGAAGAACTATATTGCAGAGGGAGCAGAAGCTAACCTGGAAGAGCTGCCAGTCCAAACCCGTGAAGAAGCAACAAGAATGGTCATGCAAAAACTAAGTTTTCAAGAAATGCAGCAGATACAGTCAAAAGCAGCGAACGGCATGACGGAACAGGAAGTGCTGGAGTTAGTGGAAACATTTGAGGAGAAATTGACAGAGGAAGAACAGTTGGCATTGAAGGCGATTGTTTATAGGGAATTGTATGAATGACCAAGTAGAGTCCATGAACCTGAATGAAGAGGTTTATGGGCTTTTTATTTTTATTCTTCAAGGCTCCTACCCTCGCCAAACAGCGATGACAAGCATATGTTATGGAATGGATAGTATGTCTAAAGGAGGCATTATTCAATGTCCTTATATTTTGAATGGAGAAAAAGTTGCGGCTGCAGGGTGCCGTGTAATTGTGACGTGCAACCCAGGGGCATGGAACCAAGGTATTATTATAATCAGAGCGATGAAATGTTGGCGATTGAAGCGGACATGCCAACACAAGCTATTGAATTAAAGGTGAGGACCCATTTTCCAAATGAAGTGATAAAGTTAGATGCCATGATCGAAGCTTTTATCCTGACGGAAAACAATCCTGCATATAGTTTTATTGTCGAGTTCTCTTTGCTGCGCGAGACAATCCCGTTAACAAGTGAAAGTTTTGCATTAATTAATCAATTTGGACAAAATGATTGTGAAAAAACAATTATCAACACTACAAAAATTACCTGGACTGACATCATTCCGCTTCCTGGAACTTATACGTATTATATAGAGGTGAACCACATCACCCTCCCAAACCAACATATTGCAAGCGTAGAGGTTCAAGACCGATCGCTTACTGCCATTTCGTTCCCCACAGGCAAGCAAAAACCAGAAAAAAGAGAATAGTAATTTTTAAACAAACGTTGGTTCAAGCAGAAATGGAATTATAGGATTTCCAAGGGATACAGCGGTTGTGTTTCGGATTAACTTTTGAAAAAGTTATACAAGGAAAATTTAATTGATGTTGTCGAAAATGGCATGTTTGTGTTGTTCTATGCGCATTCACTAATTTAGAATAGCTTTTTTAAAACAAACGTTGGTTTAAGCAGAAATGAAAACATAGGATTCCCATAGGGTACAGCGGTTGTGTTTCGGATTAACTTTTGAAAAAGCTATGTTTGTAAAACAAAAAAGACCTAGGATACAGGTCTTTTTTGTTTCTGGATATCGTCCAACGCGTCCTTAAGGTTTCTTCTTAAAAAAATCACTCTCGTTGGATCACTTAACTTGCTAATAAGTGCAGTTTTCACACAATAAATTTGAATCATATTCCAGGTTGGTTTACCCTTTTTATTCTTCTGGGTATAAGAACTTTATTACAGCACTATAAGGAGGAAGTTGCATGGTAGAGCAACGTAAAGAGGTTATTGGTTCTTATTTACTGGAAGAGGATGCACTTGCGAAAATTGATTGGCTGCAGTCAGAGGGCTACCAACCGGAGGAAATCTGGATTATTCGTGATAACCGTGGACTGGTAGAGCAATTTGGTGACGGGGCATTAACTCGTACTCACGATGAACGAGAAGCTCAACTTAATGAGTATTCAAGCATCAATCCGAGCAGCTCCATCGTCACACCAAAAAGCCTATTCACTCCTGAAAATAAAAGCGTTGCAATTACATTGATGGAGATGGGCATTGCAAAAGAGGAAGCATATCGTTATGAGTTTGATGTAAAAGTTGGAAAGGTGCTTGTACTTGCCGAACCGATATCGAGCAAGAAATTGCGCCAGGAAGCTATCACAGAGAGCCGATTGGAGAGATATGCGAGGGAAAAAACCGCTTTACAGGTAGATCCTGATACAGAATCGTTAACAGCGGAAGAACCTGTCGTTTCAGAGAACGAAAGAATAACAGAATCAAGCACCTCCATTAATCGTCCAGTGCCTGATTCCAACATAGATGGAAGCATTCCACTAGATGAGCAACTCTTGACCGGCAATCCTGTTGAAACCGAGAAGAATTACGCTCGGGAAGAGGTCATTGCGCTCCATGACCAGGCAAGTGTGACGAGCGAATCAACTTCGCTAAGAAGTGGGGTGGATTCTGAGTTAGATTTAGAGAATGATTTAGACGGCGCGCAGCCTACTGCAACTAATAACGGAAAGCGTTATGCCGAAAATAGTTCAGAGGAAGACGTGGACAAAGCATTACTCTATGAACATGGACAGCCGTTCCCGATGGAAAAGCCATATGAGGAAGATGTCTATGACCAGCGCGTTGTTTCAAATGGCCCACTGGGTGTGGAGTTGGAAGAAACAGCAGGGGATATGAGTCGCAGTCAGGACAAAAAGCCACTCTTTCGCTCTGGGGATACAGGAGCAGGTTATTCTACGAGACCTGTAGATTCTGAGACTGCAGGTAGAACTGATGAGCAAGTAAGAGAAACAGGAGATAAAGGCCCTATTCTTTTTGAAGATACATTAAAGGAAATCGAAAAAGACGAGCCATTGATAAATAGTTATGAGTCTACAAACTATGAAACAGAACAACCTGGTGACATTTATACTCCGGAAGAAGAGACATCTGTCCATATTGACGAAGAAACGTACATGCAAGAGGGACATGTACGCTACAATGAACAAAATGAAGGCCCACTATTTGAAGAAGACAGCTCAGAAGGTCCATTCTCCGACCGCAAAAAAGAAAGAATGACCCAAAAACGCAACAACCTTTTTACCGACGACCGAGACAACGACCTTTTTAGAAGATAACCAGAATAAAATGCAAAAGCAGTCCGGGAATTCGGTAGAATTCTTGGACTGCTTATTTTTTTTCGAAAAGGGGTCAGACCCTCAAAGGATTTTCCCCTTCGACGTCGAAACCCCCTTCTTCCACTATAAACTCACACTTTTGCCGGTCTCGCTGCTGCGGTAGATGGCGTCGATGATGAGGGAGACTTGCATGGCTTGTTGTGGTTTGACGATTAGTTCTTCTAGACCGAGGCAGCTGTTTACAAAGTTTTCTGCTTGCGGGAGACTTGGGTCGTCTTCGCCTGGCACCCAGTCGGCTTCTGTATTTAAGAGCATGCCGTGCTTCATCTGATTAACGTGGAATGGAAACAGGTCCACCCCTCCACTAATTCCGGATATACTTACACTCTCTTCGTCCCCTTTTACATTCGCTGACCAAGAGGTTTCAAACAGCAAGGAAGCTCCACCTTCAAATTTTATGTAAGCTGTCACGTGATCGTCCACTTCAAACGTTTCATGATCAAAGCTGCCCCATTGGTTCACTTGCCCTGGAATTTTACTTAACTCATTATAGGCAGATCCCATCACTTCCACAGGCTTCGGGTTTCCGAGCAACCACAAAGATAGATCCAACAAGTGGCAACCATAGTCAATTAAGCTACCTCCTCCCTGTAATTCCTTGTTCGTAAACACACCCCATCCAGGCACTTTACGTCGACGCATACCGCGAGCCCTTGCAACAATCGGTCGACCCATTTCATCCGCATCCACCAAACGTTTCGCTGCCACCGATTCTTTCATAAACCGGTAATGGTAGGCAATTGCAAGCTGCTTGCCTGAATTTTCAGCAGCAGCAACCATAGCTTCACATTCATCTGGGCGCATTGCCATCGGTTTTTCACAGAACACATGCAAACCTGCTTCTAAAGCTGCAATGGTTATTTCTGCATGAAACTTGTTTGGTGTACAAATTGTCACTGCATCCACATGTTCAAACATATCCGCATAGTGGGCATACACATTGCTAATTCCAAACTTCTGCCCTACCATTTGTGCCGTCTCTTCATTCACATCACTGATTGCCGTAATCGTCACTTTCTCTTCCATTTTTAAAAACGTCGGGATATGACGGTTCTGCGCAATACCTCCAACCCCAATAATCCCCATACGTAACTTACTCATACCTACACCTCATTTATCATTTATATGTATTTTTCAAAAATAGTAATGCATAAGGATTCTCTAGCTGTTGCTTGGAGCACAGGGCGAAGACTCCCGCGGGAGGAAGGGACTGGGGAGACCCCGCAGGCTTGCCGAGGAGGCTCCCGGACCGCCCGCAGGAAAGCGAAGCCCAGTGCGGAAAGCAACAGCGGTGTCACCTATTTGACTAAACTACCTCTATACTCATTTGGCGTCACACCAAAAAACTTCTTATACACCTTACTAAAATACTTCTCATTCTGATAACCAATATGATACGCAATCTCATAAATTTTTAACTTAGGATTCACCAGTAATTCCTTCGCCTTCTCCATTCTGATTCGCGTTACATAATCCGTAATGGTTTCATGATACTCTTGCTTGAACTTGCGGGAAATATGCTCACGGCTCAAGTAAAAACGATCGGCAATTTCCTGAAGGGTGATATCCTGTTGATAGTTGTCCCTTAGGTATTCCTCAATTTTATCCATACTTGAAATGGAACCTGCTTCAAAGCTCCGGACAGGAATCGTTTCCACATCGCTTGCAGAACTCAAAGCCCTTTTGGCCAAAGCATCTTCTTTCCACTTTTTCACGGCCCGTTCTAACGTCTCATTTAACAGGTCCGGATCAATCGGCTTTAAAATATAATCAAAACTCTTATAATAAATAGCATTCCGCATGAATGTGTAATCATCATATCCGCTAACCACAATGGTCACGCTCGGTAAATCTGATTCTGCAATCCATTTAAGCAGGCTGATTCCATCCTTTTTCGGCATGGCCATATCGGTAAAGATAATTTCGGGGCGATGCTGCTTGATGAGCAAAATCGCCTCGTCCCCATCCTCTGCTTCATAAATCGTATCAATCCCGTTTTCCTTCCAATTTGCCAACAGCTGCAGTCCATCTCGCACATGCTTTTCATCATCCACGATAATTGCTTTCATTTTTTTCACCCCCAACTTCTAGCGGAAGCTTCAATGTCACCATAAAACCACCTTTATGATGATTTTCTAAGTGAAGCGAGGCTAAGTTATTGTAATAAAGCTGCAAGCGTGTATGAATATTCTTCAATCCTATATTAGTTTCTTCTACGTCAGAAGCTGGTTTCCCTTCTCTCAACAAGCGATAAATTTCCGTCAATCTGCTGTCACTCACACCGGCACCGTTATCCCAAATGGCGAGATAAAGATAATTGCTTGCTATCTTCCCATGAATATCAATCTTCCCAACCCCTTCTCGAATATCAAATCCATGTTTAAAATAGTTCTCGATAATCGGTTGGAGGATCATTTTGGGTACCTCTATGTCCAGCGCGTTCTCTTCCATTTCTATCTCATATTCGAAATGCTCGCCGAAACGTTCTTTTTGCAGCAAAAGAAATGCCTTTACATAATTAATTTCTTTTTTTAACGGTACCATGTCCTCCTCCATGTTCATCCCATATCTCATGATTTTTGAGAGGTGGGTCAGGAGGGTGTAGATCTGCGGGACCTTATTTTTCAAGGCAAGTGTTCCAATTGATTGCAAGGCATTATATAAAAAATGCGGATTCAGCTGTGATTGAAGCACCTTTAACTGATTGGTTTTATTTTCAATCTCCAACTTGTATTCTCTGTTGATTAAGAGGTTAATTCGTTCCATCATTTGCTTAAAACGATATCCCAATATACCAATCTCATCATTTCCTAGAGATGGGAACTGCACATTCATGTTCCCCTCTTTTACTTGCTGGATGTTTTGGAGCAATACTCTGATAGGGGAAGTAATTTTAAAAGAAACAATAAGCGATGCTAAAATGACCAAGCACAACCCAATAACACCAAAAAGAATATTGATTTTCGTTACCACGAAGGCATTGTCATAAAGGGTAGTGTAAGGGACCCGCTTCACCAAGATCCATCCACCTTCTGCAAGCTCCGTTTGGTCATACATCATGACGCCTTGAAATTGCCCATTGTCCCATTCCATCGTTCCCTGCGTTGATTCTGATTTCATAATCTCTGGAATCCATCGTTGCTCTTCCTTTTTGGAGGCGACCATTGGGTTCGAGCTATAGATCAACTCTCCTGTTGCAGAGAGGATGAATAACTCTTCTTTTTCCTTGTTGTAAAGGTTCTCACTTAACTCCAGAATTTTTTCCGTGCCCACTTCAAGGGTAATATAAGCTAGCACCTTATCAGAAGGTACATTCGTCAAGGCACGGTGAACATACAAAACATTTCGCCCCTCTTGAAGCTGGGTGGTGTCAATATTATAGTTGTACGGACTGATTTGAGCGCGTTTATATGCGTCTTCGTAGGCATTGGAGATGCGGTCAGAGAAAACGACCGTGGACCGTTTGGAGGCGGTGATCCCCCTATTTTCCTCTGCAAAAGAGATCTGCACCCTCGTGATGTTTTCTTCTGCGTATAGAATGGTCTGCAGTACGTTTCTGACAATTCCTATCGTTAAATAGTTCGCTTCATTGTCTGGTGTCCGCATGTAGTTGATGAAATCAGGATTGTTGTAAAGTGATAGGGTGAGATTGTTGAGCTCTTCCAAATAGTTTTCGAGATTTATTTTCCCTTGGTAGAGAAGGTTGCTGTTTTCTTGGACGACCAGGTCTTTGAATGCTTCTTTTGTTTGGTAGTATGTAATGATGATCGACGTTCCGAATGGGAGGATCGTAATGATTAAAAGGAGTGCGATCAGTTTGTTGCGTATGCTTTTTTTAAACATGGATCCATCACCTCCGAAGCGCTTACATTTTTATGATACTCCTATACTCCTTGTTTCCTTTCGTTTCAGGTATTCGCTTTCCGCGGGACGGTGCTTGAGCCTCCTCACTTCGTTGGAGACCACTGAGTAACTCTTTGATTTTAGAATGTATTTAAACACCGCTGTTGATTTCCGCAAATGGCTTCGTTTTCCTAGGGGCGCTGCTGGAGCCTCCTCGTCTTCGCCTGCGGGGTCTCCACCTAGCACTATCTCCCTATGGAGTCTTCGCCTTTTGCTCCAATCACCAGCTACGAATCGTAATAAACTTTACTTTATAAGTTTTTCAGTGGCCTCCTTCGTTGCGGGGTCTCAATCTACCGTTACTCCCCCTCTGGAGTCTCACACCTTGCACTTCAGTCAACAAGGGAAACCTATGGTAATAAAAGGTCTTCTTTTCTTTTCTATAAAAATTCAAAAACTACGTAATTAGAGTGGATGGCGCGCAGATTTTTGCGGAAGTAAGGGATAAGGGAGACCCCGCAGACTAGCTACCGAAAAATATAAATTTTATGTATCTAGTAATCTTTAGCTGTTGATTGGAGCAAAGGGCGAAGACTCCTGAGGGAGACATCGGTAGCTTGAGACCCCGCAGCGGAGCGAGGAGGCTCAAGCACCGCCCCTAGGAAAGCGAAGCCATTTGCGGAAATCAACAGCGATGTCTAATCAGCAACCTTACCTTAATTCATCTACTTTTCTGGCCTATTGATAGGCGCTTGGAACAGAAATCAACAGTTCAGAGTAAATTCAAACCTATTTTACGTACAATATCTTTCTTTTAATTATACCAGAAAAGCATGCCTGCTATGAGACATGCTTTTCGAAAATAGTGATTATTTTAGGTTATCCCAAGTAGTTTGGAAGCGCTCAAGAACGGTGTCGTAGTCGATTCTTCCAGCAGCGTATTCTTGGATAGTTGCTGCAAACTCTTTGTTTGCTCCATCCGGCCACATGAACCAAGTCCAAGGAACCGTTTTTTCCGCAGTAGAGTACTCAAGGATAGATTGACCAAGATCACCAAGTCCAGCTGGCTCGATGTTATCGAATGCCGGAATGAAGGCGAACTCTTCTGTGATGAAGCGTTTACCAGTTTCAGAGGATACCATCCAGTTTAAGAATGTTTTTGCCTCTTCGATATTTTCAGAGTTTTTGTTGATAGCCCAGTTGTTTGGAACGCCAACAGGTAGGCTGTCTGCACTTGCATCATCGTTGATTGGAATTGGTAGGAAGCCCATGTTCATGTCTGGATCTACTTCATAGATCATGTTTTCCGTCCAGTTACCTTGTTGAAGCATTGCCGTTTGACCACTAGCAAATTGCGTAACTTGTGTGTTGTAGTCTGTTGTTAATGGATTGTCGTTACCAAATTTGATTTCAGCGTCAAGAACTTCTTTGAATTCTTTAAAATGCTTGTTACCTACAATTTTCTCTGATCCGTCGTATAGGCCGGCGATGAACGCTTCTGGATCTTCTTGTTGTGCAAATGGAATGTTAAGTAGATGTTGCCCGATTACCCACCATTCTGCATAACCAGCAGAGAAAGGAGTGATGCCTGCTGCTTCTAATTTTTCAGCAGCCGCTTTCAATTCTGTAATATTTGTAGGAGGTTCTGTGATTCCAGCTTCCTCAAACAAGTCTTTGTTGTAGATGAACCCGTATCCTTCAAGGTTAACCGGCATTCCGTACAGCTTGCCGTCTTCTGGATCTGTCATTGGTACTTTACCGATTGGTAGAACGTGCTCTGCCCATGGCTCTTCAGATAGATCTGCTAAATGCTCTTTCCAAAGCTCAAGCTCTTTGAATCCACCGTTGTTGAAGATGTCCGGCTGTTCACCAGAAGCAAATTTTGCTTTAAGTGCTGCACCGTAATCTGCTCCTCCACCAACTGTTTCTAATTTTACTTTGATGTTCGGATGTTCTGCTTCAAATTCTTTAATCATTTCCGCTAACTGGTCAGCGATTTCCACTTTAAATTGGAAAAGATTCAGTGTAACTTGATCTCCATCCCCGGAGTTGTTGTCACTGTTGCTTGAAGAATTATCGCTAGAACAACCTGCAAAGATTCCAACCACTAACGACAACGATAATAAAAGAAGTACTAAGCGTTTCATTAAATTGCCCCCCTTGATTTAAATGAAAAATTTTATAGTAACTTGGCAAAGGCCACAGTAAGGTTGCGGCCCATGCTAAGTCTACTTAACAGAACCTGCGGCAATCCCCTTGATGATATGCCTTTGTAAAAATAAGAAGAAAATGATGATTGGCGCGATCCCCAGCATTAATGCTGCAAGCCCCATATCCCATTGCTTCGTGTACTGCGCAAAGAACGAACTTGTTGCAAGTGGAATGGTTCTAAGCTCCGCTGTCTGCAGAACAAGTAGCGGCAACAGATAATCGTTCCAAATCCAAAGCGTGTTTAAGATAACCACTGTGACCGTAATGGGTTTGAGGAGTGGGAATACTATTCTCCAAAACACCCCAAACTGACTGCAACCATCAATTCGTGCTGCTTCCTCAATTTCCACCGGCACTGTTTTCACAAATCCGTGGTAGAGGAAAAGTGAGAGCGGTACGCCGAAACCGAAGTACATAACGACGATTCCAGGGATGCTGTTGATAAGGTTAAGCGCGCCACCTAGTTTCATCAATGGAATCATGACCGTTTGGAACGGAATGACCATCGCGGAAACGATGATGACAAATAATATTTTACTAAACTTTCCGGGAGTGCGGACCATTTTCCATGCAGCCATGGAACTTATGACGACAATTCCAATGTTACTTAGAACTGTAATAATAAGCGAGTTCCAGAAAGCGCGTGGGAATTGGATGATTTCCCACACTTTTGCATAGTTGCTGAAAAGGATTTCTGTCGGCAATGCTGCCGCGTCAATCAATATTTCACTAAAGCTTTTCACTGAGTTTATGATGACAAAGTAAAAGGGAATGAGGAATAGGATTGCCAGAAGAATTCCTATAATTTCAAGCACAAAGGTTCTTTTCGTATACTTTTGATCCATTATGCCTCAACCTCCCTTTTCTTTGTTGCCATTACTTGGAATGTCGTAAAGATAGCCACGACTACAAAGAAGATGATTGCTTTTGCCGTTCCAAGGCCATAACGGTTATTTTGGAACGCTTCTTGATAAATGTTGATGGCCACTGACTGCGTAGAGTTGAATGGTCCACCACCTGTTAAACTCAGGTTCAGGTCGAATATTTTGAATGCCATCGCGATTGTCAGAAAGAAACAGATCGTGAAGGCCGGTAAAATTAATGGAATAATAATTTTGGTGATAAGGGTGAAGTTGTTAGCCCCATCAATTCTAGCTGCTTCCAATAAGGAATTGTCCACCCCTTGAAGGGCTGCGATGTAAATAATCATCATGTAACCGCTGATTTGCCAAGCAAATACGATGACAATTCCCCAAAATGCTGTTGTTTCATCTCCAAGCCAAGGAAGCTTGAAAAAAGAAAGTCCCGTAAGTTCTCCAACCGATGCAAATCCTCTGACAAAAATGAACTGCCAGATGAAACCGAGCAATAGTCCCCCGATGACATTTGGGATGAAAAAGACGGTTCTTAGGATATTTTTCGTTTTCAATGCTGCATTCAATAACAGCGCAAGGCCGAAACCTATTAAATTACTAATGATAACTGCTGCAAACATAAATTTTGTCGTGAACATAAAAGAGTTAAAAAACACTTCATCGTTGGTGAAGATCCGCTTATAGTTTTCTAGTCCCACCCACTCAATCGCGGAACTGACACCATTCCAGGACGTAAAAGAATAATAGATTCCCATCAGAAACGGGATGATTTGAATGACAAAGAAAAAAACAAGTGCTGGTCCCACAAAAGCCGAGTACGTTAATATGCTCTTTAGCTTGACTTTCCTTTTCGGATCGCCCTTCACATCATGCAACTTCATCCTGCCTGAACTATTCGGCACAACAGGATCCATTTTCGGTTCAATTTTAGTCTCCATCTTTACTCACTCACCGCCTATTTGTAAACGCTTTCCTACATTATAAAACGCTTCCATACCATTTCAGGGTCACTCAATTGACAACATAGGGGTACTAGATTGATAGATGGCGAAAAGGAGAAGTGGGGTTTCGACAGAGGGAAGGAAATACCTTCTGGGGTCTGACCCCTTATTTTATTTTTAATATTAAACTAATATTAATTTACAATTTCTAATGTTTCATTGAATATTCTGATATAATGGAAGAAATATGCTATTTAAATTTATTTATTGGAAAAGTAGGAGTACGATGACTATTAGACAGCAGTTTTCATTGTTTTTTGACCAAATGGAAGATATGGTCTTCTTGGTGGAGTGGAAAGATAACGAATTATGGTACACAAGTGTAAATCCATCTGCGCAACAGAAGCTTGCAATTGGTATGGTGGGAAAAAAGTTAGTAGATGTTCTTCCTCCATCCGTTTTTACCTTACTGGACGAAAATTATACAAAGTGCATTCAATCACAGCAGACTGTAACCTACTCAGATTTGAATTTATTTGTAAGCGATCTTCCCGCATCTGAAACAAGCCTGACATATATAGAGGAAGATGGAAAAACATTTGTGCTGGCGATTACGAAAGATATAAGTGCCTTAAAAAAGAAAGCGGAAGATTATATCTTTCTGGAATCGTTGGTAGCAAACACCGTGGATGCGATGCTTGTCATCGACATGGAGGACGCAGTTCTGAAAATTAATGGAGCATTTGTCCAACAATTTGGATGGAGTGCTTCTGAACTAATAGGTCAATCGTGGGAATCATTTCCCATTACACCAAAAGAATTAAAACCAAAAACAATGGAAACGTTGGCTCTTATAAAGCGAGGACAGTCCGTTCCTTCTCAAGAAACTGTCCGGCTAACAAAAGAAGGAAAGTCCATTCATACTTCTGTCAGCTATTCGCCCATTTTGAATGAGGAAAACAAAGTCGTTGCCATTTCCATGATTTATCGTAATATACAGCATCTAAAAGAACTTGAAGAAAAATTAGAAGAAAGCAACGATGCCTATAAATCATTATTTTCCTATCATAAAAATGCTGTATGTATGGTAAATGAAGATGGGATCATTGAGAATATTAATGAAGCTTGTGTGAACATTTCAGGTTTTCCAAGAGAAGTCATTATTGGGTTTAATATTGTGGAGTATGCCAAAAAGGTTGTTCCGGATTTAGACTTCAACAAGACAAAGTGTGGCGAGGTTACAAACTATGAGTTGCTTTTCCCTGATTCTAAGGGCCGTGAATTATGCTTGTCTGTCACAAATGTTCCTATCATAGTAAAAGGAGTTCTAAAGGGTACGTATATCATTGCCCAAGACATCACGGAAAAAAGATGCATTGAAAAAGAAAGAGAAAAACTACAAGAACAGCTTACCTTTCAAGCGTATCATGATAGCCTGACAGAGCTACCCAACAGAAGGTTGTTAGAAGAAAAGCTAGAAGAATCACTTATTGGTGCGGCCCAAGCTGAAAGTATGCTTGCTGTGTTTTTCTTGGATTGTGACCATTTGAAAGAAGTAAACGATACATATGGACATGAGGTTGGGGACGAATTGCTTATACATTTCTCCAAACGCTTGGAAAGATGTGTAAGAGAGGGCGATATTGTTGCTCGCTTAGGCGGTGACGAATTTGTCATCGTTCTTCACGACATGGAAAATTTAACACAGGTAGAAAAAATAGCAGATAGGATCTTAGGAATCTTAGGAAGTCCATACACTCTTCAAGGTCATCTGATAGAAGCTACATCGTCCATCGGAATTTCCACCTACCCAGCCAATGGATCCACTGTCAAACAACTCTTGCGCAAAGCCGACCAAGCCCTCTACGCTGTCAAAAACGGCGGCCGTAACGGCTACCGCCTATCCCTGGTTTAGCACGGTGGAGAAATAAAGAAGTAAAGAGGGGTCTGACCCTCAATCAATTAAAGCACTAAAGCAAACCCAATAAAAAGCCAAAAAGAGTTAGGGTTCCCTCTTCCTCTTTTTGGCTTTTAGTTTTAGGCAGCATTAGTTTTCTCTGTCTCTATTTTTGACCTTTTGTTTTCTATCGTTCCTGTGGCTTATCACCAAATACAGGGCAATTCCCACGACAGCACCCGTGCTATCCAATACCACATCGCTCACCTGTCCGCTTCTGCCGGGAACATATAACTGATGAACTTCGTCAGAAATGGCGTAAAGGACCGTAATGACAAATGCCAGTCCTATGCTCAACCAGCCATGTCCCCCACTTCTTCTAACTGCATTCAATGTGAGCATCACAAGCAGCATATAAGCAAAAAAGTGCGCGTTCTTTCTAACGAAAAAACTAATCTCATCTATGTGAAGTTCTGCTTCAGGGGCGACTTGTTCCACTACTTTGTTTACTAGCTCTGTAATTCCCCCGCTTAAGTCCGCTGACTGATCTGCATGCTGAGCAGAAAGGAAAAAAATTAATGCCATCCAACTAATAACAAGTGCCCAAGATAATATCGCGACCATTTTTTTCTGAAATTGCAACTGCATTCCACTACTTCCTCAAAATTTCACTAGATATATATATCTAGTATAACACAACG
Source organism: Bacillus sp. CHD6a (assembly GCF_001293645.1). GTDB lineage: Bacteria > Bacillota > Bacilli > Bacillales > Bacillaceae_I > Sutcliffiella_A. Next base: position 128,036 of record NZ_LBMD01000003.1, read on the forward strand.
CATATCTACACTACATCAGTCTAGAACTCTTATATTTTAGGGGTACAAATTCTAATCTTTCATTGCAAGACAACATGTTAAAACATCATGAAATAGCCTGACGAATTTTTGAGGTCTCCTTTTTTTTGTAGGTAAACTACATTTTTTTACAAAAAATCACAATTATCTTTTAAAAATACTAGGTATTTTTTACCACTTTATATATAATAGTATTTGTAAACGCTTTATTTTATTGTATGGGAGGGGTTAGAAACCGATGGGGAAAGAGCTTCAAGTGATTTATCAATATCAGATTGGTCTTTCGACAATGGCATTGCAAGCACATAGGCATCCACAATATCAAACCTACATAAAGGATATCGAGGGGGACTATATGACTGATGACACCGCAAGGGATATTTTACATACCGGCTGTTTAGATGACAGTAGTACTTATGATGGACGTCGGATTGCAACCATTCATTTTACCAATTATATTCAAAAGACGCCTATTCTTATTGATCAGGCTGAAGGGATTATTGCCATTCCTTCACATTCACCTGAACAGGAAGCATGTTGCTGGTTATTTCTTCACCATTTGTCACATGTTGAAGCCGTATCCTCCACGAGATGTGTAGTTGTATTTAACAATCATGATCGTTTGATTCTAAATGTGTCTGCCATCACAATTTATGAACAGGTAAAAAAAGCTTCTGTAGTTTTAACTCGTTTCTGTTCAAACAAACAGTTCAATTTTTCGTTAAACCCGAAAGTAAAGCGCTCATCAAAATCTCGTAAAATAAAAGACTAGCATTTCATCATGAATTAGTAAGATCTTGCTGCAACCAAAACGTGAATTACGGTTACACCAATCTGTTACTAATATACAGGAGAGCCGGATTTTCATCTGTATGAATTTTATTTGAAAATCCGGCGTAATATTCCTTCCTCATTTAGCAACTCTTCTTCTTTATACACTTATCCAATTTTTTCTACAAATTTACATAAAAAAGTAATTCTCTAAAACGAACTTTGGTAGTATAATCTTCCTGTTGGGTAAATTTCTATATTTTTGAAAAGGGGGATTGTTTTAGTTGAAAAGGAGTTTTTGGCTAAATGTATTGGTTGTATTTACCTTAATACTTTCATTAGTAAGTCCTGCTGCACATGCCTATTCGGAGGGAACCGAAGAAGGAACGTCAAAAATATTAATAAGGGAAGTAGTGCCATCTGAGAATGGAAATGTTTTAGTTTGGGAGACTACTAGCGTGAATCCTTTATCAGGCAGTGACGAACAAAGCTTTATTGTAGTAAAAAATGGTGATGTAGTGGAAGTAGCCCCTGAAGAATTAGTGAATCAGGCTACAGAATTCACAAGAGTTTATACATATACAGACAAGATAGATAACCCAACAGCTATCGAGTATGGTGTCGTATGGAACTTGAATGGACAAGCTTTGCAAAGCAATAAAATGGTAGTGGATTTGATGGAAACTACAACCGCTTCAGAAGAATCTGTCTCTTCAGACCCTAATGTAAAAACAGAAGAAGGAAGCGAAGCCGTTAACGAAGAAGTAGAAACTGTTTCAAGTGAAGAAGAGTCTGTTACTTCAGAAGACCCCTTACCTTCTACTGAGGAAGAGGAAAACACCGAATCTACCATAGAAGAGGTAGAAGGTGCTGAAGTCAACTTTGTCCCTTCAGAAAAAGAGAACTTTTTAAAGAACAGCTTGATTGGTGAAGAAGAGGAATCTTATCTTTATCTTGAAAAAATGTTCGTCAATGAGCATTCTTTTGCTATGATGTGGTTTGGTCATGTAGATAGAAGTATTGGAAGAATTTCCAAGTACGAGCTTTACCTCAACAATACTTTAATCACTTCAGGCAGCCCTAGACTAACAGATTACGAGTTTACAAATTTAACACCTAATACGCTATATGAAGTAAAGGTGAAAGCATTAGATAAAAACGGTAATTTGTTATTAGAAGAAACTTTACAAATAAATACACTTCCTTCTCCATCGGGTGAAGTGGTTGAGTTTGACGATGCAAACCTCGGAGTTGCCATTCAAACACAGATGAACTTAGACAGGGAGATCCGCGAAAGTGATATGCAACACTTAACCATGCTTTATGCAAGCTCTCTTGGTCTTACAAGTATTATAGGGCTTGAAAAAGCAGTCAATTTAGAGTTCTTATTCCTTTACGAAAACAGCATTGAAGACCTCTCTCCTCTTGCAGGATTGAAAAAGCTTTATATGTTGGATGTGGAAGAAAACAATCTGACAAATGTTAATCCTCTGAGCAATTTGACCAATCTATCCATTCTTGGTTTAGGGAACAACCCTATAACGAAAATTGATGCTTTGGCTGGATTAACGAACCTTGAAGTTTTAGCTTTGCATCATACACAAATCTCCGATATCTCAGCATTAGCGAACTTGAATAACCTTACATTTGTAACATTAGCAGATACTAACATTGATTTTTCTCCAGAATCACCTGTTTGGGATCTCCTTAATGTTTGGGCTGACGCCGGAGTTTATGTAGATGTTCTAGAAGAGGAATACTTCGAACCTCTAGAATTGGAATTCTACAATACAACGGAACAGAGCATTTCTCTTGGCTGGTGGTACTACACAGAGAACGAAGAAGATTATGAGAAAGAATACCTTTATAAAGTGTATGTAAATGATGTACTTTATGAAGAAACAAACATGAATGAAACGACCATTTTGGGACTTGAACCGTCAAAAGACTACAACATTAAAGTAGAGATGTATGATGAAGATGGAACTACTCTTCTTCATGATAGTTTTGATATTGCACAGACTCTTGCATCTCCAACGGGTGATACTGTTACTATTCCTGACAGTGGCTTAAACGAAGCCATCCGTTATCAGCTAGGTCTCCAAGAACTTGAACGTGATATTTATCAGTCTGATATGGAACGCTTGGAATACCTATATGCATCTTGGATGGGTATAAAAAAGCTGGATGGAATAGAACATGCAGTGAACTTGTTTGATCTTGATATTAGCGGAAATGAAATAAAAGACCTTTCTCCTTTAAAAGGCATGGAGTCTTTAAACTCCCTAAATTTATCGGATAATCTTATTACAGATATCAGTCCATTGAAAGATTTATATATTAGTTATCTTGATCTGTCAGTAACCCCAATCTCTGATATCTCAGGCTTAAGTGGGTTGGCAGATTTGGAGATGCTGTACTTGCATGAAACCAACATTACAGATATCAGCGTTCTTCTGGAACTTGAATACCTGTGGGAAGTAACTCTTTTTGGAATGGAAGGACTAACATTTGAGGAAGGCTCCCCAGAACTTGAGATTGTAGAGCAACTTAGAGAATTTGGTGTGACCGTTTATCTAACCGAGGATGAATTCCACGGTCCATCTGCTCTTACCATTGACGTAGTAGATGTTACGGACAGTACCATTGAAATTGAGTGGTCTTACGAGTGGGCAGATGAAGTCGATCACTATCAGGTACTTTTAGATGGAGAGATAGTAGATATTACCAATGATACCTCTTTCCTTTTCACTGATTTGATGTCAGACACTTTATATACCATTGCAATTATCCCGGTGGATGTTGATGGATGGGAAATGGATTACTTCGAGATTGACGCTTCTACTCTATCAGTTGAAGAACAGCCTGTAGAGGAAGAAGAAGATAAAGAGGAAAAAGAAGAAGAAAACACACCACCAGTCGTGGAGAAACCAGTGGACGTTAAAGATAAAAATCCTAAGGTTAAACAACCAGCTTCCGACACGAAAAAAGGTAATAAGCTACCTGTTACTGCAACAAACACATTGAACTATATCTTAGTTGGATTCGTTATGTTGGTTGCTGGTATTGTTGGAGTTTGGATTGCAAGACGCCGAGTGATAGCTTAAAGTACATTTTCATAGTTTGAAAACAGCCGGACAGAGGATTTAATCCTTCGTCCGGTTTTTTTATATCAAACACCCATTACCTTCCTATTCCCCGATATTGGTTAACTGAGTCAGTATGTCGCCTTTCCAAAGCCCCTGACCCCAATAACACACCTGCCACAATCAGCACTAGACCGATCATGTGAAAATAGGTTACTTTTTCATCAAGCAAAAAGACAGATCCGATTAGGGCAAAAAATGGAGTAAAGTTTAGAAAAATGGATGCTTCTGCCGGACCAATTTTACCGATGATAAAGTTATAAGACATATGACCAAGAGCGGTTGCAATAATGGCAGATGTGAAGAATGCCAGCCATATCTCACCCGGTAGAAATGCAAACTCCCTTACCGCTCCTGGTTCTGTAATTAAACCAATAACCAATAGGATTCCTGCCCCAATGACCAGCATGTACCCAGTCAACAGGCGAGGATCCAATGTTTTAGCAAGTTTACTTATAAGGATGAAGCTGAAGGCTTGGGTTAATATGGACAGGAAAACATAGAAATCTCCTATGTTAACTTCGGATATGCCATTGCTCCCAACTAAGATGGTAATTGTAACACCAGCTCCGCCAAGGATGAACCCGGTCCATTTTAGGATATTTGTCTCTTTTTTAATGAGAACTGTTGCAATCAAAGCAGTTAAGATAGGACCCGCTCCTAAAATGATCCCTGCATTAGTGCCTGTAGTCCCTTTCAGTCCAAGGGATAAAAAGTAATGATGACAGACCACATTTAGAAAAGTAGCCAGCAAGATATATTGGGCTTCTCTTTTTGTTGGTAGCCTTATAAGTTTGAAGGTTGCTAGAATCATAAAAACGGTAAGGCCTGCTGTCATGACACGGAAACCCGTCATAGTAATCGGACTCAAGTTCTCCACAAGTATTTTTACTAAAGGAACGTTCATGCCCCAGAAGATCATGATGAGGAAAAGCGCTAAATAGTATTTGGTGTTTTGCATGGTGGGGCTAACTCCTTTTATGTTTTCCCATATCGTACCATAAAAGGTTGTCAGGGATGAAGGTATTTCTGTAAGCAAAAAAAGAGTGTGAACCCGCGTTTACACGCCAGCCCACACTCTTTCCAAACAAAACTACTTAGTTAATCTCATTCTTCTTCTCCCCAGATACAATACCCCACCAAACACTACCATCACCATTCCAAGCATGATGTAATTGAATGAAGATGTTGCTGTTTTGGGAAGCTTGTTTCCTTTTCCAGGAGGTGTTTTCCCATTGCCTTTTCCATTGCCAGGGTTTTCGCCACCCTTACCAGGCGAAGTCCCCGGGTTGTTTCCATTTCCATTTCCGTTTCCATCGTCATCTCCGCTGCCAGGAGGAGTGTTACCATTACCGTCTCCATCGCCATCACCAGGTTCACTGTCCCCATCATCAGGGTCCGTTCCTTCCGGCTCCCCGACTCTCACCACAACTGTCGTCAATGGCTCGAGTGTAATACCTTCTGCAGTCAGTTCAAAACCGGTCTGCTCAGAAACTTCATCCACACCTGCTTCATCCGCATCCACTACTACCACACCATCCGTCAAATCTTGCCCCAACGTCAGTGTTCTACTAGAAGTATCTGCATTAATGAATGTGTAATACTCCACTCCAGCAGTGGAAACGCTCTTGAATGCAACAACTAGATCTTGCTCCTTCATTTCAGGTGCTGTGACCATTGATACATTAGAATCCACCAGTGCACGGTCGCCTAGACGGAATGCATCGCTAGAACGTCGCAGCTCTATTAAACCTGTTGTGTATTCACGAGTTACGTTATTTACTGGATATTTCTCAGCATCTGTTGCTTTTTCCCAATCGATTCGGTTGATGATATCCGAAGAATCATACGAATCGTGGATAAAATACGGATGGGTAAACGGGTTGCCTTCAGAGTCTATCATATAAGTAGACTTGTAAGGTGCATCCGTTGCATCCGCTCTCCATTGCTTTGTACGACCAAATTCTTGGCCTGCGTGCAAGAAAGCTGTCCCTTGAGACGTTAATACCATCGCATTCCCTATACGAATACGTTTATGAATCTCTAAACTGTTTTCAGGAAGTTCCGGGTCTTTTTTAATCGATTGTGCAATGACATCATGCAAGGTCAAGTTGTCATGTGCGGCAATATATTGAACCACATCTCCCGGCTGATCTGCTTCGAAATTGTAAGGCTGTCCTTTGATGTTATCGAAAATTTGTTGTACGTTTCGCGCGCCGCCTGTGATAAAGCGTGGTTGACCTTCGCTTCCAAAGCCAGATTTCAGCTCGTTACGGAATTCGTCAGAGAAACTTCCCACCGCTACCGTATCTTTCATCCATTGCTGGTCAGCAGCTTGAACCGGCTCGCCTTCGTCACCGGCGAATGTTACCCAGCCTTCGCCAATCATGACGATATTCGGGTTCAATTTTTTCGCTTCATCATAAGCAAGTTGAATACTTTCTGCATCATGGTCACCCATCATATCAAAGCGGAATCCGTCCACTTTGTACTCGTCCACCCAATGCTTAATGGAATCCACCAGCACGCGGCGGGACATTTCATGTGTCGTACCAAGACGTCCGCCACCAAAGCTTGTTCTTGGCGTTCCGTCTGCATCCATGAAGTGGTAGTAATTTGGTACAAGATCCTCAAAAATGTGAACCTGTGCCGTATGGTTGAACACCACGTCGAGTACCACACCCATGTCGCGCTTATGAATCTCGTTAATCAAATTCTTGAACTCTTTGATTCTCAGTTCCGGATCTTCTGGGTTCTCCGAATACATGCCGGATAGGGAGAAATAACCGTGCGGGTCATAACCCCAGTTGTAATTCGTATCGGTAGAAGCATAGTCTAGCATGCGTTCGCCAGATTCAAATTCATTACTAAAATAGTAACTCATGACCGGCAGCAATTGGATATGCGTCACCCCAAGGTCTTGAATATAATCCAATTTTTCTACAAAAGAAGCAAATGTACCAAACTGTGCTTTTAAGTCTTCCCCAATGTTTGGATCAGACGTGAAGTCGCGTACATGCACCTCATAAATAATCGTGTCTTCTCTCTTTTCATAACCAGGAATGTCGGCGTAATCAAGCTCAGGCCCAATAGAGCTTACGTCCACAATTGCCGCTTTTCCTACTTTTTCGCCTGCTTCATGGTTCCACGCTGCCATCGATTTTGCATAAGGATCTAAGGCAAGGTTCGTTACATCACCATGCGTAATTTCATAATGGTAGTAGTAACCTTTTAAACTATCAAGGCCGGTATTATCGTTAGATAGCTTAACAGACCAAACACCGCGATCTCCTTTGACCATTTCAATTGTTTTAACAACTTCATCTTGGTCATCCTTGTCATAAAGCACCACAGACACATTGTCCGCTTTTGGCGACCATACTTTTAACGTAGCCGTTCCGTCTTTATGCAAATCTGCTCCCAGCTTGCCATCATAAGCATACATTTCGTCCATCAGTTTCCAGCCTGATTTAGCAGAAACCGTCACATCACCATAAGTAACATCGAAAGGAAGCTTCTCTAAATCAAACTCACCGTGAACATGAACGGTCTTTTCACCTTCAATGGTGATATCTGTAAAGGATACATCCTTTCCATCAACATCGACAATCTTCAACTGCTCTTTCAGTTCTGTTACGTCTAATCCTTCTGTTTTTGTAAAAGTAAGAGTGATCAGTTTATTGGACAAAACTTCTCCGGAAACAAGCGCCAATGGCACGGTTCCATAAGGGTTTGTGTAAACCTTGTCCTCCCCTTCTTTTACAAAAAGTTGGTTGTATTGTTGTAACATTTCAAACGTCATATCTCCCGTTTGTGCTCCTGATTGTTTGTTCACAAAAAGGAAGCCGATTTTATTTGCATCTTCTTTTAACTTAATGTCATAGTAAGCACCATATTTTCCGATACCAGCTGCATCAGCAGCACCATTTGGCCAGCCGTCAGATGGGGATTCTACATCTTCCCAGTTCCACATTCCCCAGCCGTCATAGTCTGCGTTTGTTCTTTCATAATGAATACGGACCGTATTTTCTGGAAGGTCAGCAGGTTCATATAAAAATACTTCGTCAGAGCCTTGTTTGATCCATACTTCGTTTAAGTCTGGACTAAAAAGTTCAACAGCTTTATCGCCACCGTCTTTATCTCCATTTGTCGTGTTTAAGACAAGGAAACCGACATTTTGCGCGCCTTCTGCAAGCTCTACGTCTACATATGCACCATAATCTGTGACGTTTTCCGCTTCAAATGGTGTACCGCCAGAAGGCCAGTTTTCAGATGGAGCTGCCACGTCTCCCCATAGCCATAAGCCAAGATTTTCATAGCTATTGTCTGTGCGTTGATAGTGAATACGAAGCGTGTTTTCGCCAATTTCACCTGGTTCTGTTGGTTCTTCTTCAACTGGAATGTCGCCATTCACTACTTCAAGCAGAACCGTTCCCCCGTCTTCCATCGCTGGAATGGTGAAACTCACTTGTCCACCTTCATTTGCTTGATACTCTTGACCAGAATAGTGGTCCGTTACCAATGCTTCAGAGGAACCAAAGTTCAGGGTTACTTCTTTAGCAGTAGTGGCAGTATTCAAACCTACGTAAACGGAATTTTCTCCGTACGTGCGTGAAAATACAAGGTATTCGTCACTGTCAGATCCCGCTACCTTTTTGCGGTCACCTTTAGCAAACGTATTTGGATTGTCGTTACGGAAAGCCAATACCTTTTGATAGTGGGCTAACACGTCATTTCCTTCTACTTCATCCCACGGCATGTTTTGGCGGTTGGTATAATACGGATAATCGTTCTTACCTGGTAAGCCCAACTCTTCTCCGTAATAAATAACCGGCTGCCCTTTTGACGTCAACTGAAGGGATGCTGCCACTTGATACTTCCCTAGGTCTCCCCCAACCATCTCATAGAAACGATCCTCGTCATGACTTCCTAAAAATTGACCTAGTGTCGCTGTATTGTTCAATTTGCTGTTCCGCGCCTCAAGCTTTTGCTGAACCGCATCTAGCTGCCCGTTTGCAAAGTCTCGTGCATAATTCTTAAACTCAAAGTCTAGCAAAGAGTCCATCATCCCACTGTTCAAGTAGCCTTGGTCATTATCAACACTTGCTCCCCATGCTTCCCCAATTAACTTGTGCTCTGGCATGACTTTTGTCAAAGAATTCTTAAATGCCATCCAAGTAGTATTCTCCACATGCTTTACGGTGTCAACACGGAAATAGTCAATGGTATTTCCATTGGCTGTTCTGGACTTTTCAATCCAGTCCGTTTGCCATTTAACAATCTGGTCTCGCACTGCAGATTTTTCTGTCAGAAAGTCAGGCAGGCCAGAAAGCTCTGAACGAACATCGCCAGACTCACTGACTTCACGAAGCATCCCGTTAAAACGGGTACGGTCGTCGTTCGTTGGGAAATTCGCAACACTACTGCTGTCACCTGACTTCAATCCATAACCTGTATGATTCAACACCACATCCACCATGATTTTCATGCCACGTTCATGTGCTTCATCAATCAGTTCGTGAAAATCCTCCATGGAACCAAAATGCGGATTTAATTCACCAAAATTGTCTGCCCAATAACCGTGATAGCCATAATAGGGCGTTTCTCCATCTTCATTGTATCTAACATCATACTTAATATTATCGACTACCGGATTGATCCAAATAGTGTTAATTCCTAATTCATCTAAGTAGTCCAGTTTTTGTGTAATTCCTTTGAAATCCCCACCTTGGTATGTACCGGACTTGCTTGTATCATAGCCAATATTATGTGGATCATTGTTCGTTGAATCTCCATCAAAGAACCGGTCTGTCAGCATAAAATAAACAACAGCCTCATCCCAATCAAAATTCACCTCTTCACCTGTAAGTGTGCGTGCCTTCACTTCAAGCTGCACAGATCCCTTGTGGCGGTTGCCAAATTCATCAATCGCTGTAATTGGCAAAGTTTTCATACCCGCTGTAACTTTCTGATCAACTGTTACTGTAAGCTCCTGTAGATCAGGGTCAATCGTCACCTTTTCTTTTCCGCCAATTTCGGATAAATCGATGGAAAGTTCTCGTGCTTTAGTATCCGTTTCCGTTTTCAAATCCAAGGTCACCACTGCGTTTTGATTATAATCCACTGCAGTTGGTTTTACTGTTGCTGTCACATCAAGGTCCGCAACAATATACTCTATAACTGATTTTCCATCCACTGTGTTATACGGATCTGTGACTTCCTTTGTCTCCCCATCAATTGTTACAAAATAAGTATATTCATGCTTACCAACCGGAAGATCGCTCAATGTATACGTAAACCGCTCATTTTCCGGGTCTGCATTCAATTCATGTTTTTCACCTAATATGGAAAGTTCGACTTTTTCGACCTTGTCCATTTCACCTGTTGCATACAGGTCTTTATCACGAAAAAAGAAGTCTGCGCTCCCGTCTGCAACAACAGGTGCATTGCCGTCAGGGATTTTTTTAATCTCTTTTTGCCCACTTGTTACAAGAACCTTAGTAATGTGGTCATTTTTATTTACTGTAATGTAGCGATCCCCATCAAAATCCTTCGCTTCCCAATCCCCTTTGCGGACAATAAATCCTACATTTTCCGCTGTATCACTAACCTCTATGATGGCATAAGCTTTTCCATCTTTAAATTCTGTAAAGTCGTGCTGCTGGTTATCCTTTACACCTGTTCCCCAGATCCACAGATTCCAACCATTATACTCCCCATCAGGCCTTTCATAGCTAAACACAATCCGTTTGTCACCTGTCTCGGCTATCGCTTTAGTCGGAAGATAGCCCGCAAACATGGAAACAACCAGAAGAACGGAAAGTAGTACAGCCATTCCCCTTTGAAACCTTCTCTTCATAACCCTGCCCCTTTCGTAATCTTAATCTCAACATCCTTGATCGTGATGACTGACTTGCTAATTCGTGGAAGCGTTTGCACTCTCAGGTAGGGTGCACCGAATTGCGGAACCGTTTGCGCAATGTTGCGCATTAAGCAGCCCCACAACTATAAACCTACAAATTTATGCAAACGCTACCAATATTCTACTTTTAATATACTATGAATTCTGATAATTTTCAATTGGTTTTTTTGATTTGGGGGTAGGCAAAGTAACGCATGCAGGTTGAGGTGACTGTTCCCTTCTAGAATATCTACTAACAGGTTATACTATATGAAAATAACACTAGCTACTGGAGGGGAAAAAATGAAGAACATAATTGATAGGCATTCTAGCAAACTCGCTATCCCATTTACTTTAAAGGAAGGGTTATCTCTTAAAACAAAAGACGAGCTACATGCCTTACGCAAAAATTATGGAATTGAAAATGCCAGCAGTTTTAATAAAGGCCCGCTCATTGATTTGTTGTCAGAGGAGTTACCGAAGCGTTTGGAGAATCTTTTATTAACTTGGGATGAGCACCGAATAAATATCCTGAAAGACCTTTTCCTCAAAAAAGGACAGGTTTCTACCGAAACTTTGGAATCCCAGCAAATTTATTTTTTCCAAGCGACTGGATTTATTTTTCTTGTAAAGGACGAAAGAAGTGAAAATCTTGTCCTACCTTCTGATTCCAATTTGACCGAGAGATTAAAAGACCTTTTATATGATGCAAAATTGTCTGCAATTGCTAAGCAGAATACAGAGTGGATTAAAATGACTCATGGACTCCTCTATTATTATGGCACGCTAAGCGTCGATCAATTCTTTGAGATACTTGAAGAAGGCTTAATAGAGATGATGGATTTCCGTCGTTTTCTTAACACCATTCATGAGGCTAGAATCTATTATGAATATTATGACCACGATGAGAACGGTTTTTCGCATTATGAAGTAATCTATCCTAAAATGATTTTAGAACAACAAAAAATGAGACCAAGCCTCGATTTTTATCCTTTTACGAAAAAGGAATTAATTCTTGCTGGGGAAGAAGATTATGTGGAACGTACGCCAAGTTTTAAGAAGGTTTCTGCCCTTTTAGTCAGAGAGTGTTCCCTTTCCAAAAAACAAGCAGACCTCCTGACAGAAGAGTTCCAATCAATGTTTAAACAGGGGTACACTCCAAATGAAGTGGTCAAGATACTTACTGAAGATGTAGTGTTTGAAAACATGGATTCCGCCAAGAAAGTCATTGATGAGTTGATGTCTTTCTACAACAATACTAAGCAATGGTTCTTGAAGGGGTACGCACCAAGTGAAATTAGATATGATGAGAAGCGTGAATCACCCGCACGTGCGCAAAATAACGTAATCAAATTTGAATCCGGTAAGAAAGTTGGAAGAAACGACCCTTGTCCATGCGGGAGCGGGAAGAAGTATAAGAAGTGTTGTGGGGAATGAGTGTGGTTAGGGAGGCGGGAACAGTGGCTCCTGGATACCCTTCTTTATCCTCCGTTCACCTCCGACAAAATGCGACAAAACACTCCTAAAGTCCTATGTCATTACACCACCTAAAAGACTACAATTAAAAGGTACTTTTCATAAATCATGGAAAAAGGCAAAACTAGTGAAAACTAGTGACGCAAAACTACAGGGACTTCAGTCTGTGTTTTAAGCACGGACCAGTTAGCCAGTTACCCGCACCAACCTCCGTTGATTTATGAGTGAAAAGGAGGTCTTGCTATGAAGACAGTAAGAAATTTACAGTTCTTCTGGCACAATATGAGATCCCACTATTACACTGTTATTGCTGAAGATTGCCTGGACCAAGTCATGAAGCAGCAACTGGTGAAAAAAGCGGAATCCCATAGGCTAGATGCAATTCAATGCAGAACGAAAATTCAAGATTTGACTTACTAAATCTTGATAGACAGCTTAGAAAAACAGACAGACAAAAAGAAAAGGCCTCAGGTTATGGGGCCTTTTTGTTGTACACATGTTATGAAGGGACAGGCACCGTACTTCATATGGCTCACGGTACCTGTCCCTCTGGTCTTTAGATATGGTGTTCCGTTACTTTCGGCTTTCTAACAAATGCCATGATTCCCGCAATCAAGTATAGGACTGCTGGGATGATTCCAAAACCAAGGGTCCCGATTCCGATGACAAGTGCTGCTAGGATTAGCATGATTCCAGCAAGTAAAGGTTTTTTGTTTCCTTTAATGGCAATGATACCGACAACTCCCAGAATTAAAGAAATAATTCCAACTGTTAGTAGCGTAGGACCTGCCATAGACAATAAATCCATGAACCCACCCATATCCATTCCTTCCATCGCCGGATCTGACGCCATTTCCTCTTCCATTACCTCTGTTAATTCAGGGTCGGACATACCCAAGTTCATCAACACTCCAAAAAGCGCCGTCAATCCACTAATAATCACTGCGATGACTGTCATCACTATTTCTGCTGTACGTTTCATACTCATTTCCTCCTTTTAATATGTAACTTTATATGGGTTATACGTAGATGAACTCCATAAAGTTTCAAACATCTATAACTAATTTTATCACGGTGGAAAGTAGGATAAAATAGTAAAAATTTTATTATTTTTCTAAAATAGACATTTCCTCCGTCCTCTCTTATTCCAAGGATTCGATAAAATCTCCCTTAAAACGCACATTCCGGCGCGGAAAATGTAGGAATTTTTGTTGTTTATATCAAGTTGAAAAAAGGTATTTTCAAAGTATAGAAACACAGCAGAAAAATACGAAAGTGGGGAAACCTCGATGAAAATAAAAGTAAAAAGCTGGAGAATGCTGACTGTCCAGGATAAATTGTTCATTCTTAAAGCCGTAAGCCGCCAATCACAATCAAAAGTAAGTGCATAAATCTCTAAAAGAGAGAACAGGTCTCTTCCTTATGCCTCATTTATTACACTCTAAATTCTACTAATTACTTCTACAAGCAGAGCCTGAACATCTAGTAATATGACCTGTTCTTGACTTAAGTCTAGTATTCATACAATTCAATCGGCATCCCGTCTGGATCAGAAAAGAAAGTAAACCTCCTCTTTGTATGCTCGTCTATTCGTATAGGTTCCACTTTTATCCCCTTCCCTTCTAGTTCCTACACTGCTTCCACGATATCAGGAGTTTGAAAGGCCAAATGACGTAGTCCCTGGGCTTCTGGATAGCTTGGTCTTACAGGAGCTCCAGGGAAAGAGAATAACTCTAATTGGGTGCCGTCTGGTAGTGCTAAGTCAAGTTTATAAGAATCTCTTTCCTCTCTGTATACTTCATTAATAATGGGAAAGCCCATCAAATTAACGTAGAACTCTTTAGAAATTTTATATTCGGAGCAAATAATGGCAATATGATGGATACCTGTCAGGTTCATTTATGTACCCCCCCTTTCTTATTTTCATCTTACAGAAAGTTTATTAAAGACACAAAAATAGGACAGTATTCACTGCCCTTCCCATCATGTAATTAACTTATCTTAAGTTAGCAATGATGTTTCCCGCCAATATTAATGTTGATTCCAAAAATGTTAATATTGAAGTTTTTTTCACATTTTTTACAATCGTGTTTATCTTTATGTTTTGGCTTGCAGTGTGTGTGGTGGTCTTTCTTTGAGTTAGAATAGTAGTAGCATTTCAATGTTGTTTCACCTCCTTTAAAAGATAGGTGACGGGTTGTTAGATGAAATTAGGAACCGTCTTGCTACCTTCTCTATTATTCTATGTATGTCGGATGATGATGCATGGACTTATGTCCTGAAGGGGGGAGTGGATTTTAATAGAGGATGATAGATTTTTTGCTATAAAAAGGAATACAAATTAACTCATATTTCTCTTGAAAACACCATATATGTAGTCGTGAAACTTTTTCTACCTGGAGGCTCATATGTGGTTAATACTATTGGGGATTTTATATTTGTATTTAGTTATGAAGGGAAATTTATGGGCGATTATCGTGGTCATTTTGTGCACGGCTATCATACTGCCTGGTTTCAATCGGAGAGCGCAAACTTCAGTTAAACCTAAGAACCATCTTCCAAATAAACCGGAAGAATATAAACAAGGGGATATATTCGGCATTTACACAGACCCCCTTGCTCTTCATCAACAAAATAAGGAACGCAAAAAGCTGGAAATGGAGGGGAGAAAGAGAATTTAATTTTATGGTGTTAGACTAGACCCCTACCATCACTACTATTTTCCCTTCACCCAACTGATAACTCTTTATTTTGCCAATTGGTATCTTTCTGAGAAGCTCCCAACCATTAAAATCAATGCTGATATGACCGCTTTTGTAGGCGAGGTGCGGCGGTTTGTCAAAAATACGTTTATTAAGAATACTAAGATTCAACGGTTTCAGTTTTGCAATCTTAAAAATTAGCTCTCTTCCTTCCATTTGAACCGGCTCAAGGGTGATGGAGAAAGAGAGGTCTTTCTTGGTCAGTTTAAGATCTGCTTCCGCTTTTCCAGTGACAATAATCTCACCCTCTGTAATTTCTACTGCAACTTCCTGCAGTTTATCGTTTCTTCGAAGTACTTCCTCTAGCATGTAAGCAGTAATGGGCACCGGAATGCCTTTGCTGTCTTTGATACGGTTCATTCCACTCTTAAATTTATTGAAGAGATCCATGGTTTTCCCCCTTCTTTCATGGAAAATCACATTGCCTTAGATGGGTGCTTTACCAGTAAAAAAGACTAAAACATCCCATGCTCATTCGGTAATTCTTCCGGAATAGCTTGACCGACATCCCACAGTTCCACAATCTTCTCTTCTTCAAAACGGAAAATATGTACAACCGCGGCTCCGATGTCCTCAGGATATTGTTTAATGTGAGAGTGAACAGCAACAGTATTTTCTTCTACTATAGCATGCTTCACTTCAAGTGTTTTGTTAGGACTTTGAACCGCGTTTTCTTCCATTGCTAGCATGAGCGATTCAGCATCCCCACGAAAATAAGGATTGTGATGACGAAAATCAGAGGAAATGTGGCGTTCGAATGCTTCACGAATTTTTCCGGAAACAACCATTTGGAGAAATAAGATGGATGCTTCTTTGTATAAATTACTAGTCATTTCAACTCAACCTTTCATGTATGTAATAATTGCTTACCCTAACATCTACCTCTTATAAGTCTTGAGAATACGTGCATATGTTTTATTTCTTCTTTTGTAAACGTAAGTCCTTCACTATCTCAAAAAAAAATCAGACCCCTTTGACAATAAGCAAAGGAGCCTGATAATAGGAGGGATAAGCACCAGTTCTGGTGATGGGGTTTATAAACTTCTAGCTGGCACAACTGCACGCTTTACCCGCCAACTTCTCATCAGCGTAAAGGTATAAATCCCAAGTGCCGCCCATATGCAAATAAACGCTACAAGATGCGCACCAGTAAACGGCTCATGAAACAAATAAACGCCCATAATCAGCTTAATAGTTGGCGCAAAATACTGCAGCAAACCGACCATAGATAGCGGAATTCTTTTTGCACCACTTGCGAAAAGTAACAACGGAACGGCTGTAACTACCCCAGCAAGCAAAAGAAGCAACGTCACATTAAGGTTTCCACCAAACGCGCCACTACCAGTTTTAGCATGCACATAAGTTAAAAAAAGCAGCGCAAACGGCGTAATTAAAAGTGTCTCAATAGCCAAACCAATTAAAGCACCCACTTGAACCATCTTCTTAATCAGACCATAAAATGCAAAGCTAAAGGCAAGCATAATGGCGACCCATGGAAAGGTACCGAAACTAAACGTCAGAACGAGCACACCGACTCCTGCTAGAATAATAGACAAAACCTGAAAACCAGACAGCTTTTCCTTTAATACAATAACAGCAAGTAAGATACTGACAAGCGGGTTAATATAGTATCCTAGACTCGCTTCAATGACACGGTCCGCATTCACGGCCCAAATATATAGACCCCAATTAATGCTGATGAAAATGGAGGCAAGACTGATGCCAATTAGCCTCTTCCGATTCCTGACAAGCGCTTTAACCTCAAATATAAAGGAAGGAATTTTCCTCAACATTGCCAGAATAATTAGTATAAAAACGAGTGACCATACGATCCTATGCGCAAGAATTTCCCCAGCCGGTACATCGTCCACCAGCTTCCAAAATAAAGGAAGGATTCCCCATAATATATATGATAAACCCGCTGAGACGATTCCTATTGCAAACTCTTTGTTACCTGTTGGTTGGTTCATGGCTGCGCCCTCTTTACTAAGAATATTTGTATTAAGTGTAGGCGCGTTCACAAGGAAAAGCAATGGAAAATTTCGTGATGCGAAAAAATTCCACTCAAACTCTATAATGAAGGGCGATATACCTCTTGCAAAAAGATTATAAAACATTCATATTTAAAGGTAGGAGGTGCGATATGCGAAACGATATACAACCAAATGAACGGGCATATTCGACCAAAGAAGTGGCGGAAGAAGTGGGGATTGCCACCCCTACTGTACGGAAGTATGGACAGATACTTGAGCGGAATGGGTACGAGTTTTTAAAGGATGGAGACAGGAGAATTTTTGTTGAATCGGATGTTAAAGCACTTGTAGCGCTGCGCGATACGGACAAGCCTCTAGACACTACAGCACGCAATATAGTGGAAGAACAAAAAAAGCGCTTGGAAAACACAACTCAAACAGACATAGCGCTACCCGATACGAGTGAAACATTACCAACTGATCCTAACCAGATCAAAGAAGCCTTTAAGTACCTGGTGAATGAATTAGCCGCTGCGCGTGAAATGAATGTTCAACTAAAAAACGATATGACGCATATTAAAACTACGGTGGCTCAGCTTCAACAGGATCATCATTTCATAAGTTCCAGCATTGGAAATTCGGCACAAAAAACGAATAACAAGATTGAAAAATTAACAGAACAACAAAGAGAACACTATGAAACTCTTATACAACAAGAAAGAGAAAGAACAGAGCTCTTACAAGAAGAAATAAAAAAAATGCGCGACGAACAGAAAAAAGAATGGGTATCTCAAAATGATTTTAATAAGCGGTTAGAAGAAGAGATGCAAAAGCGGGATGGCGGCAATTGGGCTTGGTTGTTATCTTTGTTTAAGAAATAGATAATTACCCTAGTAGCGTATCGCATGGCGATATAACGCTGATTGATACCAAGGATACGCCGGCATTTTTCTATTTCTTCTCAAAATTCTTTACATATATCGATGCACGATACGGGAGATTATTATATGAGCTATCGCCTATGACACACGTACATAATGTTATAGGCGTTTCTTTTGACTAAAGCAGGCTTTTTGAGTCGTATTTTGATGTTACTGCCTATCACATTTCAACAATTTCCCGAGAAATATCTACAAAAATGACGGTGTGTCGACAGGATGATACAGGTCCAATTATCTGATTAATGGGACTCCCTTTCATACGGTATCCATTTAGTAACACTCTGGATGTCGATCTTATAAATTTCTGTATGGCTTGGCATTTGGGTTTGAAATACAAAAGTGCCTTCTCTGTCGACAGGGATCGTAAGATTTTGAGTATTAAATCGTTGACTCTCCCCTTTTACAACTGATTTGATCTCAGCCGTCTATTATTTTTTTCCAAACAAGAATAACCTCCTTTCTAGGTGGGCTTTAGGGACAGGCTCATGACCAATTTTTAGTGCTGTCCTAAAAAAAGTAGCCCTCAGTTAACTTATTTAACCTCGGCCTACCCGTCTCCTCTATTCTTTTTCCAAAATATTCATCATTGTATGCTTAAAACTTTCATACACGTATGTCCATAGAATTTCCTCGCTGATATATCGCTCCCTTAAAGTAGCGATGACTTCCTTTTGCTTTTCTGCAAAAGTAGGATCTTCCTTAGGTGGCAGCGCCCCGCGGAGTTCATCGACAATCTTTTGAACTTCCGGTGCACGCGGTCCCCATTTTCCCAACAATTCTCCTTTTTCGCTCAAAATTAAGATCATAGGAATCGCCCGTCCCCCATTTGTCAAATGACGGTCTATTAAACTAGTGTCTACGTCTCTCAGAGCAACTCGTATATCTATGCCAGCAGCCTCACCAATCTTACGGATTACTGGATTGATCATCATGGCATCACCGCACCAATCCTCTGTAATGGTGAGAATGTGCAGGGAGTGTTGTTGCAGCTTTTCTACCAATCCATCTTCAGGCAATTGAAATTTTTCATAGACCTTGAAGCTTTCCTCTTTTAAAACACTCATTTCATCCATATAAGTTTGAATGGATTTGAATGGATCTTCCCTCTTGAAAAAATTATTCTTCGGTTTTCATGAATTAATTCTCCTTTATAGTGTTATTCTCAATCAGTTACTACATTTTCCTGAATTAATTGATGATACATCTATTTGCCTTTATTCCATTCTAGCAATCTTTTCACCAATCATAGAACTCTTTCATAGAATATATTACTAGTAAATATATTAATAGGAGGAAATCGTTTTGATACGCAAATATAGTAGGAAGAGTGATGTGACCGAGCCGGGACCGTCAACAATGGTTAACAGCTTTAAAAGCAGGATTAGAGAGTGCAAGCCGAAGAGTTTTGTCGAGACGCATAAGTTTCAGGGGGTTGGAGAGAACGAGACAGGTAATATTCCGCTATCGTTTATAATTAATGCTGGCGTGGAGTATGTTTTATTTGAGGATTTTACAGATAATCATAACAAAACTTACTTTCAGATCGGCAGCCCTACGTTAAGCCTAGAAGATCTTGCATTTAATTTACAAGTAAGAGTGACGACCGATTCCTCGGAAACTCCCCTAGAATACACAATTCCACTGTCTCAAACGCGGTCATTTCAATTGGAAAATGTACGTAGAGTAACCGTTCAGCTTAATAATCTTCCAATTTTATTCCAACGAAGAATTAGCTTTTATTTAGAAAAGACATTTTGTATATCCTGTTCAGAAGGAGGAATGGATAATGGGATGTAAGAAGAATCATATGAAGCACTGTACAATGGCGATAACTTCCCCAAGTCAACAGCAGGGAAGAATGAAAAAACATCATTGTAAGAACGAAAGCTGTAATGTGGAAACGCATAAGGTAAGAGGAAACGGACAGGAGCTAACTGGAAACATCCCCCTTCTAATTAATGTTCCAGGTGATGGTGAAGAATTAACCGTATTGGAGGATTTTACGGACAACCATAATAAAACTTTCTTACAGCTTTCGGCAGAAACATCCCCAATGGATAATACATTCCGCGTTTTAGATGTAAAAATTTTTACTAGGGATTCAGAAGAGCCCATTGAAATACGACTTTCTACTAACCCAATTGGACCAGAGTATACCGGAATTCCTAGGGGCATTCAGGTTGAGAATTTTGCCCGCCTCACCGTCTCTAACCCATTAGAAACTGCTAGCACATTACGAGTTTATATCGAAAAAACATTCTGCATCTGCTGCAGAAAAAATGGAGGTCACTAACCATGAAAAAAATGAGTCAGATAGAAAACCATTTAGTTCAAGGAAGTGGGCTTAATCAGACAGGGAACATTCCTCTTCTTTTTCCTCTTCGTCCTAACGAAACAGAAATTATATTCTCTGACGAAACCAACAACCATAATAAAACACTTATTCAAATTAAATCGATTGGGGTCGGTCCTTTTCCTCCATTCCCTCTTCAAGTTTTCATCTTCACAAAAGACAGTCTCTTTCCAATAATTGCAGAAGTTCAAGGATCGGCACTATTCAACGAAGGAAACACACGCGCATTTCAAGTGGAAAACTTCAGTTTCCTCGCCATCCGCTTTAACGACGAAGTAGGCCAACGGGAAGCTGCAGCTGAGGTATTTATTCAGAAGACGTTTTGTATAGAGTGTGGGGGCAGGTAATAGGCTCTACCTTGGTGGAGATCCCACATCTTGATTCATTTTTTTAGATAGGAAAGGGGATACTATCGTATCCCCTTTTACATACGCAATGTTATCGAGATGAAATATGCTCTTCCAAGCGATCCCACGTTTCTTTAATCCCCTGCTCTATACCCATATCCAAGACTTTTTTCAAGGCTTCCGGTGAATCATATTCGGCCCGGTTAACTAGTTTGGTTTTACCGTCTACCTCTTCGAACAGCAAGGTCGAAACGGTAGCGGGCATATCCTGAGACTCATTGCCATCTTTATCGGAAAAATAGTCGGTGTACTCAATCTTCTTATCCTGAACAATTGTAGAGTAAACAGCTTTACCCCATGACTCGTAACCAAAGAAATCACCTTGATTCTCATCCACGCATTTCAAACAATAATGCCAAGTGCCACCTTCTCTAAAATCTAAATTACAAACTGTCAAAACCCAACCACGCGGTCCCCACCACTGCTTTAGATTCTCTGCTTCAGAAAAAGCGTTAAATACAACTTCCTTTGGGGCATTAAAATCGCGCTCTAAAACTAGTACGTTTCCTTCGACTTTTGAGATCATTTTGGTTGTCATAACACAATCAATCCTCCAACTTTCATTTTATCAAGTCTCTCGAGGCTTCGTGTTTGTTGAGTTCCCTTTCCATGGATGACCTCTGCTCTCCTTTATATTCTTCGCCCGCCTGTAGTATCCTTCTTTTTTTAAACTCATTACTCATACATTTTCTAGCATAGCAAAATAGGACCGTCTAGAGACGGCCCCATCAGTGTATTACTTCTTCTTCTTTTGCCTTTGAGAAAAACCATCCTCCTGCTGCAATCAAAAGCAAAACAACGTAGAACGTTACTTTCCACTCTGTGGATTTTGGGAACGTTTCAGGTAATATCCCTAATTGAGGATGAGCTAACGTATACACAAGTAGCTTCACCCCAACCCATCCGACAATGAGGAATGCAGCAATCTCAAGACCTGGTCTTGATTTCAATAATGCTACAAATAAGTTAGCCGCAAAACGCATAATAATTAACCCAATTAATCCTCCAGCAAAAATCACAAGAAACTTTCCTCCGTCTAACCCTCCAATTGTAGGTAGCGGTGTATCCGGCAATGTTACTGCAAGTGCAACAGCAGCTAAAATCGAGTCTACAGCAAAAGCGATGTCCGCTAACTCCACCTTGAACACGGTCCCCCAAAAACCAGCTTTCTTTTCCTTTTCTTTTCTTACTTTATGTTTCTTAAACACATATTTTCGAAGGATATGGTTCAAGGCTATAAAAAGGAGATAAATGGCCCCAATTGCCTGTACTTGCCATACATCCACTAAAAACGAGATGACAAATAAAGAACCAAATCGAAATACAAACGCACCAGCCAGACCGTAGAACAAGGCTTTTTTACGTTCTTTTTCCGGTAAATGCTTTACCATGATTGCTAACACCAAGGCGTTATCTGCTGCCAAAAGTCCTTCAAGTGCTACAAGCAGGAGCAAAACCCATGTATATTCTAATAATATGGAAACATCCATCATTAAACCTCCTAAAAGCTGTTGGCTTACTATTATCGTTTGCAACATGGGAAATTTTTAGTGATGGATGATTTAGGCATATGAAGAGTTTTGGGCCTTCGCGTCTGCTCTCTTCTTAAAAAGAGAGTTCCCACATAATATGTATAGAAATACAAATGATGTTGGAGGAGCGAAGTATATGGCCATTAAACCACTTGCGCTTCAAAGGGGAGATACGATTGGGTTGGTTACTTTGGGGAGTCCTCTTGATGCGACCACAATAAATACAAGGGCACAATTTTTGCGGGATATGGGATTTAACGTTGTTTTTGGCAGCTATGTTTATTCTATTGAAGGAATAGTTTCCGCTCCTGCTGACAAACGAGCGGAGGATCTCATGGATATGTTTAAAAATCCAAATGTAAAAATGATCCTTGCGACACGCGGGGGGACTGGTGTACAAGAGATCCTTCCTTATCTTGATTTTAATACCATCAGGGAGAATCCTAAGTTAATTTCCGGGTACAGTGATATTACCGTACTGTTAAACAATCTAAATCGGTTTAGTGATCTGATCACATTTCACAGCTTAATGCTTATAGATTTTCGAGCAGAAACACCTGCATACAATTTTAATCAATTTTTTGCAGCGACCTCTACGTTTGTTTCCCCACGTGCTATTATAAATCCACCGGAAGTGGTACGTATGGGGATAAATCCTGGAAATGTAACCGGGCCAATTGTGGGTGGGAATATCACTTCCATCGTTAATACACTTGGCACGCCGTATGAAATAGATACAAAAGGCAAAATTCTTTTTCTAGAGGACACGCACACACCTGCAAACATGATTCTCCGCTATTTTACCCAACTGTCCATGGCAGAAAAATTTAAGGATTGCCTCGGCATTATTATGGGGGAATGTACAAACTGCCCAGTATCTTATAACACGTCTTATACAGACCTCATTAACTCGGTTCTTGTACCGACAAGAAAGCCATTGATTATGAATTTCGCCACCGGTCATGGAAGGTTTAAAGCAGCTATTCCGATTGGGGCTAGGGTAAATATGAACGCTACAAATAACACGATAACGGTGATGGAGCCAGCGGTATCTCGGGGACAGGTCCCGTGATCTCGAATGATCTTCATCGAAATTTATGGATTGTCGTATAATTGAGCGGTTTTATTGTATATTTTAGGCCTTTTTTTGACTAATTGGTTACGTTTTTTGACTAATTGGTCGCGTTTTTTGACTAATTCAGCTTTGCTTGACTTATATAGAGAGAAGCACCCCATTAAACAGCCATCCACTCTGTCAATTCAACATTATCCTACTATACCATGCTGAAATAGTCGGTTTTTGTCTTCTTGTTCTCAACTTCAATCTAAAGCCAAAAAAAATAAATTTCTACAAACGTTTGTTTAAATTTTAATATGCAAAAATAATAATAGCTTATACATGATCAAAATTACTGCTTGAAGAAAGCATACAAATCCTGTACTTCATATGCCTTAAAGACCAATTCCTCCTGGTTAAAGACCAACATCACAGGAAAATGCTCCACTCCAAGCTCTTTTTTATAATCTACCACATGCTCATCTTCGTATACAATCCAAGTGGCTACCACTTCTTTCAATCATTTTTTCATCATTAAAATAAGAATTTGGGTTCTCCTCACCACCAACTGTATTGCTCCCACAAGCTATAAGAAGGGAAAAGCTAAAAAGTACTAACACAAAAAAGAATGACGCATAGTATCTCCTCCTGATATGGGAAAGGCACCTGATTTGATCCCACCCTTTATTTTCCTTATCTATTCCTTCGTAGAGTTCCAATTGATATCCTCCTTTTTCCAAAATTCATTTTAATATCACTCCTAGTGGGCACTATATGCTTAACTGGAGGGATTAATGATGAAGAAGTTTACCATACTTTTTTGTTTAGCATGTTTTGTATTAGTTGGTTATCAACCAGTTTCATCAGCAGAGGCCGCAAAAGTTTCATCTCAACAAGTACCAAGTTACGCAAAGTGGGGACAGCTCGCGATGAAACGGACAAAAGAGGCTTATCCAGAAGCCATAATTGTTGACTATTCACATATGGGCAGACAGGAAGGACCAATACTAACGACGGAAAAATTCAGGCTATGGTTAGAAGAAGGGGAAAAAGAGTTCGGCGTGAATGTAACGATTAGCTTTTACAACGAGACGGAGACGGTTAAAGAGGTAAAGTTGGAGGAGATCAAGCGGAAGGGGAAAGGGAAGAAGCGGAGGTAGTGGAGGATGTAATATTATCTATTTACCCTAGATATTTTCTTTTCCTTGTGTTCTTTCAATTGTTGTGCAGATTACCCAAGTTATATTGAGTAATCTGCTTTTGTTGTTTGTTTTAACCGTGGGGTGATGATTCTGGCGCGTGGGTTGGGGTCTCTTCTACCGTTCTACCGTTCCCACTCCATTTTCGGGTGGAGAGAGACGCTCTCTTCTACCGTTTTACCGTTTCCACTTCATTTTCGGGTGGAGAGAGAGCTTCTCTTCTACCGTTTTATCGTTTCCACTCCATTTTCGGGTGGAGAGAGAGGCTCTCTTCTACCGTTTTACCGTTTGCAATCCATTTTCGGGTGGAGAGAGAGCTTCTCTTCTACCGTTCAACAGTTCCCACTCCATTTTCGGGTGGAGAGAGAGCTTCTCTTCTACCGTTTCCTCGTTCCCACTCCATTTTCGGGTGGAGAGAGAGGCTCTCTTCTACCATTTTACCGTTTCTACTACATTTTCGGGTGGAGAGAGAGGCTCTCTTCTACCGTTCAGCCGTTCCAACTTCATTTTCGGGCGGAGAAAGAGCTTCTCTTCTACCGTTCAACCGTTCCCACTCCATTTTCGGGTGGAGAGAGCTTCTCTTCTACTGTTCACGTTTCCACTCCATTTTCGGGTGGAGAGAGAGCTTCTCTTCTACCCTTCAACCGTTCCCACTCCATTTTCGGGTGGAGAGAGGACTTCCCAACAAATTTCAGAAGTATAAACAGTTACAAAGAGTTAACCTATATACCACCAAAATACTTCTCTTTCCCCCCTCACCTATTCCCTAAAAAAAGAGGCGCCCACTAAACGGACGCCTCTCCACTATATCTAATAACTAATTCTCCTGCACTTCCCTACGGTTCTTCTTAAACATCTTCGACAACACTTCATACACAATCGGCACAATAATTAGTGTCAACAGGGTAGAACTCGTCAGTCCACCAATAACGGTAATACCAAGACCTTTGGAAATCAGGCCTCCGCCACCGTCGATTGCTAGTGGGATTAGTGCTCCGATCGTCGCAATGGCTGTCATCAAGATTGGGCGTAGACGGGTTGCGCCTGCTTCTAGGATGGCGTCGCGCATTGTCAATCCGTCCCGTTCCATGTGGATGATGCGGTCGACAAGTACGATTGCGTTTGTTACAACGATACCAATTAGCATAAGTAGTCCCATCATAACTGGAACCGAAATGGTTTCTCCTGCCAAGAACAACCCGACAAAGGCACCGATTACAGCAAATGGTAAGGAGAATAGGATCGCAAATGGTGCTACTCCTTCCCCAAATGTCACAACCAGAATGAAGTAAACGATCGCAATTGCTGCTAGCATCGCAAGTCCGAGCTGTGTGAAGGTTTCTTCCATGTCAGCTGTCACACCGGCAACTTCCATCGTTACGCCGTTTGGCAGGTCTACGTCACTGATTGCTCCATCCACTTCTGCGGTTGCTTTGGACACATCATCTCCAATGACCGTTCCGCTGACAGAAGCGTAGTATTCGCCTTTTGACCTAGCAAGGGTGTTCAACGTGGTGCCTTCTTCTACTTCCACAAGATCTGAAAGTGGCATCGTCCCACCCATTGCAGTCGGAACTTGAGTTTCTAATAGTTCCTCCATTGATTTTGGCTGCTCTTGTTGTTCTTGTTTTACAATGACATCAAGGGTTTTGCCGTCTTTTTCTACATTAGTCAGTACTTCTTCAAATTGCGGGCTAAGCATCATCACGATTTGACCTGCTGTCAGACCGTATTGAAGCAGCTCATCTTGGCTTACCTTCAATGTGTGCTCCACATAAGCTTCTTCAGCAGTGGACGAAACATTCTCTAGAGAATCTGTTCCGCTCATCGCGTCTTCTACCTTTTTCACCGCTTCATTTAAGTTTTCAAGATTTTCACTAGAGAACGTATAGCTAATCTCGTTGGATGCCATCGCTCCTCCAGTGGCGAAGTTTTGGCTTTTCCATTCACCGGATTGACCGATATTGAACACATAGTCTTCCACTTCCGTTCTTGCTTCAGGGAAGTTTTCCATGTCAGGGTCAAAAATAAGGTACATTAACACCCCGTCAGATCCCCCGCCCATCATGGCCATTTGTTCATTAGCTCCTTCTGTGACTGACAGCTGAACAATGTCAATATCGTCACGTTCCATCATGGCTTTTTCGACTTCTTCCACATTCGCGAGGGTTTCTTCTTTCAGCTCCCCTGCTTCTGGCGTGTACGTTAAGTACATAACTTTTTCTTCTTCGCTTCCTAAAAAGCTGAATCCGATCAGTGGCGTCAGGCCTAAACTTCCGACCAATAAAACTACCGCTATAATCGATGTAATAATTTTATGATTCAAGGACCAGCTCAAAACACCTTTGTACCAGTTGGCAAGTTTTCCAACTTCCTTATGGCCACTTTCTGTTTTTTCGCTATACAGCTTTTTCTTGAAAAGGAAGTGCGACATCGCCGGAACGATGGTTACCGCCACAATTAGGGACGCACCAAGCGCGAAGGTCATCGTCAGCGCGAATGGCATGAATAGCTCTCCTACCATACCACCTACAAAAATTAACGGTGCGAAAACTGCAACCGTCACAAGCGTTGAGGATAGAATCGGCTTGAACATTTCAAGCGTTGCTTCCCGGACGAGTTCGCGGCCTGCTAATTTTTCTTCCTTCAGATGTAATCTTCGGTATATATTTTCCACCACAACGATGGAGTCATCGATAACACGACCAATTGCGACAGTCACCGCTCCAAGCGTCATGATATTTAACGTAATTTCCATCCAGTTTAAAAGTAAAAATGCCATGAAGATCGACACCGGAATGGACACGATGGAGATAAGGGTCGATTTAATATCCCTTAAGAATAAAAGGATGATTAAGATCGCGATCGCGCCACCAAACAATGCTTTTTCCACCATTGTTGCGACGGATTTCTCAATAGGTTCCCCTTGATCCAGCGTGACATCTACCACTAAACCATCGATACGTTTTTCTTCTTGTTCCATTAATTCTTTCACTTGATTCACGACATCCACCGTGTTTGCTTGCGGATGTTTCAACACTTGAATCGCAATAGCGTCTGCTCCGTTCGTTCTGGAAACAGATTCCACTTTACCTACTACTTCGATTTCAGCAATATCACTTAATTTTACAAAAGGAACTTGAACTGTTTCGGACGGAGTGACTGGAATCATCATCTCCTCTAGTTCCGCTGCAGTCATGAACTTCCCATCAACGGAAACGGCTTCCTCTCCCTCTTTAAACTCGTAAAGTCCCAAGGAAACATCCAAGTTGCTTGCTTGAATCATCTGTTTGACATTGTCTTCCGTTAACCCTAGTTCCGCCATGCGTTCTGTGTCATAGCGAAGCTCGACTTCTTCAATATGCTGTCCGGCAATGGTCGCAGACGCAACGCCTTCAAGCTTTTGGATCTTCGGAAGCAGGGATTCTTCGACAGTTGCCGAAAGTTCCACAATATCCTCTGTTTCACTGCTTGCACTTAAAGCAACAACAGGCATCATATTCATGCTGATGGAATTGACCATTGGTTCTTGCGCACCCTCTGGTAGTGCCACATCAGCTAATGCTGAAGTTAATGCTCGCTTTGCTTCTTCCATATCTGTTCCATATTCATACTCAATCTGTAAGTT
Source organism: Bacillus sp. CHD6a (assembly GCF_001293645.1). Lineage (GTDB taxonomy): Bacteria > Bacillota > Bacilli > Bacillales > Bacillaceae_I > Sutcliffiella_A. The sequence continues at coordinate 156,200 of NZ_LBMD01000003.1, forward strand.
TGCAATGTTGGAATACGAGTTGGAATAAACAGCTTTCACATTGTCTAATCCTTCTGCCACCTGTTCCAGCGGAATCGAGACATCTTCCATCACGGTTTCTGGTGTAGCTCCAGGATAAACATCCATGACCATTAAAAATGGGATAGAGATATCTGGAATCGTTTCTGTTTTCATTTTTGTACCGGAATAGATTCCTGCTACAGTAATAATAATAGTCAGTAACCACACTGCTAGCTTATTTTTAATGACAAAATTGACTAACCCTCTCACTTTTGCACCTGCCCTTTTATTGACTTTATATACTCTATTTCATATACTAATGACTATACAGTCATATGTCAACGAATACGTATAGGAGAAATGACATGTCTAAAAAACAACTAATTATGGAAAAAGCGACAGAGCTCTTCGCCAATCAAGGTTTTGAAGCAACTTCCATTCAGCAAATAACAGAACAATGCGGCATATCAAAGGGGTCTTTTTACCTGTCTTTTAAATCAAAAGATGAATTGATCACCGAGATGCTTGACCACTTCTTCATAGAGGTTACAACGGAGATTGACCAGTTAGTCAACTCTAATAAATATGATACCAAACTACTTTTTAAATTCTATCAACTGATGTTTCATTTCTTTGCAAAGCACGCCGATTTTGCAAAAGTTCTCATAAAAGAAATGCCTCATTCTTTAAACCAGGAATTACTAATCAAAGCTCGTTCTTATGATATTCAGACGTCCAAGAACATCTTAGTAATGGTGGAGAGTATGTACGGAGAAAAGGTTCAGGCAACCAAGTTTGACCTGGTTTATTGTATAAAGGGGTTTCTGCGGATTTATTCGGAGCTGTTTCTTTTCTACGAGGTGGACTTGGACATGAATTTGCTCTGTCAGTCGCTTGTCGAGAAAACGGACAGCTTGGCAAAGCATTCTAACATTCCGTTTATTACGGAGGAGCTGGATTTTTATTTGAAAAATGTAGAAAAGATAGGGAACTCCGACTCCAAGGAAGAAGTGCTTGCTTTAATGGACCGGTATGCAGGTGAACTGGAGGATCCAGTCGTTATAGAATCGTTACGGATGTTGCGTGAAGAGATTATGGAACCTTCCCTGCCGCTTGCAGTTCGGAGAGGGTTGATTGAGAACGTGCGGGTTCACGCTGACGGGAAATGGGTCGCGTTAGTGTTGGATCGGTGGTTTGGGACTTAAGGTGGTTTTTGGGACAGGCAACGCACCCATTGAGGGGCGGTGGGCCTGTCTCTTCGTCCCGTTGCTCGCTAAATGTCCGAAGATTTCGTATTTTTGACCGAAGTTTTTTAAAAGTTGGCCGAAGTTTTGGCAAAGTTGGCCGAAGATTGCCGGAAATTGACCGAACGAAATTTTGAAGTGTCCAAAGGTATTTGAAAGTTGACCGAATGCCTCTTTGATTTGACCGAACCCCTAGTATATATCCTCTTCTTTTGTCCGAAGCAAGGGGATAAATGTCCGAACGAAAATTAGCAGACAAAAATGGAGTCATTTTCAACTAAAAATGGGTGTTTTTCTTTCAAAAACCACTATAGGTAGCAACAAAAATTTATTCACTGTTTAACATGACAAGGGCAACCATTTGCAAATCTAGTATACTATGTAAATAAAAGATACTTTGCGCTGTTCTTAATCCTATTCCCCTCCTAATACTATCTCACCAAACTATGCAAAAATAGTCGATATCACTCGACGCCTTCTCACCCCACATCCCTCAACACCAAAATCAAAATTAATCATACGTTTGTTTAAAAATAATTATTCAAGAAAAATTTTACGCCACCTTTCTCTTCTTCTATAAATTGAAATCAGGTCAACCTGCCTATCCCCTCGCACCATCTCCCCAAAAAAAGAATAAACTTCACATTCCAGGAAAGAATAACCACATATAAAATACTGATAAAGCGAGGTGAGTCTTTTGTATACTGAGATGTATCCCATTGAGGTTAATCTTTTATGGTTTTATGTTGCTGTCATGTACATAGCTGCTGTTATTTTTGCAGTAATGGGGTTTAAGCGAAAAAAATTGCCAAGGGCTGAATATCTAATTGCTTTCATTATTGTCGCTTGGTCTGGAACTGCCTATTCCGCGTTAGCATTGGGGCAGGGCCACGTCATGATAGGAGACAAAGTAACCTATTATGCACGATACCTTGACTGGCTAGTGACGACACCACTTTTACTTGTGGCGTTAGCTTTTACCGCGATGCATTATATACCAAAAGATAAGGTTCTAATTGGAGGGCTGATTACTGCAGACGTGTTCATGATACTGACAGGTCTAATTGCAGACTTATCTCCCACTCCAGTAAGGTACTTTTGGTATGGGTTAGGGTGGGTTGGCTTGATGTTTATCATGTATATCATCTGGTGGCCCCTTAGACGAAAGGCCATGTCACAAAGCAAAAAGCTACATCGTTTCTACCTTATTGTGGCGGGATACTTAACCATTCTTTGGTTTGGATATCCTACATTTTGGATTCTTGGTCCATCGGGTTATCATCTCTTTGGACAAGTAACGGATACCATACTTTTTGTGTTTTTACCTATCTTCTCTAAAGCCGGCTTTAGTCTCATTGATTTATTTGGTTTGCAGAAGTTAGGGAAGAATTCGTCCAAAGTACCCCAGCCCATTCAATAAAGGGGATCAATGGGGACAGTCGTACCTGTCCCCTCATCCCTCTAAATATTTCTCTTGCAAAACTTTTCAGAACATTGTATGATACTCTCAATAGCACATGAGTTAGTGTTATGCTCAAGCTTTGAGCTCATATACTCCAAAGGGGAGTAGCTGACAGTTATGTCGACAATACGTGATAGCAATATCACCGGCTTAACTGGCAACGTTGACGTTGTTTGCGAGACCTTTGCCATCATGGTAAAGGGATATATCTGTGTATTTTCAAACCTTTACCTTATATTTGGTAAAGGTTTTTTGTATTTTTCAGGGAGGGATTGGCGATCTAAACAAGCGGATAGCAAAGAACCCAAAATTAAAAACTCAAAGAAAAAAGGAGAAAAACGAGCGTAATTGAACCACTCATCTGAAAAAAATCTATTAATCTGGTTAACCTTACTTGTTACCTTAAAGTTGTATGCCGTTTCCATTTTAACTTTGGATCTTCACAACCCGCCAAGATCATTGGCCTTACCATCCACACCATCCATTTAAATGAACCTTGTTTTACATGATGGACAAAAATAATAGATAGGAGGAAGATCATCATTGGATATTGGATTGTTGCTTGAATACGGTTGGGTGCTACTCATTCTTATTGGTTTAGAAGGAATTCTTGCGGCGGATAATGCACTGGTTATTGCAACCATGGTAAGGCATTTACCTGAGAATCAACGGAAGAAAGCTTTATTTTACGGATTGGCAGGGGCATTTGTTTTCCGATTTGGATCCTTATTCCTCATCTCCTACCTTGTGCATATTTGGCAGGTGCAGGCTGTAGGAGCATTATATTTGTTGGGGATTGCTGTGTATCATCTCTTGAAGAAACATGTATTAAAGCCGAAGCTCATCAAGCATGCGGAGGGAAAGAAAGGCTCTGGCTTCTGGATGACTGTTATCAAAGTAGAGCTTGCTGATATCGCCTTTGCTGTTGATGCCATCCTTGCCGCGGTTGCACTTGCGGTTATGCTTCCGACAACAAATCTCCCGACAATCGGTGGTTTGGACGGCGGACATTTTGCCGTCATCCTTGCAGGTGGGATTATCGGATTGGTGATCATGAGATTTGCAGCCGGCTATTTCGTTACTTTGCTTGAGAAACGTCCTGGATTGGAGACCGCTGCATTCTTTGTGGTAGGTTGGGTCGGGGTGAAACTTGGAGTGTACGCAATGTCCCATCCGGAACTGGCGATACTGTCAGAAGGATTTGCTAAAGGAGCTCCTTGGAAGATCACGTTCTGGACTGTACTTGTGCTGATTGGGGTGCTTGGATGGATGTTGTCCAAGGAGAACACTAAGATGCAAGCAGAAAATTGATAGTACTTGTCGAGGAGACTTTATTGTCCCCTCGACTGGCATTTAATTTGTATTATTAATAAAAAATGAAGCAAAGTATTTATCAGATTTTTTCCATTGAAAGTCTTCTTCTTTTTGGAAGTCTTTTAGAGTATAAATTTGCACTTGGTTACCATCGGATGTGATGAATTTGTTTTCATGAATATATGATACACTGTTTTCAATTTCGGTAGAGAATATTTCTATTTCGTTGGAATCCAGGCTATATTTTGCAATTTTCTTTTCAGAAGGCTCTCTTCTAATATTTCCTTGTGTAATATAAATGGTTTTCTCATGAATGTGAATATCATTTAAATTGTTTATGGGCAACGTGATATTCTCAACAGTACTATCCTGAACGTTTACTTTAATGAGTTCGCTGGAGCTATTATCCATCCCATCACTTGTTTTAAGCAGATATAGATTGTTATCTAGCAGCTTCATACCGGAAGAAAACATCAGGTTGTCAATTTTCACAGTGTCTTCCACCGATAAATCCTCTTTACTTAATACATTAATTATTCCATGGATATCATTTGGATCAGAATGGATAATCGTTAATAAGTACAATACATCCGAATCATCCAGCATATGAATAGCTTGACCCTCTATCTCCTTGTGAGCGATTGGATCCCCTGATGAGATGTTCGTTTTAGTAATGTCACTTTGTTCTAACGGTCCTCCTGCCATGTAGGCAAACTCCTCATCAACAGTCCATACGGTAGGTGCAACTTTTTTTCCATTAGCAACCTTCTTAACTTCCATGCTTTTTTTGTCTAATTCCAAAATAAAATCATTGGTATCGTTATCTGACAATGGGTTTGTATAATAAACTTTGTTATTTAAGGTAATCGAGTTCTCCATAAAAGCCCCCATCGTGATTCCTTTATATGGAGTAGATTGCTTATTAAGAAATTTCCCATCTTTATCGTACAAATGAACTTCAGATTTATTAAACATATCCGTATATACGGCTCCATACGTATATTCTTCCAAACTCACTGTCTCTTTTTGACTGCATCCTTGCATAATAATAAGAAGAAATAATAAACTGATACTGAAAAAAAATTTACCCTTTGTACTTGAAGAATGCCTAATAAACATGTTGCCTTCCTCCTAAGAATTAATTAAGTTCATAAAAAGGCTAAAAGCTTGTAGACTAACACTTTGTCTACAAGCTATGAATCTTATTTAGATAAAACTAGACTCACTTAGAGTAAATTGTATAAGTATGTGATGATTGAACTAGATCGATCGGAAATACTATTCCTCCACCTTGGTTTAAGTTTAATCCTGTAATATATTTGTAGCCCTCGTAAACTAATTGTGAGCAGTAAAACTTAGAGGTTGTATTGATATTTGTAAAGTCCCAGTTGTAGTCTTTTCCTTTGTGTGAGTACGCTCTGTTTGCAACACTTGCATCTTGTGTTGTGGTAGTTCCTCTAGTAGTTATGCCATATACAGTACTGTATTTTGTCCAGTTATTAGAATAGGTCCCTACCCCCCCACTCGGGAAAGATTCTACAGTTGATGTAGAAGAGTATATAATACCAGCATGCCCTACTAAAGAGCCATATTTACCATCTTTTGTAACTAAAATTACACCTTTTCTTGTTGGATATGTTCCTCCCATAACAGTTACGTCTCCACTTTTTGCACCTTTATCTGCTTGAATTGTTATAGCAGCTGATTTAATTTCATGATCGATTTTGTCAAAAGCCTCTAACTGCTCTGAAATAATTTTTTCCTCTGCTGATTGTGAGTTTGCATGAGACACAGTAGGAACTAAACCACCAGCTAAGATAATAACACCGCAAAATAGTGATACTAACATTTTCTTCATTTAATAACTCCTCCTTATTATTAAAGAATTCTTACTTTAAAGCGAAGATGAAGAAAACACCTGCACTTTTGCCAACCTAACATAAAACTGTTAATTTCCCTCCCTTCATTATGTAATAAAGCTAAATGATAAAAATGATGGAATTAGCTTCTTGAGGATTAAATTAACATATTATAAAAATGCTTGATTTCACCATTTGTTGGCATATTAATTAAATTCGTTAATGATGTTTAAGTGATTCATCCATTATCAAAAAAATTATAAGATTACTTATATTTTTTTTAGATAAAAATAAAAACCCCTTAAGTTTAAGGGGTTAAGGGGTAAGTATTTAATATCTCCAACCGATCCCTGGATCATCTTTGTGGTCGCGATCGTCTCCTTCTATTGCATGAAATACTGAATCTGGAGAAATAGCTTCTACACCTGCATGGATAAACCCACCAAAAAACATGGCACAAACAACTATACTTGCTATTAGTTTTTTCATAACAGCCCTCCAAAATTTAACTTATTTCTAGTATTATTATAATAGCAAGTTAAATATTTTGATTTTTTAAAAAACTATTCTTTTCCCTTGTTTTTCTTGGAGTATGTTAGTCTTTACAGGACAAATCTTCAAAAATATAAAATTTGTTATATTTAACTTTGGAGGAGTGAGGGTTTTGCTGAACAGTAGGTTACTTGGGGAAGAAATTAAGAGGATTCGCAAGAACAAAGGACTAACTCAGGCTGATTTGGCTGATGGTATTTGTACACAAGCAACCATTAGTGGGATTGAATCGGGGAGAACGTTTCCCAGCATCGACATCTTGTATTACCTTTCACTGCGTTTGCAGGTATCAATGGACTACTTTTTAGAGAAAATCACCTATAGGCAGGAACAATATATAAACGATACATATTCTTACATTAATCTGTTAGTTAAGCAAGATAAATTTGAGGATGTATTAGAAATTACTAATTATGAATTGAATAGAGAAACCGGCTACAAGGACGAATCTTTAGAATTATTCTTAAAATGGCAGCTGGCGATTTCTAGTTATGAGTTAAAGCGGCTTACCTGGGAGGAGTGCATCGATCAATTACAGACTCTCCTTAACAGCAACCACTATTCTATTAAGCAACAATTTATGAATATCCGAATTAAAAATAGCATGGGGAACGTACTTGCTAACAATGAACAATATCCTCAAGCCCTTGCCATTTTTAACGAAATTCTAAATGAAGAAATTAATATGGAAGGCTATCATAGGATGCAATTGAAGGTATACTTTAACATCTCCAAACTCTACTATGTTATGGAAAACTATGCACAGTCCCATCACTATGCCTCAGAAGGGATTCGAATTTCTCTGAAAATGGAGGATCTATCTGTTCTTGGCCCACTTTATGTTCAGGCCGGACAAAGCCTATTTCGTCAAAAAGGTAAAAAAACGAAAATACTACAGAATTACCACAATGCCACATTTATCTTTCAACTCTATAGCAGAGAAGACCATATCAAAGTTGTGGAAGAACTGAAGCAAATGCTTTAGAGAGTGCTGGATTTTATTCACCAAAACACCTGATCTTAATTGGTAACGGGTTTACTTCAGAGGTGCAGACAATTAAAATTCAATGCAGAACGCACTGTATTTCACATAGAAATTCACAGTGCGTTTTTATTGATATATCAACTGTCAAATGAGCTTATAATGTCTAAATTTAATACGAAATCACATACCATTTCTAAAGATAGAAATGATTATTGGAGGGTGTGTGAATATGGAAATTTTTGTAGATGTTAAAAGCAGGTCACGAAATAAATATGTTAAAATATAGTTATGATTAAAAATTTTCACTATTCAACAAACGGGCAGTATAACGGAAGATGGAATTATACATCATTATTAGAATTATTTCTGCAAAAAGTTTCCGAGGTGTGATATGGGAAAACAAATTACATTTTATATAGATAAAGAAATTGAAAAAGATTTAGTTCGTTATATTATCACCAATGGTGGAGAAATATTATTTGAGGGTGATAATCCTAAGCCTAGAAGTATAACATCTTTACCTGAACCCTTTTCGGTAAAAGGATGGTTCAAAGTATATCTTTATAAAGCAGATTTAGGTGACTTGAAATTTATCTCGCTACCTAATAACAGAAAGATAATCGATTCTACCACATCTCCCGTCATTGAGTTTTCGAGAACCGTTATAAGAGAGATAGGAAAGAATAAGGAGATTAGTGGCGGAAGGTTTTGGGTGGAAATGAAATATTGGGATATTGAAAATCAGCTTGTTCAGAAATCACTAGAATTGGATGATTGGTATAAAACACTTTCAAAGTGGATTAAAAAGAATGTTCCGAAAGAAAAAGAAAGCAATTCTTATGTCAGCCCAACAATAAAAAATTTAGTATCACAGGGGTTTAAACCGATGTAGTTAGGCAGGATTAAATAACTCTTTTCTAAAGGTATATTGAACAATATGGGAACTATTGCAACAAAGTGGGTCGCTCCTTGCTTATGAAATGGTTAGTGAAAGAAAGACTTAATATTATCTTCAGAGAATTTTTGTGGGAAAGTTTAAATGGAGAATGAATTTATGAAAATAAGAAAACCTGTTGATGAATTAACTATTGGGGATTTAAAAGAAAATCCTACATGGGAATGGACAATAGACGAAGAAGAAAATGAAGAACAAGAAGACGTGGGTAAAACCAACTGAACAACGAACTTTACAAAGAATTGAACGACTCAATTTTTTTAGGAGAATTAAACACAATGAATGATGATAAATTTCCTATGAGGTGTAGTCTTGATATTGATGAGGACAAGGCATCAATTAGTTCAGTTGTTTATTATTACGATAAACAAGATGAGTATTATGCCTTAGATGATACACTTTGCCAATATCTATTAATATTGAGCTAATAATAAACGGAGAATTTACATTCTTTAAAATTCACTGCGGACAAAGAGGGCATTTTTAAAAAATGACATTAAAACAAATCTGAATTAAATTAAATTCTTGTTAAACTAAATTGGAGCGATTGCAGCATATTGCGTAGCTCCTTACATAAGAATTGAGCAGTTTAACCCAAGAGAGTTATTCTAATTTTTTTACTAGGGGAGAAATTAAATGGGTATTAAAAAGGCATTTGAAATCATTGAGAAGCATTCGGATGAGGGAGATTTTATTGGTGAAATTCAGGAAGATTTAATTTATTCTGCTGAGGAAACGTTAAACGTCAAATTACCTAGTAGTTATAGACTATTTCTAAAAAGATATGGTGTTGGTGACATTTTTGGGGAAGAAATATACGGTTTGGGAATTGAAGAAGGTGGAGTACCAAGTATGGTTTGGATTACGAAACACTTTAGACAAAAAGAAGGATTACCAGAACACCTGGTTTGTTTCTATTTTGCTGGTTATGACAATATGTATTATTGTTTAGATTGTTCAAATGTGAAGGATGAAAAAGATGATAACGCTGCTGTTGTTTCATATTTAAGTGGATCACCAAAAGAAGCACAAAAGTTTGAAACTGTGTTTCCAAGCTTCGGAGAATTTTTAATAAGAACATTAGAAGACTCAATAGAGAGCTGAACTTTCAAAAATTCAATTTATAGTATCTCATTAATAACAGGTTTTAAAACATAGATGAATTACCTGAAAATATTTCTCCAGCTAACAAACCTACTATTGAAGATTTTAAGAAAGTCATTAGTAAAATCTAATTGTTGCTTTCCCTTAAATATAATCTTCCATTAAATAGGACAGATTGTTGTGCGGCATTCCTGCAATGAAGAAAATGAGAAATGGAGGATGATTTTATGAAAAAAAGTAAATCTGTAGATGAATTAACCATTGAAGACTTAAAAGAACATCCTATATGGGAGTGGACAATAGATGAAGAAGAATATGAAGAACAAGACGAGACGTGGGTAAGCCCCTCTGAACAACGGAACTTTACCGAAGAGTTGAACGGCTCAATTGTATTAGGAGAATTAAACACAAATAATGATGATAAATTTCCTATGATGTGCAGTCTTGATATAGAAGGGGACAAGGTATCAATTAGTTCTGTTGTTTATTATAACGATAAACAAGATGAATATTATGCTTTAGAAGATATGGTTAAAGAAATCGATTTGCCAATCTCTATCAATATTGAGCTCATAATCAACGAAGAATTACAATTTTTAAAATTTACTGCGAACAAAGTGAACATTTATAAAAATGATATTAAAACAAATCTAAATTAAACTCTTATTAAACTAAATAGGAGCGTTGGCAGCATAGCTTATAGCTTCTTACTTCTACAAATCCAGATGGGGAAACATCTGCCCCGTTTTAGTCATTAAAATCAAGAGCAGAGAAAATAATTACAAATGTATCAGACTACAATTACAAGATGTTCTTGTTGAAATTATGGAACTAGAAGATGATGAGGAGTATTGGGCTTTTTCAGAAAGGATTTATGTTATTACGAGTGTAAATGAGTCATTATTAGGTTCTTGGGTTACAGACTTAGAACCAACCGAAATAGATGAGGGATATGCTTTTGGAGAGCCTCCTAATGCCCCTATCCTGTTACCAGAGTACAAGGTTTATTCTATTTGGTGGGATTAAAAAAGTATTCCGCAATCTAGGAGCGATTGCTGCATAGTAGGTCGCTTCTTACTTAAGGATTGGGCAGAATAATGGAGTAAAGGGTAGTTAGGAATTAGGGGGATATAAAGGTGAGAGCTGATGATAGTAATGGTTATTTTATTACAGAAGGTGATTGGAATACTGGTAAGGTGCTTGTATGTACTGGGGATTGGAACAACTATATGGGAGAAGTTATGCAAAATAAAGAGATTTATTATCTTAGATTGAGCGGTGCGGCTGGATGGAAAGATAATAATATCAACTTTTTATCAACGCTACAGTTCTTGAGAGGGATAGAAATATATTTTTCCTTTTCCACATTGATAGATTTAACTCCGTTATACTCCCTAGAAAATTTAGAGTTTTTAGGAATTGATGACTTTGCAAAAGGTGAAATAGACTTTGCAAAGCTAACTAAGCTAAAAACCTGCTTAATAAGCTGGTCCTCAAAATATAAGAATTTTAATAACCAAACAGAGTTAAAGCACTTAGTTATAAATAAATACCCTTACGAAAACCTAAAGGAAATAAGCGAGATGATGAAATTAGAATACCTAGACATCACTTCCAGTAAATTACTTACTTTAGATGGTATCGAAGCATTAGAAACACTAAACGTTCTTAAACTATATAGATGTTCTAACTTGAGAAGGCTTACTGGTATAGAATACCTTCCTAACTTAAAAGAGTTAGAAGTAGACACCTGTAATAAATTGCACAGTGTAGAGGAAATCCATAAGATGAATTCCCTAGTGAAAATTTTGTTAGAGAATAATAAAGGTCTCAGGAACTTAGGATGGAAAAAGTGACCTAGTTCACTCTTTATTATTCAATTAAATAGAAGCGATTGTTGAACAATTAAACAAAGTAAAAAGGCTTAGAAGAGAAAATTTTCTAAGGCTTTTTGATGTGGAGAATGACGTAATTTCCCCTGTGATTTTATTGTTTGCACCTCACAAGTAAACCCGTTACTTAATTGGTAGGGTGTTTTTTATTGCCATTTTCTTGTCTCCCATTCATTCTACCACCAAAAATTATCGCAACATACTATGCGTAAATAGTCGATATTACTCGATGTAATTTAAATCCACATTTATCAACCACAAGAATAAATTTAATCAAATGTTTGTTTGAAAAAAGTTATCTACGAAAAATATGGTGTGAAGATCTAGAGATCCTCACACCATACTATTATGCGCTCTAAAGCTTAGAAGGGTCGTCGCACTTGTCCCCTTAGCCCACTTTAAGCAGCTCTTCTTCTATTCCAGAAGAATAATCCTCCGCCAGCTAGAACTAATACTAGTCCAATCAATAAAACATTAACTGTATTTGTTGCTGTGTTTGGAAGTTTATTGTCTTTTCCTGGCTTGTCCACTGGTTTGTTACCTGGTTTCTCTCCTGGCTTACTACCTGGTTTGTCACCCGGTTTATTCCCTGGGTTCTCTCCTGGTTTATTGCCTGGGTTTTCACCTGGTTCACCTGGCTCTTCTGGTTCTCCTGGTTCTCCTGGCTCTTCACCTGGATCTAAACTTACATCTACAAATCTACCTTCAATTTCAGTTGGAATTCCGTCACTTCCAACACTCACTAAATGGTCGCGGAAGTTTTCCCAATCGGATAGACCTAGATCTGTTACACGGCCTTCTGCATAAGCATTTGCAAAGACATCATAGCTGTCTCCACCTTTTGCTGTGAATGCGTTTGTGGCAACAGTGTAAGTTTCATCCTCTTCCACTTCCACTAAATGACCGTATTCATCCAGATAATTAATAGATACCACACGTTCGCCTGCAGGTTTAGTAGAATCAAATTCTACTACTCCACCGGATATGTGTAAGAATCCGCCATTCTCACCTGGGTATTGGCTGAAACTTCTTTCGAATGCTGCTTTTAGCTCGGCACCAGTCAGATCCATCGTTGCCAGCGTATTTCCAAATGGAAGTACTTTGATAACTTCCCCAACGGTAATTGGGCCTTGATTGATCGCTGCACGGATTCCTCCGCCGTTTTGCAATGCCATGATGACATTTTTGCCAGTGAAATCTTTCGCTTTTGCAAGCATTCCGTCGGTAATCAAGTTACCTAGGATTGTTTCGTTTTTACGTACACTTGGCTTTGTATTGTCGCCGTCTGTACGTGGATTTTCTAATTCAATTGGAGTTGATACGCCGATTTCTGTATTAGAAACTTCATCCACATGTGCTTTAAATGGAGCAAGTACTTCTACTGCTTCTGGGTCGGCTTCTTTGTCGCTGACTTTAATTAAGCGTCCGTCATTTGCAATAACTACACCATTTTCATCAAATCTTACGTCCAGCAAGCCTAGACTGTTATTGGAGTGTCCAGTTTGTACGATGACTGTTGGTGTTTCATCTTCGGCTACCACTTCCGGTTCCGATAATGCTGTATGACTATGTCCGCCTACAATGATGTCAATGCCCTCTACTTCTTCTGCAAGAACCAAATCATTATCAACTGCTGCATTGTCGTCATATCCGATATGAGTTAATGCAATAATCTTGTTAACGCCTTGTTCTTCTAGAGATGCAACTGCCTTTTCAGCTTCTTCTAAATAATTTTCAAAAGTGATGGAACCTGGGCTTGAGATATCGGCTGTTTCTTCTGTTGTTAAACCGAAGATACCGATTTTCTCGCCGTTCACTTCTTTGATAATACCATTATAGATTTCACCATTTTCATAAGCTTCTTCAATGGAGTCATTAAACAATCCATCGAATTTCTCATCTTCTGAAAAATCAACGTTTGCACTTACGAATGGGAAGTTTGCTCCCTTAACAAAGTTAACTAGTGCTTGATGGCCTTCTGCGGAAGCACCTAAGTCAAATTCATGGTTACCAAATGTCACAGCGTCAATGCCCATTAAGTTCATTAAGGCAAGTTCCGCTTCACCTTGGAATTCATTGAAATATAGGGTACCTGTGAATGCATCTCCTGCATCAAGAAGAAGTGCATCAGGGTTTTCCGCTCTAATTTCTTTTACAGCTGTTACGGTTTTCGGCATGTTTTCCAAAGCGGAGTGAATATCATTTGTATGCATAACCGTTAAATCAAATTTACCTTCTAAATCCGTGATTCTTCCTTCTGTTTCCGTTGGAATTCCTTCACTGCCGACAGTCTTCAAGTGATCGCGGAAGTTTTCCCAATCAGATAAGCCTAGATCTGTCACACGACCTCCTTCATAAGCTTTTTCAAAAACGGTATAGCCGTCTCCGCCTTTTGCTGTGAATGCATTGGTTGCAATCGTGTACGTTTCACTATCTTTGACTCTTACATAGTTGCCATCTTCATTTAAAAACTTGATGGATTTTACGCGTTCACCTGCCGATTTTGTAGAATCAAACTCTATTTTTCCACCTGCTACATGTAAGAAACCGCCATTTTCCCCTGGATATTGACCTAAGCTGATTTCAAACGCTTCTTTAAGCTCTTTGCCAGTTAACTCCATCGTTGCCAGTGTATTCGCAAATGGAAGAACGGTCATAATTTCGCCTACAGTGATTTCCCCTGCGTTAATAGCCGCACGGATTCCACCACCATTTTGCAATGCCATAATAATATTCTTGCCAGTGAATTCTTTCGCTTTTGCAAGCATTCCATCCGTAATCAAATTACCAAGGATTGTTTCGTTTCTACGTACACTTGGCTTTGTATTGTCGCCACCTGTACGTGGGTTTTCTAAAGTGTTGGGTGTAGATACGCCAATTTCTGTTTGCGCTACTTCATCCACACGCTTTTTAAATGGAGCAAGCACTTCTGCTGCTTCTTTATCTTCTTCAATTTTATTCGTTATTGCTTTGATGTAACCATCATATGTGGTAATTACACCATTTTTATCAAAATTAACATTCAACACACCAAGGTTGTTGTTTGCATTACCTGTTTGAACGATTAAGGTTGGTGTTCCTTCACTATCTATCACTTTAGGTTTTTCCAATTTAGTATGACTATGTCCACCGACGATTACGTCAATGCCTTCTACTTGTTCAGCAAGAACCAGGTCATTGTCGACTGCTGCATTGTCGTCATATCCGATGTGAGTCAATGCGACAATACGGTTTACACCCTGAGATTCTAAATATTCTACAGCTTTTTCAGCTTCTTCTAGATAGTTCTGGAATTCAATAGATCCCGGACTGGAGATATCAGCTGTTTCTTCTGTCGTTAAACCGAAGATACCAACTTTAACACCGTTTACTTCTTTAATGATTCCATCGTAAATTTTGCCATTTTCATAGGCAGCTTCAATGGAGTCAGTGTGTAACCCATCAAACTTTGCATCTTTTGAAAAATCAACGTTTGCAGTTACTAACGGGAAGTTTGCTCCCTTAACAAAGTCAATCAATGCTTGATGGCCTTCTGGTGAAGAGCCTAGGTCAAATTCATGGTTCCCTAAAGTCATCACGTCAAAGTCCATCAAATTCATCATGGCTAAGTCCGCTTTCCCTTGGAATTCATTGAAATACAATGTTCCAGTAAACGCATCACCTGCATGAAGAAGCAATGCATCCGGATTGACAGCTCTAAGTTCTTTTAGTGCCGTAATAGTTCTTGGCATTAAATCTAATGCAGAATGCGTGTCATTTGTATGGAAAAGTGTTAGGTCTGGTCCAGCTGGTTTATTTAAATCAAGTTGAACCAGCATAGGATCATGGTCAGATGCCTGTTCTGTGAAATTCGCATTGATATGAATCATATCCACTGTAGTATTCGGTACTAGATTATTAGAAACCAAGATATGGTCTAACACTTGGTTGTTTCCTTGGTAGAAGTAAGAGAAACGATCTTCGGCAGGAACTAAATCTACCATATTTGTTAGTACTCCGCCTTTAAGTGTGTCAAGTGCCGGTGTGAATTCAAAATCATTCATATCTCCAGCAACGACTACATTTAATGCAGGATTTTTCTCAAGTCCAGCATCAACGAAACTGTTAATTTCTTGTGCTAATAGAAGTCGCTCTGCTTCTGAACCCAATTTAGGAGGTTGATTTGCACCCCATAGAGATTGGTCTCCACCTTTAGAATTCAAGTGAGTACCGATGACTACGACGCGTTCACCTTGGAATTCGAATTCTGCAGCAACCGGTTTACGTGTGTCAGTGAAAGCATCAGGATTGATTACACCTGGGTTAAGTGTTAAATTACCTTCCTCTGACCAAGAGTTCGCTTGAGTTGCTGTACCTTCCGCAGCATCCACTAACTCAACGCGCTCAGGGTTGTACAGGTATCCTACACGGATATTTGCACCTGGCGCACCACCGTTTGTATTATTTTCAGGTGCAACATCTGTCCATGCATACGTTGGACCATCAGCAGCTTTGATGGCATCAATCAAACGCTCATAGCTTTCAGATGCATCTGCATTACCAGAATCCGTCTGTCCATCGTTATCCTGGACTTCTACTAGCGTAATAATGTCAGGAGATTTCATATTTTTTACAAATGAGTTTGCAATTCTTGCTGCTTTCTCATCTGATGTTTTTTCTGTGTTGTTTGAGAAGTTTTCAATATTGTAGTTTGCTACAGTCAATTTGTCGTCTGAAGGTTCAATATGTGTCACTTCTGGTTTAATAGTTGATGGAATTACGTCAGGTAATGTGCTCGTGTCTGTTACTAATTGGTAGCCTGCGCTAGAGTATGAAAGGACACCAATTACATCTCCATCAAATTGATCGCCTGACTTAAAGTTAATGTTTTTGCCAACGTTATCAAGCATGATTTTTTCTGGATTATAGTCGTCTACTGCGATATTTAATCCGCCCATTACATTCAGTTCATTATTTGTCGTGCTTTCCACAATGATTGGAACATCGTTGTTATAGGGCGGTCCGACTACAATGGCATCAGGGAAGGATAAACGCATATATTCAACAGATTCCCAGAAATCAATGCCATCTTCTTCAGGATCAAAAGATTCTAATCCGTCGTTATCAATGATTTTGTTCGGAGGGAAAATATCTTCTCCCACAACTAGTGGTGCAGGAAGGGCTCCTGTACCTATTGAGTTAACTGCAGTTCCAGTAATTTGAGTTCTAGGAAGTTTAGAGCCACCATCAAACTCTATAACTGTTCCATCAACTGTAACAGTTTGTCCTACAGAAACACCGTGGTTTTTTAGATATACTTCAATAGCTTGAGAAGTTGCGTTGTCATCATCTGCATTTTCCTCATCTTGTATTACAAAGCTATTGTCATCAAAAACATGTGTAACAACACCAGGAATATCTGTCACAGAAGAACCTACATAATCAGAGTAATGTCCTTTTCCTTGAATGTCATGAATAAAGATGCCTTCTGTATCAAGAATTGTGTAGGTGAAGCTGTATACTTCACTTTCCTCACCTTCAAGTACTGTGATAGCTTTAATTGTCGTTTTACCAGTTTCTAAAGCAATTGGTTCTGTGTATTTCGTACTAGCTGAAGTTGGCGCAGAACCATCAGTCGTGAAGTAGATTTCAGCACCTTCTGAACCAGTTTTCAGTTCAATTTTCGTGTCTGCTGCTACTACACCTTCTGCTTGAGTTGCATATACAGCTGGTTTGTTCACTAAATCATAGCTTTCTAGACCCGTAGTTTTTAAGTGATAGATATCATCAACAATGGATCCAATTCCAGTTATATGAACTTTATCGCCTTCTTTGTAGTGCTTAATTAGTTCATCATAATTGGAGCCTGTGCGATTATCGTGAATAACTGTAACTTTTTCTCCAGTTTCAAACACCGCTTGGAACGTAGCTGTTCCGAATTTATCTTTTGTCATGTCCGTGATTGTTACGTTCTCAAGCTTTAAAATTTCACCTTGTGTGCTCTCCCCTACTGCTTTTACAATTTGTGCTGCAGGAAGGTCGTTTCCAGTCGAGATGATTTCTAGACTTGTAGGATTTTCAACTTGTAATTGTTTTTTATATGTTGCAAGTTGGCCAGTAATTTTTATTTTATCACCAGGTTTCACACTATCCTGGTTTCCATATACAAACAGACCCGCAGTTTCATCTTGCAGGAAGAAAGATCCGCCGCCCCAAAGAGCACTATTTGTTGTCACAAAAGCTTCAATAGTTACAGTTTCACCTACACCCAATTCGCGAGCTTTAGCAATAGTAACTGTTGGAACAACTGGTTCTGGATTAGCAGGGTCAGTAGGTTCTTCCGCTCCAAAAGTGTGTTTTCCTAAGTCAGTGAATACATCATTGCCGAGGTTATTCCACTCTGTTTCCTCATTAAATGCATCGTCAATAACAGCGTCCCCTGTTGTAACAGTGCTTTTTCTAACAAGAGTCCTATCGTTCAAAACTTCTGAATCTGAGCCAACTAGCCCAATAGAATCTATTACTTGTCCATTCTTTTTTAGGACAATTTGATCGTTTCCAGTAAAATTAATGACTTGATTGTTCGTAGTATCAGAGACTAATTTTATTGCATCACTTGCATTAGAGTTGGAAATTACATATGTATCACCAGTTACAAGCTTCCCCTCTAATGTTAAGGTTCCTGTAATTGTAGTATTACCATTACTATAGAGTTCCATTGAGTAGTTACTCAAGTCGACCTCGTTACCTGTTCCATTAAAAAGCTCAATAGCTTTGTTATTACTCGATCCTTCAATATATTCCGAAATAATGAGATCTGTCGCAACAACAGGATCCGCATGCACTCTAGTATTAGCCACTGGTGCAAATAAACTTGTAATTAAGAACACCAATGTGACAATACTAATACTTCTTTTGTGTTGTCTTTTCATTTTCTTCCTCCCATTTTATGAAAAATAAAAACCCGTTTGTTGAATCTTGTTGTAGTTGTGTTTCTTTCGTAGTTTTAAGGGAATTTGTTTTATTGACAAGTCATACCTTTAAGACTTATTACCCATTTTCTACGCATACAACAACAAACTCTTCCCAGTCAATATCATATAGTTTACTTATGAATCTAGTATTAATTTAATGTAAAATATAGTCGAAGTACCACAAAAAAAGATAATATTCAAAAAATATCAACTAGACTATAACTATATGAAAGGAATTGGTCAGAGTCCTTTTCGACGTTTTCTAACTAATTTAAACAAAAACCCCCTTTATCATTATAGATTGGGGATAATTATCTGTAAATACAAAATCTTCTTGATATCGCTTCCTTTTCTTTCCTGAAGGGGTTTAGGCTTGGCTGAGGGGACAGGTACGGTGACATATTTTCACCAAAGAAGTTCAAGGTTTGTCTCCTCTCGATATTTTTTGACAAAAACCATATATGCTATATTTCGACTTATTAAAGGATATACCTTCGTAGATTGAGGAAACGAGAGGTTTGGCCTATAAGGGAATAAAAATAAGAGACGATGTTTAGTTCGTCTCTCTAACAAAGGGACTAGGTTGTCCCTAGACCTATTTCCCTTGTTTGGTGTAGTGTCTAGAATTCTTTCTATACTTCCCACTAACTATCTCAAAATACCCAAATCGGCGCCTACAAAGATTCCCCTTACCATGACGACAACGATTTCTGTATCAACTATTTGGTTTAAAACATTGATTACTTTGCTTTTCAAGTTTCCTCAGCAGACTTTCATTGAAAATCAAAGACTTTAAAAATCTTCTTCCCACGCTTCTTTAGCGTCCAATAACCTTTGTGATAAGAAATGGTAGAAATTCTCGGATGTGTAGTAGTCATCAAGACCTCCTACTCTATTCCATGCCATAATTGGACATTTACTCCTAGTTCGTGTTGTACGAAATTGATTTGCGCTCTATCTACTCCGTCTGTGAAATCGTCTATTTCCTTGTATGGTTAGTTCATTGCTATTCATTAGATACCTCTTTTCACCTACTTATCTTTAAAGTACTGCTGGTTCTATGTTCTTCACCCTAAAGAATTTACCTGTTCCCATCTATTCTGCTTTTCTACTGGACTAATTTTGGAGATATCTTCGTAACTGTATTTTATGTTCATTTTCCTTTGTGATTTAAAGTGTATGTTAAGTAGGTTCACTCTTCTTGTACTTGGCTTTTAAACTCTTGTTGCAGTTTAAAGAAAGTATCGTACAATTCATCTTCTAGCGTGTCGTACTCTTCATCATCCATTGAGAATAAATCAGGGATGCCTAGACTGTAGATATACTTATAACTATTGGGTGAATTATAGTAAAAAAAGCACTTTTTATAACCTTCTCTAATTTCAGCATATAATAAGATTTTTTCCCACTCTTCAGGGATCATATCATTCACAATGTTTGCTATACTCTGGTACAAATGTTCCATGAATTCAGAAATCTTACCTCCCTTCTTCTACATACTCTTTAACCAATGCTTGATTTAAGAAGCCTCGTTTTTATTTAAATCTCCTTTCAACTACAGTTGGGTTTTAGACATTGCCCACAAGCTGAAAAGTTATTTTACTTTTTTACTAAATAGTTTTATTGCAATTGTCTAAGTAAAAGGCTTTTGGAATCAATTTAGACACACCTTGGTTACCATCTTTTAGCTGAAGTAGAGCTCCAACAATTTCCTCTTGTACATTACTATAAATAATTGCATACAAATTGCTCCCTTGACACATTTCCTTTAAAGCTACCTTTTGCCAATATATATCTTCATATTCTTAATAAAGTTCTAGTTCCATAACACCACTAACTGTCCAGCAAAAATAAAAGGAGCAAGGTTCGTTCTCCTGCTCCTCATCCCTAAGATCTAAATAATACACCCTTAATTTTTAGCCTCAGAAATATTTTTTGTAATTCTAGGGTAGTCATCATCTGATACGGGATCAGTTGCAAAACAAGCTAGTAAAAGTACAATAACTAATAGTTTTTTCATTTTCATATTCCATTCTCCTTCATTAAAATTATTGCATCAAGCTAGTATCTTTGGATAATTCTATTATCTTTATTAGATATTTACTCGAAGCTTTATATTTTTTCTTAGCATATAAATACATAGCTAATAGTTCTGTATATCTTATTACATATTCTTTTCTTCCTGTATTTTGAAAGAATACAATCCCAACATCTGTTACATATTCTTCGAAACTAGAAGCCTCAGTAATAAGTTGAATATATATAGTGAAATGAATTTCATACTCTCTATTTTGAAATAGAAGTGCTTTTTGCAATCCCTTATCTGCCCACTCTTTTGCCAACACGTAGTCATTAAGATGGTAATATTCCATAACAAGAGAATGGTAAGAATTCAAGGATTTCTCACCGTACTCTTCCTTTTTTTTCAATGAACGCAAATAAAAATTAATTGCTTTTTCCGGTTTTCCTAAGTCAGAATTCACATTCCCTAAATTTTGAAGTGCCATTGCTTCAAGATATGGATTTTTATTTATCTTGCATATAGAAAAAACGGAGTTATAGCATTCCTCTGCTTGAGAGAATTCCTTCAACTTTCTATAATTTATGCCAAGTATTATATGACACTCAGCAGACCTTTCAATATCATAAATTGATTGGTAAATTTGTAGGGCGTTTTCTGCATAAGATATTGATTTATAAATTCTCATTTTTTTACTATTCAATATAGACAACTGGTAATACAAATCCGCCTTATCTTTAATGCTGATTTTAACTGTTTCTAAATAAACCTTGCTTTCTGCTTTTTCCAAAAAAGCAATAGAAACTAAATAATTTTGATCATGGTAGTGATACAATGCTAAGGATCTATACAGAATATATTCTGACTTAGGTGGCAACTTGATTGAAAGGGAATTTAGTTCCTTAACAATACTTTTACTTTCAGCCATTTTATCCATATGCATATAGTATCTAAGGGAAATTATCAAAAAATGAATAATGTTATTGGGGTGTTGAATTTTCTTCTCATTGTCTATTTCATTAAGAAAGGAATGATAAACTTCACTCAGTTTAGAAAAATCGCCTGAAATGACACATTCATAAACATTGTATAGTTGATCTTGATAAAAAGTGTTATCGAACTTTTGTAATGAATCTCTTGTGATATTTAGTCTTTCTAATAATAAGTCCACTACCATTTCATCTGGGGAAATCTTGTTGTTTTCTATTTTTGAGAGATAGGAAATCGATACTATTCCACTAGAGAGTTGTTCTTGGGATAACCCTTGTTCTTTTCGGTAATGACGGATTAATTCACCTATATGCATACAGAACACCTTTACATATTTTTCAATAATTATACCACTTTTTTACTAATGTAAGGTGAAATTTGTATAAATATAATGTTTCATGTAATTAAGAAATGGAACTTAGTGAATTTTGGGAAAGGTTTACGACTCTATCAGCTTCTTTTATTATGTTCTGGTCATGAGTAACAATGATAATGGTGATATAGCTGCTAATTCTTTTCAATGTATCCATTACTTCATTTATTTTATTGAAATCCAGATTTGAAAATGATTCATCTAATATTAATATTTCTGGTTTACTAACTATTCCTGTAGCAATAGATATAAGTTGCCTCTCACCACCAGAGAAATCATTCAAATCTTTATTTTTTTCCAAACTTGAAATTAGCATTATTCCTTCATTATCAATTTTCCGTAAAATAGTTTCATCCATATTCCTATAAGACCCGCGTTTTCTAGCATGCTGCAATTGAGTTGAGATCGTATTACCTAAAAACTGTGGAGTCTGAAAAGAAATATATATATTTCGCCGTATTTTTTCCGGATTCACGTCATAGATATCTGTTCCATCAATAAAAATTTTATTTTTTGGTATTTCATGGAGTTTTATAAGGGAATTTACTAGGGATGTTTTTCCTATTCCGTTTTTACCTATTAGTACATTCAAATCTCCTCTTAGAAAAGAGAGATCGACTACGCTAAAAGAAGGGTTTTGATATTGCTTAATATACACTTCGCCGTTATTAAAGTTTAATTCTTCTCTGTCACCAAATTCCTTTTCAATGCTCCAAAAATTCATTACTCTATTTACAGCTAATAAACTAGTATTGAGTTGGATGTACAATCTCAACACGGTATCAATTGGAGAAAAGAACTTTGTAATGTACATACAGATTGCTACATATGATCCTATCGAAATGGTATTAGTAATTACACTATAGCCGCCGTATATTAATACAAACATTAATGTAAGAGATTGAATAAGTGACGTACTACCTAAGAAACTACTATATAATAGTCCACTTTTGTTTTGGGCATTAAAAGTCTTTTTTATATTTCTCAAATATGAATCATGGTGGACACTATCTTTATTGGCCAACTTAAACATTTCGTAATTACGATTAATATTTTGAATGATTGTTGAACATTCATCTCTCGCATATAAAATTTGTTCATTTGCGTTTACTATTTTGTTATTGAAAACCCAATAATTAATAAAATATAGGGGGATAAATAAACATAATAGCATCGATAAAGGAGCGTGCAACTGATAGATAACACCAAAAATAATAAAAAATGAAGTGACCTGCATAACTAAAGGAACAATTGAGGAAAAAAGGATAGACTGGCACATTGGTATATCTTGAGTAATTAATTGAGTCATTTCTCCACTATTATTCGAGCTTTTCACCTTTTGTATTTTTAATTTGTTAAGTAAGCTTATTGCTTCTTTTCTTAATTGAAAATTACTATTGAATACTATTTTTCCCTCTACAAGGTACGAAGAAAAAACGCAGAGAGTATAAGTGATATAAAACAATAAAACGTATAGACTGTATTCCAAAATAGAATCCATATCATTCTGCGGAAGTATTTTATCAATGAAATACATTATTATTAATGGAGTAAGAATGCCAGCAATGGTATTACAAATGGTTAAAAAAACGGAAAAAATAATTTTTCCTAATTGCTTTTTATATAGTGAAGTTAAAAAGTTTAGTTGTTTTTTCCTTTGTTCACCAATCATTAGTCTCTACCTCTTCATCGCTTAATTTCAAGATAATCAATCAAGTAATTTCTCAATAATGCATAGTAGATACTATCGTCATTGTCTAGGATTCGCGCTGTGAACACGACAATCAAATCTTCTTCTGGTACAATAAATATGCCTTGCCCCAAACCGCCAGATGCAAAGAAATATTCTTTTCCTCTCCCATATTTGCCTATCCACCATTGGTATCCATATCCATCTGTTTGTATATAACTTCCATCAGAATAAATTTTTGTACTTTCCTCCACCCAGCCTTCTGGCAATAATCTCTCTTCTTTCCAAACACCATCGTGTAGCATAAGGTAGCCTATTTTAGCCAAATCATTGGGACGAATATACAGGCCTCTTCCTCCTTTATAGTGCTCCCCTTGCTTTTCCCACTCATATTTATCTATTTTTAATGGGCTAAATAGATTTTCCTCTGCAAAGTCAAGTAGGTTTTGACCAGTGGCTCGTTCTACTATAATGGCTAATATATTTGATGTTCCAGAATTGTATGTGAATATAGTGTCAGGCTCTTGCACGAAAGGTTTAGTGAGAACATAATTAATCATATCGCTTTGCCCTTTAAAAGCAGTTTCAGAATCTTTGTTCCACTCAATACCAGATCTCATCGTCAATAAATCTTTTACTGTTAGAGTTTTAAGGATTTCGTAATTTTCCATTTCCTTGATCTCCGGAATGAAATCTTCAATAGGCTGTTCTGCACCTTCCATATGCCCGTTATGTATAGCCATTCCGATAAGGATAGAAACAACACTTTTGGTGACAGAATTGACGGAATAAGTTGTGTCATTGGTATTTAATCCATGCCCGTAATCTACTACGACCTTCCCTTCTTTTATGACAAGCATGGTGTGGATTTCGGGCCGTTTTTCAAGTGCTTGATACAGACCATTTTTCTTATCAGAAGAGAATACTATTTCTTCCTCAGTTGCAACTTCCCAGGTTTCTTCGGGGTAAGAAATTTGGGAGGTGCTGGTTGCTTTCTTCTCTATAGAGTAATAGCTTACCATTACCACTAGACCAATCAACAGGATGAATCCAAGTGTTCTTTTCATCATTAATCTCCTAACTATTTTCAGTTCTATCAACCTATCTTTATACTAACATTTAATTACAATTTTGTATTAATATTCTTTCTGTGCTTCGCTATGTGGAAACCAGAGGACAGTCTCCTTTTTCCCTTCCCTCGCCATGTTATCATTAATACCAAAGGGGTGGTTATATTGGAAAATAACGAAATAAAAGTAAGTGGCTTAATAAGTGAAGAAGCTATGAAGGAATATATGGTGTTTCATTCGAACAAAACAAGAATATGGTATGTGATTTTATCCGTTATACTCTATTCTAGCTTGATACCTATAGCAATCCCTGATGTATCCATCATTTTCATGGTAGTTGCCAGTTTGTTTATGGGCACCATTGTTTGGTTTATGGTACCGAAGATGTATTCAAGGAAAGGGATTAAAGAATATAGAAGTGATCAGTTGATGCAGCAAGAGGTTTTCTACACAATCAATGCAGAGGGAATTTATCAAAAAGTGAGAAGGTCAGAAATGCTGACAAGATGGGAAGACATTCGCTCCATTCATGAAACCAAAAACCTGTTTTTATTTTACGCGTCTAAAAACAAAGCAATTGTCATACCGCAAAAATTCCTTTTGAAAAGTGAGATGCAACGTTTGCGTCAGCTTATCAAGGAAAATGGGAATTCTAAGGGTGCTACCTATGAATACACGGAGCCGGTTGTGAGAAAACAATCAGAGCACCCCGATGGTGTAAGCTTTACCATCTTTATTAGTGAAAAGATGTATATTGCCCATATTCATTTCCTCGCAAGAAAATCGAAGGTGTTGTTTCCGATGTGGGTTGGTATGCTTTATATTCTTTTAGCACTGCTCTTGTTCAAGGAAATAACCATTCTCATCGCAGCATTTGCAGTAGTTATCAGCATAGCCACCAGATTTTTGTTATCAACCGTTATTAATTGGAAGGCTGCATCAGAATACAGAAGTGACCGACGCATGCATAATGACATTCATTTAGAGGTAAGCCCAGCTGGAATTATCCAAACCCTATCAAACTCGCAGGCTGACTTTACGTGGGATAACATTTTATCTATCCACGAAACGAAGACGGCATTCCTCTTTTTCTTTTCAAAAAACAGAGCAATCATCCTGCCGCAAACATACCTCAACCACGAAGAAAAAGAAAAGTTAAAAAACATCATCAACGAACATGCAAGATCGAAAAAAGTTGTGTATATGGATAAAGCGAGCTGAAAAAGAAAAGCATCTGTTGGGAAAACAGGTGCTTTTTTGGATGGACGTAGGTTGAACTGGATAAAAGGAATGTCTCAGCTCCTATTCTCATAGGCTTAGAGTAAAAGAAGGGAGCTGGTCTCAATGCTTGAGTGGAGTGCTGTTATTGCAGCTGTCACGTTTATCATTCTCGTCATCTATTTGATTATGACATTAAGAAAAGTAATGACCACACTTGCTGAAACGGAACAAACGCTGTCTGACGCACGGACAGCGGTGAACGGAATAACAGAGGAGGCAAAGGATTTAATTCAGAAAGCCAACCAAATTTCTGATGATGTAAAAGGAAAAATGAAAGCTGTAGATCCTTTAATTGAGTCCGCTCATGATGTAGGAGATATGATACACAATGTTAGTTCAAATTAAGTTGAAGTAATAGGACAAACAGGTCCGTCGCATGGGATGCAACGGACCTGTTTAAAATTTGACGTGTTTTTTTGACTATTTGCTCTAGTTTTTTGACTAACTCATCTTTTCTCGGCTCGCTTTGAGAGATGGCCAATTCCCACTCTCCTCATGTGTTCAGAGGGACGGTCCTTTGCTTCCTTACTTTACGATATGATATTTTATCGAAAGGATTTGACTCGTGAGGTATTCACTTCCAGGTGTTAAAAAAATTATTCTACCTTGTGCAGTATTTCGCGAGTTCTACTGAAAAAAGATAGAAAAGAAGCAGAGGTCCGTCCCCCCGCTTCTCCCATTAGCTACCTCTTTTCATTTACTCGTACTTTAATGCTGAGACAAAGTCAAAGTTTCCTGCAGATGTAATATTATTTTTGTACTCAAAATTGTAAATTAGAATAACTGCATTATATGTTTTCTTGATATTACAGATTTCCTGTATTTTTGGTAAGATAATTTCTTCATAGGAACATCCATTTAACAAAAAATTGATTTCATTACTACTTTTGTTATAAACTGCTTTTTCTATAGTATCCTCATCCGTTTCATCTATATCAATTTTAAAGTCTTTAAAGAATTGGGAAGGGATTGATTCTCCGTCGTCATCATATCCTAAATCGACATACTCTCCTATTGAATTACCACTAAAATTTCCAAACCAAATAGATACCCATCCTTTTTTCTCCATTAAATGATCCTCCTAATTTAACCTTAGTCCTGATGGTAAAGATGAAATGCCACCCTCGAGTCTATAGTTGGCCCAATTATTAAGTCTTCTTATAAATGTATTATAGTCTATAGAAGTATCTACTATCGCTAGCAATTCATTATGTGCTCAAGTTGAACCTAATCCTCCATGTACACCATCTGGATTAAAAAATTTTACATCTGATATAACAGTTCTTAATTCTTTGATCTCTTCTGCACTAATATTCCAATACTTAAATTGTATTCAGAGGGACGGTCCTTTGCTTCCTTACTTTACGATATTTATCAAAAGGATTTGACTCGAGAGGTATTCATTTCGGGTTGTTAGAAAAATATTTAGTTGTTTCTACCTTGTTCAGTATTTCGTGAGTTCTAGGGATAAAAGATAGAAAAGAAGCAGAGGTCCGTCCCCCTGCTTCTTCTCAAACCTTTAATAATCTACCAATTATCTATCGCCTCTTGAAAGCTGTCTTCTAAGTATTCATCAAAGGAACTATACCTTACAACTTCTTTCTTGCTAAATTCATCCCACCTGATTATGTTATTTTGTTCCGTATCTAGACAATATATAAATTCTTCTACATTCTGAATAACTACATAATGATGGGGTAAATCTAATTCCCTATACTTTTTAGTAACTTCCTCAACTGAACAACAGCTTTCATTTTCTATTCCAAGTACATTAACTCAACCGTTGCTTAAAGGTGCGAGAATGAGAGGAGGAAGCAGAGGTGCGTCCCCGTGCTTCCCTAGGTTGTTTTGAATGTTCGATTAATAGTGTAAAGGCATTACAACAAAAACAAATTTTTAATAATGAAAGGCGCTGCGAAGAAGTCACTATGGGAACCCCTACAGAAGTTGATGGTATTTTATTCAGATCAAAATCAGAAAGTAACCTTTATAAGCAATTACAAGCATTTGATAGTAACATATTATCTGAAATGTTATTTACAAAAGTAAAAGTCCGTGAAAGGGAAGAATACTATAATCCAGACTTTTATTTACCATTATTTAATTTATTTTTAGAATATCGAGGATACAATGCAATAACACCTGAACAGAAGTACCATTGAAGTAAGACATATGCACTTGCTAGGAAAATAAAAAATGGGTTAAAAAACCATTTGATATGGAATTCTATAAATTATAGGAATTTCTGTAAGTTATTAGTCATAGCACCAAGAGAAATTCTGTTTTATGAGAAAGGAAACGAGCAAAAATTCAAGTATAAAAAATGCTTACATTGCGGCCAAAATTCTGTCCAATTAAGTATTTTCTCTAATAAATGTTTTTTATGTGGAATGTGAAAATTAAGGGGCGAAGGTAATAACCTTTAGCCTGGGTGATCCCTTATTGTTTACTGAGGCAATTCACCTCTGTTTTCAGTCATTTTCCCGGCTAACGTATCGGTAACATAATATCGCTGGTACACAAAAGTATCCGCAGTATATCTGATTAGTAATCAGATGAAGCGGGAGACGGTCCTTTGCTTCCTTACTTTGAGGTATAAAGATAGAAAAGAAGCAGAGGTCCGTCCCCATGCTTCTTTGAAGGAAGATTTACTCGCCCAGATATGGTACTTAGCATTGATTATGAAGGCTATAATAAATGGTTTTTAGAATTTAGGCCTAGTATTCCCGGACGTCTTTATTCATCTTTCTCAAATATTATTCACCTGTATGGTCGAATATCAATAAATGAGATACTCGATTCAGATAAATTTACAATCGTTGTTAACGATGAAAAAGATTTCGATATGATAAAGAGAAGGCCGCCTGTATCCCTTCGAGCCAATTTATATGTAATGCTTATTGATCTTGAGTGGGGCAAAATTGTAAAAGAAGAGATTTTATGTAGATATAGGAAGGATTAAATTATGAGGATTATGCCAATTAAACAGCATGGTCCTTTTTTGAGATGGAGTAACTGTGACAATTAAGCCCGCCAAATCAACTCTGGCCAAGTAAGTAAAATTAACTCTCAAAATACTCCTTTATTCTTTATCTGATCTCCAAAGTATCACGGGACTTGGGGATATAGTTACATTTAGCTGTCCTCCCTAGATAAGGATTTGTCTTTTTTCAGTGCAAAGGGTTAACTAACAATTCACCTAATAATATCCAATGAACTAACGCTATAATTTTTTCATAATTCATTAAATCTTTGTATATAATGTTACAAAAATATATTATACAGGTGGTGGCATAATGGATTTTGAACTTTTATTGGATAGATTACTAGGTGAACGAGAAGTTATTCACGAAGTTGAATGTTCAGTCTGTGGAGATTATGAAATTTATTATAGAGATCCAATTACAAAAGAGAATATCGGTCGAGCATGTGAGTTTTGTATATATGTGCAGAGATTCAACTAGCAAGACCTAAATTTACAATATATTAATGGATTCATTAAGATGATAAAATAACCACCCTTAAGGGCAATGGGTGGTTCAATTTTGATTCTACTCCTACTTCAGTTAATAAACATTTAAATACCTATTGAAGACCTTTAACTCGTTTTGCAGGAACTCCAGAATATAAACTGTTTGATTCACAATCTTTTGTTACTACCGAACCCGCAGCAATAATACAACCATCACCAATTGTTACTCCTGGCAATATAGTCACTCTTGCTCCAACCCAACAACCATTACCTATTTTAATTGGTTTCCCATATGGTTTCCCTGCTCTTCTTTCACAAGTTCCAAACTCATGAGTGGATGTGCAAAATAAAACCTCCATTGCAATATTACAATTCTCCCCTATTTCAATATAGGCACTATTTTAAAATAGCATTTACCATTAATTGTGGTCCCCTTCCCAATCTTTATGTTATTTCCTCCAAAATAACACCCCGGTCTTATTATTTTCGTCATAGTATTGACTCCCATGAGATTATAAATTAACTTTGTGATTTCCATTGGGATTATATAAGATGAAGCTACTGTATTTAAGAAAACATCTCTATAATATTGAACCATTCGGTCTATTGTTTTATTTATCACCTATCTAACCCTGCCTTCTTTTCAACAAAAACATTATAGTTTATTATGGTTAATAAAGCCCAAATCCAAGGGTTCCAATATTGAGATATTACAAATAAATGTGTAATCATAACAATAAAAGAAAAAAGGTATACTAATTTAATATTTCCCCTTAGTTTGAAAATAGAAATAAATGTAATAAAAAAGATGAGGATAAAAAGAAGAAATCCTATAAATCCTACCTCAGCTAACACTTCCATATAAACACTGGTACTACCCGTACCATTCAGAATTGCTGTAATACCTGGACCGCTTCCTAAAATTGGCTTTTCCATAATTAATTCCCAAGCAAACGACCATCTATCTAACCTTGAGTCGACGGATCCAGAATTACTAAGTGTAATTTTATTTAGAATTCCTTCTAAGTAGTTAAAACCACGATTGAAGAATATAAAATAAAAACTCATTAATATTGATAGAATTGTAATACTATATATAAGTACGTACTCTTTCCTTGTAAAACCTATCTTTATTTTTTTATATCCGAAGTAAAGTAGGACAATAATTAATGCTACTATCATTTCGAAAAATCCAATTGCACTAAATGTTGTTAATAAAGCAAAAAGAATAATAATAAGAGATAATAGCAACTTCTTTTTATTAGGATAAAAATATTTATAATTATATACAACAAACGGCAAAAACATAAGTAGATACATTGCCATAGGTCCTGATTCTTCTGCTGTACCTCTTGCCCGATAAAGGTATTTACCCCCAAAGTTATAAATTGCAGTATATTCTTGTACTAATGGTCTATAAATAAAACGATCAAAGTCAATATATAGGAAATTTTTAGATATAAACTCCACAATAGTAAAAACAGAAACAAAAATTACACCTAGCGATATATATTTAAATATTTTCTTTATTGGAGGTTTATAGAATTTTAATGATGTTTCAACTATAAAGTAGTACATAAAAAATATAGCAAAATATGACAACGCATGAGTAAATCCTTTGATTTGAAATCCAATAGAATAAATTTGTAGCAAAAAGCTTAGTAATAGGACTATAAAGAATCCATACCAGCCCAGCAATAAATTTGGTTTTATCAATTTAATTTGGTTATTTTTTAAAGTCATTATTGTTAAATTAACTAATAACAATGATGAAATCAGCATGGGTATAGGTACCCATTCATCAATGCTAAAAGCACTAATAAAACCTAAAAGAATAAAATATAAGTAAATCATTCTAGTCCACCATTCCAAATTAAATTAAATAGCCTATTTTTCATCAGAGTACTTAATAATAACCCTAGCAAAAAAAATTCTCTTAATCTTGTTCTCATAAGATTCTGTGGTTGAGTAAAGTAGAATTACCTTGTACTGTTAATTAATAAATCAATACTATCTTTTCCTATTCACCAGCAGGTATAGCCATTAATTCCTTCTTTTCTTCTCTATTAATTATATTTACTAAATAATCTATGAACTCTTCTCGAAGATCCTCTCTTTGAAGTGCAAACTCTACCGTTGCTTGCAGGAAACCTTGTTTATCACCTACGTCATATCTTCTTCCTTCAAATATATATGAATACATTGCTTCTTTCTGGGCTAGTACCTTCAAAGCGTCAGTAAGTTGAATTTCTCCACCTTTTCCCGGCTCAGTTTGTTCTAATATTTCAAGAATAGCCGGAGTGATTACATACCTACCTAGAATTGTTATATTAGAGGGAGCTTCTTCAACCAATGGCTTTTCTACCAATCCATTAACTTTATATAATCTTTCTTCAATTTGCTTTTCCTCAACTACCCCATATTTATTCACACTCTCACGAGGTATTTCTTGAACACCTAAAATAGTAGTCTTATATTGCTCATACATTTCCATCAGTTGTAGAAGGCAAGGCTTATCATTTTCAACAATATCATCACCTAACATTACCGCAAATGGCTCATTCCCTATAAAACTTTTAGCACAATAAATAGCGTGTCCCAACCCTTTAGGTTCTTTCTGACGTATAAAGTGAATATTCACCAAATCAGATATTCTCCTAACTTCCTCTAATAAATCATATTTTCCTTTTACCTCTAATTCAAATTCTAATTCTACTGATTTATCAAAATGATCTTCAATACTTTTTTTATTTCTTCCTGTAATAATAAGGATTTCTTCAATCCCAGATTTGACTGCCTCTTCAATAATGTATTGAAGTGTAGGCTTGTCTACAATAGGTAACATTTCCTTAGGTTGTGCTTTAGTTACTGGCAGAAATCTAGTTCCAAGTCCCGCCGCTGGTATAATCGCTTTGCGCAATTGCACCACTAACACTCCTTTGATTATTTTTCAGGATATCCTGTCGGATTATTGACATGCCACTTCCATGCATCAGTAATAATTTTCTCTAAAGAGCCAAACTTCGGGATCCAACCTAAAACATCTTTAGCTTTATCTGATGAAGCTATTAATATAGCTGGATCACCAACTCTTCTTTCTTTTACTTCCGCAGGTATTGAATGTTTTGTAACCTGCCTTGCAACATCAATCACTTCTTTAACTGAATAACCATTTCCATTTCCAAGATTAAAAATATCACTAGATTGATTTTCCCTTAAATATTGCAAAGACAAATGATGAGCTGACGCAAGATCCATTACATGTATATAATCCCTAATACAAGTCCCATCTAATGTAGGGTAGTCATCACCGAAGATGAAAACCTTATCCCTCTTTCCTAGTGGTACTTGTAATATTAATGGAATAAGATGCGTCTCAGGATTATGATCTTCTCCAACCATACCAGTTTCATCTGCTCCTGCAGCATTAAAGTATCTAAGAGAAACATATCTAATACCATACCCTCTCTCAAACCATTTCATCATTTTTTCCATGGCAAGTTTTGTTTCTCCATAAGTATTAGTAGGATTAGTTTCATCATCTTCTAGTATTGGAATATTCGTAGGTTCGCCATAAGTAGCTGCAGTAGAGGAGAATACAATTTTATTTACATTGTTATTCTTCATTACATTTAGAAGGCACATCATCCCATAAACATTATTATGGTAATATTCATAAGGGTTTTGCATACTCTCTCCTACTAAAGAATTGGCTGCAAAGTGAATAACAGCCTCAATATCATGAGTCTTAAATACCTTATCTAAAGCTTTCATATCTCTAAGGTCAATTTGATAGAAGTATTCTACATCAACAGAATCTTTATGACCACTTTGCAAGTTATCAACAACAACTACATCTTCACTTTGTTCTATAAAAAATTTAACTGTATGAGATCCAATGTATCCCGCACCACCAGTTATCAAAATTGACATTACTCCTTGCACCACCTAATAAAAAATAACAAAAAAACTACCGATTTCTATATTTATAATAATCTACATACCAATCGGCGAACTTCTGTAATCCATCTTCAATTGAAGTCTCCGGCTTAAACCCAATTGCTTTCTGTAATCGCTCAGTTAAAGCATAAGTAGCTGGTACATCACCTGGCTTAATTGGTTCAAAGATCTTTTCAAATTGTACTTCTTTTCCTAGAGATTTGGCTAAAGCCTTTTCTAACGTTTCAATAAATATCATCAACTTCTCTGGGCTATTGTTTCCAATATTATAGACTTTATGTTGTACGTCACTTCCAGGTGGATTATTTAATAACCTTTCAATCCCCTCAACGATGTCATCTATATAAGTAAAATCACGGTAAAGGTCATTTTCAAAATCCCCATTATTAAATATCTTAATTGGTTCTTCTGCAAAATATTTATTTGCAAATCCAAAATAAGCCATATCTGGTCGGCCCATTGGGCCGTATACAGTAAAGAATCGAAGTCCTGTAGCTGGAATCTTATAAAGATGACTATACGTATGTGCCATCAATTCATTTGATTTCTTAGTAGAAGCATATAGTGATACTGGATTGTCTACAAAGTCCGTTTCTTCAAATGGGACTTTTTTATTTGCTCCGTAAACTGAACTAGATGATGCATAAACAAGATGATCGACTGGATTGTGTCTACAAGCTTCAAGAATGTTGTAAAAGCCTATTATATTACTTTGGATATACACATCGGGATTTTCTATAGAATAGCGTACACCAGCTTGAGCAGCTAGATTTACAACAATATCAGGCTTGTACTCTTCAAAGATATTCATGACCATTTCTTTGTTAGAGATATCACCTTTAATAAAGGTAAACCTCTCATATGGCTCCAGCAAATTCAATCTAGCATATTTAAGATTTACATCATAGTAATCATTGATATTATCAACACCAATTACTTTACAGCCCTGTTCTAATAATTTTCTAGACAGATAATAACCAATAAATCCTGCTGCTCCGGTAACTAGGTATGTTTTACTTGCATTATGAGGTTTGTGATTCAAGGTTTATCGACTCCTTCGACCCTTCTCTACTTGTTGATCTTCTACCGATTGAGTGGTACTCCACTCCTGCTTTTTCCATATCTTCTACCTTGTACATGTTTCTTCCATCATATACCAAGGGGGTTCTCATCAACTTTTTATACTTTTTAGGTGCTACCACTTTCACTTCTCCCCATTCAGTAAAGATGAAGCAGACATTTGCATCTTCTAAAGCATGTTCGATATTCGAAACATATGTGATGCTTCCTTTGGCATTCTTCCCTTCCGTATAAAGCTTAGCAAAATTTCCAGCTCCGACAGGGTCGTACGCATAGATATCTGCACCTTGTTCCAATAATAATGGCACATTTTCAAGAGATGCCGCTTCTCTTAAATCATCTGTTCCAGGTTTGAAGGTTAACCCTAGTACAGCCACTTTAAGGCCATTAAAAGTAATTAGCCTTTTACTAGCTTTCTTATATAGAATAGTTTTCTGATCTTTGTTTACATCAATAGCGGCTTTAACTGTTTTAAGCTCGTATCCATTCTGTTTTGCAATATACTCCAAAGCCTTTGTATCCTTCGGAAAACATGAACCCCCAAAACCTATTCCAGCGTTTAAAAATTTACTTCCAATTCGTTCATCAAAGCTCATCCCTTTTGCAACGTCCTGAATATCTGCACCCACTAATTCACAAAGGTTAGCAATATCATTCATATAGGAAATTTTTAGAGCAAGGAAGTCATTCGATGCATACTTGATCATTTCAGCCGATCTTCTATTCACTGAAACAATTGGTAATTGAAATGGCCTATAAATTTTCATAAGTAAATCTTCAGCCCATTTACTTTCAGTTCCAATA
Source organism: Bacillus sp. CHD6a (assembly GCF_001293645.1). Classification (GTDB taxonomy): domain Bacteria; phylum Bacillota; class Bacilli; order Bacillales; family Bacillaceae_I; genus Sutcliffiella_A. Next base: position 191,260 of record NZ_LBMD01000003.1, read on the forward strand.
ATTATTCTTTCCGCATTTAATGTGTCATGGACTGCAGATCCTTGCGCCAAGAATTCAGGATTAGATGCCACTTCTACCTTTACATCATTAACTAAAAAGTCTTGTATAAACTGTTCTACTTTATCATTTGTACCAACTGGAACTGTAGATTTTACAACTACAAGACAGTCTTTTTCTACTGATTCGGCAATTTGCCTAGCAACAGTTGCAATATGTGATAAATTTGCAGAACCATCTGGTTGCTCTGGGGTACCCACACCGATAAATATAGCATCTGCATCCTTATATGCTGTTCGATAATCTGTTGTGTAATCAATTCTCCCTGCAGCATAATTCTTCTGCATCAATTCTTCTAAGTGTGTTTCGTAAATTGGTGAAACCCCAGATTTCATTATATTAACTTTTTTTTCATCAATATCAACACATGTTACTTGATGGCATACCTCAGCAAAACAAACTCCTGCTACCAAGCCGACATATCCTGTTCCAGCTACTGCTATTTTATACATAGTTACGCCTGCCTTTTTATTTTAATATTTCTTAATTGAATAATCATCTCACTAGTTACTATAGGAATGTCTCATAAAAAAGTGCTACTATTTAAATCAATAAGCCTTTATTAGAAACATCTACTCAAAAAATCCAAAAAAAGAAAATAAACTAGTTTTTAAATTTTAAATGGAATAATGTCCTTATTAGATATTTTAATTTATTCCAATTTATTAATAAGAATATAAAATATACTAAAGAAAATACTAGAAAAGATTCTTGCACATTTAAATACCAAAAACTAATAATAAATGAAGAAGCAACTCCTATCTCAAGAATTAAATCCTTGATTACACTAATCCCCATTAATTTCGATAGATAAAGTTCTGCAATAATGCTTCTAATAGCTATTGATAAAACTAAGAAAATAATAATAGAATATAAATTCCCAATAACATATGCGCCAACTACACTAAGTATAATACTTATAATCATTGTAAAAATATTAATGAGTAGTAATAATCTTTCTTTCCTAAGAACTTTAAAAAATGTGCTACATAGCATTTGCATTTTTCCGTCAAATGTACAAATAGGTAGCAATAATGCCCAATAAATAAAACTATCTTTGTATTGAGGTAACCAAAAGTTCAGTAAGTAAATCATAGGGTAATATAGCAAAAAAACCACAGGAAAAAACAAACTTAGTCCTATTCTTGAAACATTATATACATAATTTAAACTATCCTCTTTTATTTGTCTCAATGTAGGAAATAGTACTATGCTAATTTGATTAATAAAAAGTAAGAAGAAAGTTGTTAATGATAATGCGAATGAAAACATACCAAATTCAGTAATTCCCCATTTTCTATCAATAATAAAACGCACATTGCCTAATACAAGCATACTTGCAATATTTGAAAACATTAGATTAATTCCTACAGCTATATTCTTCCACATTTCTTTTAGTGCGCCAGTAATATTTCTAAATGAGGAATAAATTATTTCTTTACCTACTATAGTCAGGTAAAATAACGATACTACTTTACTTAAAAAGAACAATATTACATAAATTCTAAAATCTGCCGAGTTAAATAATAATAATACTAAAACAAAAATAATAAAAATTATTCGATCAATAATTACCGAAATTGAGTAATTTTTGGTCTTATTCACTGCCTGAAAAATAAAACCTAAAAACCCTACTGCATTATAAACTATTAAATATAATGCTGACATGATAAGCACAAAAAGTCTTTTAGAGTCTTCAATAAATATAAGACTAAATATAATAATAAGAATAGATATAAAGGCATTAATTACTGTCGCAACCTTAAATTGTGTACCCAGTAAAGAAAAATCAAGGTTTTTATAATTCGATCCACCTATTCGTAAGTAAATACCATCATTAAGACCAAAATAAAAAAAGCCTACATAGCTAGAGTAAAATAAAAACAACTGCCAATAACTGTATTCTTCAACACCTAAAAGCTTAGGCACTATCAAACTCATTAAAACACTTAGGCAGAGAGAGATTCCTTGAGCTAAAAATGCATAAAATATATTTTTCAAAAAGATACTTCCGCGCTCTTCCATCAACATACCCTTCCCACATAAGTTAGTTTTTCACTTTTAACTACAAGGTTCTTTATACAATCTAACAACATATTTAATCTATTACTCACCTTGTTTATAGATTATAATGTGGGTATAAGTATTTATGATTCAACATCCAGTTGTAAAGTTCATAAATCATCCTATCATAGTCTGGAACTTCATAATTAAAGTCAAAATTAGTACGAATAAGTGATTTATCTAAAGTAACCTTATCACAAGGATTTATGACTATTTCATTATCTCTCAAATAATGATTAAATAATTTTAGCAATTCATACTTGTTAATTGATTCTTGATAAACCATATTAAAAAGACCGTGTACCTTTTCTTTAGCTGCAGCTTCCATTACTTTTGCTAATTCAAGCGTAGTAACACCAGTCCAGATTGCATTCGCGTAACCATAAACTGAGCCATTTTGTTTCATAAACCAATTAAGTAACCCTATTCCATTGTAATTTGTATCTGGACCAACAATCGAATTTCGAAAAGTAATATTTTTATTGTCCTCGAGTTCCCCTAGAGCCTTACTTCTATCATAAAATGTTTTACCATCCCTAAAGGATGTCTCTGTGTAACCTCCTCTTTCTCCAGAAAAAACGCAATCTGTACTCATCTGAATAATTTGGGTATCCAAATCACTTGTTATATCAGCTAGAAAATGCGGTAAGTAACTATTTAAGAAAACTGCAGTTTGGGGCTCATCCTCAGCAAATTTATTAAGTATACCTATGGAGTTTATGACAGCATCAAATTTACCATTTCTTATAATATCTGTAAGATTATATGTATCTTTTGCGTCCCCTTCTATTGATTTTACATATTTAACTTTGTTTCGACTGAACCCAACTACTTCATATCCTCTTTCCTGCAGATAAATAGAGATAATATGACCAGCCATCCCTGTTGCCCCAAGTACCAAAAATTTCATCGATTCTCCTCCCATCTAGCTATTTCATCTCTAATATATTCTAATGAAAGGAGCTTTTCTTTAATCTCTTCAACGGACAGTATTTTTGTGTTGTTCGAATTATATTCATCAGTTAAGGATATTTTTGTAGAACCTTGTTCTAGGTATTTCTCATAATTTAACTCTCTATTATCTGCCGGTATTCTATAAAAACTTCCCATGTCAATTGATTTAGCAGCTTCTTCCTTTGTCATCAACACTTCATATAATTTTTCACCATGACGAGTTCCCATTATCTTTATTTCATTATTTACATTAAACAACTCTTTCAATGCTTGTGCTAAATCTCCAATATAACATGAGGGTGACTTCTGAATCATTATATCCCCTGCTTCAGCTTGCTTAAAGGCATATAACACAAGATCAACGGCTTCATCTAAACTCATTATATATCTTGTCATATTTGGATCAGTAACAGTAAGTGGTTGCCCATTTATAATTTGATTAATGAACAACGGAATAACCGAACCTCGTGAACCCATTACATTTCCATAACGAGTCCCACATATTAAAGTATTATCAGGCGATACAGTTCTACTTTTCGCAACAAATACTTTTTCCATCATTGCTTTTGACGTACCCATAGCATTGACTGGATATGCTGCCTTATCAGTAGACAAGCAAATTACTTTTTTAACTTCACTTTCTATACAAGCTGTAAGTACGTTATCAGTACCAATAATATTTGTTTTTACGGCTTCCAAAGGAAAGAATTCACAGGAGGGAACCTGCTTTAAAGCTGCTGCATGGAAGACATAATCTACGCCATGCATCGCATTTTTTATAGACTGAAGATCTCTTACATCTCCGATATAAAACTTTATCTTATCACTTTTATAATGATGTCTCATATCATCTTGCTTTTTTTCATCTCGCGAAAAAATTCTAATTTCTTTTATATCTGTTTTAAGAAACGAATTAAGAACTGTATTCCCAAAGGAACCAGTACCACCAGTGATTAATAATGTTTTGTTTTTAAATCGCATATTATTAAACCTCCAAATCCTTGTTGATAAATTTGTCAAAAACTTCTGCTGCATATTCAGGAGTATTAGTATTAAACATTTCAGCAATTTTGTTCAAATTCAATGGTTTTACTGTTTTATTTATAAACTCTCTTGTTTTATTAATATTACTTTGATAATCATCATTTGTATTGATTAATAAAGCATAAGGGTAGTTCTTCAAATATTCTAAACATGGTTCATCTTCACTTTCGTAAATGTGAATAATCTTTCTCCCTGTAGAAATATATTGGAATATTTTACCTGATATTGCATCAGATTTAACTCCTATGTTAACCAGAACATCGGCATTATAAATCACATCATAAAAAGTGTCTTCATTAACAAAACCATGTCTAACAATTTGATTGTTTGATAGCTTACTATGTTTTATAATATACTCTTCACAATTTCCCCTACTATAAAAATGCATCCGGCTATTTTTATCTTCATTTACGTCCAAAAATAATTTAATTAAATAAACTGGATTTCTTTTCTCATAATCAAAACTACCAGCATATACCCAATTAATATTGGATTTATCAAAAACATCCTTTTGTTTTACTTGATAAGTTTTTTGAAAAAGTGGAATGTCTAGGAATTCCATCTTATTTCTAAATATATCGTATCTTTCTTGATTATAATGGTTAGTATGTGATTTCATATTATAAATTTTATCTGGATATTTATACAATTTACGCTCCCAAAACCAACCCTTTTTATCACGAGTCTTTGTTGATACAAACTTTGTACCTTGGACATTAGATAAAGAATCAAATGCATATAAAATAAATTTTAAATCCGGTATCTTTTTCTTAAGCATTGCTCCTGCAACAAAACTTTCAAAAGGGTGAAATATAGAAATAACCAAAGAGTATTTATGTTCTCTATGCAATTTTTCTATTAACCTAAAGTAACGATATATAAATGATATAGAAGACAAAGGAAACCTTGGATAGTATATAGTCCTCTTCAACTTATTTAAGAACATTCCAAATTTATAAGCAAGTCTACCTATTTTTCTATCAATGTTTTCTTCACCAAATTGTCTTAACATGAAGAATAGCCTAGGTTGAGTCCTAAAAATCCGAATATCATCTATCGTCTCCATTGATAACTCATTAATATTCTTATAACTTACAATATGAACTTCGTATCCATTTTTTTTTAAAGCGAGTGCCACTTGCCTAACAATCACTCCATTTGCTGAAGCTTTGGGATAATATAAATCTGTAATGATTAAAATTTTTTTCATAATTTTACCCGCCCTATAAGAAGTATCTTAGAATAATATAAGTTCTACCCCCCTTGATATTTTCAAGGATTAAATAATTTCTAAATCATAAAATAAAAACAAATTTATATTATTTGTTCTGTTTACTTAATAGGTAAACTTTTCTCTTCACTACGATTTTATTGATGATCCAATAAATACTAAAAGGGAAATATTTGTAAAATATTTTCATAATCCGGGCATTTCTGCATAGTTTATTATCAAGAATATCGTCTTTCCAGGGTGTTTGCTCCAAAAATCTTAAATACTCACTTTTCATCGGATGCGTTGAATTTTTGTTCCATGGTCTGTTGAAGAAACCATTAGTAAAATGGATAAAGCAAGGCCTTTTTACTGCCTCGTCTATTTCTTGCTGAGAATAATATTCAGATGTTTTTTCCAATCTTAGAATTTGTTCACTAGTAAACTCAAGCATTGGTGGCATTACATTATATTTGGGATGTAATAGCAAAATTGAATCCTTACAAATAGCATTTAACGTTCCCTGATCATGGTGGGGGACGGAACCATTATACTTATCAATAAAATTCAAGAATTTATTTTCAATATTATCTGCCCGCCATTTTTCTAAATTAATTAATAAAAAGCCAGCATTAACATATCTAAAGTCATTAGATAATCCAATACTAGTTTTATAATATTCATTCACATTATCTTGAACACCAGCAATTAAATATTCGGAGATATTAAGCTTCCATAAATCAACAAATGATTCAGTTATGATAGAATCGCAATCTAAATAAATAATTTTTTCTATATCTTCGATTCGGGATAAAAATAGTCTTGCGTAAGAACTTAATGAATATTTATTATCAGTCTTTAAGCCAAAACATAAGTCTTCAAAGGAGATAAATATCAATTCCCCTCCATACTCTTTAGCAATATTTTTTAGTTTTCTTTTATTTCCAGAACTTATATTATTATCAATTAAATATACAAATATCTCGTCAAATTCTCTATTACTTTGTAAGAGAGAAAGCATAGAAACCCCAACATGTCTAGAATAATTATCATCACATGAGTAAGCAACGTTTAACCTCAAAAAAAAACAACTCCTTATTACTAATTTTCCATGTTTAAATAAAAGTTCTCCAACCACAGTGCATTTTGCTCTATATCGTAACCCTTTGAGTTTATAATTTGATGAGAATTGCTGTCTCTATTATATCCTCCAGAATATTGGATTATTTTTTGTGCCCAAGTATCTATTGGAGCACTCAAAGGAACTGTCTGTATCAAGTCTGTTAAATACACCTCGGCTGGGAGGGTATCTGCAACTATGCTTTGAAGACCTGCTGTTTGTGCCTCAATGACTACTATACCTAATCCTTCATATAAAGAAGGGAACACAAAAACGTCCATTGCTTGTAATAATTCAGGAATATCGGTTCTAACTCCTGTAAAAATTACATTATTGTTTAATCCAAGTTCATCAACTTTTTTTTCAATTGAATTTCGCAAATGACCTTCTCCAACTAGCAATAAAACAGCATCTTTATTTTTATCGTGTACTTCTTTAAATATATTAATTAACAGATCATGGTTCTTTTGAGCATGAAACCTTCCTATATGCCCAATTACAAATTTATCCTCAATATTAAGTTCTTTCCTCCATGTTTTTCTCTTATCTTTATTAAAAGTAAATTTCTTCGTATCTATAGCATTTTTTAATAACAAAAATTTTTCATTATCTAATACATTTTTACCGAATAACCACGTTCCTGCAGTTTGTGAACATGCAAAAAGATAATCAGCTATATATCTTATTTGGTACTGATATATATTTTTAGTGACCGCAGTAATGCCTTTTCCAGAAGATGTATTATGACTATGCGCTATGGTATTACATCCATATCTATTAGCAATTTTCAAGTAAATTGAAGCTGTACTTCTCATATGGCCATGAACAATTTTATACTCTGGGTGTTTTTTTAAAAATTCCCGCCACGCTTTCTTATATTGATAATGATTTATTCCTTTATAACGTGGCAAATTATAAATCTTACCACCTAATGACTTTATTTCATCATCATAATCACATTTTTTATTAGTATGGATGATAAAATCAAATTGTACTTTTTCTCTATCAATATTTCTATATAAATTCATAACCATTGTTTCAGCGCCCCCCCTATTAAGAGCGCCTAATACATGTAATACCCTAATAGGTTTGAACATTTTGATTTACTCCTTATATTCAAGGTATTTTAAATTACCTTATTCAACTCTTCTAAGTAACTATTTATTACAATTTGTCTATCGAACTCTCTTTCTACTTTTTCTCTACCAGCTAATCCCATTTGTTTTCTGGTTTCATTACTCATTCTTAAAAACATTTCAACCTTTTCTATTAAATCTTTAGCATTTCCTACTTTAAAAACAAACCCTGATTTTCCGTCTTCAATAACATCAATAGAGCCATTAATATTAGAAGCAATACAGATTCTTCCCATAGCTGCGGACTCTAGTAAAACATTAGGAACTCCTTCACCACCATGCGATGGTAAAACTGTACAATGGCATTGTTGAATCCATGATTTTATGTTCTTTTGAAAGCCAATGTAGTTAATAATTCCTTTTGCATGAAAATCTTCAATTATTCCTTTATATTTATCCTCTTCTATAAAACCTGCTATATAAAAATTTGTATTAGGATATTTACTTTTTACAATTTTTGCGCACTCAATATACTGGTCTATACCTTTTAATTCCATAACCCTTCCAATAAATATAAAACTTGTTTCTTTATTAGAAGGCAATCTGCATACAGAATATTGTTCTAAATTTACACCAGAACCAGGTAGCATAGAATAATTGCTTTTCAACATATTGTTATCAGTAAAAAAGTTCATATCTCCTCTATTTTGGAAAAAAACTTTATAAGATCTCTTTATCGAAACCTTATATAACAACTTTGCGATTATGCTAACAGCATTTTTCTTTATAAAAGTAGCACCAGTTCCGGTAATGTTGCTAACTTGCCTATTCCTAGTAATGTTTGAAGCTATAGATCCGTATATGTTGGGCTTAATTGTATAAGAGAAAACAATATCAGGTTTTATCATTTTCATTATCTTAATATAATTAAAAATCAGTTTAATATCTTTAAGAGGATTAATCCCTCGACGGTCTATAGAGGTCTCAATGATTTTGCATCCCATGTCACTAAAGAATTTATTTTCCTCTGCATTCGGCATTGAAATATATACTTCATGTCCATCATCAATCAACTTAGTTATTAACTCTTTTCTGAAGTTATATATTGTTATAAAATGATTTGTTAAAATTAGAACTTTCTTTCCCACAGATTAATACACCTACTGTCTTTTATCTTTTAGGTATTCAGCAACTTCTCTTTCTATACCAATTTCAAAAGGTTCGGGATTGTAGCCAAAGTCTTTTTTTGCATCCTCATGTGAGAAGCACCGATCTTCACTCATTCTTTGAACTCTTTCAATAAAATCTACTTTCCCAAATGAAAACTGTTTCAAGCATTTAGCAAAAAATACACCTAAACCTAAAGGAAAACTTATAAAAGTTGTTCTTTTACCTAGGTTCTCACTGATAAGTTTAAACGCTTCTAACATTGTGATAGGCTTTTCGCCAGACAAGTTATATTCATTTTTAGCACTTTCAATAGGCATCATAAGTACATCATAGTAGGCTTTACCAAGATCCCTGGCATTTACAGGTTGAATCAGGCCCATTCCATTGTTTATTATTGGAAATACCCTGAATCTATCTACCATTTTTATAAACTTGCTCATGTTCCGGTCACAAACATCGCCATATATCATAGTAGGTCTTAATATTGTCAATTTAATGTTTGTTGAAGCGGTTAAATCTTGCAAGTCTTCCTCTATATTTAAATACTCTTCAGATGCGTTTCTAAATTTAGAGTATATACCTGTTGTATGAACACATATTGCTCTTCCTACTTTATTCGCGATGGCAGCACGTATTATTCGTTGTGTGTGTCTGATATTTACAATATGAACTATTGTATTTACACCCTTCATACACTCATCTAGAAAATCCTCATCTCTAATATCACCAACCACTTTTTCTATGTTTAAGCCGCTGTTATCCAATAAAAAAGTATCGGATGACTGCCTAACAATACAGCGAACTGGACCTTCATATTTATTATTAATAAGTTCTTGTAAAAAGTATCTTCCTGTATGACCAGTGATTCCTGTAACTAATAACATTTCCACACCTCTATTATCCTATTTACTGTCATAATGAATTGGTCTCCTTAGAACTCGCAACTTCTTTCTTTACACCAGTACCACCTTCAACAACCCCGTCACTCTTTACTACACTAACGATGGTCCCAAAGAAGCACTTAACATCCATCCAGAGGCTAATCTTCTCAACGTACTCCCCATCCAACTTTGCTTTCACTTCAATAGGGAGCTCATCTCTACCATTAATCTGTGCCCAACCAGTTAGTCCAGGTGGTACATCATTAGCACCATACTTATCCCGTTCAGCAATCAGATCATACTGATTCCATAGTGCTGGTCTTGGCCCAATAATACTCATTTGTCCCACAAATATATTCCAAATCTGCGGAAGCTCATCAAGTGAGGTTTTTCTCAGGAACTTCCCCATCTTTGTGATATACTGTTCTGGATTACCTAATAAGTGTGTTGGAGTGTCCTTAGGCGTATCTATTCTCATAGTACGGAACTTCAAGATATTGAAATGTGTCTTGTTGATTCCTACTCGCTTTTGCTTAAACAGAACCGGACCTCTTGAATCGATCTTAATAGCAATAATTAGAATTAAAAAATTCGGTGACAATACTATAAGTCCTATTAAAGAAAGAATGATATCTATTAATCTTTTAACCTTCATATACATCAAGCTACACTCCTTAAAATTTGTTCTTTAGTAGATTAGGACCTAATTAGAATCTGTTAAGTTTCAATTCCAACCAACTACTAAACCACTAAATCTTATCAAATTCCGATACTCACCTCGTAATATCTATTCAATCTCCCGACCAAATACGAAATAGATATTCTTGCATTTATCACCCAAAACCGAGTTTCTTCCTAGAATATATACTATTCAATCAATCTATAAATCTCACTAAAATCGCCTCAAACCCTTATCCCGCAAGGTTTCTAACGATCAATCTAACTACGATAGTCAGTTCCAAATAACCATTCAATCAAGAGAGCACATCTCCCCAATCTTCATGAAGTCATTTCCACACTCTTCCAATTCCCTCTATAAAAACGGAACATCTCCTTCATCTTCTGTTCCCTCTACTTCACCATGCTCACTGCACTCAACTTCCCCATCAACATAATGAAACGTTCCATCTACTGGACAAACATATTCCCCATGTTCAAGTAAAAAAGAAACAAATTTTACATCACTATGCTCCTTATCTAACAGCACTAATTCTTGATGATAGTTCTTTGTTAACTCTGAAGTATTAACATCACAAACCTCATTTTCAGTCTTCCTAATATGGCCAAGTACCGAAGGTACTGCAATACCTGCTAATATCCCTAAAATCACCACAATGGCTAATACCTCTACTAACGTTAAACCTTCATTTCTCTTCTCAATCTTCCTTAACATGTACTACACCAACCTTCTGATGTATTTACACAAAAAAATAAAGGGGCATTTAACCCCACCTCACCTCACACCACACCACTGATAACTCCTCGTATCTAAGGCGGAGACCGCTCCCCACCCACAGTGCAACCGAGTGCCCTCATTGATAAAGGTAAGGAGACATCACCTGTTCTCTTCAATCAATAAGCCAACTAGATCGGGCCTCAAGGCGCCAAAATCAAAAGTATTCTCTTTAAATCGTTGCCTTTGCTTTCTCCACCAACTGTTCCATATATTCTACAATTTGCTCTCTCAAATCTTCTCTCTCCAACGCAAAATCCAACTGCGCCTTAATAAACCCAAACTTATCCCCAACATCATGGCGTACTCCACTAAATTCATAAGCAACGACCATTTGTTTTTCGTTTAATTCTTTAATCGCATCTGTCAGCTGAATTTCTCCACCCGCACCAGGCGCTTGTGTTTCTAGAATCTCAAAAATTTCCGGACGAAGTATGTATCTTCCCATGATTGCATGATTAGATGGAGCATCTTCCATTTTCGGTTTTTCTACTAAGCTATCAATATGGAAGCAATGTTCGTCAATCTCTCCGGTTTTCTTGGAGATAACACCATATTTGGATACATCCTCCATAGGGACCTGTTGGACACCAAGAACAGAAGAGTTATAACGTTCATACACTTCGATCAATTGCTTCAAGCATGGTTTTTCAGGTGAGTAGACAATGTCATCCCCAAGTAGTACTGCAAATGGCTCGTCACCGATAAATCGTTTTGCACAGCCGATTGCGTGTCCCAGTCCAAGTGGCTCTTTTTGACGGATGTAATGGATGTTTGCTAGCTTTGAAATTGCTTGAATCTCTTTCAACTGCTCAAATTTGCCCTTCTTTTCTAACGTTTCTTCCAGTTCATAGGATTTATCGAAATGATCTTCAATTGCACGCTTGCCACGGCCACTTACGATAATGATATCTTCTATTCCGGAAGCAACTGCTTCTTCAATGATGAACTGGATGGTCGGTTTATCCACGATTGGGAGCATTTCTTTTGGCTGAGCTTTCGTTGCAGGAAGGAATCTGGTCCCTAAGCCTGCTGCTGGAATAATGGCTTTTCGTACTTTTTGCATATCGATTTCCTCCTACTATACTGAAATGGTCTGTTTAAATATATATTGCAACTCATCTTCTTTGTTGTTTGCAACAGAAAGAAGATAGGTTCTCAATTCAGCCTCACTCATTGTTTCGAAATTTCTCAAGAAGTAAGCTAATATTTCTTGATCTTTTAACGGTGCCTTCCCGATATGGATTTTAGGAAAAATATCCGCTTTATGGATTTCATTTTCGTTCAGCAGTTCTTCGTACATCTTTTCTCCAGGTCTAATGCCGGAGTATTTGATTCCAATCTCATCGATCGAGTAGCCGGATAGTGTGATTAAGTTTTTAGCAAGGTCGACAATTTTCACAGGATCGCCCATATCCAACACAAAAACCTCTCCACCACGCGCTAAGGTGCCGGCTTGGATGACGAGTTTTGATGCCTCTGGTATGGTCATGAAATAACGAGTCATATCTGGATGTGTCACGGTAACCGGTCCGCCAGTTTGAATTTGCTTTTTAAATAGAGGAATGACACTTCCCCTGCTCCCAAGTACATTCCCGAAGCGCACAGCAACAAACTTCGTCTTACTTTCTTGCGCAAGCTGCTGGACAACCATTTCTGCAAAACGTTTAGTGGAACCCATGATGTTGGTAGGGTTTACTGCTTTGTCCGAGGAAACGAGTACAAATGTGTTGACGCCGAATGTATCCGCCGCTTCTGCGACATTTTTGGAGCCGAAAATGTTATTTTTCACTGCTTCTTCCGGATTGCGTTCCATCAATGGCACATGCTTATGCGCGGCTGCATGATACACAACATCCGGTTTATACTTTTCCATAATGGAGAAAACCTTACTTCTATCTTGTATGTCTGCAATTTCCGTGTAGATGTTGATGGTCGAGTCGTATTTTGCACGCAACTCCAACTCAATGGAGTAAATGCTATTCTCCCCGTGACCGAGCAATATTAGATTTTCAGGAGTAAAGTTGGATATCTGACGACAGATCTCGGATCCGATGGAACCACCCGCTCCTGTTACAAGAACAGTTTTTCTTGTAATAGATTCCGAAATTCTTGCCATATCAAGTTTTACTGGATCTCTTCCTAATAAGTCTTCTACTTCTACATCCCTAAACTCATTGACAGAAACTTTTCCTGACATTAGGTCTTCTAGCATCGGAATAATTTTTGTTTTTGCATCTGTTTTTACGCATTCTTGGTAGATAGTGTTGATTTCTTTTTTCCCAAGGGATGGAATGGCGATAATAATGTTGTCAATTTCCATTTGGTCTACTACTGTTTTAATATCAGTGACTCCACCGTTTACAGGTATGCCAAGAATATGGAGTTTTTGTTTCTTGGGGTCATCGTCAACAAAGGCAACGGGAATCAAGTCAGCTTCCCTGTTTTGTAGTAGTTGTCTTGCAACCATCGTTCCTGCTGCACCTGCTCCCACAATAAGCGTACGCTTTTTGTTCATGGCTTTGTTGTAATAGAAGTCGCGGTAGACTCGCCAAGAAAAGCGGGAACCACCTATGAGAATCATATGTAGCATCCAAGTAACAATTAGGACTCGTATATATATATCGCCAGCTACAATTAGCTGAACAAAACCTGCCACTGTAACAGAGTATGTTACTGCCTTTGAGATGCCAATCAATTCTCCTATACTCGCATACTCCCAGGCTTTATTGTAGAGTTTGTAGGAGTATGCAAATAAATGATGCCATATGATTAGCGTCAGCGAACTGTAGAATAAAGTTTCAGAATTTAGCAGGCTCTCGTTAGGCTTAATCATCCAAAAGCTAAAGTAGATGCTTGTCAAAACAATTAGCGAGTCAACCAATATCAGTAAAGAAAGTCGCTTTCTGTAAGTCAAGGTGGTACCCTCCTTTTCTATTGAATTTTCTGTAAAAATTACAGTAATATGGTCACGAGTAAAAGTCGAAAAATAGGAGGATGAAGCATCCTCTTATTTTACACCATAGTAATAGTAGTACGAACTTTCCTTTAATTTCTTCATATTTAATACAACCCCAAGCAGTTTAGCTTTTGCGGAGTTTAATAATTCTTTCGCTTTAATGGCACTATCCTTATCAGTAGCGCCGCTTGCGATGACCAATACAGTACCGTCACACTGATTAGCCAAGATTTGTGCATCCGTAACGGCAAGCACAGGTGGAGTATCAAATATGACCAAGTCGTAACTGTGATAAACAGCTGCAAGGAGGTCTTCCATCGCTTTTGAACTCAATAATTCTGCTGGGTTCGGAGGAATGGGACCACTTGTCAATATATCCAGGTTAGCTATACGTGTTGGCTGAATGGTTTCACTTAAAGACGTTTGTCTTGTCAGTATAGTCGTCAAACCTCTAAAGTTTTCCTGTTGGAATGTGTAATGTGCTGTCGGCTTTCTTAAATCGGCATCAACAAATAACACCTTTTTCCCTTGTTGTGCATTTACCACCGCTAAGTTACTAGCCGTTGTGGATTTCCCTTCAGAAGGACCAGAAGATGTAACCATAATGGAGCGCAATTGTTGATCAACAGAAGAGAATTGTATATTGGTACGTATGGTTCTATATTGTTCTGAGATAGGTGATTTTGGTAATTTATCGGATATTAGATGGCGGCTTGTCGTAGCTTTCGCTTTGTTAATGAGTTTGTTTTTCTTAAGAGCCAACCGTCTCACCCCTTGTTCTAGCTTTCATTTGTCGCTGTTGCCTTATTGCTTCCTGTATATCTTTATCTTCAATAACGGTGATGGATCCGAGCACCGGTAAACCAAGTAGTTTCTCCACGTCTTGTTCGTTTCTGACTGTGTTATCTAGGAATTCTAGTAGGAAGGCTAGTCCCACTCCTGCCATAAGACCAACAACAAATGCAATTGCCATGTTAAGCACTGGTTGAGGCTTTATTGGAGAGGGATTTTCTCCTACCTGCGCTCCAGAAAGAATGCTAACGTTATCAACATTCATAATATTTACTACCTCTGATTGGAATGTTTGAGCCGTCACATTTGCAATAGTAGCAGCCATAATAGGGTCCGCACTTTGTACTGTAATATCTAACACTTGAGAGTTATTTGCACTTTCAACTGTAATCATTCCGTTTAGTTGACCTGCAGTAACTTTTCCATCTAAATTATCGCTCACTTTATCCAATATTGCTGGGCTCTTAATAATCACATTATATGTATTCATTAATTGCAAGTTGGTTTGTATGTCAGCTGAAGTAAACTGCGTTTGTTCAGATTTGGCCTGGTTTACAAGTAGTTGCGTAGAAGATTGATAGATTGGGGTTAACAAAAAATAGCTCACGACTCCACTGGCTGTAGTTGCTAGAACAGTTAAGAGTACGATAAGCCACAGACGTTTTTTTATCGTTTGAAATAGTTCTTTTAGACTAATAGTTTCTTCCATGATAACCTCCGACATTATATTGGTAAACTTTATGGTTCCTACATATTTTTTCATATTTTGTCATACAGAAACTATTATAGTTTAGATTACCTTTCTTATCTACATATTAATTGTAATTTCTTTGTAATAAAAGAGGCAATTCTTTGAAAGCGCCTTCTGTTTTCGAGTAATTTTTTACAATTAAATCGTTTTTTGTCGAAAGTTGATTGAAGTTTGTCGAAAGGATAATAAGTTTTGGCATTCTGCATATAAATGGTTGTATCTTAATGGACAAACTTAGGAGAGATATTTTATGCGGAGACGGAGAGGCAATGGGATTATTGTGTTACTAGTTGGTCTTGGTACGACCGTTTTACTTATGTTTATTTTTTCATCCATATTTATGGGATCCGAAAGAAAGGCCAAACAAATCGTCCATGAATTTTACAAACACGAGAGTAATGCGGAATACAGTCATTCTTGGGAACTGTTGCATACTAAGATGAGGGAGAAGTTTACCAGAGGTGGGTATTTGCAAGATAGGGCACATGTGTTTAACGGACACTTTGGGGCTGACACCTTTTCATTTGATATTGGGAAGGCAAAAGAGATTAAAAATTGGAAAATGGAGAAAGGCGGAGAAGCGTTTGGGACTGCCTATGAATTTGAGGTGAAGCAGGATTATCACGGGAAGTATGGCCATTTTATGTTTGTGCAATATGTCTATGTGGTGCGGGAAGACGGGGAGTGGCGGATCGTTTGGGATTATAACAAGTGAAGATTTGCTCGTACAAAAGGGACAGTTTGAACTGTCCCCCGATGTATGAAAGAGATTACTGCTGGTCTTCTTCCTCTTCCATTTCCATATCTTCTTCCATGTTCTCTTCGTCTTGCTCCATATCTTCTTCCATGTTTTGATCTTCTTCCATTTCAGGATCTGCAGGTTCTTCCATTGGCGGCTCTTCTTCTGGCGGAGGAACGTCCTGATTGTTTGCTGCACATCCTGTAATTAGCATCGCTGCTAAAGCAGTACCAGTTAATTTTAATAACCATTTGCTGTTCATATAAACCTTCTCCTTTCATAAATGGAATTTCAAGACCTTATTAGCTCAAGTTGCTTGGTCCCTTTTTATATTCCCCATTTTTCGAGAAAGCTTGCATGATAATTACAAATTTCTTCAAATCACTGCTTTGGTCCTAGCGCAAACATCATTTCCAGTTCACAGACAAGTTGCCCGTCAACCGTTGCGGTACCTTTTCCTTTACCAATGCTGCCGCGAACTCTGGTCATTTCGACTTCCAGGCGCAGTTGGTCCCCAGGCACTACTTGTTTTTTGAATCGGCAGTTGTCAATTCCTGTGAAGAATGCAAGGCGGCCTTTGTTTTCTTCTTTTTTCAGCATGGCTACCGCTCCGACTTGGGCTAGCGCTTCTACGATAAGTACGCCTGGCATGACTGGGAATTCAGGGAAATGTCCGTTGAAGAATTCTTCATTGGCTGTCACGTTTTTGATGCCGATTGCGCGTTGACCCTCTTCGATTTCAATGATTCTGTCGATTAAAAGGAATGGGTATCTATGTGGAATGATTTCTTTGATTTGGTTAATATCAAGCATAATTTTTATGACCTCCTACTAATAGTTACTAATAATTATATAGGAAGGCATAAAAAATAGGAAGTCCTTTGTGGGCTTCCTTAGTCTTTGTTCACAAGATCCAGTATATGCTGCCAAGTTTCTTTTTCGAGCACATCCATGGGATTTCCGCCACCAAGAACGCCATAACCGACCATTGCTCCTGAGATGGCAGCTATAGCCATAGCTGCTAAGAGTATTAGGATACGCAACCAAATTGGTATAAGGCGAATGCGCCATTGTAATTTTTTTGGACGCTCCTGTTCTTCTGATGCTGCTATTTCCTCTTGTTGTTTTGCTTTATTTTTTTGAGCTTTGCGCAATTCTTCCCTAGTTAAGCTCTTTTTTGGTTCTTTTTGTTCCATTGCGCAACCTCCTCTTTGCCTATATTCATTATGATTTCAATCCGTTCACAAGCCCCATCATTTGATCAGCAAACTGAACGGATCTTGCGTTAAACTGATACGAGCGCTGCATGAGTGTCATTTCGGTCATTTCATATGCTAGGTCCACATTGGATTGTTCCAGCATTCCTTGTTTAATATTTATGTCGTTCCGTGCTGCTCCTTGGATATACTGCACCACGTCTTGTGGGTTGGCAACATCAACTGGAGGTAGAGCAAACAAAGAGTCTGGTCTTGCTTGCAACATTTGCGGGCGGATGACTTGAGCCATTCCAAGTTCTCTGGCTACTGCTTGTCCGTTCGTTAGTTCCGCTAGGATGATTCCTTCAGGTTGTAGCTTAATTTCTTTTACATTTTCGGGTAGGACAATTGGTTGCTCGTTGCTATCTAGGACTGGATGTCCTTCTGCTGTTACAAGCATCACTTCTGTGTTATTGACCGGTGATAAATAGAATACACCATTTCTTGTGAATTGTGTACTTGTCTCCCCGTTTTCTGTCACTTGAACGGTGAAGAACTGGTCTTCTTTCGCTGGTGCAAAGTCTAGCATACGATCGGTGTTTTTTAAAGCACCTTGTGTTAGGGTGAGCTTTGTCTGGGCAAGGCCTGCACCAGATGACATGCGGATTCCTAAAGGTGTATTTCTTATGTTTTCGTACTGATTGAGGGTTTGGTTATTGCTTTGCTGCACTAAGAGTTCTTGGAATGACGATTGGCGATTTTTATAGCCTACCGTATCTACATTAGCGATATTATGGCCGATGGTGTCGAGTTGCTTTTGCAGTTGATTCATGGTGTTGGTTGCGTTTAGCATGATTCTGCTCATTTTGGTAGGTGCTTCCTTTCTTTGTACTAGTTTTAGTTGATGCGTCCAATCTCATTGGCTGCTTTTTGCATACTCATGTCATATGCTTGAATGACTTTTTGGTTGGCTTCGAATGCTCTGTAAGCTGCTGTCATGTCAGTCATAGTTTGGGCCGTGTCAACATTAGAGCGTTCTATATGGCCTTGTAGGACCTGGAAGGCTGTTCCAGGGTTGTTAATCGCAGTTGGCAGAGCTTCGCCGTTGTTAAGAAGGTATAGACCGTTGCTATCTCTTGTAAGGGCATTTGCGTCTGGTGCAAGAGCAATCCCGATTCGGGTGTTGAAAGTTCCGTTTTCTAAGATGGTACCGTCTTGTTGTAGCTCGAAGTTTTCGGATTGCAGTTGAATTCTGTTGTTGTTGTCGTCAAGGATAAAAAGACCGTTATTGGTTGTTAGGTAGCCTTGTTGGTCAATGGCAAAGTTTCCGTTTCTAGTGTATCTAAGTGTGCCATCTTGGTTTTCAACTGTGAAGAAGATGGATGCTCCTTCAGGGAGTGCTTGGTTCAGGATTGCAAGGTCTGTTTGGTTGCTGGTTTGACGCATGTCGCCTTGGGTGTGTTTTGGTGCCACTTCTTGTAAATAGACTCCTGTATGTAACCCTCCGATTGGCTGGTTCTGGGAGAATGCAATAGGTTTGGTTGTTGGGATAGTAGGTTGCTCCATTTTTTTTAGGAGTATTTCTGGGAAGGCTCTTAGGGACGATTGGTCTGCTTTGTAGCCAGGTGTGTTGGAATTGGATAGGTTATTTGACAGCATTTCCATCCTGCGTTGCTGGGAGATCATTCCTGCTGTTGCTGTGTGGAATCCACGTAACATGATAAGGTTCACCTCTTGGTTTTGTTAACGTACATAAATGTCTACTTTCTATTATAGTATAAATTTTAAATTGTCGATATATGTAATTTTGTGAATGTTTTGGAGAATGTTAATAAGCGCCAAGGATTAGGCGCTTATTCGGTGGTATTTATGGAGTTGTTGGTTATGGTAATTTAGTTTTTTGATTAGTGATTGTTTGATCGTTTCATCTAAACAGTCTTCAATGAGGATCTCGTGGTAGTTTGCTCTGATAGTGTGCCACTTTATGATAAGGTTTTGGATCAATTTGGGACACCTCCGTTTTTTGGTGTGGTTGTGTTATATTTATACCCTTCGTGGAGGTTTTATAACTTTCTAGGGGTTTGGAGGTGCATTTGAGGTTATAGGACTAGGTTTTTGGGACTTGAAAGGGAGTCAGACCCCCTCAAGGGGAATTTAACGGAGTAGAGGATTTTTTTTGGGGGTCAGACCTCTGGGGTTGTTGGTTTGAATTTTTGTTTTAAGAGATAAGAGCTTGAGGGCGGGGTCAGTCCCCCGCGTGGAGGATTTAATTATTTTTGGAATTTATTTTTGGTGGACAGACCCCCAGACCCCTTTGTTGTTGCTTTTGACATAGTTTGTATAGAGAAAAGGAGCAGCCTTGGTGGGTGCTCCTTTGGTTAGTTGTTTTGTTCAATTTGGTTAGGCGAAGCTTTTGGATGGTAGGCGGTCGATGTGGTCAAGCATGATGCCTGTGCCGATTGCTACGCAGTCCATTGGTTGTTCTGCTACTAAAACCGGGACTTTTAGTTCATCTGCCAGGAGTTGGTCTATTCCGTGCAGGAGTGCTCCTCCGCCCGTTAGGATGACGCCGCGGTCAATGATGTCTGCGGATAGTTCTGGCGGTGTGCGTTCTAGGACGCTTTTTGCCGCCTGGACGATGACTTGAACGGATTCGCGTAGTGCTTCTTCGATCTCAGCTGATTTTACTGTGATGGTTTGTGGCAGTCCGCTTACCATGTCGCGTCCGCGGATGTCGATGGACTCGTCACGTCCGCCAGGGAATACGGTTGCAATTTCAATTTTGATATTTTCGGCTGTGCGCTCACCGATAAGAAGCTTGTACTTCTTTTTGATGTATTGAAGGATCTCGGCGTCAAATTTGTCGCCGGCCATTTTTATGGAAGAAGCAGTTACGATGTCGCCCATGGAAAGGACTGCAACGTCTGTTGTTCCTCCACCGATGTCCACGACCATGTTTCCGCTCGGTTGGAAGATGTCCATGCCAGCTCCGATTGCTGCCACTTTTGGTTCTTCTTCAAGGTAGACTTTTTTGCCGCCGCTCTTTTCTGCCGCTTCTCTAATTGCTTTTTGCTCAACGGATGTGATGTTGGTTGGGCAGCAAATAAGGATGCGTGGTTTAGATAGGAAGCCTTTAACGTTCAGCTTTTTGATAAAGTGTTTAAGCATCGCTTCTGTTACTTCGAAGTCTGCGATGACTCCGTCTTTTAGCGGTCGCATCGCTACGATGTTTCCTGGAGTACGCCCGACCATTTTGCGTGCTTCTTCCCCTACCGCCAATACTTTTCCTGTGTTCGTGTCCAGTGCTACTACGGATGGCTCGTTTAAGACGATGCCTTTTCCTTTTACGTGGATGAGTACGTTTGCCGTACCCAGGTCAATTCCAATATCCCTTGCAAACATCTTTCTTTTTTCCTCCTTGCACGTATGCTTTTATACTCGCGACTTTTTATCTGAATGTTCTTTGATTGTTTAATTGCTAATGAACACTATCTTTAGTCCTAATTGTATATTCTATCACATTTTACTAAATAAAGGTGAAATTTAACAGTAGGTTGGTGTCATTTTTTTGAGTATTTTGTCGAAATGGGGTTGCTTGAGGCTTAACGTATTACGACACTCTAAAAGTTCGTGCGGAAACGGAGGGAGTTCGTGCGAAAATTGCTAGAATTGATGCCAAAAGGACCCATGTTGATGCAAAACCATTTTCCAAGCAAATAGCCAGCGAAAACCAAAAATACCAGAGCTTCTCCTTCGCCCTGGTATTTCTGCTTTATTTTACGGCTTCTTCCTCTTTCTTGTACTTCATCTTGGTTGCTTCGCCGCCCCGTAAATGCCTGATGGATTTATGGTAATCAAGGATTGTTTTGACTTCGTTTGCTAAGTCTGGGTTGATCTCTGGCAGCCTTTCGGTCAAGTCCTTGTGGACAGTACTTTTGGAAACGCCAAACTCTTTCGCTATCACGCGAACTGTTTTCTTTGTCTCCACGATATACTTTCCAATCTTGATAGTTCTCTCTTTGATGTAATCGTGCACACCACTCGCCCTCCCTAAATTGTGGATGTTGAGAAGTGTGAAATGAGACTCGCTTATACCGATGTAACGAAGTGCATATATTTATAGTTGTATAGGAAACAAAAGTAGGATGGCTGGTGTAATTCTTCGAGACAATCTACGATCCCTCACCTCAAACACTCTCTTTGTATGTTTGGTTTGTATCAGTTTATTAGCTTGGTTGGTTGTTTATGCCAGAAATGTCTTGAGGGACAAGGCTTTTGTTTGATTTTTTTGAAAATAGAGCTGTTTTGCGTCCCTAGGTGTTATAATTGGGATATTTTCGCTTTGTCTTGTCAACCTATTTTTCCTATTCTCCAATCATTAAAGGTATAGACCTAGTTATGTCGAATAGGTTAGTAAAGGATTAGATTGCGATGGGAGTGTTGTAGCATGGGTTTGGAAGCAAAGTTGACGTATTCAGAAAGTGGTCCCGATTCAGTTATGTTGCATTTTGTCGTAGAAAATACTGGTGACGTTTCGGAGATGGTAACCTTCCGTAGCGGGCAGCGATATGATTATATCTTGTACCGGGATGGAGTACGGGTGGAACAGTTTTCTGAAGGGAAAATGTTTACGATGATTTATGAGGAAATCATCGTTGAGCCTGGGCAGGAGTTGAGTTTTGACATTCCATTGAAGGAGCTTCAGCCTGGAAGTCATAAAGTGATGGTGTGGCTGGCTGACTCCGCTTGGCCAGGGGTTAGAGATCGTGTGGAGTTTGATATTTAAGAGTGTGGGAAGAGTGTGGGACCCGTCGGTGAAGACGGGTTTTTTATTTTAATTATGCTTAAGGGTTCAAGTTAGGGTTAGAAGATAGAAGTAGGTGAATTCCTGTGAGCTTGTTAATTTCCCGCGGAATTTGTCGAGTTGGGTTAATGTAAGACAACTTGTTTTTAAGGCTGTCATAACTAGCCACCCTGAAATCTATTGTATCGGTATGGGACAAACTAAGTTTCTATTTGTCGACAGTTGTGGAAAGCGGGCTGTTTTCTACTAAATTGCTCGGGAAATAATGTTTTTTTGCGAATGGGAACATATTTTGTAGATACCCCCTTATATTTAGGTAGATATGGGTCTTATATACCGCTATGTATCGGGTGGCGATACGATAGGCTAATTGCAAAAAAGAGGAGCAGCTTGGTTTGGCGCTGCTCCTCCCTTCTATCTAATTTAGTTATCGATCCAAACGTCTCCATCCTTGTATGACATTTGCTCTGGATAGCGAAGGTCGACTACTTCGTCTTGAATCTTTTGTGATGGGGCTTTTGTTCTAAGCGATACGACAATGATGGTGAGGATGGCTGCCGTCGCTCCAAAGACACCTGCTCCTGTGTCGATAATGCCAAGGACGGTGAAGCCGCCGTATTTTGCCGCGAAGATATAGGATAATGTCACGGCAAGTCCTACAAGCATTCCGGCGATGACTCCTTGTGCGTTGGCACGTTTCCACCACACTCCGAGGAGTAGTGCCGGGAAGAAGGTTCCGGATGCGAGCGCAAATGCCCATGCGACGATCTGGGTGATGGCCCCTGGTGGGTTAAGCGCTACAAGGCCTGCCAGAACGGTTGCGGTGACGATGGTGACACGTCCGACCATTAGGCGGTTCTTTTCGGATGCATTCGGTCTCATCACACGGTAATAAATATCGTGTGCGAATGAGGATGAGATGGCAATCATTAGCCCTCCAGCTGTGGACAGTGCCGCTGCCATAGCGCCTGCCGCTACGAGTCCAATGACAAAGACACCAAGGTTTGCGATTTCTGGTGTGGCCATTACAACGATGTCATTGGCGATGATCAGCTCGGTCCATTGCAAGACACCATCCCCATTTGTGTCAGCCAGCTGGAGTTTTCCTGTGTTGACCCAGGATTTAGTCCATGCCGGAAGCTGGTCGATCGGGCTGCCTGCTACCTGTTTCATCAGGATGAAGCGTGAGAATGCCGCATATGCCGGTGCGGAAAGATATAGAAGACCGATGAAAAGCAGGGCCCATGCGCCTGACCAACGAGCTGCTTTCATAGTAGAAACGGTGTAGAAACGCACGATTACGTGTGGCAGACCTGCTGTTCCTGCCATCAGTGTAAACATGAGTGCTAGGAACTGCCATTTGGTGCCGTTTGTGAACGGTGCAAAGTATTCGGATAGGCCGAGTTCCCGGTCGAGAGCCCCTAGTTCGTTTACAAGGTTTCCGTAAGTTAGCCATGGTAACGGATTGTTTGTCAGTTGCAAGGACATGAATATTACAGGAACCAGGTAAGCGATAATTAGGATGATGTACTGTGCCACCTGTGTCCAGGTAATCCCCTTCATCCCACCGAATGCTGCGTAGAATGCAATTAGGACTACCCCTATCAAGGTCCCAATTCTTGCGTCTACTTCTAGCAAGCGGCCGATTACTACACCTGAACCAGAAAGTTGGCCGATAGAGTAGGTGAAACTGATAATGATGGTACATAGTGCCGCGATGACGCGAGCAGTGTGGCTGTCAAAGCGATCGCCGATGAATTCTGGCACGGTGTAGCGACCGTATTTTCTCAGTTGTGGTGCAAGAAGGAAGGTAAGGAGCAGGTAACCGCCTGTCCAACCCATTATGTATGCAAGTCCGTCGTAGCCAAGGAGCATGATGGTCCCGGCAAGTCCGATGAATGAGGCGGCACTCATCCAGTCGGCGCCGATAGCCATTCCATTAAAAATCGGTGGAACGCCGCGGCCTGCTACGTAGAAGTCGGAGGTTTGGCGTGCTTTATTGTAGATAGCGATTCCGATATAAAGTCCGAATGTGATGAGGATCAGGGTGAGTGAGACGATAAACTGATTGTCCAAACGTTGGGCCCCCTTTGGGTATAATGAGAATTCTTTTTATGAGTGATTGAGTATGTTTTTTGTGTAATTCATGTTGGGTGAGGTTCTTGGATGTGAGACTTTCGATTGTAGAATTTTTGATGTTAGTTTCTTGGTGAGGTTGTGGTCTTTCCTATAGGATTAGTGATCTAGTGTTCTTCCTGCGCTTAGGACTTCGTTGGCCTTTTCGTCGATGCCGTATTTTGCGTCAATTTTGTCGCTGACTTTGGCGTTAACGAATAATAGAATGATAAAGACAATGATTGATCCTTGTGCGCCCATGAAGTAATGGAATGGGAAGCCTCCGAAAATGGTGAATTGCAAAGACTCGGCAAACAGGACAATGCCATATGAAACGCCCATCCAAATAGCTAAATAAATCAAAATGAACTTGTTCTTCTCGCGAAAATAAGCATCAGCAACGGACTTCTCAATTTTTTTCAAAGGTTAACCTCCTTTTAATTTTGGAGTAGGGTTCGACATGGTTGGCGAAATTCCTTCTGGGGTCTGACCCCTTTTGGGGTAAAATTTTTTAAGATTCGCTTTTATCGTTATCTTAGGCTGAAGATGAATTTGATGGTGTCGAAGAAGGGTGCTGGTACTAGGGCGATTTCCACGACGGCGTAGGTGATTAGGGTTGCTATTGGGACTGATAGTAGGATAGGTTTTTGTTTTTTGATTGCTAGAAAGATGCTGGTGACTGTAATGATCAAGAATAAGTAGAATAATAGCATGTTTTGCTTGTCTCCTTTTTGTAAGCGCTTTATTTTGTGTCGAAACTACCTCCTATCTCTGTACAGTTTATTCTGTATTATTACAGAATTTTATAATAATTCTAATAATTAGATTATGGTATACGGGCGGTTTCTAGTCAACTGTTTGTTAATAAATAGAAATCTACAATTTTCGAGTATTGTATATTCGTGTGTATTAGTACAATACGTTATTTAGTTTTAATGACATGATTTATTGGTTAAATGTGTAAATTATCTTAGTCTTTCGATTTAGTTAAATAGAATTTTATCGATTTGTGAATCCCCTGATTGGGATGAAAAGTTTTTTTCATGAATGTATCGCCAGGCGATATGCTGGAGCGCTGTGGCGTATTAGGCGCTCCAGATTAGATCGCTTTAAAGTTGCGTTATAGAATTTCCTCTTCCCATTCTACTTCGTGTTCTTTCATCAGTTCTTCCAGTTCGTCTTGAAATTGGCGGAGTTTGGCGCGGCCTTCGTCGAGGAGTTCGTTCGCTTCTAAGATTTTGTCATAGCTTTGGAGTTCAAGTGCGATTAGGATCATTTTCATGGCACGAAATTGGGTGTTGCTGGCGTCAATGTAAATTTCGTGGACTTCGCGTACTTCTTTCGTTTGTGGTCGGATGTTTTCTAGTTTTTCAATAAATTCAGTGTAGGCTGGAATGGTGACGGTGTCCATCGTTTCGTACATGGTCCAGTCGTCTGTGTAGTTGTTGCCGGAAACACTGGAGTAGGAGTCGACGGCTTCTGCTTCGAGTTCAAAGATGCTCATGAGGTCTTCGTTTACGTAGGTCTTCAGGTCTTCTTGGACAAGGTCCGTGCTGCAGGCTGGCAGGGCTAAAAGGGACAGGATTGCTAGGAAGCACAGGAACTCTTTCATCGGTGTTTTTGTCATGGTGGATCCTCCATGGGTGATGGTTTTTGACACTCTAGAATGGTATTCGGGGTGGACGGTTTTTAGCACGAAGTAGGGGTGTACTATTTAAAGGGTAAAAAAGGAGTTCCCGGTTGGTTATTAAGCCTTTCTCTTTTGAAGTACCCGTATAGGAAAAAGTAAATATAAAAACAAGTATAAAAGCAGTGGATTTCGCGTAAGAATTCGCGCTGCTTTTAACCTTTTCTAGGGAATAGTTTATTTATTTTATCAGTATTTTTTCTTAATGTGGTTGTTCAGTTTAAAAGGAATTATTGATAAAATAACAAAAAGTATTTTATTACAAGGGAGTTGCCTATGCGGTTTTTGATTGAATTTAAAGATTTCAGTTCCAAAGAGGAGAAAAATAAATCTTTAAGTGTACTGGATATATTTTTAAATGAACATCTAATTGGTGATTTTCATGGACGAACTTTTGAGAGTATATTAATTCGTTTTATTAACAATGCACCACCAAAGAAGAAATTTAAATTAAAATCTTTATATAAAATTATTGCAGAAGTTGAAATTGAGGGGAACTTTACTAGTAACGTAAGGTTAAACATTACCGATTTTCAACATGGATTATCGAAGGTTGAAGAAGCAATAAATTTGGTTCTACTAATACAAGTAAAAGAAGAGCTGGACTTTAATAAAGATAAGTTATTAAATAGCCTTAAAAGTATTATTAATAATGCTCCACAGACTGATGAAGAATTAGAAAATTATGTAAAAAAAGAAAAAGAAATCAATTATTTGAATACCGTCAAACGTGTTGATAGCTTGATATATTCGTGTAAGATTAATCCGAGACCATTATTGAAACGAATCATTGGTGTTAGATTATATGACCATTTTGAACGGGATACATTAGCACCTTACGATTATATATACTCTCAACTATTTAGTAATTTATTGAGAAGAGCCGAATTAAAGTCACCTGACTACGAAGAGATTTATTTCAGTATTGGTGAAACAATAGAACCAGCGAAACAATCAATTGCTATTGACGAATTTTTTAAATACACATACTCCACATTAAATTTATCTAAGTATAATCAAGGAGATGACAAAGGCAAAGCTAATATGGTGTTTAATTCAATGTGTGAAGGTCTAAGGCTGATTGCTGATTTTGACCATTTAGAAAAAGATAAAATTGAAGGTGTAATTGAGCATATTGCCAAAAAAGGAATTGATATGGAACTAATTTATGCTAGTGTCCATAATAAAGTTTATCTTGTTGAAATCGTATATCATGTTCCACATAGTCATCTTACAAAGACTGAATTTAAATTAAGACTAACAGAAATAAATACTAATAAGACTGGAATCGTAGCTATAGATAAGTTAGATATTTATTATGCACCTTATAGTATAGGTAAAATACAATTAAAGAAAAATGAAATTGTTATTAAGGGCAGAAGTAGTCTAAGGGCAGAGGTTTCTCGAGATGTAGATAAATTACCATCAGAATATCGTTTTAATATAAATGAAATTTTATACTGTATAAATACTAATTGAAAAGGTGCTTAATGCGAAAAACAGCAGAAACCTACATTCACTGCTGTTTTATTGCATATAAAAAGTATCTTTCAACTTGAATGCCTTTTCAGTTAATCCCAATCTCTGTGCCGGTGTAAGATTTTCTACATCTTTTATTTTATAAGGCAAAAGAAATTAAAGTAAACTCTTAAGATTGTCAATGCGTACAGGGCATATTTGTTGCTGCCCTCTCCAACAACACCTCTATGGCATCATGGTACTCTTCCATAGCTTGGCTTAAGGATTTATCCTTATCAACTTTTGACACGAAAACTTGTCCATCGTATCGTTTAATTTCTTGGGCAAAAACTCTGTAAACTGCCACTATGATTGAATAGTTCTCATCTGTTACAATTCTCCATTCGCGTACAATCAGTGCGTTTTTAATTAGCCAATAATGGGCAAGAGTTGTTTAAGTTGTGTTGACATGAATGCCATCTACGTACTTGCTCCTGATTTCAAATTTTCCAAGGTCGTATTCGTATTCTGCTATAAGTTGATTGTCATTTGTGGTTGGCGGCATTGGATAGGATTACATCTTGCAAGGTCTCAAAGGTAATAAGCCTTTTTATCTCTTAAACTACAGACCAGTTTGAAACAGTTTTACAAGTACAGCCTAAAGAAATTCCTCGACTAGTTTTTTCATGATCAGGGTTACATACTAAATCCTTTTCCTCCCCGGCACCATCTAATTTGCACCTTCTTGGTTTGTTCTTTACATTTTCATATCTCTTTTAAGGCAATCCATATCACTTGCAATAGGGATTAATACAATAACTATATTGAATGTCGTATAGATTGCCGATCCAGATAAAAATCGTGGAGAGGTAAATTTGATGATGATATCTCTTCGCAAACTTCTTCGGGTCCATTAAGGGATAGTTCTTTATTCTATCAAAAATTTCCTCCTGGGAAACTGGCGACATTTTTTAGGTTTAGTCTAGCGTTTTGATGCAGAACTTTATTACATTGGTTAGGTCTTGCTGTGACCTCTCGTTAACACCGATTTCATTTGTGTATAACAGTAATTTTTTTAGGAATAGTATGTAGTGATTAAAGTTCGGGTATAGACAGTATACATCTGTTAAGAAAGGAGTTATATATGGATAAATTCTATAAGTTACCCTTTGAAGAAGTGCTGAAGACTATTGAGGTTTCAAAGGATGGCCTTACTGATTCGGAAGTGAAAAAAAGACAGGAGCAGTATGGTTTTAATGAGCTTGGAGAAGATCAGCGAAAAAGCACCTTTCAGGTCTTTATGGAACAGTTCAAGGATTTTCTTGTCATTATTCTTATAGTAGCAGCTTTACTATCTGCCTTTTTAGGAAAATTTGAAAGCACCATCGTCATTGTGGTCGTGGTTATCATCAATGCCATTCTTGGAACTGTTCAGCATGTTAAAGCAGAGCAATCGCTAAAGAGTCTGAAAAACCTGTCCTCTCCCACTGCCAAAGTTTTAAGAAATGGAGATAAAATAGAAATACCATCCAAGGAAGTCGTGGTTGGAGATATACTCTACCTTGATGCGGGGGATTACATAAGTGCGGATGGCAGAATTATTGAAACCCACAGCCTTCAGGTAAATGAAAGCTCCTTGACCGGTGAATCCATCAGTGTGCTTAAAACCCTTGATCCGATTGATGAGGATGATGTTTCCATTGGTGATAAGACGAATATGGTATTCTCCGGGAGCTTTGTTACATATGGAAGAGCTGTAATTGTAGTTACAGAAATCGGAGAGAAAACGGAAATCGGTAAAATCGCCAACTTGATGGAAAGTGCGAAAGAGAAGAAAACGCCACTTCAGATGAATCTTGATAATTTCGGAAAGAAACTTGCGATTGCTATTATCATCATTGCTGTTCTTATTTTTGCAATTGATATCATTCGGGGACGGACATTGATAGACTCCTTCATGTTTGCCGTTGCCCTGGCAGTCGCGGCCATACCGGAAGCATTAAGCTCCATCGTGACCATCGTGCTTGCGTTTGGTACACAGAAGATGGCAAAGGAAAATGCCATTATTCGAAAACTTCATGCAGTAGAAAGCCTCGGAAGCATCTCTGTGATTTGTTCAGATAAGACCGGTACCCTGACTCAAAATAAAATGACCGTGCAGAAAGTGTTCCTGGATTCAGAGGTCCATGAACATGACAAATTGGAGATGGACCAGGAGCTTCATGAAAAATTCCTGCTTATGCAGATTTTGTGTAACGATGCAGAGACCACCAAGGATAAGGAGATTGGTGATCCTACCGAGATTGCCTTGGTGGATTTCGGGGAAGAAATTTATGAATTGGACGAAATGGAAACAAGAAAATCCTACCCTAGACTGAAGGAAGTCCCTTTTGATTCTGACAGAAAGCTGATGAGTACTGTCCATACCCTAAATTCTAAACCGGTACTGATTACTAAGGGTGCCGTTGATGTTTTAATGGATAGGGTGGTAAAAATAGAAACTTCAGATGGCATATCCAATTTTTCAGAAGAGGACAGAAAGAAAATCGACGAAGTGAATCATTCCTTTTCGGAAAGCGGACTGCGTGTGCTAGCCTTTGCTTATAAAGAGGTGGAGGATTATGAGGATATCTCGACAAAGGATGAACAGGACTTAATATTTGTAGGATTGACTGCCATGATGGATCCTCCCCGTGCGGAGTCTAAGGAAGCGGTCGAACGATGCATTTCAGCAGGCATCAAACCAGTGATGATCACAGGAGATCATAAAATAACCGCTTCTGCGATAGCAAAGGAGATCGGGATTTTAAGAGATGGCGATAAAGCAATGGAAGGATTTGAGCTCGAAAAGATAAATGACGAAGACTTAAAAGGCATGGTGGAGGACATTTCCGTCTATGCACGAGTATCTCCAGAGCATAAAATTCGAATTGTCCGAGCCTGGCAGGAAAAAGGGAATATTGTTGCAATGACCGGCGACGGAGTCAACGATGGTCCTGCATTAAAACAGGCGAATATTGGAATCGCCATGGGAATCACAGGAACAGAAGTGGCCAAGGATGCCTCGTCCATGGTGTTGACAGATGATAACTTTTCCACCATCGTTAAGGCGATTGCCAATGGAAGAAGCATCTATGCCAACATCAAAAATTCCATCCGGTTCCTGCTTGCCGGTAACACCGCAGGCATTCTATCTGTCCTTTATGCGGCGATAGGCGGGTTACCTGTTCCATTTGCACCAGTGCATCTGCTGTTCATCAATTTGCTGACAGATAGCCTGCCGGCGATTGCAATTGGACTTGAACCTCATAATAAAAAAGTGATGGAGGAAAAACCGAGGGATGTGGAAACCCCTCTTCTCAATAAAGTGTTTGCAGCCCGGCTCCTAAGTGAAGGATTCTTAATTGCTGTAGCTACCCTAATTGCATTTCATATCGGACTAACCATGGACGACCCTTTGACAGCCAGTACCATGGCTTTTTCCACACTATGTCTTGCCCGACTGTTTCATGGCTTCAACGCACGTTCCAGACAGTCAATATTCAAAGTGGGCTTGTTTTCGAACCTCTACTTGATAGGGGCAGTCGTCTTAGGCATCGCGCTCCTGCAGCTTGTTTTGCTGGTTGATCCTTTAAAGGGTATCTTTGAAGTTGCCACACTAACTTCTGCCCAGTTCGGCTATGTCTATGCTCTGGCACTAATGCCGCTTGTGTTGATTCAACTGTATAAGTTGATTTTTGTGAAAAATTGAAAGAGAATTATGGTGACCTGTACTCCATATGGAATACAGGTTTTTTTACGTTAATTGGTCCCTTCACTCACATCGTTTCGATTGTCAGTTTGATGGCTGCAGTCAGGTCAGTCTGGGACCAGCTTGGTGTGTTGTTGAGTTGGGTCGCGAGCTGGTGGGAGGCTGGAATGTGGATGAAGCCTGCCGGGATATGGGCTGTGTTCGGTTCACCTGTATTAATATGGTTAGTCGCTCGGTCTGCCCCCTGTTGCGCTAGCTTGTGCAGGGCCGCGTACATGACGTTATTACATAGATAGGTCCCTGCTGTATTGGATATTTTTGCAGGAAAGTTATGTTCATTTAGATGGTTAACCATCGCGCGGATCGGCAAGGTGGAAAAGTAGCCATCGGGGCCTTCTGGGTTGATTGGTGCATCCTGAAGCACTACTCCATTATTATCAGGCGCACCACCAGCATCCTTACAATTGATTGCAATTCGCTCCGGTGTTATGTGCGCCCGACCCGCTGCAAGCCCAAGTGAAATCACTGCATCTGGTTGCAGCTCCTCCATATACTCCAATAACAACTTTTCCGATTCGGTGAAATCAACAGGCAGCACCCGGCTTATGACTTGGTATGGACCAACTATCTGTTGGTCCAATTCTCTTACAATCTCCTCTGTTGGATTGATCTTAAAATTCAAAAACGGTTCAAAACCTGTTAGAAGTAGAGTTTTGGTCATGTTCGAAGACCTCCTTATATGTTGGAAGCGGAAGGACGGTTTTGGCTTTTGGCGCTTCGATTGAAGTTCGTAGGAGCTGGTGAACCGTCCCACCTTTTTTTCAAAGTAATATAGCTCCGTAAATTAATGCACCCACAATGACGTATGCGGGGTGCACTTTCCATTTTTCAAGAAGTAGGTAGCTTGCGATAATTAGAAACGCTGTTTGGATAGTGCCGCTTGCTTCGTAGGATTCGGCAAAGAAACGAAAGGCCATGACACCCAGAAGGAGTGCGATGGTTGGTCGCACATAGTTGGACATTCGTTTTACTTTTGGCGAGTCTTTGAATTTGTAGAGCAGGCTCATGAGTGCAATCATCAGGATGAGTGATGGTGCGACGGTGGCGAATACGCCGACGGCTGCGCCTAGAATTCCTGCTTGTTCGTAGCCAATGTAGCCGGCCATTTTCGTTGCGATTGGTCCTGGTAGTGCGTTTCCGAGAGCGAGTACTTCACTGAATTCAGATACTGACAACCATCCGTAGCGGTGGACGACCTCGTTCTCCACTAGCGGAATCGATGCAGGGCCTCCGCCGTACCCTAGGATGCCTGGTATGAAAAAGGCTAGGAAAATCTCCCAATAAATCATCATGGTTGGGTCCCTCCTTTTTCCGGTTTTGGTTTATCTTTTTTGAGAACTGCCGCTGCAAGTAATAGGGCAATGACGATTCCTGGATGGATGCTTAGAATCTCGATGAATAGGAAACTAGCTAGGATTAGGAAGAAGGCTATGGGCCACCCAAGTCCTTTTTGTGATTTTGATAGAAAGTCCCATGTTAGGACAGCAAGTAGGACTCCGACAACAGGGAGTACTGCTTTGGTCATTCCTTGTACCCACGCTTGGTCTTTGAAGCTTGTAAGGGTGGTGAGCAGGACGATCATGAGTATGATGGTCGGGATGGTGGAAGCTAAGATAGCGTTCATCATGCCTGTGTAGCCGCCAACGCGGTACCCGATGTAACCGGCCATCTTAGTGTTAATTGGTCCGGGCAGGGTGTTGGCGAGTGCCAGGATGTCAGAGAAATCGTCGTCTGAGAGCCATTTGTACTTGCCTACTACCTCTTTATGTACAAGCGGAATGCTAGACGGACCTCCGCCGTAGCCAAGCATCCCAACACGGAAGAATGCGATAAATAAGTCCCATTGCTTCATGGTGTATGGTTTCCTCCTTTGTGAAGAGGGAGCTGACTGACTCTACTTTGCTTTGGTGCTTTAGTGGAGTGAGGGTCAGACCCCTCTTTAGTTCTTTAGTGCTTTAATGGAGAGCGGGTCAGACCCCTTTTTAAGACCCCTCTTTAATCGTTTACCTCTTTACCCCTCTACCACGATGCAATGCGGCCGTCGGTTCTTGGTTCGGTGCCGCCGGTGAGGGTGCCGGTTTTGGGGTCGCGCCAGATGATTTGGCCGCGGCCGAAGCTGCCTCCGTCGAGTGTGACTTGTATGTTGTGGCCTTTGCGTTGGAGTGCTTGGGCCAGGTGTTGTGGGAAGTGGTGCTCGACGTGTACCGTTTTGCCTTCCATCCACTGCCATCTTGGTGCGTCTAGGGCTGCCTGCGGGTTAAGGTGGAAGTCGACGGTGTTCATGACGACTTGCATGTGACCCTGTGGCTGCATGTAGCCTCCCATGACGCCGAACGGTCCGACTGCTTCGTTGTCTTTTGTCAGGAAGCCCGGGATGATGGTATGATACGTTTTCTTTCCTGGTGTCAGCGCGTTTTCGTGTTCTGGGTCAAGGGAGAAGTCATGTCCTCTGTTTTGCAGGCCAATCCCGGTTTCTGGTACGACGACACCGGATCCGAAGCCCATGTAGTTGCTCTGGATAAAGGATACCATATTCCCCTCCCCATCGGCGGTTGCCAAATAGACGGTTCCCCCTTTTGGCGGAGTTCCTGGTTCTGGAGTAAGGGCTGTGTCGGTGATGAGGCCTCTTCTTTCTTTTGCAAAGGAATCGGACAGCAATTCTTCTGCGGTGTGGGTCATAGTCGTTGTATCTGAGACGTATTTCTTTGCGTCGGCGAAAGCTAGTTTCATTGCTTCGATTTGTTTGTGATAGGTTTCAAGACTGTCGCGTTCGGTGAAGGTGTCCTCTTTTAGCATGTTAAGTGCCATGAGTGCGACGATTCCTTGGCCGTTCGGCGGAATCTCCCAAACGTCGTAACCTCTGTAGTTGACCTTGATTGGCTGTACCCATTCCGGTTGGTAGGCTGCCAGGTCGCCATATGTAAGGAAGCCGTTGTGTTGCTTGGAGAAGTCCGCGATTTTATGGGCTAGTTCGCCGCGGTAAAATGCTTCTCCGTTTGTTTCACCGATTTGCCTTAGGGTGTCGGCGTGGCCTTTGGAGGACCAAATTTCGCCGATTTCTGGCGCACGTCCGTCTGGTGCGAAGGTCTCAAACCAGTGCGTGAATTCTTCGGTTGTGCAGGATTTTTTATAGGCATTGTAGGCGGCCTTCCAGTACTTTCCGAGTGTTGGGGAGACTGGGTAGCCATTTTCTGCGTACTCGATGGCAGGTTGCAGCACTTCTGAGAGTGGTAGTTTGCCAAATTTCTTGGATAGCTCCGCCCAGGCAGATGGTGCACCAGGGACTGTTACTGGGATCAGACCCATTTTCGGCATGGTTTCGTGGCCTCTTTCTTTTACCGCTTCGATGGAGATAGATTGTGGAGCTGGGCCGCTTGCGTTTAGTCCGTGAAGCTCCCCTTTTGTCCAGACAAGTGCAAATGCATCGCCGCCGATTCCGTTGGAGGTTGGTTCCACGACGGTCAAGCAGGCTGCAGTTGCGATGGCGGCATCAATGGCGTTACCCCCTTTTTTCAGTATGTCGAGGCCGGCTTGTGCAGCTAATGGCTGGGATGTGGCAACCATGCCTTTTTGCGCAAAGACAGTATTGCGCTGAGATGGATATGGATTGTTGAGATAGTCGAGTTTGAGTGTCATGTGTTGATCCCCCTATTATTTCGTTATGCGAATTATTTTCTATTATACGTAATTTTCTTTATTTTTTCAAAATAAGAAATTTTGCTTTATTGTTAGAAGTAAAATGGATTCGGGTGTTTGGGGTGTTGACGTAGTGTGGATAGGAGTCTTGGTAGTGGGTGGTGGAAAAGTATTTTAGGATGTCTTTTGTGGTAACGAGTGGGTCGTGTTGATTGTTGTAGAGGTATTGCTTGTAACTGCTGAAGGGGTAGTCTTCGGGGTTGTGGACCATCTGTGCTGCGACAGGGTTCAGGTGGATGTATTTGCTGACGTCGATCTGATAGTCAATGTCGTGGATGATGCTGGATTTAAATCTTCCTTCTAAGAGGTGGCCGGTGAGTTGGTATTTTCGGTTGATGTACTGGGCGTATTTGGTGTTGATTTTTTGCATGATGAGACTGATGTTGGTGGTTTCCGTTTCGATGAGCAAGTGGGTGTGGTTGGTCATGAGGCAGTAGGCGTGCAGTTTAAATGGATATTTGTGTTTGATTTCGAGGAGGATGCGCTTGTAGGTATGGTAGTCTTTTGGTTCAAAGAAGATGATGCTGCGGCGGTTTCCTCGTGTGGTGACGTGGTACATGGCTCCTGGGAACCAGATTCTTGGGTTTCTGGGCATAGTGGATGGTGCTCCTTTCGGGGATGGGATTTGGATTTAGTGGTTTGTGTTGGCATATGTTGGGATGGGGCTAAGTGGATAGTGTGGGGGTCATGTTGTGGCGTGAAGGCGTGGAGTGGGCCAACTTATATAGTATTCGACATGAAGTGGAAAACACCTTTAGGGGTCTGACCCCTTTTGAAAAAAATTCTTTTTAAACCAAAAAATACCGCCAAACGGTACCTACGTTTGGCGGTTTTGACATTCTCTTGTTTTGCGCTGTTGTGTTGTTTGTGTATCGGTATTGTTAGTATACCCAGGTATGCTTGGCTTTATTCCTAGTTTTGTATGAAAGTAGATAAAAATTTGCATAGAAAAAGAGCAGCTTTCCGGAGTTTTGTTTCCCGTTTGTAAGCTGCTCTTTGGCTCAATAGAGTTTATCGTTCTAGCATTTATTTTGTTAACAAGACTTTAGATTATGTTAGATAGCTGACAGATTCTTCTTCGTCAGAAGATCCTTCTTCGCCATCTTTGTCTTCTCCGTCTTCAGGCTTGTCTTCGCCTTCAGCAGGAGTTCCTTCTTGTTCACCAGCTGGCTCGCTTCCTTCTTCAGAAGCTTGTCCTTCTTCCTCTAGTAGGGAAGTGACTGGTTTGTTAAAAAAGCTACTCGGATTCACTGCTACATTGTCCTTGCGGATTTCAAAATGAACATGTACTGCGTCTTTGTTCAGTTGGTTTGTGTGTGCTTTGGCGATTGTTTCACCTTGCTCTACGAAATCGTTGACTTTAACTTTTACGTCAGTCAGTGATTGATAGATTGTTTTCACACCATCCAAATGCTCAATTTCTACGACGTTTCCTAGTAATGGATCATTTTCAACATGCGTTACAGTTCCACTTAAAGAAGCAACTACTTCGAATGTTTCGCCGTCTTTCATTGCAATGTCGATACCTGTGTTTGGTTGGTAAATGCCATTGTACTCAATGAAAGCTGCTTCTTGGTCTTCTTTAGATGCATTTGCATCCCAGAATGGTCTTTGGATGACAGAAGAGTTAACGTCTGTTACCGGCATTACAAAGTTTTCTACCGGGCTGTTTACTTCCATGGAATCTTGATCACCATAAGAAGTGGTAGGTCCTTGCCCTTCTGTGTTTCCTGGATTACCTTTTGATTCATTACCTGATTGGGATACTAAAACCGCTGTCAAAATGATTGCTGCGCACCCAAGATAGATTGCTGGGAACACCCAACGCTTTTTCATTAAGCGTTGCCAATTTGAATTTTGAGAAGTCCGTTTCTTTTCTTCCTCTCTCATTGTATCATCACCTCAGCAATCATTCTGAACAGATTCACAGAATAATATACATGCAGGCTGAAAAAATTTTTGAAATGCTTATTTTTCTTCAATGGAGGGGGAATTATGCATGGAAATTGAAAATAATTTTGAAAAGGGGTCAGACCCCGGCAGGAGCCGGGGTCTGACGGGTGAACCTTTATTCGACATGAAGAGGGAAAACCCTTTGGGGGTCTGACCCCCAAAGGGTTATTTTTTTCAATTTTTTCAAGCTTCCCCCTTCTCTATCTCTTCGCTGTTACTTTATTTAAATATTGTTCGGCGCTGGCGATTTGGACGTCTTTGTAGTAGTGGGAGATGATTTGGGTGTAGTTCTTGCCTTCTAGGGCCATGCCGTTGGCGCCGTATTGGCTCATCCCAACTCCGTGCCCAAAGCCTTTAGTGGTGATGACGATATTTTCCCCTTTACGCTCCCATGTAAAGTCGCTTGAGCGCAGCTTAAGGATGTCACGCACTTCCCTTCCACTCAGCGTCTTCCCATTTATATCTACCGTCTCCACTCGGTTCCCAGTGGTACGGGCAATGATTTTCCCTACAGAACCGTCACTTCCCAGGCTTACACCAAGTTTGGATTGAAACTCTTGTACCGGCAAAGATACTTGACTTAAGTATTTTTCAGAATCTACATCCCAGGGGCTTTCTACACTTCGTAGATATGGAATTTCGTTTGGCCAGTATTCTTCTGAGTTCTCTGTATACCCATTGCTGGTGGAGAAATAGCTTGCATCAATTGGTGCATTATTATAGATAAGGACAGATCCGGCTGTTTCCGCGACCGCCTGTTTTATTTTTTCCATCTTCCAGTTAAAGTCTTCCGCTGACCAGATTGTTTTTAGTTCTTCTGGACTTTTATAAACTTGATGCTGTTCAGTATCTGTCACATCAGCGCCTTCTGGTGTGCCTAGTTTTTCTTCCGCCATCAGTTGCCTTAATATATACGTCCGCGCTGCCAAGGCTTGTGCTTTTAGCGCCTCTATTTCAAAATCAGCCGGCATTTCCGAAGCTACCACACCAACAATATAGTCCTCTAGCGGTATCTTTTCAATCATCTCCTGTTTGTGTCGATAGACGGCTACATCAATCGGAGAGTCAATGGAATCCACTTGGTTTTGGATCTGCTGATTCGGTTGGAGTTCTTCTGCTAACTGGCCGCTTTCCTTATCGACAAACGGCATGACTAATAACGTTGGTACCATTAATACCATGACAAATAGAATAGAAGTGAGTACGATGATTGGTTTCAAGTTTCTCATAGCGCCGAGCCTCCGATAACAATAAAGTAGTAGTTGTTTGTTAATGGTTGGATACCTTTACTCTTCATTCTTATGGAAGTGGACAAGCAATTATGACTAAAATATGGGCAGGTTTATTATGATCCTACAGAAGCCTCTAACCCTAAAAAACTCCTAAAAACTTCTATATTATATACACATAACCCACAACTATCAGAAAACAATTTCATATCCCATAAAAAAAATGGTCTGACAGAAAAAAAGGTGGAATATTAATAAGTAATGAAAAAATGCTGTGCTGGGGTCAGACCCCAGCAGGAATTTCATCCTTCACGTCGAAACCCAGCAAAAAAAGTTCAAAAAAGGGTCTGACCCTTAAAGGAGTCTGACCCTCAATGTAGAATATAAATAAATGATTGGCTGTTTTGGTGTGTTTAGGCTTCTTTGATTTGCTCTAGGATAACTGTTTGTTCTTGTTCCATGGAGCTTACGCGTTCGATGTCTGCGCCTAGTGCTGCTAGTTTGTTGTGGAAGTTTACGTATCCACGGTCTAGGTGTTTTAGCTCGGTTACACGAGTGTAGCCGTCTGCGATTAATCCTGCTAGGGTTAATGCTGCTGCTGCACGAAGATCTGTTGCCGCTACTTCTGCGCCTTGTAATTTGGATGGTCCATTGATAACAACGGAACGTCCTTCAATCTTGATGTCGCCGTTCATACGACGGAACTCTTCAACGTGCATGAAGCGGTTTTCAAATACTGTTTCCGTAATCATGCTCGTGCCTTCAGCTGCCAATAATAAAGACATCATTTGGGATTGCATATCTGTTGGGAATCCTGGGTGAGGCATTGTTTTGATGTCAATTGACTTAAGCTTTTCTGGTCCAATAACGCGTAATCCGTTTTCGACTTCTTCAAACTTAACGCCCATTTCTTCCATTTTGGCGATTAAAGAGCTGGAATGTTCCGGCACTGCGCCTTCCACAATAACGTCTCCACCTGTGATTGCAGCTGCTACCATGAATGTACCTGCTTCAATGCGGTCAGGGATGATGTTGTGTTGGCATCCATGTAATTCGGAAACCCCTTCAATTCTAATGGTACCTGTACCTGCTCCACGAACTTTTGCTCCCATAGAGTTTAAGAAGTTCGCCAAGTCCACGATTTCCGGTTCTTTTGCAACGTTTTCCATGATTGTTGTACCTTCAGCAAGAGTTGCAGCCATCATGATGTTTTCTGTTGCCCCTACACTTGGGAAATCAAGATATATTTTCGCGCCTTGTAATCTTCCGTCTACTTCGGCATCGATATAACCATTTCCTACTTTCACTTTCGCACCCATCGCTTCGAATCCTTTTAAATGCTGATCGATTGGTCTTGATCCAATTGCACAGCCTCCAGGTAGAGCAATTTGCGCTTTTCCGTTACGTGCAAGCAATGATCCCATTACTAGGACAGATGCACGCATTTTTCTTACATATTCAAACGGTGCTTCCGTATGAAGCTCTCTTGTTGCGTCGACAATTATACGATTATTTTCAAAATCAACATCGGCATTCAAATATCGCAAAACCTCGTTAATCGTATAAACGTCGGAGAGCTCAGGTACATCTAAGATTTCGCATTTGCCTTTGCTAGCTAATAAAGTTGCGGCGATGACAGGTAGTACTGCATTTTTTGCTCCCTCTACTTTAACAGTACCTGTTAACCTTTGTCCGCCGCGGACGATGATTTTTTCCAAAACGTTCCCCTCCGCGTCTTTTATTCTATATATTAATATTCAACAGTAATAATTGGCGTGCCTACAATCACGGTAGTCTTATCGCCCATTCCTTGTGTTCGTAACCCAATTTGTAAGTTCATCTTTCCCTGATGTGTCGGAAGAACATTATTCCATGCATCAGTATATGCTGAAACGGAAACAAAGGTATCTTCCTGAATCTCTTCAACTACTTGTGCTGAAAATGCGTCTAGTAAAATATTTGTCGTATTTTGCAAACCATCTTCAATTTTAGCACTGAAATCCCCAGTCATACAACTAAATATTTCAAAGTCTTCGTGAGAAATTTTGGTAAGATTCGAATGGAAATCGTTTATTATCTCTGTTGCTACAGGCTTTTCCCAACCATATCCAGTAACCTCATATAATAAATACGATGATTTGGATG
This sequence comes from Bacillus sp. CHD6a, assembly GCF_001293645.1. Classification (GTDB taxonomy): domain Bacteria; phylum Bacillota; class Bacilli; order Bacillales; family Bacillaceae_I; genus Sutcliffiella_A. The sequence goes on from NZ_LBMD01000003.1 coordinate 231,624, forward strand.
AGTTTGTGTGGGTGGTGATGAGCTGAAGAGTCTCTTCTTGCTTTAGTAAGTCATTATAATAAGTCCCAACTGCCTTCCATTGATTCTCTTCTTCTATCACGTTCCAAGTAAGATGGCCCATACTCTGTTTTAAACGATTTACCTCATTTTGAAAAGCGACTAAATCCCTAATTTTATAGACGTTCTTCCGACTATAAAGTTTCCACTCCTGAATATTTATTTTCTCCTTCTGAAAAACTTCCGCGATTTCAAGTATCTCAGTACTGATATCGTTTGGTAATTGAGCTCTGCTTCTTTCATTCCCAAGAATTACCCACGTAAAACATATAACGAAAATAAAAAATAGTCCTAGCAATCTATTAATAAAAAGTTTCCACTTTTTCTCTGTATATTTCGTATGAGTTACCAAGCCCTTGTTCGCATTCTCCATCTTAAACATATCCCCCACGCCCCTCTGTTTGTTACTAAACAGTGTCGCCAATGTGGAAGTAAGAGATACATAGAAATGTTCGTCAAAATTTTTGTGGTTTTTTTCTTTTTTGGGGTCAGACCCCGGCAGGAGTTTTAACTCTTACGTAGAAGGCTGCAAGTGTGGTTATTTGTGTGTTGAGTTTGGTGTCGATTTTTGGGGAACTTAGTCGGTTGGCATGTATTTGAGGTTGTTTGGACAGTTTTTTAGATTATTCCGCATGTTTTTGGGGTTGTTTGGACAGTATTCATTGGGGTTTCGCATGTATTTAAAAAATCTTAAAAATTCTCAATGATTGAACACTGATTCAACGAGATTTGTACTAAAGCCAGAGGAGTTTTTCCCCTGGCATGCTGAAATATGCTTATTTTCACCAAATCATCGGCAGTCTTTGTGATAGGAACAGGTAGTCTAGGAAAAAGTTGCTGACTGAGGATCCGATAGCGATGGTGACGAGGATCAGTAGCAGTCTGATTTGGACGACTTTGTTTGGTTTCATCCATTTTTCGTATTGGATGGCTTGGAGTGCCCACCAGGTGATGCTGATGAATAGTAGGTGGGAGATGATGCTGACGAGTGCTTGTACTCCGAAATCGATCATTGTGAAAGCAGCCTCCTCTTTATTTTAAATTAAAGTTTTCGGTATTCGCCGCTGTTGATTTCCACGGACGGTGCTTGAGTCTCCTCAAGATGCTGCGTGGTCTCAATTACCAGCTTAAAACACCTTACTTCATTAGTTTCTTCCTATAGTAATCCACAAAAAAGAAGGAGCGTAGAAACTCCTTCTTTCATATTAAATCATATACCCCTAAAAGATTACAATCGGTTAGTTGTCTGTTTCAAAGATATCTAATAAAATATCAAAATTGCTTCCGAACATGTCTATGGCAAGGCCTGGGAAGATTCCGAGGACCAGTGTAGCAACCGCGCAAACTAACACCGTAATCCTGATTCCAACGGGAACGTGAATTTTTTCCTGGCTTGCAGCTGGGCGGAAGAACATTTGTGTCATGATACCGAAATAGTAAAAGTATGAGACGACGGTGGTCAGGATTAAGACGGATGCCAGGACGTAGGCGTTGTTAGGTTCGGAAATGGCACCGACGAAGATCGATAATTTTCCGATGAATCCGGCTGTTCCCGGGATTCCAGCCAACGACAGTAAGAATACTGACATCAACACTGCAAGCAAAGGTGAGCGTTGATACAAACCAGCGAAACGACTTAGATCTTCTGAGTCATCCTGTGCGGTGACGACTTGCAGTACTGCCAATGCTCCGATGTTCATGAACAAGTAGGCAACCAGGTAGAACCACATTGCTTCAAAAATGAAGATGAAGTTGACGGTGGCTAGTGGAACCAGCAAGTAACCGGCGTGTGCGACTCCGGAGTAAGCGAACATCCGCTTAACGTTGCGCTGACGCAAAGCAACAAAGTTACCGACAATCATAGAGGCGACGGCCAAGACTGCAATAAATTCCCCCATGGAGAACAGCATGGATGAGCCTTCTGCTGAGCGCGTTGGGAAGAACAGGGTTACAAATAGGCGCAGGACGATGATGAAGCCTGCAGTTTTGGACACAACTGCAAGGAATGCTGTTACTGGTGTCGGCGCGCCTTGGTAGACGTCTGGTGCCCACATGTGGAATGGGGCGGTCGCGAGCTTGAAGGACAAGCCGACGAACATCATCATGAAGGCGATGACCAGTAAGTATTGCATGTCGCGAGCGTTGATTTGCGATAGTGATATCCACATTTCCTGCAGGTTGGTTGTGCCGGTCAGTCCGTACACGTAGCTCATCCCAAACAGGGTGATCGCCGTGGCGATTCCGCCGTTAATGACGTATTTCATAGCCGCTTCGTTTGATTGCAGGTTCTTTTTGCGAAGGCCTGCCAAGATGTAAGAAGCCAGGGATAATAATTCAAGTCCGACAAACAATGTAATCAGGTCGCCGCTTGAGGACATAATCATGGCCCCGAGGACGCCTAGCAGCAAGAGGTAGAAGAACTCGCCTCTGTACTCCCTCAACCCTTCTTTTGGCTCGTAGCTGATGGCCATGAGCATCACAAATGCTGCCCCTGCTAAAATTAACGTTTTAAAGGCCATCGCGAAGCTGTCAAGACGGTATGTTTCGTATAAAATTGTGGTGACTTCTGTTGGGCCCTTGTCGTACATGCCCACCAAGAATCCGAGGGCTGTCAGGATGCTGGCGAATCCTAGCCAGCCGAGCAGTCTCCGGTCTATTTTTTTCGGCAAAAATAAGTCCAGTAGTGAGAGAAGGGTTGCTACACCAAGGATGATGAATTCTGGTGCCATGACACTCCAATCAAAGCTGAGTAAGGTTTCTAAATCCATCTCCTGTTCACCCCCCTATCCCTAAAATAATGGCGTTAATGGTGTCTTGCAGCGGTTGTGCGAGAATGCTAGGGTATACTCCGATCAGGATGATGAAGAATAGCATGGCAAATACGGGAACAAATTCAATACCGCGCAGGTCCACTACTTTCTCGCTATATCCTGCCGCTTTCGTGCCAAAAGTCATGCCGAGCACTGCTCGCAACAGGTATGCCGCTGTTAAAATGATTCCGAGTGTTCCGACTGCTGCGACCACTGGCATGTCATGGAAAAGTCCCATGAAGGCAAGGAATTCGCTGACAAATCCAGACATGCCAGGCAAGCCGAGTGAGGCCATGGCGGCAACTAGGAAGAAGCCGGCTGTAAGTGGCATTGCTTTTGCGAGACCGCCAAGCTTGCCAATTTCTGTCGTTCCTGTGCGTTCATACATCACTCCGATTAAAAAGAACAAGAGTGCTGCGATGAATCCGTGGGAGACTACCTGGAAGATCGCGCCTTGGATTCCCGCTTCGTTCAGGGCCGCAAGCCCGATCAGGACGATTCCCATATGCGAGATACTGGAGTAGGCCAGCACCATTTTGAAATCTGTTTGGATGAGTGCGAGGAACGCTCCGTAAAGGAGGTTCACAACTCCCAAGATTGCTAGAATGAAAGCGAGTTGGTCGAATTGTTCCGGGAAAATTCCAACGCCGAAACGGATGAGACCGAATGCCCCTATTTTTAAAAGAACGCCGGCATGCAACATAACGATGGATGGCGGTGCTTGCACGTGGACCTTCAGCATCCAGCTGTGAAGCGGGACGATCGGTAACTTGATACCGAATGCCACAAGCAATGCAAGGAGCAATCCCATGCGTAGGTCATCTGAAACTTTGCCAAGGAACATGGCATCGCTGTTGCCGGTGAACATAGCCGTGATTTCGGCGATATTCATCGTTCCTGTTTTGGTGAAAAGGACAACAAAAACGATTAATAGAATGGCAGAACCAAGTCCGTTGTAGATAAGGAATCGGTATGCTGCACTTTCTTTTTCAAAATAACCCCACTTACCGATGAGGAAGAACATTGGGATTAAGGTAAGCTCAAAGAAAAAGAAGAATAAGAGCAGGTTTTCCGCTACAAAGACCCCAAGCATTCCGATTTGTAAAAGAAGAAAGAGAATGAAGTAACCTTTCCATTCTTTTTTTACATGGATGCTTGCAATTGCTGCAAGGGTCGAGAGCACTGCCGTCAGTAAAATCATGACAAGCGAGAAGCCATTGATACCAAGCTCGAAAGAAATCGGCTGGTATACTTGAGCTCCGTAAATTTCTTTGGTCAGATCTTTGTTACCAAAAGTGATCCACTCCAGTTTCACCGCGTACTGCTCAAGTCCCGCTCCCGCTTTGTATTGCCAGAACGCGATCACCGCGAGAATCAAGGACGGCAAGGTTGCTAGGAACCCCACCATTTTGATGGCTTCCACGTTTGTTTTTGGTGTAAAAAGAAGAACCAAAATACCTAAAAGAGGGGCAAAGATTAAGGCTGTCAGAAATAGGCTGTTCATCCGATGTACCCCCCTGTGAAGACGAAAATGATGATGAGAATGGCGAGTCCGACAAACGCTACTGCGCCGTATGTCTGGGTTTGGCCGTTCTGTACTTTCGCTCCTAATCTACCGATTTGTTGAGATGCCGCGGCAATCCCCTTCATCGTTCCGTGGACAAGGAACTCGTCGATGTACTTCAGGAACAGGCTAATTACTCTAGTTCCGTAGATGAATGTCATATTGTAGATTTCATCGACGAAGTATTTGTTGCGTAAAATGCTGTAAAGATACGGTGCGCCTTGACTGAATGTTTCGCGCGCAATCGAGCGGCGGTAGTAAATCAGGTAGGCGATTCCAATTCCGGCAACTGATACAAGAATGGCAGCTGCCATGATCCATTTTGGTCCCTCAATATGGGATGGTCCATACATAGTGGTCCCTTCTGTCAGCCAGTCTCCGAGAAAATGGCCAAACCAAGGGGTGTTCATGTAACCGGCCACGACTGCAAGGACGCCAAGCACGATCATCGGAATGGTCATGACGGACGGTGATTCATGAACATGACGCTGGTCCCCGCGTGCTTCGCCTGTGAAAACCAGGAAGAACAGGCGGAACATATAGAATGCAGTGAAAAATGCGGCAATCAGTGCTAGTAAGAAAAGAAAAGGATTTCCATTCACCCAGGCAGCAAGGAGGATTTCCTCTTTACTGAAGAATCCGGAGAACAATGGAACACCTGTGATCGCAAGGGTTCCAATTAAAAATAAGATTCCAGTAGTGCGCATTTTTTTCCAAAGTCCACCCATCTCGTCGATGTTTTGTGTGTGGACGGCATGGATCACGCTTCCTGCTGCAAGAAACAGCAAGGCTTTGAAGAATGCGTGTGTGGTGAGATGGAAAACTCCTGCCACATAGCCTGCAGATCCGAGTGCAAGCATCATGAAGCCGAGCTGACTGACGGTAGAATAGGCTAGTACTCTCTTAATATCTTTTTGTACAAGGCCGATGGACGCTGCAAAAATGGCCGTGAATGCACCAACGATTGCGACGGTCATCAGCGCTGTTTCACTCGCATTGAATAGTGGAAACAGGCTTGCCACTAAGTACACCCCTGCTGCAACCATCGTTGCGGCGTGAATGAGAGCAGACACTGGTGTTGGACCTTCCATCGCGTCAGGTAACCAGGAATGTAGTGGAAATTGACCGGATTTCCCCATTGCTCCGATGAAAATAAGGATGGCAATGAGGGTTAGCATTCCAGCCGATATTGCTCCTGCATTCACTGCTTCAAAAATAACATCGTATTCGAAGCTTCCGACCTGCCAGAATAATAGGATAATCCCGATGAATAATCCTACATCCCCAATACGCGTCATGATGAACGCTTTTTTGGCAGCGGCTTTTGCTTCATTTTTATAAAAATAGAACCCGATGAGCAAGAATGATCCTACTCCAACAAGCTCCCAGAAAATGTAGAGCTGAAGCAGGTTCGGTGACATGACAAGTGCCAACATGGCAAAGGTAAATAGGCCAAGATAGGCGTAGAATACATGGAAACGGTCGTCTCCGTGTATGTATCCTTTGGAATAAATATGTACGAGTAAGCTGACAAGTGATACTACGACAAGCATCAAGGCATTTAATTGATTGACTTCATATCCCGCCGTCAGTACGACGTCTCCTATTTGGAGCCAGTCGATTGTGGCTTTGAAGGTTGGTGCTGAAAACCGCTCCCATAGTGCTGTGAGGGAAAAGATGAGTGATAGAGCGATGAGTGCGATTCCGAGGAATGCGCTCGATTCTTTCATTCTTTTGCCGACAAGCAGTAACAGGATAAAGGAGATCAGCGGAAAAAGCGGGATGATCCAGGCATTCTCCATCATCGTATCAAGTCCCCTTCTTTTACGCAGCTTTGTGTTTGGTGGCTGCGTTTTTGTGCAAGCTGGTTGCGGAGGTAGAATTTAGTTTGGTAATTCGATAACTCCCTGTTGATTTCCGTTCCACGTGTTCGCTTTCCGCGGGACGGTGCTTGAGCCTCCTCACTTCGTTGCGGGGTCTCAACCAACCGTTACTCCCCCGCAGGAGTCTCACACCTTGCACTCCAATCATCAGGGGGAACTGGAATTATATTCATAGTAGCTTTTTGATAAAAATACTGATCTGTGTTTTGCACTAGGCTAGAATCATCTGCTAGGACTTAGTTCTTCAACGTATTCATTTCGTCGATGTTGACGGTGCGGCGGTTGCGGTAGAGGGCTATGAGGATAGCCAGACCTACTGCGGCTTCTGCTGCTGCGACGGTGATGGTGAACAGGGAGAATACTTGCCCTGTGATGGATGGTCCGATGCCGAATTTGCTGAATGCGACAAGGTTAATGTTGACGGCGTTCAGCATGAGTTCGATACAGATCAGGACGATGACCGTGTTGCGTTTGGTGAGCGCCCCGTAAAGTCCGATACAGAATAGAATAAGTGCTAATACCAGGTAGGCTGATAATGGAACTCCGCTCATTCCTTGGTCGCCTCCTCTTTTAAAGCGTCTGCGTCTTCGTCATCTCGTCTTGCCAAAATGATTGCTCCGACTAGTGCGACAAGCAGGATTACGGAGGTCAATTCAAATGGAATGACGTATTTTGAATAGATGGCTATACCAATCTGTTCGGTGTTGTTCACATGCAGGTCGGGTGATTCTTGAGAGCCAAGGTCAAGGCTGTACAATCCGAAGTACATGACTGCTGCAAAACCGAGAACCCCTGCGCCAACGAGTATTTTTCGGCCAAGGCCGGATGTTTCGGACTCGTCATTGTGGCGGGTCAGCATAATTCCGAACAGCATGATGATGGTGATGGCACCAGAATAGATGAGTATTTGTACGGCCGCTACGAATTCAGCGGAGAGCATGACATAGATGCCGGCGATGCTGATGAAGGTGAACACAAGGGCTACAACCATGTGAACGACCTTTGTCAGGTTTAGCATAAGCACTCCACCGGCGATCGCAGCGATTGCTAGGAAAAGAAATGCGATAAATTCACCGGTTATCGTCATGCTTTATTCTCCCTTCTGATGTTCGTATCGTTTTCATCGAGCCATTGCAGGTCTTTGAAAAGTCGATCCCGGCTGTATTCGGCAAGCTCAAAGTTGTTGGTCATGATGATGGCCTCTGTCGGACAGACTTCTGTGCAAAGGTCGCAGAGGATGCAAATTTCAAAATTGATATCGTATGTGTCGATGATTTTCCCTTTTTTGGTTGGATCCGGGTGTTTTTTTCCGGTAAGGTCGATGCAGTCTGTTGGACAGATGTTGGAGCACTGGTTGCAGACGATGCACTTTTCCGGGTAAAATTTCTGGATGCCGCGGAACCGGTCCGGTAGTGGAAGCGGTTCGTTTGGATAATCATAGGTCACTTTTTTCTTCGTTAAGTTTTGTAGGGTATATTTTAAACCTTTTGCAAGACCGCGCATTTCGCTTCACCCCTATTCTTCCGTTACTTTTATTAAGAGACTAATGGTCATAGTAGCTATATGGGAATCGGGCGATTTCCCGTTGGTTTCGGGCGACTTTTTGAAAATACGGGCGATTCCCATATTTGTTGCCCAAAACTCTTCCCCCTATTTGAAAAACAATTCCTTCATAATCGCTGAGAAAAAGATATTCGCTAGTGCTACTGGCAACAGTACCTTCCAGCCAAACTCCATCAATTGGTCTGCGCGCAGACGCGGGAAGGTGACACGAATCCAGATGAGCACGAATACGACTACGCTGAATTTTAGTGCGAACCAGACGGCACCCGGGATGAATCCGAGGAACTCGAATGGTGGCAGCCATCCGCCTAGGAACAGGACGGTTGTAAGTGAAGCCATGGCGAACAGGTACACATATTCTGCTAGCATGAAGAATGCCCAGCGGAAGCCGGAGTATTCGACATGGTAACCCGCGACAAGCTCGGATTCTGCTTCTGGCAAGTCAAATGGTGTACGGTTCAACTCTGCGACAGATGCTATCACGAAAATTAAAAACCCGACCGGCTGAAGGATGATGAACCAGAATGTTTCGCCTTGTGCTGCAACGATTTCGTTTAAGTTCAGGCTGCCTGCCAAGAGGACAACCCCGATTACCGACATGACAAGTGGCACTTCATAGGAAATCATTTGTGCTGCGGCACGCATTCCTCCTAGTAACGAGTACTTGTTGTTAGAAGCCCATCCTGCCGCTACGACGCCGACTGTTGTGATGCCGGAAATGGCAATGTAGTAGAGCAAGCCGACCCCAATATCCGCAAATTGAAAGCGGTCGGTGAATGGGATGGTGGCAAGCACCATGAACGCCGGTGTGAAGGCGATAACTGGTGCGATAATGTATAACGGTCGATCTGCGAGTTTCGGGATCGTGTCTTCTTTTATAAGAAGCTTCAACACGTCGGCTACTGTTTGGAGCAAGCCCCATGAGCCCCCAACCTGATTCGGTCCCATACGTCCTTGCATGAAGCCCATTACTTTACGCTCTGCAAGGATTCCGTACGTTACAAAGCCAAGGACGGCAAGGAGCAGTGCCGTTGCCAATCCGAAAAAGATGAAAAAGTTCGTCCAGGATGGTGATGAATGCAGTAAGCTCTCCATCATTAGCCATCCACCTCCCCGAGGACAATATCAATTGCCCCTAAAATGGCGATCAGGTTTGCCATGTTTTCGCCTTCTAAAAGTTTCGGTAAGATCTGCAGATTGTAAAAAGACGGACGGCGGAATTTTAAGCGATATGGTTCTTTTTTTCCGTCACTGGCAATGTAGCAGCCAATCTCTCCACGCGGGGATTCGATGCGCACATATGCCTCTCCCTTTGGCGCCTTGATGATTCTTGGCACTTTTGCCATGATCTCGCCTTCTTCCGGGAATTGTTCAACAGCTTGTTCAATGATCTTCAGGGACTCTTCAATTTCCTCCATGCGGCAGTGGTAACGCGCCCACGCATCTCCACCTTCACGTGTTGGAACGTCAAAGTCAAAGCGATCATAGATGGAGTATGGCTCATCTTTACGAAGATCCCACTTCACTCCGGTACATCTGAGGTTCGCGCCACTCAGGGAGTACGCAAACGCATCCTCCTTCGTGTAACGGCCAACCCCTTTCACACGGCTCATGAAAATTTCATTGCCTGTCACAAGGTCATGGTAGCCCTTCAGCTGCTCCCTCATATATGGAACAAATTCTTCTACTTTTTTAATCCAACCCTCAGGTGCATCCCACTTTACGCCTCCAACTCGCATGTAGTTGAAAGTTAGTCGGGCTCCTGACAGCTCATTTAATAGATTGATAATCATTTCGCGTTCACGGAACGCATATAGGAACGGACTTACCGCCCCGATATCAAGTAAATATGTACCATACCAAACTAAGTGACTGGCCACACGCCCAAGCTCCATCGCAAGCACGCGAAGGTATTCCGCGCGGTCTGGAATCTCAAGGCCCATCATCGTTTCCACCGCGTGACAGATAACATAGTTGTTGGTCATGGCGGAAAGGTAATCCATCCGGTCGGTGTACGGGATAATTTGCGTGTATTGTAGGTTCTCCGCAAGCTTTTCGGTACCGCGGTGAAGGTATCCAATGACCGGTGTCGCTTCCTTGATGATCTCTCCATCGATTTTTATGACGAGTCGGAACACCCCGTGGGTACTCGGATGCTGTGGTCCGACATTCAGTAGCATCTCCTCTGTACGAATCATCTGCTACACCTCCACATCGTACGGCTCATAATCTTTTCGCAGTGGATAACCGACCCAATCATCTGGCATCATAATGCGCGTCAAATTCGGATGCCCTGTAAATTGAATGCCAAGAAGATCGTATGTCTCCCTCTCTGGCCAGTTTGCCCCTTCCCAAATGGGCTGGATGGACGGGATGACAGGATTTTCCCGATCTATTTTTACCTTTAGGGCAACAGACTGCTTGTTTTTATAAGAGTATAAGTGATTATAGATCTCCATATGCGTTTCAAAGTCTGTGCCGTGCATTTCCGATAGGAATTCAAACGTCAGCTGCTCGTTATAACGCAGGAATGATGCCACTTTAAAATAGTTCTCCGGTTTCGCAACAAGCGTCGGAACATCTTTGGACAGCCTGTTAATATATGCGGCTTCCAAAGTGTTTTCTCCGAGGTTGTCGTTGATTACTTTTACGTATTTATCGAGATATTTCTGGTTTGGTGATGGTGTATCTGATGCTGTTGCGTCGGCGGGTGTGACGGATGCTGCTCCTTTGGCATTTGCTGCGGCTTTCGCTTTGGCTGCTGCGGCGGCCTTTGCTTTTGCTTTGGCTGCTGCGATAGCTTTTGCTTTTTCATCTTGGAGGTCTGAGGAGGCAGGGTCTGTATCGGCTGATGCCTCTCCGTCTCGTTGTTGTTTGGCTAGTGCTGCGGCTTTGGCCTTGGCTGCAGCTGCTGCTTTTGCTTTTGCGGCTGCGATGGCTTTGGCCTTGGCATCGTCGCCATCGGCTGCTGGTGCTTCGCCTGCGTCGCGTTTTTGTTTTGCGAGTGCAGCGGCTTTTGCTTTAGCTGCTGCGGCGGCTTTCTTTTTTGCTAGTTCTTTGGCGTCATCTGTTGTTTCTATTGTTTCGGCTTCAGTTGACGCCTGTTCTTTCGCTTTTTGTTTTGCTAGTGCAGCAGCCTTCGCTTTAGCTGCTGCGGCGGCTTTCTTTTTTGCTAGTTCTTTGGCGTCATCTGTTGTTTCTATTGTTTCGGCTTCAGTTGACGCCTGTTCTTTCGCTTTTTGTTTTGCGAGTGCAGCGGCTTTCGCTTTAGCTGCTGCGGCGGCTTTCTTTTTTGCTAGTTCTTTGGCGTCATCACTAGCCGGTGTTTCGATAGGTGGTGCCTCTTCTTTATCTTCAGAAGCCTTTGCTTCCATTTTCTTTTTCGCTTCTAGTTTTGCAAGTGCAGCAGCTTTTGCTTTGGCTGCGGCCTCCTTCTTTTTTTCTTCCAGGCTTTTCTCATCGCTCACTGCTAGATCACCTGCTTCCCTGTCTTGGCTTCATAACGAATTTTTTCGCGGAGCTTGTTGATTCCATAAATAAGAGCCGCTGGATTTGGTGGGCATCCAGGTATGTACACATCTACAGGTACAATTTGGTCCACACCTTTTACAACGGCATAGGATTTAATATATGGACCGCCCGCGGTCGCACAGGACCCCATCGCAATAACCCATTTAGGCTCAGGCATTTGATCATACAAGCGCTTCAACACGGGTGCCATTTTTTTCGTCACAGTACCAGACACAATCATACAGTCGGATTGACGCGGTGATGTACGAAAAAAGGACCCAAAGCGGTCGAGGTCATAGTGGGACGAGCCAACACCCATCATTTCGATCGCACAGCAAGCAAGACCGAATGTCATCGGCCACATAGAATTGCTGCGGGCCCATGCTTTCAGCTCCTCCAATGTTGTCAGGAAGACTGTTTGTTTCAGCTCTTCCATTTCCTCTGGTGAGATACTCTCTAGATTTAGATCCATTTCAACACCTTCTTCTTCCATGCGTATATTAATCCGATCAGTAATAAAACGACGAAAATAAGCATTTCAATTAGTGCAAATATCCCCAATTTCTCATATGCCACTGCCCATGGATACAGAAAAACGGTCTCCACATCGAAAATGACAAATAGAAGGGCAAATATGTAATAACGAACATTAAACTGAACACGTGAATCATGAAAGGGATCAATTCCACTTTCATAGGTCGTCTGCTTGGCAGCTGATGGCTTATTCGGACGCAAAACACGTCCAATAGCAAGCGCCACGACCGGAAGTAATACCCCTAGAGCCAAGAATACAACCACTATCAAATAGTTATTTTGATATAAGTTTAGTAGATTCATGCCCGCCCCCTCCGAAGTCTCTCTTCATTTTCAGACTGCTCACAATATTTAAAATTGTAACCGATAACAATTATATCAAATACCCATATCGGTGTCGACAGGAGATATCCTTATTATGGCTATTGTTTTTAGGGAGGCGAAGGGAATTGTTTTCGTGAAGGGTGAAGTTTTGTTATTTGGGATCAGTGGAGGCGTTTTGTTAAAAGTTCAAAAGAAAATTACCTTGTTTTTATTAAGAGCGTACTTGGTTACTGCTGGAACACTTGAAATGGGAGCTACTGCAGGCGGGTTTTATTGGAAAGTAGGTAAATGGGGGTTGAGTTTTAGAGCGAGGTACACATGAAACGGTTAAAAATCGTTATAATTTACGAACATTTCGTGCGATTAAAATACTTTTAACCAACTTATCCATTGTTAAAGTGGCTTTATCCATTGTAAAAAATTTATATCCATCCTAAATTCCATTTAACCATTGTTAAGGGACTTTTATCCATTGTAAAAGCAATATATCCATTATAAGAGGTTTGAAGGTATATATCCTTTAACGCATCACCGCACAGCGGGTCAGACCCCTATTTTAGGTAATTGGACTTTCCGATATCAATAAAAATCAGATTATATCAAGAAAAATCCGGATTTATCGAGAAATCAGGAGCGTTTATCAATAAAACTTGAATTATATCAAGAAAAACTTATTCTATATCAATAAATCGACACACCCCTCGTTCATTCGACAACAATCATCCTTTACTCACCAGTCCACCTCTGTGCGTGAGACTGCTTAACTTTAACGCATCACCGCACAGCGGGTCAGACCCCTCTTCATCTCTTTAAAGCAACAAACAAACAAAAACACAAACAAACAAAAAACCCCCTCCCTCCAAAGCACGTCTGCTCTGAAGAGAGGGGGTTTTCACATTCTTTTATTTACAGGGTATTGTTACCCTCTTTTGGCTACGTTGATGCGGTTGATTGCGCGTTGAAGGGCAAGTTCAGCGCGGCGGTAGTCGACGTCGTCTTTTTTGGACTGTAGTCGTTGCTCGGCGCGTTTTTTTGCTTCTTCTGCACGTGTAAGATCGATTTGCTCAGCTGCTTCTGCAGTTTGGGCAAGGATCGTTACTTTATCAGGACGCACTTCTAGGAAGCCTCCGTTTACTGCCACTTGTTCGGTTTTGCCGTCTTTTTTCATACGCACGCCGCCGATTTGGAGTGGAGCAACCATCGGGATATGTCCTGGTAGAACTCCTAGCTCACCGCTTTGAGCACGGGCTACTACCATTTCTACGTCTGATTCATAAACCGGGCCATCGGGAGTAACTACGCTGACTTTTAATGTCTTCATTTCATTCCCTCCTAGGTCCCTTTAATTAAACTTCTACACCCATTTGCTTCGCTTTTTCCACTACTTCTTCGATGCGTCCAACTAGACGGAATGCATCTTCAGGAAGGTGGTCGTATTTGCCGTCAAGGATTTCTCTGAATCCTTTTACAGTTTCCTGAACAGGAACGTAAGAACCTTTTTGTCCAGTGAACTGCTCGGCTACGTGGAAGTTTTGAGATAAGAAGAACTGGATACGACGAGCACGGTGAACGGTTAATTTATCCTCATCCGTTAACTCATCCATACCTAAGATAGCAATGATATCTTGTAGTTCTTTGTAACGTTGTAAAGTTGATTGCACTTCACGCGCTACTGCGTAGTGGTCGTCTCCAACTACTTCTGGTGCTAATGCACGGGAAGTGGAAGCTAGAGGGTCAACCGCTGGATAAATACCCATCTCAGAAAGTTTACGCTCAAGGTTAGTTGTTGCATCCAAGTGAGCGAAAGTTGTTGCTGGAGCCGGATCCGTGTAGTCATCGGCAGGAACGTAGATCGCTTGGATAGACGTTACAGAACCTACAGATGTAGACGTGATACGCTCTTGTAATTGACCCATTTCAGTAGCAAGAGTTGGTTGGTAACCAACGGCAGATGGCATACGGCCTAGTAGGGCAGATACCTCAGAACCTGCTTGTGTGAAACGGAAGATGTTGTCCATGAAGAATAGAACGTCTTGTCCTTGGTCATCACGGAAGAATTCAGCCATTGTAAGACCTGTTAGTGCAACACGCATACGTGCTCCAGGCGGCTCGTTCATTTGTCCGAATACCATGGCAGTTTTCTTGATAACGCCAGAATCCGTCATCTCGTGGTAAAGGTCATTTCCTTCACGAGTACGCTCACCAACACCTGCGAATACGGAGATACCACCGTGCTCTTGTGCGATGTTGTTGATCAATTCTTGGATAAGAACCGTTTTACCTACACCGGCACCACCGAATAGACCGATCTTACCACCCTTGATGTAAGGAGCAAGTAAGTCTACTACTTTGATACCAGTTTCAAGGATTTCAACGTCTGTTGAAAGCTGTTCGAATGTAGGAGCTTGTCGGTGAATTGGATCACGACGAGAACCTGCTGGAATTGGAGCATCTAAGTCAATGTTTTCTCCTAGTACGTTGAAAACACGACCAAGTGTTACGTCACCTACTGGTACAGAAATAGGGTGACCAGCATCTTCTACTTCCATGCCGCGAACGACACCGTCTGTAGAAGCCATAGCGATTGTACGCACTGTGTTGTCTCCAAGGTGAAGAGCAACCTCAAGCGTTAAAGTAATGTCTACTTCATTTCCGCTACGAGCTTTATGATTAATATGAAGAGCGTTGTATATTTCAGGAAGATGTCCGCTATCGAATTTTACGTCGACAACTGGACCCATGATTTGAGTAACGCGACCTTTCATCGTATTCCCTCCTAACTTACTTTTACAAAATTTTAATTCAAGTACGGTCTGTCTAGCTCCGGCGGCTAGCCCCTCGAGGTCATAAGCCGTTTTTACTGTGGAGGTAAAACAACCTCCTCCGTAAACACGTCTTATGCTTGTCGGGGCTGAACGAGCCACCTATGCTTTTCCATCTATTCTAAAGCCGAAGCTCCCGCAGTAATCTCGGTGATCTCTTGAGTGATTGCTGCTTGACGGGCACGGTTGTAAGAAAGTGTAAGGCCTTGGATAAGCTCTTTCGCGTTATCTGTCGCACTTTGCATCGCTGTCATACGAGCAGCGTGCTCACTTGCTTTTGCGTCTAGTAATGCACCGTAGATCAGGCTTTCCGCATATTGCGGTAGCAATACTTCAAGGATACCTTCTTGGGAAGGTTCGAACTCATAGGATGTAATCTTGTTGGATGTAGGTGCAATGTCAGTAAGAGGAAGAAGCTTCTTCTCTGTTACTTCTTGGGAGATTGCACTTACAAAGTGGTTGTAATACACGTATAACTCATCAAACGTTCCATCCGCGTACATGCTGACTGCACGATTCGCAATATCCTTGATGTCTGAGAAGGATACTTGGTCGCCTAGACCAGTAATTTCGGAGAAGACAGGGACATTACGCTTTCTGAAAAAGTCGCGGCCGATTCGTCCGATGGCAATTACTGCGTATTCATCTTGAGACTTATGACGTTTTTGAACCGTCTGATGAACCGTACGTAAGATGTTACTGTTATAGGCACCTGCAAGACCACGGTCAGAGGAGATTACGATGTAGCCAGTACGTTTTACCGGACGGCTTTCTAGCATTGGATGCGATACATCGGTACTTCCTAGTGCGATACTTGCCACAACCTCTTGGATTTTATCCATATAAGGATTGAAAGCTTTTGCATTTGTTTCAGCACGATTTAGTTTCGATGCGGAAACCATCTGCATGGCTTTTGTGATTTGACTAGTCTTCTTCGTCGAGGTAATTCTCGTTTTTATGTCGCGTAATGATGCCAAAGGATTTCACCACCTTTTTAACCCTATTCAGAGTGGTTAGACACATGGAAAGGAGGAATCGAAGGTTGGTTCGGGTTCCTCCATCACATGGTGTAACTCACTATGTCGATCTATTACTTTTCAGTAGCTACGAAAGTTTTTTTGAATGCATTGATTGCTTCAGCCATCGCTTCGTCGCTTGGTAATCCTTTAGTTGTACGGATTTCTTCTAAAAGTTCTTTACGGTTGTGTTCTAACCAAGTAAGCATTTCGTCTTCGAAACGAGTTACGTCTTGTACAGCAACATCATCGATGAAACCTTTTGTTAGAGCATAAAGGATTGCAACTTGCTTTTCTACTTTAAGTGGCTTGTTCAAGCCTTGCTTAAGTACTTCAACCGTACGAGCACCACGGTTAAGTTTTGCTTGCGTTGCTTTATCTAAGTCAGAACCGAATTGCGCGAACGCTTCTAGCTCACGGTAAGATGCAAGGTCAAGACGTAATGTACCTGATACCTTCTTCATCGCTTTGATTTGAGCGGATCCTCCTACACGAGATACGGAAAGACCAGCGTTGATCGCAGGACGAACACCAGAGAAGAATAGGTCTGATTGTAAGAAAATTTGTCCATCAGTGATGGAGATAACGTTTGTCGGGATGTAGGCAGATACGTCACCAGCTTGTGTTTCGATGAACGGTAAAGCTGTTAAAGATCCAGCGCCTTTTGCATCACTAAGTTTCGCTGCACGCTCTAGTAAACGAGAGTGAAGGTAGAATACGTCACCAGGATATGCTTCACGCCCTGGAGGACGTTTTAATAGTAGGGAAAGTTCACGGTATGCAGCAGCTTGCTTTGTTAAGTCATCATAGATAACTAGAACGTGCTTGCCGTTGTACATGAATTCTTCACCCATTGTTACTCCAGTGTAAGGTGCTAAGAATAGCATTGGAGCTGGTGCAGATGCAGATGCCGTTACAACGATTGTGTAATCAAGTGCACCGTGCTTACGTAGAGTTTCTACTACTCCACGAACAGTAGATTCTTTTTGACCGATGGCAACGTAGATACATACCATGTCTTGGTCTTTTTGGTTAAGAATCGTATCGATCGCAACAGATGTTTTACCTGTTTGACGGTCTCCGATAATTAACTCACGTTGTCCACGTCCGATTGGTACAAGCGCGTCAATCGCTTTGATACCTGTTTGAAGTGGCTCATGAACGGATTTACGATCCATAACACCAGGAGCTTGTGCTTCGATTGGACGAGTTTTGTTTGTTTCGATTGGACCTAATCCATCAACTGGTTGTCCTAATGCGTTTACTACACGGCCGATAAGTTGTTCACCTACCGGTACCTCCATGATACGGCCTGTACGACGAACTGCATCGCCTTCGCGGATTTCAGTATAAGGTCCTAAGATTACTATACCGACGTTGTTTTCCTCTAAGTTTTGGGCAAGACCCATAACTCCGTTAGAAAATTCAACTAGCTCTCCAGCCATGACGTTGTCGAGACCATGAGCACGAGCGATACCATCCCCAACTTGGATAACAGTACCTACATCGCTAACTTCGATTTCAGACTGATAGTTTTCGATTTGCTTTTTTATCAGCGCACTAATTTCTTCAGCTTTGATGCTCATGAATTTCACCCCTATCTACTATCTATTCGTTGTAAGTTGACGTCCAAGACGTTCTAATTTTCCACTAACACTTCCATCGAAAATACGGTTGCCGATGCGAATCTTCAAACCGCCTATTAAAGATGGATCTACGATATTGCTGATATTTAAAGAAGACTTTCCAACTTTTGCTGCAAATACAGCGGAAAGTTCAGCCTGTTCTGCGTCCGTTAAGGCGCGAACAGAGTACACTTTCGCGTCTGCCACATTAAGGGCTTCATTAGAAAGTGCTTTGTACTCGTCAATCATATCCACGACGATACCTTGACGGTGACGGTCTATTAAAAGCTGTAACGTGTTTACGATAAATGGTGATGCGGAAGCAAATGCCTCACGGACGATTTGCTTTTTAGAGTCTTTGCGTACTTTCGGGTTGCTCAGGACAACATCCAGTTCCTTGTTGTTCAAGAACACCTTTTTTACTTCTGCAAGCTCTGCATCAAACTGCTCATAAAGATTGTTTTCTTTAGCCAGTTCGAAAAGAGCCAATGCATAACGCTTTGCTACTCCGTTTTTGCTCATCGCACTTCGCCTACCTGTTTCACGTAATCATCGATAAGCTTCTGCTGATCTTTTTCGTTTAGTTCTTTTTCAATCACTTTAGAAGCGATTAATACGGACAAGGATGCAACCTGTTCACGCAAAGCAACAACTGCCTGCTCTTTTTCCTGAACGATTTCTTTTCTTGCCGCTTCTTTAAGACGTGCAGATTCCTCTTGAGCAGCTCTTACGATATCTGCTTTTTGATCTTCTGCGATCTTTTTCGCGCTTTCCACTAAAGCCTGAGCTTCCGTGCGAGCTTCTTTTAAAAGAGCCTTTTGCTCTTCTACAAGAGTTTTCGCTTCTACATTACTTTGTTCAGCTGCTGTAATTTCGTTTGCAATGTGATCTTCACGTTGCTTCATCATTCCAACAAGCTTATCCCAAGCAAATTTTCTAAGGAAATATAGTAAGATTAAAAATGTGATTAACTGGAATAGTGCATCTCCTAAAGTTAGGGATCCTGCACCAAGCACTAAGTGATCTAAGCTATACAATGCTTTCACTCCCTTCGAGGAATACATAAGAAAAGCACAAGCACCTAAAGGGCACCTTGGCTAGATTTTTAAAAAAATTGTTCATACTAAAGGAAAGGCGAAGGTTCTCGTGTGAGACGTACTTCGCCATTATTGAAGATAAGAATTATTCGGGCAGTTAATTAACCACCGATAACCATGAACGCGATAACTACTGCGATGATTGGAACAGCCTCAACTAGTGCTACCCCGATGAACATTGTAGTTTGAAGAGTAGATTTAAGCTCAGGTTGACGAGCGATACCTTCTACTGTACGACTTACGATTAATCCGTTACCAATACCTGCTCCAAGTGCTGCTAAACCAATTGCAATCGCTGCTGCTAAAAGACCCATTGATAATTTCCTCCTTATGATTAAGAAAAGTTTTTTTGGTTAATAAAAATTTATAAATTAATGGTCATGACTCACTTTGTGTGCCATATAAACCATTGTTAACATGGTGAAGATAAATGCCTGGATGGTACCAACGAAAATACTGAAGGCTTGCCAAGCTAACATAGGAATAATTGCAACTACTGTTCCAATGATTCCGGACATGAAGCCCATTTGATAACCGTTAACTGCTAGTCCCGCAAGTAATCCAAGCAAGATTTCCCCTGCAAAGATGTTCCCGTATAAACGCAGACCAAGCGTTAATGTGTTAGCAAATTCTTCAATGATCTTAAGTGGGAATAAAAACGCCATCGGTTTGAAGAAGTCCTTCCCGTATTCCTTGAAACCTTTCATCTTAATCCCATAATAATGCGTCAATGCTACTACCATTGCCGCGAGACTAAGCGTAATAACAGGATCTGCTGTCGGTGATTTCCACCATAAAGTGTGTTCATCCCCAAGAATAATTGCAAATGGCAACCCTAGCATATTTGCTACGAACACATACATAAGTATGGTCAGAGCTAATGAAAGGAATCTGCCCCCTGTCTGCCAATCCATGGTACTGTTAATGATACCTTTTGCAAAGTCAACCAACCATTCCATAAAGTTCTGGGCTCCGGTAGGTCTCAAAGCAAGTGTTCTTGTGCAAAGTATTGCGATAAGAAACACGATTAAGGCTGTTATAATAGTCATCATAATATTCGACAAATTGAAATGAAGGTCGTAACCAAACAAATCAAGTGTCGCTATAGGAGCACTATGACCCAACACTACTCACCTCTCTTCCCCACTGCTTTAAAGAGTGTTACAAATGAATCTATGATAATGACAATATAGGATGTCATAATCCCTATGATGACGCCGTAGAGATTCAGAGTTTCTGGATATCTCATAGCGATGACCACACCGAGTATGGCGGCGGCCATTCTTGAAAAAGAACCTAATGTGACAGCTTTTCCTCCTTCGGCAACCGCTTCCGTGAATTTCTTCACTTTCTTGTGCAGCAACCAGTGGCTGTAAATACTTATCACCGTCCCAAGGATCAAACCAAGGAACCATTCTTGGTATGGGGTAACTCCCCAACCTAGTACAAAAAAGGCAAGAAAAAATAAGAAATACTTCATATGCCTCATAAACTGTTCGGTTGATTCGGGCATATTTATGACTCTCCTGAGAAGAATTTTTGGACCAGGTATAATACTCCTATTACACCAGCTGCTAGTCCTAAAAGAAGTCCAATAATAAGGAACAATGGTTCGGTACCAATTTCTCCATCCAGCCATCTTCCTGCAAATAATCCGACTAAGGTGGGACCAACTAAGTAGGAAAGGATTCCGGACATCAAAGCCATTGCTTGGAATGGGCGGCGTTTATCTTCCATAGAAAACACCCCGTTTTACATGCGGTAAAGTTTAGAGGTCTTACTGATAAATCGATGCTAAATATGTATAAAATTGGTTTTTGAAAACCTATGAAAACCCTATCATTTTATACCCTTTGTAAGCATACAATAGCACTTTGTCAATGTCAATGTGTTCTAAGGAAAAATCGACATTCTTTTCAGTGGTAAGATTTCTCTTTCAACCAGCTTTCCACTATGTATTTTTCGCAGTAAAAAAACAGCCAAATGATGAACAGTTTTCCTCATTCGGCTGTTGTATAACATTATTTTATCACATATGACATATAGGTTAAGTTTGTCGATTGTGAACATTATGTGACTATTCCGTTGTTTCAGGTTGTGTTGCTTGACAGTGTTCGACAAAAGTGTCTCTTTGGGTCAGCGTGCCTGTCCCCTATGACCCAGTTCACTCAAAGTAAAGATCGGCTTCCACGGTATCTTCCTTGTCCAGCTTCTTGGCAAAGACGACTGCTTTCACCAGACCTTTTACTTTCACACGATCTGCCGGGATCTGATTTTTATATAGTCCACGAGGGAGGTCCCGCTCCCAGTCAAGATAGTCGATGAAGTGGAGTGTATCTGCTTCATAAAGAGCTATTCCAAGCTCCTCTGCACCCTCTGGTAAATACACCTCATATTGATATTCGCCTTCTTTATCTCCATAACCGAACTGAAAGCCCATGATACGCGGGTAATTGGGTTCTTCTATTATATAGAGGAAAGGCAGGCGAATCTTTTGGCTGTTTGCGTTCACAACGACTTCCCCCTCATGCATCCCTGCCTTCTGCTGATTTGGAGTGATGTCTAGGGTAATCATTGTTTCACGTTTTTCTTTTGGTTGGAGAGTGAAGGTGATTGGCATCTTCCACTGCACTCCTTTTTGCTGCTTTGGTGTGTCTATGGAATAGGTGACTTCTTTGTTTGAGACGTTTTCGATGGTAATCGGAACTTCTTTTTGCGTTCGCGTTTGCTTCTTCTCTAGCATTCCAAAATTCAGGGAACCCGGATACACAAGGCTGTTCGTTTGGATGGCTTCCTCCAGTTGGATACGTCCCGTTCCTTGCTCCAAGACAGAATAACTTGATCCATCTTCTTTAATAAGAGGCTTTGTCGTATTCATTAAGGCGGCCTTTACCTGTTGTGGCGTCCAATCCGGATGAGCTTGAATGATGAGTGCACTCGCCCCTGCCACATGAGGCGCGGCCATGCTGGTGCCTTGAAGCGCGAGATAGCCGTTAGGGATGGTACTGTCAATTGCGACACCAGGTGCGACCACATCGGGCTTAATTTCCCAAGTATGTGTCACCGGCCCGCGTGAGCTAAAACTGGCAATGTCATCTTTGTGCCATTTGAACGTCGTCTTTACCATGGAGAAACTTCTTTTCAAATGCTTTTTCAAAAATAACCCGTCTTCTTTTGAGATAGAAACAACCGGCATATCCATCTCGACTTCTAATGTTCCCGTAAAATTGCCCTCCAGGTTATTGTAAATAACTACACCAGCCGCTCCACGCATCTTAGCATGATGTGCCTTTTCGGAAAAAGGGATTTTGCCGCGTTCGAGCAGCACTATTTTCCCTTCGATTTTTTTGCCCTCCCAATCTTTTTCTTCCCCAAGTCCTGCATACACCATGCTCATCGGCTTGGTCGGAAAATCCCATGGCAGTGAGCCTTGCAGGGGAAGCATTTCTATTTCTCTTTTTGAAAAAATAGGTGACAGGTGCGGAATGTGAAGCGGCGGAGTGGAGGCTCCGACCGAGATAGCCTCAGATGAAGTCCCGGGGGATCCGACTGTCCAAAGGTTTGGACCGGAGTTGCCACTTGAAGTGACTGCCACGACACCATGTTCTACGGCTCTATTGAGTGCAAGACTTGTCGGCCAATCAGGACCGTTAATGGTGTTTCCGAGTGAAAGATTTAACACGTCCACCTTGTCGTGAATGGCCATCTCGATGGCGGCGATTACGTGCTCACTTGAACCATGTCCGCCTGGACCAAGAACTCGGTACGCTATAAGTTCCACTTCCGGCGCCACGCCATGAAGATGGCCGTTTGCCCCGACTATCCCCGCCACATGGGTGCCATGAAGAGTTGGCATTCCTTGAGACCGCTTTGTCTCCATCGGATCGTTGTCCTCGTCGACAAAGTCATAACCGCCTGCATAATTATCCCGGAGGTCAGGGTGCGTGTAATCAATGCCAGTGTCAATGATTCCGACCTTCACACCTTTTCCGGTGAGACGATTCCCTTCTTTGTCAAAGAGGCGATGTATCTTCTCTCCCCCAATAAAAGGCACACTTTCATCGATGTTGGGGGTGTAATTGGTGACTGGAGAAACTTCCAGGATTCCTTTTTCGTTTTGAAGCTTTTCAAGATCTTTGAGCGGGCCGTGGACGGCAAAGCCCTTAAAGACTGCCGTATATGTCCGCTTTATCTTCAGGTTGGGATATTGTTGTTGGATTATATTTTTCACGGAGTCTTGGCTATTTTCCTCCACGATTAAAATAACCGTCTGTTCCTCCAGTTTGTTGTCTTGGCTTACCGGAAGTGGCGGCCGTTTTGGGTATTTGGGAATGTTAGTGGCATTGGTGGTATGTAGTGAGTCGATTGTGCGTATGTTTGTGGCTGCTGTTGTATTTATTAACGGCTGCACTAGAGTAGTTGTCACCAGCAGCACAGTAAGTCCAATACAAAATAATAATTTCCCTAGTTTCACGTCCTTCACCTCTGATATGTAGCATTTGTTATTGAAGAGGGATTATGCATGAGGTGGAATTGTGTGGGAAGTTCGATAGGTTAAGTGTAGAGGTGTGTGAATTAGTCAAAAAAACGGCGGAATTAGTCAAAAAGGCAAGGAAATTAGTCAAATAAACAGGAGAAGTATACAAATAAACAAGTCAAATTATCAAGAATCCATATATTCCCACGCGCAAACCAATAAAAAAGGCTGTTTAGAGATCTCACAAAATCTCCAAACAGCCTTCATCACAAATCATTTATTTTGTTCCGTATAATCTGTCGCCAGCATCTCCTAGACCTGGGACAATGTAGCCTTTTTCGTTTAGTTTTTCGTCAAGCGCTGCGATGTAGATATCTACGTCAGGGTGCGCTTCTTTAAGTAATTCCACACCTTCAGGGGCAGCGATTAAGCACATGAATTTAATGTTTTTCGCGCCACGTTTTTTCAGAGAGTGAATTGCTTCGATTGCAGATCCGCCCGTTGCAAGCATTGGATCGACTACAATGAAGTCGCGCTCTTCTACGTCCGATGGTAATTTTACATAATATTCAACAGGTTGAAGCGTCTCTGGATCGCGGTATAAGCCGACATGTCCAACTTTTGCCGCTGGAATCAACTTTAACATTCCTTCTACCATGCCAAGACCTGCACGAAGAATGGGAACGATTCCTAACTTTTTCCCTGCTAATACGTTTGATTTTGAAATAGAAACCGGTGTTTCCACGTCCACTTCCTCAAGCGGAAGGTCACGGGTTATCTCGAATGCCATTAAACTTGCCACTTCATCAACTAGTTCACGAAACTCTTTCGTACCTGTTTTTTTGTCGCGGATGTATGTAAGTTTGTGCTGAATTAACGGGTGATCAAATACGTACACTTTTGCCATTCGAAATCTCTCCTTTTATCATGTCTAGCCGGTAATTATTAAAGCTTTTCCGGCTCTCAAATCACACTTCCATTGATTCTACAGAAAAAGCAGGTTTGATTCAAGTTATTTTTCTACAAAAAAGAGAGGTCTAACCTCAGACCTCTCTCCCAAACATTTTATCCTAAAGAAGGATACAATTCATATTTTCCAGAAACTGCTTCTACACGAGCTTTTGCTTCTTCCAGTTTCGTTTCATCTTCGTGATTCTTCAATGTGAAGGCAATGATGGACGCAATTTCATCCATATCTTCCTGTGTGAAGCCACGGCTTGTGACAGCTGCCGTACCAATACGGATTCCACTTGTTACAAACGGGCTTTCCGGATCGAAAGGAATTGTGTTTTTGTTCACGGTGATTCCTACTTCATCCAACACTTTTTCTGCAATTTTCCCTGTGATGGAAAGAGAGCGTACGTCCACAAGTAAAAGATGGTTGTCTGTTCCGTTCGAAACAAGAGAAAGGCCCTCATTTTTCAGTGCTTCCGCCAAGCGGTGAGCATTGTCGATGATTTTTTGCGCATAGTCTTTGAATTCCGGTTGCAGTGCTTCGCCAAATGCAACAGCTTTAGCTGCGATCACATGCATAAGCGGACCACCCTGAAGACCAGGGAAAATGGACTTATCAATTTTCTTTGCCCATTCTTCTTTACAAAGAATCATCCCACCACGAGGTCCACGCAACGTTTTATGAGTGGTTGTTGTAACGAAATCCGCATAAGGAACCGGATTTTGGTGAAGACCAGCAGCAACAAGACCGGCAATATGCGCCATGTCGACCATCAAGTAAGCTCCTACTTCATCTGCGATTTCACGGAACTTCGCGAAATCAATCGCACGCGGGTATGCACTTGCACCAGCAACGATTAGCTTCGGTTTGTGCAGTCTTGCTTTATCTGCCACATCTTCATAGTTAATAGTATGAGAGTCTTTGTCCACTCCATACTCCACAAAATTATATTGAATACCACTAAAGTTAACCGGGCTTCCGTGCGTTAAATGGCCACCGTGGGAAAGGTTCATCCCAAGGACCGTGTCGCCCTGTTCTAGAATGGTAAAATAAACCGCCATATTCGCTTGGGCACCAGAGTGTGGTTGAACATTTGCATGCTCGGCTCCGAAAATTTCCTTCGCACGGTCACGGGCAATGTTCTCCGCTACATCTACGTGTTCACAACCTCCGTAATAGCGACGACCTGGGTACCCTTCTGCATATTTATTCGTCAGTACAGATCCTTGAGCCTCCATAACCGCTTCACTCACAAAGTTCTCAGAAGCAATCAACTCGATTTTCGTGCGTTGTCTTGCCAATTCATCCTGGATGGATTGAAACAATTGCTGATCCTGTTGTGCTAATTTCACTTTCGGAATCCCCCTTTAAGTATGAACATCAAATTTAAAATGTCTAAAAAACTACTACATTCGGCTTTTCAACCTTTACCTCCTCCATCTTATCACGATGGACAATAGATAGAAACAGAAAAGGAAGATTGATAGCGCTTACTTAGAAAAACTTTCGTGAAAATAAAAAATAACGAAAAGGGGTCAGACCCTCAAAGGATTTTCGTCATCCATGTCGAAGGCCGACCCATTTTTGTTTATTTTGTTTCTGTTGTGGAAATTTCGTAGGTTGCTCTGGCGCCGCCGATGAGTTTGGGGCGGGTTTTTGCCATGGTGATGTGGGCGTTGCCGATGGATTTAACCGAGCTGCGCACTGGGACAGCGACGTGTTTGAGGTGCATGCCGATAAGCGTGTCCCCAATATCGATGCCTGCGTCCGCTTTGATGTGTTCAACCATCACCGCATCTTTCATTTTGTGAAAGGCGTAAGATGCCATAGCACCACCTGCATGTCTCACCGGGATAACTGTTACTTCATCTAATCCACGTCTACATGCTGTTTCTCTTTCTATTACAAGCGCGCGATTCAAATGTTCACAACATTGAAAGGCAAGCTCGACACCTGTCTTTTCACAAAACTCATTCAACACGGCAAAAAGTGTTTCAGCGACACCTTCCGTTCCGGCTGTTCCTATTTTTTCACCGATCACTTCACTAGTACTGCAACCTACCACTAGAATCTGGCCCTTTTTCAACCCTGCCTGATCCTGCAAGTCATGTAGCACCTGCTCCAACTGTTCTTTCCACTCTAAATGCATCATGTTACTTCTCCAACTGATGAATCTTATTCACACGGTTTTCGTGGCGTCCGCCTTCAAATTCTGTTGTCAGCCAGATCTTTGCAATCTCACGGGCAAGCCCAGGTCCGATGACACGTTCCCCCATTGCCAAGACATTGGTGTCATTGTGTTCGCGCGTTGCTTTCGCACTGAACATATCGTGCACAAGCGCACAACGAATGCCTTTTACTTTGTTCGCCGCAATCGACATTCCAATTCCTGTTCCGCAGATTAAGATACCACGGTCAAATTCACCTTCTGCCACTTTCATCGCCACTGGCTGGGCATAATCTGGATAATCTACAGAAGTCTCACACTCACACCCGAAGTCTTCAAACTCTATGTTCATTTCTTTTAATAATCCTTTTATCTCCTCACGGATGTTGATCCCACCGTGATCTGAAGCAATTGCCACTCTCATATTTTCATCCCCTATTCGAATGATTCTTTTATATGTACATCTTACCCGTCTAATGCAAAAAAATCCATTAGGATGTTCACGTCCTATTTTCTCCAACAAAAAAGCCCGAGCAACTAAGTGCCCAAGCTAATCATATTACACTTTAAACCTTGATATCATCCGCTTCAAGTTGCTCGCCTGACCCGCAAGCTCTTGGGATATTTTCTCTACATCCGCAATCATGCTTGCCTGTTCTTGGGTGGTAGCCGTTACTTCTTCCGCTCCTGCAGAGGTTTCTTCGGCAATTGCTGCCACTTCTTGAGACTGACGTGCTGTCGTTTGGATGCTGTCCATCTGGCGGTCCACAAGGCTTGCGATTTGTTTAACAGATGCCGCAACCTCTAATACAGAAGTGGTCATTTCGGCAATGACCGTATTCGTTGCTGTAC
Organism: Bacillus sp. CHD6a; assembly: GCF_001293645.1. GTDB lineage: Bacteria > Bacillota > Bacilli > Bacillales > Bacillaceae_I > Sutcliffiella_A. The sequence continues at coordinate 258,880 of NZ_LBMD01000003.1, forward strand.
CTTTTTCTGCTTCCGCATTTGCCGCTTTCACTTGCCCTGTGATCTGCGTTACAACGTTTTTCACTTCTTCTTGAATGTTTTTGATCAGTTCAGATATTCCTTGCACCGCTTTGGCACTTTCATCCGCCAAGGAACGGACCTCTTCCGCAACCACCGCAAAGCCGCGTCCATGCTCTCCTGCCCTTGCAGCTTCAATGGATGCGTTTAGCGCCAATAGGTTTGTCTGACCAGCAATATCCCCAACAAGTGAAATGATATTTTCTACTTCTTTTGCATTCTTTTCAAGGCGTTCCACTGTCTTTAAGGACGTCTGATTTTCGCCTGCAAGCTTCTGAATACCGGAAACAAGAGAATGAATAACTTCCTTGCTTTCATCAAGGTCCTTCACCATTTCTTCAGAAAGCTGCTGGGAGGACGTAGCTTTTTCATGCACTTCATCGGCAATTTTAATGACCTCATCCACCGATTCGGCCGTATCTTGAATAGAAGCAGCGGAACTTTCTGCCCCTTTTGCAATCTCTTCGATTGTAAAAGAAATATTTTCAGCCTGCTCAGAAGCCTGCATGGAGACATTGCTTATTTCTTCCACTTTTTCATTCGTTTTTTCAAATGTTTCGTTAATGGTTTTTACCATGTCCCGCAAGTTATGTAACATGAGGTTGAACGCATCCCCGACCGCACTGATCTCATCACGCGAGTTGGAAACCGGCACATCTTCAGATAAATCCCCATTTGCTGCTTTTTGAGCAACCTCTTCTAGTTGTTGCAATGGTTTAGTAATATATTTTGAAGCAAAAAAAGCGAGAATCCCAGACCATACAATTCCAAGTACCAATGTAAGGACAGTGAAGAGGCTTGCCCCCATAAATCCTTTCACATAATCCACTAAGAAATAAATGAAAAATCCACTGACCGTATACGTGATGACTGCTAAAATCGTTGTAAACAACACGAGCTTGTAACGTAACCCAAACTTATATTTCCCGTTTTCCCCCATCGTACTTCCTCCTCCATGCATGGTCCGCACAGAGATCTCTTTCTCATATGGCAGCCTGCATGAGTGCTATTTTATTTTTTCTACTATGGACTCTATGACGTTTTGAAGCTCTTCGAATGTCGCGCGATACGTCTCAACCGTGCCACCGTATGGATCCATTACTTCTCCACTTTGCTCAGCAAACCCCTTTAAGGTATATGTCTTCCCCAAGCTGTTAGGATAGCTGTTTTCGAGCAACATTTTATGTTGTGCTGTCATGGTGAAAATGTAATCGGCCCACTTAATCAACCCATCCGAGACCTGGGTAGACTGATGTTCAACCGGCAATCCCTTTTCTTGTAACACTTCCTGCGCCTGACTGGAAGCTTCACTACCTGGCATCGCAAATACACCCGCGGATTTAACCTCGACACCCTTCATGTCACGACTTGCCAAGATCGCAGCAGCCATCGGACTCCGGCACGTATTTCCCGTACACACAAATAATACATTCATTTTCTGATTCCTCCTTTTCCTTTTATTATAAACGAAAAGAAAGAAGAAATAGTCATAAAGGTCCTCTCTCTTGTTATGTCGGCATAACCGTCGACTTTTCAAGAGGATAAAATAAAAAAGACCCGCTACAGGCCTTTTATCTTCACACAAAAAACAACAACTTAATTCCAAACCCTAGTAAAATACTGCCACCAAGCGCTTCGCTGTAAGACCCGAGCCACCCCTGCAACTTCCTGCCGAAAATAAGCCCCATCCACGTCAACAACATGCTCACCGCTCCAAACAGGAATATGGTTAATAAGGTTCTCGCACCGTAAATTCCCAGGCTAAGTCCGACCGAAAAACTATCCAAACTCACACTCAGCGCAAAAACGAATAAACCCACTCCAACAGGAGAAATCATAGGCCCGTTCTCTTCTTTAAAAGAGGAAAACATCATCTGCACGCCAAGCAACACAAGGAGCAACCCTCCAATTAACGTCGCAATCGAGCCGAATTCCTCTGACAGCACCTTCCCCACCGCCATTCCTCCAAGCGGCATGAAAATATGAAAAATTCCAATGGTAACCCCTATGTAAAAGATCTGTCGCAATCTCAGCTTTATCATACCCATCCCAATCCCAACGGAAAAAGCATCCATCCCGAGCGCAATCGCCATCAATAATAGTGTCATGAATTCCCCAAACGTAATCCCCATGCTCTGCCTCCCCTTAGGACTTGTCTACTTCAAGATATGCACAAGCCTTCGGGAATAGAAGGAAAATTGGAACAAAAAAGGACCCCGTTGTTACAAAGGTCCTTTGGATTATTCTTTTATAAACTTATGTCCAGCGGCTTTTTCCAGTCGGTTCATAATCGCCGCACCTACTCCGTCTCTTGGGAAAGTCTCACTAAAGATTACGTCCACATCTGTCGCATTAAACGCGCGTAGGCCGTCGTACAATTGGCTCGCTACGGTGGTAAGATCTGTTTTCGTACCACAGGCTATGGTGGTAAGATCTGTTGTATTTATTTGTGTGATGGTCTCTTCTGTTGCGAGAACCCCTACCTTTTGCCCTTTTTGTTGAGCATCTGTGATCGTTTGCTGCAAGAAACTTTCGCTTCCCTCGACCAGATACACCGGCGCAACAGGTGCATAATGCGTGTATTTCATCCCAGGGGACTTAGGTTTATGTTGCTCATCTTGCGAAAATAAAGCAGGGTCTACGTCCACTTTACCTACTACTTTCTCCAGTTCTTCCTTTGTCACGCCACCCGGCCTTAGGATTACCGGGATCTCTGTCGTGCAATCCACCACGGTAGACTCAAGCCCCACACCTGTTGCTCCTCCATCCACAATTCCGGCAATCCTGTGGATTAAATCTTCCTCCACATGCTTGGCAGTAGTTGGACTTGGTTTTCCAGATAAGTTTGCACTCGGTGCTGCAAGCGGAAGTCCCGATACTTCCATCAACGCGCGCGCCACCTCATGATCTGGCATACGGACAGCAAGTGTTTCAAGTCCAGCCGTCACATAATGTGAAACGCCCTCTTTCTTTGGAAGAACCAAAGTAAGCGGCCCTGGCCAAAAAGCATCCATTAACTTATGGGCAGATTCTGGTACGTTATCCACAAGGTTTTTAAGTTGTTCTAATTTTGATATATGCACGATAAGCGGGTTGTCACTAGGACGGCCCTTTGCTTCAAAAATCTTCAATACAGCCTGATCTGACAAGGCATTGGCCCCAAGACCATAGACCGTCTCTGTCGGGAAAGCCACCACTTCATTTTCTTTCAGTAAACTGGCCGCTTCCACAATCTGTGGATAACTATTTAGTAATGGTTCTTCTTTATCCACAGCCCATAATTTCGTTTCCATTTACTATCCCTCATTCTACAATCTATTAACATGTTAATATGTAAGCATTTCACCTGAAAGTATAAAGAACTTCCACAAATAACACAAGCCTTATCCACAAACTGTGGATAAAGCCTCGCCAAACCGTGGATAACTCTGTGGGTAATGTGGATTTAAGTGTAAAGGGGGTCTGACCCGCTCCGCGTTAATGCGTTACCTTGGTGATAAGGGGTCTGACCCGCTCCGCGTTAATGCGTTACCTCACTGCTAAGGGGTCTGACCCTTTAACTCACACACCATAAGTGTGCATCCTTCTTGTTGGGTGATTTCTTGGAAGAAGTCGGATGCGAGCATGGTTTGGGGTGCGTTGTGAATAGGTTGTGGATAAAAGTTGAGCAGTTCGAAAAATTGGATGAAATTATTTTTGTTGGTAACTAAGTAGAGCTGCTCTAATCCTTTTTTTCTGGCATGCTGCTGGGTATGCTCAAACATTTGCAATAACTGAAACTGCTTGACGGACGGACCAATCACAAGCGAGCGCAAAAGCCCTGCATTTCCATACTCTTCTATTCCAATGGTCCCGCAAATCCCCTCATTCTCTTCTTCAAGAATGATAAAATCCTCTATCTTATCTTCCAAATCCACTATATTTATATTTGCTCTTCTTAAAAATACTTGCAATGCCCAAAGGTCATCTTGTGTGGCTGATCGTAATACTTTCATTTATTTCACCTCTTCTAGTAGTTTTCTAATACTACTCTATTGAGAGAGATGAAAAAGTAGAACCTTACGCCGTAACTTTATTCCATAGGGATGATAGAATCTCTACTAGGAAAAATTCTACTTCCACTTCTTCCGGTTCTTCATTTACAAGAAAGTCCTGTGCATTCGTTTTAGTGTCAGACTTTGCCGTTGTCGCAGTGCTTTCTGCCGTTTCTCCGGATACTTCCATTTCCTCTTCCTCAAAAGGACTTGCCGTTGCTTCTCCGTTTGAAAAGTCCAGGAAACACAGTGGCGGGAACAATACGCACCACCAATTCGCTCCAGTACCTTCCCCAAGTGTAATCAAAATTGCTTCATAATCTCCTGCAGGATAGATAAATTTTCCGTACATTTTCGTTGGAAAATCCACTCTGCCAAAGTCTACATTATAAGTTTGAACCAGTCCTTCTTCTGCCATTACCTCTTGTACGATCTTTTCGATTTGATCCATGTTGCCGGTAATCACTTCACGAGCATTTTCCATGGAAGTCAACCCTTCCACCCAAACCGTAATTTCCTCATTTACACGGTCACGAATCTTTCTTTTTAGTTCCTGATCTTGATCACTATCGCTATTTGCTAGAATGCGAAGTCTAATAGCTTCATCCGGAATGACCATCGCACCATTCTTTACATTCGCACCCGCCGTCGCCTGCTCTCCCAAAAGCGAAAGATAAGCCCCCACAAAAAGTAACACTATATATAAAGTAATTTTATTTTTCTTCAACATTTCCCCCAACTCCCCTCTAGCAAACAGTCTAGGCAAAAAACAAAAATCCTAAACTACTAAAATGCAAAAAATAGAGAGAAAAAATTTAATAAAGGGGTCAGACCCTTGCAGGAAATCCCTCCCTCCTGTCGAACGCGCCATGCAGTGGGTGGTCTTGTGTGATTGTCGAAAAATATGGGGTCAGACCCCTAAAGGTTTTTCTTTCTCCACGTCGAACCCCCACACTAACGTTGGTTTTTGGTAGTTTGCTAGTTTTGGGGTTTGAGGTATGCGACATAAGGGTATGTAAAGAGGACGGGTTACTTTAAGTAATGTATTTTTTATGAAAGGAAGATAGGCTTTATGAGATCGTTTACTTGTAATATTGAGGCATTCCGCATTGGAGACATGAAGAGTGCATTCAATCACATCAGCATTCCTATTGTGTTTGAAATTTTGGTAGGCGGCAGATGGATGACAGGTAAAGCATTTTACCATCATTATCATCGCACCATTTCGTATGATTCGAACCTGTCTCAATTAATCAATCTGTGCACTGCGGAAAAGAAGGAAGAAATCCGCCAAGCATTTGTAAAATTTGTGGAAGAAAAAACAAATAGAGGCCTGACACTTGCCAGACCTCAACAGGAAGACGGAGCCATAATGGAAGCGTGATTTAGACCGCTTAAAAGAACCTGCACTCTTCCATCAACCGAAAACCAGTAACACCTTGCCCAGATTCACTGAAGCAAGCAAGGTGCAGCTCCCTCCTCTTTTCCCAATAAAAACATCATCCAATTAGAGCAAAAACCATCCGATCTTTACCGTTGATGTCCAACACTACCTCCACCGCACTGTGAGGAAATGTCTTTTCCAACAACGCTTTTACCGCTTCTCCTTGTCCCATGCCTACTTCAAACGCCACAATGGCCCGTTCCTTCAGCACTTTCGGCAGCTCGTCCATGAAGCGTTCGTAAAATTCCAAACCAGAAATACCGCCAACCAATGCACGATACGGTTCAAAATCTTTTACTACTGTGGACAATCCTTCATACTCCTTTTGCGGGATATAGGGAGGATTGGAGACGACCACATCCACTTTTATATCTTGCTCGATGAATGGAAGCAATAAGTCACCTTGGAGGAACTCTACATCCGCGCCCAATGCTTCTGCATTATCCATCGCCACTTCCAGCGATTCACCGGCAATATCTGTCGCATGCACGTTCAGAAGGCTGTTTTCTAAAGCAAGTGTGATTGCAATCGCACCGCTTCCTGTCCCAACGTCCACGACACTCCATGTTTCGTCAGCGGAACCAGAACCGTTTCCAAAATGCTTTTTCACGCGATCTAACACGCCAACGACCAACTCTTCTGTCTCAGGTCTTGGAATCAACACCTCTTCACTGACAAAAAAGCTGCGGCCGTAGAATTCTTCTTTTCCCATTAAGTACTGCACGGGAATGCCAGCAACATGTTTATGCACGTTGAAAATGAAAGAGCTTTGCATGTCCATTGGCATCATATCTTGCATTCTACTAAAAAGCTGGGCTCGATCCAATTTCATATGATGTCGCAACAACAATTCTCCCGCATTTTCGTCGCGATCGTTCTTTTTTAAAAAAGAAGAAGCCCAGTTTAGGGCTTCGTACACCTTCATTGCCTTCATCATTTTTCCATTTGTTCCATTCTTAGCGCTTGGTCTTCCATAATCAAAGCATCAATGACTTCTTGAAGCTTTCCTTGAAGAATCTGATCAAGTTTTTGAATGGTCAGGCCGATGCGGTGGTCGGTAACACGATTTTGCGGGAAGTTGTACGTACGAATACGCTCAGAGCGGTCACCTGTACCTACCGCCTGCTTACGGTTCGCGTCATATTCAGCTTGTACTTCACGTTGGAATTTATCGTACACGCGGGCACGAAGAACTTTCATCGCTTTTTCTTTATTTTTGATCTGAGACTTCTCGTCCTGACAGGAAACAACTGTGTTTGTCGGGATATGCGTTAAACGAACAGCGGACATCGTCGTATTTACAGATTGTCCACCAGGGCCGCTAGATGCAAATGTATCTACTCGAATGTCCTTGTCATGAATCTCAATTTCAACCTCTTCCGCCTCAGGCAATACGGCTACCGTCGCTGTTGACGTATGGATGCGTCCGCCTGATTCTGTCTCGGGAACACGTTGCACGCGGTGAGCACCATTTTCAAATTTCAGCTTGGAATATGCACCCTTCCCTGTGATCATGAAAATGATTTCCTTGTAGCCGCCAACGCCCGTAGACGCAGCTTCCATTACTTCTGTTTTCCAGCCTTGAGCTTCTGCATATCGGCTGTACATACGGTATAGATCGCCTGCAAACAGCGCGGCCTCATCTCCACCCGCAGCACCGCGGATTTCCATGATAACGTTCTTGTCGTCGTTCGGGTCCTTCGGTAAAAGAAGGATATGTAGGCGTTCTGCCAAGCTTTCTTGTTGCTCTTCCAACTCAGAAATCTCTTCTTTTACCATTTCGCGCATATCGGCATCCAATTTATCCTCAAGCATCGCTTTTGCATCATCCAACTGCTCTTTAACAGCCTTGTATTCACGGTACGCTTCTACAGTCTCCTGAATATCAGACTGCTCCTTGGAGTACTCGCGCAACTTTTTCGTATCGCTGATGACTTCCGGATCACTCAAAAGCTCCGTCAATTTCTCGTAACGCATTTCTACTGCCTGCAAACGATCAAACACGTGCATTCACCTCTATAAATGTATACAGAAAAATCTGCAATTATTTTTATATCTACAACATTCTAATTATAGTATAGGTTAGATGGTGCGTCAAAATCAACATAACCTCCATTCACTTTAAACCCTGCCATCAAAAACAAAACCCGTCCTGAATATCAGAACGAGCTCATCTTATCTTTCTTTAATTGTCAGTTTGACGTGGTAGCGGGGAGTGACTTCTAAGAATTTCTCTTTGAGCTTTCTTTGCACACGCTTCTTTTCTTCTTTTGAAATGCCGCTCGGCGCATAAGCAGTGACTCTTGCCGTGTCACCGGTAATGTAGACTGGACCAGGTTTAAGGTCACTGTTCAGTTGAATCACTTCAGCAAATTTATTTTCGTCGTCGCCGTAATCAGGGCGATTTTCCGAAAGATCGAGGAAGTTGGGATTTTGGTTGGTGTTGTAGTCCTCTGTGTCGAGGTCTCGCTTATAAAAACCATCTTGTTCATCATTTTTGACACCAATCAATCGTTCTCCATCAAAATCCTCGTCCGCACCAAAGCGTTGTTCGCCACTGCATCCACTAATAAAAAAAGAGCATATCACCAATAACAGGACTGCATGTTTCATGCAAACACCTCCTGTTTCTTAGCGTATCCTCTTTCTTCTTTTATCTACCGACTAAATTTAGGAAATATTTATTTTTTCATTTCTTGCAGCACAGATACTTTGTGAGGAACTTCATGATGATGACGACAGCGAGGTTCGTATGATTCCGAAGCGCCCACTAAAATTATTGGGTCATCGTAGCAAGCCGGTTCTCCATTGATTAAACGTTGCGTACGGCTTGCAGGGGATCCACAGACAGCACATACCGCTTGCAGCTTTGTGACGGATTCCGCAATGGCCAAAAGCTCCGGCATTTTACCGAACGGCTCTCCGCGAAAGTCCTGGTCTAGTCCAGCTACAATCACACAATAGCCTCTGTTTGCCAATTCCTGCACCACTTCTACGATTTGATCATCGAAAAATTGCACTTCATCGATACCGACCACTTCTGTCTCAGGCAGCACCTTATCTAGAATCGATTGTGAAGTCGGAACAGGCAACGCTATGATCGAGGTTCCGTTGTGGGAAACAACCGCTTCATCACTATAACGATTATCGATGGCTGGCTTAAATACTTGAATTTCCTGTTTGGCAAATTGGGAACGTCTCATGCGGCGAATCAGCTCTTCGGACTTACCCGAAAACATGCTGCCACATATCGCTTCCACCCAACCGGAATGCTTCATTACATACATATACGGCCTCTCCTTTTTAATAATTTTACGTATAAAAAGTGCTTAGCAGCACCGTCCAAAAAACGACTTCTAAGCACTAGTTTATGTAAATAGAAGTAAAAAAACAGGCAAGATATAGGATAACCTGCCTGTTTTACTTTATTACTTAAGGCCGTATTTTTTGTTGAAACGCTCAACACGTCCATCAGCAGCAGCATGCTTCTGACGTCCAGTGTAGAATGGGTGAGAATCAGAAGAGATCTCAACTTTGATTAGAGGGTAAGTAGTACCGTCTTCCCATTCAATAGTTTCGTTTGTTTTCATCGTAGAACCTGTGATGAATTTGAAACTAGTGTTGATGTCCATGAATACAACTTTACGGTAATCCGGATGAATTCCAGCTTTCATTCTTGTCATCTCCTTTTCGCCCTGAGTCTTTCGAAACAGAGTTATCATTCAAATGATACCAGCTATATTAGCCGCCATCACTTATCTTAAAAACACACTGAAGAAATTATATCAACTAATGACACGTTTTGCAAGATTACTTTTGGAGATATATTTAAAGGTATTGCAACCAATGTTTTCCTTGAGAGATAGTCTCCACTATAACATCGCTGGTGATTTCCGCCCTGGGCTTCGCTTTCCGCGGGGCGGTGCTTGAGCCTCCTCGCTGCGCTGTGGGGTCTCAAGTCTACCGCTACCTCCCGCCGGAGTCTTCGCACTGTGCTCCAATCACCAGCTAGAAATCATCTATCAATAAAACGCACCCCAATGAACAAGGGTGCGTGTGAGTTTTATTTTATTAGCGTTTTGCCGTTCCCGCTTTTTGGTCTTCTTCAAGCATTTCGAAGAATTCTTGGTTTGTTTTGGATTGGCGAAGTCTACGCAATAGTTTTTCTGCAAAGTCTGGAGAGTCGGACATCGTTTTGCGGATAGCCCATAGCTTGTCCAGGTGGTCTTTCGGGATAAGCAGCTCTTCTTTACGTGTACCGGAGCGACGAATGTCGATGGCCGGGAAGATGCGGCGTTCTGCAAGTTGACGGTCAAGGTGAAGCTCCATGTTACCTGTACCTTTGAACTCCTCATAGATGACGTCATCCATACGGGAACCTGTGTCCACAAGAGCCGTCGCTAGGATCGTCAAGCTTCCACCCTCTTCAATGTTACGCGCAGCACCGAAGAATCGCTTCGGACGGTGGAATGCGGCAGGGTCGATACCGCCGGAAAGTGTACGTCCACTTGGCGGGATTACAAGGTTGTATGCACGCGCTAAACGAGTAATACTATCCATCAGAATAATAACATCACGCTTGTGCTCTACAAGGCGCAAGGCACGCTCTAGAACGAGCTCAGCTACTTTGATGTGGTTTTCAGGTACTTCATCAAATGTGGAGCTTACAACGTCTCCAGCAACGGAACGCTCAATATCGGTTACTTCCTCAGGACGCTCGTCAATCAGAAGGACAATTAATTCAGCTTCTGGGTGATTCGTTGTAATGCTATTGGCTATTTCCTTGATTAACATTGTTTTACCCGCTTTAGGCGGAGCAACGATAAGTCCACGTTGCCCAAATCCTACAGGCGCAATCAAGTCCATGATTCGCGTAGAAAGACCTTTAGGCTTTGTTTCAAGCACAATTTGACGATCAGGATATAAAGGCGTCAATGCTGGGAAATGGACGCGTTCTTTTGCGGATTCTGGATCGTCACCATTCACTGCTTCAACGTGCAGGAGGCCGTAATAACGCTCATTCTCTTTTGGAGGGCGTACTTTACCAGAAACCTTGTCCCCGTTTCTTAAGTCAAAACGACGGATTTGGGAAGCAGAAATATAGATATCCTCTGAGCTTGGAGAATAGTTGATTGGGCGCAGGAAACCAAAGCCTTCCGATTGGATGACTTCCAATACCCCTTCCATGAACAATAGACCGTCTTTTTCGGCCTGTGCTTTTAAAATAGCAAAAATAAGTTCTTTTTTGGTCAGTTTGCTGTAGTAAGACACTTTATGCTGACGGGCAAACTCATATAATTCTTTTAATTTTAAAGTTTCTAAGTGAGAAATAGTTAAATCCATAAAAAGAAAACACCACTCTATTCGTTTAATTGTTTTGTACGTTTATAATCTAAGGATAAATGTTTGTATGTCTTCCAACACTGATTCAAGTCGAATTAAGTTCGAAGGATGGGAAATATATTACTAGTCGCTGCACTTTTTTAAGGATGATGAAATGGAAGTGAGGACGTTTCCCTCGTGTTTGTGGGATAAACTCTCCTTATGAAGAAATTGTAGAAGAATCGCTAGGAAGATATAAGGTAGATTTTGCATAAATACTCGTAGTATTGTTTATTTTACCCACAAAATGGTCTTTTAAGCAACTATTTTCTGTAGACAAGCTTTGAGTATTGGCTTTATTTTCTGGGGAATATTCTTGCATTTCCCCTATTTGTGTCGAATGGGACTTGTTGTCTATTACAATATTCGGAAGGTGTGCGGGTTTTTTGACGCTGTTATATAGGAAAACCGTAAATGGAGTGGTTCCATTTACGGTTTTATTTTAGGGTTTGCTTTGACTCCCTGTTGATTTGCGTTCCAGGTGTTCGCTTTCCTAGGGGCGGTGCTGGAGCCTCCTCGGCTTTGCCTGCGGGGTCTCCACCTAGCGCTATCTCCCTCAGGAGTCTTCGCCTTTTGCTCCAATCAACAGCTAGGAATTATTAGAAACTTACGTTATTAGTTTTTCAATGGTCTCGCTTCGTTGTGGGATCTCAATCTACCGTTTCTCTCCCTCAGGAGTCTCACACCTTGCACTCCAATCAACAGGGGGAATCTGAATTAACTTCCCTTATTTTAAGGCTTGAATACTAGGTTTGGTTTTTTCTTAATGTTGTGTTGGCCGTCGATGAAGCGGACGGTACCGGATTTTGCACGCATGACAACGGAGTGGGTGGTGGCGTTGGTGCCTTTGAATTGTACGCCTCGCAACAACTCTCCGTCGGTTACTCCTGTTGCGGCAAAGATGGCGTCATCTCCGCGTACTAGGTCTTCCATTCTTAGTACAGCGTTAATGTCCTCGATGCCCATTTTGCGGCAACGGATCAACTCTTCTTCATTTTGTGGAAGGAGTTTTCCTTGAATTTCGCCTCCAAGGCATTTCAATGCGACTGCTGCGATTACGCCTTCTGGTGCGCCGCCCGAACCGAACAGAATATCTACACCCGTGTGATCAAACGCCGTGTTGATGGCTGCAGCAACGTCTCCGTCGTCAATTAACTTAATGCGGGCACCAGCCTCGCGTAGTTCTGCAATGATTTTTTCATGACGCGGTCTGTTCAAAATAACCGCCACGACGTCTTCAATATCTTTATTTTTAGCTTCTGCCACCGCTCTCAGATTGTCTGTAACAGATGCATTGATATCAATTTTCCCGACGGCTGCTGGACCGACGGCTATTTTGTCCATGTACATGTCAGGTGCGTGAAGGAGATTACCGTGGTCCGCGATAGCAAGTACTGCTAATGCATTCCATCCGCCGGACGCTACGATGCTCGTCCCTTCCAGTGGATCCACCGCTACATCCACACGTGGTCCGTAGCCTGTGCCAAGCTTTTCACCGATATAGAGCATCGGTGCTTCGTCCATTTCCCCTTCTCCGATCACAACCGTCCCTTTCATCGGGACTGTATCAAACACATCACGCATGGCGGAAGTTGCCGCGCCGTCCGCGCTGTCTTTATCTCCGCGCCCCATCCAGCGTGCAGAGGATAAAGCCGCCGCTTCTGTTACTCGAATTAATTCCATGGATAAACTTCTTTCCATACCTTCCACTCCTTTGGCATTCTATGAATCTAATTATTTTTTATGGTAGGCCACGAGGTTGAGTGTGCAACCTAAGGCATTGTGCTATACTTTTCGTTAATAGTATATCACATTTGTCGGTATTTGAAAGCGGTATCTACAAAAAAGAAGGAACCCGCTATATACTAAGCGAATTCCTTCTTTTTTTATTTATGAATTTTGCATTTGTTCGATTTCTTCTTCTGTTAATTTTTCACGCCAAATCGTGGCACCTAATCCTTCTAGCTTTTCTTCTAGATGACTGTAGCCGCGGTCGATGTGTTCAAGACCTGTAACCTCAGTCAATCCGTCAGCCAGTAGGCCAGCGATGACAAGCGCTGCTCCTGCACGCAAGTCGCTTGCTTTTACTTTTGCACCTTGGAGCTGTACCGGTCCGTTGATAATGGCAGAGCGGCCTTCTACTTTAATCTGTCCGTTCATGCGACGCAGTTCATCGACGTGCTTGAAGCGGGCGGAATAGATGGTGTCTGTTACGATGCTCGTTCCTTCTGCTTTTGTTAAAAGGGTCGTCATCGGTTGCTGTAGGTCAGTCGGGAACCCTGGATGGACAAGGGTTTTTACGTCGACAGCTTTCAGTTTTTCGCCTGGAACGACAAGAACTTGATCTTGATCATTATTGATATCGATGCGTACGCCCATTTCACGAAGCTTTGCGATTAGCGGCTCCAAGTGGGTTGGGATGACATTATCGATGATCATCTCGCCGCCTGTTGCAGCAGCCATAATCATGTATGTACCTGCTTCGATTCGGTCCGGAATAATGGTGTGTTTACATCCGTGAAGGCTCTCCACCCCATCAATACGGATGACATCTGTCCCCGCACCTTTAATTTTAGCACCCATGCTGCTTAAAAGGGTTGCTACATCGATGATTTCCGGCTCTTTTGCCGCATTTTCGATGATCGTTCTGCCTTTCGCTTTTACTGCAGCAAGCATGATATTAATGGTTGCACCAACACTTACCACATCGAGGTAAATGCGTGCCCCTCTTAACTCTTCAGCGCGCAGGTAGATGGCCCCTTGCTCATTTGTTACCTCTGCTCCAAGCGCTTCAAAGCCTTTGATGTGCTGATCGATAGGTCTTGGTCCTAAATGACAGCCACCAGGCAATCCTACAACTGCTTTTTTGAAACGTCCAAGCATCGCTCCCATTAAATAATAGGATGCACGAAGCTTTTTCACTTTACCGCTTGGAAGAGGCATAGCAATCATTTGGGAAGGATCTACTGTTAGGTCTTCTCCCTCAAGCGATACGCTTCCGCCAATTTCTTCAAGCAAGCTGCTTAGGATTTCTACATCTGATATTTGCGGTAACCCTTCAATTGTGACAGGTGTGTCCGCTAGAATGGTTGCAGGAATTAATGCCACTGCACTATTTTTCGCTCCACTTACGCGTACGGTTCCATTTAACTTGTTACCACCAAGAATTTTTAACTTTTCCATATAGTTCTCCCTTCAAGGCGAGGTTGGTTTCCAAAAGTGCTATTGTCTATTATACACAATTATTACCAATCATAAAAATTTTCGTTAGCTATTAGTTTACACGAAAACTTTCTTTTCATATATGAAAATGCATGAAACTTTATCAAATCGTAATATTTGATACCATCCGCCTATATTCGACACGGACCTTTTGTCGAAAATTAGCTGAAAATAACAAAAAGCCCCTGCTAAATTTTTTAGCAGAGGGTAAATGTTTGCATATTTCATTACACCGTTGTTCTCCGTTCCAGGCGCTTCGTTTTCCTCGGGCCTCTCACAGCATACAACTAGGTTATTGCTTGCGATTATTCCAGTCAGCTAAGAATTTTTCAATTCCCTGATCTGTTAGTGGGTGGTGGAAAAGTTGCAGCAATACTTTGTATGGAACCGTGGCAATGTGCGCTCCTTTTAGTGCCGCTTCTGTAATATGCATCGGGTGGCGGATGGATGCTGCGATAATTTCCGTCGGGATATCGTGAATGGCGAAAATGTCTGAGATATCGGAAACTAAATCCAATCCATTTTGACCGATGTCATCCAAGCGTCCAAGGAAAGGTGACACATATGTAGCTCCTGCTCTTGCTGCCATCAAGGCTTGGTTGGCATTGAATATAAGGGTGACATTCGTTTTGATGTTGAGGTCGCTGAATGCTTTTACTGCTTTCAAGCCATCTGGAGTCATCGGTACTTTCACCGTAATATTCGGAGCGATTGCCGCAAGAGCTTTCCCCTCTTCAATCATGCCATCTGCATCAAGTGCAATAACTTCCGCACTGACCGATCCTTCTACAAATGCTGTAATTTCGCGAAGGCGGTCTTCAAAGGTAATGTTCTCTTTTGCTACTAGACTTGGATTTGTCGTAACTCCTGCAAGTAGTCCAAGTGCATGGGCTTCTTTGATTTCTTCAAGGTTTGCTGTGTCGATGAAAAACTTCATGTCATTCTCTCCTTTGTATGTAGAATATATGTTTGCGCTTTCATATTAAAAAGAAACAAAACCGCCGGGTATGGCGGTTCTGCATATCGTTGCCTTGTTGTTGGTTGAGTTGTTGTCTTGTTTTGTTGAAAAACTGTATTATTTACGCTTTGTTAGCAGATCCAAATTCGCGCATTTTGCCTTTTACTGTATCTTTGATTGCGTCGCGAGCAGGTCCTAGGTATTTACGTGGATCGTACTCTTCTGTTTTTGCAGCAAGTGTTTCACGAACTGCTTTTGCAGATGCAATTTGGTTTTCTGTGTTAACGTTGATCTTCGCTGTTCCAAAAGAGATTGCTTTTTGGATGTCATGCGTAGGGATTCCAGTTCCGCCGTGTAATACTAGAGGAACGCCAGCACGGTTGTTGATGTCTTCCATTTCTTTGAAGCCAAGGTTCGGTTCTCCTTTGTAAGGACCGTGTACGGAACCTAAAGCTGGAGCTAGGCAATCAATTCCTGTGCGTTTTACAAGCTCTTCACACTCGTTAGGGTCAGCATAGATTACGCCATCAGCGATAACGTCGTCTTCTTGTCCGCCTACTACTCCAAGCTCTGCCTCAACAGATACTCCGTGGAAGTGTGCTAATTCTACAACTTTAGAAGTTGTTTCGATGTTCTCCTCAAATGGATGGTGAGAAGCATCGATCATTACAGAAGTAAATCCAGCGTGGATCGCTTTTGCACAAGATTCAAAGCTTGAACCGTGGTCTAAGTGAATCGCTACAGGTACAGTAACACCGTACTCTTCCATTAACGCTTTTACTAATGCTACGATTGTTTTGAAGCCACCCATATAACGAGCCGCACCTTCAGAAACACCAAGGATAACTGGTGAATTCTCCTCTTGTGCTGCTTGTAGAATTGCTTGTGTGAACTCTAGGTTGTTCAAGTTGAACTGACCTACTGCATAGCCTTCTGCATTTGCTTTTTTCAGCATTTCTGTCATGGAAACTAAAGGCATGATAACATCCTCCTTTGTATTATATTCACTCCGAAAAGTTTTCCCGCCTTTACAAAGTGGTAAACACAAGGGCTTGTCCTTCGTGCATACCTTTGTAAAAAATTTCACCCATATCAAAACTAGCATGACCCATCGGGAAACCAGTTATGTATATGAGGTCAAAAAGTGAAAAAAATTAACGGATGATTTTTATCCAGTACTTAGCATATCAACTATGTAGAAAAACGGCAACTACTGAAGTATGCCGTTTTTCAATGTAAGCGATAACACGTAAAATGTTTTAATATTCAGTTATAAAATGGACGTTTTACACCGATTGGCGCGGCATGTTTTTACGGACCGCATCTCTAATTTCATCAATATCGAATGGTTTGGCAAAGTGCGTGATTGCTCCGAGGTCTTTCGACTCCTGAATCATATCCAATTCACCGTAAGCAGTCATAATGATTACCTGGATATCAGAATTAATTGCTTTTAGCCGCTTTAAGATCTCAATTCCGTCCATACCGGGGATCTTCATGTCTAACAATACTAAGTCCGGTGAATGCTTTTCTACGATATCTAATGCTTGGTACCCGTTTGCTGCCTGAAACGTCTGATAGCCCTCTTTTTGGAATACTTCATTCAACAAAATGCGTATTCCATACTGGTCATCCACAATCAGTAATTTTTGACCCACCTTTACACCCCATCTCTAAAAATAATCAATCCGTTTCCATCCACCCACCTAATTCTACTATAATAGTCTTATTTCCTCCTTTTTCGACCGGGAAATTTTTCGAAAAAGGGAAATTATAAAGAAATTTTTTTAAGGGGTCAGACCCCAGCAGGACTTTCCCCCTTGAACTAGAAGGCTCCCGCCAAATCAATAGATGTCGGATTATGTTGGAAAAACGCGAACGAAAAGGGGACAGACCCCCCTAGGATTTTTGCTACTTTTGTCATAACGCTTTTATTATACTTGAGTTTTGGTGGAATGAGGGGTTGGGTTTTGTTAAATAATTTATGGTATAGGAGTGTGATTTGGGATGTTGAAGATTTTTACGACGCAGTTGCAGGGTGTGTTTAATAGAATTGGTTCAAGCGAGGAGTTTGCTTTTGAGGATGCAGCGAGACTGTTGGCTCAGGCGGCTGTCGGGGATGGACGCATTTATGTGCACGGTGTGAAGGAGATGAAAGCAGTTGAGGCGGAAGCCACTACTGGAGCGGAGCCGCTAATGAGCGCTACCCTTTTATCAAACTTAGACAGATATCATGACCTGACCGATACGGACCGGGCTTTAATAGTGTCTCGATTTTCTACAGATGAAGAGGCGATAAGTACTGCTAAGGCGTTGAAAGAGCTAGGAATTGAGATTGTGGGAATATCGACTGTGATGGAGCCTTCGTTAGAAACAGTTGAGGGAGCAGAAACCCTTGAAACCTTGTCCGATGTACATATTGATTTAAAGCTAAAGAAACCATTGATTCCCGGCGACGACGGGGAACGTTTTGGCTTTCCTTCAAGCATGGTGGCGTTATATGTTTATCATGGGTTAGCTTTTACCTTGAAAGAGATATTGGAAGAGCAAGAGTAAGGAAAAGGGAAGACCGTCATCCGCGCGGTCTTCCCTTTTTTTAATAAATTTAATTAAGCCATAACCTCAGCATTTTTCAAAGATGCTGCCACAAAGTCGCGGAATAGCGGTTGTGGGCGGTTTGGTCTGGAAGTGAATTCTGGGTGGAATTGGGATGCAAGGAACCATGGGTGGTCTTTGATCTCAATCACTTCTACCAGGCGGCCGTCAGGGCTTGTACCGGAGAAGATGAATCCGTGGTCTTCCATTTGTTGACGATATTGGTTGTTAAACTCATAGCGGTGACGGTGGCGTTCGTAGACCACTTCGTCTGCGTAAGCTTTTTGTGCCAAGGAATCGTCGTTCAACTTACAAGGATATAATCCAAGGCGCAACGTTCCGCCAAGGTCCTCAATGTCTTTTTGCTCTGGTAAAAGGTCGATGATTGGATAAGGCGTTTCCGGGTTCAGCTCAGCAGAGTGCGCACCTTCAAACCCAAGGACATTTCGTGCAAACTCAACAGAAGCAAGCTGCATGCCAAGGCAGATTCCGAAGAATGGCACCTTTTTCTCACGCGCATAGCGAATTGCTTCAATTTTCCCTTCCACACCGCGGTCGCCGAAACCACCTGGTACAAGAATTCCGTCTGCACTGTTCAAGAGCTCGTCCACGTTTTCTGCCGTTACTTCTTCGGAGTTGATCCAGTTAATTTTTACATCCGCATCGTACTCATATCCAGCATGACGTAATGCTTCCGCAACAGATAGGTATGCATCTTGAAGCTCCACATATTTTCCGACAAGAGCAATTGTTGTTTTCTTGGAAAGGTTTTTCACCTTGTTCACAAGAGCCGTCCATTCTGTCATGTCCGCTTCACCTTTTGTCTCAAGCTTCAGGTGATCCACGACAATGTTGTCCATGTTTTGCGCCTGATAAGCTAATGGTACTTCATAAAGTGTGTCAGCGTCGATCGATTCAATAACCGCCTTTTCATCGATATCACAGAACAAAGCAATCTTGTCTTTCATATCTTGAGAGATTGGCATTTCAGAACGCAATACGATGATATTTGGCTGTATTCCTAGACCGCGAAGTTCTTTTACACTGTGCTGTGTCGGCTTTGTTTTCAACTCGCCCGCCACACGGATGTAAGGAACAAGTGTACAGTGGATGTACATCACGTTGTCACGACCGATGTCACTCTTGATTTGACGGATTGCTTCAAGATACGGAAGGGACTCAATATCCCCTACTGTTCCACCAATTTCAGTGATGACCACGTCTGCATTAGTCTCACGGCCAGCGCGGAAAACGCGCTCTTTAATTTCGTTTGTAATGTGCGGGATAACCTGCACTGTTCCACCCAAGTAATCGCCGCGACGCTCTTTTTTCAGAACTGTAGAGTAAATTTTCCCTGTTGTTACGTTTGAATATTTGTTCAGGTTGATGTCGATGAAACGCTCATAGTGACCTAAGTCAAGATCCGTTTCCGCTCCGTCACCTGTTACGAATACTTCTCCGTGCTGGTAAGGACTCATCGTACCAGGGTCCACGTTAATATATGGATCAAATTTTTGAATGGTAACATTCAACCCGCGATTTTTTAACAATCTACCTAATGAAGCAGCAGTAATCCCTTTACCTAAAGATGATACTACGCCACCTGTTACGAAAATATACTTTGTCATGCTGTCTCCCCCTCGAAATAATTTTATTTAAAAAATAATAATAAGTAACGATATGCTTGTAAGAGGCATTTAACATTTTTATCATTAGTCAAAAACACAAAATTCATTTACTAAAAAATGAAGCTGCCCCTAAATTATCAGGTTCAGCATATGAATGTTTATTCACCAATAAAATAAAAAACGCCCCACTTGCCAGCATTTCTAGCAAGGGGAGCGTGTATATGTTCAACAAATTATACGTGTCCTTTTTTAAGGAGCCCAAAAAAGATTCTACCTAGTCGGGGGTGAAAAGTCAAGGTCTGAATAAACTTGCGAATTTTCACTTTTTTTCGATTAAGCTTTATGAAAAAACACTCCCCGTTTGTCGTCCCTGGGAGTGTTTCTTTAGTGGCGATTAGAGGTCTTCTTCCTCATCTTCGTCCAATTCTTCTTCTTCTTCTTCCTCATCGTCTTCGAGCCCATACTCCTCGTCTTCGATTAGGTCTTCTTCAAATTCTTCGTCATCATCTTCGTCTGCATCATCATCGGCGTCGTCAAAGTCATCTTCTTCCACTTCGTCCTCTTCATAATCATCCAGATCGTCGAATTCTAGTTCTTCTTCATCCAACTCATCGAATTCGTCTGCATCGATATCGTCCTCATCAACAGCCTTCTTCTTCTTCTTGGTCTTTGCCTTCACCTGAGGAGTTGTTTCTTCTTCTATTTGATCATAAGGATACCATGCACGAAGTCCCCATTGGTTTTCTCCAATACAAATGAAACGGCCGTCAATGTTTAAGTCCGTATAGAACTGAGACAACTTGCCTTTAAGGTCTTCATCTGTAAAACCGGTAATTTTCTTGATCTCCGTAATTAATTCGCCAAACGTCACAGACTGCTTCTGTTCATTGAATAAAGCAGTAGCGATTTCGATCAATGACATCTCTTGTACTTCTTCTGCCGTTAAATGGTTTAATGCCAATGTCTGCACATCCTTTCTATATATGTAAAAAGACAATAATCATAGCAATTCCTAGAAAAATCCATACCACTCATTATAAACAAAATACCAATGTTTAATCCAGCATAAAATAAATCTTTCCCTCAAAAAAATGAAAAACCTATAAAAAAGCGAAAATAGCGAAAAAAAAGAGAAAAAAGAAAAAAAGGGGGTCAGACCCCCAAAGGTATTTCTCTCTCCGCGTCGAACTCTATAAAGTTAGCGAAGAACCCCCTGCTTCTTCGAGGTTCTTCAACTCCTTTTCTTTACATATTTCGTCTGAATTGGCCGCCGACTTCGTAGAGGGCTGTGGTGATTTGGCCGAGGCTTGCCACTCGGACGGTTTCCATTAGTTCTTCAAAGATGTTACCGCCGCTGATTGCCACTTGTTTCAGCCTACCCAACGCTGCTTCCACTTCCGCTGCATTACGTTCCTGGAACGCTGCAAGATTTTGGATCTGGGTTTGCTTCTCTTCTTCTGTCGAACGAGCAAGCTCGATATCATTCAAATCGTCCTCAGAAGGCGGATTCGGATTTTTATACGTATTTACTCCGATGATCGGAAGCTCGCCTGTATGTTTTTTCATCTCATAATACATGGACTCATCCTGAATCTTCCCGCGCTGATACTGAGTCTCCATCGCACCAAGGACGCCACCGCGGTCATTTAAGCGTTCAAACTCCTGCAGCACCATTTCCTCCACAAGGTCTGTCAGCTCCTCCACCACAAAGGCTCCTTGCAACGGATTCTCGTTTTTCGCCAAGCCGTGCTCTTTGGTGATGATCATCTGAATCGCCATTGCTCGACGAACAGATTCTTCCGTCGGCGTTGTAATTGCCTCATCATACGCATTTGTATGCAATGAGTTGCAGTTATCTTGCAGGGCCATCAAAGCTTGAAGCGTCGTCCGGATATCGTTAAAATCAATTTCCTGCGCGTGCAAGGAACGGCCGGACGTCTGAATATGATACTTCAACTTTTGACTGCGTTCATTGGCACCATATTTATTTTTCATCACTGTCGCCCAGATCCGGCGGGCTACGCGGCCGATCACCGTGTACTCTGCATCCAGTCCGTTACTGAAGAAGAACGACAAGTTCGGTGCAAAGTCATCAATTTTCATCCCGCGGCTCAAGTAATACTCCACATACGTGAACCCATTCGCTAGCGTGAACGCCAACTGTGTAATCGGGTTCGCTCCTGCCTCGGCAATATGGTATCCGGAAATGGAAACGGAATAATAATTGCGCACCTTTTTATCTATAAAGTATTGCTGAATATCCCCCATCACTCTTAAAGCAAACTCCGTTGAGAATATGCACGTATTCTGTCCTTGATCTTCTTTTAAAATATCAGCCTGCACCGTACCACGAACAGTTTGCATCGTCACGGCACGAACTTCCGCAAACTCTTCTACCGTTAACACACGACCAAGTTCTTCTTCACGCTTCTGCACCTGCTGATCAATCGCCGTGTTCATAAACATTGCTAAAATAACAGGCGCCGGACCGTTGATTGTCATGGAAACGGACGTGCTTGGCGCACAGAGGTCAAAGCCTGCATACAGCTTTTTCATGTCATCCAATGTACAAATGCTCACGCCACTGTTTCCTACTTTTCCGTAAATGTCCGGACGCTCAGCCGGGTCTTCCCCGTACAACGTTACCGAATCAAAAGCCGTACTTAAGCGCTTCGCATCGTCATCCTTACTTAAATAGTGGAAGCGGCGGTTTGTACGCTCTGGTGTTCCTTCTCCAGCGAACTGACGCTTCGGATCCTCCCCCTCACGTTTGAACGGAAACACTCCGGCCGTATAAGGAAACTCCCCAGGCACGTTCTCACGGTACACCCACTTCAAAATCTCCCCATAGTCCACATATTTCGGCAGAACTACTTTTGGAATCTTCAAACCGGACAATGTTTTCGTCGTAAGTTTCGTGATGATTTCCTTGTCGCGGATTTTTGTAACAAATTGATCACCGGAATATTGCTCTTTCTTCTCATCCCAACTACCTAAAATTTTGCGGGAATCGCTTGTCAATTTTTCCTCGTATTCACGGCGCAGCTCGGCAAGTGCCGCTACAAGATCCTCGCTTGAAGAACCGCCCCCAGAACCACCAGCAGCCTCCATCGCCCCATCCAACTGGAACAACTTCCGCGCCAATTCCACCTGCTCCGCAGCCATCTTATGATAATTTCGTACCGTTTCACTAATCTCACGTAAATAATAGCGGCGGTCATTCGGAATGATCACATTCTGTTTTTCCACATCTTTAGACGTTGGCAGGCTGCTAGCGTATTCCGAGCCAGTCTTCTCATTCATTAACTCAAGCAACGCTGCAAAAAGCGTGTTCGTCCCCAAGTCATTGAACTGGCTGGCAATCGTCCCGTACACCGGCATTTCATCCAATTCTTTATCCCATAAAAGACGGCTGCGTTGGTACTGCTTTTGCACCTGACGTTTGGCG
This sequence comes from Bacillus sp. CHD6a, assembly GCF_001293645.1. Taxonomy (GTDB): domain Bacteria; phylum Bacillota; class Bacilli; order Bacillales; family Bacillaceae_I; genus Sutcliffiella_A. The sequence continues at coordinate 281,648 of NZ_LBMD01000003.1, forward strand.
TCCTCGGAACCTTTTCGCTCATATTTATTAATAACAATCAGATCCGCATAATCAATCATATCGATTTTTTCCAACTGAGATGGCGCCCCAAACTCACTTGTCATCACATACATGGAGATATCGCAAATCTCGGTGATTCCTGCGTCTCCCTGCCCGATTCCGCTAGTCTCAACAATAATCAAGTCAAAACCGGCAGCCTTCGTAACAGCAATCGCATCTTGAATTGCCAAAGAAAGCTCAGAACGGGATCCACGCGTTGCAAGCGAACGCATATACACACGCGGGTTAAAAATTGCGTTCATGCGGATTCTGTCCCCAAGCAATGCCCCGCCTGTCTTCTGCTTCGTCGGATCGATGGATAAAATCGCTACTTTTTTATCTGGTACTTCGTTGATAAATCTGCGTATCAACTCATCTGTCAGTGAGCTTTTTCCCGCTCCACCTGTACCTGTAATCCCAAGTACCGGCACGGTTTTCTGCTTTTCTTTTACCTTAGCTAAAGCGGTTTGTGCTGTTGCTGCCACCTCTTCATCCGAAGTCACCTGCAGTTCAGACAACGTAATCAGTTTGGCAATCGCCTGATGGTTATCGGCATCCAGACGCTCTACCTCGTCACCCAGGGATTTGACCGTCACAAAGTCACATTCCTTCAGCATCGAGTTAATCATGCCTTGCAGCCCATGTTCGCGGCCGTCTTCCGGCGAAAAGATACGGGCAATTCCGTATGAATGCAGTTCTTTTATCTCACTAGGAATGATGACCCCGCCACCGCCACCGTAAATGCGGATATGAGAGGCACCTTTCTCTTTCAACAAGTCATACATATATTTAAAATATTCGACATGTCCGCCCTGATAGGAGGAAATCGCGATCCCCTGCACATCCTCCTGGATCGCCGCGTTCACAATTTCCTCCACGGAGCGGTTGTGGCCAAGGTGAATGACCTCGGCACCGCTCGCCTGGATAATGCGGCGCATGATGTTAATTGAGGCGTCATGCCCGTCAAAAAGACTTGAAGCTGTTACAAAACGAATATGGTTAGTTGGACGATAAACTTCCATTTTTCACATTCTCCCCCTTTGTAAGTCCATGCACTAATAGTTCAATCTGACCCTCGATATAGGCATCCAGTTCAAAGTGCTTGTGCAGCACCCAACGCCTGAATCCCCACATCTGGCCTTGCACAAAGATGTTATGCGCCATCAATTGGATTTGCTGTTCTTTCATTGTGATGCCCTCTGCTGTCATGCAGTTTCTAATAACCTGTTCAAACATGGCCACCATCGCAAGCTCCTTGTTCAATACGTAAGGAAGCGCATCTTTTGATAAAGATTTCGCCTCCTGATACATAACGAGCACCTCATCCTGCATTTCATCCATCACCCTAAAATAATACCGGATCGCGGATTTCAAGCTTTCCAGGTTCCCTCGCTTCATGTCGAGTTCCTCCTGCAATCGCTCACCTACCTGGTCATAAATCCGGTCACAGACGAGATAAAGGACATCTTCCTTCGTTCTGATATATTCATAGAGCGTGCCAATGCTGAACCCTGCCTCTTTCGCTATTTCCCTTGTGGTCGTGCGGTGGAAGCCTTTCTCTTTGAAAAGGCTCACCGCCCCCTTGATCATTTGGTCGCGGCGCTTTTCGATCAGCCGCTCATCTTTAACGGATGCATGTACTTGACGTTTTTTCATCATCCTGGCCGTCACCTACTTACTTAGTAAGCATTCTGGAAATAACGAGACGTTGGATTTCTTGTGTTCCCTCATAGATTTGCGTAATTTTCGCATCCCTCATATAGCGCTCTACCGGATAGTCTTTCGTATAGCCGTAACCGCCGAATACCTGTACTGCTTCGGTTGTCACCTTCATTGCCGTGTCGCCAGCGAAAAGTTTAGACATCGCAGACTCCAAGCCGTAGCTTAAGCCCTCCGACTCTCTCCAAGCCGCCTGATAAGTTAGCAATCTTGAAGCTTCTACCGTTGTCGCCATGTCTGCCAGTTTAAAAGAAACACCCTGCTGTGCCGCGATTGGCTTCCCGAACTGCACGCGCTCTTTGGCATAAGCAACGGCCGCGTCAAGTGCACCTTGCGCAATGCCAACAGCCTGTGCAGCAATCCCGTTACGCCCGCCATCAAGCGTCGTCATCGCAACTTTAAAACCTTCCCCTTCTGCGCCAAGCATGTTTTCTACCGGCACACGGCAATCTTCAAACATGATTTCTGTCGTTGGAGAAGAACGAATGCCTAACTTTTGTTCTTTTTTCCCAACACTGAACCCAGGGAAGTCTGCTTCCACGATAAATGCGCTCGTTCCTTTATGCTTGCTGGACGGATCTGTCACCGCAAACACCACATAGATGTCCGCGATTCCACCGTTCGTGATGAAAATTTTCGAACCGTTCAGGACATAATGGTCGCCGTCTAATTTCGCTGTTGTTCGCATGCCGCCTGCATCAGATCCAGATCCTGGTTCCGTAAGGCCATAGCCCCCAATGCTTGTTCCTTGCGCAAGAGGCACCAAGTATTTCTGTTTCTGCTCTTCAGTTCCGTACTTGTAAATCGGCCAGCTCGCAAGCGACGTGTGGGCGGATAAGGTTACCCCTGTAGACGCACACACACGTGAAAGCTCCTCTACCGCGATGCAGTATGCAAGATAGTCACTGCCGATTCCGCCGTACTCTTCTGGAAACGGGATTCCCGTTAACCCAAGGTCCGCCATCTTTTTGAAAATATCCATATCAAAGCGTTCTTCTTCATCACGTTCCGCTGCAGTCGGTTCCACTTCGTTCTTGGCAAAATCACGTACCATTTTACGAATCATTTCATGTTCTTCAGATAGTAAAAAGTTCATATTTTTCATCCCCCGATGAGTTAGTTTTTTAGCGTCGTCCCAGACTCTAGGCACCATACTTGCTCCGCTTGTTACGGGGCGGGGTGGTCTGGTTTTATTGAAAATTTCACGAATTATTAACGTTTTTATGCTATTTTTAGTGCCTTTAAAAACCGTTCGGTCATTAAAAAGGGCTTTCGGACACTTTTGGTGCTTTTTTACCGGTAGTTTGGTCAATTTGCATGCACCTTTGGACAACTTTGATGGGAGGTTCGGCCATTTGAGAAATTGGTTCGGACACTTTCGGTGAAACTTCGGCCAACTTTGCCGAATCTTCGGTCAACTTCCTGAAAACTTTGGACAACTTTCGAAAATCTTCGGACATTTGGCCGCGAACAGCTCGTGAAAAAGCAAAAATCACACACTATCACTCGCTAAAGCCCACTAATCTTTCAAAACAGTCCCCTATCAGTTCATCAAATGCTTCCCAATCACCATTCTCTGAATCTCACTCGTTCCCTCGTAAATCTCACAAACCTTCGCGTCACGGAAATAGCGCTCGACTGGATAATCCTTCGTATAACCGTAACCGCCGAATACCTGAACGGCCTCTATCGCCACGTTCATCGCTGTCTGTGAGGCAAAAAGCTTCGCCATCGATGCTTCCTTCCCGCAAGGCTTGCCCAAAGCACGCAAGTTGGCCGCTCGGTACGTTAACAACCTCGCGCCTTCCACAGCCGTCGCCATGTCTGCTAGTTTAAAAGAAACACCTTGTTGTGCTGCGATTGGCTTCCCGAACTGGACTCGCTCTTTTGCATAGGCTGTAGCCGCCTGCACTGCCGCTTCTGCAATACCAAGGGACTGCGCCGCAATACCGATTCTGCCGACATCAAGATTCGCCATCGCTATTTTAAAGCCTTCCCCTTCTGCACCAAGAAGGTTTTCCACAGGAACCTTCGCATCCTCAAACGTCAGTTGGACCGTTTTTGAACCGTGCAATCCCATTTTGTGCTCATCTTTTCCAATGACAAATCCTGGAGTATCCTTTTCCACGATAAATGCGGAAACCCCTTTGGATCCAAGTTCCGGATTTGTCGAAGCAAACACAATGTACGTGTCCGCTTCCCCGCCGTTTGTGATGAACACCTTTGCTCCATTCAACACATAGTGGTCCCCTTGCTTAACAGCACGTGTTTTCAAACTCCCTGCATCCGACCCTGCACTCGGCTCCGTTAAACAGAATGCTCCAAGATACTCGCCAGACGCAAGCTTTGTCACATACTTTTGCTTCTGCTCTTCTGTGCCAAAATAAAGAATTGGATTCGTCCCAACAGAGGTGTGTACGGACAGGATTACCCCTACCGTTGCGCTCACACGGGAAAGTTCATTGATGGCGATGATGTAGGATGGAAAGTCCATGCCCGCTCCGCCGTATTCTTCCGGTATGGTCATTCCCATTAAGCCAAGGTCCGCCATTTTCCGCAAAATCTCACGTGGGAACTCGCCCTCTTCCATTTTTTCCACGAAAGGTGCAATCTCGGTTTCTGCAAAATCACGCACCATTTTCCGCACCATTTCCTGCTCTTCTGTAAAACGTAAATTCATGCTATTCGTCCCCTCTCCTGCTGTCTTAAAAAATACCCCTTTGTCTCACGCAGCCCATTCTTACGTCTCGTACGTATAAAATCCACGGCCAGTCTTGCGGCCCAGCCAACCAGCTTTTACATATTTTCTTAACAACGGACACGGACGATATTTGTCATCACCAAAGCCTTCATGCAACGTTTCCATAATGTACAGACATGTATCAAGCCCAATAAAATCTGCTAGCGTCAACGGCCCCATCGGATGGTTCATGCCAAGTTTCATGACTTCATCAATTGCTTCCGGTGTTGCCACGCCTTCATACACCGTGAAAATGGCTTCATTGATCATCGGCATCAACACACGGTTAGAAACGAATCCCGGAAAATCGTTCACTTCCACCGGTACCTTGGATAGCTTTTTCGTCATATCTTCAATTGCGCCATACACTTCGTCTGCTGTCTGCAAACCGCGAATGATTTCTACCAGTTTCATCACAGGTACAGGATTCATAAAGTGCATCCCAATTACCTTTTCCGGTCTAGACGTTGCTGCAGCAATCTCCGTGATTGGAAGTGAAGATGTATTGGTCGCTAAAATGGTGTGATCCGGAGCGTGTTGATCAAGCTCTGCGAAAATTTTCTTTTTGATGTCCATGTTTTCCACTGCCGCTTCGATGACGATGTCGACATGTTTGGCATCTTCAAGGGTAGTGGTTGACTTTAGGCGACCAAGTACAGCTGCTTTCTCATCCTCTGTCATACGCCCTTTATCCACGGATCTGCTCAAATTTTTCGTAATGCCTGCAAGCCCTCGCTCCAAAAATTCCTGCTTCAAATCATTCATATATACGTCATACCCTGCCATCGCACAAACCTGCGCGATGCCTGAGCCCATCTGTCCTGCTCCAATTACCATTACTTTTTGAATTGTCATGTTCTGATTCCTCCTAAAAGTTTTCGCTTATACTTGAATCAACATTGCATCGCCCTGTCCGCCGCCTGAGCAGATAGAAGCAATTCCAAGCCCGCCGCCGCGGCGCTTCAGTTCATGTATCAATGAAACGATGATACGTGCTCCACTTGCCCCAATCGGATGTCCAAGTGCTACCGCTCCGCCGTTTACATTCACCTTCTCCAGATCCAGTCCTGCTAGATTGGCAGATGCAAGGGATACCGCTGCAAAAGCTTCGTTTATCTCAAAAAGGTCTATCTCTTCCAGCTTGGTTCCTGTTTTCTTTAAGAGTTCGGTGATGACTAGTCCCGGAGTTTTCGGGAAATCCTTTGCTTCCACTGCGATGGAGGCATGACCAAGAATGGTTGCAAGCACTTCTTTCCCTTCTTTTACAGCTCGGTCCTCGCTCATTAACACAAGCGCACTTGCTCCGTCATTCACGCCTGGCGCGTTTCCTGCGGTAATTGTTCCGTCATGGTCGAAAGCCGGTCTTAATGAAGCAAGTTTCTCTATGGATGTATCTTTTCGAGGTGACTCATCCTTGCTAACAACAATCGGGTCCCCTTTTCGTTGCGGTACAGAAACTGGGACGATTTCATCTGTAAAATAACCCTTCTCTGTTGCTTCAATGGCACGCTGATGACTTCTGAAAGCCCATGCATCTTGGTCTTCACGGCTGATCTCCATTTCCTTTGCGACACTGTTTCCGTAGGTTCCCATGTGAACGCCTGTGAAGGTACACGTAAGTCCGTCATGCACCATCATGTCTTGTACGGTGCTGTCCCCCATGCGAAGTCCCCATCTTGCTTTTGGAAGCATGTATGGCGCGTTGCTCATGGATTCCATTCCACCTGCGACGATGACTTCTTCTTCACCGGAACGGATTAGGATGTCGCCTAGTGTGACGCTGCGCATGCCGGATGCGCATACTTTGTTAATGGTTTCGGTGCGCACTTCCCATGGCAGGCCTGCTTTTTGGGAGGCTTGGCGGGATGGAAGTTGACCTTGGCCGCCTTGAAGGACGGTGCCCATGATGACTTCGCCTACTTGGTCACCGGATAGGTTTGCTCTGTTTAGTGCTTCTTTGATGGCAACTGCTCCTAGGTCTGAGGCTGATAGGGTGCTTAATCCTCCTGCGAAACGGCCGATTGGTGTGCGGACTCCACTAACGATTACTGTTTTTCCCATGGGTGATTTCCTCCTTTTTATTTAGAAAAAATTTGCGCTTACTCCCAGTTGCTTTGCGTTCCAGGTGTTCGCTTTCCGCGGGACGGTGTTTGAGCCTCCTCGGCTTCGCCTGTGGGGTCTCACCCAACCATTATCCCCCCGCAGGAGTCTCACACCTTGCACTCCAAGCAACTGGGTAAGTTTTCATAACTTATATAATCTTTTTCACACCCTCATCGATTTCCGTTGCGGGGGTTCGCTTTCCACGGGCGGTCCGGAAGCCTCCTCACTTCGTTGCGGGGTCTTCCCTGTCCCTTCCTCCCGTAGGAGTCTCACCCCCTCCACTACAATCAATAAGGGGATATTCTACAAACAATTTGTTACCGCTTACAATTATTATTCTTTTAAAACTGAACGGTCGCTCAGTTTTGGTGAAAAGCATATGGTGCACGCAGTAGACTACGTACACCTTGTATGCTGGTTCTATTATTTTATTAGTATCTTAGCTGGTGATTGGAGCATAGGGCGCAGACTCCGACGGGAAGTAGCGTATAGTGGAGACCCCGCGGGCTTGCCGAGGAGGTTCCACATGCGCCCTCTGGATAAGCGAAGCCCGATGCGTAAAATCAACAGCGGTGTTTAATCCATCTTCCTATTAGGATACTAATTCTTGTTTTTCGCCGATGACGGAGCGCTCTAGTAGTTCCGCTACGTCGTATGTGCCGACGTTTTCTTCCACTTCTTTTGCTTTCGTTCCGTCAGAAAGCATAGTTAAGCAGTAAGGACAGCCGGAGCTGATGACGCTTGGTGCGACTTCGAGTGCTTGTTCGGTACGGGCGACGTTGACGCGTGTGCCTGTGTCTTCTTCCATCCACATGAGTCCTCCGCCGGCTCCACAGCACATTCCCGTTTCGCGGCTGCGGTTCATTTCGACCACTTTGACGCCTGGGATGGCTTTCAGGATGTCACGAGGCGGCTCGTAGACTTCGTTGTATCTTCCGAGGTAGCAGGAATCGTGATACGTGATGGTTTCTTTTACCTCGTGTACTGGTGTCAGCTTACCTTCTTTTACAAGGTCGGCTAAGACTTCTGTATGGTGATAGACTTCGGCTTCCAGCCCGAAATCAGGGTACTCGTTTTTAAAAATGTTGTAAGCGTGCGGGTCGATGGTGACGATTTTTTTGACTTCGTTTTTCTCGAATTCCGCAATATTGCTTGTTGCAAGCTCTTGGAATAAAAATTCGTTCCCTAGACGGCGCGGTGTATCTCCGGAGTTTTTCTCCTTGTTGCCGAGGATTGCGAATTTCACGCCAGCTTCGTTCAATAATTTTGCAAAAGAGATGGCGATTTTCTGAGAACGATTGTCGAAAGATCCCATGGACCCTACCCAGAACAGGTACTCAAACTCTTCGCCTGCTTTTTTCATTTCTTTTACCGTCGGAATGCTTACTTCTGGTGCTGCATCGCGCCAGTTTTCGCGTTCTTTACGGTTTAGCCCCCAAGGATTTCCTTGGCGTTCAATGTTGGTCATCGCGCGCTGTGCATCGGCATCCATTTTTCCTTCTGTAAGAACCAAATAACGACGAAGGTCGATGATTTTATCCACATGCTCGTTCATTACCGGACATTGGTCCTCACAGTTACGACAGGTCGTACATGCCCAGATCTCTTCTTCTGTGATAACATCGCCGATCAGGCTCGGACTGTATTCGATTGTTGCCGCGCTTTCTTGTGCCCCTTTTCCTGCAGCTCCCATCATGGCAAGCTGATTTCCGTGCGTGTTGTTGAACGCATATGTTGGTACCCAAGGGGATTTAGACGTAATGGCCGCTCCCTTGTCAGTCAGGTGATCACGAATTTTGATAATCAAATCCATCGGTGACAGCATTTTTCCTGTTCCTGTTGCCGGACACATGTTGGTACAGCGTCCACATTCTACACAGGCGTACATATCGATCAATTGGTATTGGGTGAAGTCTTCTACTTTTCCGACACCAAATGTTTCTTGTGTTTCGTCTTCAAAATTAATTTTCTCAAGCTTTCCTGGATTTGTTGTACGGTGGAAAAATACATTCGCAGGTCCTGCAATCAAATGAGCGTGCTTGGATTGCGGTACGTAAACCAGGAAGGTTAATAGGAATAACAGGTGAATCCACCAGCCGACATAGAATAATGCAATGGCAGCTGTTTCATTAATCCAGCTGAACATGAGTGCGAATAAGGATGCTACCGGCTCACTCCATGTTAAGCCATGGTCATGCCAGATAAGCCCCATTCCGTTTGAAAATAAAACAGAAAGCATCAATCCGCCGATAAATAGTAGGACAAGTCCTGATTTAAAGCCTCTTTTTAAACGGACTAACTTTTCCACATAGCGGCGGTGGAAGGCCCAAACAACTGCAACTAGAATCATTAGCGTTACTAACTCTTGGAAAAACGTAAAGGCTGGATATAATGGTCCAAGCGGCAAATGCGCGTTTGGAGCAAGCCCTTTGATAATCAAGTCCAGCGCCCCAAGCTGAACCATTAAAAAGCCATAGAAGAACATGACATGGATAATCCCACTTTTCTTATCCTTCAATAATTTTTTCTGGCCAAAAACATTGACCCAAACTTTGTCTAATCGTTCTTTCACTTTGTTGTCGAATTCAACTTTTTTCCCAAGTTTGATGAATTGAATCCTTGTTCTGATTAAGTAAACAAATAGCGATAATGCGTAAGCGGTTACAATTATCGTTAAAATCCAATTGGCAATTAACAAACCGTTACTCACATCTCCCACTCCTTTCGTGTCCCCTTTTACTGTTGGCCGTTTACGTGTTTTTTTTCTACGAAAGAGCCTCAATGTTTGGAAAGAATATAATTTTCAGAACTTTAGTAATTTACCTATATCTTATAACTGAATGAGCATTCAGTCAACACATTTAGTTTAAATATTGGCTTTATTTTTCGACGAATTAGGGTATGGGTAATTAGTTATAGGATAAGAACGCAGGAATACGTAAAAACTAAATGGACGTGTTTTTGGGAGGGAAAAGGATGGAGATTGCATTATTCATTATCGGGGCGATTGTACTTGTGTTTGCTTGGTTGGCACTTGATTTATATCTCGGGAGAAAAAAGCATTTGAAAGAAATTAAAAGGTTGAAGTTTCCGAAAAGGCAGAGTGAGATTCTCCTCTATGCTGATGGCAACTTGCTGTATAAGGATTTATTTCACGATATGCGTCATGCCACCAATCACATTCATTCCCTCTTTTACATGGTAAGAAACGATCATGCGAGCAATGAATTTCTGTCCATTTTAAAAGATAAAGCTGATCAGGGGTTGGAGGTTCGTCTCCTTCTTGATTATTTCGGATCTTTTGATGTAAAAAAAGAAACAATAAAAGACCTTGAACAGCACGGTATCGAAGTAGAGGTTTATCATAAGCCTGCATTCCCATTCTTTTTTTTCAGTATTAATCAGCGAAACCACCGCAAAATTACAGTGATTGACGGGAAAATCGGATTTGTTGGTGGATTCAATATTGGAAAAGAATATTTGGGGCAGGATCCGGAGTTTGGTGTTTGGCGCGATTACCACTTGAAAATTGAGGGGGAAGGTGTTCAGGACCTTCAGTCTCAGTTTATCCAGAACTGGGAGCAAGCCGGCGATCTTCCATCTAGTGAGTGGGGTAAAAGGTATTATCCGGAGCTTCGGAAAGGACCCATCACACACAAACTCGTACCAACGAATGGCGGCCATTTGACGGAAACGTTTTTTAAACTAATTCAAAAAGCGGAAACATCCATCATCATTTGTACTCCCTACTTTATACCAAGTGAACCATTGTTGGATGAGTTACTAGACGCTATCGGCCGCGGCGTAAAGGTAACAATACTTGTACCTGCAAAAGCGGACCATGCGCTGGTGATGGATGCTGCGTTCCCTTATTTCGCAACGCTTATTGAAGCAGGTGCCGAAGTTTATCGCTTCTATCTTGGGTTTTATCATGCGAAAGTTCTCGTGATTGATGACCACACTTGTGATATTGGGACTGCCAACTTTGATAAACGCAGCCTCTTTTTGAACAATGAAATAAATTGTTTAATTTTTGATAAAGAGTTTGTGCACAAGACCGTTCAGGAGATTCATAAGGACATGCACAATTCGGAGAAGTTGACGCTTGAGTTTATCCGAAACAGAACTTGGATGGATAAAGGAAAAGAAAAGCTTTCCAAGATTATTGCGCCGTTGTTGTAAGATGTGGCATGGTAAGCTGTTGAAAAGGAGTCTGGTGTTATGCGTATTCGCTTTGGTTTTGTATCACAGTCTTGGACGTTGTGGGAGGCATCCCCTGCCCGCTCGTTAACCTATACTCGGTATAAGCAGTTGAGTGATGCGGAAAAAAAAGACAAGTTATTGGCCGTCACCCGTGAAAATTTACGGAACACTTTGAGGACGATCTATTTTTGCATCGCACATGAAATTCAAGTCTTCCGCTTTTCCTCCTCCATCGTTCCGCTTGCCACCCATCCTGATGTAAAATTGGACTTTGTTCGTGAGTTCGGTGATGAATTTAAGGAGATTGGCGACTTGGTCAAGCGGTATGGCATGCGTTCAAGTTTCCACCCCAACCAATTCACATTGTTTACGAGTGATAAACCGCATATTACTGAAAATGCGGTGATTGATATGGTGTACCATTATGAAATGTTGAAAGCAATGGGGTTAGAGGATGAGGGTACGATCAATATTCATGTTGGTGGTGCTTATGGAAACAAAGAGCTTGCAGTGGAGAGGTTTCGTGAGAATATTATGTCGTTACCAAATGAGGTAAGGGCACGGATGACGCTGGAGAACGATGATAAGACTTACACAACAGAGGAAACATTGGTATTGTGCGAGGAGCTTGGGATTCCGCTTGCATTCGATTACCATCATGAGTATGCTAATCCAAGTTCTGTGTCATGGGAGGAATTGTTGCCACGTGTATATGGAACGTGGCAAGACATTGGCATCATTCCCAAGGTACATATCTCCTCCCCTATATCGGAAAAGAAATTGAGACACCATGCGGACTTTGTCGATCTGCAATTTATCATGGAATTTTTGAAAGTGGCAGTCGACATGGGGCAGGATGTGGACTTTATGGTAGAAGCAAAACGAAAAGATGAAGCCGCACTGCAACTATGCGAAGAAATTGCCAAAATTCGAGGCGTGAAACGTTTGAATGGCGGCGCGGTGGAGTGGTGAAGAGATAAAGAAGTAAAGAGGGGTCTGACCCTCACCGCTCTAAAGCGGTGAAGGATCAGCCCCCTCTCTTTTTAGTTGCTTGATTGAAAGATAGGTGCTACCCAGGTGAATAGGCGGTAGCCGAGGTATATACCGACGATTCCTACGATGCCGGAGAATACTGGCGGTGCTGGGATTGGCAGGCGGAACAGCGCAAAGAGGAATCCTACGACCATGCCTGTTGCCAGTGCTAATAAACTTTCTTTCATTGTTGAAAAACTCCCTTGTTGTTTTTATCTTATGTTGTTATTTTGGCCAAAAGAAAGCTCTCTACTCTTATTAATAGTAGAGAGCTTTTGGTCTTACATTTTCTCTGGTGCTGAAACTCCAATCAACTTAAGTGCATCTTGAAGCGTGATTTGAACGGCTTTCATCAAACCAAGTCGTGCTCTGGATTTTTCTTGGTTGTCAGGGTCTAATACTTTTTCCGCATTATAGAAACTGTGAAGTGCGGAAGCAAGTTCAAATGTATAGTTTGTAATACGGTGAGGGATGCGTTTTTCTGCCGCTTCCGCTACCGCAAGTGGGTATTCCCCAAGCTTTTTCAAAAGGTCAATCTCTTTTTCAGACGAGATGTGTTCTAGCGCAAAGTCCCCTTCTAGGCTTAGAGCTTGCTCTCCCCCTTGACGAAGCATGCTGCAAATACGAGCGTGCGCATATTGTGCGTAGAATACAGGATTTTCATTGGATTGAGATACGGCTAAGTCCATATCAAAATCTAAATGCGTATCGCCTGAACGCATCGCAAAGAAATAACGTACCGCATCCAAGCCCACTTCTTCCATCAAGTCGCGCATGGTTACGGCTTTCCCCGTACGTTTACTCATTTTCATTTTTTCCCCGTTTTGGAAAAGGTGAACAAGCTGGATGATCTCCACTTCGAGTGCATTTTTCCCGTATCCAAGCGCTTCAATAGCAGCCTTCATACGAGGGATATAGCCGTGATGGTCTGCTCCCCAGATATTGATCAGCTTATCATGGCCACGTTTTAGTTTATCCTGATGGTACGCGATGTCAGGAGTTAAATACGTGTAAGATCCGTCATTTTTTATTAGTACACGGTTTTTGTCATCGCCGAATTCTGTAGAACGGAACCACGTTGCTCCTTCTTCTTCGTAGATGTGGCCCTGTTCACGAAGGGTTGCCATTGCATCGTCAATTTTCCCGTTATTATATAGCGAAGTTTCAGAGTACCAAACGTCAAAACGGACACGGAACTCTTCTAAGTCCTGTTGCAATTTTTTCATTTCGTATTTTAAGCCGTACTCACGGAAAAAGCTGCGGCGGTCTTCTTCAGATTCATGGACGAAGCGGTCACCAAACTCTTCTGCGATTGCCTGGCCGATCCCAATGATGTCTTTTCCATGATAGCCGTCTTCCGGCATTTCTTTGTCTTGGCCAAGTGCTTGGAAATAGCGTGCCTCAACAGAAAGTGCCAAGTTGTTAATTTGGTTACCCGCGTCGTTGATGTAATATTCGCGTGTTACATCGTAGCCTGCCTTGTCGAGTACATTACATAGAGAATCTCCCACTGCCGCACCACGAGCATGTCCAAGGTGAAGGTCGCCTGTAGGATTTGCTGATACGAACTCGACATTAATTTTTTCCCCGTTTCCGACATTTGAACGACCATATTCGGAGCCTGCTTTTAGGATTGTCGGAATCAAGTCCGTAAGATAAGCATTGTTCATGTAAAAGTTGATGAATCCTGGTCCAGCAATATCGATTTTTTCGATAGATGCCTTTGATTGATCAAAATTTTTCACAATTTCTTCCGCGATCATCCGTGGTGCTTTTTTCGCTACGCGTGCAAGCTGCATCGCCATGTTTGTGGAATAGTCCCCATTTGCTTTATCCTTTGGTGTTTCAAGCACAACAGCTGGAATTTGATCCTCTGTTGCCAAGCCTGCTTTAAGAACGGAAGCCTTAATTTCTTCTTTCAGGCGTTCTTGTACTTGTTCTACTATATTCATCTTGCCTGTTCCTCCTCGTAGTTGATTGTTATCAAGTATTGACCGGTAATCTGATCTTGAACCTTCAATTTATAATCAAGCTGCAAACAGCCTCGTTTCTTATCTGGATCTTTCATCAAGACTACTTTTTCGGTTTCCGTTTCAAACTGAAACCTTGCTCCACCGCCCTGGTAACTACCATCTGTCGTTTCACCGGCACGGAAGGATTGCAACATATTGATGTCCCCTGAGCGCTTCAGACGTACTTCTTTGTCTGTAATTTTATAAAAACAATCGACCTTCTCTTTGCCTTCAAGTTCTTCTGAGAAGACGATGTATTCTGAATCACCTTTTATGTAGTATTGACCATCTGCTCCAAACACAACAAATTCCCTGTCATTATCCGCATTAATTATTTCCGATTGGAACGTCACCTTTATCGGCATTTTTAAGTGATTTTGATTGTCTGCCATCTGGCCCCACATCCTTTTATCTTTAACGCTTACTGGTTCGCGTCGACTTTTCTATAACCTTCATAGTATAAAACAAGTAGGGTGTGGAGTTCAATAGAGGATGTTGGTGGGCAGTGGAAAATTGGCGGGTTTTTGTGTTGTGGGGGGTTGGGGGGTGCGATCAGGAGTTCTATTGGACAGTTTCCCTTAATTTCCTTGGACTTTGGGTGTATAGAGGCGGTCTTTTGGACAGTTTGCCTTGATTTCCTTGGACTTTGGGCGTAGAGAAGCGGTCTATTAGACAGTTTCCCTTGATTTCCTTGGACTTCGGGTGTACAGAGGCGGTCTTTTGGACAGTTTACCTTGATTTCCTAGGACTTCGGGCGTAGAGAAGCGGTCTATTGGACAGTTTACCTTGATTTCCTTGGACTTCGGGCGTAGAGAAGCGGTCTATTGGACAGTTT
>NZ_LBMD01000030.1 GCF_001293645.1 Bacillus sp. CHD6a
GCTATTCAACTTGTGTGTTTGAATAAACTTCTTAGTTATGGCATTAAGAATAGTGGAGTGTTTAGTTGGAATTTGGTGTCTAGCACCACTAACATAGATAACCTTGGTATTGTGATGCCGTTTCATAAACTCATACTGATAATGATGAACATAATAGTCCCTTTGCCCATATACGAGAAGAATAGGGCATAAAATAGACGGCAGTTTTTTAGTGCAGTTATAAAATAGTCCTTCTAAATACATTTGATAAAGTATGTCTGCATCTGTTCGCAAAAAATAGTCAGCCATTTCCTTACCGAAGGTTTTGGAGTAGGTGTGTGCATTTGAAATAACATTTGCTAAGAGTTTCATCATCTTCCTCTTTGATGCTGTAATACCTAAAAGAAATTCCCCTCCTAATAATAACGAGTTGACTTCTGAAAATGCTCCTATTAACAATAGTCCCTCTACTAAATTCGGGTATTTTATTGCCGTTTCCATAGCAATAGAAGCACCGTTTGAATATCCACATATGAACACTTTATTAATATCTAGCTGCTGACAAACATCATAAAGATCCCTTGCAAGAAGGGAGAAATTGATGGATGCACCTCCACTATCGCTGTTCCCGTTGCCACGTAAATCTACATATAAAAGACGAAAATCTTTTGATAAAGGAAGCTGCTGTTTGAACGTAATATGACCCATTCCAGGTGGATGAACAAATAAAACGGTTGTAAGTCCAGTACCAATTAATCGGTAATAAATCCTTACATTATCTCTTGTATAAGCAAACCCCATCTCATTACCCTCCATGAACCTGCCTTGAAGTGAAAAACATTATTATTGCACGCACAAAGAATCCAACAACTACTCCTGGAATGACAAAAATCATTGGCAGCCAGACAGGGCCTACGATTACGCTAAACAACTTTATTTTGCCCGATAGCATAAGGCCGACTGTTACAAAATAAGCACAGCTGACAAAAGGTAGGAAGATATAAGGTGATTTTCCTCCTCCTGCATCCTTAAAAGCGTCCCACATCGCAAAAAAATATAAACATGGATAGAACATTAGCCACAAGTAATTCGCTTCTGTTATTGCTCTGTCAATCTCTCCAATAAAGCTATACATGATAATGGAATTGAAGTTAGCTTGGACATTAATTAAGAATTCTAAAAATATAAAAGTTAATCCTTTAATATATTTTTTATTGAGTAATTGGCC
The DNA here is from genome assembly GCF_001293645.1 of Bacillus sp. CHD6a. Classification (GTDB taxonomy): domain Bacteria; phylum Bacillota; class Bacilli; order Bacillales; family Bacillaceae_I; genus Sutcliffiella_A. The sequence continues at coordinate 1,208 of NZ_LBMD01000030.1, forward strand.
AAATCCAGGAAGCGCAATGCTCCATAGTAATCGTTCAAGTGGCTTGTTCATATGGTTTCCCTGTATACGTATGTATGTTCAAATGTTGAAAGCTTTTTCCTTGCATATAAATTCCTCCAGCCATTACTCTCTGTTTAGCTTGGCCTATCACTTCTGAATTATGTTTATTTAACATATATTCCTCATGTAAAAAACGCAGGGAGATTGCAACCTGCGTTTTGGTGTAGGTTTAATATAAGTAAGCCGCTCCGATAATGATAAGAAGAATAAATAAGATGATGAAAAGTGTGAAGCCTGCTCCACCGCCTGCGTCCTTGCCCATTTATACATCTCTCCTTTTGACGTTGATACCATACCTTATGTTACAAACACCCAATGTGTATAGGCGAATGTCCCATATCTATAATAAAAGCCTCTTGATGGTTATAGGACAATTCCCAATGTACATAAAAATAAATAGAGCCTTTTTGATGGTTTAGAGGAGGGTGAAAGGAATGTTCTCTCGTACAAATCGCTTATTGATCCCGTTGCCGAAACCAAAAAATCCGGATCCAAATGGAGCTGCGGCTGTTCAGGAACTGCTCGGCGGAAAGTTTGGTGAAATGTCCACACTCAATAACTACATGTTTCAGTCCATTAATTTTCGCAATAAGAAAAAGTTGAAACCATTTTTTGATCTGGTAGCAAGTATCACAGCAGAGGAATTAGGTCATGTAGAACTGGTAACCACTACTATTAACCTGATGTTAGAAGGTGTTACATATCCTGCACCACCGGATGCAACGCCGTTAAGAGACACAAAAGATTTTCGCAATACTTATCAATATATAGCAACTGCTCAGACTGCTCTCCCAGGAGATTCGATGGGAAGGGCGTGGACCGGAGATAATGTATTCAACAGCGGTAATTTAGTGTTGGATTTACTGCATAACTTTTTTCTGGAATGTGGGGCGAGAACCCATAAAATGAGGGTATATCAGATGACAGATAACCCAGTAGCGCGAGAAATGATCGGATACCTCCTTGTTAGGGGCGGAGTGCATGTTGTGGCATATGCAAAAGCCCTGGAGATTGCGACAGGAGTAGACATTACAAAGCTTGTTCCTATTCCAAGCTTGGAAAATAAAGCGTTTGAAACGACGAGGAAATTCGAAGCCGAAGGAGCCCACCGAAAGTTATATACATTCAGTCCAAGTGATTATAAAGATGTAGCCATGATCTGGAAAGGAAGTCACCCAGTAGATGGAGGGAAGCTTGAAGTTATCCATGGATCACCACCTGGAGGACCAATGCCTGACCTGCAAAGCGTTCCTGAAGAATTCGCACCAGGAATCTCCCAAGAAGACTTCATGGAAATCGCCAAAAGACTCCAAAGATCCGCGGGTATTTAACTATATCTGTATTTATGGGATGGATAAAACATGAGGATTTCTAGCTGTTAATTGGAGCAAATGGCGTAGACTCCAGCGGGAAGTAACGGTAGGTTGAGACTCCGCAGCGCAGGAGGTCACTGAAAAACTGATAAAGTAAAGTTTTTATGATTCCTAGCTGTTGATTGGAGCAAAACGCGAAGACTCCTGAGGGAGATAGCGCTAGGTGGAGACCCCGCAGGCTTTGCCGAGGAGGCTCCAGCAGCGCCCCTAGGAAAGCGAAGCCATTTGCGGAAATCAACAGCGGTGTTTATAAAAATACTAAAATCAAGACTTTTTCAGTGGCCTCGGTGTAGCCGAGGAGGCTCACGTCAGCCCCCAGGAAAGCGAAGCCATTTGCAGAAATTTACAGCGGTCTTTATAAGAACCCTTAAAACAGGCTTGTAGAATCTTTAGTTCTACAAGCTTTTTGTCGTTTCTAACATAAATTTGAAGAAAATTCTATATTCTTGTTGAATAATTCATGCTACTATACAACTATACATAGAAAAAAGTGACCAAAGAGGAGAATGGAACAATCATGAAAAAGAAAGTAATGGCAGGTGCTCTCGTAACTTCCATCATGTTTTCTGGACAAGCTTATGCTTCAGACTACGTAGTAAAATCTGGTGATTCCTTATGGAAGATAGCTAATAATAATCAAGTTTCCGTAAGTAATATTAAGTCATGGAACAACCTTACTAATGATCTAATATATCCAGGGCAAAAACTATTTCTAAAAGCAGGCGGGTCCGCATCACAAACAGCCCCAGCCCCTACTCCAAGCCAGCCTACTTCTAAGACGTACACGATTAAAGCAGGAGATTCTTTATCCATAATAGCTAAGGACCACCAAACAACCTTAGCAAACCTTTTAAAGCTAAATCCATCAATTAAAGACGTTAATAAAATTTATGTAGGGCAAATAATAAATGTAGCAGCACCAAACAGCCAAACACCGGCCCAGCCTGTCACACCTACACCTAGTCCAAGCCAACCAGAGCAGCCTAAAACCAATACATATATCATAAAAAGCGGGGACAACCTTTCCTCTGTTGCCAGTAGACACGGTGTGACCCTAAATGCCTTGTTGTCTGCCAACCCATCAATTAAAGATGCAAACCGTATTTCTATTGGCCAAGTAATTAATATCCCAGGGAATGCTACTACCAATTCTGGTACTGATTCCGCATGGGAAGCGAAAGCAGATGCAATCATTGAAACAGGCAAAAAATATTTGGGTGCTAAGTATTTATATGGTGCGTCAACCAACAGAACTGATGCATTCGATTGTTCTTCCTTTACGGTAAGAGTGTACGCTGAAAACGGAATCAACCTTCCAAGAACATCGGCGCAACAAGCGAATGTAGGAAAAGAAATACCATTAAGTGAGATCCGCAAAGGGGATTTGGTATTTTTTGATACAGAAGGTGATGGGGTCATCAATCATGTTTCTATCGTAACCGATTCCAACACGCTTCTTCATTCAGCCACAAGTACAGGGGTCTCTTTCTCTTCGTATAATACGTACTGGAAACCAAGAGCGGTAAAAGCGGTACGTGTTCTATAAGGGGCAGATGTTTTACAAAATGTTAATATTGCTATCAAACCAATTTAATAATTGGGAAATAAAATGATCTTTGAAAGGTTGTTTCACACTTCTAGCCGTAACACAGCCGTTGTCTTGTCTAACATGTTATGAATTACTCCCCTTTTTCATAATGATTAGATACAATGGAACAACCTTTATCATGATAATTAGACTACGTTCCTGAACTTAATGCCTGGCAAAAAAGAGATGAATCGGATGCATCTCTTTTTTTCATGGCTTTTTTTCTAGAGATAAGAGAGTTTATAATGCGGTTGATTTCCGTTCCAGGCGCTTCGCTTGCCTGCGGGCGGTCCGTGAGCCTCCTCGGCTTACACCTGTGGTGTCTCACCTGTCCCTTCCTCCCGTGGGAGCCTGCGCGCCTTCCCCTACAATCAAAAAGGTTACTTCATTCACCTTAGTCAAAAAAAGCTATCAAACTGGGTTGCTGAAGTATAAATAACTATTTTTCACTCTGATTTCCAGCTGTTGATTGGAGCAAAAGGCGAAGACTCCTAGAAATCACTACGCATTTTCTTCGTGCGATGAATCGCTGCCGAAGCCTTCCTTGTCCTGAGGGAGATAGAGCTAAGTAGAGACCCCACAGGAGTTGCGAGGCCACTGAAAAAATGATAACGTAAAGTTTTTATATATTCCTAGCTGTTGATTGGAGCAAAAGGCGAAGACTCCTGAGGGAGATAGCGCTAGGTGGAGACCCCGCAGGCGTAGCCGAGGAGGCTCCAGCAGCGCCCCTAGGAAAGCGAAGCCATTTGCGGAAATCAACAGCGGTGTTTATAAAAATACTAAAATCAAGACTTTTTCAGTGGCCTCGGCGTTGCTGAGGAGGCTCACGTCAGCCCCTAGAAAAGCGAAGCCATTTGCGGAAATCAACAGCGGTGTTTATAAGAATACTAAAATCAAGACTTTTTCAGTGGCCGGCGTTGCTGAGGAGGCCCACGTCAGCCCCTAGGAAAGCGAAGCCATTTGCAGAAATTAACAGCGAAGCATAACGAAGCAACTCATCTCCTCCTCAAGACTTAGTATCTTTCCGTATAAAGCTGGAAAAGACTGTAGGTAAAAGAATGAAAGAAAACCATTCTACAGTATGTTATCGAAAACAGCGCAAAATTCTATACTAAGAGTGAGAAGAAAACAAAGGAATGATGGAGGATGAAAACAATGTTGACACTATTATTTGGTAGAAAAAATGAGGATATGGCCAAAAAACAGGAAGCCTCAATGGATGAAAAAAGAATAGAAATATACCTGAAAAGTGATATTGTACGGAGATTTTAATGGGAGCTGCTGAAAATTGGTGGCTTCTTTTTTTTCGGGAAGATTTAATTAGAGAATACATTCATTTTTCTGAAAATAAACCTTATAAATGGTATAATAGTGGGAAAAAGACAAAAGATTCATAAAAAGGGTGAATTAGGATTTGGATGAGAGTCTTGAAATCAGAGAGATAGTAGCGGGTAACAAAGATTTATATCATCAGATAATAGATCGCTATAAGGACAAACTGTTTGCAATTGCCTATCATATGTCTGAAAGTGAAGCAGAAGCAGAAAAATTGATAGAAGAAGGCTTTATCAAAGTGTATCAAGACCTGGAAGTATACGATGATTCCATATTTTTTTCTGATTGGCTTTACGAACGGTTTATTCCAATAATAGGTCTGAAGAAAAACACTATGCAACAGGCTAAACTTCCATTTCATAATCCTCATTATATTGAGATGGAAGAAGCGCTTCATTCCTTAACTCCAGAAACAAAGTTTCCGTTTCTTCTAGTTAAGCTATTGGGTTTTACATCAGATAAACTCATCGGGTTCATTGATGCAAGCAAGGAGGAAGTAGAAAAAAATTATGTAAACGCCATAAATCAAATTCGACGTTCCACTTTATCAGTTGATATGGAACAAGCAGGTGAAGATTGCTATAAGGTGGATGAGCTTTCTCAACATTTTGATGGAAAGTTAAACCAGGAAAAGGAACAGGTGATGAAGGATCACTTAGAATTCTGTCCGGATTGTAGAGAAGTATTACATTTGCTAAAACAAGAAGAATCTACGTTAGAGAGAGTTCTGGAATACCCAAAACTTAATGATTCATTTAACGATAAAGTGATGAGTTGCCTTATCCCCTACGTTCCTCCAAAACCAAAGCACCGCACATGGAAATATCAATTTAGTGTAGTAGGAATCGTGGGTGCCGTCTTCCTATTCAGTGTAATAATATTACCAACCCTGAAGCCGTTTGCCTCGATGGTATCGACATATATGGAACACGGAACCATCTATAATGTCTGGACGGAAGGTACATACGCAGTAACCGACAAAGAAATTACTCTTGAAGTCACGAAAGTGGAAATCGACTCTCTTTACATGGCGATTTATTATGAAATCAGTAGAGAAGGAGAAGAAGAAGCGCCTAAAACTTATCCTTTTGAAGATGTAGATTTCTATAGTTACAATCCCTTGAAGATTGTTGATGAATTTGGTAAGCAATATCCCTTTGAAGCGACCATCCCTGATCATCTTCGGTATCCTAAGAGTCCTGATGAAGAGGAAGGGGAGGAAAAAGAAAGACCATACTTTCTTGTGAAAATGCCAGAGGATCTGCCTGATGAGTTTAATTTGGAAATAAACTTTGCTCAACTGCAGGGACAGTATGGAAAATGGAATCTGGAAATTCCAATAAGGTATGACAAGGTAGAAGACACGGCTGTAACGGTCAAGCTGGACAAGAAAATGACCATAGCAGATAAAATAGTCGTCGAACTGATGGATGCTACCTATAGTAAAAACGGAACTAGAATAATGTATTCCATTAACCACACAGAAGAAGAGGAAGCCAGAATAATAGAGCTTTTGAAAGAACATGATCAAGAATATAGAATGCAAGAAATAATTCAGGGACGTCATGTCGGTCTAAACGTAACAACGGAAGATGAACACTTTGTATTGCCTAACTACTATCATTTTGGGGAACCTCCCAATCCTAATGAACCGATAGAGGTACATTACTCGCATTATTATATGGGGAATGAAGAACAGCAACGTATGGGGGAACACCATCTACAGGGAAAACTAGAAAATCCAATGGAAGAACTTTTCATACAAATGATGGGGGCTTCCGTCCAGGAGCCGGCATTTTTCTCTATGGAAATCCCTCTTAAAGAAACAGAAGCTACGCCTATAGAAGGTACTATCAATAGTTATAAGGTCTTGGATTACAGTCTTACCGCAGTTAAGAATCATTCTGGGGATATCAGCAAGTATACCTTAATAATTAATGGAGAAAGTCAACAAAGCGGAGTGAATGGAGATATTGGTTGGGATATAACCGATAAATCTGGGAATTACATCCCTACAGAGGGCTGGTATCATCATGAAGACATGCATAAAGAAGGTCCAAAAAGATTACTCCATGTTGATATTGTTCCAGATTACAATCAAGGTGAGTTCCCTGAAAATCTCGTGATAAAAGCAGACTACATTTTTACTTATTACAATGAAATAGAAGGTGAAAAATTCCGTTTGTTTAACAAAGGGGAAATAATAGATAGTGAGACAGACTGATGGATGAATTAGCCAATGTTAAGAAAGTACTAGAAGGTGAATTGCAAGCTTTTGAATCAATCATGGAGAAATATAAAAACAGCGTTTATAGGCTGGCATGCTGGTGGACAGGTAGTCCAGAACTTGCAGCAAGAGTAACAACCGACTGTTTTGTAAAAGTATATAATCAACTATCAACCTTTCAGGAAAAGGAATTGTTCTCGTTTTGGCTGTATCAAGAGGTGATATCACTCCTGAAAGAATTCCCTGTATTAGAGAATGGAGAGGGCTTTGGCAATTGGCTATCTTATAACCCGCATCATATACAAGTGCAGGATGAGGTATTATCTCTACGTAAGGAGTGTAGAGTTCCCTTACTATTATCCTATTTACTTATAGAATTAAATGATGAACAGAAAGCGACCCTTTCTGAAAATAGTCTTATAGATTACAATGGGTTTTTGTTAGAAGCGAAAAAAGAAATTCGTCACAACTTTGTTACTCTAAGTGAGAAGTCTACAGAAGCATGCTTGGAGATGGAAGAACTTATACATTATCAGGTGGAAATTCTAGCGAATTCGGAAAAGAACCGAATGGACGACCATCTGGAATTCTGCCCAGAATGCAGGGATTTGCTTCTGTTTCTAAAGCGAGAAGAGAGTATGTTGCAGCATGTCCTACAAGCGCCGTCACTGGATAGGGAGATTAATGTAAGGGTCTTAGAACAGTTGACACCATACACAGTCAAGACACCCAAACAAAGGACATGGGCATATCAGTTCGGTGTTATTGGTGTGATGGTTGCTCTATTTGTAGGTGGGTTTGTAGTTCTGCCGACTGTTATCCCTTGGGCTAAGATGGTAAGCAATTATTTAAACTTTGGCAGTTTTTATAATGTGTGGGCAGAAGGAACTTACACGGCCACAGACAATGATATTACGGTTGAAATTTCCGGTATAGAAGTAGACCCTTTACATATGGTGGTTAACTATGAGGTGTCAAGTGAAGACAAGAAAGGTGGTGCTGGTGGAGTTGACAGGTTTTCCGTTTATGCAGTAGATGAAGAGGGGAAAATCTATCCCATGGAGGCGGCCTCACCCAGTGATATTCTTTTGGAGATGAGTGGATCATTCCAGGAACGTTTAGCTGACTCTAAGTTTTATGTAAGAGCCCTAAATGAAAATGCATTGCCTGATAAATTCACACTTAGTATTGAATATCACATGTTGAACGGATGGGGTGGAGATTGGCAGATTGAAGTTCCAATAGAATATGACAAGGCCATGGGAGAAGTAGAAGTGCTGGAATTGAATGAAACACTAATTATTGATGAGAAAATAGAGGTAGAGGTGCTTTCTTTAGAAAAAGGGAAGCATGGCAGCAGGTTAAAATATGATGTAAGGCTGAAAGAGGAAGAAATAAAGAGGATTGAAACCAATCTTAAAAAGACGAACCAGAAATATGATCAGCACTTTTTCATGAGTTACCACGATGTGTTTGCCTCTGTATTACTTGTCAATAATGAAGATGACTATCTTGTTCCAATCGGCTATCCTTCTTTTAACAATGAGAGCGCTCCTTTTCAGCTTGAATTTTCAAATCTATACGCCGATCGGAACTTTTTGAATCTTAAAGGGAAAGCAGATAAAGGGGAGAAGCTGAATGCAGAGATTAGAGCCATTTACTATCATGAACCTGGCTTTTATTCTCTTACCGTTCCTTTAGAAGAAACAACAAAGCAACCATTGAATATAGATTTAGATGGATATACAATGAACGAGCTTTCTGTGAAAAGGCAGGGAGGGGAACCAACCAATGTTCTTATTTCAGGTGAACGAACACAAAATGATAAAATTCGTTCTTTCCATTGGGAATTCTTTGATGAGAATGGGCAAAGTTTGAGTGTATACAATACGTCTGACTATGGCTGGCAGGACCGTGAAAACAGGATAAGCAGATTAGAATTGATAAACGTGGATGTTGATGCTGAAGAATCGCAATTAATGATACAAGCTACTCAAATATCAAACGATTATCTTTTCAAAGAAAAGGAACATAGAATCCCACTAAATTAGTTTATATAATTGTATGGTTGGTGTTTGTTTGTCCCAATCGTTCAGTTTCTTGGTATAATGAGATAAAGATGAAGTGGACGATGAAGGAGTATTCAATATGAATGAAAAAGCAATTCAAACATTTCGAGATTGTATCCCGCTATTCCAAGTACTTGCGGACGAAGCAAGACAGGACATTATTTTATTATTGGCAGAAGAAGAAGCATTGACTGTTACAGAAATTGCAGAAGCATCCAGACTTTCCAGGCCAGCAATCTCTCATCACCTGAAAATATTACGTGATAATAAGCTAGTTGAAATTGAGCAAAAAGGAACGCAACGGATTTACTCCTTGAGTTTGGAAACATCTGTTGCAATGCTTAAAGACTTGATTGAAATTGTCGAGAGTGAGTGTCTATAGTAAGTAAAAAAACAGCCATATGATGTGGCTGTTTTTCTTTAAGTAACTATTCGTTACAACGCAAATTGAAAACGTTATAATAGTAGTATTATAAGGAAGGACGTGTTGTTGGATGGAAATGAAACTTAATGGAAAAACGGCTCTTGTTATGGCTTCTAGCCAAGGGCTTGGAAAGGCAATTGCCGCATCTCTCATTGAAGAAGGAGTCAATGTGGTCCTTGCGAGTAGAAATGAAGAAAAGTTAGCTGATGTGCAAAGTGAACTATCGAAAAAAAATGGTGGTCGAGCCTCCTATATTCCAACTGATATTACAGATTCTTCTCAAATTCAACGTGCCGTTCAACATGCGGTAGATACATATGGTCAACTTGATATTTTGGTAAATAACGCGGGTGGCCCCCCTGCCGGTTCATTTGAACAGATCACAGATGAACAGTGGCAGCAGGCTTTTGAATTGAATCTATTAAGCTATATTCGAACCATACGGGAAGCACTTCCCCACTTAAAGAAAAACGGAGGGAAAATCATCAATATCGCTTCTTCTTCTATCAAGGAACCCATTCCAGGTCTATTACTATCCAATACGTTTCGCACAGGTATCGTTGGATTAACAAAGACGCTTGCAAGTGAGCTAGCGGGAGATAACATTTTGATCAATACAGTCGCACCAGGAAGAATTGCTACAGACAGAGTGGCGTTTTTAGATGAAGTGAATGCGGAAAAACAGGGTATGACGAAAGCGGAGATGGAAGAGAAAGTCAAAGAGGGAATTCCGCTTGGTCGTTACGGTGATCCGGAGGAATTTGCCAAGGTGGTAACATTTTTAGTTTCTGATGCAAACAGCTATATGACTGGCAGCTCGTTCTTGGTCGATGGCGGGATGGTAAAATCTATATAAAAGAATGGTTATGGTTAGAGAGAAAGGAAGCTAGGGAGTTATGAAGAATTTGTTATTGTTGATACTTGGAGGATTTGCAATAGGTATTATCTTGGGCGTTTTGAATGTTCAATTCAACTTCTGGATATTTGTTGTCCTTCTTGTTTTAGCATTTATTGCATTATCCTACAGGGATGTTAAATATATGTTTTTGTCCCGGGATGTGGAGAAGATAGAGACATATTTAGAAAAAAAACGTCATGAGCCGTACTATGGGTTTGTATTAGAATTGGCAGACGGGAATATGACTGGTGCCAAGAAAGAGTTGGAGGAGCTTGAACGAAAGTGGAAAGGGAAAAAGACTGCAGTCTTTTGGGCTCAGTATAACTTAAGGGCCGGCAACTATTCAATGGCGAAAGAGCAGGTTGCGAAAGTCGAACAGGCGGAGATTAAGACGTATATCACCGCAGGAATTGCCGTGGCTGAAAAAAATTACAAGAAGGCAGAAGAGCTAAAAGGGGAATTAAGAAAAGATTGGATGAAGTTTGCCATCGACACGGAACTTGCTCTAAGCCGCAAGAACTATACACTAGCTAAAGAAAAGAAGGAACAGGCATTAGCGTCCACAAAAGGGTTGCAATATTATATGATGTTCAAGGAGTTTCAAGAAATATAATCAGAGAAACTCCTTGACAGGAAGGCACGGACAAATTTACACTTGGGGTAGACATTAGTTGTTAGAAAATTTTCAGTATTGAGGTAATGCATATGGTACTAGCGATAGATCGACGAATTGGCAAGTATGCAATACTTCTTGCGATGAACGGAGACCAGGATAGTTTGCCGATAGCAACTCCGCCACAATGGAAAAGATGTATGGGGAAAGTCGGTTCTATGGATTCTCAAAAAGTGGTAGCAGCCATTGAAACTGCTGCCAAGCGTGAAGGCATTATCAAATCTGATGGATACCGGGAAACACATGCACTTTATCATGCCATCATGGATGCTCTGAGTGGAGTGACACGCGGTCAAGTCCAGCTTGGCTCTGTCATGAGGACCGTTGGCTTGCGTTTTGCCGTCGTAAGAGGGAATCCTTATGAGGATCTAGAGGAAGGCGACTGGATTGCAGTTGCGCTTTATGGGACGATTGGCGCTCCTGTCAGGGGTTCAGAACATGAAACGATTGGTCTTGGAATAAATCACATTTAAATATTTTTGCCCATAGTTGAGGATAAATAGGGGGCTGTACTTTGAACATATTATATGGTCGAAGTATGGCCTCTTTTTGTGTGGGAAAAGGGGGAAGTTGTCTATGGAGAAACAGCGGGAAAAGGGGAGAGTTGCAATGATTACATTAAATGGCGAATCGTTGACGCTTGAAAAGTTGAATAGAATTTTATTCGAAAACCATCAGGTGGAACCAAGTCAAGACGCAATGGTGAAGGTTGTCGCTAGTAGGGCAGCAGTGGAAAACATTGTGCATAAAGGGGAAGTGGTTTACGGAATCACAACTGGCTTTGGTAAATTCAGTGATGTTTTGATTCCATTTGAAGAAACGGCAGATTTACAACGGAATCTCATTCACTCTCACGCTTGCGGAGTAGGTGAAGCATTTGATGAGGTGATAGGGCGTGCGATGTTGGTATTACGAGCAAATGCCCTTTTAAAAGGGTATTCCGGAGTTCGTCCGATTGTCATTGAACGTCTATTAAAATATGTGAATGAAGGAATACATCCTGTCGTTCCCCAGCAAGGGTCGCTTGGGGCAAGTGGAGATCTTGCACCTTTGTCCCATTTGGTATTGACCTTGCTTGGTGAGGGGGAAGTATTTTATGAAGGAAAAAGAAGAGATACTGCAAGTGTTTTGGCTGAAACAGGGATTAACCCCATTGAATTGAAGGCAAAAGAAGGCCTTGCTTTAATTAACGGGACTCAGGCGATGACTGCTGTAGGGGTTGTTGCATACTTAGAAGCGGAGAAGTTAGCTTTTCAAGCGGAGTCGATTGCAGCAATGACTTTTGAGGGGCTTGAGGGAATTGTGGATGCCTTGGATCATGATGTTCATAGGGTCCGAGGTTATCAAGAACAAGTGGATGTAGCGGAGCGGTTTCGGAAGTTGTTGGATGGAAGCAAACTTGTGACAAGGCAGGGAGAAAAGCGTGTGCAGGATGCCTATTCACTTAGGTGTATTCCACAAGTGCATGGTGCATCCTGGCAGGTTCTGGGTTATGTGAAGGAGAAGCTGGAGATAGAAATCAATGCAGCAACAGATAATCCTTTAATTTTCGATGATGGAGGCAAGGTGATTTCAGGCGGAAACTTCCATGGGCAGCCTATTGCCTTTGCGATGGACTTTCTGAAGCTTGGGATGGCGGAGCTTGCTAATATTTCTGAACGAAGAATTGAACGGTTGGTTAATCCGCAGTTAAATGACTTGCCACCATTCTTAAGTCCGAAGCCAGGTCTTCAATCAGGAGCAATGATCATGCAGTATTGTGCTGCATCGCTAGTTTCAGAGAATAAGACATTAGCTCACCCGGCAAGTGTGGACTCTATTCCGTCCTCTGCCAATCAAGAAGATCATGTGAGCATGGGAACGATTGGAGCAAGGCATGCCTATCAAATCGTCGCCAATGTGAGGAGAGTACTTGCCATCGAATGGATGTGTGCCATGCAAGCCCTTGAATTCCGGGGAGTCTTCCTATCTGCACCACTCATGCAAAAATGGTACCAAGAAGGGCGCAACATCGTCCCAAGCATCACCGAAGACCGTATCTTCTCAAAAGACATCGAAGCTCTGGCTGCGTGGATGAAGGATGAGGGCAGCGTTCTATGTAGAGCGTGAAATTCCTAGGGGGGTCTGACCCCCCTCAGAAATTTAATACTCCCGCAACAATTCTGTAACATTACCAAAAACCAATATATTTAATTCTATTAAAAGGGGATGAATTGAAATGGAAAAGGAAATGGTGAAGGTTATTCGTGCGCCTAGGGGCAGTGAGTTAAATACGAAGGGGTGGGTGCAGGAGGCTGCATTGCGTATGCTCATGAACAACTTAGACCCGGAAGTGGCAGAAATACCGGAGGAGTTAGTGGTGTATGGTGGAATCGGGAAAGCGGCAAGAAACTGGGAAAGTTTTGACGCCATTGTGGAATCGCTTAAAAACTTGGAAGAAGACGAAACCTTATTAGTACAATCAGGAAAACCGGTTGCTGTGTTCCGCAGTCATGCAGATGCGCCACGCGTATTGCTCGCAAACTCCAACCTTGTGCCAAAGTGGGCTAATTGGGACCATTTTCATGAGCTAGATCAAAAAGGGCTGATGATGTACGGCCAAATGACAGCAGGCTCTTGGATATATATCGGTACGCAAGGTATCCTTCAGGGCACTTATGAAACATTTGCAGAAGCAGCTAAACAATTCTTTAACAATACACTGAAGGGCACGATTACTGTAACGGCCGGTCTTGGAGGCATGGGCGGTGCACAGCCGCTTGCCGTCACCATGAATAACGGTGTTTGTATTGCCATTGAAGTAGATGAACATCGTATGGATCGTCGCATTGAGACGAGATATTGCGACATAAAGGTCAAAACTGTGGATGAAGCCATTCAAAAAGCAGAAGAATATAAGAAACTAGGAAAGCCTTTATCTATTGGACTACTAGGAAATGCAGCAGAAATACTACCACAATTAGTGGAAAAAGGTTTCACACCAGACCTTTTAACAGACCAAACTTCTGCACATGACCCGTTAAATGGGTATATTCCAATTGGAATGACTTTAGAAGATGCAGCAAAACTAAGAAAAGAAGAACCTGCACAGTATGTGAAACTGGCAAAAGAAAGCATGGCCGTGCATGTGAAAGCAATGCTTGAACTGCAACAAAAAGGCGCGATCACTTTTGATTATGGAAACAATATCCGTCAAGTCGCTTTAGACGAAGGTGTGGAAAATGCCTTTGATTTTCCAGGATTTGTTCCAGCATTCATTCGTCCTCAATTTTGCGAAGGGAAAGGTCCTTTCCGCTGGGTGGCGATATCTGGGGACCCAGAAGATATTTATAAAACAGATGAGGTTATTTTAAGAGAGTTTTCCGATAACAAACATCTTTGCAATTGGATTAAGATGGCAAGAGAAAAAGTGGCATTCCAAGGGCTGCCTTCAAGAATCTGTTGGCTCGGTTATGGCGAGCGTGCACGTTTTGGAAAAATCATTAATGAAATGGTAGCAAGAGGCGAGCTTTCAGCACCGATTGTCATCGGTCGCGACCATTTGGACTGCGGATCTGTGGCATCTCCCAATCGTGAAACAGAGGCAATGCTTGATGGCAGTGACGCGGTAGCAGACTGGCCGATATTGAATGCTCTTATCAATGGTGTAAATGGTGCAAGTTGGGTTTCCGTTCATCACGGTGGTGGAGTGGGAATGGGGTATTCTCTTCATGCAGGAATGGTCATTGTAGCAGATGGAACGGAAGCTGCAGGAAGACGCTTAGAACGAGTGTTGACTTCAGATCCGGGAATGGGTGTTGTGAGACATGCGGATGCAGGGTATGATCTTGCGAAAAAAGTGGCCAAAGAAAAAGGCGTGCACATTCCTTTGCTAAAGGAGAGTGAGTAAGAAATGATAGTGGATACACTTCTAATCAACTGCGGACAACTGCTAACAATGGATCATGAATCGGATATGGTCAAAGGAGAACAGATGAAAGTTCTCCCGCATATCAAAGATGGAGCAATCGCCTGGAAGGATGGGGTAATATCTTTCATCGGAACCACTGATGAAGCGAAGGAGTTGCAATGTGATAACGTGATAGATTGCAAAGGAAAGCTTGTGACACCTGGTCTCGTAGACCCTCATACCCACCTTGTATTCGGTGGGTCCAGAGAGCATGAAATTGCCTTAAAGCAACAAGGTGTTCCCTACCTAGAAATTTTAAAGCAAGGTGGAGGCATTCATTCTACTGTTAAGGCAACACAAGAGGCAAGATTTGATGAGTTGTTGGAGAAAGCGGAATTTCATCTAAAACGAATGCTTAGTTATGGTGTAACTGCAGTGGAGGCAAAAAGTGGCTATGGACTAAATGCAGAAACAGAGCTTAAACAATTAAAGGTGGCCAAGAAACTTCAACAAAAGTATTCCATGATCATGGCAACGACTTTCTTAGGGGCCCATGCAATCCCAAAGGAACATAAAGAGAATCCAGAACGTTTTTTAGAAGAAATGGGCCAATTATTTTCCACGCTAAAAGAAGAAGAACTTGCAGAGTTTGTGGACATTTTTTGTGAAGAAGGTGTCTTTACCATTGAACAATCAAAGCAATATTTAACTAAAGCAAAAGAAGCAGGATTTGCTGTGAAAATCCATGCAGATGAAATTGTATCTCTAGGCGGAACGGAGCTTGCCATTGTGCTCGGAGCAGCCTCAGCGGACCATCTGATTGCAGCGTCAGATGAAGGAGTCAGCATGTTCGGTTCTTCCGACACCATCGCGGTGCTTTTGCCGGGTACGACCTTTTATTTAAATAAAGACACTTATGCAAATGCCCGTGGGATGATTGATGGAGGCGGAGCGGTTGCATTGGCTACCGATTTTAATCCGGGGAGTTCACCGACCGAAAACATCCAGTTCATTATGAATCTAGCCATGTTGAAATTGAGGATGACATGCGAAGAGATATGGAACGCAGTCACGGTCAACGCTGCAAAAGCTATCCATAAGGATGCTGTTGCAGGAAGACTTCAAAAGGGTCGTCAAGCAGATGTGGTCATCTGGAATGCTCCGAATTATCAGTACGTCCCGTATCATTATGGTGTTAACCATGTACACAGCGTATTTTTAAAAGGGGAGAAAGTGGCAAAAGGAGGAGCTTTTCTTGAGTAGGCCAATCCATTTACAAACCACAGGTGCTCCTCCATTTGTAGATAGACATTTTCCTAAGGCAAGTGAGCTGATGCAACCATGGGACGGCGAGCGTATGCTCCATGGAACGACCATTATCGGCGTCCCCCTGTCGAAACCCTCTATTAGTCATTCAGGAGCGAGTTTTACTCCTGGTGTTGTCAGAAAACTGATGCAGTCCTATTCCACCTATGCTGTGGAAGGAGAAGTGGATCTTAGGGATTTGTCAGTGCTAATGGACGCTGGGGATATTCATATGCACGCAACAGATATTCAGGAATCTTATCGCAGGATTGAAGAGACGGTAACAACTATCTTAAAGGAAAATAAAGATTGTATTCCGCTTTTTATCGGTGGCGACCATTCTATCTCTTTTTCCACCCTTAAAGGGATGTCTACGGTCAAGACGGGTAATATCGGAGTCATTCAATTTGATGCACATCACGACTTAAGGAACACTGAGGATGGTGGTCCAACAAACGGGACTCCATTCAGAAGGCTTTTGGAGGCAGGTATCTTAAAAGGTGAGCAACTTGTTCAAGTGGGCATAAGAAACTACTCTAACAGTTCCTATTATCACCAGTATGCAATAGAGAGCGGGATAAAAGTTTATACGATGGCAGATGTAAGGAAGAATGGAATCGTGACGGTTATCAGTGAAGCTGTTAACTACCTAAAAGATAAGGTTGAACACATTTACCTTTCCATCGATATGGACGTTCTTGATCAGGCATATGCACCAGGCTGTCCTGCTATTGGTCCAGGAGGGATGACAAGTGAGCAGCTTCTTGATGCTGTTTACTTTTTAGGAAAAGAGAAAATGGTAAGTGGTTTGGATATCGTGGAAATAGACCCAACGATTGATTTCCGAGATATGACTAGTAGAGTGGCAGTTCACTGTCTGTTGGAATTTTTAAGGGGCAGGACTTTGTTACACAGATAAAAGTAATGGCGACTGCGGGTTGACTGCAGTCGCCATTACACTTTAATTATTCTTTTGAAACAGCTTATAAAGTGCTTGTGTTCCGCTATTTTCTTCGCCCATTGCAGAAAGTTTCACATACATTTCACGGGCTAAAGAAAGACCTGGAACGTCAAGTCCCATTTTGTCGGCTTCATCAAGGGCGATTTCCATGTCTTTGATGAAATGTTTGACGAAAAAGCCAGGTTCATAGTTTCCAGCAATGATGCGAGGAGCAAGATTTGATAGGGACCAGCTACCGGCTGCCCCGCTAGAAATACTCTTTAGGACATTTTCAGGATCAAGTCCCGCTGTCTCTGCGTAAGCCAAAGCTTCGCAAACACCGATCATGTTTGTGGCAATGGCAATCTGGTTGCACATTTTAGTGTGCTGCCCTGCTCCAGCCTCACCCTGGTGGATAACGTTTGCTCCTAAAGCTTGGAAAATTGGTTGGCAAGATTCAAAAGCAGTCTTATCT
Organism: Bacillus sp. CHD6a; assembly: GCF_001293645.1. Lineage (GTDB taxonomy): Bacteria > Bacillota > Bacilli > Bacillales > Bacillaceae_I > Sutcliffiella_A. Next base: position 18,464 of record NZ_LBMD01000030.1, read on the forward strand.
CCACCGACCATTATAGTAAGACGAGCTTCTCTGGCCCCCACATCACCACCAGAGACAGGAGCATCAAGGCTATGTAAACCTTGTTCTTTCGCTTGCTCGTAAATCTGTTTAGCAAGTGTAGGAGTGGAGGTGGTCATATCAATAAGGAACGCACCCTGTTCAGCATTAGTTAAAATGCCATTATCTCCAAAATAGATTTCTTCCACATCTTTTGGGTAGCCAACCATTGTAATTACAACATCAGCACCGCGAGAGGCCTCCCCAGCACTACCCTTCCACACCGCACCGCGCGACACCAAATCCTCCGCCTTCTCCCGCGTCCGCGTAAACACACTAACCTCAAAACCGCGATCCAACAAATGCCGAGCAATACTACTACCCATCACACCCGTACCAACAAAAGCAACCTTATGTAATTCTCTGTTCATGTTAAAATACCTCCTGGGGTCTGACCCCTTTTTTTCTTTTTTTTCTTTTTCCCCCATTATACAGCTTCCCTGGGGGTTCTGGTAGATTGATAGGGGAGGGGATTTTCTATTTTAGGAGAAAAGAACTAGGATAATTAGTTATAATATTTAGAAAAATAAAGAAATTTGTAGTATAATAGGGGATATTGGAAATTAGGGACGATTTAGTTTTACAACGTTTTATAGTGCAAGAGATTTAATAATGATTACGAAGGGAGGAACGTGTCATGAGTACCCCTGATTCTTTATTAAGGAAGGAGAACACACCATCTGTTGAATCTATCTCTAAGATTCAACTTATTATTGTGATCTCAGAGGAAGGAGATATTCAGTATGTTTCTTCCGCATGCGAAGCATTATTAGGATATGCCAAGAAGGATTTGATAGATACCAAGCTAGAGAATTGGATCAACTCAGAAGACCTATATTTAATAGAAAGCTTGATTTATCAGCCCTCCCACCAAACTCACTGTTATTTTCGCATGAAAAAAAAGAATGGGGACCTTGTTTGGATGGAAGCCGTACTTTCTGAAGTCAAATCAAGTATGGGGGAAGAGAAAGAAATTGTTATGATGCTCTCTCGTACATCGGATTATCAGAATTCCACGGATCCAGATAATAGAACGATCATCACGATGCCTACCAGTCAAAGGAAAATAAATGGAAACGGTATGAGTGAAGACCCACAAAAAGACGAGGATTATTCTGCCTATGACCTTATCGAATACCTTCCAAACGGTGTGTTCATTTTTGTTGATGGAGTCATTAAGTATGTAAATGAAGCCGGTACATCCATGCTTGGTGCTTCCCATAAAGAACAGATCATCGAGACCTCAGTTTATGAATACATAGAAGAAAATTATCATGAAATTGTGGAAAAAAGAATTAAGTCTGTGCAACAAGGGTACCGAGTGGGGCAGATGGAACAACGCTGGAAGAGGTTTGATGGAAGAGCAATCGATGTGGAAATCACGTCAAATCATACTACATTCAAGGGTAAACCGGCTTCTTTTGTAATGCTGGTAGATATATCACATCGGAAGAGTTTTCATAAAATTTTACAAAATAGTCGCGAACGGTTTCGAAAGCTCGTTCAGAATTCAATTGATACAATCGGAGTGATTTGTGAAGAAAAATGGACGTTTATCAATGAGTCTGGACTAAAGATGTTTGAAGTGGATAACTATGGAGAAATATTTGGGAAAACTGTTTATGCAAATCTTCCGAAAGGAGATTTTGAAAAGATATGGATAAAAGTACTCGAGCATCATAAAGGAACGAAATTGCCGACATTTGAACAAGAGTGGAAGACAATGAAAGGAAACGCCATTCATACTGAGCTTGTGGGAATACCGACCACCTATTTAGGCAAAGATGCCGTGCAAGTCATTATACGGGACATCACAGAACGGAAACAAGCAGAAGCGTTAATGCTGCAATCGGAAAAACTTACGGTTGCTGGTCAATTGGCAGCCGGCATAGCGCACGAAATTCGTAATCCCCTTACAGCTATCAAAGGCTTTTTCAAACTTTTAGAAAGAGAGATGGAAGAAAAGAAGGAGTATTTTGATATTATTGAATCGGAATTAAGTAGGATCGAACTTATTCTTAGTGAATTACTATTACTTGCGAAACCTCATCAAGTATACGTTCATCCGGTTTCCGTCCATTCCCTGCTTAAGGATGTAACGACGCTTTTGGAAACGCAGGCGATCATGAGCAATGTGTGGTTTGATTTAAAATTAAAGGCGGAATTCCCTATTTTAAAATGTGATGAGAACCAGATGAAACAGGTGTTTATTAATCTACTTAAAAATGGAATTGAAGCGATGCCAAATGGCGGTACCATGTATATTGATACAAAAAATGAGGAAGAGGATATTGTCATTACCTTGCGTGATGAAGGAACTGGAATTCCGGAAGACATAATCTCAAGACTGGGAGAGCCTTTTTTTACTACTAAAACGACTGGGACAGGGTTGGGGTTAATGATTACGTTTAATATCATAAAAAATCACCACGGTACCGTCCAGTTTTTCAGTGAAAAGAATGAAGGAGCTACGATAGAAGTTCGTTTTAAAAAGGTAAATAGTAAAAAGTAATACTTTCGTACTAGTTGTATATTTCTTTTACCTAATAGCAACCACGCTGTAAATCGCTTATGATAAAAGAGTACTTTATTTGTTGATAAAGTACAGTAGAACTTCAGTTGGGAAGTGTTTATCATTATGCCAGCTGGAGTTCTATTTTGGTTTCTAAAAACTTTACAACTTTTATAACTACAAAATGATCAGGATGGTTGATAAGATGCAGATGCACTGGAAGGGATATCACGTCTCTCAACTATATATGGGGCTTATTTCACTTATAGGATTGTTATTGTTTGGTTATCATTTGGTGGTACACCAAAGTGTCACTATTTCTTTGACACTCGTATTGTTGGTGGTATTCCTTTTTATCTGTGAATATTACCCAATGCCTATGCCAAGGGGTCAAAGTACTTTAACATTTCCCATCATTTATATGATGTATGTGGTTTTTGGAATAGATTTAGTCATTCTTATATATGCGCTGACGGTCCTTGTTATTAATTTCATTCACCGGAGGCCATTGCGGATCCTTTTTTTTAATCCTGCCCAATTAATCATAAGTTTTTATCTTGCGCATATCATTCACCGTTTTATTTTAGAAAAGATTGTGGTCTCGCAATACTCCTCTCTTACAATTGAAATAGTAGGTTTTTTTCTCATCATTTCTTTCTTTTATCTCATTAATAATTTTATTGTCGACATTGTGTTATGGTTACGTCCTGAAAAATACCCTCTACGTTTTTGGATAGGGAAAAATCAAGGGGAAATAATCAGTTATGCCATTGCCTTTGTTTACGGTTGTTTGATTCATTATCTTGGAAGTCAAAACCGTGGGGAAGTGGACAGTTTTTCTTTTTTCTTCTTTTTCTCCCCACTTGTTGGATTATCATTGCTCAGCTCCATCATTGCGAGGTTAAAGGTGGAGAAGAACCGTATTAAGGCATTGTTCGACTTTTCTTCTGAGTTAAATAAATCACTTACCTCTCAAAGTTGGGAGGGCCTAATTAAGAAATTGATTGGTGATATAATGATACATGAGGACTGCGTACTGTTTCTTAGAACGCAAGAAGGAAAATGGGAACTCACCACGTTAAATGGCAGGCTGATGTCCCCATTAATCGAAAAAGAAGTATTTTTTCAAATGGAGAGCCTGGAGAGTCTGATGGTCTTTGATAGAAAAGATTCAGATATGGGCCCATTGTCTCCTTATATTCGTACACAATCCAGATCAGTGTTATACGCTCCCTTATTAGTTGAAAATGAGGTGATTGGTTGTTTTGTCGTAACTAAAACTCGTACAAAAAGCTTCACGATAGAGGACACGAGGGCTGTTGCAACAATCGCCAATCAATTGGCAAGTTTTTTTAAAACGAAGCAACTTCTCAAAGAACAGGAGCAAAGGGTAATTCTTGAAGAACGGAACAGGATTGCTCATGATATCCATGATGGTATAGCACAATCACTTGCCGGAGCGGTCATGAAACTTGACACATCCATCAGGAAATTAGACACGGATCCCCATTCTGCAAAACAATTGATATCGGACAGTAATAAACAGTTAAGGGATAGTTTGAAAGATGTCAGAGATTCCATTTATGCGTTAAAACCTTACCCAACAGAGAAGCTGGGATTTCATACTGCAATTGAAAGAAAAATTAAAGAATTAAAGAAAGATCAAACACTCACTCTGAACATTGAATTGGAGATTAGAGGAGAAAGAGGCCCTATAAGTCCCATGACAGAAAAGGTAATGTTTGATGTATTCCAAGAAAGTGTACAAAATTGTATTAAACATGCGAAAGCAACGAAATTACACATTTTAGTAAGCTACAAAAGGGATCATATATTATTAAAAATGACGGATAATGGGATTGGATTTTCGCTCTACCATGCCATGATTAAAGCAATGAATCAGCCGCATTATGGAATACTTCAAATGAACGAATCAGCCGAAAAAATTGGTGCTGCCCTTCAGATTGAGAGTAAAACAAATGAGGGGACAGAGATAATACTGACAGTACCTAAACTTGGATTGGAGGGGACGACTCAAAATGATTAACGTCATGCTTGTAGACGATCATGCTATATTACGGGACGGTTTGAAAACCATCATTTCCTTGGAAAGTGACATGAAAGTTATTGGTGAGGCAACAGGAGAGAAAGAAATGGACGAGCTCCTACAAAGACAACGTCCTCATGTAATTGTCATGGATATTAATATGCCAGATAAGGACGGCATTGAACTCACAAAAAAAGTGAAAAAAGAATATCCGGAGATAAAAGTGTTAATCCTGACAATGTATAAACATGACGAGTATTTTTTATCTGCCATCAGGGAAGGCGCAGATGGATATCTTTTGAAAGATTCTCATTCTGATCAGGTTATAGATGCAATAAGAACGGTAAATAGAGGGGAATCCATTATTCACCCTGCCATGACCAAAAAATTGATTGATTATCATCAACAAGGAATTCAACAATCAGAGGACACAACGACTCTTACGGAAAGAGAGCAGGAAGTGCTTGTGTGTTTAGTAGAGGGATTATCTAATAAAGAAATTGCGCAACGTCTATATATTAGCGATAAAACGGTTAAAATACATGTAAGTAAAATATTTAAAAAGCTAAATGTGAAGAGCCGTTCACAAGTTGTTATCTATGCGGTGCAACATAAACTGGTGTCTCTTCCATAAATGTCTTCTGTTAGTGTAATATAGCCATCTCCAGACTTTACAGAAAATTCCCTATACATTTTCAGTAAAGGATAGTATCATAATAGACTAATCTTTTAAATAGGAGTTATAAACTATGAAACAACATGAGCAATGGACATCAAAAGTTGGCTTTATCTTAGCAGCAGCTGGATCAGCAATAGGTTTAGGGGCCATATGGAAGTTTCCATATATGGCCGGTACAAATGGAGGGGGAATATTTTTTCTTTTATTTATTCTTTTCACCATTCTCATAGGTGCACCGATGCTTTTGGCAGAATTTATCGTGGGAAGATCTACCCAAAAGGACGCCATTACAGCGTATAAAACTTTAGCACCGAAAAAGAAGTGGTATTTGATCGGTGTGCTTGGAGTAAGTGCATCCTTTATTCTTTTATCTTTTTACAGTGTGGTAGGCGGATGGATTGTCACTTATTTGTGGAAAAGTGTGACAGGCGGTTTAGCTCAATTTTCTTTAGAGCAATATGGGTCATTATTTGAGCAGACGATAGCAAATCCAATCCAAGTGTTAATTGCACAATTCATTTTTTTAGGGATTACGATTTGGGTCATCCAGGCTGGGGTACAAAGTGGAATTGAAAAAGCCAGCAAGATTTTAATGCCATTATTATTTATTATTTTTATTGTATTGTTGGTAAGATCACTCACTTTGGAGGGTGCAGCAGAAGGGATCTTGTATTTTTTACAGCCTGATCCATCCTTAATTACCCCAAATACATTCCTAATGGCACTCGGACAAGCTCTGTTTTCTCTTAGTGTTGGTATTTCCATTATGGTAACGTACAGCTCTTACTTGGAGAAAGGAGAGAACCTAGTACGATCGGCTGGGTCTGTAGTTGGACTTAACATTATCATTTCCCTTCTTTCCGGTTTAGTAATTTTCCCTGCTGTTTTTGCGCTAGGACTGCAGCCGGATGAAGGTCCTGGTCTTGTCTTCGTCGTTTTACCAGCGGTGTTTGATCAACTGCCGTTTGGTGGGTTGTTCTTAACAATGTTTCTAGTCTTACTATTATTCGCTACCTTGACTTCAGCTTTTTCTATTTTAGAGATTATTGTTGCAGTCATCGTAAAAGGTAATCAAGAAAAAAGAAGAAGGATAGCAGTCATAACGGGTTTAATTATTTTTGTTATGGGTATTCCTTCTGCACTATCCTTTGGAGTACTATCTGACATAACTATATCAGGTCTTCTGTTCTTTGATGCGGCTGATTTTTTAGTGAGTAATATAGGCCTCCCATTGGGTGCCTTGTTGATCTCATACTTTGTGGGACATCGTATTCCTAGGAGCATATTAGAGGATGAATTCTTCCAAGGTTCTACCGTTAAAAAAGGATTGTTTCAAATATGGTATTTCCTCATCAGATATGTGATTCCTATATCTATCTTACTTGTTTTCCTTCAATCCTTAGGAGTTTTTGAATGAAAGAAGAGCGCTGGGCATAAAGTCCGGCGTTTTTTTGTGTCTTAAAACAGTCACTTACAACTAAAGTAGTAATCAAAATAGTACAGAAACTCTGTTTTTTTACAACGTATGCCTAATAGAAAGTCATATAAGGATGTGAAAGAATGGGGTATATAGTCTAATAATTAATAAAATTCAGAAAGGGGTTAAGTGATGAAAGGAAAAGTTTCTGTTTTTACCATTGGAATTCTTGTACTAGGCTTGATAATGAATGCGATTTGGTTGCAAGGTTCGCAGCTTGTCTATGCCGATCCTGGTGTGGTTGAGAAAATGGATGAGAAGTTGACGCATATTTTTGCAACACAGGAAGGTCCAGTGGAGGTAATCATTACGTTTGACAGCCAAGACGGAATAACCTCCCCCATTGTTGGGCTCCTTGAAGACATTGGAATTAACCAAGCTGTTACATTTAATAGCTTACCTTTTGTAGGTGCTATCGCAACGAAGGAGCAGGTTGATCAAATAGTGACATGGGATAATGTGATCTCTGTTTATTACAATCAAACGCTGCAATATGAAAACGATGCTGCCACTACATACACAGGCGTGGATAAAGTTCGTACGGACTCTAATATCCAAAAAATGAATAATGGGATGCCTGTGAGTGGAAAGGGTATTGGCATAGTTATTAACGATAGTGGTGTCGATGGAACACACAATGATTTAAAGTTTGGTAGAAACCTAGTACAAAATGTTCTAGGTAGCACAAATCTTAATGGGGTTACAGGAATTCTCCCAATATCGTATGTGGAAAATGTACCAAATACTGATTCAAGTTCTGGGCATGGCACACATGTAGCTGGTACCGTTGGTGGAACAGGAGCTATGTCGGGAGGGAAATACGAGGGAGTGGCACCTGGAGCTAATTTGATTGGATATGGTTCTGGAGCAGTTGTTGCGATGCTAGATACACTAGGTGGATTTGACTATGCGCTCACTCATCAGCAGGAATACAACATACGAATCATTACAAATTCTTGGGGTGCAACAAGTGATGCGGGTACAAACTTTGATCCCGGCAATCCAATCAATATTGCCACTAAAAAGTTATATGATCGAGGAATCATTACTGTATTCTCTGCAGGGAACTCAGGGCCAAATGAAGCAACGATTTCTGGAAATTACAAAAAAGCTCCTTGGGTTATCACAGTAGCAGCGGGTGATATGGATGGGAAGCTTGCTAATTTTTCATCACGAGGGAAGAAAGGAATGGGAGGCTCTGTTGTAATAGATGGGACGGAGTATAAATGGGAAGACCGCCCTACTGTAACTGCACCGGGTGTAGACATTGTCTCTACAAGAGTATTTACACCTCTATCTGCACTAAGCGCACAAAAAGATCTGGAATATATTTCACCAGCGCACTTACCATACTACACAACGTTCAGTGGAACATCGATGGCTGCTCCTCATGTTGCAGGAATCATTGCATTATTGTTAGAAGTGGATCCAACCTTAGATGCAATGGAGATCAAAGAAATGTTGGAAGACACAGCGACAACAATGCAAGGATATGAAAAATGGGAAACGGGTGCCGGTTATGTGGATGCCTACAAAGCTGTCTTAAAGGCAATGCAATAAACTAATCATAGGAAAAGAGGGGAAATGATGAAAAAATGGTTTGCTGTTGTATGTGCGGTATTGTTAATGCTGAGTTCACTTGCTAGTGTAAATGCCCAAGGAGAAGCTCCTTCCTCCATAGTGGATGAAAAAGTATGGTCTGTTTTAAATGATGCGACAAGTACTGCTCAAATTATTATTACCTTTAATGGAGACCAGAAACCAACAGCCACTCAGGTTGATTTGTTGAATGAGCTTGGAGTTGCTAAAGCAGTTACCATGAATGAATTACCTATCGCAGGGGCTGTGGCAACAAAGGCGCAGGTCGAAGCATTGGCAAAATCTTCGGAAGTAAGATCTATCTATCTAAATGAAAAGGTAATGTTCTATAACGCAGAATCAACAGATATTACAGGTGTGAACAAAGTAAGAACTGACAAGGAAATGACAAAGGGGAACGGCGGTATGCCTATTTCGGGTAAAGGGATAGGGGTAGTCGTGAATGATAGTGGAGTGGATGGCACGCATAAAGATCATGAGTTTGGCCGCAATCTTGTCCAGAATGTGCTTGGTTCCACTAATCTACAGGGGATAACTGGAATTCTGCCAATCTCTTATACGGAAAATGTACCAAACACAGATACAAACTCTGGTCACGGCACACATGTCGCGGGAACGGTTGGCGGTACAGGAGCGATGTCTGGAGGGAAATACGAGGGAGCCGCTCCAGGTGCTGATTTGATCGGATACGGTTCTGGAGGTGCGTTGTTCGTACTTGACGGAATAGGGGGCTTTGACTACGCCATTACGCATCAACAGGAATATGGAATTAGAGTCATTACGAATTCATGGGGATCCAGTGGTGATTTTGATCCAAACCATCCAATAAATGTAGCGAGTAAAAAAGCCTATGATAGAGGGATTGTTGTGTTGTTTGCTGCTGGCAATGAAGGACCTGCCGAAAATACACACAATCCTTATGCAAAAGCACCTTGGGTCATTTCTGTTGCAGCCGGAGTGAAGGACGGAACGCTAGCTGATTTCTCTTCCCGTGGAACGAAAGGCGTTGGAGGAACTTTCAGTATGGACGGTGAGGAATGGACATGGGAAGATAGGCCAACCATTACTGCTCCAGGTGTAGATATCGTTTCTACGAGAGTAGTGGCCCCGCTTTCAGCATTGGCGGCAGAAAAAGATGCGGAACTAATTGAACCTCAACATCTTCCATACTATACGAGTATGAGTGGTACATCGATGGCTACACCACATGTGGCAGGAATTGTGGCTTTGATGCTGGAAGCTGATACAAGCTTATCTCCAGGTGAGGTAAAAGAAATTATTCAACAAACAGCTACTAATATGCCAGGATATGAAGCTTGGGAAGTCGGAGCAGGTTATGTGAACGCTTTTGCTGCGGTTGATGCCTCTCTTTCTAAGAATAAAGCATATGGATCTACATTAAAATGGAATCAAACCTTCCACTCCAATGTGGAAACGTCAACAACGAGGGAAGACCTACAAATAGAATACTCCACGCTTACGGGAGGCGTTTATGAATTTTCCGTCGAAGAAGGATTGACCAGCCTTCTTGCACGAGTAGATGGAAAAGGTGTGATGGAGGCTACAGGAAATCCTGTTAACCTTGTCTTAACTGCTCCAGATGGAACAGAGTACAGTTCTGGTGTCAGTTTGTTATTTCCATTGTATTCTGATCGTGTAGTACTGGTTGATTCCCCGCAATCAGGTACATGGAAAGCGGAGATCAGAGGACTTCGAGGTGCCGAGCTTAACCCTATCGGAATAGCTTTACCTGAAACTGTAGAAGGGTCTTTAACTTTTACGAAAATTGAAGGATTTTCAGGCTTAAATGATATAAGCGGTCACCCTGCAGAAGAAGCTATTAAGCAGGGAGTGAATGAAAAACTATTCGATGGGAACAAAAATGGCGATTTTAAACCTGATGCAAAATTGACTAGATTAGATCTTGCGAAATACTTAGTAATGGGAGCGGAAATTAGGCAGTCATTACCGAACGTACCGAGCTTTGCAGATGTCTCAAATGCAGATTTGGCTTTTGCAGAAGCAGTAATGGCAAAAGGAGCAGCTTTTAGAGATCAAGCACAGAAGAATAACGGAGTAATGTTACCAAAGCAAGATGGAAAATTCGTGCCTAAAGGTACATTAACCAAAGCGGAATTGGCATACTCCCTAGTCCAAAGCTTAGGACTTGAAAAAGAGGCGTTAGCCCATTCTGGTGATATTAAAGTGACATATAAGAATGAACAAGTAGTGTTAAAGGATCAAGGTGATATACCAGAGAATTTAAAAGGGTATGTGCAAGTGGCTCTAAACCTTAATATTTTGAACGCCAATTTCTCTGTAACACAGGGGAGATATGACCTGGAACCAAAAATTGAGGCTACTTTTAATGGGAAGCAAGAAGTGACTAGAGGAGACTTCGCTGTAGCATTTACTAGATATTACAATGTGTTCTTTAATTAATGATTTTATCTCAGGTATGTCAACATTTTGAAAAATAGGGTAGCAGAGAGAAGCTGATAAGATTCGGCTTCTCTTTTTATTTGGCTCTGTTAATTACCGCTGTTGATTTCCGCTAATGGCTTCGCTTTCCTAGGGGCTGACGTGAGCCTCGTCGGCTACGCCTGCGGGGTCTCCACCTAGCGCTATCTCCCTCAGGACAAGGAAGGCTTCTACAGCGAAACATCGAACGAAGAAAATGCGTAGCATTTTCGAGGAGTCTTCGCCTATCGCTCCAATCAACAGCTAGGTTGCTGCAATAATCAACAATATGCTTTAACAGAGCCTTTTATTTAATTAAATTTTATTTTATCGGATAAACAAAGAGGCTATGACAAATTTCTTATTGGGAAAATGGAAGGTCCTTTAAGTAAATTATTGCGTATTAATCACTCCGCTTTCCCAATATGAATTTGACGTGTCAAGTGATACACTTTCGTTAATAGTTCTTAATAGTAAGAATTATTAAAAATTTATTAAGGAGTGAATCTATTGAAGAAATGGATGAAAGGTTTTTCGGTAATACTTATTGCTATATTGGCTTTCTCGTTAGCGTTCGGGACTGCTCAAGCCCAATCTGAAAACCCGAGTGCTAGTGCTAAGAAAGAGTACTTAGTTGGATTTACAAAAGGGAATAAAGCAAATGCACAGTCTTCCAAAAAACTAATTAGTGCTGCTGGTGGAGATATTCAGCACACCTTCCAGTTCATGGATGTCGTAGAGGTCACTTTACCTGAAAAAGCTGCGGAGGCTCTAAAGAAAAACCCTAACATTGCATTCGTGGAAGAAAACATCGAAATGATGGCTACTGCCCAAACAGTTCCTTGGGGCATTCCACATATAAAAGCTGATAAAGCGCATGGGACTGGTGTGACAGGAAGTGGTGTCAAAGTCGCAATTCTTGATACAGGGATTGATGCAAATCATGCAGACCTTAACGTAAAAGGCGGAGCAAGTTTTGTTTCTGGAGAACCGAATGCCCTTCAAGATGGAAATGGACATGGAACTCATGTAGCAGGAACGGTTGCAGCATTAAATAATACGACCGGAGTGCTTGGTGTAGCTTACAATGCTGATCTTTATGCAGTTAAAGTTTTGAGCGCTTCTGGTAGTGGGACTTTAAGTGGGATTGCACAAGGAATTGAGTGGTCCATTGCTAATGACATGGATGTTATTAATATGAGTCTTGGTGGAAGTTCAGGGTCAACAACCCTTCAGCAAGCATGTGACAATGCATACGCAAGTGGAATTGTAGTAATTGCAGCTGCTGGAAATTCCGGTTCAAAAGGTAAGAGAAATACAATTGGTTACCCTGCTAAGTACAACTCTGTTATTGCTGTTGGTGCAGTCGATAGCAGTAATAATCGTGCATCTTTCTCAAGTGTTGGAAGTGAGCTTGAAGTTATGGCTCCCGGTGTAAATATTCTTAGTACGACTCCTGGCAACAAATACTCTTCCTTTAATGGGACGTCAATGGCTTCTCCACATGTTGCAGGAGCGGCTGCCTTAATCATAGCAAAATATCCAAATATGACAAATGTTCAAATTCGTGAGCGTTTAAAAAATACTGCCACTAACCTTGGCGATCCTTTCTTCTTTGGAAAGGGAGTCATCAATGTAGAAAGTGCATTACAATAATTAGGTTATCCCCCTAAATTTTAAGCACCGAGCCTCGCTCTATCTAGGAGCAAGGCCGGTGTTTTTTTTATAGAAATTCGGAACTCAATCTTTATAATAGAATAAGAATTTATTTACAATAACAACATATTTCTGTAATGATTTCCATGATAAACCATTGGGAAAGTTCCTTATGGAATCTATGAATTATACAGGGGAAAGTAGGATTGTTTTCCCAATAACAATCACTAGATTATTATGCTAGTATCATAGTTAACTAAATAAATTATTTATTTAGATTAATTTAAGGAGTGTGAAAAAAATGAACAAATCTTTTAAAAAAATGCTTACCATGTTATTAGCAGTAGTGATGGTGCTATCCTTCTCCTTTATGCCATCAGATGCAAGTGCAAAGGGAAAACCAGTAATGAAGGAATACTTAATCGGCTTAAAATCAAGCCCATTAATCACGAAGGCTGACAAATTGGTTTCCACTCTTGGTGGAACGGTGGAGCATCAATTTAAGCACATGAATGTTTTACATATTACCCTGCCGGAAGCAGCTGCAGCCGCTCTTGAGAAGAATCCTAATGTACAGTATGTGGAAGAAAATGTAGAGATGCAAACAACCGCACAATCGGTACCTTATGGAGTTCCCCATATTAAAGCGGATGTGGCGCATGCTCAAAATGTAACAGGATCTGGTGTGAAAGTAGCTGTACTTGATACAGGAATCGATGCAAGTCACGAAGACCTTCGTGTCACGGGTGGTGCAAGCTTCGTTTCTGGAGAGCCAGACGCTCTAACAGACGGGAATGGTCATGGAACACATGTAGCCGGTACCATTGCAGCTTTAAATAACAATGTCGGAGTACTTGGTGTTTCTTATGATGTTAATCTATACGCAGTAAAAGTCCTAGGTGCTGATGGTAGTGGAACGCTGGCAGGAATTGCACAAGGTATTGAATGGGCAATTGACAACGACATGGATGTCATTAATATGAGTCTTGGAGGAAGCACAGGGTCCACAACATTAAAGCAGGCGAGTGACAATGCTTATAATAGTGGCATTGTAGTGGTAGCTGCAGCAGGAAACAGTGGTTCATTCCTAGGATTGGTTAATACAATAGGGTACCCTGCTAAATACGATTCCGTTATCGCAGTAGGTGCGGTGGATTCTAATAATAACCGTGCATCCTTCTCAAGTGTCGGTAACCAGCTGGAAGTAATGGCACCTGGAGTTTCCATCAACAGTACGTTACCAGGAAATAAATATGGAGAATTAAATGGTACTTCCATGGCGTCTCCTCACGTGGCAGGCGCAGCGGCACTATTATTAGCCCAAAATCCGAATCTGACAAATGTAGAAGTTCGGGAACGATTACGTGATACAGCAACCAACCTGGGCTCGTCCTTCAATTATGGCTACGGTGTCATAAATGTTGAAGCGGCATTGCAATAATCTAACAAACAATTAAATTGAGACCCTCCCTTTCTAGGGAAGGGTCTTTTCTTTTTTAATAATATCGAATTAACTACAAAACTAGGAAAGCGAATCAATTTGCTTGAATCAACAATGGTGTTCAATAGAAATTTATCTTTACAAATATCCCCACAAATTCCCCATCTTTATGGAGGCCACTGAAAAAGACTTTGATTTTAGCATTTTACTAAACACCGCTGTTGATTTCCGCAAAAGGCTTCGCTTTCCTAGGGGCTGACGTGAGCCTCCTTAGGCTACGCCTGCGGGGTCTCCACCTAGTGCTATCTCCCTCAGGACAAGGAAGACTTCGGCAGCGATTCATCGCACGAAGAAAATGCGTAGCATTTTCGAGGAGTCTTCGCCTTTTGCTCCAATCACCAGCTAGGGATCAAAAAACTTTACGTTATCAGTTTTTCAGTGGCCACTTTATGCTACGGTAATATATATCAACCTAAAAGACAATTATTTAAAAAAGTTGAAACTTTTTCTAATAATCTTGCATCTTACATATAGACCTAAAAAGAAAGGGGGGTGAGCATGATTTGCACCTTGTGAAACGTTTGAAAAGTAAAGAAGAATCAGCACTTAAAGAATTGATGACTCTTTATGGAGACTATCTTCTTAGAACGGCCTACTTACTGGTGAAAGATAATCACCTTGCTGAAGAAGTTGTGCAGGACACCTTTATCACAGCCTATGAAAAGATTCATCAATTAGATGAGGAAGAAAAATTGAAAAGCTGGCTCACCTCCATTACTGTCAATCGATGCAAAATGCACATGCGGAAGTGGAGCTTCAAGCGCATCCTGCTAAATTTTGAATTTGTGGAACGGATTACGGAAGATGAACAAACAGAAGGTCCGGAGGCACTGTTTTTACTAGATTTTCAAAATCAATGCTTAAGTCAGTTGATTCAAAAGTTGGATTATAAGTACAGAGAAATCATCATTCTTTATTATTTCAATGAGATGAAAATAAGTGAAATTGCAAGGATGTTAGCTATGGCAGAAAGTACAGTGAAAACAAGACTGAAACGAGGACGTTTCCGTTTGAAAGAAATGCTGGAGAAAGGGGAGGATGGAAGTGCAACACAAAGAAAAACAAGCGGTTAGAAAAAGACTAGACGATGAATTAAAGGACTTCCATTTTACTGGGTGTGAAAAAGTGTTACAGAAAACTCACCCAAATAGTTTCAAAGAAAAACTTTCATCCTTCTGGAATAAGGAAGTAGAATTACCTATTCTTCCAATCATTATGGCCACAGTATTAATGATTTCGACCATTTCGTTAAGGGAAGATAGAAAAAATGAGCTCACCACTACACAGGCAAATCGCGAAATAATCCAAATTGCAGGATACACCTATTGGAAGGATGACTATGAAAGAATGGTGAAGGAGCATGAAAGTAAAAGTAAAAATTAAACACATAGTATTGGCAATAGCTACATTTTTGTTATTTTTGCCAATTTTTCTCTATTTGGTACAACCTCAGTACAGCATATTCATGGCTAGGCACCAAATGGCAAACGGGGAGCAATTGGGAAAAGAGAGAGTAATAGACCTGCTTGAAAATGGGAACATTTTCAAAGAGCAGAGGTTCGCTCTTATTAGGGAGTTTTTAATAGCAGACGCCTACACCCTTCAATATGATGTATATGTTGGTTTTACCTCGACATATTGGTCAGACCATAATAAAGCAAATGTGAAGTTTTCATTGGAAGAACGTCTACCTTATTTAATAGAATACGTCGAAGAAGGACCACCGGACGGTTCTATGGAGTCAGCGGCGAAGGAACTAGCAGAATATTACAACCAGCTGGGGAAATGGCAAAAAGGCAATGAAGTTCTTCAAACTGCCTTAGACAGGGGGATAAAAACGTATTTTAGGTCGGAATTAGCAACAAAACAAATCGACTTGGCAGTTCAGAACGAGCAATATGAGCTGGCCTTAACGTATATTAAAGAATTCAACGCTATTGTTTCAAAAGATGACATTTACACAAAAACAAAGGCAGTTAAGTCCCATGTAGATATTCTCCTTAGGCAAGGTGAGCATGAGAAAGTAATTGCGCTTGTGGAAAAGGCTTTGAAAGATATTAGGAGGGTGAAAAAGGAAAGGGATGATCGGGATGACGAAGGTTTTTCAGAAGAGAAGCAACTATTAGAGATAATGGACCGGGTAAAGAACGGTCAAGATTCTTTTCATAC
The DNA here is from genome assembly GCF_001293645.1 of Bacillus sp. CHD6a. GTDB lineage: Bacteria > Bacillota > Bacilli > Bacillales > Bacillaceae_I > Sutcliffiella_A. Next base: position 34,621 of record NZ_LBMD01000030.1, read on the forward strand.
GGTACGAGGAAACATATACAAATCGATTGGTAAGACACCCATTCAGGGAGTAGGGGTATTCCTTCGTGCTAAAAACAACTTAAATTATAGCATTGGTTCAGAAGAAAAATACCATGCAGTAACGAATATAAAAGGTGAATATATTTTCCGAAATGTCCCATCTGGTAGTTATCAGCTAGTATTCGGGTTTACCTTTGAACACATAGATGGCTATGCTGTTTCCATGCCAGCAAACCCTTGGATTGAAGTGGAGAATGAGAATGTTGTGGCAAACGACTCCATGATTCACCCATTAATAGAAATATACAATCCTGTAAATTCTAAAGAAATAAAAGAAGATAAGATCCAGTTTTCATGGGAACCAATTAATGGAGCCGCATACTACAGTATCAGTGTCGGCAGGGAGGTAGAAGGTGGTTCCGTTTCACATGGATTACAGAGTGGAATCAAAACTACAAAGCTTACGGTTCCAGTTGAAGACCTTTATTTCTCGCAAGGAGTAATTGAGTATATGGATGATAGTGAAGGGATTGATTACTCATCTGTACTTGGTTTTGCAAATCCTAGAGGCCGTTTCTTTTGGAATGTTCAGGCCCATAATGAAAAAGGAGATTTGATTACCCAGAGCCAAGGTTATCGATTGGGGGAAGACACCTTTGGAAATTTACCGACATTTTATTTGAAAAATAGGGATTTGACTAATGCGGATAGAGTGTTGTTGAAAAATAAACCCGAAGAAGCACTGGATATGTATAAGCAAAATTATGAGAATAATCCAGATGATTTGCATAGTTTGCTGATGATTAGCAAGATCATCGGGGTTGAAGCGTTAATGATGAATCAATCATCAAAGGAGCTTGCAATGCCTTACCTAGAGGAATTAGCACGAAGATCGCCTAATGAAATATTATTCCTTGAAATTCTCCAATACTATTTCGAAAAAGAGGATTGGTATTCTTATGAGAAATGGTATGAAAGCTTTGGGGATAGTAAGGGAGATATTCTAAATGAGTATATAGAGGGGAATCACGCTGCAGCCCTTTTAAAACAAGGAAAGTATGAAGAGGCAAGAAAACAATTTCAATTGGTGATGAAGGAAGGCTATCGCCATGAATACATCAGTGAGTGGATAGCATTAGAACTGTTTTTAGGTGAGTCTTTAGAAAAAGTTATAGAATTGGCGAGAGAACATCCAGAGCAAGGTATTTTTGATGAGAGGGTTGATTGGGAACGTCTATTGAAAAATCTCCAATCGGAAGAGGAAAAGGTTGGCGGATTTATGAGCGAGATCCAAGAAGTGATGGGGTGGGTCATACAGGAAGAAAATAAAAGATTGGAAGAATGGTTGAACAGCACAAATAAGGATGAAATGAAAAGATTTGTGAAAGAGTTGAGGAAATAGAAAGAAAAAAGGAGCGACTATGGTGAAGAACATCGCTCCTTTTCCGTTTGTTTGTTATAGGTCATTTAAAAAACGTTCTATACGGTCCATGGCTGTTTCAAGTGTTGGCATATCATACGCGTAGGAAAGCCTTACATATCCTTCTCCTAGTTCGGAAAATGCACTTCCTGGTACAAGCGCAACTCCAGCTTCTTCTACAAGTTTCAACGCAAAGTCAAACGACTTCATATTACATTTATGTATAGAGGGGAAAAGGTAAAACGCTCCAGCAGGCTTTACAACTTCCAGTCCCATATTCAATAGGCGGTTATAAACATAGTTCATTCTCTGTTGATAGTGTATTTTCATCATCTCTGCATCATTTATACCGGTTGTTAATGCTTGTAATGCGGCGTATTGGGAGATGGAGCTAGCGCATGAAACATTGTACTGATGAACTTTTAACATCTGTTTCATTATATATTCAGGACCAAAAACGAGCCCTATTCTCCAACCTGTCATGGAATGGGATTTGGATACACCATTAATAACGATGGTTTTTTCTCTCATGCCAGGCAAAGTGGCAATGGAGTGGTGCTTGCCTTCAAAAACAAGTTCACTATAAATTTCATCAGACAGAATAAAGATATTTTTATCTTGCAACAACGCTGCAATTTTTTGCAATTCCTCTTTGGATATTGCTGCTCCTGTCGGATTTGAAGGATAAGGGAGAATAATACAACGTGTTTTTTTTGTTAAATTCTTTTCTATTAAATCTGCTGTTAACTGAAAACCCGTTTCTCTGGTGTCAATATGTACAGGGGTTGCACCGCATAATTTGATGAGTGGCTCATAGCCTGGATAGACTGGACCAGGAAGGATAACCTCTGTATCGGGTTCTAAAATCGTCCGAAATGCAATATCTATTCCTTGGCTAGCACCAATGGAAACAATTACTTCTGAGTCAGGATTATATTCCATGTCATATTTTTTCATTACAAAATCAGCTGCCGCCTCCCTGAGTTCAGGAATACCAGCGTTCGGTGTGTATACGGTTTTATTCAGTTCAATAGCAGCTTTCCCAGCATCTTTTACATGTGTAGGAGTAGGAAAGTCGGGTTGTCCAATCGTTAGAGAAAGTACATCATCATATTTAGCTACAAGGTTGAAAAATTTGCGGATACCTGAAATCTCAATATCCCGGACATGTGAGTTGATAAGATGTTCCATTTATATAGCTCCTTTATATATTCAAGCTGTTTAAGTTAGTGTAACCGACTTTTTTTCCCTTGTCCAAGAGATTCTTGTTGGGGGAATCAATAGGTATGAAGAGGGGTTTCTTGATACCTAGAGAGAGAAGGGAAACGTTTGTTTGGTCACTGGCGTACGAGGGAAGTCCTATAAAAATAAGAAGCTAGTAGGATAGGAAAAAACTTACATAAGGTTTATAATAATTATAAACACAGAATATTCACAAAATTTTGACTGACGTCTCCATTGCCTTCGGCTGCACTCCTTTCATCTTTGATTTACTGGGATTTTGTGTCTGTTGGATTCCGTCTGAAAGGGGATCGTGTAATGGATATTGTGCTACAGATTTGGTTAACGTTGTTGGAGAAGTATGCAGAGGAGTTGTTTTTTCAAGATTCAACATCAGGGGTCTTTTCGTTTATGATTATCGGGGTGCTCGCTTACTTGTATAAGCAGGAAAAGGAGACAAAGAAAAAATGTTCCTGCTGTCATACAGAAGCGAAAACAGAAGAGAAAAAGCTTCCCGAAAAGCAGGAAGAAGCGGAATGACTTTCCGCTTCTTTTTCTTTTGATCTTTTACTGTAAGTGTGAGAATTGATTTAATAAGGCATTATATTCGTTGGATAAGTTTTGGAATTTTTGACGGTTACCTTCACCTAATGCTTGGTCTATTTCGTTCATCAGCCTGTTTTTATGAAATTGAAAGACAGAAGAGTCAACGATGATTTGAGCGACTTTCTCCTCTCTTGTCATATCAAAGCTTTTGAAATTGGAAACAGATTGTTCAGGTTGAAAAGAAAAATGCTTATTCATAATTTCTACCCCCTGTGCGGAATTTTGGAATGCGTAGTTACGGGTGAATCATGAAAAGGATGTGAAAGTATGGTTCTTCATCCTTTTTCCTATTATCTGATATTTTGTCCTGTTTGTGAAGTGATTTTTTAGAAAATTTAGATATATCAGAAAAAATAGTGGAAACTTTGTAAATGAGTGACAATTGATTTACTGTAATTTCGTTACTTATTTTTAAATATACCCAAATTTGTAACGGTGAAAACAAGTAGAGACCATTTGCCTAGAAAACTGAAATATTGGGATTTTAGTTTGTAAAGATATTTGTGATTCGGAAAATAAATTATTTATCGGACATCTATTTTCAATTTTCTCTTGAAATATCAATAGAAAACGAATATTATTAGTGAGGTTTCAATAATACATTCGTTTTTGGGGGATTTTCAAGTTGGAAAACTATTTTAATTTTAAGAAGTTTAATACATCTATTAAACAAGAGGTTTTAGCGGGGATTACTACTTTCCTTACAATGGTTTATATAATTTTTGTCAACCCTGCGATTCTATCAGCCGCAGGTATTCCATTTGATCAAGTGTTTATGGCAACGATTATAGCTACAGTAATTGGGACGTTAACAATGGGACTATATGCAAAGTACCCAATTGCGATTGCTCCAGGAATGGGCCTAAATGCATATTTCACAAGTGTTGTAGCAACACAGGGTCTTACTTATCAAGCAGTGTTAGGAACGGTGTTCTTAGCTGGACTTGTAATCATTGTTTTGAGTTTGACAAATTTAAGAAAAGCGCTAATTGAAGCAATTCCTGCGCCGTTAAAATACGGAATTACAGCGGGCATAGGCTTATTCATTGCGTTTCTTGGTTTGAAAATGGCAGGAATTGTCGTTCCGAGTGAAGCAACGATGATTACACTGGGAGATCTCACAAGTCCGGTTACGGCGCTTGCTATCGGTGGACTGTTCACGACTCTCATCCTTATGGCTAAGAGGGTATCTGGAGCTCTATTTTATGGAATGGTTTTGACAGCTATTGCAGGTTATTTCTTTAATATGCTTTCCTTTACTGGTATTGTGGATATGCCTCCTGCACTTCAATTCATCCATATTGGAGATGCACTCAGTGGTGTAATTACAAACGGTTTATATACGGTTGTATTTGCATTCATCTTGGTTACAATATTTGATTCTACGGGTACGCTTGTTGGAGTTTCAGAACAAGCTGGTTTTATGAAGGAAGGGAAATTGGAAAGAACGAAGCCTGCAACTCTTTCTGATGCAATAGCAACGACAGCTGGTGCGGCTCTTGGAACAAGTCCGTCATGTGCTTATATCGAATCTTCTGCAGGGGTTGCCGCAGGTGGGAGAACAGGTTTGACTTCTGTTGTGGTAGCTGGTTTGTTTCTTTTATCCATGTTCTTTTCCCCGGCAATTTCAGCTATTTCAAGTTTACCGGCAATCACAGCGCCGATATTAATTATTGTCGGATGCTTCATGATGGAAGGGCTGGCAAAAATACAATGGGGAAATTTTGATGAAGCGTTCCCTGCTTTTGCCATCATCTTAACGATGCCATTGACTTCAAGTATCGCTACAGGAATTGCGGTTGGTTTTATTACCTATCCGATCATGAAAGCTGTAAATGGAAAGTGGAAAGATGTTCATCCGCTCATTTACGTATTTGCAGTTATCTTCCTATTTCAGATGATCTTTTTTCCAGCACACTAAAAGGTATAAAAGTGACGCACCCTAAATATTTTGGGTGCGTTGTTTCTAATTATTCTTCTTGCGTAAATAATCCATCTTCCGCATCTTTCAGCAATCCTTGTAGCCATTTAAATTCAACCTGACAAAGTTGATGAGCATTTTCCATAATAGCTTGTGAACCTTTAGGAGCGTGGACACCAAATTGTTTATACACTCTTTCTAGCATTTCAAGCTGCATTTTAGTATGAGAAATCCTCTCTGAAAGAGCTGTGCGAATCAGCTTCTCATCTCCAAGGTGAATAAATGCAAGTGCGGTGTACATCGGATGATAGTGTGTGCTTTCTGCTTGTAGTTGTTTTTTCAGTAACTGTTGAAAAGCTTCTTTTCCAGCAGGGGTAATGCTATATATGGTCTTATCAGGACGTGTCTGATCTGTTACCACTTGCTTTACTTTAATTAGCTTTTTGTTGAGTAATTGCTCCACAGCATAATATAGGGAGCCTTTAGCCATTTTAATATATTGTTCCATATTACGTTCATGCATCACTTGTTGGATTTCATAGGGATGTTTGTCTCCTTCCATAAGAAGACCCAGTATTACAAGTTTTATTGCCAAAATTTGTTCACACCTTTGTCAAGAAAGAGTGGTTTGTATTTATTATAAAACAAAGAAGGGGTGGCGGATACTAATAATGGGTTTTACAAATAATTCCACGTTTTTAAAATCTTCGTGTGCTTCTAGACGAACTCTTACATTAAGCCTATAATGGATGGGGTGCAGAAATATAAAATTTAACACTTTATCCAATAAATTGAGTCTTTTGGGTAATGTACGTAATGTTGTTATTAATTGGAGGATTTGTTGTGAATGATTTATCTAATTAAACCGTTGATTGTTAATATAACCATCATCTTTTCTCTAATGTTCAATGCAAACCTATTTTTTCCCTTCAGTAAAAGTAAACCCCTTAATTTTAAAAAGAAAACCATATTAGGTCTGTTCAGTGCATTTTCTGCAATGCTTTGTATGTTATATCCCATTGAGACACTTGAAGACACCAATTTTGACTTCCGGATGATACCTATTCTTATCGTTACATTGTATGGGGGATGGTATCCAGGTCTAATTTGTATGGCTATCGTGATTATGCTTAGGTACTTGATAGGTGGAGAATATGTTTACGTTGGTATCGCGGTGTCCATTTTGGCATTTGGAGTAGGAATTTTGTTCCGTTCTGGCTTTCTCAGAAGTAAAAATAAGGTGTTGTATGGAGTAATTGTTATCTTGTTTTATTATTTGATATACATTTTTATCCTGTTCAGTACGATATCTTTTTTAGATATTTATTTTTACATGGTTTATTTTCTTGCATTCGGCCTTTCTTTTACAGCATTAATTTATACGATAGAGAAATTAATTATTGCTAACCAGCAGTTTGATGAGACACTGTATCTTGACAAACTTTCAACGGTCAGTCAAATGGCAGCAGCATTTGCCCATGAAATCAGAAACCCCGTCACAACGGTTAGAGGATTTATTCAGTTTATAAACTCCGACACGAAAGATGAAAATCTGAAGCAATTTGCTCCACTGATACTTGATGAGTTGGACAGGACCAATAAGATCATTACAAATTATTTAACAGTAGCACGTCCAACAAACTTCTCATTGGCTTATATCGATGTTAATAAAGCTCTTCAAGACTCCGTTGATTTGCTTAGGCCGTTCGGATCTTACCGGAATGTATCCATCGACCTTAAATTAGAAGGAGAACACTATATCTTTAGTGATGAACAACATTTAAAACAGGCGTTAATGAACATCATTAAAAACGGAATTGAGGCAGTGGAAGAGGAGCAAGGCGGCTTTGTTAGAATACTAAAAAAGCCGGCTGATGAAAAAGGTAAGGTTCAAATTACATTCGTTGATAATGGGATAGGGATGAACGAAGACCAATTAGGAAAAATCGGTTTACCCTATTATACGACCAAAACAAAGGGGACAGGATTAGGCAGCATGATAACAAACAGGTTGATTCATGAAATGAAAGGTAAAATTCAATACGAAAGCAAGGTTCATAATGGAACAACCGTTACTGTGTTACTGCCGACTGTAAGAAAAAAATAAGAAAATATAGAGAAGCTGAGGTTGAACGAAAGATCAACTCCAGCCTCTTTTTTATTTTTTCCAAAGAGAAACTTCACCAGTTGATCGATTGACCTTGTACCATCCCCGTGATAATTTCTCAGGTTGGTTATTAAAATATACAAGATCAGATGCATGGAATAAATAAAAATCTCCATTGGTACCTTCAAATTTTATAGTTGTACTGTCATGCCTAGTGAGCTCCAAATACTCCATTACACTTGATTTTGCTTCTTGCTTAGAGATGTATCCTTGTTTAGTATTGTTTCTGGCGTTATCTACGTTTATTAGGACTTCATTTCGTGAATCTCTGATTAACTGATCATTGGACATCAAGCCAGGTTGTTTTCTTTCTTCTGTTATCGTTGGACCTTTTGCGTTTTCTTGTTCATATTGATTTGTACAAGCACATAAGAGTAACATTGCGAATGAAATAAACATCGTTTTTCGTTTCATGATTGTCACCTTCCTTATTATTCTCCAAGTTGATTACTGATAGTATGAAGTAGTAAGAAAGATTTCATGCAAGTTAGCTCTTTTGTTGAGGGTGAGTAGCATATAATCGTAATAAGTGGCGTGGTGTAAATATTGCGTAAAAAATGAAGAAGGAAGCAGGAGTAAAGGGTTTGTTAGAGAATAGTCTTCCTATAACATTAAAGAAGGAGGAAAGCTCTATGGCAAATATGGAACAAAAAGTAGAACAAAGAAGCATACAAGAAAAACCAAGATCTCCATGGGCCTTATATTTTTCATTACCAATTATTTCATGGGCTTTTTATGACTTTGCTAATACTATTTTTTCATCCAATATCATCACCATATTTTTCCCTTTTTATCTGCAGGAAGTGATAGGGACAAATGAAAGAATGGATCAAATTGCAAGTACATTTCTATCGTACGCGAATGCAACTGCCAGCTTTTTCCTAGTTTTGTTTTCCCCTTTATTTGGTGTAATGATCGACCGAACCGGTAAAAGGAAGAAGTTTATCATTCCATTTACCTTAATCGCAGTTTTTTCCACCATCTTCATGGGCGTCTTTGCAGCCCTTCAAACTTCCCAGACAATTTTCGGATTGCCAATTAGTTTTGTTTTGGTGCTTTTGTTATTTGTAGTAGCTAAATTTTTCTTCCATTCCTCACTCATTTTTTATGACACGATGCTTCCAGACCTGGGAACAAAAAAAGAACTGCCGTTAATATCAGGGTTTGGGATAGCCGTTGGTTATATGGGGACATTACTGGGGCTTACTGTATACCTATACGTTGGGGATAGTGATTTTCATCGTGCCTTCATCCCGACAGGAGTATTATTTCTTTTATTCTCTTTGCCTTTGTTCTTTATTTTTAAAGAAAAGCCGAAAGAAGTACAAGAAAAAAAATCATTTTTCAGTGGCTATAAAGAAATATATCAGACCTTTAAAGAAATGCGCCTTTATCGACCTGTATTTCTCTTTATGATTGCCTATTTCTTTATCAATGACGCCATAGCAACAGCAATTGCGATGATGGCTATTTATGCTAGAGCTATCGGAGGCTTCTCGGCAACTGAATTCATACTGCTTTATCTGGTCTCGACTGTTTCAAGTATAATAGGTTCTTTTATCTACGGATATATCTCCAGGAATATTGGCTCCAAGCTTGCTGTTGCATCTGTAGCGGGACTATTAATCGTGGCATTATGTTTTGCTGTCTTCTCCGTTGCTCCTTGGATGCTATGGCTTTCAGGAAGTTTGTTTGGAGTAGCACTCGGTGCCACATGGGTGACTTCCAGAACGTTTATTATTGAATTAACACCAGAAGGAAAAAGAGGGCAGTTCTTTGGCCTTTTCGCCTTTTCAGGAAAAGTATCTTCCATTGTTGGCCCTCTATTATACGGTACCATCACACTGATACTTGCTGGCTACGGAAACTTGGCGAGCAGAACAGCCCTTGGATCCTTAATCATCCTGGCCTTCATCGGACTAATAATCACCCTTAAAGTACCTTACAAAAAAGAAGCGTAAGACTATAACGGGGTCCGTTACCTATCGCAAACAAAAAAATGTAACGTAAACTGCCTATCAAATTGTATGCTAATTTGATAGGCAGTTTTTGTTTATATAAAAGGTTTTTCAGTCAAATAGGAGTAATTTTTAGGTGAATTTGTACCCCTATTTGGAACATAACAATGACCATTGTAAGACGGCAAAAACACCTACAAGTTTCAATACAAACTCAAATACAAGAAATTGCAATATGGGAACGAGATTTTTAAATTCCGAGTCAGTATTTAAAAATTTTTTAAGCTAAAAGGGGCGTTTGCTGAACGAGCAGCCGCCCCTTTGTTCAGGTAAAGGGCAGCGATAGTTGAATAGTTAATTATTAGTCATAATAAATCATTAGCTTTCCATTTTTAAATGAGGGCTTTTAAATGGTTATAGGAACATTAAAACCTGAAAGGAGGCCATTAGATCAAGCAACTAATTAAATTGTATTGTCCTCAGAGCAAGTGGCCCATTTCTACTAATTATCCGTTCATACTTTTCTTCATAAGTGAAGCACTCACTCTCACAATAGTTCTTTTTGGTAAAATCCGTGGTAATAAAGCCGTAAAAGAATTTAATTTACCATCAATTACGAAGCTTTTCTTCTTAGATATTCCTCTTAACGCTGTGTCGACAACTTGTTTAGAAGTTCTCATTTTCCCTACTTTTATTGAATCAGGTGCTTCATTGAAAAATTCTGTTTGTGTATTTCCGGGACATACCGCCATGATGCGTATACCTTTGCCTTTATATTCTTCATGTAGTCCTTCAGTAAAAGAAAGAACAAATGCTTTTGTTGCCGCATAAATAGACATATATGGAATCGGTTGAAATGAAGCCATTGAAGCAACATTGATGATTTCTCCACTAGCTCTAGATACCATATCTTTTAAAAAAAGTTGCGTCATGTTTACTACAGAGTTTACATTTAACATTACTTGCTGATGGTTTTTCTCAAGAGTGTTATCTAACAACTCACCAGTAGTTCCGGCACCTGCGTTATTTACCAGCATATTAATGGATAGTTCTTTTGAACGAACCTCATCATATACTTCTTGTGCTGCATATTCTTTACTTAAATCCTTAGGTATGACATAAGTATTAACACCAAATTTCATTTGAATATCTTTAGCTAATTGTTCTAATTTATTTTTAGATCTAGATACTAGAACTACGTTGTATCCCTTTTCCGCTAACGAATAGGCAAATTGTTTTCCTATCCCTGTAGAAGCTCCTGTTATCAATGCAGTTTTCATGTTACTTCCTCTCTTTCTATTCTTATACAAAGTTATAAATCACAAATTAACAATACCTCTTCCGCCAAGGCTTTAAGTTTTCTCATACTTTCATTAATTGTTAAGTAGTATATTCTTTGCGTGCCCACCTTTTCAAAATCCACCAGATCAAGTTCTCTTAAAATTTTCAAGTGGTGAGAAATGGTTGACGATGAAAGATGAAAGCTGTTTTGAATTTCCGAGGCTGACATCCTTTCATTTCTAGCCAACAATAATACTATTTTCTGTCTTTCTTTATCACCCAATGCGTTAAAAAGTGGTGTGCACTCGTCAAACAACACCAGAGCACTTTCATTGTTACTCATAAAAACACCTCTTATTTCTATATGTTTAATATTTTAAACATATAGAAATATAGCATCCACCCATTTCAAAGTCAATTAATCCACATCTGTCGTTCGCTTAAGAATTTGAATTTATGAAAATATTAATTCCATACAAGGGCAGGTTTTTTTGAATAGTGGTTTCTTAAATAAGGGGGATTAAAGTGGAGAATAACAAGGAAAATCCCGAACATAAAAGAGAGAAACTAAGGCAGGAAGAATTCAAGAAGAACCTTGATTTGAAAAATCACTGTAATCTGGCTGATTTAGTGGGCATTTATGGTTGTAAAGACACAGGTGTTTTAATACTACTTATAATGATCGGAAGTATTATATTTTTACTTGTTTCTCAATAAAGCGGTATTCCATTATAGGGGACAATTGTTGAATAAGCGGTTTAACAAATTATACGATTTATAACTCAGTTCATTTTCGAACTGGGTATTTTTTATATACAAAAAGCATCGCAAGAGCAGTGCAATTTTAACTACATATGAACTTGCATTTAATAACGTAAAAAGAGTTATTGCGATAGGTAACGGAACCCGTTAGTAAGACAACTTCTTTTTTCTGAAGGACAAGAAGGTGTGGATTACTGTTGATTTACGTTCCAGGTGCTTCGCTTGCCTGAGGACGGTCCGTGAGCCTCCCACACTCCGTTGGAGGCAACTGAAAAACTGATAAAGTAAAGTTTGTATGATTCCTAGCTGTTGATTGGAGCAAAAGGCGAAGACTCCTGTGGGAGATAGCGCTAGGTGGAGACCCCGCAGGCATAG
>NZ_LBMD01000031.1 GCF_001293645.1 Bacillus sp. CHD6a
CATACACCGCCGTTCGGGCTTAGAGACGGCTTCTCTCCTTCCGTTTCCACTTCCCACTCCGCCGCTCGGGCGTAGAAACGACTTCTCTCCTACCGTTTCCCCTTCCTTCACCGCCGTTCGGGCTTAGAGACCGCTTCTCTCCTACCGTTTTCACTTCCTTCACCGCCGTTCGGGCGTACAGACGGCTTCTCTCCTTCCGTTTCCACTTCCCACTCCGCCGCTCGGGCGTAGAAACGACTTCTCTCCTACCGTTTCCCCTTCCTTCACCGCCGTTCGGGCTTAGAGACGGCTTCTCTCCTTCCGTTTTCACTTCCTTCACCGCCGTTCGGGCGTAGAAACGGCTTCTCTCTTACCGTTTCCCCTAACTCGATCAAATTCCGGGCGTAGAAAACCTCTTCTTCTCCTCATCAACTTTTCAGCACATAATAAAAAAAGCACAAGGCAGCAAGCCTCATGCTTTTTTCATTATTTATTTACTACTTCTTTCCCTTTGTAAGTACCGCATGCCGGGCATACACGGTGTGATAATTTCTGTTCACCGCAGCTTGGGCATTCTACCATACCAGGAACTTGTAGTTTAAAGTGTGTACGACGCTTTCTTTTTACAGTTTTAGACGTTCTTCTGAAAGGTACAGCCATTCTTCCCACCTCCTTAAAAAATGAGCATCTACTACATCATGTAATGTCTACTCTTGGTCTTTCTCAAAAAACTTAGCCAGTCCTGCAAGTCGTGGATCCACTTTTTCTTGTGTATCCTCTTCTGAAATGACGCCCCAGTCTTTACCAGATTGAGGTGCTGCTTCTTCCTTATCGGGAGAATCACTGAAAACCTGCATCGGCACTTCTAGGATAATCGCTTCTCGAATAATTGGCATTAAATCGACAACGTCTCCTTCGACCGTATGCAACTCTTCTTCATCTGTTTCATACTCGCCAGGCTGAAAAAGATAAGTTTCAGTTGTTTTTATCGTAAAAGGATAGTCCACATCAACCAACGTACGTGAACATGGTAAAACCATACTACCTTCCACAGTTAGATGAAACGTAGCTTTTCTTGAACTTAAATCAGCTCTTCCAGTTACGTGAACTGGTTTGACAGATCGAATTTCACTATGTGCCGTAATTTCACTTACATCAACTGTTTCATCGATTTCTAAACCTTTATGTTGTAACTGATTTAACTGGAATAATGTCCATTTCAACAAGATATTCACCTCAAGGCAACAAAAGTAATTATAGCTTTCGCAAGTTTATTTGTCAATATTTTTTCTTTACACTATAATTATAGACATAATAACGTAAATTGAACAAGTATCCAAGTAAATATTGATAAATGAAATATAGAAGAAGTGGGTGTGAAATGAAATCCTTAGGTGTAATTGTGGAGTACAACCCTTTTCATAACGGACATTTGTTTCATTTGACAGAATCCAAAAGACTGACAGGTGCAGATGTTGTAATAGCTGTAATGAGCGGGCAATTTCTTCAAAGAGGAGAACCTGCGCTTGTATCCAAGTGGACCCGTACAAAAATGGCACTATCTAATGGCATTGATATTGTTGTGGAATTGCCGTACGCATTTGCTACCCAGAAAGCAGAAGTTTTTGCTGGTGGCTCAATTTCCATTTTATCTGGATTAAAATGCGATAATGTGTGTTTTGGTAGTGAACAGGGTAACATTCAGGACTTTGAACGTACCATTCATTTAATGAACGATCATAAGGATACGTACGATTTGTACGTTCAGGAGTATATCGCAAAAGGTTACAGCTTTCCGAAAGCTTCTTCTCTCGCCTTCAAAAAATTGACTGAAAACAGAGAAAAAGTGTTGGATTTGACTCAACCGAATAATATCCTTGGCTTTCATTATGTAAAAGCAATACAAGATCAAAAAAGTTCCCTGCAACCTTGCACCATTGAAAGAACAGGGGCTGGCTATCATGATCCTGAGTTCAATGATTCCCCAATTGCCAGCGCAACAAGCATAAGGAAACATCTTTTTGATCATAGTGGAAATATTGAAAAGGTCCAAAGGTTTGTACCGGAACCTACATATAATCTGTTAGGCCACTATAAAGACCATGTAGGGAGTTTTCATCAATGGGAGGATTATTTCACTCTCCTAAAATACCGAGTTCTTTGTAGCACTCCTGCTGAGCTTTCAGAGATATATGAAGTGGAGGAAGGTCTTGAGCACAGATTAATCCATACGATGAAAGAAAGTTCTACTTTCCATGAATTTATGACCAAACTAAAGACTAAAAGATACACGTGGACAAGACTGCAGCGAATGTGCACTCATTTACTTACAAACACGAAAAAGGATGATATGTTGAAAGTTTCGTCATCAAAGCAAAGTGAGTATATTCGCTTGTTAGGTATGACAAAGCGTGGGCAAGCTTATTTGAAGAAAATAAAAAAAGAAGTGGAAATACCTATTCTTTCTAAAGTGTCTGGTGTGGAAAGTGCGATGCTTGATATGGATATTCGTGCAACGAATACGTATGCCATGAAATTTCAAGAACCCGCTCGGAGTGATTGGACGCTGCAGGAGTTTTCTAAACCACCTATACGCTATGATGAACAGGAACATAGGTTTATATAAAAATTTATCCGTCACCTGAGTAACTTAAATACCTTGTTTGTAACTTTTCACGGTCTTATTGTAACTACTTCTGAAGTTATTGTGACTTTTTAGACAGTTATTATGACTTTTTTAAGGATTATTGCGACATTTCGAAATTCGAAAAATTATTTCTCCCATAAATAACGCCTCACCACCATGAGGCCACTGAAAAAGTCATTGAATTAAGACTGTGTTTAGACACCGCTGTTGATTTCCGCAAATGGCTTCGCTTTCCTAGGTGCGTTGCTGGAGCCTCCTCGGCTACTACGCCTGTGGGGTCTCCACCTAGCGCTATCTCCCTCAGGAGTCTCCGCCTTTTGCAACAATCACCAGCTAGGAATCATTAAAAACTTTTCGTTATTAGTTTTTCAGTGGCCTCACCACCTTGTGTGAGGCGTTTTCCTTATTCATTATTAGCTTCTAATTGCTCCAAATACTTAATCGCATCTTCAAAGGTATCTACCGGCACAATCTTCATGGATGTGTTAATATCTTCTGCCGCTACTAGTGCCTCTTCATAATTAGACCCTTTCACACCTTTTTCATTTGGGGCAAAGAAAATATCAACGCCTGAGTTATCGGCGGCAACAATCTTTTGTGCGATTCCTCCAATGCGAAGGACTTCACCTTTTTCATTGATTGCTCCTGTACCAGCGATTTCATATCCTTTGGAGATGTCTTCTGCCATAAGTTGATTATATATTTCCAAAGAGAACATCAACCCAGCAGATGGACCTCCTATTTGAGCAGTATTGATTGTAATCGGAGGATCCATGGTAATTTCGTAATCTGTTAATAAACTGATTCCAAGCCCAGCACGGTTTGGGTCTTCGGGGTGCTCTCCTAATATAATGGAAGTTGTTTTCTCTTCCTCGTCACGATCAAAAGTAAGATCTATTGTGTCCCCAATATTTTTTTCACCGACTACTTCCATCAGTTCCTCTGCGGTCGCTGTTTGTTTACCATCAATATGTGTTATACGATCGCCAATATTAAGCTTACCTTCAGCTGCTAATCCTTTTTTAACACTGAACACATATACTCCTTTAGAAATGAGTTCAACTTCTTTGCCAGCCTTGTCATAAGCGATTTTTATAGCTGTTTCCTTAGAACTCTCCATCATATGTAACTGTCGGTAGTTATACTCTTCGTCCGTTTCATCCTCAGCACGGATCTGGTTAATAGGAAAGATATTTTGGTATTCACTTACTTTTGCAAAAGCATATGTAAAGATGTTTGCCTTCCCCATTTTAACGGTGGTCAGCATAAAACTTCCTTCGTCTTCATCGCCGCCTTCTACGGATACAAGGGGCCTTAATTCCTGCGCATCACCAGGACGTGTTATATAGTAGGGCAATGTCACAAAATTCAAGACCACTGCAAGCACTATCCCAATTAAAAGGGACCTCATAAAATATCTATTTTTCATGTTGCTGTTTCTCCTTCCACTCCTCTATCGTCTTCTTAATATAGGGTATTTGCAGTCTAGTCGCTTCTTCCCCGATTCGAATAATTTCTTCGATGTTGGTAAATGCCCGTGAACTATAGTGTGCAACAGACGGTCTTATCATAATATCTGCTTCCGTTTCACTTCGTTTTACCAACTCGTTTTGCATAATATCTATGGTTTGCAAAATAACATCGAATATGGAATCAACGGGTTCATTCGTTTTTACTTGTGAAACGTCAATCGCGATAACAATATCCGCACCCATTTCTTTCGCTACACTAGCAGGGACACGGTCTACAACTCCACCGTCGACCAGCAACCGCCCATTAACCTTTTCTGGAACAAAAATACCTGGAATGGATATACTTGCCCTCACTGCATCGGATATTGGTCCACTGGTTAAGATTACTTTCTCCGCTTTCTCCAAATCTGTGGTGACGATGGATAGGGGAATGTCTAATTCTTCAATGTTTTTGTTTTGAGTGAACATGCGGATAAGTTCTTTCACCCGGTTTCCACTCACAAATCCCATTTTGGGAACAGTAAAGTCCAGGTAATACTTTCGTTTGAATGCAGTGGCAATTTTATATAGGCGATCCATATCATGTCCCATTGCATAAAAGCTTCCTACAAGTGCGCCCATACTGCTTCCTGCAATCAAATCCACGTTTATATTCTCTTCCTGTAGTACTTTCAATGCGCCAAGGTGAGCAAAACCTCGTGCACCACCAGATCCCAATGCAATTCCTACTATAGGTTCTTTCAAGTTATCACCTCAAGCTGTTTACAGCCACCTAAAGCTTTACAGCACCAAATTATCAAGTCCTATACCATTATCCTTTGATTGTTCTAATTTATCATACGCTATTCCTTTTTCTTGGTGAACAAACTATGACGACTTGGGTCAATTTAAGTTCTAATTCACTATCCCTTTTACGTATATTGAAAGGTAAGGTGATAGGACAAACCTGGTTGCCAATCTAAGGGTAATTATTATTATTCTAACAAAAACCTATTCATTCTTGTACAAAAAAGAAATCAAGTGCTCATTGATTATTTTCATATGTGAACATATTAGTTGTTTTTTATACTTTTGAAGGGGGGTTAATCGGATGGACTATTCGAAGATAAAGACCGTTTTCTTTGCTATAAGTATTTCTCTACTTACACTCTCTCTTATTCTTAACCCCCAAGCATCTTTTCAAGCTAGTGTAAGAGGACTTAATATGTGGTGGGATATAGTTTTTCCGTCCCTACTGCCGTTTTTAATAATCAGTGAACTCCTAATTGGGTTTGGTGTTGTGGCGTTTATCGGGGTCCTATTAGAGCCTTTTATGCGGCCACTTTTCAGAGTGCCTGGTGTTGGAGGTTTTGTGTGGGCGATGGGCATGGCTTCAGGTTATCCTTCAGGAGCGAAATTAACCGTGAGGCTTCGTCAAGAAAATCAGATAACGCAAGTGGAAGGAGAAAGACTTGTCTCCTTCACGAATTCTTCAAATCCTCTTTTTATATTCGGAGCGATAGCAGTTGGTTTTTTTCACAATCCAAAAGTCGGCATTATACTTGCCGCTGCCCATTATATAGGTAATATTTGTGTCGGTTTGATTATGCGATTTTATGGACCTTACTATGTTTCCAAACGTCAAGATGAACTGTCTAGAAGTCCACAAAAAATATCTATCAGAAAAGCATTTTCCGAGTTGCACAAGACACGCCTAAAAAACAATAAACCGATTGGTAAACTGCTGGGGGAGGCAGTTTCGTCCAGTGTTCAAACATTGCTAATGGTTGGTGGATTTTTGATTCTGTTTTCAGTGTTAAACAGCATGCTTTCCATCATTTCCGTCACCGCAATCCTTGCAACACTTATCAGTGTATTTCTAGGTATATTTGATATTTCAAAAGACCTTAGCTATCCACTTATATCCGGACTGTTTGAAATCACTCTAGGCGGAAAATTAACAAGCGAAGTAAAAGGGGTCACTTTAATGGAGCAGATTATCATAACCAGCTTCTTCCTTGCTTTCAGCGGGTTCTCCGTTCAAGCACAGGTTGCAAGCATATTGGCCGAGTCCGATATTCGTTTCAAGCCTTTTTTCCTTGCTCGAATCCTGCATGGTGTGTTTGCAGCAGTTATTACATTTGTTCTATGGCAGCCGTTAGATCAAAGGTTAAATGGGTTTGAGACTGCTGATGGAGACTTGCCCGTTTTTTCGCCCTATTTGCCTGCAGGATTTTGGGAAACAGTTTTGGGCCTGTTTGAGACATATGGTCCTATTTTTACGATTGCCATGCTTTGGATTTACCTTTTGCTTCTGTTAAAAAAAGTTGGTAAAAATGAACATGCTTAAATGGTTATCAAAAAAAGCCGTCATGAAAATTGGTTTTCATGACAGCTTCCGTTTATTAGTTTATTTATGAAACTTCTTTTTCAGAGCTTCTTCCACTGTAGGCGGAACCAATTCTGCAACCGATCCATTATATTTCGCAACTTCCTTTACAATGCTTGAGCTTAAGAATGAGTACTGGTTATTAGTCATCATGAACAATGTTTCAATACTTTCATCTAATACTCTGTTCATGGAGGTGATTTGCATCTCATATTCGAAATCGGATACTGCGCGCAACCCTCTTACAATGGAACGGGCATTTTTGCTGTGTGCATAATCAATAAGCAAGCCATGGAATTCTTCTACTTCTACATTCCCAAATTCTTTTGTCACCTGCTTGATCATATCAACTCTCTCATCGACAGAAAATAAAGGTTTTTTAGATGAGTTATTTAGCACACAAACATACACCGTATCAAATACTTTAGAAGCCCTCTTGATTATATCTAGATGCCCGAAAGTTACCGGATCAAAACTTCCCGGACAAACTGCTACACTTGCCAAGTCATTCTCCCCCTTTTTCTCCACTGCTATGGTGGTAAACGGAGATGACCGTCAACCCATAGACTTCCTTTCTTGTTCTTTTAAACGTAGCCAGAATTTCAGGCAACTCCACTTCATTGCTATGTTCTGCCATGATCAGTCCGTTTTGTTCCAGAAGATCAAATTCACTTATTTTATGTATCAATTCCTCTAAATGATGCTTTTTATACGGGGGGTCTAATAAGATTAAATCAAATTTGACCTCACGTTTCTTTAATGCGTTTAGTGCTCTCACTGCATCGTTTCTATAGACTTCAACCTGTTCTCCTATATGGAAGGTTTCTATATTTTGCTTGATTGTCTGGATGGCTTTTCCGTCCTTGTCCACAAAGATTACTTTGTCCACCCCACGACTTAACGCTTCAATGCCAAGAGATCCACTTCCTCCAAATAGGTCAAGTGCCAAACCACCATCAAAATATGGACCGATAATATTAAACACGGACTCTTTCACTTTATCTGTAGTTGGTCTCGTATTCATTCCCGGAACCGCTTTCAATTGTCTACCTTTCCATTTACCTGAAACTACTCTCATCTTCTCACCATACTTTGTTTCTAAATTACCAATCATCAATATCCTATCATATTCGACATGAATTTCAAAAGTATTTCTCAGCTTCCATTTTAGTTTTATCAATTGTGTATAGCTTTACACCTTTTGGTTCATACTTAGTGTTAACAACATCCTTTCGTGTGATGTTGTTGCCAACCGCGGAGAAGACTTACGTTTCCCCATAAGTTCTTCCTCCGGTTTCTCCTCTCCCTTTGCCTTCTTAACCTTGATTCGTTTCAAGGGATGGAAGGACCCTGCCCGGACATCCGAGCAGGGTTTTTTTGTTAGGTTAGGTTGATGGCATATCAATATCAAAGACATTCTCATGTGTCTCACAGTGTGTTAAGCATAATTTTCCCCATTCGTGTTGATTCAAGATACCTTTCTGTGAAACATACCCTTCTATTTCCTCAAGACTTTTATCTTCTAATAGCTTTTCTTCTTCCTTGCTTAATAGCCCTTCTTGGACAAGGTAGTATAAAATTCCTGTTACAAGCATCCCTTTAATAGGAAGGCCCTTATTGGATAAAGAAGTATTCTTTCCGTAAAAATGATCATGAATGTACAAATCGATCAAACTTGTTATAAGAAACAAGGTGAACCAAAGCATCGATATACCTCCTTTAGACTGTATATTCGCTTCAATTTTCAAATGGAACATGGTAAAGTATGTGTGAGTAAAGCTCGTTGAGAGGAGAAATAAAATGATACAACGCTTTATTGAACTCGGAGAAGGCTATTCTGATATATATGAACTTATGGAGCTCGCAAGAAGTAATAAAAATAGACTGCAGCATCTCATTATGCTCCATACGGTGAAAAACGGACGAAATCTGTCTTCTTTTGTTGTTGTAATGAAACCTACAAACCCTGGTGACTTTCAAGCTCTTTATATTAGTTTGGAAGGGATTCCAAACCATCAAGTCCAACCTAATAAACGCGCTGCCCTTTTTCAAGAACTGGCTAAGGAATTGGATAAAGAAATTATTCAATTCGAAGTAAAATCTACAGATGTTTTTGCTGAAAAAGAGCTATATTTTCAATATTTAATTGGAATATTGCGGTTAAATCATTATATTCCCGCTTTAAGGTAATCATGAAACATATCCGTACCGGACATCTCTGTTTAATAGAAAAAGCAGTATCAAACCTAATCTCTTAAGTTTGTACTGCTTTTTCTATAAGCCCATCTTATAGTCATATTCTTTTGCTTTGTCCGGTCTGGAGTTTTCATAATGCGTTTTTATGGACGGCTTATGTGAAACCTCTACCTTTTTAACATAAGATTGTCTGTTAAGCTTCTCCACCAACGCTTCCGTATCCTCACTGTTACAATAGAACAGGACATATTTCAATTTTTTTGATATGTAGATGACATTTCCATAGCGCCTCAGCAGTTTGGCTTGTTTCAATGAATGTAGCCACACCACAATGCCTTGTCTTTGTGATAGCATATGATTTACCCCTTTAAAATATTGATCCATGTTATATTATAGTTTAGCATGAATGGAAAAATTATGACATACTTAACGCACACCAATTAGGGATTATTCCATTATAAAATAGAGGAAAGGACGTTTTTTATGGAGTTGGAACAGATTTGGGATGTATTTTTAGAAGAACTTGATAAAAATGTTTTAGTCTTGAGCTGTTTCCGAAAACATGTAGCTGGAATTCCCTTTTTATACGTAGATGTTGATCCTAAACATATTAATGATTGGGAAGATAAAGGCATGTCCTTTATTGAAGTTTGTTCAAAAGTAGCGATGCATAAGAAGAAAGTGACAGTGGAAACGCATTTTGTGAGAAGCAAAAAATCTTTGTTTGTTTATAGGCACCGCTTCTATGTCCCTCAGGAAAAGATGTTTTGTTGTGGCAACCTTTGTGAGGATTGTATTCGGTTAAGAGTAAAATAATTTAGTTGATTGGTTATACTCCTCTATTGATTTCTGCAAATGGCTTCGCTTTCCTACTGCTCCAATCAACAGCTATGTGTATTTAGCTTAGCTCCAAACTTACCATTTAAACACAAAAAAAGAAGCTACAATTAAGCAGCTTCTTTTTTATTAACTTGCTTTACATCCACAACCGCCGCCTGAGCCACAGCCGCCTCCGCAGCTTGATAAGGAATCAAAGAATGGGTTACCAGTTGGAACTTTTACATTTGTCGAAACTGCCTGTCCTATCATCACACTGATTTCATCAAGTGTTTTTTGAATGGCATCTTCAGCTTGTTTAAAAGCATGGACGGTTTCGTGGAGATCCACTTTCCGTTTCAACTCCCGTGTTTCTAGGGTTACTTTGCGATAGTCGGGGTGATATTTCCCGAATCGCTGAACTTCCTCATATCTTTCTTTTATAGAATCGAATGCACGGATAAGCTCCTGCGCTTCTTCGTCATGTTGTAAGTTATATAAACAGCGATGATAGTCTTCAGCAAGTTCGGACTGCCAAATCATTTTCGCTAATTCTTCTGCTTTTTCAACCATTTGAACATGCTCATAAGTTGCAATCATCATCGAATACACCTCCAAATCCATCATACCATGTTTTTCTAGAGATGTATAATACCCAAAGAGGTGATTAAATTTCCACTTGGATTGTCTGTTCTACACCGTATTCAGTCTCATCATTATGAAGCAATTTGACCGTAAGAATATGTTCTCCTTTTGGTACGCCTTTAAGTATGAATGCACCTTTTGCGAAACTTCCCCATTTTTTATTATCTACGTACACAATTACCTGGCCTTCTCCTTCTTTTTTTGCCTTGCTGTTCTCTTTGAATTTAAAATTTGGTGTGACAATACATTCTACATAGATATCCTGATTTTTCACGGAATGATGCAAAGTCATGGAGATGTCTTGATCTTTTGATTTAGTATTTGTTGAAATGACCTCCATCACCTCTACTTCTGTTGCTGCTTCACTTTCGGGCTTTTGTTGGTCTTCTTTACAACCTCCAAGGGTTAGTGTTAATAAGCAGATCATAATAATTAAAGATCGTTTCATATTTTTGCTCCTTTCTTATACTGCTATTTCTATAGTTTGAGAAAGGAGGATATATTCTATTCTAATAAAAAAACGCCCACTTATAAGTGGCGCGCATGAATTTGAAGTTTAGTCCATATTCTTCATCGTTTGAAACATGTGAACCATCATGGAAGCCATTTGAACGGAGTTTTGAAATTTCTCCACTTTATGAGGAATCGTTTGCTTGTAATAATGCATGGAGGATAACTCAAAGTCGTTAAGCTTATCAGGTTCTCTAGTAAGGGTGCGATACCATATAGGTTGTTCGCGTAAGTAACTTTTTAACGTTTTCTTTTTTTGGATATATTCATAGACGTCTTTTCTCATTTGCCTCATCCATTCCTAGTCTTTTCTAAACGAAAACGGATTTTTTACTCCTTGGGTCGGGGAACTGCTACCTTTGGTTGAATTCGGAATGAACTGTTGTATTAACTCCTGGATATTGCCTATAGCAGAATTGACATTAGTCAGATGATACTGCATCTGGTTCACATCCATTTTTTTCAATGATTGCAGCAGTAGAGGAATAACATCGGATTTTTTTTCTGTTTTCTCCTCTTGTGTTTCGTCATCACGGAAATTTTTCCAACTTTCGTCCTCTTCTCCGAGCAAATACCATTCCTCAAATAAATCCTGCCAAGTCTTTTTCTTACTCTTGACTTCCTGTGAAAGCTTTGGATGTCGTTTTACAAAGTCTTTGAACTTTTCGATGCTAGGATGTTTTTGATTAGTTGCCATTCTCTCACCTCTCTCCTCGTTAATATGCCTAGTTTATTTTATTTGGAAAAAGTAAAAGCGTTCGCCTATTTTTCTTTTCTTCCGTGCTCGCCCTTGATAAGATGTAGGTAAACTTTTTGGAGAAAGAAGGACAGAGTAATGGATATTAAGCAGCAATGGAACCACTTTTTATCAGATGCTACGGAGGAGGAAAAACATGTAGCTTCCCTATACCTAAAAAGCATCGAACGCATAAGGAATGGTTCGAACAGTACTCACATTGGCGCACTTATGGATATAAACAGTGAATTTCAAGAACCAGATACTTTAACCATGCGGATACCAAACAGCGAACTGCTTCAGAATTCGTTAGATATTTTACACGGAGGTTTAACGGCGACATTGCTTGACTCTGCTATGGGAACGCTCGCTTTCAAATTAATCCCGAAAGACAAAGCTGCCGTTACGACTGAAATGAAAGTGAATTACGTAGCAAAAGGCGTAGGAGATCATTTTACCTGTGTGGCTTCTGTGATTCATAAAGGAACAAAGTTATTGGTGATGGAAGGCAAAGTCTTTCGAAGTGATGGTGTTTTGATTGCACATGCAACAGGCAGTTTCTTTGTTATTCCAAAAAGAACCTAGAAAGGAAGGGTGATATGGTTACTGCCATCGTTATCCCTATTCTGATTGGTTATTTTTATTGGATTACCAAAAAGGAAGCTAAGAAACAGAAAGAGCGTTGGGAGAACCTCTCACACGTACCTTCTGAAGCTAGAGTGGAAGGAAAACTTCTGTCGATACATACAGAGAATAAACGCTTTTATCATCAACTGTATATACTTGAAACTACTTGTCGGATACAAAATGATCATGGTCTTACAACGATAGTATATAGGCAACCATTTACTCCTACAATTACCGCTCCTTCGTTTAATAAGGGAGATCAATTACAGATTGTTGGAAGCTGGGATGGTGAAGTTTTTCTTGCAGGCAATATGAAATTGGTGAACAGAAAAATGTCTTGAATGAAGCATCTGGAAAAGTCTTTGATTTTAGTTGTTGATTAGACACCGCTGTTGATTTCCGCAAATGGCTTCGCTTTCCTAGGGAAGGTGCTTGAGCCTCCTCGCTATTCGTTGCGGGGTCTCAAGCTACCTTTATCTCCCTCAGGAGTCTTCGCCTTTTGCTCCAATCAACAGCTAGGAATCATCATAAACTATACGTTTCCAGTTTCAGTGACGTTCTTTGAATGACTGTCTTTTTTCTGTTCTACCATGTTTCAATAAAATTTTGGGTATAATATTTCTCCTTCACTCCTACTCCAAGGTGAGTGAACCTTGGATTTAATAACGTATTCCTGTGCCCTTCACTATTTAACCAGCCTTCCACTGCTGCAACCCCGTCCACGTACTTTGCAGCGATATTTTCCCCAGCCAAACGAAATGGGACTTCTCCTACTGTAAGTCTATCAGTTAAGTTCCCTTTTGTAGGGGAGGTATGAGAAAAATAGTCTTGCTCCCTCATATCTTTACTATGTAAGTATGCAACCCTTGCTGTTTCTTCATCCCATTCTACTGGTGAAAGCTCAAAGCGATGTCTAATAATATTAGTAAAGTCAATAATTTGTTTTGCATCCCCTTCTTCAACCCTAGCCCATTCTTCTTCGCTTAACTCTCTCGGTTCGACTAAAGGGCCTCTATATAAAAGTTCATAAGGGCGTTGTTTAATCAAGGTAGAGCTGTCCATATAGCGAACACTTGAAAGAGTTTGTTCAAAATTATCAAAGTACAACTGTACATAGAAATCTTCTATTTTAAGCAAAGGTCTAGTTTTCAATTCTTCTTCTTTTAACTGAAAACGATAAGAACCTTCTTCATGCGAAACTGTCATATCATTTGAAAAGTTGTAAGTATTATTCAACTCGTCGTAAGACTGCCCTACCTTAAACAGTTCATTTTCACTTTCACTTCCTGTACTAAAAATAGTGACGATTTTCCCCTCACTCACGCCAAATTGCATGTAATTCTCCAAATTCCCATTATATATCCACCATTCATAGTCATAGGAGGACAGATCCTTTCTAACCGGTTCTCCCAGCTTGTCCATTAAGAATTGAGGATCTTTCCCCATAAAAGTAGCTAGTCCGCCGATCTCTTGATTCATTTGTATTTCAGATTGTACAAAAGCTTTGTCTTCTGATTGTCTCTTTTCTGTGGCGATTTGGCCAGTTAGTGGTTGTTCTGTTATCAGCTGCTCCAATTCATGTGGTTCGACATTAACAAATAAATATAAACAAAATGCAATAAATAGCAAAAAGAATAAACCCCTCATGTCTCTTTTCCCTCCCTTTTCTATCATTATATTTACTAGATTCACTTTCATTCACAATTTTATAGTAGAGTTATTCTATCTATACCCTATTACAGAAGAATGAATACTTTTCTAGACATAAAAACAAAGAACTGAATCTAGGTAGATTCAGTCCCTAAAGAAACGATTAACTTTCAGAGATATCGCTTAAGGCATCTCCCGCTTGGTCGTCTGAATAATCCCGTACAGCCAAGTCTCCAAGTGATACTATTCCGATTAAATGACCATTTTCCACTACAGGTAATCTTCGTACTTGATGTTCTGCCATTAGATGGGAAGCCTCGGCAACAGAAGTATCAGGACTAATGGTAATTAAGTGGTCGCTCATCACATTTGTTACTGGATTAGAACCTGGATGTTTTTCTGCAATACCTCGGACAACTAGGTCCCTATCTGTAATCATTCCCAATAGCTGTCCATTTTCCACAATTGGAATGGCCCCTACATTCAAATCCTTCATTTTTGTTGCAACTTCGAACACATTATCCAATGGTGTGCAACAATCTACATCCGTTGTCATAACATCTCTTACCGTTTGCATTTTTTCTACCTCCGTATCATGTCATACATAGCTGTACACTATTTTGAAGAGGATAAAGGTATCTTCTTCTATAATGATAGGTTCACCATTTTCTACAAAATCATGAATTTTTCCAAAAAACTTAAGTGGACCGGCCTGAGATTGAGAACCTTTTATTGAAAGTTGTCCGCTTTCGTACTATTATTAAACAGGGAGCATGCTTAATTAGGTTTCATAGTGATAGAAAAAGGAGTGTACATACATGAAGATTGAGAATACAGGTTTTGAAAATGAAAGAGTGGAATTATCCCGTTTAACAGACATTATGGAAGATTTAGGTTTTGACCTTGCTGGTCAATGGGACTATGAGCGAGTAACATTTGATCGTAAATTTGAAACAAAAGAAGGCACATTCTACCTTCGATTACAAGGCTACGCTGTTGAAGGTGATATTGGTGGTTCACATGCCATCATTAATTTGATGACACCGCTTTTAGGTAAGCATTACTATCCACATGGTGTGGAGTATGGAGAAGGCGAAACATTTCCTTCCAATATAGTATCCACTTCCACTTCTTTATTAAAACAAGCTAAAGAACGTATGGATTCCATTAAATAATTGAAATGAATTCTGAAGGTGAATTGCAGGCATAACGGGCTTGCTTCACCTTTTTTTATTTAAACTTTATTTGATCCATATATGATTTACGTATATATTTACTTCAGATACTGTTTCTCCAGTAATGACTTCAATTTCTTTCTTTATCAATGCTTGTAGCTCCTTGCATTTTTGTGGAATACATTTGTTGTGTACGACAGCAACAAAAAGCTCGATACATAGTTTTTTTTCTATATTATAATTAATAACTGCATAATTGATTTGGTCTCTATTTATGAAAGAGTACAATTTTCCTACCGACTTAGGTGGAAGAAGTTTGATATCACCAATATCTGAAACACAGATAGATATTACAGTTTGCAACAGCATATTACTCATCTCTTCCTGACCTTTATTCAGTACCAACATCTTGTATACCTCCTTTTCTCTTCAGGGATTTTATTAGTTTATGCTAATATTCACTAACTGTGCTTCCTTAACTATTATTTACTTTTTCCCTTTTATGTATAAATGAATGTAGAAATAGAAATCGTTCTCATATTTATTTTCATACATACTGTTATTTCAATAAAATCCATACTATAATTAAAGAAGGAGTATGGTATTAGAAAGGAGACATCCATTGTCAACGCTGTTTAGTATTCGAACACTTTTTATACTAATTATTATTGCTGTTATAGCAATAATCGCATTCTTTATTTTGCCTGTATCGATACCCATCATCATTGCTTTGATTACTGCAATGTTTCTTGAACCTCTTGTAAGGCTTTTGCAAGCGAGAGCGAAATTACAAAGAAACCTTTCTGTTTTCATCGTTTTTCTGTTGTTCTTGACTAGTATCGGGATAGTAGGCTATTTTCTAACAACGAAAGTAATCACAGAAGGTATTAACTTGGTCGAGAATGCCCCTTCTTACATAAATGAAGTTAACAGGGTATGGCGTGATTTTCAATCAGATATGAATAATGCTTCTGAAGATCTTCCGCCTGAATTTGTTACCGAAATAAGCATGCAAGTAGACAAATTTCTTTATGAATTGAGAATATACTTGACAGATTTGTTTAATATTCAAAATATCAAGAGTATTTTCACGAATATCCCAAATTATCTGGTCAGTTTCATTGTGTACCTGATTGCTCTTTTCTTGTTTTTACTTGATATGCCTCGCTTAAAAGCAGGTCTTTATTCACATCTTAAAGAAGAAACAGCTGCCAAAGTAAAGTTTATGAGTTCAAGATTATCTTATGTTGTTTTTGGTTTCTTTAAAGCACAATTCCTTGTCAGCGTCATTATTTTCTTTGCAAGCTTAATTGGACTGTTATTTATCTCACCCGAGCTAGCATTACTTATGGCTTTCATCATCTGGGTCATTGACTTTATTCCCATTATAGGTTCCATTGTCATCTTGGGACCATGGGCAATATTTCACTTCATTACAGGTGATATTGGACTTGGAACACAATTGTCCATTTTGGCAGTCGTTCTTTTAGTCATTAGAAGGACTGTAGAACCGAAAGTTATGGGAAGTCATATTGGACTTTCTCCACTGGCAACATTGATTGCTATGTATCTTGGATTAAAACTTCTTGGCATTCTTGGATTTATCGTCGGCCCATTATTATTGATTGCGTTTAATTCTGCACGTGAAGCAGGAATCATTAAGATGAACTTTAAAATATAACATGCAAAAAAGGTGGTTGGACAATCGTCCAGCCACCTTTTTTATAGACCTAAAATAGCTTTGAAAACGGAAGTAGTTTCGCCGCCTTGGTAAATAACATATAAAAGTAAGTATACAGCTACACCTGTTATTGCCGTAGAAAACCAGATGATACTTGTTATTGGTCCAAGCTTTCTATGCTTTTCCAATTTGTTTTTGTAGCCTGTCCATAGAGTGATAATTCCCATGACAGCCCCTACTGTAGCAAGGGTGATGTGAAAAAGTAAAAAGATTGTATAATACACTTTAATATCATCAGGTCCTCCGAAGCTGGTATTGCCAACAAAAATAGTTCTTGATGCATAGATGACAAAGAAAATTATTGCGAAGATTGCTGAAAAGAACATCGCCTTTTTATGTGCTTCAATATTGCGTTTACTAATTAAGTACCAGCCTATTGCGACGAATATTGCGCTAAGTACGATAAAGAATGTACTGATTGTAGGCAAAATTGGAATTGAGTGATCCATGTTGTTCTCCTCTCGTACGTCTATTCATTCTTTTATTTTAGAAAACATTTCTGATTGATTCAATATGATTATTAAACGTTCATGATATTGTAAACAATGCTGCATAGAAAAACAGCAACAGAAAGTGTTGCTGTTTTTCTTTACTCCACCACTTTAGGTTGCATGGCTTGATTTAGGTCGATTTCGTCCTTTTCTCGTTCACGCTTGGCCCAGCCGAAGAATACATAGGCTAAAATGCTGCCGTACATAATTTCTTGAATGATTTTCATAATGACACCACCAAGCTGTTGATCTTCAACCAATGGAAGGGCATTGAACATCTCTGGCCCACCAAGATCAAGACCGCTTAAGGTTCCGGCTGGTACACATAAAGCAAGTGCTGCCATCCATGCAGTCAATTCAGAATACGTAGAGTATAAGGGCTGATCTGCGAAAATAATTAATGCACAAGCAGGTGTCAATAACATTCCGTCTGCCATGATGTAACCAATTTTTTTAATACCTGAAAGACGTTGTTCCTCAGGAAGTGGATTAACAAGAGGCCACCACATGATAAAAGCACCTAAGAACATAACAGAGGTATATGCCGTATGGTAAACCATATCCACCTTTATCGTATCAAAAACGACTGGTATATGGTAAAGAGAGAACAATACGTTAAAAACGAATAATGCAATAAGTGGTTTTGAAAAGAACCGGAACACAGGTTTTACGACAGGGAGATTAATGATTTTTCTTAGAACCCATGCAGGCATACCCATAAGTAGAATAGGCGGAATTACCAAGTATAATATCGCCATTTGCGTCATATGAGCACTTAGCATTAAATGAGATAACAGATCAACTGGTGAACCTTTAACAAGGTAAAACAGTATCATACTGATGAGGAATAGAGCTCGTTGTTTATTTGATATCTCCTCAGAGTCCTTGAAACGGTGTCTCCCTTTGCCGGTAATATAGAAATAAAATGCTATGGTAAGGATAGTGAAAATTAATAATAATGGACTCCATAAAGCTTGGAATCCGAACATATCCAAGTTGCCGATCATTATGCTGTCACCTCAATTTTATAGAGACCTTCATGCTTCTCTCTTTGCATAACCATATTATACTATACAAGAGCAAGCTCATTCAATGTGATACAAAAAGGATAGTCCTCATTAACAGAAAGTGTCATGAATTAGACAATGTTACTCTTTTATATGGGCTTTAAGTTGTCGGTTGATCGGTGCTGTTCCTTTCCGCAAATGACTTCGCTTTCCGCGGGACGGTGCTTGAGCCTCCTCGCTGCGCTGTGGGGTCTCAAGCTACCGTTACTCCCCCGCTGGAGTCTCCGCCATTTGCTCCAATCCACAGCTAGGAATTACGTAAAGCTATGTTTATGCCTTTTCTAAAAACTCAATTAGAAGATTTTTTAGACCTAAGTGAACGAAGTAACCTTGTTGATTGGAGTGGAAGGCGCGTAGACGCCCGCGGGAGGAAGGGACAGGGGAGACCCCGGAGGCGAAGCCGAGGAGGCTCCCGGACCGCCCGCAGGCAAGCGAAGCGCCTGGAACGGAAATCAATAGTATTACACATTCTTATCAAACAAAAAAGACAGCCTCTAAGGCTGCCTTTTTGTTTGGTTTTACCACCAAATGATAGTAGTAAATGCCAAAATTGTGATTAAGCCAACTGCCAATCCAGAATATAAGAATAATGCTGGAGTTTCATGCCCTTTATGGTTCATATGCATGAAATAGTATAGTTGGAAGATACACTGTACAATTGCAAGCAAGATGATGAACGGTACGATAAAGTACTTGGACATCTCTGCTCCAACTGCAAGGAATGCAAGTAGAGTAAGGAAGATCATTAACACGAAGGATACAACCTGGTATTTCATTTCTTCCTTATTCTTTTTGCGACGATAAGCTAAGTCTACTTTTGGGTTACCTGTATTTGATTGAGTATTTGCCATCAGTCATCACACCAATCCCATTAAATATACAACAGTAAAGATGAATAACCATACAACGTCGATAAAGTGCCAGTATAGTGATGCTACATAGAATTTAGGAGCGTTGTATAGATCCAAACCACGTCTCATGTTACGGATCAAAAGAGTTCCGATCCACAGTAAACCGAAGAATACGTGGGCACCGTGAGTACCAACTAATACGTAGAATGCAGAACCAAATGCACTGCTAGTAATAGTATGGCCTAAATGGATATAATGATTGAACTCATAGATCTCTAGAATTAAGAATGATAATCCTAGAAACCATGTGATACCCATCCACAATTGCATCTTTTTGAAGTTAAAGTTTTTCATGTGGTACATTGCATACACACTTGTTAAAGAACTTGTTAAAAGAATCATTGTCGCTGCAAAAACTAATGCTAAATCGAATAATTCTTTTTGGTTCGGACCAGAAACAATGGAATCAGGTCCACTTAAAGCTAAATATGTTGCAAACAATGAAGCAAAAAGTACAGTCTCTCCACCTAGGAAAAGCCAGAAGCCTAAAAACTTGTTTTTGCCTTCAAGGGTCGCCTTTTCAGGCGAAGCTGGGAAAGTTTCTGCTGTGAATTTTTCTTCTGTATGCATTATAACTTCGCCCCCTTGTCATCATCTTCAGCAAGAAGATCTTCTTTATGAATATGATATCCATGATCATCGATAATAGAACGGAAGAACATGGCACCAAATGTAACTAATAATCCAATAATCATTAACGGAAGACCCCAAGTGAAATCAGTTCTATACATTACACCGAATGCTGCAATAAACAATCCGATAGAAATTATAAATGGCAAGATGGAACCGTTTGGCATGTGAATGTCTCCAATTGGTTCAGCTGGAGTCATGCCTTTTTTACCTTCCATTTTCTCTACCCATAACGGATCTAGACCACGAACAAGTGGAATTTGGGTAAAGTTGTGCTCTGGAGGTGGTGAAGGAATGGACCATTCTAACGTACGTCCATAGCCCCAAGCATCGCCAGCAACTGTCTGCTTGCTTAATGCAGTTTTTACGATGTTGATGAACAAAACAACTGTTGCAAGTGCCATGAATATAGCACCTACGGAACTAACTAAGTTACCAAAGTTCCAACCATTTCCGTCCGCGAAAGTGAATACACGACGTGGCATTCCCATAAGACCAAGGAAATGCTGAATGAAGAACGTTAAATGGAAACCAATGAAGAATAACCAGAAAGTAATCTTTCCAAGAGTTTCATCTAAAATCTTACCGAAAATTTTTGGCCACCAGTAGTGAAGTCCAGCGAAAAGACCAAACACTACCCCACCTACGATTACGTAGTGGAAATGGGCTACAACGAAATAAGAATCGTGGTATTGATAGTCAGCAGCAGCTGATGCTAGCATTACCCCTGTTACCCCACCTAGTACGAAAGTAGGAATAAATGCTACGGACCATAGCATTGCAGTATTGATTTGTAACTGTCCGCCCCACATCGTGAACATCCAGTTAAAGATTTTAATACCAGTTGGTACGGCAATTGCCATCGTTGCAACTGCAAAGATAGCATTCGCAATCGGTCCAAGACCTGTTGTAAACATGTGGTGAGCCCATACCATGAATCCTAAGAAACCGATTAATACTGTTGCAAATACCATGGAAGAATAACCGAAAAGACGTTTTTTAGAGAAAGTAGAGAATACATCAGAGAAAATACCGAATGCTGGTAGGATCAAGATGTAAACTTCAGGATGTCCGAAAATCCAGAATAAATGTTCCCAGATTACCGTGTTACCACCAAGGTTTGGATCAAAGAAAGCTGTTCCAAAAAGGCGGTCGAACATCATCAGCGCCAACCCAACAGTTAATGGAGGGAAAGCAAAAAGAATTAATGCAGATGCTACAAACGTAGACCATGTAAACAATGGCATACGCATATATGTCATACCAGGTGCACGCATGTTAATGATTGTAACAAGGAAGTTAATACCACCAATTAACGTACCAATACCCGAAATTTGAAGCCCTAACGCATAAAAGTCAATTCCATGACCTTCAGAGGCTAGAGACAACGAAGCGTAAGACGTCCAACCAGCATCAGGTGCTCCGCCTAAGAACCAACTCATGTTCAGGAATACTCCCCCGAAGAAGAATAACCAAAAACCTAATGCGTTGATAAAAGGAAATGCAACGTCACGTGCTCCAATTTGTAAAGGAACAGCTGCGTTCATGAACGCAAACAATAATGGCATCGCTGCCAGGAATATCATAGTTGTTCCATGCATAGTAAGTATTTCATTATAAAGGCCTGCAGCTAAAAAATCATTATTTGGTAAAGCCAACTGGATACGAATAAACATCGCTTCCAAGCCACCGACGATAAAGAAGAATCCGCCGGCAATAAGGTAAAGGATGGCGATTTTTTTATGGTCTACTGTTGTAAGGTAGTCCCATACCGTTGCGCCAAAGCCTTTTTTCTGTGCTAACGTACTCACAATGTAACCTCCCTTTCTGTGAAATCTATTCTTCGTCTACTTTTAATGACATTAAGTATTCAACAAGAGCGTCAATTTCTTCTTGTTCCAAGTTACCGTAAGTACCTGTCATCAAGTTAGCTGGTTTAATTTCTTCAGGATTTTTCAACCATTTCGCAAGGTTGTCTGCATTATGGTCGAGTATACCTGCAATCTTAGTGCGGTCCCCAAAGTTTGTTAAGTTTGGTGCAACCCCAGCATCACTTTGTGCATCTGCTCCAACAGCGTGACAGGTGATACAGCTTTGGTTGAAGATTTCTTCACCTGCTTGTGCAAGATCAGTTTGAGCAGCATGCTCTTTTCCTTGCATTTTTTCTACCCACTGATCAAAGTCCTCACGAGACATCGTTTTCACTTTGAAATCCATCAATGCATGTGAAGGTCCACATAGCTCGGCACATTTACCGTGGAATAGGTTTTCAGCTTGCCCAACTCGTTTTGAATCAAAGTTTAACCAAAAACGGTTTGTGTTGTCCGTGTTGGTATCCATCTTTCCTCCGGCAGAAGGAATCCAGAAGGAGTGCTTTACTTGACTTGCTTCCAAGTTGAAGTAAACATTCTCATCTGTTGGAACATAAAGGTCTTGACTTGTTACAATACCATACTCTGGGTATTCAAACTCCCACCAGTACAAGTGTGCAGTAACATTTACTACAAGTGCATCAGTCTCTTCCTTATCCATTTCGCTGACATCAGCAAGGTTGAAAGTGTAAGATACAGTTGGAACTGCTAAGATTAATAGTAATAAAATCGGAATAACAGTCCAGGTGATTTCAAGCTTGTGGCTTCCTTCCACTTGCTTTGGAATAATTTCTTTATCGCCTTTACGTTGACGGAACTTAACTACAACGTAAACGAAGATAATAGAAACCACAACTACTACAAGAATCATAATTGCTGAGCTTAACAAAATCAGTGATTTTTGCATATCTGCCACTTCACCTACTGGCTGAAGTGTAGATAAGAATGGTTTACCACAGCCTGCTAAGAATAGCGCCATTACACTGAAAAGTGATACTATACGCCAATTAGGTAGCCATTTCTTCATAGCCTAATCAAACCCCTCTTTCATATTTAGTGAGTGAAGTAGAATGTATTGATAAATTCCTTCAAAGCTTTGAGAAAGAATCTAATCACAAATTATAGAGCCGACAGGTTTTTCCACATCAGCTATACACGATTTACCTCAAAAGGACAAAATTTGCACCCATTGTTTACTATACCACAGGTTATGTAATTTCACCCTTAAATTTTGAGGTGTTTCGCGTGAAAACAGACAGCTATTCTTAATTAGGAATAGCTGTCTTGCTCTCTTCTAGTTGTACAAATATTTCCTGATCTTAAAAGATGGTAACAATGATCATGGAAACAAATAAGATAGTAAGATAATTTAAGGAGTAGACAAACATTAATGTTGCCCATCTCATTCCGTCCTTCATCCTGAAACCAGCAATACTCAAAGCAAGCCAGCCTATATTCAGAAGTGTAGCCAATACGATTAATCCAATTCCAAGGTCGAATAACCAGAAAGGTAACGGCAACAAACAGGTTACCCATACAAGCATTTGTCTTCTTGTTATATCAAAGCCATGAACAACAGGTAGCATTGGAATGCCTGCATTTCGATATTCCTCACATCTTCGGATGGCGATGGCAAGGAAATGTGGTATTTGCCATACAAACATAATGAAAAATAATATCCAGGCAATCATCGATAGACCCGGGTCCACAGCAGCCCACCCAATTAGCGGCGGAACCGCACCTGATACACTTCCAATAACTGTGTTAAGTGTATTTTTCCTTTTTGACCACATCGTATATAAAACCACATAGGTGAAAGCCCCGATAAGTCCGATTACAGCTGCTGTAATCGTTGTAAAGCCTAGGATAATGGTTCCTACTACAGTAAGAAACAACCCAAGATATAGAGCACCTTTAGGATTCATTCTTCCGGTTACGGTTGGACGGTTCTTGGTTCTAGACATTAGATGATCAATGTCTCTGTCAATATAGTTATTTAAACTACAGGAACCCGCAACAACCAGTGAAGACCCTATCATTGTCAGAAGTACGATATCCAAATTAGCAATAAAACCATTAGTCTGGGTAAAATATATAGCTAACCAGAGGCCGGTAAACGTAGTAATGAAATTGGAATTTACTATTCCAATTTTAATTAGCGCTAAGAAGTCTTTCCACTTTGAAGGAGCAACTTCCATATCTTGAGGACGTTCATCTGATAATGAAACAGGCGCTTGGTCCAAAGTCCTCAAATTTGCCATTTATATTCCTCCTTTGAACCTTTTATGCAATCATTTGCTAAACAAATGAACATGTGAATGCGTTTTCACTTCCGCAGGATCATGCGGTTTTCATGCACAAATTGAGCAGTATATGCTCAATAACATTCTCTCTGTATATTAAATCATATTTGCTAAATACTTTGTGAATTATATTTGAAGAAAATATGACTAATTTGTGTCACCTAAAGAGAATCCGACCCGTGCTTTATAAAACGGTATATAATAGGATTTGTTGATGCTTTTCACAAAAGTGATGTAGCTCATTACAAACTTCCCTTATATATTACTAGCAAACTCCACACTATTATTCAACCTTTTTCACGATAATAATTTCCTCATTGTTAAATGAACGAGGATATTGTCAATTATCGTAAGATTGTGTAGTATTGGGAGGACGTTTATTATTTTACCATTTCTGTTTCTTTTTTTATATAAGGGAGATACAAATTCTTTCTGAGAAGGTGAATCAAGTGAATAAATTGTTAAAATGGTTCGCCGTTTGCACGTCTATTGTCATGCTTTTTGTTCTGATCGGGGGAGCTCTTGTTACGAAAACAGGATCTGGTATGGGGTGCGGAAGATCATGGCCTCTCTGTCACGGCGAGCTTATACCAAGTAATATTGACT
This sequence comes from Bacillus sp. CHD6a, assembly GCF_001293645.1. Taxonomy (GTDB): domain Bacteria; phylum Bacillota; class Bacilli; order Bacillales; family Bacillaceae_I; genus Sutcliffiella_A. The sequence continues at coordinate 24,442 of NZ_LBMD01000031.1, forward strand.
TCGCCCTCATTGTAGAGCTTAGTCATCGAGTTGTTTCAGGGTTAGCTGCTCTTATGGTTTTAACTCTGGCAATTTGGGCTTGGAGGGCTATTGGCCATAAACGGGAGACAAAATTTTTAGCACTTTTATCCTTTCTGGTATTAATCTTACAAGCTCTAATTGGAGCAGCTGCTGTAATGTGGGGACAATCATCTGCAGTATTGGCACTTCACTTTGGAATTTCCCTCATTTCATTTGCGTCCGTCTTTCTTCTTACACTTCTAATTTTTGAAGTAGATAAGAAATTTGATGCTGAAACGTTGTTAGTGGATCGAAAGATGTCGTTTCATATTATCGGTATTATTGTTTACTGCTATTTAGTTGTGTATAGCGGTGCATTAGTTCGACATGTTGGCGCAAGCTTAGCATGCCCAAGTTGGCCTAGCTGTACACGAAATGGACTAGGGCTACCCTCCCAGATGCATGAATGGATTCAAATGGGACACCGTGCTGCTGCCGGACTTATAGTTGTTTGGATTGTATATGTTACAATTCTTGCCATTAAGAAATACAAACACCAGCCTGTCATAAAAATAGGATGGATCATATGCTCCATTCTTGTACTTTCTCAGGCTACCACTGGAGCCTTGATTGTTGTTACCAAGTTAAATATCTTGGTGGCATTATTACACGCTTTAATTATCTCTTGTTTATTCGGAGTATTAAGCTATTTCTTAATGCTAGTAACACGTAATAAAACCAATAAGGTTAAACTGAACAATCAATCAACTAAATCTATGTAAAAAAACGAGTGGGCTTTTTATAGTCCACTCGTTTTTAATAAGTAATTATTTTAATTCTTGAAACATTTGAATTGCTTTTTTTCTTTGAATGGCATGGTCTACCACTGGGGTTGGATAATCTTTGCCAATCTCACAACCTGCTTTCTCTTGTTCATGCTCATTCATTTTCCATGGCTCATGAATGAATTTTTCTGAAACTCCTGCAAGCTCTGGAAGGTATTCTTTTATATACTCTCCTTTAGGATCAAACCGGTTTGATTGTGTCATTGGATTAAACACACGAAAATATGGTACTGCATCCGTTCCTACTGACGATGCCCATTGCCAGCCCCCGATATTGGACGCTTCATCATAATCGTGCAACATCTCCTCAAAATACTTTTCTCCAAATCTCCAATCTATTAACAGATCTTTGGTTAGAAAAGAAGCTGTAATCATTCTAATACGGTTATGCATCCAGCCTTCTTCTTTCAATTGTCTCATACCTGCATCAACAATTGGAAATCCAGTTTTTCCATCTTTCCATTTCTCTAAAAGATTTGAATTGTCATTCCATTTTAGTTGCTGATATTTGTCATCTATTTCTTTTGATTTACTATCAGGATAGTGATGATAGATCATATTGTAAAAGTCTCTCCATGCCAATTCCTTAATAAATGTATCCATTCCTGTACTATAAGATGTTTGTTGTTTTTCTTGAATGTTATACAAAACGGTCCTAGCAGAGATTGTTCCTGTTCTAAGATGGACGGATAACCTTGATGTCGCTTCTGCTGAGGGTACGTCCCTGAAGCGGTCATATTGATCTATTTTCTTTTGTAAAAATACCTTTAGCAATTCTTTTGCTGATTCTTCATGTGGAGCAGAGTGGTGATTTGAAAGCACTGATAGATTGGATAAATTTTTTTGTCCTTTAGAATAAAGTGAGTTATTTTTGACACTATTTAGCTTTAGGTCTTCTTCTGTTAACACGTATGGATCTCTTTTTGGCTGAGCAATCCACTTCTTGTAATATGGGGTAAAGACTTTGTAAATAGAATCATCCGTTTTTTTCACTTCCATAGCACCGTGGATGGTGTAGTCGATATAGGAAGAAACCTTAATTCCCCTTTGTAAAAAGAACTTGTCTACCTCTTCATCCCGTTTTTGACCAGCACCCACTTCATCTTGATTGTAGTGTAATGATGACATCTCAGGGAAGTGTTCTAAAACTTGAGAGAAGGCTTGCTTCCATGTTCCCTCTATTATATGAATGAATATTCCCAGCTTTTCACATCGTTTCACAAACCGATCCAATGCCGCAAAGAAGAAGCGGTGATTGGGTGTATCATTTTTAGTAAATACCGAATCTAGATGATAGATGAACAGTAAAGGCTCTTTTCTTTGTTGCGCTTCCTTTACCGCGTGGTATAAGGCAGTGTTGTCCTGCAAGCGAAAATCTCTGCGAAACCACATTACTGATAAAGTCATAAGTTAGTCACCTCCCTCACCATTATAGGTACATAGCTAACCTAATAAAAGTTTGGATGGGTTACATTCATATATTAGTGAAAAACCGACCGGCCATTTTTAGTTACTTGGAACACTCCGCTGTTGATTTCCGCAAATGGCTTCACATTCCTGGGGGCTGACGAGAGCCTCCTTGGGCTTCGCCGGGGCCACTGAAAAAGTCTTGATTTTAGTATTTTTATAAACACCGCTGTTGATTTCCGCAAATGGCTTCGCTTTCCTAGGGGCGCTGCTGGAGCCTCCTCGGCTTTCGCCTGCGGGGTCTCCACCTAGCGCTATCTCCCTCAGGAGTCTTCGCCTTTTGCTCCAATCAACAGCTCAAGATTACTTGAACGAAACGTTATACCTTTTACTATTAACTCAGCCAAATACCTTACCTCTTCAAAAATCCTTAAGGTTAATGAGGTCACCTTGTTGATTGGAGTGGAAGGCGCGCAGACGCCCGCGGGAGGAAGGGACAGGTGAGACCCCGGATGGCGCTTGCCTGAGGAGGCTCACGGACCGCCCGCAGGCAAGCGAAGCGCCTGGAACGGAAATTAACTGGATTACATACTTTCTTATCTATTAAAAAAAGAACCCAAGAATGATGGACCATCATTCTCAGGTTCTTTTAATAAGAAAATTTAATTAAACTTTATCCACTTCAATTAATAAATCTCCTGTTGCAATACCCTCTCCAGCTGCTACATGTATCTGTTTAACAATACCGCTGAAAGGTGCTTGTACAGTTGTTTCCATTTTCATGGCTTCTGTAATCATGAGGTGATCTCCTTTGGAAACCTTCTCTCCTTTTTCCACCAATACCTTGATAACTGTCCCAGGCATCGTAGCTCCAATATGAGTAGGATTTGTTGCATCCATTTTAGGTTTCGTTACCACATCGGATTTTACATTTTCATCTTTAATGTAAACTTCACGAGGTTGTCCATTTAATTCAAAGTACACAACTCTATTGCCGTCCCTTTGTGGTTCCCCAATGGAAACAAGTTTCACCATTAATGTTTTTCCTTGCTCGATTTCCACTTGAATTTCTTCTCCAAGCCTCATGCCGAAGAAAAATGTTGGTGTATCAAGAACGGAAACATTCCCATACTGCTCATATTTCTTTTGATAATCTAAGAACACTTTTGGATAAAGTGCATAAGCAACCATCTCATGACTTGTTACTTGGCGATTCAATGTTTCAAACAACTTTTTGCGAATCTCCTCAAAGTCGACATCATCCAATAGCTCGCCTGGACGAACCGTAATAGGTGATTTTCCTTTTAAGATGACTCTTTGCAGATCTTCCGGGAATCCCCCATGCGGTTGTCCCAAATATCCTTCAAACAATTCAATAACAGAGTCAGGAAAATCAATGGTTTCTCCTTTTTCCAGTACATCTTGTTCAGACAGATTGTTTTGAACCATGAATAACGCCATATCGCCAACCACTTTAGATGAAGGTGTTACTTTCACAATATCACCAAACATATCGTTTACGCGACGGTACATTTGTTTTACTTCTTCCCATCGAGCTCCAAGCCCTACAGCTTTTGCTTGTTGTTGAAGATTACTATATTGCCCTCCAGGCATTTCGTGCATATATACCTCGGAATGCGGGCTGTTCATTCCACTTTCAAAATCACTGTAATATTTACGTACATCTTCCCAGTAATGAGAAAGCTGTTCTAACGCTTTAACGGATACATCCGGTTTTCGGTCTGTTTCTTCCAGGGCATAATAAAGGGAATTAGCACTTGGCTGTGAAGTCAGCCCTGCCATGGAACTAATGGCCACGTCGACAATATCAACGCCAGCTTCAATTGCTTTTGCATACATATAGATTCCGTTTCCACTAGTATCATGTGTATGAAGGTGGATTGGAATGTCCACTGTTTCTTTCAAAGTGGATATTAAACGATACGCTGATTGCGGCTTTAATAGGCCCGCCATATCCTTGATCGCAAGAATATGAGCTCCGCTTCTTTCCAATTCTTTTGCCATATCACTATAATATTGCAGATCATACTTCGTTCTGCTTGGATCATTGATATCTCCTGTGTAACAGATAGCAGCCTCTGCCAATTTTCCAGAATCTCGAACGGCATCAATTGCCAAGGTCATCCCCTTAACCCAGTTCAAGCTATCAAAGATCCGGAAGACATCAATTCCTGCATATGCAGATTTCTCGACGAATTCCTTAATCAAATTATCTGGATAGTTTTTATACCCTACCGCATTGGAAGCTCTAAGTAACATTTGGAAAAGAATATTCGGCGCCTTATCGCGCAGAGTCAATAGACGGTCCCAAGGATTTTCACTTAAGAATCTATATGCCACATCAAATGTTGCTCCTCCCCACATCTCCAGCGAGAAAAGATTTGGCAGCAACTTAGCTGTTGGCTCGGCAATCTGCTTTAAATCATTTGTACGGACTCTTGTTGCCAATAAAGACTGATGCGCATCTCTAAAGGTGGTATCTGTCAATAAAACTTCCTTCTGGTCTGTCACCCACTTAACCAATCCGTCTGCTCCACGCTCATCCAGAATTTGCTTTGTACCGCTTGGTACTTCACCAACATGGCTTACTTCCGGCATCCTAGGATTAGTAAAGATTGGTTTTTTCCTTTTTTCCACACCTGGGAATCCGTTGACCGTTACATTTCCAATATAGGTGAGCATTTTTGTACCACGGTCTTTACGTTTTGGGAAGACAAAAAGCTCAGGTGTTGTATCAATAAATGATGTATCATATTCCCCATTCATAAATTTCGGATGCTTTACCACATTTTCTAAAAAGGGAATATTTGTTTTAATTCCACGAATTCGGAATTCTTTCAGGTTTCGCTCCATTTTGGAAGCTGCATGTTCAAATGTTAAAGCCCATGTGGATAGCTTAACAAGTAAGGAGTCATAATACGGCGTAATGACTGCTCCTTGATAGCCATTTCCTGCATCCAAACGTACTCCAAATCCGCCACCAGAACGGTATGCCATAATCTTACCTGTATCCGGCATGAATCCATTTAATGGATCTTCGGTTGTTACACGGGACTGAATGGCAAACCCATGAACGCGAATGTCTTCCTGCTTTGGTATACCAAGTTTACTACTATGTAAGGCATGTCCTTCAGCAATCAAGATTTGGGACTGTACGATGTCGACACCCGTTACCATCTCTGTGATGGTGTGTTCAACTTGCACACGAGGGTTTACTTCTATGAAATAAAATTCCTCTCCTGCAACCAGAAACTCAACTGTACCAGCATTAATATAATCCACGTTCTCCATCAATTCTACTGCAGCGTTACAAATTCGTTGACGCAAGTCTTCAGATAGAGAAACACTCGGTGCAATCTCTACGACTTTCTGATGGCGTCGTTGAATGGAACAATCGCGCTCAAATAAATGAATGATTTCTCCATGCTGATCACCAAGGATCTGAACTTCAATATGTTTTGGGTTTTCAATTAGTTTTTCTACATACACATCATCATTTCCGAATGCCGCTTTTGCCTCTGATTTTGCACGATCAAACGCTTCACGCAATTCAGATTTGCTGCGGACGATTCGCATGCCACGACCGCCGCCACCAAGTGCAGCTTTAATCATCAATGGATAGCCATACGTTGCTGCAAAGTCCATCACTTCATCCAAGGAGTGGACAGGACCATCTGTACCCGGTATAACAGGAATATTTGCAAGTTGGGCTTGTGTTCTCGCCTTTACTTTGTCCCCGAACATATCCAAGTGCTTGGAGGTTGGCCCAATAAAAATAATTCCTTCTTCTTCGCATTTTCTAGCAAAATGAATATTTTCGGAAAGAAAACCATAACCAGGATGAATCGCATCTACGTCATTCGCTTTTGCAATTTCAATAATTCCATCGATATCAAGGTAAGCATCAATTGGTTTCTTACCTTCTCCTACAAGATATGCTTCATCTGCTTTATAGCGATGGAATGAGCCTATATCCTCATTTGAGTAAATAGCAACTGTGCGAATGTTCAGTTCTGTACAAGCTCGAAAAACACGAATTGCAATCTCGCCGCGGTTCGCAACAAGAACCTTGTTTATTTTTCTCGTCATATTGTCTCCCCCTAGTAGCTACTTCTCACGCGGAAAAGTTTAGAATATTTTTTCAATTATAAAAGTATTATACATTATTTTTCGATAACTTTCCTCTTTTTCGATACAATCCTTACTAAATATGTAGAAAAAATGAGAATAATGCTGATATTTAGTACATCTTTGATTATATAATAAAAACGCTCAATCAGCATCTATCGCATGATTGAGCGTTACTAGTATTAATTTCTTTCCCACGCTTCGTAAAGTGCAGAAAGTTCTTTTTCCAACTTAGAAAGGATATCCTTCCCCTCTTTTTCGGAAATTAAACCAAGTCTGACAGCGAAATCCATTTCTCGAGAAAGTCCGAACATTTGTGTGTCCAACACTTCTTCGTATAGTGGACATTGGGGCATGGTTAAGTTGTCCATTTGGACTTGAATCAGCTTTAAAATTTTATCTGAATCAGCTTTTAAAAGCGTAATAGCTTTATCACGATGATCGACCACGATATCTGATGCCAATATCGATCCCTCCGTTTACGTACAAATACCTATCTTATCTATAAATTTTATCGCTATTTTTAATAAATTGCAAGGAGGATACGAGCATTTACTATAACTGAATATTAAAACATGCTTAAATCATATTGATCTTGTAGTAATTCTAATAATTTTAATCCTGTATGGCTGTTCCCGACTTCATTTAACGGTGGTCCAAAAATTCCAATCCCCATCCGACCAGGTACAGATCCCATAATTCCTCCTGATACACCACTTTTTGCAGGGATACCAATTTTAATGGCAAACTCTCCCGAAGCGTTATACATACCGCAAGTCACCATAAATGTTTTACAGATCCTCGCCACTTCTTTAGGCATCACACGTTCATTCGTTAATGGGTTTATTCCATCTAATGCAAAAACAGCACCCATCCTTGCCAATTGAAGACAATTTAATCGAATGGCACAATGTTTCGTATATACTTCCATAATCTCCTCTACATTCCCATGTATGACCCCATCATTCTTCATATAAAAACAAAGGGATCTGTTCAAAAAAGATGTCGTAAATTCAGAGATGGCTACTTCTTCACAAAAATCAATAGTTGGTTCATTGGTAAGCTTCCGGACAAAATCCAATATATAATCTACTTTGGCTGCTGCATTACTGCCTTTCATCATGGAAGTGACGGCAAGAGCACCTGCATTAATCATCGGGTTCAATGGTTTAGCTTTTGAGGATGTTTCTAGTTTGATTATGGAGTTGAAGGGATCACCTGTTGGCTCCATTCCTACTCTATGGAAAACATGTTCAGGTCCATAATCCATTAATACTAGTGCAAGGGTAATAATTTTCGAGATGCTTTGTAACGTAAATCGTTTATCAATATCACCTGCAGACATGCAGTTTCCATCTGGATATACAATAGCACAAGATAAATGCTCTGGATTTTCCTTTTGTAATGCCGGTATGTAGTTTGCCACTTTCCCTTCCAATGCTGACTTCTTGGCTTCTTCCACTAATGACTGAAGATCTTCCTCACTTCTGCAGGCCAAGTAAACCTCTCCTTTTCTGTCCTTCATGATAATCTACCATTAGATTCCCCGATAACATGACAAAAAAACATTCAAGTTATATAATAATGAAAAGGATTACAAATGAGGGGGACAACATGGAAAATATCATCAGAATAGAAGGAAAAGTTAACTTTTCCATTACGCTTGATCCAGGTGTCTGGATTTTCGACGATCGCAGAATAGATTTGGATACATATTTTAAAGAAGAAAAACGAGAGAAAACAGATGAGCTAGAAGAATACACAAAAGCAGTTTCAAAACATTGGGAACGTGAAATTAGGGAAGGTGCCATCTATCCTCCAACCTTAAAGTCAGAACGTAAATTTGAAAAAGAAAAATTGTTGAACGGTACGTTTGGTATCCAATTCGGACCATTTCTGCATAATGCAGAACCACAACCAGATTCTTCAAAAGTTGTTTTTGTTGGAGAAAATAGTGAACTCGAGGTAGACATCCCTACTGCTCAGGAGATCATTCTTGCCTTTTCTAAAAATGGCAAACCTCTAAAAGAAAACGGACCTGTCCATATTTATTTAGAGGATGGTTCCAATCATGCAGAACCGCTTACAGGTGTTCATAAAATCATCGTAAAATAGTCGGAACTTCCCCAAAGTGCCGCCGTGACAACAGTTACGGCGGCACTTTTTTGGCCTGTTAAATGAAACATATAATTTTTAGGACCTCCAGCTGTGGGTTGGAGAAAAAGGCGAGGACTTCCTTGTCCTGAGGGAGATAGCGCTAGGTGAAGACCCACCCCACAGGCTAGCCGAGGAAGCTCACGTCAGCCCCAACGAAAGCGAAGCCATTTGCGGAAATCCTCAGCCGTGTTTAACAAACCCATCTATTCTATAATAGGTCTGCGGCAAGCTTTGCAAGCATGGAACGCTCCCCTTTTACAAGCTTCACATGCCCAGCCAACTTCTGATCTTTAAAACGCTCCACTACATAAGTTAACCCATTGTTATACTCATCTAAATATGGATGATCAATTTGCTCCGGATCTCCCATTAATACAATTTTACTCCGCTCCCCAACCCTCGTTAAAATGGTTTTCACCTCATGTTTCGTTAGGTTCTGTGCTTCATCAATAATAATAAATTGTTCGGGAATGCTTCTTCCCCTGATATAAGTTAAGGCCTCCACTTCAATGGACCCCATACCTGCCAGGATCGCGTCAAGTTCTCCTGGTTTTTTTGTATTAAATAAATATTCCAGGTTGTCATAAATCGGTTGCATCCACGGCCTTAACTTCTCCTCTTTTTCACCAGGTAGAAAGCCAATATCTTTCCCAACAGGTACGATGGGGCGTGCTACTAGCAGTTTTTTATAACGGTTCAAGTCCTCCGTCTGCATTAGTCCTGCAGCTAATGCCAATAGAGTTTTTCCCGTTCCTGCCTTACCCGTCAGCGTAACTAGTGGAATATCTGACCGTAAAAGCATTTCAAACGCCATTGTTTGTTGTACATTTCGAGGTCGGATCCCCCAGATGTGGTCTTGATCAAATACAAGTTTTTTTACTTTCTTACCTGTGGAATCAATGATACCAACTGCCGAAGCAGAACCTCCCAATGCATCTTTCATAATAATGAATTGGTTGGCATAAAATGGGTGATTCGCTAATTCCGCCGCACTAATTTCTCCTTTTACATAAAACGTGTTTAGGGTATCTGTTGGAACATAGATTTCAAGGAACCCTTTATAAATATGGTCCACTTCTACTACACGATCATTTAAAAAGTCTTCAGAGATCAACCCGATTGCATCGGCTTTCACACGCACCAAGGCATCCTTACTCACCAATATGACGGTCCGCCCATCCTCTTTTGTCTGTTCTTCCAACGAAAGGTTTTTCGCCACTGCAAGAATCCTATTATCGTTTGTCTTTTCTACAAATATTTCCTGCAACTGATGAAAACTCCTATGATTCAATTCAATTCGAAGCGCTCCACCATTGTGCAAAGGTATTTTTTCATGAAGTTTTCCCGTTGCTCTCAAAGAATCAATTATCTTTGATACTTGCCTGGCATTTCTTCCTATTTCATCCATATATCTCTTTTTCGAATCCACTTCTTCCAATACCACCGCAGGAATCACTACCTCATTATCCCCGAAGGAATAGATTGCGTATGGATCCTGTAACAATACATTTGTGTCCAACACATAAATTTTACCCAACCTGCCGCCTCCTACTCTCAGCCCTTCTATTGTCTTTCTGGAGTGAATCAAGGCATCCTCCCTTTCATTATATGGCCCCAATACAATTAGTGTGTTACTACTTGACCATAAAAGAGGGACGGACCGTTGTTAAAATATATGTCGGAATGAATAAAGATAGAAGAACAAATAAACAATAAAATCAAGTTAGATGAAAATGGAACCATCCTAAAGAAGGAGTGAAATAGGTGAAAAGATATCTAGTAGTGACCGCAATCGTTGCATTGTCTCTTACTGGTTGTATGAACAATCAACCCAAAAATATTTCCAGCGAAGATGAAAACTCTCGAATAATTCATGTCAAAGATTCTGCAGATGTGCAAGTAGATAGAAAAACCGGCCAGGAAGTGTCCGCCCATTTGGTGGAGCTTGCAACAAGAGTGCCAAATGTAAATGATGCTACCGCCGTTGTACTTGGTCCATATGCAGTAGTGGGCATCGACGTAAACTCCGATTTGGACCGCGAAAGAGTCAGCACTATTAAGTATTCGGTAGCAGAGAGCTTAAAGAACGACCCTTATGGGGCTACAGCTGTCATCCTTGCAGATGCAGACTCCTTTGTTCGGTTGCAGGAAATGGGACGAGACATTCAGAATGGACGACCTATTACAGGTGTAATGGAGGAGTTAGCTGAAATTGTTGGCCGAGTTATGCCGGAAATTCCGATTGATCTTAAAGAACCAGTAGCTCCTAATCCTACGGAGCAAAATAATTCCAAACTTCCAAAAGATCAGGAAAAGCAGCTTGAACAGAAACAACAAAATCAGTCCAATAACCAAAAGAACGAAGAACGATACAAGGAAGTAAAGCAGGACTAGGACTAAACATTGGTAACTGTCCCAAGTGGTGGAATCCCGCTGTGGGGCAGTTTTTTATGATTTGAAGGTACCGTGTTGCTTGGGTTATCAAGAAAAAAAACAATATATCAAGAAATTTTGGGTTTTATCAATAAATTTTGAGATATATCAATAATTCTCAAGATTTATCTATAATTTTCGAGATATATCAAGAAATCGACACCGCCCATACTTCGACAACAACGAAACCATCTCTCCTCTCAAAAAAACCAGGCTTTCACCTGGTTTCACCTTCTCATCTGCTCTTATCCATAATTTCGTAACGCTGTCATCACCTGATCATCTAATTTCTTAGCAGCCTCCACGTCATAGGTCTTTTCGAATTTCGGCTCCACGCTTATTTTGGCGCCATAAAACATAACATCCCTTACTGTTTTTACTTCCAGAGACAACAATGCCAATTTTAATGGAACACCATCCATTCTATCTATTTTAACCTTTGCATTGGTATGGATGGCATAAACAGAATCGTTGGCCATCAGGTTTACGACAAGCTCACTATTATGTACCACATTCTTTACAATACGAGAATCACTTTTAACAGCAAGTAAAATGGATCTTTCATCTGGTGCATACAACCAAGAAATTGCACTGACATTCGGTCCACCAGTTTCATGGTCAACAGTACTAATTGTTACCAATGTTTCTTTTTGCAGTGCTCCTACAAGCGGTTCCACAAGAACGTTTTCTACAAGGTTAGGCATTGTCTAATCCCCCCATTGTTTTTTTATAATCTTACCATATCACCAATTCCATAGAAAGAATCAGTAAGCTGACGTTTCTTACGATAAAGCTCTTCTTCGCAATTAATTCTTAATTATCACCCTTTATGCTATACTAAAAAGTAAGATTGAATAAAGAGGTGAACCATGAGAGTTAAGTGTGTAATATGTGATAAAATTGAAAGCATCAATGACGAAACATTGGTTGCGAAAAGGCTTCGCAATCGACCAATACATACATATATGTGCGATGAATGCAGCGAAAGAATTAAAAATAGAACAAACGAGAGAAAAGCTACAGGTAATTTCAAGCTTTATGAGCAAAAACAAAATCAGGATGAGTGGTAGACCATGATACGAAGAGGAGCTTTTACAGGTATAATAAGCGGAATACTGATGGGGGTCTTTATTAAAGCACTTGAAGTTCTATCCGGAAAAAAGGTATATGTACTCTTGTTAAACGTAGATTTCATTCCAGGTTTCAAAGATTCAAATCTTTCGGAACTGACCGAATTCTCCCTTCATCTCATTGTTGCTGTTCTTATCGGTATTATGTTTGCTTTTATTATTGAACACTTTCATTTTGTTGATAAAAGAAGGCAGTATCTTGTCTCTATCGCCATTACCTTTCCTACGATCCTGCTGTATTTTCCATTAACGATATTGGCTATAAAAGAAACCCCTTCAACAAATGATGCTGTTGCAATACTTCTATGGTCCATCGGACATTTGGCCTTTGCAGTATTTCTTCCTATTTTTTATAAGACAACAAACCAAAAAGGATAGATCCCTCACAAGTGCCAATCACTCGGGAAGGAGCTATCCTTTTTTATTCATAATTATGGTACTTATCAGGTTCATTTTCTATTTGTTCAAGCATTACGTCAATCAGTTCGATTGGAAATCTTACTTTATGCCGTTCTTCATCTTGATCATATTCTACGTAATACATAGGCTCCTCTTTTGAAACTACGATGTTTGTGAGCTTATGATCATCAAGGAGAATCCCTTCAAATAATGCCTTGGTATCTTGTGCGGATTTATCCTCCGGCCTTGCATCAGCCACCACTTTGATGGTCAACCAATTATAGAGCGTGTCTTGTAGAGACCTCATTTAACCCGCCTCCTAAGATTCCGAACTTTCCGTTTGCTTGGAACGATGAAGTCGTATTTTATAGATGATCAATATTAAAGCTGCCACTACCAACCCTTCTCCAACAGGAAGAAAGATTCCTAGAAACGTAAGCACTGTACTTCCTAAAGCCAGAAATAAATAAATAACCACTGACTTTAATATTGGCAGTTTCAAGGCGAATCCAAGCTTATAAACTAAAATAGACAACCCTAAAATGGTAAAATACAACAGCCACATGCCTAAATCCGCGTTTTCATCAACACGGTATAGACTAGCAAAAAAGGATAATCTTTGTGTTACATCCATTGCCTTTTCCCCATTTCTAACATTATTAAATAGATATTATTTAGAAAAAGGGATGACAAAGGTCCTCTTTCAGCTCCCCTGCATCCCTGCTTCTAATTTTTATGCTTCAGCGTACTTTTTCTTTTTCGCTGCTCTTTCACGTTCGTTTTTATCAAGAAGTTTTTTACGTAAACGGATGGATTGTGGAGTAATCTCACAGTACTCATCATCGTTCAAGTATTCTAAAGACTCCTCTAATGTCATAAGACGAGGTTTTTTCATACTAACTGTTTGATCTTTTGTTGCAGAACGAACGTTAGTCGCTTGCTTCATCTTACATACGTTCACGACAAGGTCATTTTCACGGTTATGCTCTCCCACGATCATTCCTTCGTAAACCTCAGTTCCAGGTTCAACAAAGATCACTCCGCGGTCTTCAATACCCATGATACCATAAGTAGATGCTTTACCACTTTCCATAGAAACAAGAACACCTTGACGACGTCCACCTACTTGACCTGCTGCCATAGGCTGGTAGCTATCAAATGTGTGGTTGATGATTCCGTAACCACGAGTTAGGGAAAGGAATTCCGTCGTATACCCAATCAATCCACGAGAAGGCACCATGAAGATTAGACGAACTTGACCGTTACCATTGTTGATCATGTCGACCATTTCACCTTTACGTGCTCCAATGGATTCCATGATAGAACCAGTATAATCTTCCGGTACGTCGATTTGTACACGCTCAACTGGCTCTGATTTAACACCATCAATATTTTTAATGATAACTTCAGGCTTAGATACTTGAAGTTCAAAGCCTTCACGGCGCATGTTCTCAATCAGGATGGAAAGGTGAAGCTCTCCACGACCCGAAACAACCCATGCATCTGGAGAATCAGTAGGATCTACACGTAAACTTACATCTGTCTCCAACTGAGCTTCTAAACGTTCTTCAATTTTACGAGAAGTTACAAACTTTCCTTCTTTACCAGCAAACGGACTGTTGTTTACCAAGAAAGTCATTTGTAGAGTCGGCTCGTCAATACGAAGAACAGGAAGTGCATCTTGTTGATCAACAGGACAAACAGTTTCCCCTACGTTAATGTCTTCCATTCCAGAAACGGCAACAAGATCGCCAGCTTTTGCTTCTTCAATTTCCACACGTTTAAGACCGATGAAACCAAATAACTTCGTTACACGGAATTGTTTAACAGAACCGTCAAGCTTCATTAGTGCAACTTGTTGGCCAACTTTCATCGTTCCACGGAAAATACGTCCAACACCGATACGTCCCACATAGTCATTGTAGTCAAGTAGCGCTACTTGGAATTGAAGCGGCTCGTTGCTGTTATCAACTGGAGCTGGAATATGCTCAAGAATGGACTCATAGATTGCTTCCATGTTTTCATCTTGTTTTTCAGGATCCATACTTGCTGTACCGTTGATTGCGGATGCGTAAACAACTGGGAATTCTAGTTGTTCTTCGTTGGCACCTAATTCAATGAATAAATCGATTACTTCGTCGACTACTTCCGTTGGTCGAGCAAAGTCACGGTCAATTTTGTTAACAACCACGATTGGTGTTAATTTTTGCTCTAACGCTTTTTTCAAAACAAAGCGCGTCTGTGGCATACACCCTTCATAGGCATCTACTACTAAAAGTACTCCATCAACCATTTTCATAATACGTTCCACTTCTCCACCAAAGTCGGCATGTCCTGGTGTGTCCATGATGTTAATGCGCGTATCTTTATAGTTAATTGCCGTATTTTTAGCTAATATAGTAATCCCACGTTCTCTTTCTAAATCATTGGAGTCCATGGCACGTTCTGCTACCTGCTCGTTCGTTCTAAACGTACCAGCTTGATGTAGCAATTTGTCCACTAACGTTGTTTTACCATGGTCTACGTGAGCGATAATTGCGATGTTTCTAATATCATTGCGGATGTTCACTATTTCATCTCCCTAATTATACAACTTAATAACTTTAGTATTATACCACAAACATGGTAGAAAAGAGAAAGACACTTATGTAAAATATATGTTATATGTATTTAGCGTTATCCAAAGGAGTTGATTTTATGAAGGATATTAAGTGGATCTTTATGCTTTATGCTGTTTTAGCAGCGGTTTCTTTAGGCATGGTCGGCATCGCGATTGGTGAAAGAAACACGCTTGGGATAGTTGGCGCGTTTGTATTGTTTGGTGTGGTAATGGGACTTGGATTTAAAACAAAAAGAAAAATGCGTGAAAATGGACAATTATAAAATTGTCAATATGTTCCTACAATAACTTATCCACATAATGAAAACCCACGGCCTTATTAACGGTCGTGGGTTTTCATTATTTCTTCAATTTATACAAGTAATCCTTGCTAATCACTTCATGCAACCCTGGCTTACATACAAAGACACTGTTTTGCCCAAGCAAGTTAAGAGGTTCACCGTGAAGTGTGGTCACTTTACCACCGAGCTCGTTTACAAGTATTAGTCCCGCTGCAAAATCCCAAGGGGAAAGTCTCAAAGTAATATATGCATCAATTCGGCCTGTTGCTACATACGCCATTTCAAGCGCAGCCGATCCATAAGATCTCGTACCTCTAACTTTCTTCACAAGTGGAGCCAAGATAGTGGGATCAATTCGTTTGTTTTCTGTAATCCATGTTGCATTTAGACCGATAATAGCTTTCTCTACCGCCACCTCTTCCAATGGGGGAAGTTTAAAATCGTTTAAATATGCACCCTCCCCTGCTCTTGCATGGTAAAGCTCATCATGAACCACATCATAAATGAGACCAATTTTTCCAACACCATCTTCATAAACGGCAACTGATATGGCAAAATTTCGCTGTTGATGGACAAAGTTCATTGTGCCATCAATAGGATCAATAATCCACACCGTTCCATCGAGTTTATCCAGATTATCTCCAAACCCTTCTTCTCCCAAGATTTGGTGTTCTGGATAAGTATTTCTAATTTGTTCTATAAAGAATTGTTCCGTTTCCCGGTCAATATTAGTTACCAGATCATCAGGAGAGGATTTAGTATGTATCATTAATTCCTTGCTGAAAGAAGTTCGAATACGTTCTCCCGCTTCTCTCGTCCACTTTTTTGCATTCTCATCTATTTGAGTCCAATTCATGTATTCTCCTGCCCTTCTGCTACAATTTTCATTGCAATTAATACAATATGTATAATCAAATATGTATGTTTTAGCTTACTGAATCGAAAGGGTAAAATCAAGTAATAGGTCACACAGAAAAACGAACCTCATACAGGTTCGTCAAAGTAGCTGTTGCCACTAAACCCCTAGACTTAACATTTCTTTTCGAAGTTGCTCTAATTTAGATTTGCTTTTCTTCATTTTTTCCTTATCACTCTCTTGTATTGCTTCAAATAAAACTGCCAGTTCATAGTCAATTTCCATCCGCAATACCGCTAGCTGATTTTCCTCTTTTTTCTTTTTCCAAGGTGTCGCCACTTGTTTCAAAATAATTCCCTCCCTCATTAAAGTTTCTCGGTTCCAAAGGATTCAATTTTCTAATGGTTGCTATATCATATGAAGCGATTGAAAGATGGTAACTAAAATGTGCAGTTACCTAACAAGAAACTAAAATGGGGGAAAACCTAATCTTTTGGCAGAGAAAAAGGGCTATGCTAAAATGAGGATTATATAAAGTTATGTTCAGAATGGGGCGTCTACATGAAAAACACAAAATTTAACGGATTTAAGAAAAAAGATTTCCATGTATTTACTATAGAAGGACTTGAAGAAAGAATGGAAGCTTTAAAGTCTCAAATACAGCCAAAGTTTGAGTTAATCGGCCAATATTTCTCTCCTTCTTTAACTGCCATGACCGGTGATGAAATGCACTATCATGTTGCCAAGCATGCAAGAAGAACGAAGAACCCTCCAAAAGATTCCTGGGTTGCCTTTGCAAATAATGCACGCGGCTATAAAATGTTGCCTCATTTCCAGATTGGCTTGTGGGAAACACATGTGTTTGTCTGGTTTGCAGTTATCTATGAAGCACCAATGAAAGAAGCATTTGGCGAAATTTTAATGGAAAATTTGTCAACTATCCGTGAGCAAATCCCTTCGGATTTTGTCTGGTCAAAAGATCACACTAAACCGGAAGTTATCAGACAATCTGAATTGACAGAGGAAGCACATAAAGAACTATTTGAGCGATTGATTAACGTAAAGAAAGCGGAAATACTTTGCGGCATCCAAATACCAAAAGAAGAGGCAATTAAGCTTTCTGGAGACGAAACGATAGCGCGCATCGAGGAAGCAATCCAAACAGTAAAAGGATTGTATAACCTAACGAAACAGACAGCGGAATAAAGGATTACTTAGAGAACTAGGCTTGCAGAGTCTAGTTTTTTGTTGTTTAGGGGTTTAAGGTTAGTTTTTTGTTATAAAGACCTCTTAAGGAGAATTTTGTCTGGCGAGGGTTCTTTATGACTATTATCAAGAACTGTTTAATAGGCATTTCTCTTTCGTGAGGTCTTAAAAACTACTCTTATGACCTATCCAACCAAGTTTTCTCAACCATAAGGTCTTTACAAAGCAAAAAAAGTAAAAATCCCAGAGCATGAGCATCTCTGGGACTCTTATAAATTCTTATCATTTAGACATCTTCACCAGTTCACCAGGGTTCATGTCTTTTGCTTTCTTGATCGTACGGTACACAGAAAAACCACTCAATTCTTCATATTCATTTGCGAGATTTCGTTCTTCCGCCTTGCCTGGTACGATTTCTTTGAATCTGCGGTATAAAGATAAAAGCTGATCACGCTCCACACCTTTGCTGTAAGTAAGCTCGACCGCTTCATATAGTGCAATAACGTCTACAATTTCATCTGTAGACCAGTCATAAGAAATGGGATAAGAGAAATCCATAACTTCACCTCATTATATGTATAGTGGAAAAGTAAAGTATATCATCTTCCTTCTCTAGTTTGTCCACTTCTCGCGAATATTTTCCGCTTCCTTCACCATTCTCGAAAGAAGCTGTTCCACACTCGGCACATCGTCTATTAACCCCATTACCTGACCAGCCCAAGCATAGCCTGAATTTGTGTTACCGTCATAAATATATCGTCTGTTCGCCGTTCCACTGATAAAGTCTTTCAATCCTTCATACCCTACTGCATCCTGTTCGAGCTTAATTATTTCTTCTGTCCAAGTGTTTTGAATGGCCCTTGCAGGTGCACCAAGGCTTCTTTTGATGACCACTGTATCATTTTCTGTTCCTTGCACTAACCTATCTTTGTAAACTGGATGAGCATGCATGCACTCCTTTGTCGCAATAAATCTTGTACCCATTTCAATTCCTTCCGCTCCAAGTGCCAAAGCTGCCATCAACCCCCGTCCATCACCAATGCCTCCTGAAGCGATGACAGGTATCTTTAAGGCGTCCACCACCTTCGGGACTAATACCATAGTTCCTAAATCATTTTTGCCTAAATGACCGCCTCCCTCTTGTCCTACGACCATTACTGCATCAGCACCAAGTTCTTCCGCCTTTTCTGCTTGTCTGCGAGCTGCGACAAGTACTAATTTTTTGCATGTTGAGCCCTCCAGCCTCTTAAAAATAGGTGAAGGGTTTCCTCCTGTCATCGATATAACCGGGACCTCTTCTTCCAAAGCAATATTCAGCATATGCTCAAAAGGTCGTCCATGCTGGCCAATCGCATAATTTACGCCAAAGGGTTTATCGGTCTTCTTTCTAACCTTTCTAATTTCTTCTCTCAGTAATTCAGGAGTTTCCAAACTCATTGCCGTTATTTGCCCAAGTCCACCTGCATTAGAAACAGCGGCAGCTAAGTCTGCATATGCTAAATAAGCAAGTCCACCTTGTATAATAGGATATTTAATATCTAATAGTTTTGTTACTTTGGTCTCCCAATTCATCAACTTCTTCCCCTTTCCACTTCTCTATATATGTTTCTTTTTAATGTGATAAATTCCTGCTATGCAATAAAGAGGATAAATGCTATAATTTCATTTGTTTTATGTGAAAGTTTGTTCTGCGTAACTAGATGCGTTAAGATAAACGAAACCGAAACTAAGCTAAATTTAAAGAGGTGCATAAGTAAGTTGACATATTCTCAAAATGACACGCCATTATTTACTGGACTATTAAATCACGCCAAAGGGAATCCGATTCAATTTCACATTCCCGGACATAAAAAAGGAGCCGGCATTGATCCAGAATTCCGAGAATTTATCGGTGAAAATGCTCTTTCGATAGACCTAATCAATATCGGTCCTCTTGATGATCTTCATCAGCCAAAAGGGATGATCAAGGAAGCACAAGACCTCGCAGCAAAAGCTTTTGGAGCGGACCATACATTTTTCTCTGTTCAAGGAACTAGTGGAGCCATCATGACAATGGTGATGGCAGTTTGCGGGCCTGGGGAGAAAATTATTGTACCAAGGAATGTTCATAAATCTGTTATGTCTGCCATTGTTTTTTCAGGAGCAGTGCCAATCTTTATTCATCCAGAGGTAGACAAAGACCTTGGAATCTCACATGGCATCACAACTGACTCCGTTGAAAAGGCACTTCAGCAACATCCTGATGCAAAAGGTTTACTTGTCATTAACCCTACTTACTTTGGTGTTTCAGCCGACTTAAGTCAAATTGTTGAGATTGCTCATTCTTTTAACGTGCCTGTTCTTGTGGATGAAGCCCATGGTGTTCATATACACTTCCATGAGGAACTTCCTTTATCGGCCATGCAAGCAGGAGCTGACATGGCTGCGACAAGCGTTCATAAGCTTGGAGGCTCAATGACACAAAGTTCCATATTAAATGTAAGAGAAGGCTTGGTAAATGTTAATCGCATACAAAGCATTTTAAGCATGTTAACCACCACATCCACCTCTTACCTTCTATTGGCTTCCCTGGATGTTGCGAGAAAACGACTTGCAACTGAAGGTCATTTACTAATAGAAAAAACCATTCAACTTGCCAATAAAACAAGGGATGCTATCAATGAAATTGACCATCTATATTGTGTGGGACCTGAAATCTTAGGTAGAAAAGCAACGTTCGACTATGACCCAACGAAACTCATTATTTCTGTAAAAAAACTAAACCTTACAGGATATGATGTTGAGAAATGGCTTCGTCAAAAATATAACATTGAAGTGGAACTTTCCGATCTTTATAATATCCTTTGCATTATCACACCTGGTGACTCAGAGGTAGAGACTGGAACGCTTTTAGAAGCGCTTAAAGCCTTATCAGAAGAGTTTAAGCATCAGGCAGGAGATTCCGGTGAAAAAGTAAAGGTTCTACTTCCAGACATCCCCGTGTTAGCTATTGCACCAAGGGATGCCTTCTACTCTGAGACGGAGGTTGTACCATTCGAAGACTCTGCCGGTCGAATTATTGCAGAGTTTATCATGGTGTACCCTCCTGGGATTCCTATTTTTACTCCCGGTGAGATCATAACGGAAGAAAACCTGTCCTACATTACAAAAACACTTGAAGTAGGACTTCCTGTACAAGGTCCGGAAGATTATGAATTAAAAACATTAAGAGTAATAAAAGAACACAAAGCAATTCGATAAACGAACAAAGAGCAGGTCCCCTCACTTACCGGGGACCTGCTCTTTCTATTACTATATGATTCTAGGCTAGATCTTCGCTTTTTTCAGAGCACTGACAATCTGCACATTTTGCATAATAAGTTGTAACTTTTTCATCCTCAAAGTGATCTACTGCGCTGTTACAAGTTTGACAAATGATTGTACCCATACCCTTCAACCTCTTTCCTAAAAGAATTTTTTTTGCAAAGTCGCCATTTAATGAAAGCGTTTTATGTTTTATTACTTCCATCATAAAACCTCAAATGTGTTATGTCAATAACTAAATTGTATAACACATTTAATCATTGTGTTTATAGGTTGCTTTACATTATTTGCGTCTATTGGACGGTTTTTTTTGGGGGATTGCTTTGTTCAGGTGTTGAGAACGCTTCTATTTGACCGTTTTTGATGATTTGCGGCCTGTTAGGATGTTGAGATTCCACTTATTTCCTCCTATTGGACAGTTCTAACGGATTTCTATTCGGTTCGGGCTTATAGAACCTTCTATATTACCTTTACAGCTTTTACCGGGGAGTTTCGGGCATGAGAGCATTTTCTCTCCTACCGTTTTTCCTCTCCACGGAGCTTTTCGGGCGGAGAGACACCCTCTCTCCTACCGTTTTTCCTTTTCCCAGAGCTTTTTGGGCGGAGAGACACCCTCTCTTCTACCGTTTTTCCTTTTCCCAGAG
>NZ_LBMD01000032.1 GCF_001293645.1 Bacillus sp. CHD6a
CTCTTTCCCCTCCCCACATTGCGTTTCGGGCGGAGAGAGAAGCCACCTCTCTGACATAGAAAGCGGAAGCCCCTGCTCCCCTCGCTCGCTCCATCACTGCTCCTTCATCCACCTCGTCAACCGCGCCACAATCCTCCTATTTTCTCTAGGCGGAAAATAATGAGTGTACTCCGGATAATACCACGCCTCCACGTGCACCCCCATCTCCTTTGCACACTTTTCCAATCTATAAGAGTGCTCAATTGAAACGTTTTTGTCCTGTTCTCCATGAATAATTAAAATAGGCGCTGCAAGACGGTCAAGCTCCAACAGTGGTGTCCTCCACTCATATCGCTCCGGGTATTTATTTGGAGTCCCCCCAATAACCCGCTTCATCATACGGCGCAGGTCCACTCTCTCCTCATAAGTGAGAAACATATCGGACACGCCGCCCCAAGACACAACAGAACACACTTCAGGGTAATTAATACCTGTCATCAGTGCCATCACACCGCCACGAGAGAAACCGAAGACATGAATACGATCAGCCTTCACTTTTTCATGACCCGCTAATAACTTAAAAGCAGCAAACGCATCCTCTCTGTCATCTCCAGCAAAATCCTCATTTCCCTCTCCACCTTGATTTCCACGGTAAAAAGGCGCCATCACCACAAAACCTTCTGAGGCAAATTGAACAATACGGCCAACACGTACCTGACCGACATTTTTGATGCCTCCCCTTAAATATAGAAATCCATCATACTCCCCTTCCGCTTTCGGTTCGGCTAACAGTCCCTTCACCTTCAAACCATCGCTATAATAGGTCACCTTAAAAACCCTGATATGCGGACTTGGTGATGGAAATGGAGTCTTTTCAACAATTGTTCCGTCCTGCAAAAATATTGCCTCCTTTTGACGCACTAGGCATTCACACATATTTAGCCCAAATCATACGCTAATCTATAAAAACATACAAAGCATATGCCCACAATTTCTGAGGAGGTAGGACATGAAAGGTTTAAGAATAGCGTTAAGTATATTATTATCTTTTGCTTTAATCGCCGCGCTTACAGCTTGCGGTGGCAGCAAAACAGAAAAGATACGGATTGCCGAAGTTACCCGCTCTATTTTTTATGCTCCCCAATATGTTGCGATTGAAAAAGGATTTTTTGAAGAAGAAGGATTGGAAATTGAATTAACGACCACTTGGGGTGGCGACAAAACAATGACCACTTTGTTAGCTGACGGGGCTGATGTAGCACTGGTAGGTTCTGAGACGTCCATTTATGTGTATGCGCAAGGTTCTAATGATCCTATCATTAACTTTGCTCAGCTTACCCAAACAGACGGAACTTTTCTAGTTTCAAGAGAGAAACTTGATAACTTTGATTGGGATAATGTAAAAGGCAGTACCTTCCTAGGGCAGCGTAAAGGTGGCATGCCTCAAATGGCCGGGGAGTTCGTACTCAAAAAACATGGCATTGACCCGCAGAATGATCTGAATCTTATTCAAAATGTTGATTTTGCAAACATCCCTAGCGCTTTCGCTTCCGGTACAGGAGATTTTGTGCAGTTATTCGAACCGCAGGCCAGTATTTTTGAAGCGGAAGGCATCGGATATATCGTCGCCTCTTTCGGGGAAGAGTCCGGTCACTTGCCATATACGACATTCATGGCAAAGGAAAGCTATTTAAAAGAAAATCCTGAGGCCGCAGAGAAATTCACTCGTGCACTCTATAAAGCTCAACAATGGGTGGAGGAAAACCCTGCTTCTGAAACTGCCAAAGTCATTCTTCCATACTTTGAAGATACGTCGGTAGAATTAATAGAGACCGTTGTGGACCGTTACAAGAGTCAAGGTTCTTTCGCCACTGATCCAATCCTCAGTCAAGAAGAATGGGATAACTTGCAAAATATTATGGACACAGCCGGGGAGCTTCCGCAATATGTGGAATACGGCACGTTAGTAAATACAGCCATTGCAGAAGAGGTAATGGAAGAATAGGATGATGAACGATGAGTTTATTATCAATTAATAATATAAATCACATCTACTTTACACCGGAACGGGCGACAAAGGTATTAGAAGACATCTCTATTTCTATTGAGGAAGGGGAGTTTATCTCCTTCCTCGGCCCAAGTGGTTGCGGGAAAACAACACTGTTATCCATTATTGCGGGTCTCCTTAAGCCGACGGAAGGGAGCGTATTATTAGGCGACAAACCTTCTAGAGACTGCGTCTCCAATATTGGCTATATGCTTCAACAGGATTATCTTTTCCCATGGAAAACCATTGAGGAGAATGTACTTCTAGGGTTGAAGATTGCAGATAAACAGACGAAACTAACGATGGAAAGAACTTTATATCTTCTAAAAGAAATGGGACTGCCGGATGTTGAAACATTATATCCATCTCAGTTATCAGGCGGAATGCGACAGCGTGCAGCGCTTGTCCGTACACTTGCCACAGATCCTCAACTCCTGCTTCTTGACGAACCATTTTCAGCACTGGACTACCAGACGAAGCTAAAGCTGGAGGATTTAGTTTTTACCACACTCAAGTCCTTTAAAAAAACCGCCTTGCTTGTCACCCATGACATCGGGGAAGCCATCGCCATGAGTGACCGCATCTTTCTGTTAAAAGCGAATCCAGGACGTTTGGCGAAAACATTCATCGTTCCAGAAGAGTTAAGAAACATGATCCCATTTGAAGCAAGGCAGCACCCCGATTTCTCCTCCTTGTTCCAAAAAATTTGGAAGGAGTTGGAGCAACTTGAACAAGAAAGCGAACATTGATTTTCTTCACCAAGGTTACTTAAAACAGCTTAAAAAGGTAACGTATCAGGTAAGGTTATATCAGCTAATCATTTTTATTGTCTTTTTTTCCGCTTGGGAGCTTGCCGGAAAAAACAGCTGGATCAATCCATTGCTGTTCAGCTACCCGAGTCGGATCTGGAATCTTTTCTTAGATAAAATTAAAGACGGTACGCTGCTTTCCAATATCAGTATCACAGTAACCGAAACTATCTTCGGCTTCATTCTCGGAACACTCATTGGAACGATTATGGCTGCCATCCTCTGGTGGTCGCCGATGGTTTCTAGAGTGCTTGAGCCTTATTTAGTCATTCTTAATGCAATGCCTAAAGTCGCTCTCGGCCCCATACTAATTGTTGCCATTGGTCCTAATATGGGGTCGATCATCACCATGGGCGCTATTATTTCTGTTATCATCACAACCATTGTCGTGTATACCGCCTTTAAAGAAGTAGATGATAACTATCTGAAAGTTCTGAGGACCTTCGGGGCAACTCGGAGGCAACTTTTCCAGCAAGCAGTCCTCCCAGCGTCCTATCCTACTATTATCTCCACCCTTAAAGTGAACGTTGGATTGGCTTGGGTCGGCGTCATCGTCGGCGAATTTTTGGTCAGTTCCAAAGGACTTGGCTATATGATTATCTATGGCTTTCAAGTATTCAATTTCACCCTCGTTCTTTTGAGCTTATTGATTATCGCAGTATTTGCGACAATCATGTATCAATTGGTCGAGTACCTTGAAAAAAAGCTTGTTAAACATACGTAAAAAAGAAAGAGCAACTCCTCAAATAATGGAGTTGCTCTTCTTTATTTTATCAAGACAATGCGTCAAAACATCGTCTTTCATAATGAAACTAAACTTATTATCTTTTCTTATAGTTGCTGGTATCTCCTTCAAGAGGACAGGACCATTCGTTTCAAAGTATGTAGACTGCTTTTCTAACGTATCAATTACTGCAAAATATACATTTTTAACGATGACTTTTTCTCTTCCATCCACTTTATACTGCCCTATGTATTTCAGCTGGGACACATGTCCACCTGTTTCTTCCTTTACTTCTCTAATCGCACCTTGGTCGGCGGTTTCCCCATTTTCTACTTTTCCACCCGGAAACTCCATTCCCCTGTTTTTATGACTGGTCAACAGCCACTGATCCTGGTAACGACAAATAACCCAGACGTGTTTGGGGTCTCGAGAAAAAGGATGGTCTTCAAAGGATAACATCACTCGGTTGTTATAAATATCTTCAAACTCATACATACTATCGAAACTCCAATATCTCTTTTTTCTTATTTATCTTATCATAGTAGCATCGAAAATGTGAGAGTCAAGTACCTTATTTAGACCATCATGGATAAAAAACTTCTATTCGATTAAATCGTCCATTAATCCCTGATCTTTAATGTGGGCCTTCGTTGCTTCATCCCCAAGCTCATAAATCATCTTAAACGCCTGTTGCAATCCGTTATCATATGCATCATTTGTTTTGTCAAAGTGATATTGTACATACGGAATATGGGCACGCCAAAAACCTTGCCAATCAGAAGAATAATTTTGATCGAAAATTTCCCGTAAATGTGTTATTTCATCATCTGTTGCCTGTATCTGATAGTCCCAAGAAGATGCTGTACTCACTTGTGAAATTGAACCCTCTGCTAGTGAAATGTAGTATGTTTTACGCTCCATGTATCTTCACCCTTTCCAGTATCTTCTCTTATTTTCACACAAAATCCCTTCTTTATTCTTTTAGGTTTGCTAGTTACGGATCCGCCTTTTTCTTAATGGCATCCATAACTTTCTTCAAGATGTTCGGTATCGGTACTCCCATACGTGCCGCGTTTTCCATAATGGATATGAACTCATTTACCAAATAAAATAAGATTGTAACGTCTTTAATTAGATTAGTACCTAAAATAATGTCCAACACATGAGCAATCGTGACTAATGCAAAAATAAATATCTTTTGTGCGATACCTTTAAAACTCTCTCGACTCGAAAGACGCTTTTCAACAAATGCAGCGATGATTCCTGTTAAATAATCCACGACAACAAACAAAATTAAAAAAGTTAATAGAGAACTAAAGCCTCCGTAAAAAAAAGAAGCTATGGAACCTAGGAATGATGCAATTCCCAAACAAAAAATATTGTACTTGTCCATGACAAATTCCCCTACCCCCTCACTACTTTCTATATTGCATATTATGCAAAATAGTAAAAGCCCGTTACGAAATAATAGAATTTTGTGTATGAACGAATATAATTGGTGAAAACTAATCATTATTTTACTAGAGGAGCTAGAAAAAACATGAAATCATTTGAGACGTTCGTAAACAAATATCATAAAAAATGGATTCGAGATGATGAAGATATAGATGCCGTTGCGTATTCTATCGTGAATAGCTTTACTAGGGAGCAATGTATCGATCTATTAGCGGAATTATCAGATGAAGACCTTCATCAAGTGGTGGCAGAATTGGTAATGGAGCAGGTAAAAGAGTTGTTGATTAGTGGAACTAATGGGGACCAAGGTATGCTTCACTAACTTTTCATAGAAAAAAAGAGCCTGATGGAAGGAGATTTTCCACTCCCTTGCATCAGGCTACTCGTTTTTATTTTCCTAAGAATGCATGCAACATCCAGTTGTGTTTCTCCACACTTTGGTGAATGGCAAGAAGCATATCACCCGTGGTTTCATCTCCAACTTTGTCCGCAATCTCCATACCTTCTTTTAACTCTTCTATGAGGGTAGAGAAGTCGCTAGCAATGGATTGGACCATTTGCTCTGCCGTTTCTTTCCCTTCCGCTTCATGAATAGTGGATATCTCCAAGATCTCTTTCATCGTTCCTACTGGAGTTCCCTCAATAGCTAGCAATCGCTCTGCCAATTCATCAATATGTATGGCAGCCTCTCCGTATAACTGTTCAAACTTTTCATGAAGTGTGAAAAACTCCGGCCCTTTTACAAACCAGTGATAATTATGTAACTTGATATAAAGAACACTCCAGTTTGCTACTTGTTTATTAACTACTTCTGTCAACTGTTTAGACATTTTGTTCCATTGCCTCCTTCAACTATACCAATAGAGTATATAGGTTATTTACCCCTTATAGCGTTCCCCTAAACAAAGGACTTATGCCTTGATTAGTCTTTGTTAGAAGGTAATAATGTATTATATCGAAAATTAACTTATCCGGAGGTATATACACCCATGATGACCATATTAATCATCTGCATCATCATCGTACTTGTTGTGCTATTTCTCACCCTTCTCTCCACTAACAAAGCCTACAAATACGAACACACCATAGACCCAATCGAACCAACACAAAACCAAAAAGCCCCCGATGATGAGGAGAAGAAATAAAAAAAATTCCTTTGGGGGTCAGACCCCTAAAGGAATTTTGCATCAAACGTCGAAACCCCCTGAGCATCAGGCTCAAGGGGTTTCACTACTAATAGTCTTTAAGGTAAAGGTTATTAGTAGTATTCATAGATATATGGTGATTCTGGTTGTTCTACTTTTTCAAGGGTTTCTACTTCGACATAAGGAAGGGTCCAGTTATTGTATTGAGTGGTTGTCAAGGTTCCGCTTATTTTCACCCAGTCATCGTTTTGAAGGTCCCCTGCCCCGCTCATAGTGGACAATGTTCCATAAACACTGGCATCTGCAACGCAACAAGACAAACCAAAACGTGCGACAACAAACTGATTCTCCGTAAAGTCTGCTTCACGGTACACAAATCCGATCATCTCTATTTTCTTGCCGACAAATTCATCAATGCTCATATCTATGATGTTCATCATCGGAATGTATCTCTCATCATCCACTACAATGGTATCCATCTCAAGCATCTCAGCCTTCAATTCTTCATAATAACCTTCCGGGGGTTCTTGCAATTCAAATCCTTCCGGATGCTCTAACGGTGCGTCAGCTAATTGCTCATCAATCTCCGGTGCCCCGCTTTCTTGATCCTCCATATACCCTTCAGGATCATCTAAGTAAGCTTCTGCCCTTGAAGTTTCCGATTCACCACCGTTTCCTCCATCTTCAGTGGTGCCACCTGATGGACCATCAAATGCCCCTGCCTGTTCACGCTGTTCCACAATCTGTTTGGAATTTGTAAAACCTCGCTTATCGATAATAGAGCTGTCCAAAATGTTTTCAGGAAACATGAATCCTGTCACAACAGGGAATACAAACATCGAATAAATCAATATAGATTGAATGGGAGTAGATGACTCCCCATGGTCAAATCCACAATTACACACCAGTTCCTCTTTATCTTTAGAGCCACTGCGCCAGATCTGCACGATTCCAAGAATAAACAAAGTTCCTGCTGCAAAATACATAAATGGCATCATCCGAGGTGCAATGAAATTCGTTATATTTCCAGTGGCCAGAAGCTTAAAAAACAAAAGAGTAAATCCCAGCAATATGATTCCACGCAAATAAATATGGAACCCATAATCACGATTGCTTTCCATCTATCATCATCCTCTCCCTACAGCACAAGCTGCTGGAAAATAAGTATCGCTGCGAACACGACAATGGTTACAACTGCCATAAAAACAAGTACAAATTTTGTACGGAAATAGGCAAAAAGCATAAATGTATTTTTCAAATCGAGCATCGGTCCATATACCATAAACGCTAACAAAGATCCCACTGTAAAAGTTGAACCGAATGATGCAGCGACGAAGGCATCCGCTTCTGAACAAAGTGAGAGCACAAATGCAAAAGCCATCATGACAGCTGGAGACAATACTTCATTCTGTCCTAGCGCCATTAATACATTACGATCAAGGAAAGTTTGGAACAAGCTCGCGATGAACGCACCGGCTATCAAGTATTTCCCCATATCAAAAAACTCATCACTAGCGTGGTAGAAGGTCGCTTTCCATTTATTCTGCTGTAGTGCCGGCTCCTCCATTTCTTGTCTGCCTACCAATTCACTTTTCGACCAACGAAGCTGGTTTTTATTATCAAAAAGCAACAACATCAAAAAGCCGATAACTATACATAGAATAAAGGCAAGTCCAAATCTACCATATAAAATAGTAGGATCGCCGTTAAATGCGAAGTATGTAGAAGCTACAACTACCGGGTTAAGAATAGGTGCACCTACAAGTAAGACCACCCCAACATGAAGCGGCATTCCTTTTTTAATTAATCTGCGAACAACCGGAATAATCGCACATTCACAGATTGGTAGAATGACCCCAAGTAATGCTGCCGGAATAATGGCACCAATGGGACTCTTAGGTAAATATTTTTTTATTTTTTCCTCTGAAACAAATGTTTGAATCAATGCAGAGGCGAAAACACCAAGTAAGATAAACGGTATGGCTTCAATGACAATACTAAGAAAAATCGTATTTACATTTAGCCACGAGCTTGGAATATCAAATGAAATTTCCTTAAAGTCTATAAAAAAGAATAGGTATAGGAAAACTCCAATTAAAGCAAGCCCAATCAAATCCTTTAAAAGACTACTGCTTTTCCTCATTCTTCTACTCCTATCATATTTTCTATTTTGTATTATAACATATCAAACTTTTAAAACTTTATCTTTGTTACTAGCAATATATGTCTAATCTATTAACAGTATGATAGAAAAGTATAGAAAACTAGTTCGTGTTTTTGCTTCTTGATTCCTTAGGCATATTCCTATACTATATGAAATATCTACAATCGTAATGATTACTATTTGCAAGAAAGAGGAGTGTTTACTATGCTTCAATGGATTATCATCGGGGGTGGCATACAAGGTTTAACCGTTGCCACCTTTTTACTAAAAAAGAATAAAACCACTATTAATAAATTGAGAATCATTGACCCAAATCCAAAGCCTTTGGAAAATTGGAAAAGGTGTACCTCCACCATTTCCATGCCGTACTTAAGATCGCCCTCTGTTCATCATTTGGATAAAGAACCATTCAGCTTGCAAGCTTTTTCTAAAAAAGAACATAAATATCAACCTAACACAGACTTTTATGGTAGATATAAAAGGCCATCCTTACAAATGTTTAATGATCATTGTGATCACCTAATAAATGATTTAGATATCCAACAAGCTTATGTCCCAACAAAGGTTCGTCATGTAGAGAAGAGCGATGGATATTGGAAGGTGTATCTTGAAAATGGAGAAGTGTTAAGAACGGAAAAAGTCGTCATTGCCATTGGAATAAGTGATCAGTTGCATCTCCCTGAATGGGCTAGCAACCTAAAAAAGGCACGTACAAACTCTTTATTTCATGTTTTTGACAAAAAACTTCCTCCTTTTGAAGAAATGGATGGACCGTTTGTAGTTGTCGGTGGTGGAATAACTGCCACACATTTAGCAATCAAACTGGCCACTTTGTTTCCAGGTGAAGTCACGATGCTAAAACGCCATCCTTTTAGGGTCCATGACTTTGACAGTAATCCAGAATGGCTTGGTCCTAAAATGCGACAGCCATTTGTCAAAATGAAAGATTATGAAAACAGGCGCAAAGCAATAAAATCTGCAAGGCATAAAGGCTCCATCCCTTCTGAATTAAGAAACAAAATTAATCACTTTGTTCGAACAAAAAAATTAACGATTAAGAATGGTGTTGTAAATAATTTTCTGCTCCAGCACAATGATGTACAGCTGCTGCTTGAAAATGGAGATACAATAACAGGCAGGTCGATTATTATGGCAACAGGTTTTGAACAAGGTCTTCCAGGCAGAGAATGGCTGGAGCCTGTCATAAAACAAGAAAACCTTCCATGTGCAAAGTGCGGCTATCCCATTGTTAACCACATGTTGGAATGGGCACCTAATCTTTATGTAAGTGGAGCACTAGCAGAACTTGAGGTTGGCCCCATTGCACGTAATATTTCAGGTGCTAGAGTGGCAGCAAACATCATATCCTCCATATAAAAAGGATGACCCATACGAGTCATCCTTTCTTTTTATCCAAATACTTTTTTCAAGTCTTCTTTATCCTGATCTAACCAGAACTTCATCAAGCGTTTTGCACCTTCAAGATCGTGAAGCTTTGCTTGACCGCACTGTTTTTCATTGGATGCCGGAATCTCTTCTACTTGGATACCATCCTTTAATGTGTCTTCCATTAAGTCAACAATTTCATCTACTGTAGGCTCCCCGCTTACCACTAAATAGTAACCAGTTTGGCAGCCCATTGGAGAAATGTCGATAATATCGAAATGACTGTACTTTTCCGCATGTGTACGAATGTTGAATGCCAATAAATGCTCCAATGTGTGAATAGCGTCTGGCTTCATCGCTTGTTTGTTTGGTTGGCAAAAACGAATATCATATTTATTAACAACGCCGTCTGTTCCTACTTTGTGAACTCCACAATGACGAACATAAGGAGCTTTAACCGCATTATGATCTAGTTCAAAACTTTCTACTGAAGGCATAATTGCACTCTCCCTTATCTAAAAGTTAATTACAGTATAACACAGATTCAATTCCAATTAAATTCATCTGATTTATACGAATTTAATAAATTTTTGGTTTCTCAAATTTTCGATTATAATTTACCTGAGGTGACAGTATATGAAACATGTCTTTTTAATTATCATTCGGTTTTACCGTAAATTCATTTCTCCATTAACACCGCCAACGTGCCGATTTTATCCAACATGCTCCCAATACGGAATGGAAGCTATTGGACGCTTTGGAGCCATCAAGGGCGGTTGGCTGACAATAAAAAGAATTCTTAAATGCCACCCATTTCATCCTGGCGGAATTGATCATGTACCTGAAAAGGAAGAAAAAGGTTAATTTTGTTCATACCCGTTCACAACAAGATCCAGTTTTCCTGTGTGTGGATCAATGACCAATCCATGCACAGGTACCCCTTCTGGCATTAGAGGGTGGTTAGCAATCATATCCACACTTCCACGGACGCTTTCCTCTACACTATCAAACCCTTTTAAGAAACCTTTTACATCAATACCTGCATACTTCAAATCTTCAATCGTTTCTTTGGTTACTCCCCTTGCTTCCATCTTTTCACGCATGCCTTCAGGACTGATTTTCCCCATTCCGCAATCGTGATGGCCAACAACCAAAACTTCATCCGCATTAAGTTCAAACACAGCGACCAATATACTTCTCATGATACTTCCGAATGGATGCGATACAATCGCTCCGGCATTCTTAACAATCTTCATATCTCCATGTTTCAGGTTCATCGCCTTTGGTAGCAAATCCATCAGCCTTGTATCCATACAAGAAAGGACAACTAACTTTTTGTCAGGAAATTTAGTTGTCTGGTATTGAATATATTCCTCTTTTTCTACAAATCCCGAATTGTGTTCTAAAATTTCATCCAGTAATTTCATCCTTTTTCCCTCTTTCTGAATAATAGTTTAGATTCCCTTCTTTCAATATGACAAACTCAAAGCAAAATGACAATATATATAGCTTGTTTTCTATTTGGTTTTTTAGTACTATATAAATTGCAAATCGTAAGTATTACGTTTTATTAGAGAGAGGATGTTAGTTTTTATGAAAAAGAAAATACCTGTAACAGTGCTAAGCGGTTACCTTGGTGCAGGAAAAACAACACTGTTAAATCATATATTATCCAATAGAGAAGGTTTGAAAATCGCTGTCATCGTAAACGATATGAGTGAAGTAAACATTGATGCAGCTTTAATCCAACAAGGAGGTTTCTCCAGAACCGAAGAAAAGTTGGTAGAAATGCAAAACGGCTGTATTTGCTGCACATTACGAGAAGACCTCATGAAGGAAGTGGAACGCCTCGTTGATGAAGGGAACATTGACTATATTGTGATCGAGTCCTCTGGCATAAGTGAACCAATCCCTGTTGCCCAGACTTTTACTTACTTAGATGAAGAATTTGACATTGATCTTACAGAAAAGTGCCGCCTGGACGCAATGATAACCGTTGTGGATGGTTTCCGCTTTTATGATGACTATCAATCCGGCGAAAGCCTTCTAGATCGCAAACAGGGAACGGATGAATCAGATACACGCGAAATATCTGATCTATTGATAGACCAAATTGAATTCGCTGATATTCTTTTATTAAATAAAACTGATTTACTAGAACCTCAATACGTAGTGGAATTAGAGGCACTATTGAAGAAATTGAACCCAGAAGCAAGAATAATTCAAACAGTGAACAGCCAAGTAGAATTGGAAGAGATTCTGAACACAGGGTTATTTGACTTTGAAAAAGCGAGCCAGGCTGCTGGTTGGATCAAGGAATTAAACGAAGAGCACACTCCTGAAACGGAAGAATACGGGATCTCTTCCTTCGTGTACCGCAGAAGAAAACCATTCCACCCAGAGCGTTTCAAGAACTGGCTAGATAACTGGCCGGAAGAAATCGTTCGTGCAAAAGGTTTCTTCTGGCTTGCTTCTAGGAATGATATGGCTGGACTAATTTCTCAAGCAGGTGCCTCCATTATGATTCAGGGTGCAGGAGAATGGGTTGCTAGCTACAGTGAAGAGGAAAGACAGTTAACATTACAAGAAGAACCTGAATTACTAGAAAGATGGGATGAAACATATGGAGATAGAATGACCGAACTTGTCTTCATCGGCATTGAGATGGAACAAACACAGATTGAACGCTCATTAGACACCTGTCTTCTTACCGAAAAAGAAATGAATGAGGATTGGTCTGAGTATGCAGACCCTGTTCCCGCTTTTATCATAGAGTAATTGTAAAAATTTTAAAACATATTTCATATTTGTTCTCAAAACGTAATAGTTACGATATAATATGTTGGGATATAAAACGAGAGGAGAAAACAATGAAAGCTAAATCTATTTTTATTGCAATGATACTAGTAGTTTTTACATTCTTAGTTGGATGTAATGCAGATAATCAAGCTTCTGACGGCAGCGAAAAACTAAATGTTTATACGACCATTTTCCCGTTAGAAGACTTTACAAAGAAAATTGGCGGTAATCATGTTGATGTAAAGTCTGTCTTTCCACCTGGTTCAGATGCACATACATTTGAGCCTTCCACGAAAACAATGAGTGAAATGGCTTCTGCCGATGCTTTTATTTATACAGGTGTTGGTGTGGAAGGATTTGCTGATAAAGCAAAAGATGTGTTGGAAAATGAGGATGTTACAGTTGTAGCAGCTGGTGATGGAATTGAACTCCGTGGTGAAGAAGAGCACGCTCACGAGCATGAGGACGAAGCTCATGAAGAAGAGCATAATCACGAACATGAGGACGAAGCTCATGAAGAAGAGCATAATCACGAACATGAAGACGAAGCTCATGAAGAAGAGCACAATCACGAACATGAAGACGAAGCTCATGAAGAAGAGCACAATCACGAGCATGAAGACGAAGCTCATGAAGAAGAGCATAATCACGAACATGAAGACGAAGCTCATGAAGAAGAGCACAATCACGAGAATGAGGACAAAGGACATGAAGGGCACGATCACTCAAATGGCGATCCGCACATTTGGTTAGATCCTACACTATCAATTACACTTGCTGAAAACATTAAAAACGCACTGGTGGAACTAAAGCCAGAAGCGAAAGAAGATTTCGAAGCTAATTTCGAATCCTTAAAAACTGACCTTGAAAAATTAGATTCAGAATTCAAAGAAGCATTGGATAGCGCGAAAACAAACAAAATTTTAGTTAACCACGCAGCATACGGTTACTGGGAGAATCGTTATGGCTTGGAGCAAATCAGCGTTAATGGTTTATCTCCAACCCAAGAGCCATCACAGAAACAATTAACAGAAGTTATCCAAACTGCGCAAGAAAATGACATCAAGTACGTTATTTTCGATCAAAACATCAGCGGGAAGATTGCTGATGTGGTAAAAAATGAAATTAAAGCAGAAGCATTGGTCCTTCATAACTTAGAAGCAATTACTGAAGAAGATGCAGAAAATGATGAAGACTATTTCAGCTTAATGCGTAAGAACTTAGAGACATTGAAAAAAGCGTTGAATTAAGTTTGGATATGGAAAGAGGCAGCCGATCTCGGCTGCCTCTTTATTTGCTTACTACTCCTATTCCCCTCTCAATGCTTCACAAAACTTCTCCACTTTCTTCTCATCAATCTCTTTTCCAATCAGAATAATGGAAGGCTCTACGTTCCCTTTCTCCATTCTGTTCAACACTAGTGTGGATGCAGCATACTGGAACTCGTATAAACCTGGCGTTTCATCAAGCTGCACAATGCCTTTGGATCTTACCACGTTTTTAGATAGCTTCTTCAATTGTTTCTCAAGAACCACACGATTAATCGGCTCGGAATACGTCACTTTTACAGCTTCAATGTGATGGTGGTGATGATGGTGGTGGTGACCATCATGATTATGTCCATCACCTTCTCCATGCTTATCTACCTTCACTTCTCTCCATTGCATTCTCTTTTCCAAAAGGATCTCCAATGGAACCTCCCCATAGCTAGTCCTGTAAACAGGAACATGATCATCAAGCTCATCTGCAAGCTTAGACTCCACCTTAATCAATTCTTTCTCCGAGACGAGATCCATCTTGTTTAGCACCAGCAAATGAGCAGATGTGACTTGTTCCTTCAACAAACCTCTGATCTCTTTAGAGCTATTAAAGAAGCTTTGATACTCAAGATAGTGACTGGCATCCACGAGACCAATCATGGACTGCAATTCAAAATAATCCATATAGAGAGGGTTCAATAAAACATCTTTGATTTCAAGTGGATTGGCAACACCTGTTCCTTCAATAATCAAAACATCTACCTTTTCACCTACATATTGATCAAGAGTAGATTTCAAATCATCTTGAATGGTACAGCAGATGCATCCATTGAGAAGTTCTACCACACTTTCTCCCTGAAAAAGATGAGATTCCACATTTTCATCCCCGAGTTCATTCAAAATAATCCCTGGTTTTAGACCCTGACTTTTAAAGTGGTTTAACATATGTAAAAGCACGGTTGTTTTTCCGCTTCCCAAAAACCCGCTTATAACGTAAACTGGTACTTTTTTTGACATTATATTAGCACTCCTTACATTTAACTTATTATCCTAATACCCATTATACAATGGACTCAAAAGCAAATACACCGCTAGTAAATCGTAATCATTACGCTTTTTATTCTATAGCTAAAACCTTCTTTATTCAAGTTATTTACCCAATCAGCTATATCGTAAAATTTTAACTAGTAAAATATGTATAATTCGTGGAAAAATGTGGACTCTAACGTTATACAAAAGCACGAAGGGACGTAGCCAAAATGGAAGATGTAGTCATTGCTCGATCATTGTTTGGAACCACAATGGGATTTCATATCATATTTGCAACACTTGGCGTTGGGATTCCTTTAATGATTCTCATTGCCGAATTAATGTATCAAAAAACGCAAAACCGTGAATATGCAATAATGGCAAAAAGGTGGACAAAAGCAAAAGCGGTGCTGCTAGGTGTCGCAATTCCTACAGGTACAATTGCCGGAGTTCAACTTTCCCTTTTGTGGCCTGGATTTATGGAAGTCATCGGTAAGGTCATGGCTCTCCCTTTTCAGATTGAGATATATGCGTTTTTCATTGAAGCATTATTCATTTCCATATATGTGTATGCTGCAGACCGCATTTCACCCTGGATGCGTATTTTGAGTGTGACACTTGTTACCATCGGTGCGGCAGCATCCGCTGTTCTAATTACCAATGTCCATGCGTTTGAAGGAACACCTGCTGGCTTTCGGATTGAAAATGGCCAGATTGTCGATGTGGATCCTTGGGCCGCTTTTTTCAATCCTAGTTTCGTCGTTACAGCTGCCCATGTGGCAGTCTCTGCTTTTATGACAGGGGCCTTTGTCATTGCCTCTGTTGCAGCATATAAAATGTTACGAAACAAGCATGATGAGCGGGTCTATAGATTTCACCGAAAGGCACTGATCATGGGACTTGTTGTGGGAGGAATTTTTTCGTTTATGACCGCTATAAACGGACATGAATCTGCCCAACAGTTGCACCAGTATCAACCAGAAAAATTAGCAGCAGCAGAAGGACTGTTTGAAACCCAATCTCATGCCCCTCTTGCAGTGGGAGGATTCACCGATCGAGAAGCTAAAGAGGTTAAATGGGGAATTGAGGTACCTTGGGCATTAAGCTTTTTAGCAGATGATCGTTTTGACACGGTAGTTGTCGGTCTGGACGATTTTCCCGAAGAGTATTGGCCGCCATTATTTGTTCATACCCTTTTCAACGCAATGGTGGGGATCGGTTCGCTACTGATCATGCTCTCATTAGTTGGGTTCTTTTGGAGTAAGATTCTCAAAAAAACAACCTATCCCAAATGGCTTATGTGGTTGTTTGTCGCTGCAGGTCCACTCTCGATGTTGGCTATAGAATTTGGATGGATTTTCGCGTGTACTGGAAGACAGCCATGGGTTATTTATCGCGTAATGTTAACGGAGGATGCGGTTACAGGAAACCAAAATCTTGCGGCATTGTTTATAGCGTTTGCAGGTATTTATGTACTTCTAGGTGTTGCAGTGGTAATGGTCCTTCGCTATTACTTCAAGCGACATCCAATTGAGGACGAGTTGAACGATATTCCCCCTACATCTACTGGGGTTCAAGCATAAGGAGGATCACCTTCATGACAGACGTAATATTGGCCATTACGGTCCTATGGGGTTTCATTTTTATCTACGCCGTCATGGCCACGATGGATTTTGGAGCCGGTTTCTGGTCTATGCTCTATATAAAGAATGAAAAAACAAATGCCACCAATATCGCCAACCGATATTTATCCCCTACGTGGGAGGTTACCAATGTATTTGTTGTCGCTGTTGTGGTGGCTATATACAGTTTCTTTCCAAGCGCCGCCTATACACTCGGTACTGTTTTATTAATACCGGGAAGCATCATTCTACTTTTGCTTGCTGTCCGTAGCGGGTTCCTTGTGTTTTCTCATATTGTGGATGATTACCATAAACCGTTAACGTACGTATCAGGAATCAGCGGATTTATTATACCCGCCTTTTTAATACTTGTTTTGCCTATTACACATGGCGGATTTGTGGATAACATCAATGGGGTGGACACGTTAATGCTTGGCCGGTTACTGACCAGCCCACATGCCCTTTCTTTCATCCTGTTTGCCGTTAGCAGCACTTTGTTTTTGTCTTCCTTGTTACTTGCTGATTTTTCAAAGGTTGCAAAAGACAGACATGCGTATGCTATTTACAGAAGGGATGCCTTAATCTTAGGTCCTGTGTCATTACTAGGTGCTCTGTTAATCATGATTACCATGCGATACGAAGCAACATGGTTATTTAATGGGATGATGGACTATCTTGTATGGTTATTCATTTCAGCTGGTATGTTCGTCCTGACAGGAGTTGCACTTGTTATACCTGGAAAAGATGGATGGACAGGCCTGCCAAGGTTAGGTGTTGTTTCTGCTTTTATACAGTATGCATTGGCTAGTTACGCCTATGGGCGCGCACATCTTCCCTATATCGTCTATCCAAATGTCACAATCCAAAACGGATTTACAGACCCCGCTTCCTTTCGAGCTCTATTCATTACCTATATTGTCGGATTTATCATCTTGTTTCCTGGGTTTATCTACTTCTGGCGATTGTTTATGAAGGATGAAAAATACATTAAAAGCGAAAATTAAGGTCAGGAGTATTGTTTCTCCTGCCTATTTTATTTGGAAAAGTTACAAAGCACTTTCTGGATGGAACTCCAGGAACGCTTACAGTAGAAAACTGGTTTATTGCTCTCTTTTGCTTTTTGCTTGATCACTTTAGCGAGGTTATGATTAATGTAATCCGTAAGAACCAAAATAATATCAATATGCTCCGGAATGCTTCTCTTTACTACTTGCACCTTTCTTCCGTCAATATGTAAGACATTTTCAAATCCTTGTGTCACAAGCTTTTCTTGAATATTCCCTAAATGATCTGCACCAACTACCATAAGTGAAGCCATCTTTTTCTACTTCCTTTCTATCGTTTAATTGAGAAACGTTCTCTCTTATAAGCCCATAATAATTGAGAATGATTCTCTTTGTCAATGAAATTATTTAATATACCTATCTTTTATCATGAAGTATGAAATTTTTCTTAAGGCTAACAATAGGAACGTATCTTCTGTACAAAAAAGGAGGACGTAATAATGGCTAAAGAAGTTTTATGTGAAGTGGAAAACTGTAACTACTGGGGACAAGGAAACATTTGCCAAGCAGATGCTATTTATGTGGTGAGTCATAAAGGGAATACGGCACATGATTCCAAGGATACCGACTGCAAAACCTTCAAACCTGCTCATTAATGTAAAAAACAAAAAGCCCAAGAGCTGCGCGGCAGGTTACTCTTGGGCTTTTCTATTTTTAAAAGTAGGTAAAATTGTATGGTCTTTTCAAAGCAAAAAACATTTGTTGCTTGGTTAAATGCCGCTGTTCCTTTCCGCAAATGGCTTCGCTTTCCACGGGGCGGCCTTGAGCCTCCTCGGTGCCCTGCGGGGTCTCAACATTGCCGCTACTCCCCCGTAGGAGTCTACGCCATTTGCTCCAATCCACAGCTGAAAATCACCAGAAAATAATGTTTATGCGTTTCAGTTAACTATTTCAATAGACCGTATTTTCTAATCTGTTGACCAATGAAATCAACCGTAATATATAAATTCTTATCTAAACTATTTCCTTAACTATTTAAAAAGCCCCCATTTACTGGAGGCTGTTGCTTTCTTTCGATAAGTTTCTTCTAAAGAACCATTTCATAACCAAACCATGTTTGGGAGAAAGGAAAAAGGTTAAAACAAACAATATACCTGCCATGGAAGCCATCATACCTGATATTGAAACATTAAATAAGGACGCTGCATAATAGCCCAGAACTGCGGAAGCAACCCCTATACCAGCGCTTAACAAAAGCATGATACTTAATTTATCTGTCAATAGGTAAGCACTTGCTCCTGGAGCAATAAGCATCGCAACAACTAATATGGCTCCTACACTATCAAAAGAAGCTACCGTTGTAATGGAGAGCATTCCCATTAATAAATAGTGCATAAACATGACTGGAATTCCAATGGCAAGGGCCATCTCAGGATCAAACGAGCAAATTTTTAATTCTTTATAGAAAAATAAAAGGACTGCTAAGTTGATGACTAAAACAGCTCCAAGCATCCATACTGCCCTTGGACCCACATCCATTCCTGCAATCATTAACGTATCCCAGGGAACAAATGCAATTTCTCCCATCAGTGCATGATCTACATCTAAATGAACTCTTCCAGCAAATAAGGATACTAAGATTACCCCTAAGGCAAATAAGGAAGTAAATACAACTCCTATTGCCGCATCCGATTGAACGCCTGATGAATGTAGCAGCTGAATGAAGAATGCCGTCAATAATCCCACTACTAATGCACCTGCAAACATATAGATTCCGTCTAAACTGTTTGAAACGAGGTATGCTCCTACAATACCAAGTAAAACCGTATGACTAATCGCATCTGCTAGCATTGCCATTCTTCTTAAGATAAGAAAACAGCCGGTAAGGCCGCATGTTATACCAACTAAGGATCCTGTTAAAATAATCCATCCTTCATAACTCATCAGCCTTCACTCCCTTCAATTGCAGAATGGAAGCCTTTGTTTCCTATATTTCTTTTCTTTTTATACAAAAATAAACCTTTAGGTTCTCTTCCAAAATCCTTCAGTAAAGCCCTTAGTTCATCGATTATTTCTTTCGGTCCATTTAAAAGGTCCATGCTCCCTTCTCTCCAGTTCGAAACAGGGAACTTGCTTTCAAACATAAGATACATATCCATTAACCTGTTTTTAAGAACGATATCATGGGCCATCTCCAGCCCTTTTTCGGTTAGCATTATCCGTTTATCAGCCTGTTCTTCCGCTAATAAACCTTCCTTTTTCAATTCTTTTACCACTGCAAGCATTGAGAGAGAGGATATCGGACGCAGTTCCATCACTTGTTGGTAGGGATAGCTTCCAATTTCCTTACCTTCTGATTCTTTCAATTTGGTCTCACTCAACTCATACAGACTTGATAAAATATTTTCCCTTGTTACTAAGCGCTTAACCTTCCATTGTTTGACCATTTTAGGCAATAATCCTTTTTTCGTACCGAATATAAGGGAGAATACGAACAATATTGTCGCTGCCAAAATAATCAATGGTCCTGTCGACATTCCGCGGGAAAGTGTACTGAGCAAAGTCCCGACAACACCTGAAACTCCACCAACCACCCCAGCCAAAACAACCATATAGTCCAGTCGTTCTGTCCAATACCTCGCAGTGATAGCCGGCGTAATCAACATAGCTGCCATTAAAATTACACCTACTGCCTGAAGGCCGATGACAACTGCGCCGACAATCATCGTCATTAAAAGTCCATTAAGCCACTTAACTGGAAGTCCTATCCCTTGGGCAAACTGAGGATCAAAGGTTATCAGCTTTAATTCTTTGAACAAAATGAACGTGATAAAAATTAATATGAAGGCTATGACACTAATGATTTGTACATCTAAACCAACAATAGCGGCCGCTTGCCCAAAAATAAATGAATCCAGCCCAGCCTGATTTCCACTTCCATACTGTTGAATATAGGTTAATAGAACGATGCCGAAGCCAAAAAACACGGATAAAACGAGACCGATTGCAGTATCTTCTTTTATCCTGGAGTGTTTAATAATGGCTTGAATACAGTAAGTTCCGATTAATCCTGAGATGGACGCTCCAATTAATAGCCATGACATCGACTTTGTTCCAATCAGTAAAAATGCAATACATATTCCGGGCAACGCTGCGTGTGCCATTGCATCTCCAAGAAGGCTTTGTTTTCTTAACAAAGCGAAACTACCTATCACACCACTTGCCATACCTAGCAAAATGGTCCCTAGCAGTACCCACTGCACATTCGGATCTTGTAGCATATTGAGAACCGTTTCCATACTGTCACTCCTATTGTTCGACAATGGCATGATTTTGGTCTAAAAATGCCAAACGACCACCATACGTTTTTTGCAGATTATCCATTGTAAATACTTCTTCTGTAGGTCCAATCGCAATCTTTCTAAGGTTCAGCAGCAACACCCAGTCAAAATACTCTTTCACTGTCTGGAGGTCATGATGAACTACCAGGACTGTTTTTCCCTGTGCTTTAAGTTCATTAAGTATGGTGATGATTGCTTTTTCTGTTGCTGCATCCACCCCCACAAAGGGTTCATCCATAAAATAAATACTCGCATCCTGTGCAAGCGCTCTTGCAAGGAAAACTCGTTGCTGTTGTCCACCTGAAAGCTGACTAATCTGTCGTGTAGCATATTCTTTCATTCCAACTTTATCCAAGCATTCATAAGCAAACTCGATATCCTTTTTGTTCGGTCTCTTT
Source organism: Bacillus sp. CHD6a (assembly GCF_001293645.1). GTDB lineage: Bacteria > Bacillota > Bacilli > Bacillales > Bacillaceae_I > Sutcliffiella_A. The sequence continues at coordinate 21,162 of NZ_LBMD01000032.1, forward strand.
ACCCAACCAATATGACCATATCTCCCCATCAGTACGACATCCAATGCGTTCGTTGGAAAGTCCCAATCCACAGAGCCGCGCTGAGGAACATAACCAATCAATTTTCGCTGTGATTTATACGATTTTCCATAGATTGATATAGTACCAGACGCCTTTGGAATTAATTCCAAAGCCGCCTTAATCAATGTAGATTTACCGGCACCATTCGGTCCAATAATTCCAATAAGTTTTCCTTCCGGTACACTGAAACTAACTTCTTTTAATACAGGTTTACGATGATAAGCTACTGTTAAATTCTCTATTTTGACCGGCTGCATATTCGTTCACCTTGCTTTCTAATTTACTATTCCCAAGTAAAAGCCTTCTATTTTAACGCCTTTACTATTGTGTCGATATTGTGGCGGAACATTCCCAAATATGTTCCTGTTTCTGTGCCGGCAGCTCCCATTGCATCAGAGTACAGTTCCCCACCTATTACAACTGTGTGGTCTTTGCTTTCAGCTCCTTGGACTACTGCATTTATGGAGTCTTCCGATATGCTGCTTTCAACGAATACGGCTTTAATGTTTCTTTCTACTAAAAGATCTACAATGGACCGTACATCACTTAAACCAAATTCTGCGTCCGTACTCAATCCTTGTAAGCCCGTCACTTCCATTCCATATGCTTTACCAAAGTACTGAAACGCGTCATGCGCTGTAACTAATACTCTGCTCTCTTCTGGAATCGTTGCAAGTTGTTCTTTCGCGTAAGTATCTAATTCTTCCAATTTCTTAATATATGCTTCTGCATTCTTTTCATATAAATCAGCGTTAGCCTTATCTTCTTTAATCAATGTTTCTTTTACTTCTTCTACTGCGTACACCCATAAAGAAATATCAAACCAAACATGAGGATCCTTTTTATCTGTTTCTCCTTCTGCAATCAGCAACTTATCCGTAGGAACAGACTCAGCTACAGCAACCGTAGCTTTTTCATCCATCATTTTATTCAATATATCTCCCATTCTTCCCTCTAGTTTAAGTCCATTATAGAAGATGATATCTGCTTCATTTAATTTTTTCAAATCTCCTTGAGACGCTTTATACAAATGAGGATCAATACCTGGCCCCATAAGACTTTCCACTTCTACTTTATCTCCACCAACGTTTTCAACGATATCTGCTATTTGTGCAATAGTAGTTGTAACCTTCATTGTTTCATTCTCATCCCCGCTTACTCCTGAAGAACAAGCAGTCAAACCCAAACTGATAGCTCCCAGCAATACCATTTTCCCCAATAGTTTTTTCATTCTCTCTCTCTCCTCTTTTCAAAGTGTTTGTACTAGTCAACAAAAGTTTGTCTAGTGCAAATTTAATGGTAAAAAAATACACACACTCTTCCCTTTCTCCTAAATCACTGTATGTAGAAGAAGATAAAAATGTGAATTAACTTGACCAATGACAGTAATTTAAACCTACACTCAAAAAGTTGCCCTCATACAAAACTTAAACCCTAAGCAAACTTTTGTCAAGAACGAAAAAGCGCGAAAATATAGAAAAAAAGAACGAAAGGGGTCAGACCCCTCTAGGAATTTCATCCTTAACGTCGAATAGTAATAAAGTTACCCTAAAAAAGCCCCTGCAGTGATTGGGCTGCTGGGGCTTTTTTGATTGTTATAATTTTGTCGGAAACTTTTTTTATTTTCTTGGTTGAAAGCTTGCATTTCGTTTACTAATTTTCTTTATATACGCTTCATCCACTTCAAAGCCGATGCCTGGTCCATCTGGCACAGGCAATCTACCATCTTTCACTACCACTTCCGGCGTTATTACGTCTTTATCCCAATAACGGCTTGATGAAGAAAGATCCCCTGGGATAGTAAAATTGGGCAAAGAAGCAAGGGCAATATGGAATGCTCTTGAAATCCCGGTTTCCAACATACCTCCGCACCAAACAGGAATTCCTTGTGCTGCACATAGATTATGGATATCAATTGCGTTAGCCAGTCCGCCAACCCTACCTATTTTAATGCTCATCACTTTACAGCTCCCGAGCCTGATAGCGTTTTTTGCATCCTGAAGGGAAACAATACTTTCATCCAAACAAACTGGTGTAGATATTACCTTTTGCAATTCCGCATGCTCCACTATGTCATCAGCTGCAAGCGGCTGTTCAATCATCAGTAGATTTAATGAATCTAACTTCTTCAGCCGCTCTGCATCCCGGAGCGAATAGGCAGAATTTGCATCTACTAATAAAGCAAGATCCGGAAACGCATCTCGTATCATTCTTAATATTTCGTAATCGTTTGCCGGGTCTACTTTCACCTTCATGCGTTCATAGCCTTCTTTTATTCTTTGCGAAATGGTAGAGAGCATCCTCTCTGGGGTATCTAGGCTCACTACTACCCCAGCTTTCACTTCTTTGCGAACACCCCCAATATACTCTGACAGAGACACACCCGCCTGCTTAGCAAACAGATCCCAGATTGCCATCTCCACTCCAGCTTTAGCCATCTGGTTACGCTTCCAATGTAAAAGAGCTTCATTCACTCCCCGCGGAGATTTCCACTCATGATGTAAAATGGTAGGAATGAAGAACTCTGTCAACATATGCCAAGCAGTTTCAATGGTTTCCTCTGTATACCATGGAGAAGAAAAGGCAACCACTTCCCCCCAGCCAGCATTCCCTGAACCATCTGTTATTTTAATCAAGATGCTTTCCCTGTCTGTGACGGTTTCCTGGTGAGTACGAAATGGCTGAACTAATTTCATAGAAGTCAGGAATAAATCAACTTTTTCAATTTTCATCACTGTCCTCCCAATCAGGCAACATTTTTAAAAGTTCTCTGCGCATTAACTTATTGGAAGCATTTCTCGGCAATTTTTCCACAACATATATTTGTTTTGGAATTTTATACCCTGCCAACTGCTCACGAACAAAAGGCATTACGTTTTCTTCCATTAGTTCTTCTTCCATATCTGTAACAACAAACGCTACTGGAACCTGTCCCCACTGGTCATCCGATATGCCAGTTACCCCAGCCTCCTTTATAGAAGGGTGAGAAACCAGAACCGCTTCAATTTCTGCAGGATAGACATTTTCACCGCCTGAAATGATTAAATCACTTCGTCTGTCCACAACAAACAGAAATCCATCCTCATCCACATATCCTAAATCTCCAGTGTACAACCATCCTGCTTTGATCGCCTTAAAAGTGCTATCATCCCGGTTATAATATCCAGTTGTAACGTTGGGACCCTTCACGACAATTTCACCTGTTTCCATCGGGCCAACGTCCATTCCATCCTTTATAACTTTAAGCTGACAAGGAAACAGAGGTTTCCCAGCAGAACCAATTTTCGACATGGCAAAGTCAGGAGAGAGTGTGACAATTTGTGAGCAGGTTTCCGTCATGCCATATGTTTGGTAAACAGGAATGGATTTTCTAATGCACTCTTCCAGAATGGATTTGGGTACAGGTCCTCCACCAACGAGCATGCATCGAAATGCTGGCGGATAGGAATCCGAACCGAGTCGCTCCAACAAGTTGCTCAGCATGGTAGTCACAACAGACACAATACTAACTTGCCGTTCCATCAAGTCCTGATGAACTGCATCTGCTTCGAAACGCCGGTGGATAATCACTCTCATTCCATAAATCACGCTTCTCATCAAAATGGATAATCCACTTATATGAAAGATCGGCACCGCTAACAGCCAACAGTCATTTTCATGCAGCCCCATATTTAGAGCTGAGCCAGTAGCACTCCAAAAATGATTGCCATAGGTCTGCTTCACTCCTTTAGGAAAACCCGTCGTGCCACTTGTGTACATAATGGTATCAATTTCTTCAAGGGAAAATTCCTCTGCAATAGAAAAGTTACTGTCTATTAGCGAATGTACATGAGAAAAGGTGACTATCTTTTCTGTTCCCTTAAACTCTTTACTTTGTTGAAGTGTGGATTCCTGTTCCTTATCCATTAAAATAAATCGAGATGATGCGTCCTCTACTTGATAAGACAGCTCCTTAGATGTTAATCGCAGATTATGTAATACAGTAATCGCTCCAAGATTTTTCAGTGCGAACAACAATTCTACAAGTTCTATGCTATTGGCCATAAAGACAGAAATCCGATCTCCACGTCTTACACCCAACGCTACTAATTTACCGGACAAGATCAATGAATTCCTGTATAACTCTGAAAAAGTCACCTTTCTCTCTTCCATTTCAAATGCTATTCGGTCCGGAGTTAAGGCAGCTCGTTTCATTAAAAAGTTTGGCAATACTGTCATCGATATATCCTCCTACACCAGTTTTCCCATAAAAAGAAGGGCAATCCAAAAGCCAAAAGCTCTTAGATTGCCCTCCAATCACCATAAATCTTTTTATTAAGGGAAACGAGGGAATTGTCCAAAGTCCGGCTTTCTTTTTTCTTTAAAAGCATCGCGACCTTCTTTTGCCTCTTCCGTAGTGTAATACAATAATGTAGCATCGCCAGCGAACTGCTGAATACCAGCCAAGCCATCTGTGTCTGCGTTCATGGCAGCTTTCAAGAAACGTAAAGCAGTCGGGCTGTTTTCTAACATTTCTTCACACCATTTAACTGTTTCATCCTCTAATTGCTCCAAAGGAACAACCGTGTTTACTAGACCCATATCAAGTGCTTCCTTCGCATCGTATTGACGGCATAGGTACCAAATTTCACGGGCTTTCTTATGTCCAACGATGCGCGCAAGGTATCCGGAACCGTAACCCGCATCAAAGCTTCCCACTTTAGGTCCAGTCTGTCCAAAGCGAGCATTGTCCGCTGCAATAGTTAAATCACATACAACATGCAATACGTGTCCGCCACCAATAGCCCAGCCTGCAACCATTGCCACTACTGGTTTTGGTGTTACACGAATTAGACGTTGAAGATCAAGTACATTCAATCGAGGAATTTCATCATCTCCAACATAGCCGCCATGTCCGCGAACCTTTTGGTCACCACCGGAACAAAACGCTTTGTCTCCAGCACCTGTTAAAATAATGACACCAACACTAGAATCGTCACGTGCATAAGCAAACGCCTCAATCAATTCCATTACTGTTTTCGGACGGAAAGCATTATGTACTTCCGGACGGTTGATCGTAATTTTCGCGATCCCGTTATATGTTTCATATAAAATGTCTTCAAATTGTTTTGGTCCTGCTATCCATTCTCTTGCCATGTTTTATTTCCTCCCTAACATAAATTAGTTCGTTAAAAACCCACTTACTATTTTACCAAACTTTCGCGGTTGTTCCACATGAATTGCATGTCCAGCATTACTTATTTTGAAAAAAACCGATTTTTCCATCCTTTTTTTCATTTCCTGAGCAATAAGGACAAATTTTTCGTCCCATTCCCCTGCCGCCAAAAGTACAGGACAGTTGATATTATCGAGAGAATTCCAAAGGGATGGTTGCACACCTGTACCCAGACCACGCAAACTATTCGCCAGTCCTACAGGTGAATTGTTCATTCGTTGTTCATATATACTCTTTTGTTTTTCCATGGGTAATAGTTTTTGCGATTGGAAAAGGGGAATGTTAGTCCAAAAATCAACAAAAGATTTTAACCCTTCCTTTTCAATCCGCTCTGCAAGCTTTTCATCGGCTTCTTTCCTTGTAAGCTTGTCCTTTAACTTTTCCAGACCTGGAGACGCACTTTCAAGCACTAAGTTGGATACCATCAAAGGATAAGCAACCGTAAAAGAAAGTGCGACTCTTCCTCCCATAGAATATCCATAAATAGAGACCAATGGAATACTTAATCTATCCAAAATAGACTTTAAATCAAAAAGCACCTTTTCCATCCGATAACGCTCCGCTTGGCCTGGCGCATCTGTTTTTCCATGGCCAAGCTGATCTACCAGGATAAACGTAAAGTCTTCTACATTTTCAAAACCCGCTGTTAATTCTTGAAAACTTCTTATGTTCCCAGTAAAACCGTGCAGCATAAGAATGTGGTGAGCACCATGACCAATTCTCTCTACATGATAGTGTACCCCGTTAATCTCCATCATTCTTCTTTGTCCAAGATTTGAATCATTTCCTGGGAAACATTTTTCCACAATTTGCGATGAATCTCCTCATTTTCTGCACGGTTCGTTGGAACTTCTATTACTTTTAAGCCCTTTTGGGTAATAGAAAATGACACTGCATGTTGGAAATCAGACCAACTTTCCGCTCTTAAATGTTCGCCTTCATATAACTTTACAGCGTGCTCAAAATTAATACCGGTTGGAGTACCAAACAATGTCTCAAAATGCTTTTCCACTTTTGACTGTGGAAGGAAAGAAAAGATTCCCCCTCCATTATTATTTACAAGCACAATCGTGACATTAAGCTTTAATAACTTGGCGGCAAGCAGGCCATTCATATCATGGTAGAATGATAAATCACCAATAACTAGTACTAGGTTTTCATATGCTTTGCTTGCTGCAAGTGCAGTGGAAACCACTCCATCAATCCCATTGGCTCCCCTGTTTGCAAGCACCGTCAATTTTTTTACATCAGTAAACAAGAAGGTATCCACATCTCTGATAGGCATGCTGTTTCCTACGAAAATAGCGGAATTATCCGGAAGAATTGCTTGAAGTTCGGATATAATTCTACCTTCAAACATCCTGCTTTCCTCTTGTTCATGGGAAAGTATCTTTTTGGTCCTGTCATTTAATAACTTGATCCCATCCATCCATTCAAAGGAGTCACGAGCTGAGAGATTTACCGTTACCTTTTGGCAAAAGATTGTTTCTTCTGAATGAACCATATAGCTTGCCTGTAACGTTGGATCTCTCCACCCGCCGTCTCCGTCCACGACAATTTGTATTGCACTAGTGGACTTGCTAATGTATTGCATTAAAAACTTTGATACCGGCATTGCCCCAAAACGGATGATAATCTCTGGTTCCAGGTTCTTTTTCACTTCATCTGCGCGTAAGAAAGCATCATAGCTTTCCATTACCGTCCCTTTTACATGAGCTCCCGTTCTAACCCCCGATAGTGGGTCCGCGAAAATAGGGTACTGCAGGGTTTGGGAGAGTTCGGTAATGGCATTAGAAAATTCATCAATCTTTGACTGTGGCATTTCTCCACAAACAATAATTCCTTTTTTCCGTTCACTCATTAACTTGGCAAAAAAGAGAGCCTGCTCATCCGAAATGGAGTATTCTCCTACATTGACCTCTACTATTGATTCATTGCTTTCTTTGTGCTTGGACCATATTTCATCCGCCTCTAAGTTAGGAATTAACGGTTCTCTCAAAGGGAAATTGAGATGAACAGGTCCCATAGGCGCGCTTAGGGATGTGCCTGTAGCGCGAGCTGCCATCGTTCGTGCGTATCTAATCATTCGGTCCGTATCTTCCGGTAAGGACATCTCAACAAACCATTTCACATAGTTTCCATACATTTTCAACTGATCAATTGCCTGTGGGGCTCCGACATCGCGTAGCTCATGAGGGCGATCTGCTGTAAGGACTATAAGCGGAAGTCTAGATTGATAAGCCTCCACAATGGCAGGATAATAATTCGTTGCTGCTGTGCCTGATGTACAAAGTATAACAACTGGCTTATTCTTTGTTTTTGCAAGTCCCAATGCATAAAAAGCTGCAGATCGCTCATCTATAAGGACGGTAACATGGATGTCAGGATGTTCGGCCAAAAGAAGCGCAATTGGAGTGGAACGTGAACCAGGGCTGATTACCGCATCCTCCAGGCCGCTCTTTACTAATTCATCTACAAATGCTGCAAGATAAAAGGTCATGTCGTCTATTGAATTTGAATTTGAATTCATTGTGTTCAGTTACCCCCTAGTGCTGATAACATTGGACGAAATTTAATTTGTGTTTCTAAGTATTCGCTTTCTGGATCGGAATCTCCGACAATACCACATCCAGCAAACAAGGAGGCTTCCCTCTCCTGTAACAACCCTGAGCGAATAGCTACAACAAACTCTCCGTCCTCATTCCAATCTATCCAACCAAGCGGACCTGCATACCAGCCTCTATCCAGTCTTTCCACTTCCCTGATTGTTTGAAGGGAAATTTCTTGTGGAAATCCTCCGAGTGCCGGTGTTGGATGAAGGAGTTTTATTAAATCTGAAAGACTGCAATCATCGGTAGTTTCAGCTGTTACAGGTGTGTGTAAATGCTGAATATGTTTCATTTTATAAAGATTTGGTTCAGATGGAGTACGTACTTTTTTACAAACTTTCTCTAACGATGCCCGTATCATCTGCACAACGAGGTCATGCTCATGCATGTTTTTCTCATCAGTAAGCAAAGACTTGCCTAACTTTTCATCTTCTTCCACCGAAGCTCCTCTGGCAATGGACCCTGCTAAACACATGGACTGAACGTTGTTGCCTTGCTTCTTCACCAATTGTTCTGGTGTCGCACCAAGGAAGCAATCGGTTCCTCTTTCCACTGTGAATATATAACTGTTCGCTTGCTCTTCCATCAAGTTTTTCAATACAGGTGCAACGTTTACCTTATCTTGGAAAAGCACACGTAACTCTCTTGCCAGCACCACCTTATCCATCTGTCCGTCTGTTATTCTTTCTGTAACTTTAGAAATGGACTCTTTCCACTCCATCGGATCCATTTCCAGACACTTTACAATGGAAGTGGTGCTGACATGCTTAATAGAAGAGCCACTTAATAGCTCCTCTTCAAGGTTAGCCAACTCTTTCAGTCCACTTTCATCACAATCACTCAAATAATTAATGGTGAGATAAGTTTCGCCTTCTATCTTTGTAAGCATAAAGGTGGGTAAAATAAATAAAGCGTCATCAAATTGGTCCCATAACCTTGTCTTCTCCTTTTTTGGATCGAAGGAGAATCCCCCATACATAACCGGACCAATCGAATGTGAATCTTTGTTGCATACAGCCTGCTGGATAAAACGCTTCCATTGCGTTTCAATCGCATGATACCTGTCATCTTCTCCATCTGCAGTAAATTCCGCTGTCACACCTGCACCGACCATCACATGGGAATGATCAGGATTTGACCAGAAGAATCGTTGCCCTTCAAAAAATTGCTCACTTTTTTGAAAAAAATGAAGGGGATCTAGCTGTTCTATTTTTTTAGTATAACTAATTAAGACCGTCTGGTTTATTGAGGCCGCTTTAATTTTTGCTTCCTCCCATAAACTCACTATATGATGAAATGGTATTGTAATCATGTAAGACTCCCCCCGAGGCCTTGTTACCGCAAGACTTTGTCTCGAAATCGCTTCCTTAAAGATACACCTCAAAACCTTTTAATGTCAACAAAATGAGTGGTTTTCTTTCGTGTTTCTTCCTTATAATACATACATGTAAAATCTTCCTGTGTTTCTTCTGAAAAACCGTTGACACCTTTTGTCCCTTTACATACACTTATATTGTATTTATAATATATTACTTTCGTTTTTTATTTTGCCATAATAGATGGAGGGGTCACATAATGCAACCTCAGACAATTCAAACAGAGACAAGCTTTCAAGTACCGACAGAAAAGAGATGGAAGGTATGGTGGAACCTTTTGCGGCCACATACTTTAACAGCGGCATTTGTTCCTGTTTTTATAGGGACAGCACTTGCCCTTTATGACACCAGCATTGACTGGCCTTTATTTTTCGCCATGTTATTGGCTAGCCTGTTAATACAGGCAGCGACTAATATGATAAATGAGTATTACGATTATAAAAAGGGACTCGATAATGAAAATTCAGTTGGTATTGGCGGTGCGATTGTAAGGCACGGCGTTAAACCGTCCACTGTTCTTCAGCTCGCATTCGCATTCTTTGGCATCGCAACGTTACTAGGTGTGTATATATGCATAAATAGTACATGGTGGTTGGCCGTCATCGGAACAGCCTGTATGGCAGCAGGGTATTTTTACACAGGTGGCCCTTACCCTATTGCTTATACCCCTTTTGGTGAAATTGTAGCAGGATTCTTTATGGGCTTTGTAATTATCCTTATATCTTTTTACATTCAAACGGGTACTATATCTGATACTGCGATGCTCATTTCCATTCCGATTTCTATTCTTGTCGGAGCCATTCTGTTAGCGAATAACATTCGTGACATTGTAGGCGACAAAGAGAATGGCCGCAAAACAGTCGCGATCCTAGTTGGCAGAAAGAATGCCATTATACTTCTAACTGCTATGTTTATTGTGTCTTATGCGCTTATTGTACTCTTTATTGCACTTGGTTACGCGTCATTTTGGTTATTATTAGTTTTCTTATCTGTAACTAAGCCACTTTCGGCGATTAAAGGGTTTACCAATAATAACAGCAATGTGACAATGATGCCCGCAATGGTGGCTACCGCAAAGACAAATACGATATTCGGCTTTTTGCTTGGAATAGGTCTTGTAATGGGTTACTTTATATAATAAAAAAACTAACTGACTCTATTTATGGAGTCAGTTTTTTTAATTGGCAATCATGATTTTTAGAATGAACGCTCATAATACAAATAGACAGGATTTGAAAGGAGTCTATCTGTATGTTACCCCCTGAAAAAATAAATCAGTTAAAACAGCAATTAGAAGATACAAAACAAACGCTTCAAGCACACCTGGACCAAAATGATCATTATCAGATGGAGCACGAACATCCATACGAAACAGTAAGTGAGCTTTCCGCTTATGATAACCATCCAGGTGACCTTGGAACAGAGCTATACGAAAGAGAAAAAGACCTAGCCTTAAATGAGCATGCCGAAAAAGAAATGAAAGACATCAATCATGCGCTCCAAGCTATCGCTTCTGGCACGTACGGCGTATGTGAGGTTTGCGGAAAAGAAATAGACGTAGAGCGCTTAGATGCTATTCCAACTACTACTTATTGTAAAGAACACAGCCCCGACCAGATTGTCTCACACGACCGACCTGTAGAGGAAAAAGTATTGATGCCTCCGTATGGGCGCTTTGAATACGACGAATCAGAAGGCGTGGCCTTTGACGCGGAAGACACATGGCAAATTGTTCAGAGATATGGAACTTCTGAGAGCCCATCAGACTTTGCAGATGATGTGGAAAATTACGACCGCACATATGTAGAAAGCGAAGAGAATGAAGGCTATGTAGAGGATTACGAAAACTTTGTAGGAACAGACATGTATGGCCAAAACTTTACCGTATATCCTTCCATCAAACATGAGGCCTATGAGGATGCCCTTGATGAGGAAGGCATTATGACTCCCTTTGGTGACTTACATGGTTATGAAAAAGATTCTTATACCGAGTAATAATTATAACAAGGAAGCCTTAAAGCACTATTGCTATAAGGCTTCCTTTTGTTTAATGGGATGGATACGTTTTTTGCAAAAATATCACAGATTGTTTAATCAACTCTTTTAATACTTCCACATCAATGTCAGCCACTTTATTTATGTACACACATGCCTTGCCTGTTGTATGCTTGCCGAAACTCTTCAACAGTTCTTCCCTTTTTTGTTCACCTGTAGCAAAATACAAGCTTATTTTTGCTTTTCTTGGTGAAAACCCGACAAGCATGGCATCGCCTTCATGCCCTGTAGGATATTTATAATGATAAGAACCGAACCCAATTATGCTTGGTCCCCACATTTTCGCTTCATAACCAGTCGTTTCTTTGAAGATCTCTAACAGTTTATACGCATCTTCCCGCTTCTTGGGACTTTCCACTGTTTCAATGAATTCAATGACACTATTATCTGTTTCCTTTGTTTTTAATTCATAGCCCATCCAATGTTGCTCCTTTCCAATTTCATTGATCTCTTACTTATTCCACAAAGCAACTCAATTACCTTCCTATTCCGTCCAATTATGCACCTCTTTCTTCTCACAACCATACATTATCGTAGGCAATTATCACGATTCGTGATGGAAAGTGAGGGATATGACACATGTACACTAGAGATATTTTCTCAAAGGAATGGGCAGTTTTTCTGGCAGAATGCTGTCAACTTGCCTATGACCAGTATCATCAAAATGGTATTTTTTCTATACCTAACGGCTTTGATTTGGTAAGAGAATTCAAAGGTGTATCATTTCATAGCCTGGAGTGGTTCGGATTTATTTTAGAATCTGAAGAAACGATTATCGTTACGTTCCGTGGGACTCAAACAGATCCTGACTGGATTGCGGATGCAGAAATTTTTCAAGAGCCTTTTCCTTATTGTGATACAGGTAACCAGCTACTTGTACATGGAGGTTTCCTTTCCGTATATGAGTCTATGAGGGAAGAGCTGTTGAAGTGCCTTGAGAAAGAGCTTTCCACTTCGAAGACCATTTTTATCACGGGACACAGTCTCGGTGGAGCTATCGCCACGCTATTTTCCCTGGATTGTGCTTTAAATACAAACTACTCCTCGCTATATATGTATAGTTTTGGTGCACCTCGAGTTGGGAACGAAGCTTTTGCACACCTGTATGATGAAAATGTTCCCGGATCTATCCGGTTCGTCAACCTAGCAGACCTCGTCCCTTTCGTACCACCAAGAAAAGTCGTAGCACCTCTAAGCAAAAAAACGTGGCACTACAAACACACCTTTACCCCCTACCGCTTTTTACTAACAGAAGGCTCGATCATCAAAAACCACAGCATCGAAACCTATATCAAAGCAATGAAAGAGAAATTTTGACCACACAAAAAGACCGCGCAATAAAGCGAGGCCACTGAAAAAGTCATTGATTTTAGATTTTATTTAGACACCGCTGTGGATTGCCGCAAATGCCTTCGCTTTCCTAGGGAAGGTGCTTGAGCCTCCTCGCAACGTTTGAGGGGTCTCAAGCTACAGCTATCTCCCTCAGGAGTCTTCGCCTTTTGCTCCAATCCATAGCTAGAAATTACGAGAACAAAATGTTTACAGGCAACTATTTAAAATGCCTTTTCGTTAACCTTTAGTGAATGTAGTCACTTTGTTGATTGGAGTAGAAGGCGCGTAGACGCCCTCTGGAGGAAGGGACAGGGGAGACCCCGCAACGAAGTGAGGAGGCTTCCGGACCGCCCGCAGGCAAGCGAAGCGCCTGAAACGGAAATCAACCGGATTATATATACTTTCTTATTCAATAAAAAAATCCCTTTGGGGGTCAGACCCCCAAAGGATTTTCCCCTTCAACGTCGAAGGGTACAAAAAAGAGGGACAATTTGCCCCTCTATCACCTATCGCTTGCTGTAGCTTGGTTCCAGCCCCCAAATCTCGTTGGCGTATTGTCTGATAGTACGGTCGCTTGAGAAGAAACCGGAATGGGCGATGTTCTTTGCGCTCATGGTTAACCAATGATTACGGTTACGGTAAGCTGCATCCACCCGCTCCTGTGCATCAATATAAGACGCAAAATCCTTCAACACGAAATACTCATCATTTTGCATCAACAAGGAATCATGAATTGGCTCAAAATGATCATCCACATCCGGGAAAAATCCGTTCACAAGCTGCTCTAGAACTTGCTGTATCCTTTTATCATGATGGTAATACTCGCTAGATCGGTATCCCCCATTTTGATAGTAATTTAAGACCTGCTCGGCTGTAAGGCCGAAGATGAACATATTCTCTTCTCCGACTTCTTCTTTAATCTCAATATTGGCACCATCAAGCGTGCCAATCGTCAAGGCCCCGTTCATCATAAATTTCATATTTCCAGTACCTGATGCTTCTTTACTGGCAGTAGAGATTTGTTCACTAACATCCGCTGCAGGGAAAATGTCTTCAGCTAAAGAAACGCGATAGTTTTCTAGAAAGATAACTTTTAAACGGCCATTAATTGCCGGATCATTATTTACTTTATCCGCCAGAGAATTTATTAGTTTAATTACTTTTTTAGCATAATAATAACCAGGGGAAGCTTTAGCTCCAAAAATAAACGTTCTAGGATGTATATCAAAACTGCTGTCCTCTTTTAAGCGATTATACAGATACATAATGTGAAACACGTTTAAAAGCTGACGTTTATAAGCATGTAGTCTTTTTACTTGCACATCGAAGATACTGTCGGAATCAATAACGATTCCCGTTTGTTTTCTAATACGTTCTCCAAGAATTTGCTTCCGTTCCCGTTTCACTTGGTCGAGCTTTTCCAAGAAAGCGGAATCGTTTGCATATACATCAAGCTGGCGAAGCTGCATGGTGTCTTTCATCCACCCATGACCAATCGTATTCTGAATGAGTGAGGTAAGTTGAGGATTTGCTTTCAGTAACCATCTGCGGTGTGTAATTCCATTAGTTTTGTTGTTAAATTTATCTGGGAAAGTTTCGTAAAATAAACGCATTTCACGATTCTTTAATATTTCTGTGTGTATCTTTGCCACACCATTAACACTGAAGCTACCAACTACCGCTAAATGGGCCATCTTCACTAAATCATGCGCAAGGATTGCCATCTCTTCAATTCGTTTCCATTGTCCAGGATACTTTTTCCACAATTCTGCACAAAAGCGCTCATTGATTTCTTCCACAATCATATATATGCGTGGTAACAATGGCTGGAATATATTGATTGGCCATTTTTCCAAAGCTTCAGAAAGAGTTGTATGATTGGTGTAAGAGATGGTATGAGAGGTGATTTCCCACGCTTGTTCCCAGCTCATGTCTTCCTCATCTAAAAGGATCCGCATCAGTTCCGGAATTGCCAGCACCGGATGGGTATCGTTAATGTGAATGGTCACTCTTTTGTGGAAATCTATTAAACTACCATTTTTCTTTCGATAAGAGCGGATAATGCTTCCTATGCTAGCTGCTACAAGAAAATATTGTTGCTTTAAACGGAGAATTTTTCCTTCATCATGCGTATCATCTGGATATAGGAATTCTGATACTGCTTCTGTATCCCTTTTATATTGCATAATATCTTTGTTTGTCGGAAAAGGGGCCGGCTCAGCACTCCAAAGCCTTAACATGTTGACCGTATCCGTTTGATAGCCGACAACTGGCATATCATACGGAACTGCTGTGATAGCCTCTCCTTTTGCATGCCTGAACTTCTCTTTTCCATCTTCTGTATAAGATTCTACCTTCCCCCAAAAATTAATTTCGACAGCCTGATCTGGCTTTCTTACCTCCCAGACGTTTCCATGTCTAAGCCATTGCTCAGGCAATTCCACTTGATAACCGTCTACAAATTTCTGATCAAATAATCCATGTTTATAGCGAATGCCACACCCATGACCTGGTAGGTCTAACGATGCCAGAGAATCTAAGAAACAGGCTGCAAGACGGCCAAGGCCACCATTTCCTAGACCAGCATCAGCTTCTATTTCCTCGATGGAAGAGAAGTCGAGGCCAAGTTCTTTCAGGCCCTCTTCTACAACATCTTGAATTCCTAGATTTAAAAGATTACTTCCCAATAATCTTCCCAATAAAAATTCAATAGAAAGATAGTACACTTGTTTTTCATCCGCAGCGCGATTTCGTTCGTTGGTAGCTATCCAGTTGGCACTGATATATTCTCTAACCATGTTTCCGAGTGTATGATAATGATCTCTAGAGGTAGATTCCTGGAAGCTCTTTCCGTACATACTCTCCAATTTCTTTAAAAATGCCGCCTTGAATTTCTCTTTATTAGAGAACATGCACTCCACTCCTAGCCATTAGTGTTGAATACAATTGATTGTATTTAAATGCAGATTTAGCCCAGCTATAATCCCGTTCCATTGCTTCTTTCATAATACCGTTCCATACCTTTGGCTGCTCATACATGTTTATTGCACGCCTGATCGTATGTAGCATATCATGGGCATTAAAGTTGGTGAAGGAGAATCCGTTTCCTTCCAACGTCGATTCATCATAAGAATGCACCGTGTCATTCAGTCCGCCGGTTTCACGCACAATTGGTATAGTGCCATAGCGCAGAGCTATTAGTTGACCTAAACCACACGGTTCAAACCTCGATGGCATCAAGAACATATCCGCACCTGCATAAATCTGGTGGGCAAGCGGCTCATCAAACCCAATAAATGTCTTCACTTTTTCAGGATATTGATACGCCAACTCTCGGAAGTAGTGTTCAAACTGAGGTTCACCTGTTCCAAGTACCACAACCTGTACATCCTCATTTAACACTTCATGTAAAACGCATGTAACCAGATCCAACCCTTTTTGCTTGGTCAACCTGCTTACCATAGCAATGATCGGTGTATCCTCTTTTACAGGCAATCCGCAAAATTTTTGCAGGGCAGCTTTATTCACCTTTTTATTCCCTGCTTTACTGACGGAATAATTTGCTTCAATGTACTCGTTGGTTTCAGGACTATATAAATCATCGTCAATTCCATTAATGATCCCTACCAAAGAATCATTCCTATGACGGAGGACCCCATCCAGCTTTTCTCCAAAATAGGCCGTCTGGATCTCATCTCTATAAGTAGGACTTACAGTCGTGATATAACCAGAGGATACTAATGCTGCTTTCATAAAATTGACATTACCATAAAACTCTAGCTCATCAGCATTAAAGTGTTTACTATCAATACGCAATAAATCATGCAGGATACTCGGCGGAAACACACCTTGAAATTGAAGGTTATGGATAGTAAACACACTTTGAATATGCTCAAATCTTGGATTTTGTTTGTATTCCCGATCAAGGATAAAATTAACCATTCCCGTGTGCCAATCGTGACAGTGAATGACATCCGGAATAAAGTCAATTGCCGTCATGCATTCTAATACGGCACGACAGAAAAAGGAAAAGCGTTCCCCGTCATCAAAATGACCATACAGGGAATCGCGGTTAAAATAGTATTCATTGTCAATAAAGTAATAGGTTACATTATCGTGCACCAATTTTTCCACGCCACAATATTGGTGACGCCAACCTACGTCTACAAAAGTGGTCTGAACTCTTTTCATTTTGTTTTTAAAAACTTCCGGTATTTGCCCATATTTAGGCAAAATAACTCGTACATCTGTACCAAGTTTCTTTAATTCCTTAGGCAATGCTCCCGCAACATCACCTAAGCCACCAGACTTTACAAACGGGACACATTCTGACACTACAAACAATACTTTCACGAATTCATCAGAGCTCCTTGTACCGATCCTTTTTTCACTAAATAAGGGGAATCTGCCTTCCCTGTTAATCTTGTACCGTCCTCTACCTTAACATCCTTGTCTAAGATAACAGAATCTAAAACACAATTCTCTCCAATTACTCCTTTTTGCATAACAATACTGTTTTTGACGACCGTACCTTTTCCAATTTTAACTCCGCGGAAAATAATACTGTTCTCAACATGGCCTTCAATGATAGCACCGTTTGCAATCATGGAATTTTTTACATAGGCATCTTTAGAATAACTTGTTGGAGGCTCGTCTTTCACTTTTGTGAAGACAGGATGATCCTTTACAAACACCTGTTTCCAAACAACAGGATCCAACAATTCCAAGCTATGCTCATAGTACCTTTCCAACGAATCAATTACTGCTGCATAACTTGTATATTCATAGTTGCAAATTTTATATCCGCTTGTAATATCATCTACCACATCCATGATACTTCTATACCCCGTTTGCTCATGATTCATAAACAATTTAACAAGCAGGTCCTTCTCAAGGACATACATATCCAATGTTTCATCTTCTTTTATCACATGGGTAATATCGCATCTGTTTTGGATATGGCGATCGAGAATTAGTTTGTAATTCATATTTGAAACGGTAAAGCTATTTGCAATTACGACATATTTCTGATTACTGCGACCAAAAAAGTCGACATTTTCTTTGAAATGTTGGAACGAACCAGTGTTTCCATTCTCAGAACTAGGGAAAAAGAATAGACCATCACGTTTACGATCGAGATCCCACTGTTTTCCTGAACCTAGGTGATCCATCAAAGAGCGGTACTGATAACGGGGGAAGATTGCAACATTTTGAATTCCGGAATTGACCATGTTGGAAAGGACAAAATCAATCAGTCTATATCGTCCTCCAAAAGGAACTGCTGCAATGGAACGTTTTAAAGTTAACTCCTTCATTTCTTCATTATGGATTGTTGCATCGATAATTCCTAACATTGATTTAATCATAAATGGACACCCTTCCTGTATTTAATTTCGCGTAATTTAACGGGTTATGGAGAAAATCCCTTTATCCATCATTTCCTCTGTCACTAAAATAATTTCATCTTCATTTTTTTCCGGGCAAATGACCGCTCCATCTGGAATTTTTATCCCTGAAGGAATGATTGCCTTGTTTACATAGACATTTTCACCAATGATGGCATCTGGCATAATCACTGAGTTTTGGATCACTGAATTTCTCCCTACATTCACACCCTGGAATAATACAGAATGATCAATCTTACCTTCAATGAAACACCCCTCATTTACAAGAGAATCCTTAACATCTGCATATGGTGCAATGAACTGAGGCGGTTGATTTGGGTTAACAGAATAGATTCGCCAGTCATATTCAAAAAGATTTAATTCGCAATCCTCTTTTAATAAATCCATATTAGCTTCCCACAAACTCTTAACCGTTCCAACATCTTTCCAATATCCCTTAAAAGGATAGGCAACCAAATTTTTATTTTCTTCTAATAACAAAGGAATGACATCCTTCCCAAAGTCATGGCTGGACTCTGGGTTTCTATCATCCATTTCAAGATATTCTTTTAAGACAGACCACTTAAAAATATAGATTCCCATTGATGCCAAATTACTTTTCGGATGTGCCGGTTTTTCATCAAACTCAACCACTTCAAGCTTATCGTTCGTATTCATGATTCCGAACCTGCTTGCTTCTTCCCAAGGAACTTCCACCACTGAAATCGAAACATCGGCATCCTTTTTAATATGGTAGTCTAGCATTTCTTCATAATTCATTTTATAAATATGGTCACCAGAAAGGATAAGGACATATTCAGGATCATATTGAGTCAGATAATTGATATTCTGATAGATAGCACTTGCTGTCCCGGTATACCACTTCACTCCAGAAGATTCCGTATAAGGAGGCAATACTGTCACTCCTCCACTTTTTCGATCCAGATCCCACGCGCTACCAATACCAATATAAGAGTTAAGTACTAGAGGTTGATACTGTGTCAATACTCCAACAGTGGTAATACCTGAATTTGTACAATTACTTAATGCAAAATCAATGATTCTATATTTTCCTCCAAAAGGAACAGCCGGCTTTGCCAATGTCTTTGTTAAGGAACTGAGTCTGCTCCCTTTACCCCCTGCCAATAACATTGCTACACATTTATTTTTCGCCATCGCGTTATCTCTCCCCTCTAATTTTCTTTGGACGCCATATACTTACACCAAATGATGCAACATTGACCATCATATGATAGTCCTTGCCATGATATGCTCCCTCTTCCGCACTAACTTCCTGCTCGTTTATAAAACCTGCTCCACCGTATTCTTTTGCATCTGAACTGAAAACCTCTTCATAATCTGAAAGATAAGGAACGCCAATCTTAAATCCTTCATAAGAAGCTCCAGTGAAATTACAAACAACGATTAGTGTATCTGCAGGTTTTTTTCCTTTTCTGATAAAAGAAAAGACGCTTTGCTCTCGGTTATCTGCATCAATCCATTCAAATCCATTTGGATCATGGTCCAATTCATACAGTGCTTTATACTGATGGTAAAAGGTCATCAATTCCTTAAAATAATGGTGCATCTGTTGATGGGATTCATACTGGTTAACTAAAAACCAATCCAATTGTTCAAGGTCTTTCCATTCATCAAATTGACCAAACTCTCCACCCATGTAGAGAAGTTTCTTTCCAGGGTGCGTCAGGAAGAAACCGTACAATAAACGTAATTGAGCAAACTTTTCTTCATACTCACCAGGCATTTTGTTTAACAAAGACTTTTT
The DNA here is from genome assembly GCF_001293645.1 of Bacillus sp. CHD6a. Classification (GTDB taxonomy): domain Bacteria; phylum Bacillota; class Bacilli; order Bacillales; family Bacillaceae_I; genus Sutcliffiella_A. The sequence goes on from NZ_LBMD01000032.1 coordinate 40,979, forward strand.
GCCATGAACAACTTCATCATGCGAAAAAGGCAAAATGAAATTCTCGGAAAATGCATATACGATAGAGAAAGTTACTTTATCGTGGAGATGTTTTCGTTGCTCTGGAGTAGCCTCCATGTACCGCAAGATGTCATTCATCCAGCCCATGTTCCATTTGTAATTGAATCCAAGTCCTCCACTTGAGGTGGGGGATGTAACCAATGGCCAATCAGTGGAATCCTCCGCAATCATAAGTGCACTGTAATCCTGTTCAAATACGGCCTCATTCAACTTTCTCAAAAATTCCTGCGCATATGGGTTTGCATGCTCTTCCTTGGAATTTGGCCAATAAAGCATATTAGCCACGGCATCTACCCTAAAGCCGTCAACATGGAAGTTTTCCATCCAGAACAATGCATTTGATATTAAGAAGCTCCTGACCTCCGGCTTCCCTAAATCAAAATTCGCCGTCCCCCACACTTCATTCTCGCGATCATGATAGTTTTTATATTCAAATACTGGTGCTCCATCAAACATGTATAGCCCATGGGCATCTTTACAAAAGTGACCTGGTACCCAGTCCAATATCACACCTATATCTTCCTGGTGGCATGCATCAATAAGTGCCATTAACTCTTTAGGGTTTCCATATCTGCTTGTTGCAGCATAATACCCCGTACCTTGATAGCCCCAAGAGCGGTCATACGGATGCTCCACTAAAGGCAACAATTCTATATGCGTAAAATCATGCTCCTTGATATAAGGTATTAATTCCGTGATTAACTCTTTATAGGAGTAAAGTTCTCCATCATCTTTTTTTCTCCATGTACCAAGGTGCAGTTCATAGATAAACATCGGTTTCTCATACACCAATTTTCGCTTCTTTTTTCTTCGCCAGTTTTGATCCTTCCATTTGAAACCTTCTAAGTCGTATACAATGGAAGCTGTATTAGGCCTTACCTCTGCATGGAAAGCAAAAGGATCAGCCTTATGTAATATCTCACCAGATTGTGTCACAATCTCATATTTATATAAGTGACCGGATAGGTCTTCATCTATTTGAATGCTCCAAACACCTTCGTTATTTAATTTTTCTAGTGGATGCAACTTTCCATTCCACTCATTAAATGACCCCATCACTTTAACTTTTTTAGCGTTAGGTGCCCACACAGTGAATCTAGTCCCTATCACTTTCTTACGATGTCGTACTAAATGAGAGCCAAAAAGCTCATAACTTTTATACAACGTTCCCTCATGAAAAAGGTGCAGCTGGAAATCTGTCGCACTCGTAGCAATCAATTTTTTCACCCTTCCATCATTCCTTATAAAAAAAGAATATTGTTATACACTACTATTCTCCTTTTTATAATATTCTCCTTTATCCGACAAGTCGAAATCGTATGACATAAATCAACAATATAATTTTTTGTCTATTATAATGTAAAAAAAAGTTAATTTCAGGAAACCGTTTTCATTGTTGGTATACTTGAAATTGCGTAATATCAACGTTTTTGAAAGGGGGTTACAATATAGGAAGATTTGACTAAAAATCAGGAAGAGGAATGTAGATATTTGTCGAAAAGTTTTTTGGTGGTAGGTGGTCTAAACTTACAAATGTACACGCTTTCATAAATAGATTATTTTAATATAATAAATTTACTTTTCAAAATGGTGTTTTGTTTGATTGGAAAAAGGGTAATGTATGAGTTAATGTTTACAAATTGCAAAAGACTATTTCATCTTTAAAACACAAACTGAAGTGATAAATGGGGCAACTTTGAGGAAAATTTTAGACAAAAAAAAAGCCATAGTATTTTTAAAATACCACAACTTTTGATGACCCGTACGGGATTCGAACCCGTGTTACCGCCGTGAAAGGGCGGTGTCTTAACCGCTTGACCAACGGGCCATATTAATGGCGGAGAAGGAGGGATTTGAACCCTCGCGCCGCTTACACGACCTACACCCTTAGCAGGGGCGCCTCTTCAGCCACTTGAGTACTTCTCCATATGGCTCCACCAGTAGGATTCGAACCTACGACCCTTCGGTTAACAGCCGAATGCTCTACCGCTGAGCTATGGTGGAA
>NZ_LBMD01000033.1 GCF_001293645.1 Bacillus sp. CHD6a
TGACCCGTACGGGATTCGAACCCGTGTTACCGCCGTGAAAGGGCGGTGTCTTAACCGCTTGACCAACGGGCCATATTAATGGCGGAGAAGGAGGGATTTGAACCCTCGCGCCGCTTACACGACCTACACCCTTAGCAGGGGCGCCTCTTCAGCCACTTGAGTACTTCTCCATATGGCTCCACCAGTAGGATTCGAACCTACGACCCTTCGGTTAACAGCCGAATGCTCTACCGCTGAGCTATGGTGGAACGAAAACGGTATATACAAAAAAATGGTGGGCCTAAGTGGACTCGAACCACCGACCTCACGCTTATCAGGCGTGCGCTCTAACCAGCTGAGCTATAGGCCCACATAAAAATGGAGCGGGTGATGGGAATCGAACCCACGACATCAGCTTGGAAGGCTGAGGTTTTACCATTAAACTACACCCGCTAAAAAGGGCGACTGATGGGAATCGAACCCACGAATGCCTGAACCACAATCAGGTGCGTTAACCACTTCGCCACAACCGCCATAATAATATTAATTTAAGTAAAGATGGTGCCGGCGATAGGAGTCGAACCCACGACCTACTGATTACAAGTCAGTTGCTCTACCAACTGAGCTACACCGGCATTTAAAAAACAAAGTGGCTCGGGACGGAATCGAACCGCCGACACATGGATTTTCAGTCCATTGCTCTACCAACTGAGCTACCGAGCCGTAATATAAATAATAGTTACAATTTTAAAACTTATTTCGTGCCATCATCCAAATTTGAAAACCAAAATTTGTGCTCTGAAGTATATTCAGGGAAGTTTATTCGATCGTGCTCTACCAACTGAGCTACCGAGCCGAATATAAATGGCGGTCCCGACCGGGATCGAACCGGCGATCTCCTGCGTGACAGGCAGGCATGTTAACCGCTACACCACGGGACCTTTTTGGTTGCGGGGACAGGATTTGAACCTGCGACCTTCGGGTTATGAGCCCGACGAGCTACCGGACTGCTCCACCCCGCGATAATATTATAGAAGTCTCTATACTCACCATATCGTATAAAATAATATGGCGGAGGAAGAGGGATTCGAACCCCCGCGGGCTTTGACACCCCTGTCGGTTTTCAAGACCGATCCCTTCAGCCGGACTTGGGTATTCCTCCGCGTATAGAAAGAACTGGTGGACCTTGTAGGACTCGAACCTACGACCGGACGGTTATGAGCCGTCTGCTCTAACCAGCTGAGCTAAAGGTCCTTTTTGGTAGCGGCGGAGGGGATCGAACCCCCGACCTCACGGGTATGAACCGTACGCTCTAGCCAGCTGAGCTACACCGCCAAAAAGTTAAAGTATTTCATTAGATTTACTGGCACCAGTGTTACTGGTCTGTAGTGTTTCTTAAAAATACCTAAAGTGGAGCCTAGCGGGATCGAACCGCTGACCTCCTGCGTGCAAAGCAGGCGCTCTCCCAGCTGAGCTAAGGCCCCATATTCCAAAAAGATTTAATGGTCGGGAAGACAGGATTTGAACCTGCGACCCCTTGGTCCCAAACCAAGTGCTCTACCAAGCTGAGCTACTCCCCGTTAATGGCGCGCCCGAGAGGACTCGAACCCCTAACCTTTTGATCCGTAGTCAAACGCTCTATCCAATTGAGCTACGGGCGCATATTTATAAAAGTTATTTTACTGCTGTAAAAAACTCTGGTGCCGAGGACCGGAATCGAACCGGTACGGTAGTCACCTACCGCAGGATTTTAAGTCCTGTGCGTCTGCCAGTTCCGCCACCCCGGCAAGGGCAAGTCTGTTGGAGCGGAAGACGGGATTCGAACCCGCGACCCCCACCTTGGCAAGGTGGTGTTCTACCACTGAACTACTTCCGCTAATACAAAATTAGAATGCGGGTGAAGGGACTCGAACCCCCACGTCAAAGACACTAGATCCTAAGTCTAGCGCGTCTGCCAATTCCGCCACACCCGCAAGATAAATGGTGTGCCATGAAGGACTCGAACCTTCGACCCTCTGATTAAAAGTCAGATGCTCTACCGACTGAGCTAATGGCACATATGGTGCCGGCGATAGGAGTCGAACCCACGACCTACTGATTACAAGTCAGTTGCTCTACCAACTGAGCTACACCGGCATATATGGATGGATAATTTTTAGCTACTTTTTAAGAAATATAAATGGTGGAGGATGACGGGATCGAACCGCCGACCCCCTGCTTGTAAGGCAGGTGCTCTCCCAGCTGAGCTAATCCTCCGTGTATCTGCCTGGCAACGTCCTACTCTCACAGGGGGAGATCCCCCAACTACCATCGGCGCTGAAGCGCTTAACTTCCGTGTTCGGTATGGGAACGGGTGTGACCTCTTCGCCATCATTACCAGACAAATTATATTATACAAAATTGAGGGA
>NZ_LBMD01000034.1 GCF_001293645.1 Bacillus sp. CHD6a
AAACAAAAAAGTGCCAAATTTAATTGGCACTTCTAACAGTATCTATTAACGGGAAGCCTTTGGTGGCTGACACACGTCACATTTGCGTTGGTTATTATTTTTAAATTTTGTAAAAGTCTTTTCAAAATTGCTGCCACAGGCACATTTAAACTGTAACTTCTGAGAGAATCCGTGGTATTCAGTCGATAACAGTTTACTATCTGAATTCTTCTCCACGAATTCATTTATTTTACCAATAGTCCATCGTTTATTCATTTTCTAACACCTCACATCCGGTCTTATTATATCATTGTCGTGGGTAAAAGGGACAGGACAGGCAATTCGACTGTCTAAGCGTTACAGTGCCTGTCCCTGAAATAAGCTTAAAACACTGTGCATATAGTTAAGAAGAAACATAATGAACAGTAAAGGGGGACAACGATGGCTAAAGAATCACGGTCAATCAAGAAACCAAACTTTCTCATCCTTATGGTGGATCAGCAGCGTTATCCAAGTGTCTATGAAAATGAAGAGCTTAGAAAGTGGCAAAGGGAAAACTTGCACACTCAAGAGCTCCTGAAGAAGAACGGCTTTGAGTTTACGAAACACTATGCCGGAAGCACTGCCTGCTCTCCAAGCAGAACTACTTTATATACTGGGCAATATCCATCCCTCCATGGGGTGACACAAACGAGTGGTGCAGCGAAAACCTCGTTTGACCCAGACATGTTTTGGCTTGATCCTAATACTGTTCCGACGATGGGTGAATATTTCCGAGCAGCAGGCTATAAAACCTATTGGAAAGGGAAATGGCATGCTTCGGAGGAGGATATTCTCATTCCCGGAACCAAAAACTCTCTGCCAAGCTATACCTCTACAGGCAGACCGGACAAGAGGAATGTGGAAAAATACCTAGCTTCAAACCGCCTTGGTGGTTACGGATTTGATGGTTGGGTGGGACCGGAACCGCACGGCTCATCCCCTCGTAATTCAGGTAGCTCAGCAGCAATCGGATTAAGCGGAAGGGATGTAATCTATGCCCAGGAAACAGTGGAACTCCTTCAGTCATTGGAACATGATTGTGATAGAGATTCTCCTCCTTGGTTTGTGATGTGCTCTTTTGTCAACCCACATGATATTGCGATTTATGGCATTTACACAGAACTAAGTCCTTTGTTTAATTTTGAAATTGATCCGTCTGTGCCTTTCATCCCGCCACCGCCGACTGCCAATGAATCATTAAGTACCAAACCATCTGCCCAAGAAAGCTACAAAAAGATCTATCCAAAGGCACTTCAGCCAATAAGGGATAACGTCTCATACAGGCAGCTCTATTATTCCTTGCAAAAAAAAGCAGACCAAAACATGGGCAGAGTATTCCGTACCTTACAAGATTCCACCTTTTATGAAAATACCATTGTGATCTTCCTTTCTGACCACGGAGAACTGCTTGGTGCGCATGGAGGCCTTTATCAAAAATGGTATAACACTTATGAGGAATCTATCCATGTGCCATTGATTATCCATAGTCCAAAACTCTTTTCTGGAAAAGAAACCACTGATATGTTAACAAGCCATGTTGATGTACTGCCGACCATGTTAGGACTCGCAGACATCGACGTGGAAGAGGTTCAAAAACAACTAAAACGCGATCACACAGAAGTTCACCCTTTAGTAGGTCGTGACCTAACACCGCTACTCAGGGGGAAAAACAAATTTTACCGTGCCGATGAACCACTTTATTTTATGAGTGATGATGATGTCACCCAAGGTCTCAATCAAGTGTCTGCTACAGGGGAACCCTACCATTCTGTCATTCAACCAAATCACACCGAAGCTATTTTCACCAAACTCTCCACAGGTGAAAATGGAATGAAAGAAATTTGGAAACTTACACGTTACTACGACAACCCACAATTTTGGAGTGATCCTGGGGTCGAGAACGTCACAACTACTCAAGTTTCACAAACATCAACCGGTGAGCATGTTGACTGTTCATTATGTATCACTACCACTAAAACGAGACCAGTCCCGGACCAATATGAATTATATAATTTGACTAGTGATCCGTTAGAAGAAACCAACCTTGCATATCCATCCAATCGTACACCGGAAACAATAGCCATTCAGAAGCTCCTGATGGCGGGACTCGAGGAACAATGCAAGCAAAAGAGGTTGGAGCCTTCGAGCGGGGAAGTACCTGGAATGCCTTCATGTAAAAACTAAAAAAAGCCAAACGGCCTAATCACATAGGTTGTTTGGCTTATTATTATATTACTGAGAGCCCTTCTCCAATGCCAATTTCACCCCAAAACCAATCAACACGATACCTGTAATCGACTCAATTACAGTGGTTGTCCGTGGCCTTTTCATGAATGTACTTATTTGATCAACTAGATAGATATAAAGGACAAACCAAATGGCTGTCAAGATCGCGTAGGTAACTCCCATCAGGAGAAATGGTACAATGGTGTTCGTTCCTGGGTCCACAAATTGTGGCAGGAAGGTCAGGAAGAAGACGGCAACTTTTGGATTAAGCATATTCGTTAGGAAGCCTTGTTTAAAATGAGATTGATTGATAAATTCATTAGCAACGTTGCTGTCTATTGGAATTTCCTCTTTCTTGTTGCGAAGTGCCCAAATTGTCTTAACCCCTAAATAGACAAGGTAAATAGCACCAACATACTTGAAAACAGAGAACAAAAATGCAGATTTAACAATGAGTGCGGATAGACCAACCACTGCTGCAATGGTATGGATGAGAATGGCGCAAAAAGTACCTGATACGGTTTTGAATCCGCCAACTCTCCCGGCAGATAGAGTGTTTTTCGTTGCGATGGCAGTGTCAGGTCCAGGCAGAATGATAAGCAGCATACTCATAACAACAAACAGCAAAAAGTTCTCCACAATGAAAACCCCATTCCTCTTGAAATGTTTTAAAAATATCTTAACAGATTTTCGGAAATTTAAAATAGTCTTTCAGAAAAAAGGAGGTTCCTAATTTGCAAAATAAGAACCTCCTTCTATTGTGCAGCTAACTTATTTTTCCTATAAAGAATTCTTCTTTTCCAGAACTTTCTCCAACACCCACTTGCTGAAATCCTTCATTTTTGACTCGAGGAGAGGCTTGTAGTTGGCCACGGCTTTTTGGGCGGCTGTGACGGCTTCTTCCATTTTACCGAGCTCCATAAGGATGAGTGCTTGATAAGATTCTTTTACATATATGTTAGAGAGGTCGATTGGATGGTATACGTCTGGCATGACAACCATTTCAATTGTCTCCCATGCTTCTTTATATCGCCCTAGATAGTAGAGTGCTTTAGCTTTTTCTAGATAAAACCATGGGGAATAGAATTGTTTAAGTTCCTCTGTGGAAAGAGAATCATCAATTTTAGTGATCGCTTTTTCATATTCCTTTTTTTCGGCAATTAAATCCATGATATCGAACAAATCGCAGAAATAAAGGGAAGAGGAATGATCTGCAAACTCAGCATATTGCTTTAATTTATTAAGATAATAATCCTTTTCCTTTTCATTTCCCTCCATTAGCGCGTGGGCAGCTGCCAGCCGGTAGAGGTCATCTGTCAGATAAAATATTCGTTTTTCTTTGGAGTAGGTAAGTGCCTTTTCCATCGATTCTATCGCAGCCTTGGAATCCCCGACAGCATATAAAAAAATAGCCTCGCTATAATCAAGATCAAGTCTTGCCATTGGTTCCATGTAAGCGTGTTTGGCTTCAATTTCTTTCCGCTCTTTCAAAAATATGCGGAGCGCTTCCGTAAAGTTATGTTCCATGAAGGCGATAGAGGAACGAAATATACCAATCGATGTGCGGTTGGAAGAGATGTTCATCTCATCAAACATATCGGAAGCAGTGTTCAGCAGGGGTTCCCATCCCGGTTTATTCTCTCTTTGAAGGGAGTAAGAGTATATTTCCATTAGTCTTGCGCTCTCATAGCCTTTTGAAAGATTTCCGATATGAGGTTCAATTAGTTTAATTAATTGCTTATACTTATCAGGGAAATCAGGGTTCATCAACGGTTTGTTAAAAATATGTTCTACCCGTTCCAATGTTTTCCTTAATTCCTCGGTGCTAGCCGCTTCTCCCATTAAGTCTGCCATATCCACTCCAAGCTGCTGGGCAATATAGGAGAGACTTTCCATGGAAGGATTTGCTTTGTTGTTTTCAATCAGGCTGAGCATCCCTTTCGTAAGCTCTGTCCCAGCAAGTGCTTCTAATGTCATTTTCTTTTGTTTTCTTAATTTTTTTATCCGTTCTCCGAGCATGGATGTGTGCACTCCTTGAAGAAACAATTTATTTGTTTAATTATATTAAACTTTTCCTTGAATTGGAATACCTTAATATGGTACGATTTGTTTAATTAAATTAAACTTTTGAAAACGGGGTGCTTTTAATGGAGGAAACCTTAAAGTTGAAAAGAGCCACATATCATCTGTACACCTTTATGATAAGCAAATTAATCTCGACGTTTGGATCACAGGTGTATGCATTTGCCATTAGTTTTTATATTTTGCAGCTAACTGGATCTGCTACAAGTTTTGCGACAAATCTTCTATGTAATATTCTCCCTCGAACACTAGCTGGACCATTTGCCGGAGCAATCACAGACCGGTATTCCAGGAAAATGATTGTTATCGTCTCACAGATTGCCACCACACTTGCTATCACAGGACTTCTCATCTACACCCTTACATCTGGTCTTTCCCTCTTAGCGATTTACACAACAACTAGTATCCTTTCTTTGACGTCCATGTTCTCTGGAATTGCATTTACTTCATCTATTACAGGCTTAATTGATCAGGCTCGAATTCAAAAAGCAATGGCGATGAACCAGATGGCCATTTCCTTTGCCGCAATAGGAAGCCCAGCTGTTGGAGGCCTATTGTATGGGACTGTTCCAATTCCTGTATTTCTCGTGTTGTTTATTGTTGCATCCGTCATTGCAGTCATTTTAGAATCAACCATGAACTTCCGTTTGTTTGCTGCTGTAAAGAGTAACGAAGAAGCAGAGGAGAAAAAAGAATCGATGTGGCAAAGCATGAAAGCTGGTTTAAGTTATTTACGACTGCAAAAAACCATCTTGGTCATGCTTTGGATTAGCTTGCTCATCAATTTCCTATTTGGCGCTTATGAAGTGGGATATTCGTATATTCTGATTGAGGAATTAAAAATGAAGTCACAACATTTCGGTTTCACTCAAGGTGCTTTATCTCTTGGTATGTTAATAATGTCGGTGTATTTTTCTGCAAGGAAAGAAGTGCAGTTTCCACTGCTTGTTTCCAAGAGGGGCATTATTGGTCTCGGGACAGTGATGGGCGCAATCTCGCTCCCTCTTCTTTTGCCCATGAATTATCTGATGATGTTTTGCTATTATCTAATGTTAATGTTCAGCTTCGGTTCGCTAATTATTATCGTCAATACGCCATTACAAGTGATGCTTCAAAAGACCATTGCCGATGAATTCAAAGGGCGTGTATTTTCTATTATTGAAACGATGGCGATGGCACTTATTCCACTTGGTATGATAATTTACGGGGTATTGTATGATATCTTTCCTGGGGAGTGGATCTTGCTATTATCTGCGGGGATGCTCGTTATCATTACGGCGATCATGGCGAGACCGTCCGTCATTCGAAAAGTGCATCCGGAAATTGGTGAGAAGAAGGGGGGCCGTGTTGTAGAGGCGAGGAGTGTGGCTCGTTAAATTAAGAGAGTATGAAGACCTCTGTTGGCGAGAATAGAGGTCAGAGAAGTCTTGATAAACAGTATAAAGACCTGGGAGACAAAAAATCCAAGTCATAAAGGTCTTAATGAAGCTTACAAGATTTTCCTCACACAATAACAAACAAAACGAGGTCTTCAATACACACGAAGACCTCGTTCTATTCTTACTTCTTTAAACTACTATACACAACCAATCGGTCTGAATAATTCCTGCTTTCACGATTAAAGGTACCGGTACAGGTAATCAGGTTTAAATTACTTTGAAAAGAGTAATCAAAAATGGCTTCAACAGGTGACTCATCCTCGGGATAGGTTTCAATCTTATCCACCACATAGGTTATAGCTTCTCCCTCTTTGTTTGAAACAACAATCTCGTCACCGACCTCTAAATTTTTCAGGTTAAAAAACACTGCAGGACCATTGCGGCTATCCACATGCCCGGATATGACGGAGTTTCCGCGCTCTCCTGGCATGGGGCCTTCATTGTACCAACCAACAGTTTCAAAAGATTCAGGTACGCCCATCTGACCGTTTTCGATAACGCCTACTTGTTCCACAAGTGCATCGACTCCGATTGAGGGGATTTCGATTCGGTGAGGTTCGATGCTGATAGATTCGTCTTTAATAACTTTCCCGTTTTCATTCGTGGTTTGGGTACGGGTGGGGATGGGAATTTTTTTGTTGGTAGGGGCTGTTGTTTCGCTTGATGCAGTTGTTTCGTTTGTTGATTCTATTCCGGTAGATTGTTCAGCAGTTGTATCCGGAGTGTTCTCGGCACTGCATCCCACAACCAGTAAAAGAAGCATGAAGGATAAAGTGGTTAATAGTCTCATAGTTATACTCCTTCTAGAAAATGATAGTAGGAAAGAGAGGGATAAGCCCCTCTCTTCTTAGCTAAAACGATTATTCTTGTGTAGCTTTTCTTCTATATGCAATGATTTGGGTTAAAACAATCGCGGAAATCAGTCCAGCAACCGTCCATGCAATAGCAGCGTTCATTCCATTGTCCGCTGCACCACCCATACCTGCTGCAGGCATGTCAGTAGGCATATCTTTTTCAAAGTTCTCTGGGAATTGATCAACAATAGCACCAGACATCATTTCGCCTACACCGAACATGTGGGCATAGGATTCACGGATTGTGTTATAAGTAGTTTCATAGTCTGCTTCATTGTAGCTATTGAAAGCTAGAAGCAGCTCATCAACGTGCATTTGCAAGCCTTTTTCAAGGTCTGCGGCTTTCAAACGGCCCTCTGTAGCTGTGTCTAAGAATGCAGCTTGTTCAACTTTATACTCTTCTAATTCAGCGATTGCTGCTTCACGACCTTCTTCATTGTCCTCACCAGTTGCTACTACATAATCTACGAAATATCCGATATGGCTGCTCCAAATCTCTTCAAATGCAGCTCCGCCTTCTTCATCATAAACAGAAGCTACAGCAGCAGATAGGTCAGCTGTGTTTGCATTTAAAGCTCCAGCGGCATTTTCAAAATCTCCAGCTCCATCTATTCCTTTTTGCATTGCAAGTACTGCTAATGCAGCGTGCTCAGCAAAAAGGTGGTTCAAGTCAGCGCGTAAGTCTGCTGCTGGTGTGTCAACACTAGTATTCTCGAATTTTTCAGGGAATTGGTCTGTAATTGCCCAAGATAACCCTTTTCCAGGTGCGTACATGTGCTCAATTGCATGACGCATGTTTTCATATGCTTTTTCAAAATCACCTGCCACATAGTTGTCAAAGGCCCATACTAGCTGCTCGACATGCATTTTCAGTCCAGCTTCCAGTTCACTAGCTTTTAGGCGACTTTCTGTAGCAGTGTCAAGAAACGCTGCTTGTTCTACTGTATATTCATCTAATTCGGCTAACGCCTGTTGTCTGCCTTCTTCATTGTCTTCTGCAGTTGCTGTTACATAATCGACGAAGTAACCAATATGGCTGCTCCAAATTTCTTTAAATGCTGCTCCGCCTTCTTCCCCGTAAACGGAAGCGACTGCTGCGGACAAGTCATCTGTGTTTGCATTTAGTGCACCAGCTGCTTGATCGAAGTCTTCTGCTCCGTCAATTCCCTTTTGCATGGCTACGACTGCCAAGAAAGCGTGCTCTGATAATAATGCATCCAAGGAAGCTCTTAAGTCCGATGCCGGGGTGGATACAGATGCCTTGTGTTGATGTGCTCCATGGTCATGTGCACTTGCTACTTGAAAAGTCGGTACTAATAATCCTACGCTAAGTGGTACAGCTACCATTGCTTTTTTCCAGTTCATGTTCTAAGCACTCCTTTATAGTTGGTTTCACTTACCTAACGGAGTGGATTAGAAACTGGATCACTTTTTTTAAAAAAATAAAAAAGTCTCTAATTTAGTATGTATAATGGGAAGAAGAGCTAGTAAAAAAATACATATCGTGGGAGAAATACCATGAAACTACCTATATCACATTTGAATGGAAGTAATCTCACTGATGAGCAAATGACGGACCTTCTCTTTAAAAATATTAAAGATGACAACAGAAATGGTGACTGTATTTTCGTCCCAGGTAGTAGCAAGGCTGTCGTTTACCGTTTGCCTCCAGCTATTGAGCTGTACAAGGCAGGAAGAGCAGGGAAAATATTATTTTCTGGTGGGGTAGTTTGGAAAGGTAACCAGCTTAGCGAAGCGCAGCTACTGGCAGAGAAGGCCATGGAATTAGGGGTGCCATCTAAGGATATTATCATCGAGAACCAGTCCCTTCATACAAAGGAAAATGTATTGGCTTCTTTACTAGTATTGGATAGGGCGCTTCACCTCCACAAGATAAGACGGTTACTCGTGGTGACAAGTCATTACCATATGAGGAGAATGAGCCTCAGTCTAAAAACCTATATGCCAAATTGGATTGACTATACTCTTTGTCCTGTGAATGACAAGACTACTAGGGAAAACAATTGGTTTCTTAATCCTTATGGTAGACAACGGGTCGAGGCAGAGTCTGTTAAGCTCGTAAGTTATGTGAAACAGGGAATTATTATGGATCAGCAACTGGAATTTACCAGTCATCCATAAGAGGCGCGAACATTCTATAAGACATCAGGAGGTACACATTGAAAAAAAATATATCCTTTCAATTTCCAATTAAAAAACAAGATTACACCGAACTATCCCAGTATATGCCGTACACTAAGTCCATCTTTAAGATGGCCACTGTCGGAAACTTGATAGCACTCTTCTTTTTTTGCGGCTACAACATAATTGCCAACTTTCAAATTGCACAAGATGGCACGCAGTTTTTAACTTTAAACATCGTTACCGTTGTTATTGGATTTGTCATGTATTATGTCATTCTTTTCTTCATCCGTTTATTTTTTAGGAAGATTATAGAGAATAGAAGCAATAAACTCCACTCTCTATATTTTGACTCCAATCCTACCTATTATATTGGGTTCGATCCTCGTTTTGATTCCTTTATTCTTGGTAAGGAAAAGGTGAAAATTCCTGTTGACCAATCCTTAACGATCATTGAAACAGAACGTAATTTATTGTTTTATGTGGGAAAAGGAAAAGGGAAGGATGAGAAGTTCTTCATTTCAAAAGCAGTTGCATCTCCTGAACATGCGCTGAAACTCGAACGTGTCACCAATATGTTACAAGAGAAGGGACTTGCCATTCAATCAACAAAACCAATCTAATCCTTTTGGCTTTTTGTAAATATCAGAAACCAAACTAGGCGTTTTTTCATACTATGGTGTTGAGGTGAAATTATGGCTAGAGTTAAGTTTACGGAATCAGATGTAGCGTTGGTGGCAAGGATGATGAGAGCGGAAGCAGAAGGTGAAGGCAAGCAGGGAATGCTCTATGTCGGAAATGTTATAACTAATCGTGCAGTTGCCGATTGTTTGGACTTCAAAGAAGTAAGAACCATTCCTCAAGTCATTTATCAAGTACAGGGCGGAAACTATTCATTTGAAGCCGTTCAAAAGGGTAATTTATTTTATAACAGGGCAAGATCGGTTGAAAAAAACTTAGCTAGAAAAACGTTGACTTCTTGGAGAGAGCATCCGGCAAAATACGCTTTATGGTATTTCAATCCATACGCACCATGTCCTCCAACCTGGTATGATCAACCTTTTGCCGGTCAATACAAGCAGCATTGTTATTATGAACCAATTGCTGGGACATGTGCTAGTGTTTATTCGTAAAGTTTATTACTTATCAGGAACTCATTGTAGGCTTAATTGAGTTCCTTTTTTTATTTCCTGATATTGGGTTAATATCCCTGAAATGGTAGAATAATAGGGAGAGGTTTACAGGGGGATGGGAGTGTGGAAATTGGATTTTTATATGGAGTATGAGGGGAATATTATCGATTTGCTTAGTGTCATTTTTGCATGGGGAGTTATTGCTGTAATTATTGTTCGTATCTACCGTGTGCAAAATGCGGAAGAACGACCGAGAATATGGAAAATAGTAATGGCTGTTTTGTTGGGACTTTTTTCATTTTCCTTCACTTTTCCGCTGTTTAATGAAAATTTTTCTATTGCCATTCTTCCGCTTGGAGTCTGGATATTATATGGACTATTGAATAGAAGAGAGCGTTGGGAAGCATACAGTAAATATGCTTGGACTGGATTTTTAGGAAATTTCATATTCTTAGGAACGGCTCTTCTTGCCATTGGATTAGCTGCTGTGTATTATCCAAAGGATGAGGTAAGGACGTATCTAACAGATGTTTCAGATGTGGAATTGTTAGTGACTCATCCATCCGGTGAAGATGCTGTACTAGATATAACAAGGCTGGATGACGCCTTGTCAACTTTTAGGTATGAAGACTCAGATGTCATTCAGTGGTTTGAAGAAATTAGAGAACAAATTTGGTCAGAAGAAGAAAGCAAAGAGCCTGTGAACGTACAAGAGAAGTTTCCTTATTTGTTAACTGGCGTAAAAACGAAAACCAGAGAAAAAATGCACGTGTACCTGGAACAGGACGGTAAGGGATTGCTTATCACGACAAAGAGTAACCAATACTATTTTAAATCTAAAACTGCTTCCTTTTTAGAAGTTAGGGGGCATGCTGAATGAATAAAAAATTTGTAGTGATGATGACTTCATTTGCAGTTTTACTGATTGGTGCAATTGTCATGTACTTAATGATGACTCCCAAAGCATTTTATTCTAAAGATGAAATCCTTGATAACATGGGTGCTTTGACTCAAGAAATGGAAGTCCAAGATGTTATGCAGTTGGATGAAAAAACTTATTTTGTTCCCATACTTTCAAATAATCAAGCATATGGTACTAGCATATGGATTTGGAATGGTTGGAGATGGGAGTGTGTTAGTGAATCAAACGGTTCTGGTCCACAAATAGTAGTAAATGAAGGGAACTCTTATATATATTGGAATGTACACCCAAAAGACGAAATAAGACAATGGGAATTTTACTTAACACATGAGCGGAATTACAATGTGAGGTCGGTGGGCGATAATAAACAAGTGGAAGTTTATTATCCCAAAATTCAATTGAAACAGACAGTAGAGTTAGGAAAAGGAAGTTATGGGTATATAAAAATGCCAAGTGAATGGAAAGAGGTTATAGGATCCTTTGAGCTGTATCCAACTGAAACAGGTTACATTCCTTCTAGCCAATCTTATCATTTTCAATGGGTAGCTTATAATGATAAAGAGGACTCAGTCCGTCTTGAGCATACGTATCGTAATGGTGGAGGAGGAACTTCCACGGGAAATTATGTTCAATATATGCAACAGTTAGATCCTGTAGAGTTGGAATAAAGGCGGGGGTATAAGCCCAAAGCATCCAGCAAGACGATTGGTTCCTACAAATAATAATTAACAGAATATTTAAATAAAACGAAACTTTTCAACACCCACAACGTATTTAAGGTATATAAAAACGTTAGAAAAAGGGGGCACCTCTCATGATCTGGTTATTCATCATCGTACCATTATTACTTTTGATAGGAATCACGCTCTACATGGACAAAAAGAATAAAGGAATGAACCATCCCCCGGATGTAAACAGAGGAAATCAAAATATTGAATCGGAAACAACTAGGTATCAGTGGTACAACAACCACGGTGGGGGAAGTGATGGCGGAGGATCAAACTAATATGGATTGCGCAATCCAATATAACCATGAAAATTTGAAAATTTTGCAGGCTTCCAAAGATCATTTTGGAAGCCATCTTAAACTTGAAGTTACGTTTCCTGATGGGACTATAGTAATTCGGTGGGGGCTTGATGACATTGATTATTTAAAAATTATAGATATTGTCAAAAGTAACTATTTTGATAGTCTAGAAAAAGATTATTATTTTGAGTTAATGCCTTATGTTGTTGTAAGTCTCGACAAACCATATGGTCAGCAAAAGCTTCTTGCCAACCTCCGTTGCATAGAGCCGAAAAAGGCTGCAAAAATTCAATTTGAATGCTCCGATAGGTTTGCAGGAAATTTAGAATGGTTTAAAAAGGAAGTAAGATGTTTGCAAGATTTAGATCATCTTAGATGGGAGAAATTAAAAGATTAATGTAGTCTCTCGGCATTTTGTTTCAAGTTTTAATGTATCCATAAGCCTCTCTTGTTGTTAGCCAATTCGCTATTAGATAAATCACCATATAAAATGGCACAGAGAAGATATATTGCCAATTGTATGGGTTATAGACTTTTAGGAAATAAACAATAGGCTCTCCTACATATGCAGTCAGTATGCCGAATACGATAGCTTTCATTATTGGAGATGATTTTGGTTTAAATTGAATTAAACTCATTACTACTACGGGCATCAATGCTAGGTTATACGGAAGATAAGCTAAAATAAATGGAATCACTTCAAAGCGATAAGACCATAAGCCCAATTGGACTCCAATTGAATCCAAAATTAGTGAGGCAGTCATTACAAAGAACCCAGCATTTAATAATCGATACCTACTCTCTTTTTTGTGATAGACAACCCAAAACAGCCAAGAGAAGACGGTAAGACCTACCCCAACCCACCAACGCCAAGTAAATAACACTTCTTGAAACCATAAATCAATAACTTTATTATATAGTTCAGATTGACGGATAATTATTTGATCAATTTTTTCCAAGGTGTTCATTTGTTTCAACTCCTTCTTCCACCAGCTTTAGGACTAGTATTAGTTAATATGAAAATTTTATGATGTTACACAGGAACTAAATAATCTTCATTTCAAACAAAAAAACAGAAGGGACCCGCCCTTCTGTTTTTTATATTTACGCCTTTTTCCACTCCGTCAATAGCTCTACTCCTGCAGCTTTAAAGCCTGTATAGACAGGGCAGCGTTTATCTGTCATCTCTTTTAATTCTTGTATGCGTTCATTGGATTCTGTTGTTTTGACAAGAGCTTGGATGGAGATCTTTTCAAAATACGGTCGCACTCCTTCTTCTCCCATTAGACCACGTGTGTCTAATTCGCCGGTAATGGTAAATGACATACCTTGTAGGTCAAATCCTATTTCTTTAGCTACAAAATTTGCAATAACATTTTCACATCCAGCTAAAGAGGCAAGCATAGTGGAAAGGGGGTCAGCGCCAGTATCTTTACCGCCCATAGATGCAGGTTCATCAATGATTATTGTGTGTTTACCTGCTTTAATATCTGACCTCATCCCAGCTGATTCCGCTGTTACATTAAATGTTGCTTTTGCCATGGTTATCTTCCTCCTTCAACTAGTAACTTCACTTTTGATTATAGTGGGCATCACGCAAAAAAACTGTAAGATGGATTACGTTCAGGTTGCTACATTATTTTGTAATATTTAGCGAAAATATTTCCTGCTGAACTAAATATTTCTCTTTCACAACAAGAACTGGTAATAACATTTCTCCTACTTTTTGCTTAATGTCAACGATATATTCAGGGTTTTCCAGAACATCAACCTCTTTATATTGGACTTCTAAGGATTTCAGAAAGAGTTTTGCTGCATGACATTTATGACATCCTGGCATAGTATATAAAATCATGTGGTTCTACCTTACCTCCTCTGTTATCGTTATAGTCGTACTTTTACTATAATGAGAAATAGAAGTATATACTGTAAGTTAGCTTACAGTACTTAGATAAGAAGGATTCTACAATTAGGTTGCAAAATATTAGATGTAACATTTGAGGAAGGTGAGAAAATGGATGATAAATTGTTTTTACTTTCACAGATAAGTTTATTGGATGAGCTGCCGATAGATGATTTAAAAGTGATAGATGAAATGAGTCAAATGAAACCAGTGAAAAAAGGGACCATCATCTTGTCTCCAGAAAAACAAATGGAGGCACTTTTCTTGTTGAAAAAGGGACAGGTCCGTTTGTATCGTCTGAATTCGAAAGGGAAACAATTTACGGTGGATATACTCGTAGATGGTAATATCTTTGGTGAAACTTCTACCATGTCTCTAACAGATGATCAAGTCTATGCGGAAGCGATGACAGATACTTATTTATGCATATTGGGTAAGGAGGAATTTGAGGAGTTCATTGAAAATAACCCGAAGATCGCGTTGAAGTTTATCAATATCCTCTCTGCTCGGTTAAAAGAGGTTTACAGCCTCAGCGAAAAAATAGCATTAGGGGATGTAAAATATCGCATTCTCTACCTTTTACTCAAATTGAGTGAAAAGACGGGCAAAAGAAAAAAAGAATGGCAAACGATAGAAATGAGAGTAACACATCAAGATATGGCAAATATGATTGGTTCTACTCGTGAGACCACAAGTGCTGTTATCAGTCAGTTGAAAAAAGAAGGAATAGTCAAGAAAACGATACTTTTTTCTGTGCATGTGGATAAAGCTTTAGAACTATTAAATCGTTAGTAAAAGGTAAGCGTAGGCACTCGTTTGTCCTACGCTTAAAGTTATCTAAACCACCTAATATACTTTTCCATCACCTTAGGCAAGAACCCATCAAACAGCTTCTTCCTCCAAAATGCATCTGCTGTACGTTGAACCGCTGCACTATGATTTGGATATGGATGAATGACATTGGATATGCTGCCGATTTTCTTTTTAAACTGTTTAGAAAACACTACCTCTTGCATCCAATCTCCAGCATGGTTTCCAACGGCATGGGCGCCAATAATTCGGCCTTTTTTATCCGTTAGGATTTTTACAAATCCAGTGGTTTGATGATCTGTTACGAAACGATCAACTTCCGACAGATCGACCTTATAAGCATCATAATCCAGACTTTTTTCTTTTGCTTCTTCTTCTGTTAAACCTAGATGAAATACTTCTGGGGAAGTATAGGTGACCCAAGGAACATTGGAATAATCTATTTTTCTCCTTAGCCCAATGAGTGCGTTTTGAACGACTTGTTTACCTTCCATTCCTGCTACATGAGTAAAGGGTAATGTTCCGTTTACATCTCCTATAGCATAAATGTGAGGGATGTTGGTTTGTAGACGTTCATTCACTTTAATATGCCCTCTGTCATCCGTTTGTACATTGGCTCTATCTAGTTGAAGTTTGTCAGAATTAGGTGTTCTTCCTGTTGCAACCAGTATTTCATCGACTTCTATAGAGACTTCCTCTTCGCCATTGGCAGTTTCTATGGTAAGGTGGACGATTTTTCCGTTTTGTCCGGCCTCAATGGTGTTGACGTTAGCATGATAGAGTAACTTCATTTCATCGGATAGGACCTCGTTCATGAGATGCTGTACTTCCTTGTCCTCTTTTACTAAAATACCACCAGACCTCTCGATAACCGTCACGTCACTTCCTAATCTCGCCATCGCCTGAGCCAACTCGATTCCAATGGGTCCACCTCCTAACACTAACAGCCTTTTTGGTAAAGTGGATAAAGAAAAAATGGTTTCATTAGTGATAAATCCATTCTCTTTTAAACCCGGAACTGGTGGAACGAAGGGCCTTGAACCTGTTGAAATGACAATTCTCTTTCCATATACAATTTCACTATTGTTAATAATAATTTCGTTCTTGTTGTGAAAAGCC
This sequence comes from Bacillus sp. CHD6a, assembly GCF_001293645.1. GTDB lineage: Bacteria > Bacillota > Bacilli > Bacillales > Bacillaceae_I > Sutcliffiella_A. The sequence goes on from NZ_LBMD01000034.1 coordinate 15,679, forward strand.
CCTGTTCCAATATAAACATCGACCCCTAGTTTCCGAAAACGATCGGCATCATCATGCACTTGAATATGGTCAATAGCTTTCTTCACTTTTTTCATGACAGATTCCATTTGAATATTCTCGTCTGAAACGTGAACTCCGAACTCTTCTAGGGAACGGGCGCTTTTGATGCGATTTGCAATCTCAATTAGAGCCTTGGATGGAACGCAACCGAAATGTAAGCAGTCACCGCCAGGTTGCTCTTCTTTTTCAATTAACGCAACTTTTCCTCCTAAAGAAGCGGCACCGGCTGCTACCGTTAATCCTCCGGCTCCTCCTCCAATGACAATAAGATCATACTTTTTCATCGTGAACATTCACCTCTCATCCTCCATTTTTAGTAAAACCTAATTTTCCACGTACCTTTTTACTGAAAATTAGTGGTAGTACACTTATTAAAACAAAAACGATAATTGCTAGGATAATGACAAGCTTATTATCGCCGACAAAACTAGACCCTAGAAAATTGTAAGCAAAAGTACCTGGAATAATCCCAATCACAGTCGCCAACATAAAATGCGACACCTTCACCTTGGAAAGCCCAGCTAAGTAACTTATTAGGTCGAAGTTGAAAAGGGGGATTAAACGAAGGAGGAGTACATAAAAAAATCCATTTTCCTCCATTTGCGATTGAATTTTTTGGACTCTTACATTTGAAGTTTGGCTTTTTACGATACTTTTACCAAACTTCTTTGCAACCAGGAAAGAAACGATTGCCCCTAATGTAGCACCAATGACTGTATAGACTGTTCCCCAAAGCGCCCCAAAAGCAAGTCCTGCTGCTAGAGAGAGAATAGAGGCTGGGAACAAGATAAGTGGGCGAATCGTATATAAGACAATGTAGATAACAGGTGCGAATATTCCAAAGGATAGAATCCATTGTCGAATTCCTTCTGGGCTGATATTTAGATAGTTGTGGTTAATGAACAATAAGGAGCCTACTAAAACTGCTATTATTATTCCTTTTATCCAATTTTTTTTCGTCATGGAATCCTTCCTCTCAAGCTTCTTTATTCTATCTTATAGAATATAAGTCACCAATGCTGTAAGCTGCCTTACATTTCTTTTTGTTTCACATTACTTACCCCAATACCTCCTAATATAATACCAACCCCAGCCCATTGATACATACTGATATGTTCTGATAATACCAAGGCGGACATGATTACTGCGACAGGGAGCTCTGAGGCTGTAAGAATGGTCCCAAGGCCAGGCCCCACATGCGGCATCCCGATGGAAAAGAGAATTGGGGGAAGCACTACACCAAAGATACCTAGAACAAACCCATAAGGAGCGATGCCTAATACTGCTGGTAGATCGACTAAAAAGAAAGGGGGATACAATATAAACGTAACAATTAAGCCCCCAGTGGAAAGCAGAGCACTTTTTTGAATGGCAGGAATGTCCTTACCGATGATACCGCTCAAAAATATAAAAATAGAAAATGTGAAAGCGGAAAGTATACCCCATAGTACTCCCAGGTATGAAATCGACTCTACCTTGTCCTCAAAAAGTCCTGCAGCTAAAACAGATCCGGAAAGTAATATCACAATAGAGAGAATCTTACCTGAAGAAGGACGTTTTTTATAAAAGATCCATTCCATTAATGTGCCAATCCAAATAAATTGAAACAAACAAATGATAGCAAGGGATGCTTCTAGTGTTTGTAAGGATTGATAATACAGCAATCCTGTTAGCCCCATTGGTATCCCTGCTAACACAAGCTTCAGTGTTTGCGTGATATGTAATTTTTTCTTTCTAATAAATATAGTGACGATCCAGATTATGAGGGTACCAACTAACACTTGGCTACCTGTTACCTCACTCGTAGAATAACCGGCAGCATAAGCAAGCTTCACAAATGTAGACAGTATGCCAAGACAACATCCTCCCAAAAATACCATTAACGCGTAATGCCAAGTTTTCATATTACTTACCCTCTTTCCATGATGTGAAATACAAAAAAACCACACAACTGCCCGGAGACAATTGTGTGGCGAAAATAGAGATAGCTCTAGAAAAATCCACAATAAACCATTTTATTATTCATTTCCTCACCAAATTATACTGGAATGATTGTTTCAGGGCAATTGATTTTTTCACGCTTCAAACAACACATTAATAGTTGTTTTTCTAGCAAAATAGGAGCAAAGTTAGAACTAACAGAAGAGGGGGGCGGATAGGGTGAATTATAAAAATTCCATAGCAGATACAAAGTTAAAGATGGTCCAATTAGAAAGAGAATTAAAAAGGCTGGAACATCTGAAACGAGAGCAAGATGTTAAAACATTACATGAGCGATTGAAAAGAATTAATAAAGAGATCGATTCGTTAATCCTTGAAGCAAATAAGCGAACGGGAAGAGTTAATGATGGAATGTTGATTTAAGGTTTATTGGTTAGTCTTCTAAATTGTGTAAACGTACATAAGTTTTAGTAAGACGTGAACATAGTGGAGGGAACTATGAAGCCAGTAGATAAAATAAACGAAAAGCTGAAAGATATGATTAACAATCTTCTCGATACACAAACGGAAAAAGGTACTTGGAATTTTTGCTTTGAAGGAAGCATTATGACAGATGCTTATATGATTATATTGATTAGAATTCTTGAATTGACGGACGAGGAATTATTGGTAAAAAGCCTCGTGGAACGAATCAAGTCAAAGCAAGAGTCCAACGGAGCTTGGAAAGTGTACCCGGATGAGGATGGAGGCAACCTTAGTGCCACTATAGAGGGGTACTTTTCTTTATTGCATTCAGGATACGTTGCCAAAGATGCTGCCAATATGCGCAAAGCGGAGCGCTTTATTCAAGAAAATGGAGGGTTGGCAGAGAGTGATTGGTTGACGAAAATGATGCTAGCGTTAACAGGTCAAATCAAGTGGCCGAGTATCATAAAAATAATACCGATAGAAATCATGTTATTGCCTAACTGGTCTCCAATCTCCATTTATCAGTTTGTCGGGTATGCAAGAGCGCACTGGATACCAATACTAATCTGTAGTAATCTGAATTATTCCTATCTCCATTCACGAACGCCGAACCTTATTCACTTACAGGGAGTAGGCAGTGATTCTGAGGATCAACGGTTTGTAGAAGATAGGCAGCACCTTCAACTTTATTTTAAAAATGCTTTAAAAAAGCTCACAGGCTCACCAGAAGTTCTCAAGCGAAAAGCTTTTATCAAAGCAGAAGATTATATTCTAGAAAGAATCGAAGAAAATGGGACACTGTATAGTTATTTTAGTGCAAGTTTCTTTATGGTTTTTGCATTTCTTGCCCTAGGTTATGATAAAAAGAATCCTCTCATACAAAACGCATTTCAAGGGATGAAAGCCTATCTTTGCCGAAATGCTGACCATGCTTTTATACAAAATTCTCCCTCCACTGTCTGGGACACTGCCCTGCTCTCAGCAGCTTTGCAGCAAGCTGGAGTTCCACATCAACATGCTTCCATCATGAAAGCAAGCAACTATCTTCTTTCTAAACAACAACAAAAATACGGGGATTGGGCTATCAAAAATCCAGATGTCACACCAGGTGGATGGGGGTTTTCGGACACCAACACCTTTGTCCCTGACATTGATGATACCACCGCTGCTTTGAGGGCTATCACTCCTTTGGCAGGTACAGAAAACCACTTCAAACATGCTTGGAATAAGGGAGTGGAGTGGGTCTTGACCATGCAGAATGATGATGGTGGCTGGTCGGCTTTTGAAAAGAATACGGATAACTATCTATTATCTTTCATCCCTTTTAAATATGAAGACAGGGTGCTATTCGATCCTTCAACTGCTGATTTAACAGGAAGAACTTTATATTTTCTGGGAGAGTATACAACCATTCCTCAGGAGTCCGATGTTTTTCGAAAAGCAATGGAGTGGTTGGAGTACAATCAGGAAGATAACGGTTCCTGGTACGGTAGATGGGGGAACTGTTATATTTATGGAACTTGGGCCGCCATTACAGGCTTGAAGGCAATCGGGGTATCAAGTGATGATCCTCTAATCAGACGTGCTGTGAAATGGCTGTTGTCCATACAAAATGAGGACGGTGGATGGGGAGAATCTTGTGAGAGTGATAGCAAGAAACGTTATATTCCTTTGCATCACAGTACTCCTTCTCAAACCGCCTGGGCTTTAGATGCTCTTATTTCTGCCTCAGAAAATCCAACACCTAAAATAGAAAAAGGAATTCACTCGCTATTAAGGTTGCTAAAAGCAGATGATTGGAGAACCACCTATCCAACTGGCGCAGGAATTCCAGGGGGTTACTATATCCATTATCATAGCTATCAGTATATTTGGCCATTGCTTGCGCTTAGCCACTATAAGAATAAATATGATGAAACGGAATGATGCAAGTGTAAAAGGTGATTCTAATAAACGGAATCATCTTTTTCTTTACTCACACTTTATTCACATTTTTGAAGTAAAATAAAGGTTAATATTTCTGTTTAGGAGTGTTACGGTTGAGAAATCCTTTTATCATAATTTCCTTTATCATGATACTGATGTTATCAGGGTGTACAAGCACGGATATTGCATTGCCGAAAATAAAAAACGAAGATTCCGTCCTATACATCAGCCATTTAAAAGAAAATGCTATAACTGCACTAGATTTATCAACAGGAAGTGAAGAGAAAGTAAATTTGCCAATACGTTTTTCCTCGATTGTGGAAATAAAATCAGGAATATATGTGGCTTCTGTCAAGGAAGAAGAAAGCCTTTATGAAATAAATACTAATGAAGATAAAATTTCTCCATACATGGATATAGACGAAGGAATTCTGGAATTAACATATGATCAAGATAATGGTCTTCTTTACACGTCAAATGGTAAGACCGATCACATACAAGTGATAAATGCGGAAAAGAAAAAAATTATTAACGAAGTAAGTGTGGGAGAGTATCCTTCAAAAATGGTGCATCACGGAAAGCGTTTATTTGTACTTGCTGCGGGAAGCGGGGAAGTGTATGTGATGGACACTTCTACGAACAAAATAACGAACTCTTTTCCAGTGAATGAGAGGCCGGAAGGGTTGCACTTCGATGGAAGGTATATATGGACAGGCGGCCATGGAGCTACAGGTGAAATGAATGAAAATGTATTCGCCTATGACCCGGAAACAGGCAAGGAAGTAAAAGCTGTGACAACCGGACTGATGCCCATTCAAATTGCACAGGTTAACGAAAATTCCTCCATATATGTTCTTAGTCATGGGGACCACAGCCTCACCAAATTTAACGCAGACACCTATGAGGTAGAAAAGAAAATACCTGTTGGGGATAACCCAAGCTATATGATTGCTGATGGAATCCACTTGTATGTTTCAAGTCTAGATGGAGATGAGATACTTGTACTAGATCAAAATAGTTTAGATGTTGTAAATAAATATGCCATTACAAATGGTCCCTATCTTTTATTTAAAGGAGGCGAGGAAAGATGAGAGATGCCTTTCAAGTATTGGTGGTGGACGATGAAGCGGATATGAGGGAAATGCTAGACATGTACCTTCAGAAGGAAAACTATCAAGTACTTCATGCGGAAAATGGAGAAGAGGCGCTTGATTTGCTTTACGATTACGAGGTAGATCTCATCATCCTGGATGTAATGATGCCCGTTATGGACGGCTTTACTGCCTGTAAAAAAATCCGTGAAAAATACATGATTCCTATCTTGATGCTGACAGCTAAAAGTGATGAATGGGATAAGGTTAGAGGCTTGAAGCTTGGGGCGGATGATTATGTTATGAAGCCATTCAGTCCTAAAGAACTTTTAGCCAGGGTGGAGGCATTGCTTCGCCGCTCCAATCAAGCATTCTTTGATGTGGTTTCCCATTCCGAAATAACCGTTCAGAAAAGCGCTCGGCAAGTGCTTTTAGGAGGGGAACGGGTGAACCTTGCAAGAAGAGAATATGACCTCTTACTGTTTTTAATGGAGCATGAAGGGAAGGTATTTTCAAGAGAACAGCTGCATGATGTCATTTGGGGGCTAGATACTGAAAAGGGCTCATTCCGTACAGTGGATACTCACGTGAAGACGTTGAGATTTAAGCTTAAAGATGCAGGAGCAAAAATTAAAACAGTATGGGGCATTGGTTATAAATTTGATGGAGAAGATGCATGAAGACTTTATCCATTCGTAATAAAATCTGGTTAACCATCTTATCTGTCTCTTTATTGACTATCATCCTTGTGGGGGGAGTCTCCTACTATCTTTATCAAACATTATATATTGAAAAGCAGACGGATATGTTGATGAGGCAAGGTCAATCTCTGGAACAGGTATACGATAAAGAGAGTCGGAAGACATTTCTAGATCGTCTGGAGTGGTTGGAGATCAGTTCAGAAACTTCTATCATCTTCTCAGATGATCCTATGCTGCTTGCTAGTGGGGCTCCTTTTGATTCGTTTGCAGAAGAGAACCTTATTACTTTTGGTGAAAGGCAGGAATTGATGAAGGGAGAAACCTTGACCTTTACGAAATACCATACAGCGTTAGAACAGGAAATTCGTGCAGTTGTTATTCCGTTAAGAATAGATGACAGACTGGAAGCTGTTATTTTCCTATATATGCCTCTAACAGCAATTACCGAGGCTTTTCAACCAATAAGAAACTTACTATTGATTGGAATGATTATACTGATTCTACTTCTTACGTATGTTGGAACGAAGATGACCAATAGAATTGTTCGTCCTATTAAGCAGATGGAGAAAGTAGCAAAAGACATTGCCCAAGGGGATTTTTCTAAAAAATTATCCATAAAAGGCGATGACGAGATTGCAAGCCTTGGCAGGTCCATTAATAAGATGTCATCTAATCTTGATGAAGTCGACAGGAACAGACGTGAATTCTTAGGCAATGTATCCCACGAGTTAAGGACGCCAATCAGCTACCTTAAAGGATACAGTGAAGCATTGGAAGAAGGTTTGATTCCCACTGAAAAGTTTGCAGAAACTATAAAGAAAGAAACGGATAGAATGGAGCGCCTTGTTCATGATCTGTTAGATCTTGCTCAACTTGAGGGAGACTCGTATCCGATGAACAAAGAACCGGTCATCCTTGCCGAACTGGTTAAAGAGGTGCTGGACCGTTTGCGTTTAAAGCTTGATGACAAGAATCTTGCTACAGAAGTCCAACTGGATGAAGGGGTAGTCGTAGATGGCGATTATCGGAGACTCGATCAAGTAATGGAAAACCTTTTAAGCAATGCAATAAAATTCACTTCCAATAAGAAAACGATCCGTATCTCAGTCCAAGAAGGAAAAACGATGGGAGTCCTGAAAATCGAAGATGAAGGCATAGGGATTCCTAAAGAGGACCTTCCATATATTTTTGATAGGTTTTACCGAGTAGATAAAGCCCGGACTAGGAAAAGCGGTGGAACAGGATTGGGGCTTTCCATCGTGCAACAGATTGTCAGCAAGCATGAAGGAAACATTAAGATGGACTCACAACTTGGGAAAGGCACCGTTGCCACAGTAGAAATTCCATTGTTCCTTTTTTAATCCTCCTTCATTCTTTCTTCACATTTGCCCGTCAGAATATAAGCATACGAAGAAAATTTGAAGGAGTATGCTTATGGAGAATACTGAACATCAAGATAAAAGCAAAAACCAGACCAGAAATGGCCTCTATCAAACCATGTGGAGATGGCATTTTTATGCTGGAATTATTTTTGCTCCTTTTTTAATCATCCTGGCATTTAGTGGTGCCGTTTACTTATTTAAACCTCAGATTGAATCCTATTTGTATCAGGATCTTTATTATGTGGAAGAAACAAAAGCGACAACCTTTTCTGTAAATGCACAAGCTGAAAAAGTTCGCGAAGAATATCCTGATGCTTCCATTAGCAGAGTGTCCATTTTGGATGAAGAAGATCGTACAACTAAGTTTTCTACCATACAAGATGGGCAACCTGTCAGTGTTTTTGTAGATCCCTATTCCGGTAAGGTATTGGGAGATCTTCCTGTTGAGAAAGAATGGATGACGATCTTTGTGAAATTGCACAGTGAATTGCTTATAGGAGGGACTGTAGCGAACCGTATTGTGGAGCTTGCGGCTTGCTGGGCCATTATTCTTATACTAACAGGACTCTATATTTGGTGGCCTCGCAACCGTGCCTCCATTTGGGGAACCATTCTTCCAAGATTAAGAAGCAAAGGCCGTGTGTTCTGGCGTGACATGCATGCAGTACCAGCATTCTGGCTGTCTATTGGACTTTTAGTCTTAATTTTGACAGGTCTACCATGGTCAGGTGTCATGGGAGAACAAATTAATCGGTTGGCAACAGCGACGAATACCGGATATCCCGCTTTCTCTTTTAGCTTTGGACCGAAGCCAGAATCTGTTACGGTGACAAAGGATGTTGCAGAAGATGTACCATGGGCTACTGAGAATGTGCCCGTTCCTGCTTCGGAAAATAATCAATATGTCCCATTAACTCTAAATGATGCAGCAGGAATTGCAGAGATGAAAGATGTTCAAAAGCCATATTCCATCTCCATGCCTCAAGGGGAAACGGGAGTGTTTACCATTTCTACTTCCCACTCCAAGCCCTTTGATAATGCTACGTTGCATGTGGATCAATATAGTGGAGCGGTACTGACAGATGTCAGGTATGCGGATTATGGATGGATGGGGAAAGCAATTACGCTTGGAATCGCCCTCCACGAAGGAAAATTATTCGACTTTGCTAACCAACTGATAGGCCTTTTACTATGTATCGGACTTATTGGAATGATGGTAAGCTCCCTGATTATGTGGCGAAAAAGGAAACCGGAAAACAGTTCAGGTGCACCAGGTCGACACGTGGATATCAAGATAAAAAGGGCTGTTACCATTATTATGCTGCTTCTAGGACTGGTCATGCCGTTGGTTGGAATCTCTATTATTGTGATACTTTTATTAGATAAGCTTGTATTTGTTAGAATAAAACGTCTAAAAGCCTGGTTAGGGTAAGAAAGGTGTCTTGTTTATAATGAAGAAATTATGGTTTGTTGTTCCGTTTTTATTATTGTTGGTCGGGTGTACAAGTGCACCGGAAGAAGAAACATCACTGGAAATTGTAGAGGTTCAAATGGAACTTCCGGAAAATGTGCAAGCACAAGAGGAAGTTGCAGTTAAAACCTTAGTAACGCAAGGTGATGAAAAAGTGGAAGATGCAAAAGAAGTGCAATTTGAGATTTGGAATGTAGAAAAAGGAAAAGAAAACAGTGTCCTACTGGATGCGGAACATGTTGGTGATGGGGTTTACGAAGTGAATCATTCCTTTGAAGATAAAGGAGTGTACCGAGTACAATCCCATGTGACCGCTCGTGACATGCATGTGATGCCTACCAAGCAAATGGTAGTAGGGGATCTGAGTCAAGAAGAAATTGACGCTATCTTGGCAAGTGAAGTGGAAGAGGAAGAACATGAAGATCATGGAGATCATGATCATCATCATTAAGAGTATCGAAGGGACAGGCACGTCGACCCACATATTATTATGTGAGTCGCGGTACCTGTCCCTTTCATTTTACCAAGGTACTTGAAAAACGACAGATGCGCGAAAAATTTTCCATTCTTATAGGAATAAATGAATTTTTTTTATTTGAAATACTTTACTATGTTAATAGAATACCGAATGTAAATGCCAGTATTCAAAAAATAGAGTAAAGGAGGACTTCATACATACTTTTTATAATCTCTAATTCTAGCAATCAATCGTTGTCGCAGCTTCAGTTTTATTTGAACAAATCATTCAAAAAACTATTGTGATTGGGAGAGATGGAAAGATGGTAAAAGTGTATCAGAAGATGTTGGCGTTCAGCTTTACTTTAATGTTTGGGTTGATTTTGTCCTTGGTAACGGCAGAAGAGGCTTCGGCATATAACTGGACAAGAACTTTAAGTGAAGGTTCTAGTGGTTCGGATGTGCAGGAGTTACAGATTCGTGTAGCGGGTTGGGCAGCGGATTCACCTCAACAAACAGTTGTAAGTGTAGATGGACAGTTTGGAGCAGGAACAAAAGCTGCGGTCATACGTTTCCAACGTGCATATGGATTGACGGCAGATGGGGTAGTCGGACCACAGACGCAAGCCAAGTTAAATGAGTTGGAATCGCCAAATGGAACGAAACACTTCAATTACACTGAATTTTATTCTAAAGACGGAAGCGGATTTAACGGAGGGAATGTATCGGCTGCTACTGTAAAAGAGAACGTGCGTCGAATGATGTACAAACTTGAGGCAGTCCGAGTAAAAATTGGAAACCGTTCAATGAATGTTAACTCCGGCTTTAGAAGCATCTCTCACAATCGCAATGTAGGAGGAGCATCCAATAGCCAACATACGTATGGGATTGCGGCAGACATCAGCGTATCTGGTGTGAGTACTACTACTGTTCGAAATGCGGCAAAAAGCTCAGGATTCAGCGGAATCTACAGCGAAGGCAGCTTTACACATATGGATAGCCGAGTCGAGTATCCTTATGGCACGCAGTCTTGGTGGTGGGAATAAGTAATAAAAAGGGGGGCTTATCATTTCGGTAAGCCCCCTTTTCTCAGCCTTTTATAGTAGGTTTGTAGAAATCTGATTCAACCAATTTATCTTCCACTAGTATATAGGGGTGTGTTTCTAATAATATATTTCTTAGATAATCCGGCATTTTAGCTCCTTCATAAGCACACACCAAAGGAAAATCAAGCTGATGGACGGCATCATCCACAATACGCTCAAGGTCTTCCACGATATGCAAAGGACCGTCCATAGTTGCCCACTCTACATGTGCCCATGAGCGGAACGGAAGCTTTTTATCTACTAAATGCTGAACACTACTTACGAAGTAATTATAGATGGCCGGGGGATGGTAACTTCCACTAGAAAAATAGAAATCAAAATTGTTCACCCATTGAACTAACGTCATTTGCTCTTCTGATAAGCAAGTTCTCAGCTTCTGTTTTAGCATGGGATAAATCCGTTGATTTTCAATAACAATGACATAATCTCCCGCAGCTACCCCAGATTGAACAAAATCTACTAACTTCTTCAAGTATTCTTCTCGTCCTTCATAGGAATAAAGAACATGGATATTTCTGTGCTCTTTAAACAGATCGTTCATTCTGTTTTTCAAGTAATCACCCCTTTATATCTTTTTTCTTACTACTTACTACTTACTACTTACTACTTACTACTTACTATACTACTAGAAATCATAGGGAATAGCGATGGGTAGAGGATAGATAAATCTATTCCCCAATAGCAGGAAAAATCAACCACTTTATGGAATATATATAGGTTGGATTCATTTAAAAATAGAGAGGCTGTGAACATAAATATAGAGGGAGTTGTTGAGATGCCATTTATCGTGATTGTATTGGTATTGTCTATTGGGTTGGGTGTCTTTCTAAGTCGGAAATATCATAATAAGGTGTTAATCATCTGGGGACTTATTACCATGCTTTCCATTGCGCCATTTTTCAGCTGGATTGTTGCAATGCTAGTTGCAGTAAATGCAGGAGATGGATTTGCCGGAGTGGCAGTTATGTGGTTAATGTTTCCGGTTTTGTTTTTGATCGGAGTTGGGATGGTAGGTGCTGGGGTGTATAAGAAGGTGACGGGGGAGAACCTGTAGGGGGATTTAATCTTTTTTATTAATAATTGCACCAATTCTAGCCCAAATTCTCCTTTAAAAAATGGTTTGGACATTTTAGAGGCAGCTTCGGACATTTCGGCTACGTTTTAGAAGGTGGTTTGGACAATTATTTTGGGGCCTTCGGTCAATATATTAGTATGTTCGGTCATTTGAAAAATTGGTTCGGTCAATTTTCCCGAATCTTCGGTCAAATTTCAAAAATGTTCGGTCAACTTTCAAAAAACTTCGGTCAAAATCACGAAAACTTCGGACATTTAACAAAATGTTGGTCCGAGGAAGGACAAAAAAATGAGCAATATAGATAAAAGAAACCGTTTGGATGGATCACCTTTCAGCTACCGCGTCTCCAAGGACAATACCGTTTTCCTTGATTATGAAAACCGCCAAGTGAAAATTCTAAAAGGAAAAGAAGCGAATAAATTTCTTGAGAGGATGGAAGCTGCCGAGGGTGATAAAGCGAAACAATTGATAATGGCAAAAATAACAGGAAATTTCAAAAGAGGCAATGAGAGAAGTGCAGACTCTGATAAACAAAATAAGTAGGGAATAGGGGAGGAATTACAATTGAATCTAAAAATCCGTTGGGTAGTCTCTATCTTACTGGTCATTTTCACGATTTTATTTATTTCAAAAGGTCTCCAACTTTGGTCATACGGATCAAATGTTGATGGAGGAGGTATTGGAGTGTATTTCCTAGGATTGGAAATTAACGATAAAGTATTAGAAGTCAACATCCCAGTTTATGCGATTGGATTCTTTATTGCAGGGCTATCCACATTACTAATGAGCATAATAAATATTACAAGATTAATATTAAAGTTAACTTCACGGACGGCAGTTTAATAACTGGGGAATTTCATTTATGAAAAAGAATCTAATCATACTACTCTCTCTAATTGGTATTCTTCTCTTGCTGCACTCAACTCCCCACACGGCTCTAAGTACCTACGTCTTTTTCAGAGGCTATCCCTTGTAAAATGAGAGACATACGCATCGGGGGACCTCCGATGTTTTTATTTTGAGTGATTATTAGAAAAGGGTGATCGCATGTCTTCTTGGAAGTACCCCGTCTTATTGATTTCCGGAATCGGTATATCTTATTTGGGGAGTTGGATTTACTTAATCGCACTAAATATATCCATTTTAACTATGACTGGTTCTGCAGCGGCGGTTGCGGGATTATACATAATCAGGCCTATCGCGATTTTATTAACCAATACGTGGGCTGGAAGTGTCATTGATAGGGTGAACAAAAGGAAGCTGATGATCTGGGTGGATGTTGCTCGTGGGGGATTGGTGTTCCTCATTCCATTCATTGATTCCCTTTGGACTATCTACTTTATTTTATTAATGATCAATATGGTCGGGGCATTTTTTGGTCCGAGTTCTTCTGTCTACATAACGAAACTTATTCCAATCACCGAACGTAAAAGATTTAACTCATTCATGAGCATGACAAGTTCTGGGGCATTCCTTTTGGGACCGGCTATTGCCGGATTCTTAATCCTGTATGTGAGTACAGACATTTGTATCATAATCAATGCTGTAACGTTTTTAGTATGTGCATTCTTCATTTTCTTGCTGCCGGATGTGGATGAAAAGATGGAAAGCGTGCGGGAACCTATCCGTTTTGCTACGCTGTTGAGAGATTGGATTGTAGTTAAGGATTTCTCCAAGAAAGCCAGATTTTTCATAACCGTCTATCTCTTGTTTCAATCTGCTATGCTACTCGGATTTGCTTTGGATTCGCAAGAGGTGACTTTTATCAAACAAGTCCTAGAATTGTCCGACCGTGATTATGGATTAATTGTTAGTCTAACTGGACTCGGGGCCTTGGGCGGTGCGTTTGTGTCGGCACTCGTCGCAAAAAAAGTGCCATTAAAGGTTTATTTGGGAGTCGGCATGTTTTTAACCTCAGTGGGATATTTAGCCTTCTATGCATCTTATAACTTTTTAACCGCTACCGCTGCCTTTGTTTTCCTCGGTTTCTTTATGGCATTTGCCAATGCAGGGTACGCGACATTTTTCCAGAACACTGTCCCTGTTGACATCATGGGAAGATTCGCGAGTTTAACAGAAATGTTCCAAGGTATCGTACAAATAGTACTTACCTTGCTCCTGGGATTTGCAGCTGAAGTGTTCACTTTACAACTTGTATGCTTGATATTTTCAGCTGTATCTACCCTTTTTGCATTAGGTTTATTACTTACTATTTTAAGACCGTCGAAAGCAAGTTATTTTAGCGAAGAGATTTCCGTTTAATAAGGGGGAGATATGTTGACTAATTTGTATTTTATTAGGCATGCTGATTCCATTTACACACCTGATGAATGGGAGCGGCCCTTATCAGAAAAAGGTTACAGAGATGCTGAGAAAATACTAGCTTTCATTCAACCTGACAATATTGATGTGGTAGTTTCCAGTCCTTATAAAAGAGCTGTTCAAACAGTGGAAGGCGTGGCGAAACACTATAATCTGGAGATTGAGATCTTTGAGGACATGAAAGAACGCAAGTTGACAGCTAAGCCTGCTACAGATTTCACAGCTGCCATCACAAAAGTCTGGTAGGAACCGAACTTTGCATGGAAAGGCGGAGAATCTAATTTGGAGGCACAGGCTAGGGGTGTGAAGGTCATTCATCATCTACTTAAAAAGTACGAAGGAAAGAATATAGCGATCGGAACGCATGGAAACATCATGGTACTAATCATGAACTATTTTGACAAACAGTATGATTTCTCATTTTGGAATAGTTTGGACATGCCAGATATTTACAAGCTAACTTTTGATGGAGATGTGTTGGTTAGGGTAAGGCGGTTGTGGAATTAAACAGTAGAATGAAGAAGGTGTGGGGGATATATGTTATTACATACTGAAGTTTTTGGAGATGGAGAACCAATCGTCTTTTTACATACAGGCTTGCAGCGTGGTTAGTGCAAGTAATTAGTGAAAATAGCCTTTAATCGGAAGGAGCCTACCTCAACCTGAGAGGGAGCAGAGTGTCAGGGCAATATATCAAGAAATCTGGCAATATATCAATAATTCTCGAAAATATATCAATAAAATTTAGGATATATCAAGAAATCTAGGGATTTATCAATAAATCAACCGAGAGGGTGTGTAATCAGTGAAGCCTACCGGAACCAAGTATCAGCCTATTACACTAAGAGCCCTTCTAATTGAAGATTTCCCTGTAGTAGTAAAATGGAGCAAAGATAATGCGTTCTGCCTTGCGAATGGATGGGCAATTGGTAGAAACGAGGATGAACTTTCTTCATGGTGGGACAATTGTGTACAGAACCCGTCCCAAACCTTTTTAAGATTAGGAATCCTATATGAATCAAGGTTAATTGGATATGCAGATCTGGCATACATCAAAGCTAATAGCGCCGAGCTTGGCATCGCAATAGGGGACAGCAAAGTATGGGGACATGGAGTCGGTACGGAAGCTTTGAAGCAATTAATGAACTATGCAACCGAAGAGTTTGGCATTGAACATTTTGATGTAGAAACGCATAAAGCCAACACGCGCCCAAGAAAAATGCTAGAGAAACTAGAATTCATGGAGATTAGTAGAATTGGGTCTGAAGTATACATGGGGATAGAAAGTCAGTTGATTCAGTATAGATATAACAGGGGGAATAAATAATGGTACAAACAGAAAGAGTGACACCAAAACACATCATTTCGGCAGCGACAGTTGTTTTAAATGACAAGAATGAAGTCTTGTTAATAAAGGGTCCACACCGTGGATGGGAGATGCCCGGCGGACAAGTGGAAGAGGGAGAATCACTAAAGGATGCTGCCATTAGGGAAACGAAGGAAGAGTCGGGAATCGACGTGGAAATCGTGAAATTTTGTGGAGTTTTCCAAAATGTCAGTGACTCCATATGTAATACGCTATTTTTGGCAAGAGCAGTTGGCGGTACACCTACCACTTCACCGGAGAGTTTGGAAGTTGGTTTCTATCCAGTGGAGCAGGCATTGGAGATGGTGACTTATAAGAATTTTAGAGAGCGGATTGACTATTGTTTAAAGGAAGAAATGACACCTTTTTACATTGAATTTAATTAGAGTGATTACGATGAAACCAATTCTACTTAAAGAAGTTCCAATTGAAATAAAAGAACATGTAAAAAAAATTCATACTTTCACCTTCCCCCGCCAAGGGTATACATCTGATGTTGGCATCATTCAAAGTGACATTGGTAAATATGCTCTAAAACGGACCAAAAAACCACTATTCAATGCGTGGTTAAAAAAAGAGATAATGGTATTACGGAGCTTGAATCAGGAAACCTCCCTGCCTGTTCCGAAAGTGGAACAATTTATTGAGGTGGAAGGACAATCTTGGGCTTTATTAGAGTTTCTAGAAGGAGAAACGGTTAGGGCTGCTCTAACCAAAACTCATCATAAAGGGAAGCGGGAAGAGCTGTTAATGAACTTTGGCAAAGTCGTATCTGAAATCCATGCTACCCCGTGCCCCAACTCCTTAAAATACGAGGGAATTTGGTTGGATGATATGCTGATTCAAGCAGTATACAATCTACAAAACTACGAGGTGGATGGTTCAGAAGACTTGTTGGAACAAATTAAGGAAAACCGACCTGGTAAAACGAAACAAACCCTAATCCATGGCGACTTAACAATTGATAATGTTTTAGTACATAATGGCGAGGTAACAGGAATCATTGACTGGAGCGGCGGAGCATTTGGCGACCCAAGGTACGATGTATCTCTAACTATCAGGCCGAAACCACACATCTTTGAGTGGGAAGGGGATAAGTTATGTTTTTTTGAAGGGTATGGAGGAAGCATGTTGACTAAAGAGGATTATGAATATTTCATCAACCTTTATGAATTTTTTTAACAGGGGGAGTGTGTAATGAACCTAAGGGACCCAATTGCATCTGGCAACACTGCCAATATATATCTTTATAAAAATAAAATCATTAAAATTTTTAAGGATCATCTTCCCAAGACCGCATCTGAATATGAAGCTCGTAAACAAAGGGTTGCCTTTGAAAGTGGTCTGAGGGTTCCTAAAATACTCGAAGTCACAAAAGTAGACGGAAAACAGGCAATCATCATGGAATATGTAGAAGGGAAAACGCTAGGTGAACTCGTGAAAGAGAACATGGATCATGTAGAGTCTTTGCTGGAAATGTCGGTTGATATTCAGATGGAGGTTCATACGGTGGTTGCTGAATCGTTGGAACCTATGCGGATCAAACTTCAGCGTCAAATAGAAGCAGTTGAAGGATTGGATAAGCAAGTAAAAACGTCATTGTTAAAGAAATTGGAGTCTATGACCGTGGAAAACAGGCTCTGCCACGGAGACTTCCACCTCTATAATTTAATAAAATCAGATGAAGAAGTTTTCATCATTGATTGGGTAGATGCCAGTGCAGGTAATCCACGGGCAGACGTTTGTCGTACATACATACTTTATTCCCAGATTTCAAGGGATATCGCTGAATTATATTTGAAACTATATTGTGAGAAAAGCGGCTGGAGTCAAAATGAAATATTGGAATGGGCACCGGTCATCGCAGCAGCAAGGCTTTCTGAAAATGTCGCCACAGAAGATCCGGATAGATTAATGAAATACTTATTTATGGAGGAGCATAATCATGAATCAAGCAACTTTAGAATACTGGAATAAATATTGGGAAAATCAAGATAAGCCAGATAAGCCAGAAAGAGTAACAGCTTGGCAGTTCGGAGGCAGTCCGGACTATCTGGCACAGTTAGTGATAGATGGGGTGAAAACAGCGACTTGTTCTGGTCACGTCTTTTATGAAGTGGAAAATGAACCTCTGCCAACAACGGAAGATTATAGTGTTATTCTGAACAGTAAAGACGATCCGGTTGCCATCATTAAGACGGTGGATGTTCAGATCATGCCAATGAACGAAGTGCCAGAAGAATTCGCAATTTCAGAGGGAGAAGGAGACCGTACATACAAATACTGGTGGGACGCACATGAGCGCTTTTTTACAAAAGAGCTGCGTGAAATCGGGAGGGAATTTTCTGAGGATATGATGTTGGTTTGTGAACGGTTTGCATTGGTGGATGTCAAAAGATAAGAAATGGGGTGTTTACATGGATGTTAAATATTACTGCGACGGTGAGCTAATCTATGAAACGCACACATCTGATTTAAGCGGACTTATGATGGCCATTGAAAAATCAAACAGCATTCATTTTGAGAATGACACATATTCGTTCGATGCTTTCTTCTTAAATCATTATGAACAAGATGGGATTTGGTATGAGGAATTAGTGGTTTATTTAGTGAAGTAAAATAAAAGAAAAAACACACGAGATAGGACGTGGCCACTGAAAAAGTCTTGATTTTAGTATTTTTATAGACACCGCTGTTGATTTGCGCAAATGGCTTCGCTTCCTAGGGGCTGACGTGAGCCTCCTACGCCTGCGGGGTCTCCACCTAGCGCTATCTCCCTCAGGAGTCTTCGCCTTTTGCTCCAATCAACAGCTAGGAATCAATATGAACTTTAGGTTATCAGTTTTTCAATGGCTTCGATAGCACTCGTGTGTTTTTTTGTTAGTAATTTTTCGCACCAATATATTTGTCCTTCCAGTAGGAACTTCCGATGTCACTTGTTGTAACACCTTCTGTGGAAGATGCGTGGATAAATTGATTATCACCGATATAGAGTCCTGCATGACTCGGCCCGTTTCCTTCAATATCAAAAAATACAATATCACCGACAGCCGGTGACTCTACTTTCGATCCTTCTGCATAAATGTCCTTCACCGTTCTTGGAAGGTCTTTGTTTTCTGCTTCAGCAAAGATATAGTTTAAGTAACCACTGCAATCAAAGCCTTCTTCTGGTGTTTCCCCACCCCATTGGTAAGGCGTGCCCTCATATTTCTTCGCCACTTCGACAATGTTTGATTGATTACTTTCAATACCTAACGCTTCGAATGTTTCTTCTCCAGTTACTCCATTTACTTCAATACCATTATCAGCTTGGAATTTCTTCACTGCTTCTGTTGTATATTCACCATAATATGTAGTGGTTTCTGAATAACTAAAATATCCTTTATCGTCCAAAACTTGTTGTAGTTCTTTTACATCTTCATGATCCATTTCAGGTTTGAGCGTTTGATCTCCAAGCTCTGCATGACCTATCACCGGATTGAACGCCAATACACCTGCTAATGCTAACCCTGCTGTTAAACGTTTCAAACTATCATCCCCTTATCTATGTAATCTGACCTGTCCAATATTAACAGGCGGAGATGACAGCGAGGTGTTAAAGAAGTTACATAGGGATAACACTTTATGGGGCGGAATGTAATATTTACTACTATTTTATGCTGATTCTACACCTTTGTCCTCATATTCCATATTCAGATTAGACAACCAGCCTCATTCGTTATGATGATTTTTTAATAGCTTAATAACTACTTCGTTTTGTTTAATAATTATCTCGTTCTGTTTACTTGTTTTATGGATTCCTTTTGATATTTTAGGTAAATAGTATACTACGAAGACACCAACTATTAATAAAAATAAAGCAATAATTATTACCAATGTTTTCATCTCCTCATAATTTAAATCAAACTGTCATACAAAAGTTCTATGCCATTGTAAAGTTTACGGTAGTATATACTATTTATTAAAAAAAGAGGAAGTGATTATTAACATGAATAAGTATATTTTTGAATCTGAACGATTAATTTTAAGGGTCTTTGAACCTGAAGATGTTAAATACCTTGAAAGAATCTGGGGAGATGAAGAGGTAATGGGACTCTGTGCAGGTGCCACTCCTCATGAGATGCTCCCTAAAGTAATAGAATACTATGCAAGGTGCCAGGAAGAAAAAGGACTATCTGTTTACGCGGTTGTAGAAAAGGTTTCAGGGATTGTCATCGGAACAGCAGGCTTTAATGTTAAGGATTCCTTAGAAAAAGTGGAATTGATTTATCATTTTGCAAAATCTTACTGGGGAAGGGGGTATGCGTCTGAAGCCGGTTCGGCATGTGTAGATGTGGCGAAGTCTAATAATTCTGCCCTTTGCTTATTTGCTTCTGCTGATCCAACAAACAAAAGCTCACTGAGGATATTGGAGAAGATAGGGTTTGAATTCAAAGGACTCCAATGGTTTGATGATACCAATCAAGAAGAACCATACTACGAAATGGTGATTAAAGATAAAAATTCCGATATAATGAACAAAAATTAGGATAGCAAATATACATGTGACAGTGTAAAATAATCTCAAATCAATTTGATTTAATTTCTGTTAACAGGGGGAAATGCACGCAAATACAATACAGTTGACTATCGTTGCACAGGTTCAGGTTATTTTTTCAGAATATTAATAACACGATAAAAGAGGTTGATGTTAGTTGGCGATGGATACAAAAGATTTAACTGTTAAGGAACAGACTATTTTCCCTCATGTTGGCAATAAAATAAAAACAGAAGATAGAGAGATTGCGATCATTGCACGTATGGAAGAGCCGCTGATTGTGGTGCTTGCAAATGTACTCAGCGATGAGGAATGTGATGCACTGATTCAATTGTCCAAGGATAAGATGAAACGTTCGAAAGTTGCTAATGGTATGGAAGTGGATGCTATTAGGACAAGCAGCAGTACTTTTTTCCAAGAAGGCGAAAATGAGCTGGTGGCTAGGATTGAAAAAAGAGTTTCGCAGATTATGAATGTACCTGTGGAACATGGGGAAGGTTTACAAATCCTGAACTATCAAGTAGGACAGGAATACAAGGCACATTTTGATTTCTTCAAGTCTTCAAACAAGCCGGTAAGCAATCCCCGAATCAGTACGCTTGTCATGTACTTGAATGATGTGGAAGAAGGCGGAGAAACGTATTTTCCTAAGCTCACATTCTCTGTTTCTCCTCAAAAGGGAATGGCCGTTTATTTTGAGTATTTTTATGACGATCAAGAATTGAATGAGTTGACGTTACATGGAGGCTCTCCTGTGGTGGTTGGGGATAAATGGGCGGCCACGCAGTGGATGAGAAGGAAGAAATACTAGAATTGGGAACGCTAATCTCTTGGGAGGTTAGCGTTATTTGCATTTTTGGGAGGATTGTAGGGAAAATGGGGCTTCCTTGAAGCGTTATTTTCCATTACACGAGTTTTATTTTCCGAAACAGACACTTTATTTTCCGTTACGGAAATATACGAGCCAAATCTCGCAACTTATTTTCCAGTTCAAGGATTTACGAGCCGTTCGACAAACTCTCAGAAAATTCGACACACACCTCGTAAACTTATCCCCCATCCTATACGTCATATAAATAAACAGAAAAGGACTGATACGAAATGGATTACATCACTCACCTAAGATCAATGGTAGGCAACGAAAAAGTAATTATGGTGGTTGCGGGAGCCTTTGTTTTTGATGAAGAAGGAAAGCTGCTATTACAACAACGTTCAGATAATGCACAATGGGGGCTGCCAGGAGGTTTCATGGAACTTGGAGAAAATATACGTGAAACTGCACGAAGAGAAGTCCAAGAGGAAACCGGTCTCCACTTAGAACAACTCGAGCATCTAGTTATCATGGATGACCTTCTGACAAAAAAGAGCCTCCCGATCGTTAAATGAAGATAAGGGGATGAAAAGGAATGCCTATATCAGATTACTATCGTAAGTTACGTCAAAAAGTGGGGACCGACCTTTTGCTTCTCCCGAGTGTTGCCGCAGTCATCAGAAACGATAAGTCGGAAATTTTGTTTCAATATCCTAGGAACAGTGATGACTGGAGTCTGCCAGCTGGTGCGATTGAGCCTGGAGAGTCGCCAGCGGAAGCGGTAGTTAGAGAAGTCCGGGAAGAGACAGGGCTCGAGGTAGAACCAATAAATATAATTGGTGTTTTTGGAGGAAAGGAATTTCGACACGCCTACGCAAATGGTGATCAAGTAGAATATCAAGTAACAGTATATGAATGCAAAATAATCAGTGGTACCTTGGAATCGGTGGATGGAGAGTCGGAGAAATTAAAATATTTTGAAGAAGACAATATCCCAAAACTCGCGTTGCCCTATCCAGAAAGGGTATTTAAAAAAATGTGTGAGAGATATGCATAAATTTTACATAGCATCAAGCTTGGGCAATATAGAAAAAGTACGAGAAGTGAGTAAACGTCTCAAAGATAAAGGCTTCATCCATACCTATGATTGGACTAAAAATGAGCGCGCCGCTACTTTGAAAGAGCTAAAAGAAATAGGCGAGAAGGAACTTATTGCGGTGTTAGAGGCGGACTTTCTGATTGTCTTATTGCCTGGGGGAAAAGGCAGTCATATAGAATTTGGGATTGCCCTTGGTCAAGGTAAGAAAATATTTTTGTATTCACAGAATGATGATATAAATAACGTTGAAACGACCAGCACTTTTTATCATCTAGACAACGTAGAGAAGATTGTGGGGACTGTTGAAGATCTGTTGGAGAGAGTAAGTCTAGAAAAGGAGTGAACCAATTTGCAAGATTTTATTATAGTTGTTGTTATACTCTGTATTATCGCAAGCCCCGTCATGTTATTCCTAATAGGTCAAAAAAAAATCGGCTATATTAATCTATTCACCGTTGCTCTTTTTTTGGCGACTTGGATAACGGCTTTAGCGAGAGGGAATGAGTTTAATTGGAATATCATCACATTTCTATGGGTAATATCCTTACTAATATCTACTCTATTTCTACTAGTGGTATCTGGATTTATTTTCTTTAAAGTGGCTCCGGAAATTAATCATGTCCTGTTACCGCTGATCATTTTGGCTGTTTTAGTTATAAGTGCCCTTATGATAAGATACGAAATTTTTCTTGATGTTTTTATATTCTTCGAAATTATCCTTGTATACCTTACACCTATGTTTCTCTTCACTATTTTAGTCATCGGAGCTTTCCAATACGACCGAGGAGTGGGCAGGTAAAAAGCGTAATCTCTCATTCTATTTATTTCCATAAATACGTCACATCTTCTAACTAACCCACCACCTCTTATTTAGTAAAATAAGGATATAAAGATAAATCCTAACATACGAAAAGAGGAGATATGGTTGGAAGCTAAGCTTAATTCCAGTAAATTTTTATTCTATTTTTTCGGTGGATATTTGTTTTTAATGGTGACGCTTATCTTTTTTTCTTCGTCTGCAGATATTTCCGGTGGAGGAAGCAAAAATGATATCGTACCATCCTTTCAAGAAGGGATGGCGCATACGGAGAAGAAGAATGAAGAAAAAGCAAATAAAGAGCTATTATGGGATGTGCCAAATCACATTGCTGCACCAATTCTAATTATGGCATCCATACTCGATATTGTCATAATCCTCCTTTGGGCACGTAACGAAAACAGAAAACGGGAGGCTCAAGAAGCTGGTATTATCCCAGTGAAGAAAAGATGGACGGATAGTAAATGGTTTTGGAATCTCATAGCATTGGGTGTTGTACAACCCAAAAATGGTAGGATTGTTGTAAACTGGCGTAATTTAATCGCTGCAGGAATACTGTTGACCGTTTTGAAATTTGCTATCTTAGACCAACTGTAAAAGCTTGAAGGTAGAGTGGAGTTATTGTCTCTACTTTCAAGTTTTTCTTTTGTTAGCAACACAGCAGTATACAGGTTGCAAATTCTTCCCTAGGTTTTATCACTAAATACAAAAATGGATTGAATTTACAGATAGTATTTGAAATAATCAGAATAATAATACTGGTAAGGAGTGACTTTTATTGAAAGGGAAAAAGATGAAAGAACCCGTTATCAAAGATCTGAATCTATTAAAACTAACAGGGTTCCGGGTATTATGCGCAGGGAAAGACTATCCAGTTAAAATACCTAACGCTTCAAAGCTACTTGAATCACGCTTGTCTGAAATTAAGAACGTGAAGAATAAAGATATTCAGTTTGGGGCTTTCCTTGTAGATACCCTTTCACAAGAGGAAGACGGGTATTGGGTGGCAGTTGAAGTGGAAGAGTTTGAAGATACACCTGATGGGATGGTCACGCTGACAATTCCTGCACAAAGGTATGCAGCAACAAAGTATGAGGGACCTACCTCTGGCATTTTCAATGCGTATGACGAGTTACATAGCTGGGCGGCAGAGCAGGGGTACAAACGACTTAAAAACAAATGGCATCTGGAAATCTTTGAATCATGGGGAGACCCTAATCATATAGTAGTTGATTTATTAGATACCATTGAATAAAGGAGGCCGCTGAAATGACAGAGAGATTATGGAGAGTGGGAACAACGTATATCCCAGTTGCAGATGTTGAAGCTTCTGCCAATTGGTATATAAGTAAGTTAGGAGCGGAATTGAGTTATCAGGATCAGGACAAAGCGATCATCAACCTTGCAGACCAAAGTATGTTTCTTGTAAAAGCAGAGGAAGGGCAAACTTCGAATTTTACGGATGCAAACGGGCAGGTGCGCTTCTCTTTAACATTTGAAGTAGATGGTTTGAGCGCATTAGAGAATATACAACATGATTTTGTTAAGCAAGGAATCAAGGTAGGTGAAATAGAAAACAGAGGGCATGCCGGAAGAAATTTTGTGTTTGAAGATCTTAATGGGAATAAGTTTGATGTGTGGAGCGAGCTGAGTGTAAAGTTTAAAGAAAAATACTTAAAGCAACGATAATGGTTCAAGACATGTTTTCTAACGGTAGAATGTATTGACCAACTTATATAGAGGAGTGAACTCATATGACTAATAATACTACTAGTGAAAAGAGTCTATCATCAGAACAAATGGATGAATTAATATCCGTTTTAAAGAAGCGGTTTGAGAAAAACTTGCATCGTCATGAGGAGCTCGAATGGGATCAAGTACAAGCGAAGCTGGAAAGTAATGCGGAAAAGCTTTGGCCCCTCTCCGAAATGGAACGTACCTCAGGAGAGCCTGATGTCATCAATTATGATAAAGAAACAGATGAGTACCTATTTTGCGATTGCTCAAAAGAAAGTCCAAAGGGGCGCAGGAGTGTTTGTTACGATCGAGAAGCACTTGAAGCAAGAAAGAAGTTTAAGCCAGAAAATAGCGCAATGGACATGACAAATGATATGGGAATCGAAATGTTAACAGAAGAACAATATAGAGAATTACAAAAGCTTGGTGAATTCGATTTAAAGACATCCAGCTGGGTGCAAACACCCGAGGAAATTAGAAAGCTTGGCGGTGCATTATTCTGCGATCGTCGCTTTAATCACGTTTTCGTGTATCACAATGGAGCTGATTCTTATTATGGTGCAAGGGGATTTCGTGGGTTGCTAAGGGTATAAAAAATGAAATTTTAAAAGACGTGCAAGGTACAAATCTTTTGCGTCTTTTATTTTTTTATAATAAATTGGAAACTTTTTCATTTTCAACTCGTATATAGAAAAAAAGAATACACAACAAGAAGTAAGGAGGCATTACATATTTATTGAAAACAATAGTCAGCAAGATATTAATAGTAGTAAGTATACCGCTACTTTTCGTTCTCTGGTTTTATAATCATAAAGTAATAAATGGAGATTATTCTAAACTAACAATTAAAATGCCAAATGAAGGTGTCGCTGTTATTGAGGAGAAAGAACGCATCGAAGAAATCATTCATGCCATTAATAACAGTCCACGAAATTTCGGTACAGATAAACCTTGGCACAACTATGAACTAGCTAGTCTTATTTTTGAAAATGATAGAGGAGAGAGCAAAGCGGTTCATTATTTTACAGAGAACCAAAATATAAAGATTAGGTTTGGTGAGATTGATACGAGTCTAGTGTTTGAGGATTTTCAGGGGAGTGGGATCGCAACAGAAGCTGTGATAAATGACGTTCAGGAAAAAGTGACACTAGAACATGGAACGGTGGAAACATATAGCATTAATGGTCAAACCTTTGAAATTATTCCTTATCATCAACCTTACTTAGATTTTATAGATGAACTTGAAGGGACACAAGGTAATCGGGAGGGTCTGTTTTCAACCTATGTCGTTAAACCTTTTAGTAAAGAGCTATATGGACATGAATATTACGGTGAGGAAGATCCGTTCTACGTTGCTCCAGTCAATACGGATATAATGAAAGAAATGATAATACAGCTGGATGAGCAGTATGAGGAGATTAGTAGATTAATAAAAGAAGGGTTAGAAGACTCCACCGCTTTACTGACCGGTACAGAAAAGGTCAGAATCTACCTTCAGCCACACAGCCCGGATTTTAATTACTTAGAGATGGGAGGAGTTTTGGCATTTGCGGCAGATAAGGATGTCATGGTCCTGCAAATTGATCCGAGGAAATATACGGAAAAAAGCATTAAACAAACTATTGCACACGAATTCCATCATGTAGTAACCATGGAAGTTTCCGACTGGTCCTTTCGGAAGCACCATCTCTTAGACAGGGTAATCATGGAGGGGAAGGCAGACACTTTTGGAAAAATGGTGTACCCGGACTATGATGTTGCATGGATTGAACCTTTAAGTCCTGAATCAACTAATATTGTTTGGAGCTTTATTGAAGAAAACAAAGGCTCTTATGACATGGGAAATTTGACCATGCTTCATATGGGTCACCCTTCTTCGGGGATTCCTAAATGGTCTAATTACAGAATTGGTTATCGGATTATGGAAGATTTTTTGGAGGGGAATCCCGAGGTTACTCTAGAGGAATGGACGGAGATGAGAGCGGATGAGATTTTGGAGTTAAGTGAATTTGGAGCGGGAGAGTAGACAGAAGACAGAGCTAGGGGGTATAGAGCTGTTCTCTACCCCCTAAAA
>NZ_LBMD01000035.1 GCF_001293645.1 Bacillus sp. CHD6a
TCAACCCCAGTTACCCGAAAGCTTTTAACAAAAAGCCAAACCAAACACTTCATTTACCACAAGCACTCTTAAAAAAACTAAAACCATCCACACAAATCCCAAGCCCCCAACATAAACATATCTACAAGGACTATTACCCAGAGAGAGGGGCAAATCCATGAGAGATAAGCTGAGAGCACATATTCAAGACCGCCTCGATACTTACGTCTACAAAAGCAAGCAAACCAGCAGAACCATTATGAACGATGCTACGATAAACCAAAAACAAGAAACACATAAGCGTAGAGGAGCGGAAATAGTTAAGTGCAGTGCGACGGCAAGAATACATTCGATACATGAGGATGAACAACAGCGGGAGGCTAATGTTTTTTATGAGATTCACATTCGGTATTTGATAAAGCAAAAAGAAAATCTGTATCTTGAAGAAGAAGCAGATCAGCGTTATTCGGAATGGATTGACGGAGAACTGATACAAGACTTCTCCATTCAGGATGAGGGGGATCGTACTTCTCCTCGGTTCATTCCGCCACAAGAAGAGGATGAAATACAGCAGCCTCTCCGTTTTAAGTATAGTCGTATGGAAGCGGTAAGGTATGCAGAGCAATATTGGAACAGCTACAACCCACAGTTTAAGAAGTTTGAGGTAAATTGTACGAATTATATTTCGCAGTGTTTGTATGCTGGTGGAGCGCCGATGGTAGGGTATCCGAAGAAATCTGGCGGATGGTGGATGCGGAATAATGATTGGAGTTATACGTGGGCAGTGGCTCATGCACTCAGATGGTATTTACCAAGTGCAAAACAAGGACTGCAAGCAAAAGAAGTAAGCAATGTGTCGCAGCTTATGCCGGGTGATGTGATTTGCTATGATTTTGAGGGAGACGGCAGGTTTGATCATAATACAATTGTGGTGGCAAAAGATGAAAATGGAGAGCCTTTAGTAAATGCCAACACTTACAATTCAAGGATGAGGTATTGGAAATATGAAGATTCCACTGCGTACACCCCGAATATTAAATATAAATTTTTCCACGTCTTAGACCGTTAGTAGATACTTGATTCCGTACCGATAAAAAGGTATTGTTGTATAGGATGAAAGTGAAAGAAATATGAGGTGACGATTGTGGGATTACATGTGGTATTATATCAACCAGAGATTCCAGCTAATACGGGAAACATTGCTAGAACATGTGCAGCTACGAACACAACATTGCATTTGATCAGACCGCTTGGATTTTCGACGGACGATAAGATGTTGAAGCGTGCGGGGCTTGATTATTGGGAGTTTGTTAACGTAGTTTATTATGACTCGTTGGATGAGTTGTTTGAAAAAAATAAGGAAGCGGAATTCTTCTATATTACGAAGTTTGGCATGAAGCCGCATACTTCATTTGACTACAGCAATCTGGATAAAGATTACTTCTTTGTGTTTGGAAGAGAAACGACAGGGCTACCTAAAGATTTGATTCAGAGTAATTTGGATCAATGTTTGCGATTGCCGATGACAAAGAATGTAAGATCATTGAATTTGTCCAATACTGCAGCGATATTAATATATGAAGCATTGCGTCAGCAGGACTATCCGAATCTTTCAATAGAGTTTCCGGAAAGTTAAATAGAAGCCCACCACCTTTCAAGCAAAAGTTGAAAGGTGGTGGGCTTCTTTATTTTATATACGAATTACTTCTTACGTGTACCAGGGCGTTCGTTGTAGCCAGCAGTGAAAATTGCTGTAAGGAATGCAAGACATACGCCTAAGATTAAGAATCCAGATGTACCCATGTTAGGTTCCTCCTTATGTAGGTTTAGTTCATGTAAGCATACTATCTATATTATAGCCGAATGGACGAGTTATGTGAATGAAATCTGTGGATAATTTTTGACATTGTGTCTTAAACTGCATGTTACCTTCCGTCCCAGGTGTTCGCTTTCTTAGGGGGGCATGATACTCCTAACAACGCTTGAGGTGACTGAGAAAGTGTTTGATTTTTAAATATTGTTTTGACCCCGCTGTTTGTTGCTTTCCGCAAATGGCTTCGCTTTCCTAGGGGCGCTGGTGGAGCCTCCACGTAGCTGCGCCCAACGGGACTCCACCTACCGCTGCCTCCCTCCCAGAGTCTCACACTTTGCACGTCAGGCAACAGGGGATGTCTTACATTCATTTTTATGTAGGTACAAACTTTTAAAAAAAGCATGTTTCACTCCCACAGCGCATAGAGTATATTAATCACGCAATCACGACTCTTGAAGATGTAATAAAAGGGGAGGTCCTTATGGATATTTTACGTAAAATTGAAAAGTATCGGGAAGAAGAACAGAGGCTGAAGTGGGAAGGAACCTTCGGGCAGTACTTGGAGATTTTGAAACAAGAACCATGGGTAGCTCAATCCGCTCATTCACGGGTTTACAATATGATTAAAGATGCCGGGGTAGAAGAGATCAATGGGCAGAGGAAGTATAATTTCTTTAGCAATGCCCTTTTTGGTTTAGAAGAAGCGTTGGAGCGGTTGGTAGAGGAGTATTTCCATCCGGCTGCGAAAAGATTGGATGTCAGAAAGAGGATCTTGTTGTTAATGGGTCCTGTCAGTGGGGGGAAATCCACTCTGGTGACCATTTTAAAACGGGGACTAGAGCAATATACTCATACGGACAGAGGTGCAGTTTATGCGATTAAAGGCTGTCCGATGCATGAAGATCCGTTGCATTTAATTCCTCACCATCTAAGAGATGATTTTTACAATGAGTATGGTGTTAGGATTGAAGGAAATTTGTCGCCATTAAATATGATGAGGCTTGAAAAGGAATACGGGGGAAGAATTGAAGATGTGCTGGTAGAGCGTATTTTCCTTTCAGAAAATCAACGTGTGGGAATTGGTACATTCAGTCCATCTGATCCGAAATCACAAGATATTGCTGACTTAACTGGAAGCATCGACTTCTCCACCATTGCTGAATTCGGCTCTGAATCCGATCCACGCGCATATCGTTTTGATGGGGAATTGAACAAAGCGAATCGCGGGATGATGGAGTTCCAAGAGATGCTGAAATGTGATGAGAAATTCTTGTGGCATCTATTATCCTTAACGCAGGAAGGTAATTTCAAGGCAGGTCGATTTGCGTTAATCAGTGCGGATGAGTTGATTGTCGCTCATACGAATGAAACCGAGTATCGTTCTTTTATCTCCAATAAAAAGAATGAGGCCTTGCATTCGCGTATTATCGTGATGCCTGTTCCATATAACTTAAGGCTTTCGGAAGAAGAGAGAATTTATGAAAAGATGATCAATGAGAGTGATGTGGCGGATGTTCATATTGCACCACATACGCTTCGGGTAGCAGCGATGTTCACGATTCTCACCAGACTGAAAGAGGCAAAACGAGGCGATATCGATTTGGTGAAAAAGATGCGCCTGTATGATGGAGAATCTGTCGAGGGCTTCAACTCTGTGGATGTTCAGGAACTGAAGAAAGAGTATGCTGATGAAGGAATGAGCGGGATTGATCCTCGTTATGTAATTAACAGAATCTCTTCTACCATTATTCGCAAAGAAATACCGTCCATTAATGCGCTAGATGTTCTGCGTTCGTTAAAAGAAGGACTGGATCAGCATGCATCTATCTCTAATGAAGATAGAGAAAGATTCTTAAACTTTATATCTGTAGCGAGAAAAGAATACGATAACATTGCGAAGAAAGAAGTTCAGAAAGCATTTGTGTACTCGTATGAAGAGTCTGCGAAGACATTAATGGATAACTATCTTGATAATGTTGAGGCTTATTGTAATAAGGCGAAACTCAGAGATCCTCTCACTGGGGAGGAGATGAGCGCAGATGAGAAATTAATGCGTTCCATTGAGGAGCAAATCGGTATTTCTGAAAACGCGAAGAAGGCATTCCGTGAAGAGATCCTCATTAGAATATCTGCTTATGCACGCAAAGGGAAAAGGTTTGACTACAACTCTCATGAGCGCCTAAGAGAAGCCATTCAGAAGAAACTATTTGCTGACCTGAAAGATGTTGTGAAGATTACCACTTCATCCAAGACTCCTGATGAAACACAGCTGAAGAAAATAAATGAAGTGGTAGCCCGCTTGATTGATGAGCATGGATATAACTCCACGTCAGCAAACGATTTATTAAGATATGTCGGAAGTCTATTAAATAGATAACAAGTAAGCAGCGGAGCTCTTGTCCGCTGCTTTTTTCCGTTCATAGGTTTGTAAAGTGAAATTAAGGGGAATTTAATTGTAAGAGGTGATGATAATGAGTAAAGAACAAACTTATGAAAATACAATGGCACCTAATGAAAAAGAGATGGAAAAGCTGGCAAAGGAAATGGAGCAGCTAAAGGAAAATAAAACCGACAGAGAGCGCAGTCCTAAGCAGCATAAAAACAACATGGACAATGAAAAGGAATAAACATACCTTCCAGTAATCTTGGAAGGTTTTTTTGTTGTATAAAAGGAAATTGATCGTATAGTACGACCTTCTCACAGCATAAAATTATTATTACTAACAATTGATTATACGCTTGTCTAATTTATTGAAATGCGCGCCTAATTATCCAAATAATCTGTCAATTATTTGAGATAACTGCATAGGATAGAGTAACCAACCCTAATTGTCACGAAGGTTGGATTCATTAAATTTCACCAAGATATTTTATGAAAATAGTGATGAAAAGGTTCCTAGAAACGTAAAATGAATTAAATAGGGAGGGATATCGATGACAATGTCAGATGATACGAATTTTGTAGTGTCCAAAGAGGATTGGTCCCTCCATCGAAAAGGCCACGACGACCAAAAACGCCATCAGGAAAAGGTCCAGGAGGCTATCAAAAATAACTTACCAGATCTTATTACTGAAGAGAACATTGTAATGTCCAATGGCAGAGAGGTTGTTAAGATCCCAATTAGGTCTTTAGATGAGTACAGAATTCGTTATAACTATGACAAAAACAAGCATGTTGGCCAAGGAGATGGAGACAGTCAGGTAGGGGATGTTGTAGCCAGGGACGGGTCAGGTCAGCAGAAGGGTCCAGGTAAGGGGCAAGGAGCAGGAGATCAGGCCGGAGAGGACTATTATGAGGCGGAAGTGTCCTTAATGGATCTAGAAGCGGCACTTTTTAACCAATTGGAGCTGCCAAACCTGCAGCAAAAAGAGCGCGATGAAAATATCATCGAGCACTATGAATTTAATGATATTAGACGCACTGGTCTTATGGGGAATATAGATAAGAAACGCACGATGATGTCCGCTTATAAACGAAATGCGATGACAGGTACGGCCAGCTTCCATCCAATCTATCAGGAAGATCTCAAGTTTAAAACGTGGAATGAAGTGGTGAAGCCAGATTCTAAAGCAGTTGTATTAATGATGATGGACACGAGCGGATCAATGGGTATGTGGGAGAAATATATGGCACGTAGCTTTTTCTTCTGGATGACACGATTCCTTCGAACGAAATACGAGACAGTAGATATTGAATTTATCGCTCATCATACGGAGGCAAAAGTGGTAAGTGAGGAGGACTTCTTTTCAAAGGGAGAAAGTGGAGGTACGATTTGTTCATCAGCTTACCGGAAAGCATTGGAGCTTATCCATACGAAATACAATCCAACACGTTTCAACATTTATCCGTTCCATTTTTCAGATGGAGATAACTTGACATCAGATAATCAGCGTTGCGTAAAATTGGTGGCTGAGCTTATGAAGGTTTCTAATATGTTTGGATATGGGGAAGTAAACCAGTATAATAGGCATTCTACATTGATGTCCGCTTATAAGAATGTAAATGACGAGAAGTTCAGACATTACATTTTGAAACAAAAGCCGGATGTTTTTCATGCGATGAAAGAGTTCTTTAAGAAAGAGCAAAATAAAAAATTTGCTTAACTAAAACCAGCCAAGGGGCTGGTTTTTCTTGTGGAGTAAAAGGAGGAATAGTTGGTACGAAAAGCGAAGTATAAAAATAGAAAGTGACAGCTAAAGTTGGTAGGGGCGTTGATATGGTTGAGAATCTAGGACATGTTCTATATCATGTTTTAATAATCTTGTTTCCCATTTTGGTTTATTATCAGTTTCTAAACAAAGGTGGAATAGGATTAACAGGAAGAGTGAATTATCGTTTCCTAATGATTATGATATTTATGGTCATTTGTACGATGTCTTTTCCGATTGAGGTAACCGAAGGATCTTATTATGATCAAAAGTTGATACCTGTCATTTTGTCATTTTTATATGGTGGTTTGGTAACAGGGGCTGCAGTAATGGTGTCCATGCTTTATTATCTGTATATAATTGGGGACCACCATATTGTTGCAATGGTGTTAAATTACTTAATTTTAGCAGGGATTTTGATAACGTTTCGAAATAGATATACAAGTTTGAGCTTAAAAAAGAAGATTTCAATTATTTCCTTCTTATTTTTACTCATTACAGCAACAAGAGCAATCAGGTTAATTTATCTGAATGAAGAAAACGAGGTTTTTCTAAATGTACTGGTTTCTTTTATTACTTGGGTCTCTTTAGTAACAGCTATTATGATTATTGAAAATTTAAATATGCAGATGCAATTGCAACATGAATTGCAACGTTCAGAGAAATTAAAAGTAGTGAGTGAGCTTGCAGCGTCAGTTGCACATGAAGTCAGAAATCCTATGACATCAACACGAGGATTCCTGCAGTTGATGAGTCAAGATGATAATCTAAACAGTTCTCAAAAAAGGTATATTGATATCTCTATTGAAGAGTTAGACAGGGCCCAGACGATTATTCAAGACTATCTATCACTCGCCAAACCAAATAAACAAGGGATGGACACGGTTAATGTATCTCAAGAATTAGAAAACGTAGTCCAGCTCATGGCCACTTATACTGCTCTTAATAACACGACTATTCGACATGAGATTGAAACAGAGTTGTACATAAAGGCAAATAAGGATGAAATGAAACAAGTCTTAATCAACTTGATAAAAAATGCGATTGAAGCTATAGATAAGGATGGAACGGTGACCGTTAAGGCTTCTAGCAAACGAGGAACAATTTTAATAGAGATTATCGATGACGGTGTGGGGATGACACTGCATCAGGTGAATAAATTAGGAACACCGTTCTATTCCACTAAAGACAAGGGAACCGGTATTGGTTTGACCATATCTTTTCAAATAATTGAGTTATTACAAGGGAAAATAGAAGTGCAAAGTGAGGTTGGGAAGGGAACTACATTTACTATTAAGCTACCGTCAGAAACTAGTGTAAACAGCTAGTTTCTTTTTTACGAGCAATACTATCACATAAAAAACCCCCAACTATCACTAGTCGGGGGTCATGTTTAATTAGTTAAGCTTTACACCGTGGAAGTAAGGAGTACCACTGAAGTCTACGAATAGACCGTTAGCACCGTTTGTTCCATAGTTGAAGTCAGGGTGTTGCAAGTAAACCATTGGAGCTTCGTCTACAAGAATCTCAGAGATCTCTTTGTAAGCTTCGTCACGTTTTGCTTGATCAGTCTCAGAACGAGCAAGGTCAAGTAACTCATCTACACGTTCGTTCTTATAGAAAGAACGGTTACCAGGAGCTCCGAATGCTGAAGAATGGAATAGAGCGTAAAGACCATAGTCAGCATCAGCTGTTACAGTAGTCCATCCAAGAATGAATAGTTCGTGTTCACCATTAGCAGTTGCATCAAGGAATGCACCCCACTCAATGATTTCAATGTTTACTTTGATGCCGATTTGGCTTAATTGATCTTGTACAAGTGTTGCGATTTGCTCACGCTCAGCGTTTGCAGAGTTTACATAAAGTGTTGTTTCAAAACCATCTTTAAATCCTGCATCTGCAAGTAATTGCTTAGCTGCTTCCACATCATATCCAAGTGGCTCAAGATCTTGGTAGTTACCAACAACTGTAGGAGCAAGTGGTCCAACAGCAGGTACACCTTGACCGTCTAAGATACCGTCAACGATATCTGTTTTGTTGATTGCCATAGATATAGCTTGACGAACTTCTTTGATATTGTAAGGCTCTTTATCCATATTGAAACCTAAGTAGTCCATACGAGTACCGCGAACGTTAGTTAATTCAATACCAGCGCCAGCCATACCTTCTACACGAGCAACGTCAGAAGCTCCGATTTGAGTAACGTTTGCTTCACCAGTTTCAAGCATTGCTACACGAGTAGATTGTTCAGGTACAACTACAAATTTAATGGAGTCAAGTGCTGGAGCACCATTCCAGTAGTCAGCGTTTTTCTTTAATGTGATTTCAGAACCACGGTTCCAGTTGTCAAATACGAAAGGACCTGTTCCAACTGGGTTTTCGTCAACTGTCTTACCGCCGCTTTTTTCTTCTTCAATTGCAGAAGGTGCGATAATAGATCCAGCGTTATGTGCTAAGTGAGCTGGTAGTGGAGCGAAAGGCTTATTCGTAACAATATGAACTGTGTGGTCGTCTTTTACGACAACTTCTTTGATCATATTAACTACTACTGCACGTGGAGATGCAGTTTCAGGATCTAAAATGCGGTCAAGTGTTAACTTAACAGCTTCTGCAGTAAAGTCAGATCCATCGTGGAATTTAACATCTGTACGTAATTTGAATTCCCAAGTAGTTTCATCAATAGCTTCAAAAGACTCAGCTAGAGAAGGTATTACAGTTCCGTCTGCTTCATATGCAGTTAAACGGTCGAAAATTTGCGTTGTTACGTTTGTTGTAGAAGTATCATTCATTCCGTGCGGATCAAGTGTTGGAGCGTCTGCACCAACTACGTATGATAATTCGCCGCCTTCTTGCCCTGCAACTTCTTCCCCGTCACCAGAACCACTGTTGTTTGTGGTTCCGCTGCTGTTGTTTCCGCCACTACATGCCGAAAGAACTAGCATAAGTGATAGCAGAAGCAAGAAAAACACATTCTTTTTTGCTTTCATGTAAAATTACCCCCCTGAAGAATTTGGTTGAAACATTTTTTGTAATCAATGGATAAGCCACGATTGATTTTTATAATAATCTAAAAACTGAAAATTCACAAGAGTTCTTTTGCAAGAAATTTTAATAATTTTATTATTTTTGTAATAATGTGGGGCTAGTAATCTATTAATATTACGTTATTGTTAATTTTTTCTTGTATATAATGAAGAATATTATCAAACTTTATTTCAATGATTCTCAAAATTAAGTATCATGAGACTCTTTAAAACTATTGTAATATTACAACATAATCGCTATTATAGAATCTAGTCAGTTGAAAATTTAGAATAATTAAGAATGTTACAAACAGATGAAGGGATGAGAAGAACCATGAGTCAACCACAACCTCAAACGACAACGGGTGTTCCGGTTAAAGTGGAAAGTGCAAAATCACTAAGATGGAAAACTTTCTACAAAAGAATGGCAAAAAATAAAGCCGCCATGGCAGGGGTTTTTATTATATTAGCTGTCGTAATACTCGGAACACTTGCCCCAGTACTAGCTACCCATGAACCAAATACAACGAATGTTATGGATAAGCTTCAAGGGCCATCTTCCGAACATTATTTAGGAACTGATGAATTAGGTAGAGATATCTTTAGTCGTCTACTGTATGGAACAAAAATTTCTCTAGGAATAGGATTCGTCTCAACAATACTTGGGGCGATAGTAGGAGTAACTTTAGGAATTGTTGCAGGCTATTATGGTAGATGGGTTGATAGTCTGATTATGAGAATTTGTGATGTATTACTTGCTTTTCCAGGAATTCTACTAGCCTTAGCTATAGTTAGTGTACTAGGAGCCAGCACGAGAAATGTAATTATTGCAGTAGCATTCTATGCGGTACCGTCTTTCGCTAGAATTGTTCGGGGATCTACATTGAGTGTGAAAAAACTTGAATATGTGGATGCAATAAAAGCGATGGGAGCAAAAGATGGAAGAATTATATTCCGTCATATCCTTCCAAATATTATGTCGCCAATTATTGTACAAGCAACTCTTTATATCGCGTCAGCCATTATTACGGCAAGTGCTTTATCCTTCCTAGGAATGGGAACAAAACCACCTACTCCTGAATGGGGAGCGATGCTAAGCCAAGGACGTGCTTATTTAACGCAAGCTCCGCATATTACGTTATTCCCTGGACTTGTCATATTGCTCGTTGTAATTGGATTTAACATGATGGGTGATGGACTACGAGATGCATTAGATCCAAAATCGAGAAAATAATGGAGAAGAAGGTGAATTAACATGTTGATTTTTATCATACGAAGACTTTTACAAACAATCCCGGTATTGTTTGGGGTGACATTAGCAGTTTTCATGATGGTGCACTTAATTCCCGGAGATGCCGCACAGATTATGGCAGGGGAACAAGCAAGTCCGGAACAAATAGAAGCAATGAGGGACAAGCTTGGCTTAAACGATCCTTACCATGTGCAGTATCTTAACTATATTAGTAATGCCGTACAAGGGGATCTTGGTACATCTGTACGAACAAACCGTGATGTTACTTCAGAGATATTTGCTGATAGAATATGGATAACTGTTGAACTTGCAATTTGGGGAACTATTCTTTCTGTGTTTCTTGGCCTAATTGCTGGTATTATTTCAGCAACGAGAAAATATTCCTTTGCAGACACTTCTATCATGATAGTTGCCTTGTTTGGAGTATCCATGCCAAACTTTTGGCTTGGAATAATGTTAATCTACTTATTCTCTGTAAACCTTGGCTGGTTACCTGTTGCAGGTTGGGGAAATGACTGGAAACAGATGATACTACCGATAATTACTTTAGGTACTGGTGGAGCAGCCATCATAGCAAGGATGACCCGTTCTAGTATGCTTGATGTTATCGATCAAGATTATATCCGGACCGCTTATGCAAAAGGGGTAAGTGATAAATATGTCATATATAAACATGCTTTAAGAAATGCATTAATCCCTGTAGTTACGGTAGTAGGGCTACAGTTTGGTACATTACTTGGTGGAGCGGTAATAACAGAGACGGTCTTTGCAATCAATGGAATAGGCCGTTTAATAATCAGTTCCATTACAATGAGAGATTTTCCAATGGTACAAGGAACCATTCTTGTTTGTACTTTGTTATTCGTGTTGGTCAACTTCCTTGTAGATATTACCTACCGAATTATTAACAAACGTATAGACCTTAACTAAAGGACGGTGAAAAAAATGACAACAGCTAAAAGCGATCACATATTAGAAGTAAAAGATTTAAGAACTTCCTTTTTTACTGATGAAGGAGAAGTAAAAGCAGTTGATGGTGTAGATTTTTCTATTGAAAAAGGAAAAACACTTGGAGTTGTAGGGGAGTCGGGATCTGGTAAAAGTATAACCTCTCTTTCTATCATGCGTCTTGGTGCCGGAAGTATTATCGGAGGTGAAATCGTATTTAAAGGTGAAAACCTTCTGGATAAATCGAAAAAAGAGATGATGAATCTTCGAGGAAATAATATCTCAATGATTTTCCAAGAACCTATGACTTCACTTAATCCGACATTAACCTGTGGAGAGCAGATTGCAGAATCTGTTCGCATTCACCAAAAGCTTGGACGCAAGGCTGCATGGGTGAAAGCGGTGGATATGCTCCGTCTAGTAGGTATCCCATCTCCGGAAAAGCGTGCGAAGCAATATCCATTTGAACTTTCAGGCGGTATGCGTCAACGTGTCATGATTGCAATTGCGCTAGCTTGTAACCCTGAATTGCTGATTGCCGATGAACCGACAACTGCTTTGGATGTAACCATTCAAGCGCAAATTCTTGATTTGATGAAAAAATTGCAAGATGAGCTTGGGACGTCGCTTATGTTAATTACTCATGACCTTGGTGTTGTAGCTGAAATGTGTGACAAGGTAGCGGTAATGTATTGCGGAAAAGTGGTTGAATATGCAGATGTTCAAACCATCTTCTCAAGCCCGAAACATCCTTACACGGTTGGTCTATTAAACTCTGTTCCAAAGCATGACCAGGATGTGGAAGGGGACCTGTCTGTTATTGATGGATCTGTGCCAAGTCCTTTCAACCTGCCACAGGGCTGCCGGTTCGCCCCTCGTTGTCCGCATGCGAAAGACATTTGTCACAGCAGTTTGCCGGACCTGAAGAAAACAGAAGATGGCGATCAGGTTCGCTGCTGGATTTATTCAGAGAAGTGGGAAGATGAGGAGGTTGCTGCTAGCCATGAGTAATCAAACATTATTAGAAGTAAAAAACCTTAAACAATACTTTCCTATTAAAGGTGGAATTTTTGGAAGAACGGTTAACCATGTCAAAGCAGTAGATGACATCAGTTTTTCCGTAAAGGAAGGGGAAACAGTAAGTATCGTTGGAGAATCCGGCTGTGGAAAGTCTACGACAGGTCGTGCAATCCTGCGTCTAGACAATCCATATTCAGGAGAAGTAAGTTTCCAAGGGGAAGATTTACTTGCTTTAAACAAATCTCAGATGAGAAAAAAACGTAAGGATCTGCAAATTATTTTCCAAGATCCATATGCTTCTTTAAATCCTCGTCAAACAGTAAGCCAAATTTTAGAGGAAGCATTAGAAATTCAAAATGTTGTTCCTCGTAAAGACCGTCGCAAAAAAATCGTTGAATTGCTTGAAACAGTAGGAATTGGTGCTCACCAGGTTGACCGTCACCCTCATGAATTCAGTGGTGGACAACGTCAGCGTATTGGGATAGCTCGGGCACTATCAGTGGACCCGAAGTTAATTGTATGTGATGAAGCAGTATCTGCATTGGATGTATCGATCCAAGCGCAGGTATTGAATCTGTTGAAAAGATTACAACGGGAGTATAATCTGACGTATCTGTTTATCTCCCATGACCTTGGGGTAGTACGTCACATTTCCGATAGAATCATCGTAATGTACTTAGGTAAAATTGTAGAAATCGCTGATAAGGATGCCCTTTTTGCAAATCCACAACATCCTTATACCAAAGCGTTATTATCTGCGATTCCAAGTACGGATCTTGGCAAGAAGAAAGAACGCATCATTCTAAAAGGTGATGTTCCTTCTCCAATTGATCCGCCTGCTGGATGCCGCTTTCATACACGTTGTCCTTATGCGTTCGATCGTTGCAGAACGGAAGAACCAAAGCTTCATGGGATTCCTGGTGTAAACCAACAATCTGCTTGCCACTTGGTGGAAGACGGAGCAGTTGATTTCTCACAATTGAAGGCGAATTATTAATAGTTTTTTGGAAGGGCCACTCTCAGCGTGTTGTTGAGGGTGGTTTTTTGTGTTTGTTTTTTATTGTATGACGACGTGCAAGAGTGAAAAAACATTGGACCGGTCGTCATAGGATGTGTATGACGACGGGCAAGAGTGAAAAAGCAGGTGACCGGTCGTCATAGGAGGCGTATGACGACGGGCAAGAGTGAAAAAGCAGGTGACCGGTCGTCATAGGAGGTGTATGACG
>NZ_LBMD01000036.1 GCF_001293645.1 Bacillus sp. CHD6a
GCGTATGACGACGGGCAAGAGTGAAAAAGCAGGTGACCGGTCGTCATAGGAGGTGTATGACGACCGGCAAGAGTGAAAAAAATTGGACCGGTCGTCATAGGAGGCGTATGACGACGTGCAAGAGCGAAAAAGCAGGTGACCGGTCGTCATATGAGGCGTATGACGACGGGCAAGAGTGAAAAAGCAGGTGACCGGTCGTCATAGGATGTGTATGACGCCCCGCAAGAGTGAAAAAGCAGGTGACCGGTCGTCATAGGATGTGTATGACGCCGTGAAAGAGCGAAATAGAGGGTGACCGGTCGTCATAGGAGGCGTATGACGCCCCGCAAGAGTGAAAAAGCAGGTGACCGGTCGTCATAGGAGGCGTATGACGACCAGCAAGAGTGAAAAAGCAGGTGACCGGTCGTCATAGAGGCGTATGACGCCCCGCAAGAGTGAAAAAGCAGAGGCCCGTTCGTCATACGAGGCGTATGACGACAGGAAAAAGTGAAAAAACAAAGGATATCAGACATCATAGAAGCTATATAAAGTCCTATAACATGCTTTCCATATCTCCAGTCCGGATTCTATTTCACCAAAAAACACCAAAAACAACCCGAAAACACAACAAAAAACCAATAAACCCCCAATTAAAGTACCCAAAAGATTTCTCCCACCCCAAACCCCCCCCATACTGCACCTCTCATATAAATTTTTTTGAATATTCCATTCTTGGCACGCTTCTTGCATCTATCAGCATTGAGAATAAAAACATTATTTACAAAGGGGAGAATCAACCGTATGCAATGGCAACTACAAAAACGAAATAAATCAAAATGGATGATGCAGTATTTATTAATTTTCTGTCTGCTTTTTCTTGCAGCGTGTAGTTCAAACACAACAAGCAACAACACTAATAATCAACCAGACCAAAACACAAATGAAAACAATACCCCAGAAGAAACAGCAGAACCTAGTGGCGAGTTAACAGTAGGTATTGAAGCAGAACCAACATCTTTAGATCCGTTCAACTCAACAGATGGAAACTCTGCGACTGTTCAGAGTACGATGTTTGAAGGCTTCCTTCGTTTTGATGAGAAGATGAACCTTATACCTGTTCTTGCAACAGAATACAACTTTAATGAAGATGCGACGGAAATTACTTTCACCTTGCAGCAAGGAGTTAAGTTTCATGATGGGTCGAATTTTAATGCAGAAGTGGCAAAGGAGAATCTCGACTTTGTCCGTGATGCGGAAAATGGCTTAGCTCGTGCATCTTTTTTCTCTTTTATCAGTGAAGTGACAGTAAATGATGAATACAGCATTACTATTAAATCCGAAGAGCCTAATTCTGCCATGGCATCTTATATGGCGCATTCTTCCGCATCTTTTAAATCAACGGATGAACTGAAGAAGAAAAAGGATGACCCTGACTATAATCTTGATCGTACCCCTGTCGGTACAGGTCCGTTCCAATTCCAAGAGTGGAAAGACAGCGAGCAGATCGTTGTTACAAAGAATGAAAACTACTGGAACGCTCAAGAAGAGCCAAAAGTTGAAAGCATCACTTTCTTGCCTATAGTAGAAGCAAGCACTCGCGTCAATAAGCTGAAAACAGGAGAGGTAGATGTGATCTTCCCAATCCCAACGCTTAATGCAAAAGAACTTGAACAGGAAGAAAACGTTGATCTATATGTGGGATCATCTACAAACGTTTTCTATATCGGAATGAATTTTCAAGAAGAGAAATACCAAGATCTAAAAGTTCGTCAAGCAATGAACCATGCAGTCGATAAGGATGGGCTTATTGCACAGATTGCAGACGGATATGCACAAGTAGCAGATTCCGCTATCGCTCCTGCTGTTTACGGATATGCAGGGCAAAATGTATATGAACATGACAAGGAACTTGCAAAAGAATTACTGAAAGAAGCAGGGATGGAAGAGGGATTCAAAGCAACATTATGGACAAGAAATACTACGGAATTCGTTTCTGTTGCGGAGTATGTTGCCATTCAATTGAAAGAGATTGGCATAGATGTGGAAGTACAGGCATTTGAAAGTGGAACCCTTTTTGAAATGTTAGATGCAGGGGAAAAAACGGATCTTTGGATTGGACGCTGGTCACCGGGTACAGGTGAGGCTGATTATGGATTGCGACCAAACTTTGCATCTGATCGTGTACCGCCAAACTTCAATAACTCCGGCTTTTATATTAATGAAGAATTGGACGGCCTGTTTGACGATGCCCTTCGTACGCCTGATCAGAATCAAGCATTATCCATTTATGCGGATGTTCAAATGAAAATTTATGAGGATGCTCCGTGGGTATTCTTGCATATTCCAGACACCATCATTGCAAAAGGGAAAGATGTAAATGGTATTTATGTTCTGCCTTCAGGGGGAGTACATCTGAATTTAGTAGAAAAACAATAATAGAAAATGGACTCATAGGAAGAAAGCCTATGAGTCTACTCTTTATAAGAAGAGGTGGACTGCATGATTCAATTTGCAATCAGAAGAATTATTGGCATGATTCCTATTTTACTTATCATTACCATTATTGCTTTTTTGTTTGTGCACTTAACTCCCGGAGATCCGATACGCATCATGTACGGAGCGGAGTTGGATCAGGAAACGTACCAAACGTTGAGAGAGAAGGAAGGTTTTGATCAACCGCTTATCGTCCAGTACGGAACCTATATGTATAACATGTTGGTACATGGAGACTTTGGGTCCTCCTACCGGACAAAAACGGAAGTGTCTTCTGAAATTATGAGGCGGTTTGGTTTTACATTCACTTTAACGATGCTTGCAATGTTTTGGGCAATCCTTATTGGGATTTTTGTCGGGATCATTTCTGCTACGAAAAGGAATACAGTGTGTGACCGACTTGGAATGGTTTCAGCTATTACCGCGCTAAGTGTCCCTGAATTCTGGTTCGGTCTGATGGTTATGCAAATATTTGCTGTGCAGCTTGGGTGGTTTCCGACAAGTGGAAGCGGAACATTCGCTCATATTTTCCTCCCATCCATCACGCTGGGATTTGGAGTTGCAGCAACAATTGTAAGGTTTACAAGGTCAAGTGTATTGGAGGTAATGCGGGAGGACTATGTAAGGACTGCCAGAGCAAAAGGACAGAAAGAATCGGTTGTAGTATGGAGCCATGTGCTTAGGAATGCACTCATCCCGGTTGTGACCATGACAGGACTTCAGTTTGGATTCCTTATAGGGGGAGCGGTAGTAGTGGAACAGGTATTTGCTTGGCCAGGACTTGGGTCATACCTTGTCGATTCCATTCTCGCAAGGGATTATCCGGTCATTCAGGCACTGATCTTACTGTTCTCTTTTCAGTTTTTAGTAGTCAATCTATTAGTGGATATTAGTTACGGATTTCTGAATCCTCAGATTAGATACGATTAAAAGTAAAGGAGACAAAACTATGAGCAAAAAAATGCACACCTCGTATTCTCCTTTCAAGGTGTTCCTTCATAAATTTATTAAACAGCGATTTGCTTTTGTCGCGTTTATCATTGTTGCTTTCATCGTACTTGTTGGCGTTTTTGGGTCGTTAATTGCCCCTTTTGATCCGTATCGCCCTGTCACACTTCAATATGAAGAAAAAGGCATTGAATCAGAGAATTTAACAAGTCAACGAGTAGAATTTAATGGGATGTTAAGTGATGGAAGTACCATTGCTGGTTCCGAATTAGTAAGGGTCAACGTTGAAAGCGAAGATAGACGAATTGCTTCCATCAGAAAAATGACAGATGGTGTCACGATAACAGCCAATACTTCTGGGAGTACCAACACAACCATTGAAAGTGAGGGAGTTCGGTCCCAGATAGGAGTCATCGTATCAGATGACTCGGAAAAAATAAAGACAAGCATTATTCGGATAGAAGCCGAACAGCCCAATGAAATAATGGATAGTGGAGACAGATATTCCATTAATGTAAAGGCGATTCTTTCCGATGGGAGTTCCATCAATGGCATAGATGAAATAAATACTTTTCTATTGGATGGCAAGGACGAAAAAGAAAGTAGCAATCGAGGAAGTGGCTTTGTGTCAGCCGGAAGTTCTGAGGCTAGTGATGGAGGTATCGAATTCCTGTCACTTGATGAGGAGCTTGCAACTGTATCCAATGAAGGGCTTGTCACGTTAAAAGGACAGGGCGATGCGCTCATTCAAGTTGTAGCGGGTACAGTGTCCTCGGTCGTGCATCTTCCGGTAGGGGTTGAAGAGATTACACCTAAGCTGGTTTCTATTATACCAAAAACAGCAGAAGTGAGTTTAGTAGACATTTACAAGCATCAACCACCTTCTTCCCTTCATTTTTTTGGAACAGA
Organism: Bacillus sp. CHD6a; assembly: GCF_001293645.1. Taxonomy (GTDB): domain Bacteria; phylum Bacillota; class Bacilli; order Bacillales; family Bacillaceae_I; genus Sutcliffiella_A. The sequence goes on from NZ_LBMD01000036.1 coordinate 4,330, forward strand.
TCACCAGAACCGAGATATCTTCAGCAGAGTGGTCATGGGGACAAGAGAAACACTTATAATCGGTTTCGTTTCGGTTGCCATCGGAGCAGTGATTGGTACAGCACTGGGATTGATAGCCGGCTATTATGGTGGGAAAACAGACAGTTTGATTACCCGTTTTACTGATATTCTTCTAGCATTTCCTGGGATTTTACTCGCAATCGCTGTAATTGCCTTCCTCGGTGCAGGTCTAACAAATATTATTTTTGCCGTGGCAGTCTTCACCATTCCTATTTTTATCAGAATTGTGCGGGGAAGTACGCTTGCGTTAAAAGAAATGACTTATGTGGAAGCGGCACAATCAATTGGAGTTAAGGATAGCGTGATTATCATGAGACACATATTCCCAGGTACATTGTCAGTAGTAATGGTGTATTTAACGATGCGGATTGGTGTGGCGATCTTGATTGGTGCAGCACTAAGCTTTCTCGGACTTGGAGGAGACATTACTGCTCCTGAGTGGGGCTCTATGTTAAGTGCAGCTAAGGACAATAGTGGAAATGTGTTTCATCCGACGTTCTTTCCGGGGCTGGCGATTGTTATTACCGTTCTAAGTTTTAATATTTTAGGAGATGGATTGCGGGATGCGCTTGATCCGAAGTTAAAAGAGTAGGAGGTGGCAACATAGATGGAAAAAGTGCTTGAAATAAAAGGTTTAGAGGTTAGCTTTAAAAGTGATGGCAAGCAGTTGAAAGTGGTAAATGGGATATCCTTTGATGTTCATAAGGGAGAAACGCTTGGCATTGTAGGGGAATCTGGTTGTGGAAAGAGTGTTACGTCCCTTTCTATCATGAGGCTTTTGCCCTCGCCTCCAGGAAAAATAACAGGTGGATCCATCCACTACCAAGGAGAAAATCTGTTAGAGAAAAAAGAAAGGGATATGCGGAAAATTAGAGGTAACGAGATTTCTATGATTTTCCAAGAGCCGATGACATCTCTTAATCCTGTCTTTACTATCGGTAAGCAATTGGACGAAGTGTTGCTTTTACATAATGAAATCACAAAAAAAGCGGCACGAAAGAGATCAATAGATATGTTGAAACTAGTGGGGATACCTCGTGCAGAACAAATTTACGATGCGTATCCTTTTGAGCTTTCCGGTGGAATGCGCCAGCGTGTAATGATTGCCATGGGCCTTGCTTGTCAACCAAAGCTGTTAATTGCGGATGAACCGACAACGGCCTTGGACGTAACCATCCAGGCGCAGATCCTCCATCTAATGAAAGATTTGAAAGAGAAAACCGACACGGCTATTATGCTGATTACCCATGATCTTGGAGTGATTGCAGAAATGTGTGACAGGGTCATTGTTATGTATGCAGGAGAAATCGTGGAGGAGACGGATGTAGATACATTGTTTAATAACCCTAAGCATCCATATACGATCGGATTGCTACAGTCGATTCCAAAGCTTGGGGAAAAACGGGACAGACTTCGTTCTATCCCGGGACAAGTACCATTGGCTGGGACTATTACCAAAGGGTGTCGTTTTGCTGATCGCTGCAGTAAGGCGATTCCGTTGTGCAGAGAAGAGGACCCAGAGCTGCTAGAAATCAACAAAGGTCATTCCTGCCGGTGCTGGCTTCACGCAGATAGGAGTGTAACGGTATGAATAAACCATTGTTAGAAGTAAAAAACCTTAAGATTTATTTTCCAATCAAAAAAGGGATAAGACAAAAGGTTGCATCTTTTGTAAAAGCAGTAGACGGTGTTTCCTTTACGATAAATGAAGGGGAGACGCTAGGTTTGGTAGGGGAGTCCGGTTGTGGGAAATCAACAACTGGACGAGGAGTTGCTCAGCTGCTAAAAGCGACAGAAGGTAAAATACAATTTCAGGGGGAGAGTTTGCGCGAACTTTCGGTCAAAGAGATGCGAAGCAGGCGCAAAGACATGCAACTGGTCTTTCAGGATCCATATGCATCCCTTAATCCTCGACTGACAGTTGAACAGATTTTGGCGGAACCGTTAAAGGCACACGGAGTAGAAAGAAACAAACGACGAAAATTAATGGAAGATATCATGGAGGTATGTGGTTTGAATAAAAACTACCTTCATCGATATGCCCATGAATTCTCAGGAGGTCAAAGGCAACGTATAGGAATTGCCCGGGCACTTATTTTAAAGCCGAAATTAATTATCGCGGATGAACCGGTCGCGGCTCTAGATGTATCCATCCAAGCACAAATCCTAAATTTATTAAAAGATTTACAAGAAGGGTTTGGGCTGACCTATCTATTTATCTCCCATGATTTAAGTGTTGTTCAACATTTATGTAATCGGGTGGCGGTGATGTATTTAGGTAGAATCGTAGAGATAGGAGAAGCGGATAAAATTTTTGAAAAAAGGCTTCACCCCTATACGGAATCATTAATCGATGCCATTCCTATCTCCAATCCAAGAGAGCGGAAGGAAAGAATTATTCTTCAAGGCGACGTGCCTTCTCCGGTGGAACCGCCAAAAGGTTGTGCGTTTGTAGGGAGATGTCCAAAAGTAATGGCGCAATGTCATACCGAACGTCCTGAGTTGTCAGAGCACTCGGATGGTCACCATGTCGCCTGTCACTTGTATTCTCTGGAAAATAAAACACTGGAGGTATCCTCATGCTCAGAAAGCAGTGGAAACGTTTAACAAAGATGCTTGCTGTTTTGCTATGTGGTGCTTTATTATTTCCTACAACAAGCGGTTATGCAAAGCCTTCTCATGTCCATGATACAGATTTGAAGAAACTGCTCGTGCTTAACGGGCAGTTAGAAGGTGAGTTTAACGCAGAGGTTAAAGATTATACGGTGAAAACGGATAAAGACAAACTATTGTTGTGGATTGCTCCTGTTGCTGTTAATGCTAAGGTAGCAGTAAATGGAAAAAGAGTGAACCATCGCAAAATAGTGAAAGTAAAGGTGCCGTCTAGTAAGGCGAGGGTACAAATTGATGTTGCGACTCGTAAAGGAATAAAAACAACTTACACACTAGCTGTTGAAAAAGGTCCAGATTATGATTTGAAAGATGTGACGCTCTTTCAAAACGGGGATGGCTCCCTTATACAAGATTATCAATTGGGCTTTCAAAAAGCAGATGTGATGGATGGTGTAAAGGCTTATTTGATGTTCTACTCCAAAAAAGACTTTTATGAAGTTTGGGACTATATGGAAGGACTAACTCCTGAACAAATAGAACAGCATCTAACCTCACAGGATGAAGGGGAGAATAAGGATAAACTCTTTAAGATTACCAATCTGAACTATGCAGACGGAGGAGGGAATACCTTTCGTTCGGGGCAGTTGGATGTATTAACCGGAAAGCCTTTAAATGTAGGCGATTATCATGCATATGCAGCAACGCTCGGAGAGGATGGAATATTGGGAATGACAGAGGCAGACCGAACCATCAGCTTAAACCCTTATCCTACTAAAGTAGAATTGCTGGGTAACGGAGGAGAGATTGAAAATTATTCAGTGACTTTTGAACAAGCAGATGACGAAAAAATCACTCACTATTTCTTATTTTACTCTTCAAAAGGACTGACAAAACTGGTGGAGCCCATTATTAGTGCAGAGAATTTAGAGTCTCTTGAAGAGTTAGAACGAGAAAATAGAGGGAAATTACTTTCTGTAAATGAGATGGAAAATGAACAAATATTTTTTGCTCCTAATCAAAAGACAATTGAGGGAGACACATTAGGCAATGGCTTGTATTATGCTTTTGTAACAGCAGTGAGTGAAGTAAAAGTGCTTGGCTCTAGTAAATCTCTAAAGATGATTAATACGAATTCTATGCCTGTACCTTTAGAAACGATCCGGGATGGTGCCGGGACCTTGCTCCCCGCTGGTGGTGCCACGGGGGATACGGATGAATATTTCCATGCTATTCGAGAAGCGGCAGGTGTCGAGCGTCCGAGAATCGCCATTTTTAATAGTTCAAGAGATTCAGTAGACGTAGCGTATGACCATTTTCACCTAGATGATGGACCTTATTTGGCTCTTGAAACCGAGTTTAGGAACAGAGGGTTTGAGCCGGTTTATATTCCATTGGCAGTAGACACGTTCCATTTTATTTCTAATGATGAGTATTTTATTAATCTTGTGAAAAGCAGCCATGCTGTAATGCTTCAGGGTGGGGATCAGATGAAGCATGCAAGGTCATTGCTTGAAGATGATGGAACGACCACTCCGCTAATGGAGGCCATCCGATATGTGTATGAGAATGGCGGCGTGGTAGCTGGTACAAGTGCAGGTGCACATGTCATGAGCAACCCGATGTTTGGTGTGGGGAGAAGTTTTGAAGCGTTAGTCAATAATGATACGGAAGTAAAAACCATTGCTGATGTCCCATTGACTGGTTTTCTGGATGCTAGCAGCAAAGACAATAATTTTCAAATACCAGGGCTTGGCCTTGTTGAAAACATCTTAACCGACACGCACTTTGATATGCGTGGTAGACTCGGACGTTTGCTTGTTGCAATGCGAGATACAGGGCATGAAATTGGAGTGGGCTTGGATGAAGGAACAGCTCTTGAGGTAAAAGGTGATATCGGAAAAGTAGTAGGAGAGAATGGTGTTTGGATTCTTGATGCAAGTGATGCAATCTTCAATGAAAAAGGCAAAGCTCCTGGGTTTGAAGTAGATGATGTTACGGTACATTATTTGACTGAAGGAGATACCTTCAATATGGTCACAAAAGTAGTTATTCCTTCTGAAGATAAACAAAAAGTGGATCGAAGTGACGCCACTCCTTTTCAAAGCTCGAACCTATTCAGAGGAGAATATGAATCTACCAAATCTCTGCTCTCTTTTGCAAAAAGTACAGAAACTGAACAGGTGACCACTGTAAAAGGTGATGCAACTGAGCCAGTTTTTGCGTTACAATGGAAAAAGGGAAATATTTCTAGATACTACCAGAGTGATGGGAACTACGAGCCTAAAGCCTTAGCTTCTTATAAAAAAGGAACGGTTACAAATATTAGCTTATCACTTTGGGTGCAAAAGGATGAAAACTGAAGGAGACTTCTTACATGATTAAGTTATTGAAAAACGGGACCGTTTACAGTCCTGATTATCTAGGAAAAAAAGACATATTAATTGTCGATAAAAGAATTTCGGCAATAGAGGACAGCATTCAATTTGAAGAATCAGCCCATATAGAAGTACTCGATCTTACAGGCCAGTTAGTTGTGCCAGGATTCATTGATAACCATGTCCACATCATGGGCGGCGGTGGTGAAGGCAGTTATCGTACCCGCACCCCTGAACTTGTGTTGTCGGATGCGATTAAAGGAGGAATCACCACCCTAGTTGGCGTTATTGGGACAGATGGTACCACACGGACCATGACAAGCCTCATAGCTAAAGCAAAAGCGTTAAAAGAAGAAGGAATTAGTTGCTATGTTCACACTGGATCCTATCAAGTTCCTGTCAAAACACTAACAGGAATGGTGGAAGACGACCTCCTATTAATCGAAGAAATTATTGGAGTTGGGGAGATAGCGATTGCCGATCACCGTTCTTCTGTTCCAAGTTACGAAGAAATTGCAAAAATTGCTGCAGCTGCAAGGGTCGGTGGAATGCTGTCTGGCAAAGCAGGAATTGTGAATATGCATCTAGGAGACAGTGTTAGCAAGCTATCGATTTTAGAAGAAGTTATGGAAAAAACAGATATCCCAATCCGTCAATTCTTACCTACACATATTAATCGCAATCGTGAGTTGTTTGAAGCGGGAATAGAACATGCGAAAAGAGGCGGCTATGTAGATTTTACCACTTCAAGTATAGCTAAATTCCTCGAACAAGGTGAAACGAAATGCAGTGTAGGTTTGAAAGAGATGCTAGATAAAGGAGTGCCAATCCGGCAGATTACTTTCTCTTCAGACGGGCAGGCAAGCTTGCCGGAGTTTGATGAAAATGGAGAATTTATTGGTTTGCAATTAGGAAGGGTCACATCACTATATAGAGAAGTGAAAGACGCCATTTTGGAAGAAGGGGTACTACCAGAAGATGCATTGAAAGTTATTACAGAGAACCCTGCTAAAGTGTTGCGCTTAGCTTCTAAAGGAACACTTGAGGTAGGAAAAGATGCCGATCTTGTAGTTTTAAATGAATCATCCTTTGAAGTCGAGTCTGTTATCGCACTTGGACAAAAAATGATGTGGAAGAAAAAACTGCTTGTAAAAGGAACATTCGAGTAAGCTATAATAGTAGAAAAACACTGTTGCTCGATAGGACAGTGTTTTTCTATAGATGGAGGTATGCGGGGGATGGGGATCAAAGCAAGAGAACTTACACTATTAGCTGGGTCAGAAGAAACAAGGAGAACACTTGATAACCAATTGAAAGAAATCATCGGCGATTTTATTCGAATTCGCAGTTATTCCGTTGATGCCCACAAAGTAACCAAGGTACACAATCAACTCATAATTTTATCCTCCTATTTAATAGAAGAGGAAGCCAAAGAATATATCGGAGACAATTGTACAGTTCTAGTCGCAAGGCGAATTGTTAACTTCCTTAATATTGATAAAATTTACAGTGTTGCAAGAGGCGAAAAAGTACTATATGTAAACGACTTTCCAGAAACGGTCCAGGAAGCGATCTCCTCCTTCGAAATTCTCGGAATTAATCATCTACAATTAATCCCCTATTTCCCTGGCAAAAAGGACGAACAGCAGGTGAAAATTGCGATTACCCCAGGTGAACTTGACCTCGTACCTCCATATGTACAAGAAGTGATCAATATAGGTCCAAGGCTTATCGACATTACGACTATTATTACGATATTAAACAGGCTGGGTCTTTTAGAGGAAAAACAGGATCAGGTTTCTAGCAAATACATAAGTACTATTACAAGATTGAGTAAAAGATTAGGGGACGCAAATCAGGAAGCGAATAAGATTAGTGATCACCTGAAAAAAGTGGTGAATGGTGTAAATGACGGAATATTGGCTATTAATCAGGTTGGAAGAATAACAGTCTTCAATGAGATAATGGAACGTTTTCTTCTAATTCCATTGAAGAAGGCCGTCGACAGACATGTTCGCGATGTGATAACCGATCGCAATCTTTATGATTTCATCATGAACAAACGTGAGGAAGAAGCAGACGGTTATTTTACCATCCATTCCATGAGTTTTATGGTCCATCGATTTATGATAGATCCACAAGGTACAATAGTGGTCACTTTTAAGGATTCGAGTGAAACAATTGAAATGGAAAAGCAATTAAAAAGAGAATTAGTGAAAAAAGGGTTCTATGGAAAGTATCATTTTGTGGATATTGTGGGTAGTCATCCAGAATTACTTCGAACTAAGGAAATAGCCCATAAGCTTGCTAAAACTGAGCTAACCATTCTCATACAAGGGGAGAGTGGTACAGGAAAAGAGTTGTTTGCAAGCTCGATTCACAATGCTTCTCCCCGAAGCAATGGACCTTTTCTGGCGGTTAATTTTAGTGCCCTTCCAGAAGACTTAGTAGAAAGTGAACTTTTCGGATATGAGGAAGGTGCATTCTCTGGTGCAAAAAAAGGAGGAAGAAAAGGGCTGTTTGAACAAGCAAACGGGGGTACCATTTTTTTAGATGAAATAGGAGATATCAGTTTGAAGGTCCAAGCAAGATTACTCCGAGTCCTGCAAGAAAAGGAATTGCTTCGCATAGGTGGGAACAAAATTATTCCGGTGGATGTTCGGGTAGTAGCAGCCACCAACAAGGACTTGCTGTTTTTAATGGAAAAGGGGAAATTCAGAGAAGATTTATATCATCGTTTAAAAGTCTTATTCTTACAGCTTCCTGCGCTCCGTAAGCGGAAGGAAGACATCTCACCCCTTATTGAACATTTCATTCATCAAAGTAATCAACCTTCCATAAAACTGGAATATGAAGTATTGCAGAAACTCAAGGAATATGATTGGTACGGTAATATTCGTGAACTGAAAAATACACTAGATTATATGCTTGCTGTGTGCGAAGAAAATACGATAAGGGTGGAAGATATACCAAATGAAGGATTCTTTCAGCAGACTAGAAGGAATGTAAAAGAGGTAGCATCTACTCTGGAAGTTGAGGAACTTCCATACCTTCAAAAAGATTTAAATGAGGAATTAAGTAACATAGTAGAAATAATCTATCAATTACAATCGTCTGGGGAAACAGTCAGCAGGATGAAACTATCGGAAGCAACAAGAAGCGGTAGGAGGTTCTTAACTGAACAGCAAGTAAGGTCAAGGCTTGAAACGTTAGAGAAAATGGGGTTAATTGAGAAAAAGCGGGGGAGACAAGGGACAAAGTTAACTGTATTCGGGGAAAAAACCTTTCATATAAGAAAGAGGCAGTAAGTGGAGTGAAATATCCACTTACTGCCTTTTTTAAAGGTTGATTTCCGTTCCAGGCGCTTCGCTTGCCTGCGGGCGATACGTGAGCCTCCTCACTCCATTGGGGGCCACTGAAAAAGTCCTTGATTTTTTTAAGTTGTTTAGACTCCGCTGTTGATTTCCGCAAATGGCTTCGCTTTCCTAGGGGCGCTGCTGGAGCCTCCTCGGCAAGCCTGCGGGGTCTCCACCTAGCGCTATCTCCCTCAGGAGTCTTCGCCTTTTGCTCCAATCAACAGCTAGGAATCATTAAAAACTTTACTGTATCAGTTTTTTAGTGGCCTTCTACGGTGCGGGGTCTCACCTGTCCCTTCATCCCGAAGGCATCTACGCGCCTTCCACTTCAATCAACGGAAGTCTATAATACTTAAACTCTTCTCTAGACACCCATTTTTCTTCTGGTGTTGCTAGGTTTTTTTGTTTGTTGGCTTTTCATTTTTTGTGTTCCTTGTCCACTATTAAAGTTGCCTTTGCCACCTGCTGCCTGCTTCTTTTTATTTTCTAATTGCTTTTTCATCGCTTCTTGCAGACTTATTTTTTTTGGTTCATTACTTTCTGTCATATAGCTTCCTCCTAATGGTCCATATTAGTAGATTTAGTATAAACCATTTCAGCAAAGAAAGGTAATAAGAATTTATTGGGTTTTATTAAAATGAATATAATTCTGAAAATGGAGAAAGTATTTAATTCAATAATAATTGTTGAAACTATTTTAGTATAGTGATAAAGTTATAAAAGTATTATATAACACTTGCTTTTAATTATTGTCGGACTGTAATAACAACTGTCTGATAGATAAAAATATTTAATAGGAAAACTTTAAAGCTTTTCTATTAAATATTTTTATTGATAAACAAATATTGGAAGCGCTACCAATATCGCAAGTGTTGAATCTTAATGAAAAGGTGTGAACATCATGATAGACATCATTATTGAATGGAGTAATAATATCCTTTGGTCATATGTTCTTATTGCTTTATTGGTTGGCCTGGGGATTTACTTTTCTTTGAAATCAAAATTTGTTCAATTTACACAGGTAGGTGAGATGTTTCGATTATTGAAAGAGAGCCCGACATCTAATGAAGCAAAAAAGAGAGTGTCGTCCTTTGGTGCCTTCTGTATCAGTGCGGCAACTCGAATAGGTACAGGTAACCTTGCTGGTGTTGCGATTGCCATCTCTCTTGGCGGTCCTGGCGCTGTGTTTTGGATGTGGGTGGTTGCACTGTTCGGTGCATCCTTAAGTTTTATTGAAAGTACGCTTGCACAAGTATACAAGGTAAAGGATAAGAGCGGATTCAAAGGTGGACCAGCCTACTATATGCAAAAGGCAATGGGAGCACGTTGGATGGGTGTTTTATTTGCTGTCTTGATCACATTCTGTTTTGGGTTAGCATTTACGTCGGTTCAGGCGAACACCATTGCCGTCGCGTTCAACGAAGCATTTGGAGTGAATCGCTTAGTACTAGGGTTAGTACTTACGGCAATTGTAGCGATGGTAATTTTCGGAGGAGTAAAAAGAATTGCCAAAGTTTCACAGGTCGTTGTGCCGGTTATGGCTGTTTCTTATCTGTTATTGGCCCTATATGTCATTGTGATTAATATTGGGGAAATTCCAGGATTAATCGGTGTGATTATCTCGAGTGCCTTTGGTTTAAACGAAGCAGTAGCAGGTGGTATTGGTGCTGCCATTATGAATGGTGTAAAACGTGGACTGTTCTCGAATGAAGCTGGTATGGGTAGTGCACCGGTTGCAGCGGCAACTGCTGACGTAAGTCATCCTGCCAAACAAGGTTTCATTCAGACGCTAGGAGTATTTGTTGATACCATACTAATTTGTAGTGCAACAGCCTTCATCATACTGCTGGCAGGAATACCTGGTGGAGAAGAAATGGAAGGAATTGAGTTGACACAGGTGGCGCTAGCTGAACATGTTGGGCCTTGGGCGAGTATCTTTATAGCGATTGCGATATTATTATTCTGCTTTAGTTCCATTATTGGAAACTACTATTATGGAGAATCTAATATAGAATTTATTAAAGAAAGCAAAACAGCAATTATGATTTTCCGTTTTGCAGTTCTTGGTATGACAGTCTTTGGTTCAGTAGCTAGCCTGAGCATGGTGTGGAACCTTGCAGATTTATTCATGGCATTGATGGCAATCACTAACCTAATAGCATTAGCCTTTATTGGAAAAATTGCTCTTGCTGTATTAAAGGACTATCTGGTTCAGCGTAAAGATGGAAAAGATCCTGTATTCTATGCTAGTAATATCGAAGGATTAGAAAATACGGAATGCTGGGAAGATGAGTCACCTAGTGTGGAGGAAAAAGGTGCTTAAATATAAGATGCAGCTGCAGGATCGATGTGGTCCTGTGGCTTTTTTCTTTATTTAGCTGAATAATAACGTGAACATTGGCGACGAAAGCTATTTATTTTCCAAAGTGGCTGTTTTATTTTCCATTCGCCAAAAATACGAGCCGTAACCACTAGTTTATTTTCCAAAACACAGAAAATACTTTCCAAAAACAAAAAATACATGCCGTTCGATCTTTCCTCCTAAAAATCTTCCATACTTATAATTCAATTAAGAAGGTTTTTATTCATCTATGAAGAAGAGTATAAGAGAGAAATTACATAGGGGATGAAAAGATGGAAGAACTATTATTTAAGCAAATGCAGTTCGTTCGAAAGAGAACCATTGCGGCTCTTGATGCCACAACAGAACAATTAGCAGATGAGATGCCCGGAAATGTGAAAAACTCAGTCCGATGGAATTTGGGGCATATTTTCGTCTCACAAGATACATTGCTCTATCCGTTTCTTGGGGAGGAACACCATGTACCAAAGGATTATCTTGAATTGTTTGCAAGAGGTTCAAGCCCCCATCAATGGAAGACAGAGGTTCCTACTTTGCAAGAAATCAGGAACTATTTAGTTGAACAGCCAAATCGTATTCAAAAAGAATTTACAGGTAAGCTGGAAGAACCTATTCAACAGCCATTCAAATTGGGAGAATATGAGCTGACAACGCTTGGGGAGTTGCTGAACTTTTCTATTTGGCATGAAGGGTTGCATCAAGGTGCAATTAATACAATCAAGCGGGCAGTCGGGACAGAGGATCTTTGGAGCAAGGTGGAAGAGGAAAACCAGCCGGTATAACAACTAGTTAAGTAGGGTGTGGCTTATATAGTCACACCCTATTTTTCAAAGTATGCAAGTAAGTGTATTAATATAGAAACAAGTGTGGTAGAATACTTTTAATTCAAGATATTTAAATTCGAAACAAAAAATTAAGGAGGATCCTATATATGAAACACTTCCATCAAAGTCCTGCCACTTTTGTGCAGGAAGTCACGATAAATGTAGAAAACCTTCAACGTTCCATTGCTTTTTATACGACTATAATTGGTTTTAAACTTATAGAACAAAAAGAATCACTAGCGGTATTCTCGGCGAATGGCCAGACTCCCTTGTTAACGATAGTCCAACCGAAGGAGATAAAACCAAAGCAGCAACGCAACACCGGTCTCTATCATTTTGCACTTCTTTTACCATCAAGAGCAGATCTTGGTGGCATTTTCCATCATTTTATAGCCCATGGTGTCCGCCTCCAAGGGGCCTCAGATCACCTTGTAAGTGAGGCGCTGTATTTGACGGATCCAGACGGAAACGGGATTGAAATTTATAGGGACCGTCCGAAAGAAGAATGGAAATGGAATGGATCAGAAGTAGAGATGGCATCGGTTGCTCTTGATGTAGAAAACTTGTTAAAAGAGGGTGAAGACACCGTATGGGAGGCTTTGCCTAAAGAAACAGTCATGGGACATATCCACCTTCACGTTTCTGAACTGAAAGATACAGAGCAGTTTTATACAAACGGGCTCGGGTTTGAAGTTGTTACTCGATATGGGGCAGAGGCTTTGTTTATCTCAACGGAAAGATACCATCATCATATCGGTTTGAATACATGGAATGGAGTAGGAGCGCCGGCACCGGAAGGGAATTCTGTAGGTCTTGTATGGTTTTCATTGGTGTTTTCAAATGTAGACGAGAAACTGGCGGCAGTTGATAGGTTGAGATCATTAGGCTATAGAGTAGAGATTTGGGATGGCCAACACTTCGTACAAGATCCTTCAGGCAATAAGATTAAACTTGTTTAAACAGGCTTCAAAAAAAGTTTGTTAATTATATTGCAAACTAAAGATGACATCATAAAAAAAAGAGCTGAAGGTCAAATTTCCTTTAGCTCTTTCTGGTAATAATAAAGCTCATCAGCAAGCTTAAAACCTGCTTTTTGATATAGGTGTATTGCTGAACTATTGGTTGTATTCACACACAGTTGTAGTTCTTTTATCTCTTCAAATGAGAAAATCCAAGAAACCGCTATTCGTAATAGTTCTGTACCTATGTTTTGTCCACGATAACGTTCGTCGACTGCAAAGAACTCAATACTTGCTTCAGAAAATTGAGGTTCAACCTCTACATAAATGTACCCGGCTAATCTTCCTTCTTTTTCTACGTAAAATACTTTCCTATTTTCACTAATTCGGTTAAGAATTTGTTCTCCGCTATAATATGTATCAGGAAAAACCAAGTTGTGCAGGAGAGTCATCTGGCTGTAGTGATGCTCAGGCAGTAAAGGTAACGTAGAATGTTGGGTTGTTATTAAGTCGTTTCGTCTCAAACTCAAGATAGCCTGTTCGCTTTGTTTTGAAAAGTTATAGGTGGTTGCGGATGCGACTGCTAGTTCATTTTTTTTGTTGGGAAACATGCACAGTTTCTCTATTGATGATGGAATGAGTTGCATCATTTGGTTAAATAAAAGGTAGCCTTGTTCATGTTGATTACCTTCTATAAAAGGGCCCCAAACTTCTGCTGATTTCTGCTCGAAATCAGCTTCAAACCCAAGTACCCCAATCAATGCTTCTTCCTCATAGGCTACTATGAAAGCTTTTTCGAATGGTATATCTGTAAAATCATTTCTCAAAGAGGAGGCTATCTCCTCTGGTTGCCGCCCGCAATATCCAATGTGGCTTTGGGCTTGTCCGTTAAGCTTAGCAATAAAAGCTGCCACTGTTTCCAATGAATCTCTAGAAGGAAAGAGCATAATTGTTTTATTCATTTCATTCCACTCCCTAATAAAAAGTCCGGAGTGTGCACGGCTCCGGGACTTGTTAGACTATTACAAATTATAACACAAATTATTATCGATTTATGAGGTTTCGTACCCCTCTATAGATTAAGGCAAGTGAGAATACTAGAACGGTAATGACGCCAAGAATACTAGTGATTGGCTCAAGAGCAGCAAACGTTCCTGTCATTGGTACTCTAAGAAGCGCAAAACCTGCTAGCATGGCAGCGAAAAACAGAATAATTCTTTCCATATAACACCCTCCTTTCCCTTTGCTATCACTATATGTGTATAGGCTTAAACTTGTCAGCGCTTTCAGAAAATTATTTTTCACATAAAAATAGAGTTGAAATCAATCATATGATTTCAACTCCATTTTCCATTTAGTTTATTTCAAGTGGTCGTAAACTTGCTTCGATTTCTCCTCTTTTTGGTTCTAAAAACGGAGGAAGTGAAAGCTTTTTACCCATTGTTTCTAAAGGCTCGTCTGCACTGAAACCAGGAGTGTCTGTGGATAGTTCAAAAAGAATCCCATTAGGTTCTCTGAAGTAGAGTGCCTTAAAATAATATCTTTCTACTTCTCCTGAGTTTGGAAGGCGGGTTTCTCTTATGCGTTGAACCCATTTTTGAAGCTCCTCTTTGTTTGGAACGCGGAATGCAACATGATGTACCCCACCCCGCCCAATTTTTTCTGCAGGAAGATCAGGTCTAGTCTCAATATGAATTTCTGCTCCCGGCCCTCCTGCACCTGTAGTGTAGACTTCAATGGCAGGAAAATCCCCTTTAAGAGAAGGATATGATCCTCTATGCTGAAACCCAAGCACATTGGTTAAGATGCTTGTGGTGGGCAAAGCAGATTTAACCGTCAACGTTACAGGTCCAAGTCCAAGAATGGCATGTTCTGTCGGAATGTCTTTCTTTCTCCATGGAACACCTGCTGGTACACCCTTTTCTCCGTTATCAGCCGCTAATAATAATTTTGTTCCTTCGTAATCTTCAAATGCTAACGTGTCCCTGTCTCCACGTTGTTTTATTTCTTCTTGTTTTATGTTGAGTGTCTGAAATCTCTGTTGCCAAAAGCGAAGTGATTCGGTTGTTGCCACCCGCAGGGAAGTGGAAGAAATGCTCGAAACTCCTTCATGCGTTCTCCCTAGACCAGGAATATCGAAAAAGGTGATCTCTGTTCCCGGATTGCCTTCTGCATCTCCATAAAACAGATGATAAGAGGAAGTGTTATCTTGATTGACGGTCTTTTTTACAAGTCGCATACCAAGAACCTCTGTGAAAAAATGATAATTTTTTTCTGCTTTGGCAGTTAATAAAGAAACGTGGTGTAAACCTAACAGTTCCACAGGTTATCACTCCTATATAAATTTTAATTTAACTTAAAATATCTTGAATTCGAGATAATTATATCATGGCTTCTTCATATTCTCAACAGAAGAAAATTATTAGAAAAATACAAATTTTTTATGTGTTTTTCTGCATTTTTATTGCTAAATTTCCTGTTTCAAAATATATTTATTATATATATATGTAGGAGAGTGATGAGAACTTGGATAGTATACCCTATGACTCGATAATTTTATTAGGGGCATTGTTAATATTATCAGGATATTTTTCGGCATCTGAAACGGCTATTACGAGCGTAAACAAAGTGCGACTTCGTAATCAGGCAGACAACAATGCAAGAGCAAAACGCTCATTAAACATGGCAGAAAACTTTGATCAAAGTGTTTCTACAATCCTAATAGGTAATAATATTGTCAACATAGCAATGGCAGCAATAGCAACAAATATTGCTACGCAACTATACGGCCCTGATGGCAGTACATTAGCAATTACGACAGCAATTATTACGATAATAGTCCTTGTTTTTGGGGAGATTTTGCCGAAATCTTTAGCAAAACAATATGCAGAAAAATATTTACTTGTAATATCTGCTTCTTTAATGACAGTCATGAAACTCTTTTATCCAATAACATGGTTGTTCGTCCAATTAAAAGTAGGAATCAAAAAACTTCTTGGTGCAAATAAGGAGGAGCCTACTGTAACAGAAGAAGACGTCATAGCGATGGTGGAAATTGGAGAAGAAGAAGGGACTTTTCTCACACAAGAACGAGAATTACTGCACAATGCAATTGCGTTTGATGATATTGTTGTGAAAGATATCCTTACGCCAAGACCTGATGTAGTAGCCATCTCGGATGATACGTCTATTGAAGAAATTAAAGACATTTTTATCAAAGAGCAATATTCACGCTTACCTTTATATCAAGGGTCTATAGATAATATAATCGGAGTGATTTCACATAGAGATTTCTTTGCCCAATATGTGCAGAACCCAAACTTTTCATTAAGAGAAATTTCACGCAGTCCATTCTTTGTCATAGGTTCTGCCAAAATATCCAACCTTCTTAAAGAGCTCCAGACTTCACAAAATCATTTGGCCATTGTTCTGGATGAGTATGGTGGAACTGCAGGTATTATCTCAATTGAAGATATTATAGAAGAGATTGTCGGAGAAATTTGGGATGAGCATGACGAAAATGAAAACTTGGTGGAAGTCCTCGATGAATTAAAATTCCGTATGGATGGCCGTCTTCCTGTGGAAGAATTCACAGAACTGCTTCAACTTGAAGTAGCAGAATCCACCGCTAATACGTTAGGTGGCTGGATTTCAGATATGCTCGGCTATCTTCCGAAAAAAGGTGAAAGAGTGGAGTGTGAAAGCTTCGTCATTCACATAGAAGAAGTGAAAAAGCACCGAATCCAAAAAGTAGTTGTCGAGAAAAATGTAGATATTGTCTTCTCTGCGTAATATTTTTTAAAGCCCTGGTATATGCCAGGGCTTTTTACGTGTTAAGTATTAGTTGCAGGATCTTTGAGGATTTGTGGGGAGTTCAGAGATTCAAAGGCGTGAATGAGGACATAGTTTAGAGGTTTTGATGTTTATGGGGAGTCATGGGGGGGTTCAATGAGGACAAAGTTTAGGGGTTTTGATGTTTACCGGTAGTCATAGGTGTTCAATGAGGACAATGTTTAGTGGTTTTGATGTTCACCGGTAGTCATAGGTGTTCAATGAGGACAATGTTTAGTGGTTTTGATGTTTACCGGTAGTCATAGGGATTCAATGAGGACAATGTCCAGTGGTTTTGATGTTTACCGGTAGTCATAGGGGTTCAATGAGGACAGTGTTTAGTGGTTTTGTTGTTTACCGGAAGTCATAGGGGTTCAATGAGGACAGTGTTTAGTGGTTTTG
>NZ_LBMD01000037.1 GCF_001293645.1 Bacillus sp. CHD6a
AAATAAAAACGCCAATCCATTTGAATTGGCGCTAGCATATTATTTTTTGTACGTGTTGCTCATTTGATAGTGTGCCAGGCTTTCTTTTCTTCTTATCATAAAGGATGCTCGTTCGTTTAAAAGTTTGGATAATATCGGATAAAGAATGATAAAGAATACGACATTACCTATGGCATGGTTGAGATCAAATGGAAGCCCCGCCAGGTAGTAAGGCAAAAAAGGAAATCCACCGACTATCATGTGTTGAATGGAGAAAATGAAACCGAAAAAGAGCCCGCATAGTCCAGCATAGATGGAAAGAATGAATACTGGAATTTTTTTAAACCAGATCCCGATTGCTCCACTTAACAATCCAATTACTGACCATGCAAAAATTTGTGTGAATGTCCACAAACCAGTTCCGAGAACAAGATTCGTTGCAAAGGTCGTCCCTACTGCAAGAATCATACCTGAAACCGGCCCCATCCAGAATGCACATATTATGATGATGGCAGTGACGGGCTGAACGTTAGGTACGGAGGCAAAAACAAGTCTACCAACGACACAGAGGGCTATGAGAACACCAAGCAGAGCTATTTTTCTGGTTGTCATATTTATTCCACCTTTTGGTAATTAAAGTGAACTTCGTCGTTCTCCTCTAGCACGTAATCACTTGCTCCAACCATTAAACTTTCACCGTTAACGGAGATATTCCAATAAAAATCGGATTCTTCCTCAGACCCTAAGCCGTCAATACCAACGATGAAGTCTCCACCATAACCAGTAGTAAGATCAAAGTTTCTGTCCATAACATCCATTAAGGACTCACCTTCTTCAAACTCAACTGTTTCCTCACTTATAACTTCGTCACCTTGATTCGTCAGTTTAATCGTAGTAGATAATTGGCTTTCTTGTTGTTCTTGACTTTCTGCAGGTGTTTCATTATTAGCTGTTTGATTTGTTTCATTACTGGCATTAGCGCACCCTGTTAATGCCAGAGTTAATGTGAGTAATAGTGTAAGTAAAAGTTTTTTCATTTGTTTTTCCCCTTATGTAATAAATTTTGTCTTGCAAATAGCATCGTGAAATGACATTTTCTCCCCCTACCTTCCCCCTAAATATTTCAATAGATCGGTGCTGTGCAAAAACAAAAAACCTCACCCTATTCAGGATGAGGTAAAAACGGCAATGTCATAACAACACAAAAAAAGACAGATTTCTGCCGTTTCTACTACTCAACCCCCGAAGTATTGAAACAGGTATCATAATTGGCAGGTCTACTGACTTATGCTTCTTCCTACTTTGAGCCTTCCCATATGGGGACCTAGTTCTTAAGCCCGTTCATACAGTGGTAATCTCATTTCGTCCACATTTACAGTTGCGGGGACAGTTTTGGCATCGCACCAAATTCCCTATTAAGTCACAATTGTGACACCAACTATTTCAAATCGCTATTCTATTCGCTATCTTTCATGTTACAAGATATGTCCGGTCATGACAAGAAAATGTTTCATATAAAACAAGATTTTTCGCTACTGGTCTCCATTTTAATTGTGTTTTTGTGGAATATACATGGAAAATGTCGTTCCCTCGTTCTCTTTTGAATGGACGGAAATGGTACCGCCATGAGCTTCTATGATATTTTTTACAATGGCGAGACCAAGGCCTGTTCCAGCTCGTCCTCTTGTCCGGGCCTTATCAGCTTTATAGAAGCGTTCAAAAACAAAAGGCAGGTCTTCTTCAGGAATTCCGTGACCTGAATCTTTTACATCTAGTTTAACGCCGTTGTTAATTAATTTTGCATGAATGGTTATGTTCCCGTCATCGGATGTATGGCGTATCGCATTGTCCACTAGATTGGTCATAACCTGTTCCATTCGATCCACATCCATCTCGATTGCACCATCACCATCTACATATGACTTCAACACAATTGACTTTTCTTTTGCAAGCCCTTGAAACTTTCTGGTTATTTTTTCGACAAAAGCGACAATATTAGCATTCTCATAGTTCAAGGAAATATGACCTGCTTCCATTCTTGCCAGATCAAGTAAGTCATTTACAAGGCGTCCCATCCTGAGTGATTCATCATAAATAACTGAAGCCAACTCTTTTTTCTCTTCATCCGTTCCGGCAATATCGTCCACAATTGCTTCGCTGTAGCCTTGGAGCATGGAAATAGGAGTACGTAATTCATGGGAAACATTTGCAATAAAGTCTTTACGTAATTTGTCTAACCTTCTCTCTTCGGTCATATCTCGGATTACAGCAACTGCACCGCGAATATGGGTTTGGGCATAGAGTGGACTCATAACGATTACCCACGTACGCCCTTGGTACGTTAATTCAATAGTTTGTTCTTTTTCAACAGAAATAGCCCGTTGGAACATTTCTTTCACTTCTCCAGGAAGGTCTTCCCCGCTGGCATTGCCTTCTTGGTAGAACCATGCTTGTAAGAACTTCTCTGCTGGGGGGTTCGTTACCAGAATGGTGCCATCTCGGTTTAAAGTGATAACCCCATCTGCCATACTGCTGAGAATGTTGGCCAGATGCTCCTTCTCTTGGTTCAATGCATTAATATTGAATTTGAGTTGACGTCCCATTTGATTAAAGGCCATTCCAAGTTCTCCAATCTCATCTGAAGTTAAAATCGGAACCTTTGTATCAAACTTCCCTCTTGCCACTTCAAACGCAGCTTCTCGCATATTACGAAGAGGTGCTGTAATCCTTGTAGATAAGAAGAAGGCGAAAATTGTCGTTAAGAAAATGGCGAAACCTGCGGCAAGCAAAATAAGTTTCGTTGTTTGCTTGGTAGTTTCTTTGATCGCAAGCAATGACTGATAAACAAATACAGCTCCATCTTTATCCTCATTGATATGCAAGGGAATGCCGACGATCATCACTTCGCCTTGCATTTCGTCTGTGATTTGAAAATCAGGAAGGTATGTTTTTTTCGTCACGATAGGCTGATCTTCAAAGACAAGGGAAAGATCCGGGTCGTTTAGGAAAAATTCAGCAGGTAGATGGTCAAATTGAGAGGTTGGGGAATGAGAGTACTCCCCTTTGTCTGTAAAAATGACCACCCGAGACACGTCATCTACAAGTTCCCAAGCAATTGATTTGGATTGCTCCATGTCTTCGTGTTGTTCAAGTATTAACGAGATCTTGCTTGCGGCCTGCGTCAAATCCTTCTCCGCTTCCTGCACATGGTAATTCTCAAAGAACTCTAGTAATAGAATGGTTAAAACAAATAATACAAATGAAACTAAGAGTAAAACGGTAAGCCAAAGCTTACCAACTACACTTCTCCAAATCATGATTCATTGCCAACCTCAAATTTATAGCCTACGCCCCAAACTGTTACAATCATTTTGGAGGCTGGTTCAGACACTTTGTTCAACTTCTCTCG
Organism: Bacillus sp. CHD6a; assembly: GCF_001293645.1. Lineage (GTDB taxonomy): Bacteria > Bacillota > Bacilli > Bacillales > Bacillaceae_I > Sutcliffiella_A. The sequence continues at coordinate 3,389 of NZ_LBMD01000037.1, forward strand.
GAGACGTTTTACATGCGTGTCGACTGTCCGTAAATCTCCAAAAAATTCGTATTGCCACACTTCTTTTAATAGCTGCTCCCGGTCAAAAACTTTATCAGGAGATTTTGCCAGGAAGTAGAGCAGCTCATATTCTTTAGGTGTAAGATTTATTTCTTTCCCTTCTGATGTAACCCTGTGTGCATCATTATCGATAGTAAGATGTGGGAAGACAATGACATCCTTTGTTGTCGTTTCTGTAGTCAGGAAAGTGGTGCTAGATGATCGACGTAATAACGCTTTCACTCTAAGCACTACTTCTCTTGGACTGAACGGTTTTACAATATAGTCGTCTGTTCCCATTTCGAAACCTTGAACTCTGTTGGTCTCTTCCCCTTTGGCTGTAAGCATAATGATCGGCGTAGCCTTTTTTTCCCTGATTTCTTTACACACTTCCATACCATCCATTCCAGGCATCATAACATCCAACAGAATAACATCGTATTCTTTTTCAAGCGCAAGTTCTAACGCAGTGTTCCCATTATCAGCTTCTTCAATAACGTAATTTTCTCTTTCAAGGTACATTTTCAGTAACCTTCTAATACGGTCCTCATCGTCCACCACAAGAATTCTCACTTCTTTTTCCATCTTGTAAAACCCCCTTTGGATATCTGTAAGAAAAGCCCTCACAATACTGTGAAGGCAAGTTATTTTTTATTACATTGCATAGGAATGAAGGCCTGCAATGATTAAGTTAACGCCAATCAAGTTGAACAGGATAATTGCAAAACCGACAAGCGTAAGCCATGCGGATTTTTCGCCTTCCCATCCTTTAGATAGACGTAAATGTAGGTATCCTGCATAGAATAGCCATGTTATGAACGCCCATACTTCTTTAGGATCCCAAGCCCAGAATCTAGACCAGGCAATTTGAGCCCAAATCGCGGCAAAGATAAGTCCTCCAAGTGTGAACACAGGGAAGCCGATTGTTACTGCCCGATACCCGATTTCATCTACCATATCAAGGTTCACCTTAGCTACAGCAGGCTTTAATGCTTTTCCTATTGGTTTTCTAATAACGACTCTAAATAACAAGTATAGTAATGCTCCCCCAAGCAGAGACCAAATCACTGTGTTTAGTTTTACTGTATTAATCCAAGGAGAAAGATTAACTAGGGAATCCATTCTGTTTTCCGTTAGTAATTCCCCTTCATTAGGACCCACAATTGGGTATAAGTTATATGCTATCTGTTCTTGTTTCCCATCTTTGTTGATATAAGAGAACTGCGCTTCGTAATCCGCTGCGCCGAACCCAATAGAGATAAGAATAAAACCAAGGAAAGAAATTAACACATATAGGGTAAATTCAACCCAGAAAGGTTTTTGGCCCTTTTTACTATAATCTACCACTTTCACTAAATAAATTAAACCTGCAGCAAAACTAACAGACAGAATAGCAATTCCTAGTGCTACCGTTGACACGTGAATGGCAAGCCAATGGCTTTGTAATGCAGGTATCAATGGTGAGATATCGCTAGGAAACATCGCTGCATAAGCAATCAATAGCAATGCTATTGGCAGAGTGAAAACTCCCAGTGTACTAGTTTTATATATGAAATAAATGACGATAAAAGCTAACACCATCATCATACCAAAGAAGGTTGTGAATTCGAATAGATTACTTACTGGTGCATGACCACCAGCAATCCAACGAGTAATAAAATAGCCTAGTTGTGCTGTAAAACCTAGGATTGTAATAAAAATCCCTATTTTAGCTGCTTTATTTTCTTTTTTCCCACGGATGGCCCCACCGAAGAAGGCTGTACCAATCAGATAAAGTATAAATGCAGTATATAGCAAATTACCACTTAGCTGAGCCATTATTATACCTCCTCTTTCTTTTCTATCTTCTGTTCCTGGGCTTTTTCCGCTTCGACTTGATCGACAGGAATGGAAATAGAAGTATTTTCTAACGCTTTATTTATTTCATTTTTTAATCCGAACCAGTTCTTGTTCGTATGACCTGCTAACATAATTTCATTACCGTTTCTTCTAATCCATACACGGCGGTGATTCCAATACATTCCTTGAATAACACCAATCATAAAGATGGCTCCACCTGTGCCAAGAATCCATAACGTTAAGTCTTTACGAACAGTCAATCCAGATACATTACGCGTTTCTACTCCGGCAAATGTCATCTTGTTCTGGTTGGTACCATTAGGTTCTATGTTTTGTTGTATTGCTACAAGTGCAATTTCCCCTTCAGGTGTCTCAGGTGTTATCATTCTGAAAACAAATGCAGGATTATTTGGGACCCGAGTTTTTGTTGCCGGTTCTCCACCCTCTAAAGTGAAATCTGGAAAATAGTTTACCAATTCCACAGAAACACCTTCACCAAGGTCGTAAGTTTCCTGCGGATTTAGCAAGTCCACTTTTATCGGACCCAAACTTTCACCAGACTCCTTGTTTTCAAGGTTGAACGACATACTCTTAAATTCGTTTAACTTATAGTCTACCTGATAGAGTGCATAGTTATCATGTTTTAAAGGCTGATTTACTTGAACGGCATGCTCTTTTACTTTTTCAAGTTCAGGTTCAGCCCCGACAATATATTCTCCTTTGCGCTCATACAAGACTGCGTTAGTCTGGAAGTTACTCGCAATGGCATCTTCACCTGCTCTAGAAATAGCGGAATTAAATATTTCATCAGATGATTCACTATTATACGTTTCAAAAATAAATCCTTCATTTTTTAAATAATACTGACCACCGGTTCCAGGGATAAGCTCTGTCTCCCCTTCACGTACCCAGACCGTTTCGTCAACATACATACCCGGGAAAAATCGAAGCATAGCACCTATAAGGAAGATGATGATCCCGATATGGTTCACATACGGACCCCATCTTGAAAATCGGTTTTTCTCTGCTAAAATGTTTCCATCTTCTTCTCTTACGTTAAACTTACGCTTAAGTAAACCTTGCTTAGCTTTTTCAATATCCTCACTTGGATCTCCATCAGCCACAGTTATCCCATAAACACGCTGGCGTTTCATGAAGCTCTCATGTCTTGTCACCTTTTGTGTTTTCAGCGATTTATGTAAAGGAATAAATCGGTCTAAACTAGCGATAACTAAGGAAATTCCTAAGGCTGCAATCAAAAGCATATACCACCAAGACCCGTATAAATCATGGAAACCTAACGTAAAATACATTTTTCCAGCAAACCCGTATTCCTGCTCATAGTAGATTTCAGCCGGAATTGCCTGATTGATATAATCTTTTTGCGGAAAAATGGTCCCGATGGAAGAGGCAACTAGAATAATAAAGATAATCCAGATACCAACCTTTACAGATGAAAAGAAATTCCATACTTTATCTATAATTGTTTTGTTATATGTTTGCGAACGTCTTGCACTACCCTCATAGCGCATATCCAAAAGTTTTTCTTTACTTTGATCATTTTCCGTCGGTTTTCCGCACGCTTCACAAAGTATGGTACCCTCTGGATTTATGTGTCCACATTCACATTTTATTTCATTCATTCGTAAAACTCCCTATTATTCAGGTTTAATCATTTCCATGAATTCTTTTACGTTTTCCTCTGTTAATTCACCTGAATGTTTTTTTACGATCTTGCCGTTCTCATCCAGAAGAACAGTCGTAGGTAATGGTAAAATTCCATAGGCCTGTCTTACTTGGTCACGCTTATCCATAGGAATAGGAAAGGTTAGTCCATGACGATCTCTGAATTTCTCGACTGCCAGGTTCGTTTCTCTAATATTAACTGCAAGTACTTCTACACCTTGGTCTTTAAATGCTTGATATTGATTTTCCATATAAGGCATTTCTCTTTCACACGGCTTACACCATGTTCCCCAGAAATTAAGGAAAACACCTTTTCCACGGTAATCCGAAAGCATCACTTCATTGCCTTCAAGATCGGTAAGTACAAAATTTGGTGCCTCATCTCCCACATCCACTATTTCTTTGGACTGGAAGAAGTTTGTATACATGGTATATCCGATTGCGACTAAAAGAATCAATAGTATGCTTGTCCGCATTAGTAAGCGTTTCTTTTTATTCATATACATACTCTCCTAAAACTGAGACATTTCATCCTTGTTATTATAACATTTACAACTTTTTGCATAGATAATAGAATATGAAGGTTTTGTGACTGAAAAACATAGGTTCCTAACATATGCTGACAGACACAAATAAAAGCGGAAGCTGCCTTCTAAGCTTCCTCCGCTTTCACTCCTATTTTTTCGGTTTTGTCGCCATTACCCGAAGCTGCTTCACTTCATGAGGAGTCAACTCTCTTGCTTCGCCCGCAGACAGTCCATGCAAGTTCAGGAAGCCATAACGTTCCCTTTTCAGTTTCATGACCGGATGGCCGATCGCTTCAAACATACGACGAACCTGTCTATTACGGCCTTCATGAATGCTAATTTCAAAGATAGATGTGTTCTTCGTTCTCTCCATTGAAAGCAACTTAATTCGAGCTGGTGCTGTCTTACCGTCCTCTAGCTTAATACCCTTTTCCAGACTTTTTATCGCTTCTCTTGTAGGAATTCCTTTTAGCTTTGCGACATAGACTTTTTCTACTTCTGAAGCGGGATGCATTAGTGCATTGGCAAACTCGCCGTCATTGGTCATAAGCAACAACCCGGAAGTATCATAATCTAGTCTACCTACAGGATAAATGCGCTCTTCAATGTAAGGAAAGAAATCAGTCGCTACTTTTCTACCTTTGTCGTCACTTACACTGGAAATAACGCCTCGTGGTTTATATAGTAAGAAGTAAACTGGTTCCTCACGTTCAACTGGAATTCCTTCTACTTCAATTTTGTCATTTGGGTTAACTTTTACGCCTAGTTCTTTTACCACTTTATCGTTAACTTTAACTTTACCTTCTTTTATCATTTCTTCTGCTTTTCTTCTGGACGCAATTCCTGCGTGTGCAATAACTTTTTGTAACCGTTCCATATCTTTCACCTCATTCAACATCTTACCTGACTTTCACAATAAAAGCCAAGATTTCTCTACTTCTATGATTCCCAATGTTTGCAAACTCTAATTATACCTGTTGTTGTTTGCAAAAAGAAAGAGGAAATAATAGATAACTGTATTTGGCCCAATAAGTTAGGGAAAAACCAAGATAAAGCACCGTTCCTCTTTTAGTTGCTGGTTATGTGCCGCTGTTGCTTTCCGCGGGACGGTGCTTGAGCCTCCTCGCTGCGCTGCGGGGTCTCAATCTACCGTTACTCCCCCGCTAAGTCTTCACCATTTGCTCCAATACACAGAAAGACTGGTTAGAGCATTATCCTTTCAAATCGGATGGAAAGAAACGTGTTAGGGGACTTTTTTATATCCAAAATGTAAATAATTATCATAGCCGTCTGAAAGGTTGGATGGACCGTTTTAATGGTGTGGCAACTAAATACCTCGACCTTTAGTTGGGCTGGTTTCAGTTCTTGGACCTAATCAGATTCCGTAACGATTTTACACTGTAAGCAAAATGATTATTGAAAGTTGCTTGTCCACAATAAATGGTACGAATCGCACGCTCAGACTATCTGGTTTCAGATTAAAATATCGTCAAACTGCTTAGTTACTCAAATAAGAAAGGTGGTTATTTAATGAAGAACTGGTTTCCGTTTTCTGACCAAGAGTACGACCAAATTTGGGACAGGATATATAGAGATTTTAAATTCGAACCAAGTTTGTCTAATTTCCCGTCATTTCAGGTGCCGTATCCTTTTATAACATATAATATTTCCGATTATTTCGGGAATTCGGCAGATTTAGATGCTTATGATGACCTTGAAGAAAAAGCGTTAGATGCATTTAAAGAGACCACATTAGTAGACGAATATATACTGGCACTCGATTGGCAACACGAATGTTATTGGGTAAATCCACGCTTAGAATTCGAAAAGGATGAATTCGGAGAATGGACAATACCAATGTTTCCGAATGGTGATTACTATTTCTTTATCCAGAAGGATTTTAAATGGGGCTATTTAGGGCACCCTTGGGAAAAAAGTATAACTATATTTGGAAAAGAATTAATAAATGCTTTTGAAAAGCACAAGCCAAAAATGTTTCGAAAGATTTTAAGAAAAGGGTAATTTATTACCTTTATTAAGGACCCAAATTGGGTCCCTTATCTATTGAGAAAATCAACACTATTATTTAACAGAGCAAAAAAATTAAAAACGTCGAGATTTGCCTCGGCGTAAAATAATTACATTGCAAAGAAAATGGTAACGACTAAGATAGATACAATAATACCCACTACATCCGCCAGCAAACCTACTTTCAAAGCATCTCCCATCTTTTTGATACCAACAGCTCCAAAGTAAACCGTTATGACATACAACGTGGTATCGGTACTTCCTTGGAGTACCGAAGCTAACCTGCCCATAAATGAATCAGGTCCGTAGGTCGCTATCATATCTGTTGTCATACCAAGGGCTGCTGTACCTGAAATGGGTCGGATGATGGAAAGTGGAACTATTTCAGCAGGAACGCCTATTGCCTTCATGACCGGTCTGACAAACTCTACGAGGAAATCCAATGCGCCAGAAGCCCTGAAGATGGAGATGGCAACCAACATCCCAACTAAGAATGGAATGATAGATATAGCTATTTTGATTCCCTCTTTTCCTCCTTCCACAAAGGTTTCATAAGTAGGAACTTTTTTAAACGTAGCATACAAAAGAATGAACCCGATAATAAGAGGGATCATCCAAAGGGATATGAGCGAAATGAGTTGCATGGCCTACCTCCTTTTCGCCATTCGCCTGTAATAGAATAAGCGGTCGATGGTGATGGCTGCGATTGTGGAGCACAGTGTAGCAACAAGTGTGGGACCGACTATTTCTGTAGGAGAAGCAGATCCATAGTTCATCCTGATGGCAATGACCGTGGTAGGAATCAAGGTAAGACTTGATGTATTTATAGCTAAAAATGTAATCATAGAACGGCTTGCTTCTATTTTCCCATCATTCAATTCCCTAAGTTGTTCCATCGCTTTAATACCCATTGGAGTGGCTGCATTTCCAAGGCCGAACATATTAGCAATCATATTAGAGAGCATATAGCCCATTGCAGGATGATCTGGTGGTACCTCTGGGAAAATTCTTCGTACAACAGGTTTAAAAAGAGATGCTAATTTTTCTAGAAGTCCCGCTTCCTGAGCAATTCTCATTAGTCCTAGCCAAAAAACTAAGATACTGATAAAACCGATGCAAATGGTTACCGCTTCTTTTGCACCTGTAAAAATTGCCTCGTTCACTTTATCCATTGTTCCATTAATCATTGCAAACAAGATTCCAATAATGGTCATGGCCACCCAAATTATGTTTACCATGGCGTCTTTCCTGCCATAATGAAGAACATGTTCTTAAAGATGCTCCAGAAACCGCCTTCCTTTTTTTGCTTTTGTTCGAAGTAGATCGGTGTTTCCACAACAGCCTCATCATGGACAATTAATGTATACTCCCCTACAACTTCGGGTACCTTCCCATCATCTTTCCACTCTTTTTTTGGCTTTTCTAACGTAACCTTAATTCTTACATTTTCTCTTTCTTTTTTCGTCATAGGATATTTCACATCACGGGAGAGGAAGACTTTCCCTTTATAAAAATTATCTTTTACGTTATCTATTTCTCCCTTTTCCGCAATATCGTACAATTTATAGTCTGTAAAAGCCCGGTTAAACATATAAATATGATCTTTCCAATCATCCGGTCCATTCAATGTCACTGCAATAACATCTAATCCATCTTTGGAAGCTGTCGTAATTAGGGTCCGCTTAGCCCGTTTTGTATATCCGGTTTTTCCACCTGTTGCATATTCGTACATACCCGTCACTAATCTGTGTTTATTGGTCCAACTCCTGTCCCATGATTCACCAGGGGCAGCAGGTGCTCTGTAAACTTTTGTGCCTGCAATCTCTTGAAATGTTTCATGTTGCATAGCATATCTTGTTAACAGCGCCATATCAAAAGCTGTTGAGTAATGGTTCTCGTGGTCATCTAAACCATGTGGATTTGCAAATTCTGTGTTAGTCATACCAAGCTCTGCTGCTTTTTCGTTCATCATGAATACAAAACCTTCTAAACTTCCGCCAACATGTTCGGCTATCGCAACTGCAGAGTCATTTCCAGAGCGGAGCATCAACCCATAAACGAGATGTTCCAATTTAATTTTTTCACCTGGTTTCAAGTACAAGGAGGAACCTTCTGCACGAACAGCCTTCTCACTGACCTTCACAATCTCATCTAGTTTTCCCGATTCAATTGCCAAAATAGCTGTCATCACCTTTGTGATGCTGGCAATTCTCTGTTTGTCATGTGCATCTTTTTCATAAATGATTCTGCCGCTTTCCTGTTCAATCAAGACTGCATTTCGAGCACTGACCCCTACTTGTTCTGCAAATACATTTGGAGGAATGCATATGGAGAAAATCAGCAGCGAAACAAACGCAATGCTGAACATTTTTCTTTTGAGAGACATCCAATCCCATCCCTTATCTATTTTTGTACAAGTTTATGCACAACCTGTCCTAGATTATGAGTGGTTTTTATGTCGATTGAATGGAAAAGAAAAAAGGAGGCATAGACCTCCCCTCCCTCACTAATATGGTTTCCACTTCAATCTTGACGCTTCTTGGTAGCGTTTTTCAACGTCTTTCCAATTTACAAGATTCCACCATTTATCGATATAATCTTTTCGGTTATTTTTATATTGAAGATAATAAGCATGTTCCCATACATCTAACCCAAGAAGCGGAATGGTGTCCCACTGTGTAAATAGTTGTTGCTTCTCTGTTTGCAATATTTCCAGTCGGTGTGCACGAGGAGACCAAACAAGTAAAGCCCAACCAACACCCTCCACTTTGTCTGCAGCTTCTGAAAAATGCCTTTTAAATTTCTCATAACTACCAAAGTCCTGAACTATTTGCTGCAAAAGCCTTCCACTTGGTTGACCTCCACCATTTGGTGACATGTTATCCCAGAACATAGTGTGCAAATAATGGCCGGATCCATGAAATGCTGCTTCCCGTTCCCAGTGTTTAATAAGATCATAATTGCCTGTTTCACGTGCCTCTAGCATCTTCATTTCCGCTTTATTCAGCCCATCCACATAGCTCTTATGATGTTTCTGGTGATGCAGTTCCATTATTTCTCTAGAAATGTATGGTTCTAGGGCATTATATGGATATGGAAGTGGTGGCAGAGAATGTTGCCCTATTGGCACTCTTCCATTAGTAGCACGTATGACTGAAACGTTACGCATTTCTTCTGCCGTCTCTTCCAAACTCTTTTTAATTTCCAATATATCAGTCTCGAAGATATTGGGTTGATCTTGTGTATGTTGAACCCTCTTTAGCAACCCTCTTACCTCCGATAACCAACTGTTCCGGATATCCTCTTTGCTGCCTTGATTGGAGGTCAATACTTCCAAACACCAATCTTCCACATCGCATAAGAACTGCTTAAAAACAAGCTGATTTTGTTTGATCATCCTCACCCTCCCCTGCACTCATCGTTCTATTGTATGCAACCTTTGGGCGATATGGAACAAGAGTGCAGAGGTAGAAAAAACAAAAAAACACCAACCCAAAAATAGGGCTGGTGCTATAAAATCAATTGCTTTGCATCATTTTTGTCCGGTAGTCCGTTTCGTAATATTCAAGCTCCTCACGAACTGCTTGAAAATCACTTTCCAAGCCCCGAATTACCAATTTTAATGATTCTGGTGGTGCCTCATGGAACTGAATAGAATTTTTCCCGGTGTAGGCAGAACGGCTGTCCTCATACCAAGCATCGTTTCTAGGAGCAAAGAATTCTTCAATACATTGATGATAAATGTTATATAAAACTTTCTCAGCAGCTGACTTTCTGAATGGTTCACTTTTCAGGATAACTTGACAAGCATTCAATCCTTCGTCACAGAATACAGCAAGTCGACGAGTATTCAATAAAAGGAGTTCTACATACCCTTGGGTCGTTGATGACTCTTCCATCAGTGTGGAAAGCGTAGCTTCATTCAAGAACGTGTTCAATTGATGTACCGTATTTCCTAAAAAGCTCTCAACCTGTTCTGTTTGTGATTTTACAATTGTATTTGCCATTGAAAAATGACCCTCCAAGTATTAGTTTTTTCTAATCGTATGTTTCTACTACGTTACGTACCTTAACATAAAAGTATTACTAGCAATGCTAGAATGTATTTCTAGCTTGGCCAACTTCAAGAAGTAGGTTCTGCTAAAAAGTGAAGTGGAGAGGTAAGTTTATAGTCACCCTGTTCTTGCATTCCCTCAAAGATTTCTCTTATTTTAGAGATATTCACTCCTTCAAAATAACCGGCTAGCTCTTCTTTCGTATTGATGTAAATCCGTTTTCTTTGACGAAAACTTGGATTTTTTATTAAACAAACAATGGCCACTAAATCTTTAAACGTAATTTGTTTTTCACCAATATCGAAAATAGGATCTGCTTCTCCACTCATTGCGGGGATGAACTCAGCAAAGGTTTCGTCATAGTACCGAATGTACAGTACATGTAAGGTCTTTTTTTGTCCATCATCTTCAAAAGTCACTTCAGAGCGGTTAAAAAAATCCTCAGAAGTGTTGGGTTGTGCCTTTACTAATTCATACCCTCTACAATTTATAATTCGCATACGGTCACTCCCACCTGCTAATCTGTCATAGGGGCTTTTTAGTTTACAGCCTCCCATACTACTATTTTACCATAAGAGGATGAAATAATCTTAAGATTCAAACGTTTCTTGAAACTTTTCAAAAAACAAATCAGCTTCTTCGTCCATTTCTTCCATGTTTACAGATAGTGGCGGTAATTCTTTAATATCTTTTAACCCAAAATAATCCAGGAATTCCTTCGTTGTACCATATAAAATAGCTCTTCCTGTTCCTTCCGCTCTTCCCACTTCTTTTACAAGCGCTTTTGCTGCCAATGTTTGCAGTGGTCTTTCACTTTTCACACCTCGGATGCTCTCCACTTCTGTCCGGGTAATTGGCTGCTTATATGCGACAATTGCCAGTGTTTCAAGGGCTGCCTGTGAAAGAGTTTGGGAAGAAGGAGATTCCACCAATTTCTTTAGATAGATAGAATGCTCTTTTTTGGTAGTCAATTGATACGTACCTGCAAGCTCTATGAGGGTGATTCCCCTCTCTTTTTTTTGATAACCTTTTTTCAACTCATCTAATATATCCCTTGCGACATGTTCCTCCACTTCAAGAACGGTTGTAAGTTCCTTTATCGTGAGCCCTTCATCTCCTGCAGCAAATAGGAGGCTCTCCACAATTGCTTTCCAATTAATAATAGCCACTTTCTTCGTTTCCTCCTTCCTTATAAGACACATATATATCCGAGAAATTATCATCCTGTTCCAAGAGAATGCTATTCTTTTTTAATAGTTCGAGTATGGCTAAAAATGTCACGACAACATACTCTTTGCTTGATTCTGGAAATAAATCATAAAAATGCTTACGACCCTTAAATTGACGCAAATCCTGAATCAGTTCTTCCATTCGCTTCTCAATCGGTATTTCCTGGCGTGTAATTCTGGTCTGCATCGGTTTCTGTATTTTCTTCCTACGCATAAGTTTCTGCAATGCACCGAGCATGTCATATAAAGAAACATCCAATTTTACTTCCTCGGGCTTTACTTCCTTCATCAGACTGCTCAAGTCACTTGGAGGCTTGGTAAAAAGATGACTGCGTTCTTCTTCCATCTCTTTGAGGTCATCTGCTGCCTCTTTATATTTTCTGTACTCTATTAGTCGATTCATTAACTCTTCACGAGGATCCTCTTCATATTCTGGAAATTCATCCTCTTCGTCCAGGATTTCATCATCATGTTTTGGAAGCAGCATTTTGCTCTTGATTTCAATAAGGGTTGCTGCCATGACAAGGTACTCACTTGCAACATCTAATTGCAGTTCTTTCATAGTATGTATGTATAATAAGTATTGCTCGGTAATTTGAGCAACTGGAATATCATATATATCAATTTCCAACCTGTTTATTAAATGTAATAATAAATCTAATGGGCCCTCAAAGGCCTCTACTTTCACATTGTATTCCTGCACAATCATTCATCCACCTAACATAAACATCAAACTATACAATAGTATAGAGTATTGTATCAAGATTTTATAGAGTTTTCATGATTATGTTAAAATATTATTAGATTTGTATTAAGGAGGAAATCCTTTGTATCCTAAAGCTTACCTTGATTATTTATATCATTTTCATTGTGACAGAGACTATTTTGAATGCCATGAAGTTCTCGAAGAATATTGGAAGGAAAAAGATGCAAGTGAACGCGAAGTTCATTGGGTCGGCCTTATCCAAATTGCGGTGGGTCTCTACCATCAGAGACGTGGGAATTATAAGGGCGCTTTACGGATGCTTCAAAATGCGTCTCGCGTTATCAGAAGCGAGTCGGCGGCGATAACTACGTTGGGACTTGATAGTGGGCAGTTGGTTAAATTGCTTGAAGAGCGGGTGGAATATGTGAAGAAACAAGAACCCTATATGAGTATGAATTTGCCGATAGTAGATTCAAATCTACAACTATCTTGTGATGCTATGGCAAAAAGTGAGGGCGTCGTTTGGGGAGCTGCCAGCGATTTGCATGACGGCTCCTTGGTGAACAGGCATACCCTTCGTGACCGCTCGGATGTAATAGCAGAAAGGCAGAGGCAGCTTAAATTGCGGAAGCGAGGCTAAATGGAAAAAGGGGTGGAACACGATGGCGCACCTGTTCGGCGGAATTTGACTTTACTTGACTTGTCGAACGGCATGTATTTAGTGCATTTCGGCTCGTATTTTCGTTTTTTGGACAGTATTTGCTTCGGTTGCGCTCGTATTTTTATTTTTTGGACAGTATTATACCTTGTTTCGCTTGTATTTTTGTTTCTGGCACCATTTTACAGGCTATCCGATTGAGAAAATCCATTCTAAAACACAAAAACGACGCGCTTTCACAAAGAGAGCCGTCGTTTTTATCATATATGAAATTATTCACTGCATTCGTCTTTATTTAAATCACATTTTTCAATAAATGCAGTAGTATATTGTGTTGTCTTGACTGCTTTGTTTGGATAGGTTTGCGTGAGCGCGACAACCATTTTCTTCCCAAATCCTTGTCCACGGTGGGACGGAATCACACTGATGTGTTGAATGGTGAAGCTATCCTCTTCGAACTCAATTCCAATCAAACCAATGATATCGTCTTCCTTCCAAAGGAAAAGCTGCCAGTTTTCTTTCTCTTCGTAGTCTCTCATCGATTGCTGTAATTTCTTCAGCTCTTTTTCAGTTGGCATAAAGGACATAAGACCCATAGCAATTTTCTCAAAGCTCTTCTTATAACGAATTAACATAAATTACCCCTCATTATCGAAAAAACTTTCATAAGTATAACTACAAGTAGTATAGGAAAACGGATGAAAAATGTTCCTATTTGAAAGATTTTCTTACTCTTAAGTATACATTCTATCCAAACAAAGCTTTAAAGTACACCTTTTTAAAATAAAACTTAAAATTCGCGTAATAAATTTGCCATTTCAATGGCAGCTGCAGCAGCTTCCCAACCCTTGTTTCCAGCTTTCGTACCTGCTCTTTCAATTGCCTGTTCGATGGTTTCTGTAGTAAGCACACCAAATATTACCGGAATGCCTGATTGCATAGATGCTTGGGATACTCCTTTAGCCGCTTCGTTACATACGTAGTCAAAATGAGGAGTTGATCCGCGAATAACCGTACCAAGGGTAATCACCGCATCATATTTCCCTGAGTCTGCCATTCTTTTGGCTACCAACGGAATTTCAAATGCACCAGGTACCCACGCTACATCCACCTGATCCTCCTCTACACCGTGTCGTTTAAGTGCGTCTTGTGCTCCGCCAAGAAGCTTACTTGTAATAAATTCATTGAATCTGCCCACTACGATTCCTACTTTAAGTCCTGTTCCTACTAAATTACCTTCAAATACTTTTGCCATGTTTAGTTCCTCCTAATTTCACTTTTATACTTTTTATTAAACCGTTGTTATTTTCCGCAAAACGCTTTGCTTTCCTCCGTGTGACCTTGAGACACCGCAAAACCCACTGAAAAAGACCTTGATTTTGAAAATTTACTAAACACCGCTGTTGATTTCCGCAAATGGCTTCGCTTTCCTAGGGGCGCTACTGGAGCCTCCTCGGCTACGCCTGCGGGGTCTCCACCTAGCGCTATCTCCCTCAGGAGTCTTCGCCTTTTGCTCCAAGTAACAACTAAGGGTCTGTACTATTTAAAAATGCAACATATGCCCTAATTTTGAATGCTTGGTTTTTAGATAACTTTCATTAGCTTCTTTTGTTGGCATTTGAATGGGTACACGGTCTACCACTTCTAGCTCATATCCTTTTAACCCGGCAATTTTTCGTGGATTGTTCGTCAGAAGCTTCATTTTGGATACACCAAGGTCTCTTAAGATTTGTGCCCCAATACCGTAATCGCGCAAGTCTGCACCAAAGCCCAATTTCTCATTGGCTTCAACCGTGTCGTAACCTTCTTCTTGGAGCTTATAAGCCCGCAACTTATTTAGTAAGCCAATGCCCCGCCCTTCTTGTCTCATATATAGAAGCACTCCATTGCCTTCCTTCTCGATTTGAGCAAGTGCAGCATGAAGTTGTGGGCCGCAATCACAACGATTGGACCCAAACACGTCCCCTGTCAAGCATTCAGAGTGAACACGGACAAGCGTTGGGGATGCAGAGTCGATATCTCCTTTAACTAGAGCTACATGTTCTTTTCCATCCACTACATTCGAGTATCCAATAGCACGGAAATCACCAAACTCAGTTGGGAGCTTTATTTCTACTTCTCGTTGAACAAGCTTATCTTTTCGATTTCGATATTGAATCATGTCCTTGATAGTAATCATCTTCAAATCAAATTTGTCGGCAATTTTTCTTAGTTCTGGTACACGTGCCATGGAGCCGTCTTCATTCATAATTTCACAAATGACACCAGCTGGATAAGAGTTGCTCATTAAAGCTAAGTCCACCGCTGCCTCTGTATGTCCTGCTCTTCTTAACACTCCGCCTTTTTTAGCTACAAGCGGAAAAATATGTCCGGGACGTTTGAAGTCTCCTGCTTTTGACATAGGGGATAAGAGTTCCATAATGGTTGTGGAACGTTCAAATGCAGAAATGCCGGTCGTTGTGGATTTATGATCGATGCTGACAGTGAATGCAGTGCCATGTGAATCTGTATTGTGATTTACCATTGGTACAAGATCCAGTCTCTCAGCCAACTCTTCTTGAACAGGAACACAAATTAGTCCACGACCGTGGGTTGCCATAAAATTCACTACAGCAGGAGTTGCTTTTTCCGCTAGAGCCACGAAATCTCCCTCGTTCTCTCTGTCCTCATCATCACAAACAATGATTACTTTACCTTGTTGCAAATCTTCCAATGCTTCTTCTATTGTATTAAATACTTCACTCATCGTTCTCACCCACCTTTATTTATATCCATGCTCTTCTAAAAATGATGCAGAAATACTAGATTTATGGGAAGGAGTTCCATTCTGATGATTCAACAGATGCTCCATATATTTCGCCAACATGTCCACTTCAATATTGACGGTATCACCTTTACCTTTTCCGCCAAGAATTGTTTCATTCAAGGTGTGAGGAATAAGCGAGATCGTAAAGCTGTTATCTGCCACTCCAAAAATAGTCAGGCTTGTTCCATCTACCGATACCGATCCCTTTAGCATTAAATAGCGAGATAATGCATCTTCAACTGAGATAGTATAATAGACCGCGTTGCCCATTCTCTTTTTATCCTGGATGGTCCCTGTTCCGTCCACATGACCGCTGACAAAGTGCCCTCCGAATCTGCCATTGGCAATCATTGCTCTTTCAAGGTTTACTCTAGAGCCGGCGTTTAATGTTTTTAGCGAAGTGGCACGTATCGTTTCAGGCATAACATCTACTGTAAACCGGTTTTCAGTAAAGCTAGTAACCGTTAGACAAACACCATTGACTGCTATACTGTCTCCCAACTTTACGTCTTCTAACACTTTGTTCGCTTCCATCTCTAGTATAATTGCTTGATCGCCTCGAATAATTTGTTTAATTGTTCCTATTTCTTCAATGATCCCTGTAAACATGTGCTCACCTCCGTTTAACTACTTTAGGTATAGAAATAATCTTTATGTCGGCGCCAATTCTGGTAACCTCTTTGATGTCAAGTTCTACTACTTCATCCATTTTCGCAAAGCCTTCCCCGCCAATAACTGTGGGAGCATCTTGACCACCTATCAATTTAGGAGCAATATAGGTTATTACTTGCTGAATGGCATTATTTTTTAGAAAACTGCCATTAACTGTCGCTCCACCTTCAACAAATAAAGAGGTAATTCCTTCCTCCCCAAGCAACGCAAGAAGAGCATTGACCTCTACCTTTTCCACGGGTAGAGAAAGGACTCTAATTCCTTTTTGCCCCTTTAAAGTAGCCACTTTTTCAATATCCGGTTTGGAGCCGGTAATGATCCAGGTAGGCGCCTTTCCGTCTGTGACCACTTTAGAACCCAGCGGTGTTTTAAGGTGAGTATCAAGAATGATTCTTATTGGATTTTTCCCGCCATTTGGCAGCCTAGTGTCTAAACTTGGGTCATCGGCAAGGACTGTCCCAACTCCCACTAGAATTGCATCATGCTGATGACGATATTGATGAACATCCATTCGTGCGTCAGGTCCAGTGATCCACTTACTCTCATTGGTGTGAGTGGCGGTTTTTCCATCCAGGCTGGCAGCTGTTTTTAAAGTAACAAATGGTTTACGGGTTTTTATATAATGGAAGAAAACCTGATTCAAGGCCAGAGCTTCCTCTGCACATACACCAACTTCCACTTCTATCCCTGCCTTACGAAGCTTTTCCATTCCTTTTCCTGCAACCAATGGGTTTGGATCTGTTGAGGCTATGACTACTCTACTAACCTGTGATTGAATGAGAAGATCTGAGCAAGGAGGCGTTTTTCCAAAATGACTACAAGGTTCTAGTGTTACATAAACTGTTGAATTCCTTGTTTTTTCTTCTCCTGCCATCTGAATGGCATTGACTTCTGCATGAGCCTCTCCTGCTCGCAAGTGTGCGCCAAAGCCTACAATTTCTCCTTCTTTCACTACCACACAACCGACAACCGGGTTTGGAGAGGTTTGTCCTGCTGCACGCTTCGCCAGATCAATGGCAAACTTCATGTAATACTGATCTTCCAAAGCTAATCCCCTCCTAAAATACATCAAAAAAATAATAAAAACCTCTAAGTATATCGCCTTAGAGGTTTGAGTGGATTAAAATTGCGTATAGGAAAATAAACAGTGTTCAATCAAGAATTTTTCACTGCTTGCAATCTATAATCCTTCTCCCATCCAGACTTTAACTGTCGGCCCTGGAGTTGCACCAGATCCACCGCTTTTCCTATTCAAGAAAACCGGGTCACGGACTAAGAAACATAAAGCTTCATCACCGCCGGTAGGGAATTTCACCCACCCCCGAAGGACATTCATATGTAGTTGTATTCCGTTATTATTTTAGCATATCTTCCAGATAAGTAAAATTTAAAGTTTCTGTTAATTTTGTTAAACGATGAATAACCAGTAAATGATGCCCCAGATCAGGGACATTGCCAGCAACACGCCGAGTAAGACCCAATTCTTTTTATTCATGGTAGTTTCCTGCTTTCTTTTTTGTAAAAAAAGAGAGAGCATTTCTGCTCCCGCTTTTAAAACTATTATTCAGCGTCTGTTACTTCCACTTTCTCCATAACGTCGCCATTTTTCATGTTTCTAGCTGTTTCAAGTCCAGAAGTCACTTTTCCAAAAACAGTGTGAACACCGTTTAAGTGAGGTTGTGGCTGGTGAACAATGAAGAATTGGCTAGAACCAGTGTCTCTTCCAGCGTGTGCCATGGAAAGGCTTCCTGCTTCATGCTTATGTGGGTTACCTTCTGTTTCACATTTGATAGTAGTTCCGCTTCCGCCTGCACCTGTACCAGTTGGATCTCCACCTTGGCTTACGAAACCAGGGATTACACGGTGGAATGTCACACCATTATAGAATCCTTCGTTTGCTAATTTTTCGAAGTTTGCAACCGTATTAGGCGCTTCGTTTGGATAAAGTTCGAATTCGATTTTTTCTCCGTTTTCCATAAGTATGTATCCTGTTTTTGCCATTATGAACATCTCCTTGTATATAAAATTAAAATGAACCAGTTATTATCATACATGATTATAGTAGGAAAAGGAAGTCAGACGGCCGGCAAGCTGCTATTTCGTTCGTAGATTTCTTTAAACACCGCTGTTAATTTCCACAAGGGCTGACGTGAGCCTCCTCGGCTTAGCCTGCGTAGTCTCCACCTAGCGCTATCTCCCTCAGGACAAGGAAGGCTTCGGAAGCGATTCATCGCACGAATGCAAGCGAAGCGTCTGGAACGGAAATCAATAGTGTTGAATAATATCTTAACCCCAAAAATGCGCACCCTAATTTAAAAGGGTGCGCTTTTGTTGGATTGGGTTTTATTTTGTTAGCTTCGTTTTTGCTTGGAAAGGTAAATCCAATCTTACCAAGTCCTCAAAGGTTTCTCTGCGGATGACAAGTTGCGCTTCGCCGTCTTCTACAAATACAACTGCTGGTTTGGTAATTCGATTGTAGTTGTTTGCCATTGCATACCCATATGCTCCGGTACAGAATACTGCCAAATAATCTTCATGATTGGCTTTGGGTAACGGAAGGTCCCAAATCAACATGTCACCAGATTCACAGCATTTTCCAGCAATGGATACCTTATCATCTGCTTGGTCTTCCACTCTATTTGCAAGTACCGCTTCGTATTTAGCCTGGTATAGTGCAGGTCGAATATTATCCGTCATTCCACCATCGATGGCCAAATAATCCCTGATATTTGGAATCTCTTTTTTGGAGCCGACAGAGTAGATGGTCGTTCCCGCATCTCCAACTAATGAACGGCCTGGCTCAATCCAGATTTCAGGCATCTTCAGATGATGATCTTTTACAAACGATTGAACGTCGGTGATTATTTCTTCAACATACACAGATGCAGGAAGAGGATTGTCTTCTTCCGTGTATCGAATTCCAAATCCTCCGCCAAGGTTCACTACGCGAGCTTCAAAGCCTTCTTTATCGTTCCATTCTTTTAACGTTTCAAATAGTTTGCCTGCAGCAAGTTTAAATCCTGTTGTTTCAAAGATTTGAGAACCAATATGACAATGAATTCCCAGCAAGTCCAAATGAGTTGCATTAGATGCAATCTTCATCGCTTTGTGTGCCTGACCGCTTTGCAAATCAAAACCAAATTTAGAATCCTCTTGTCCAGTCAAAATATAATCATGTGTATGCGCATTGATTCCCGGTGTAACACGAAGCAAGATTGGCATCGTATAATCATGCTTTTCACAAATTTCCTGAAGCAATGTTAATTCTAAAAAGTTATCTACAACCACACAGCCAATTTTATTCTCTACAGCCATTTCAAGCTCTTCTACACTTTTGTTGTTACCATGAAAGTGGATGCGATCTACGGGGAAATTTGCAACGATTGCAGTATAAAGCTCTCCTCCAGATACCACATCTAAGGATAACCCTTCTTCTTTTACTAGCTGAAACATCGCAACAGAAGAAAATGCTTTGCTTGCATATGCAACTTGAGCTTTAACACCAAGATTTTTGAAAGTGGTCTGAAAATCTCGTGCCCGTTCTCGAATTAGTGCTACGTCATAAACATATAGTGGAGTGCCATAATCCTCCGCAAGTTTAATGGTGTCAACTCCCCCTATTTCCAAGTGCCCTTTTGCGTTTACTTTACTAGTTCCATGATAATACATATGCCGTTTCCCCTCGCGCAGTTAGTTTATAAGTAACTCTATTTAATACCATATTCTCTAGTAGAGAATTGTGGATGTGTTCTAGCCCTGATAAAAAAAAATTAAGCAAAAGACAGCTAAACAGATTCTTTAGCTGCCTACAAACTCTTTCATTCTGTACTTGATTAAACTAAACTTTACCACACATGAATGCCTCTATCAAGCGAATATTCTTACTAGTTTGTTATTGAGGTTGCCTAAACCGATTTCTCGGATGAACAATACTTGGGCGAATTTTTGCACCAGGTGTACTTCTTCTTACAAGGATCATGAGCAATGCTTTTGGACTGAATGGTATAAATGGCCATAAGTAAGGCGTATTTAACGAACGAGTTCCTGCAAGAAATAATAGTAACAATGTTATCCCTACTACCAACCCTGGCACGTGAAAAAATGCTACCAGAACTAAGAGAGCCAATCTAATTATTTTGTTGGCGACACTCAATTCATAACTTGGAGTAGTAAATGAGCCTATAGCTGCTACCGCAACGTATAGAATAACCTCAGGTACGAAAAGTCCGACATCAATAGCAATTTGCCCAATTAAAACGGCGGCAATTAAACCCATCGCAGTGGAAAGCGCGGTTGGTGTATGAATGGCTGCGAGTCTTAGAAATTCTACCCCGATGTCTGCAATGAAAATTTGAAAGACCACAGGAATATTAGATTCTTCATTTGGTCCAATAAAACTTATTGGTTCAGGAAGCAGACTTGGCTCCAATATCATTAAGAACCAAAGTGGCAAAAGGAATAAAGAAGCAAAGATACCACAAAAGCGGACCCAACGGACAAAAGTACCAACTGCTGGAGACTGCCTGTATTCCTCTACATGTTGTACATGGTGGAAGAATGTAGTTGGAGTGATAATGACACTAGGGGATGTATCTACCATAATAATGACATGGCCCTCCAACAGGTGTGTCGCTGCAATATCAGGCCTCTCTGTGTAACGTACAAGGGGAAATGGATTATAGCCTTGTTTTACAATAAACTCTTCTACCGTTTTATCTGCCATGGTCAGCCCATCAATATCAATATTTTTCGTTTCTTTACGAACAATATCAACTAAATCGGGGTCAGCTACATCTTTTATGTACGCAAGACAGATATCTGTTTTGGATCGTTCTCCAACTTGAAAAATTTCATAGCGAAGCCTTTCATCTCTTATTCTTCTTCGTGTTAGGGCTGTGTTCACAATAATATTTTCAACATACCCGTCTCTAGCTCCCCTGACCACTTTCTCTGTATCAGGCTCTTCTGGACTTCTTCCTGGGTATGCACGAGTATCAATGACAAAGCCGCTGTCTTCGCCTTCAAGCAAAATGACTACCAGTCCGCTAAGCACTTGGTCTACCACTTCATCCATATACTCGATATTGTTCACTTGCTGGTTTACCAAACGGTTGTTCACAATTTCTTTTACTTTGTAAGTCTTTTTTTCAAAATCATTGATATGAAGCAATTCTTCCATAAGTTCGATAATAAACATCGTGTCACAAAGACCATTAACATAATAGAGGTTCAATTCTTTTCCAAGAATGGTAAACTTCCTTACGCCAAGGTCAAAGCTGACATTTAGCCCAACCTCGTCTTTGAAAAATTTTTCATTATTCGTCAGTTTCGGTGATATTGGTACTTTTTCCATTCCATTGTGAGACATCATACCCATTCCTCTCTAAAATGATTTCGACCGCTTTGCTGGTAATGGGAGCTCCTCGTTTTACATCATCTCTCCTTGCCATCTTGCCTATATCGCCTATTCCGACAACGAGCGGAAAATGCAGTTCATCTAAACAATACACGGTATCTCCATTTATTCTTCCAATATCCATTTCCTGTATTCCACTTTTGTCAACTCCAAAAGAGGAGACTTGCAAATCACGATCAACGGTCAGATGCACTTTTGTCCATTCCGATTGATGTGTTTTAGAAGCAACCGCGATTACTCCTAATACTTCAACTTGTTCATGGGTGGCAACATATCGGAGAGCCCGTTCTCCTGCCCCCTCACCAAGAAAACCACTGTCATCAAACATTACAAAAACGGGTTCACTTTTCGCCCGCAATATCAACTTTACTAACTCCTCCCCACTTAACAAGGTAGGATTCCCAAAGGAAGCGGAAATACATCTGCCACCATAATGTTCAGCAACAAGCTGTATCGTCTTCTTGGCATATACATCTCCATCCGTTATTAAAATGACCCGTTTTGTAATCACAACTATCTACCCTTTCGGTTTAAAGATAAGTGCGGCGATAAAAGCGAACAGAATGGCAGCTGAAATTCCCGCAGAGGTTAATTCGAATATCCCCATACCAATCCCGATAAAACCGTGTTTCTCTGACTGATGCATGGCACCATGCAATAACGAGTGACCAAAGCTTGTAATGGGTACGGTTGCACCTGCACCAGCAAAGTCAATCAACTTATCATATAGCCCAAAACCGTCCAGTATTGCTCCAGCTACAACAAACGTACTCATCACATGCGCAGGTGTTAGCTTGGCAAAATCCAATAATAATTGTCCAATTACACAAATTAATCCACCGACTACAAAGGCAATTAGATATTCCATTATGGGTCCACCCTCTCTAATACCACTCCATGTGCGATCGTTGGAATCGATTCTTTTTGTTGTATCATCGTAGGGCTTAGCAATGCGCCCGTTGCAACAACAAGCACTTTCTTCATCATTCCAGTCTTTAATTCATTAATCAGATGGGCATAGGTTACAACAGCACAACATCCACAACCGCTTCCCCCTGCAAAAACCTCCTGATCTGGCCTGAAAATCATTAACCCGCAATCACTATGTTTCACTGTGATATCGTAGCCTTCTTCTTTTAGAAGTTCTTTTAGAATAGGACTTCCAACTCCAGATAAGTCGCCTGTCACAATCAGGTCATAAGTATCTGGATTCACATTTAAATCTTGAAAGTGTGCTTGAATAGTATCAGCTGCAGCAGGTGCCATCGCAGAACCCATGTCAAATGGGTCCGTGATGCCAAGATCCATAACCCTTCCTATGGTCGCTGAAGTAATGCGAATCGGGCTTGGCTCTTTGCTGACTAGCGCAGTTCCCGAACCTGTTACCGTAAAGGTTGCAGAATCCGGTTTTTGTCCGCCATATTCAGTCGGATAGCGAAACTGCCTTTCTGCAGTGGCATTGTGACTGCTGGTGGAGGCTAGAACCCTGTTTGCAAAGCCTCCGTCCACAAGCGCTGCCCCTACTGCCAATGTTTCCATCGAAGTAGAACAAGCACCAAACATACAGAGAAATGGTATTTGATGATGCCTTGCCACATAATTAGCCGTTACATTTTGGTTGAGTAAATCTCCGGCAAGGAAAAAGTCGATGTCTTTGTATTCCAGATTCACTTTATTTAGACATGATTGAACGGATTGCTCCATTAATCTTCTTTCTGCAAGCTCCCAGTTATCTTCACCGCAGTGGAGCTCATCATATGATTTATCAAACAAGGAACCAAGCGGTCCTTCCGCTTCTTTCGGTCCAACGGCCGTCCCTGTTGAACTGATATAAATTGGATGTTCAAATACCCAACTTTGTTTTCCTGTAAGTCGCACTACTTTTCCCCCTAACCAGTAAAGCTCATATTTAATAGATACCGAATCATTCCTACCACATAGGCAGCCACTACTCCAAATACAATGACACTGCCTGCAAGCTTAAACATATTTGTCGCCACTCCAAGTACGATGCCTTCACTTCTGTGTTCCATAGCTGCACTTGTCATAGAATTGGCAAAACCAGTAACAGGCACAGCAGAACCTGCGCCAGCAAATTGACCCAGTTTATCGTAAATGCCAAAACCTGTTAGCAGGGCAGATATTAGAATTAGAGTAGCAACAGTAGGGTTTCCTACATTTTTTTCGGAGAAGTTAAACACTGTCATGTAGAAATTTTGAATACCTTGGCCAATTAAACAAATTAGCCCCCCTACAAGAAAAGCCTTTACACAATTAATCACGTAAGGTGTTTTAGGCTGAAATTTCTTTATGTTATTTTTATAATTATCCTTCAGCTTTTCACTCATGGTTGTCCTGCCTCCTACAAATTGACAAACACTAGCCAGTGATATAATGATCCAATTATTTTTCCGAACACAATGGCCATTAAAAGAATTGCCATCTGACCATCCACCCCGATCCTTTTAGCCAAAATCGGCAATACATTTAACACTTCCGTCAAAGCTGCGGCCAATAAACCAACAAACACTCCACAAAACAAACCAACAGGTATAGCAAGGATGGCAGGAAGATGAAAAGTCACACTGTTTAAGCTAATCCAACTTCCAAACAAAGCCCCTCCAATAACCCCCCATTCGTAGCCATACACAAACTTGGTTGTTTTGGTCAATTGGGTCAACCTCGGAATGATCCCAAGCACCGCAAGAAACGCAACAAAGCCAGATCCAACAGCAAGCCCTCCAGCGAAACCTAGAAATACAACAAATACGATATTAATCGTCATCAATTTTCTTCGAGCTCTCCTTGTTTTCATGCATAATTACATATTGATCCAGGTCCTGTTGATAGTTGAACATTTCTACTTCAAGGGGGCTTGGCTCTTCGTTAATCCGTTTACGGAAAACATGATTAAAAAATAATATCATCCCCAAACCTAATCCAATGGAATAGGGAATCTGAAGAAGAAGCGGTTTCTCATCCTCAAGACCCGTGATGGTTTTAAAAATCTTTTGATGAACGATTCGCATGCTAACATCTTCATGAAAATTCATAATGGCGAGTGCTGCACCTAGAAAGAGCAAGATCCAAACACCGACAAAAAACATCGGACGGAATCGTTTTTTCTTATAGACAATCTCCACTATGGTCTGCGCAGGCCCAAAGGTCTGAATATCCAGTTCTCCATCTACTTTTCTCATCTCTTTTATCAACCGCATCACATCTAAAACGACAATAGATTTATCACTCATGTTTATCTGATGGATGGGAATATTCCGTACCTTGTCCAAAATTCCCCTGTCTGCAATTAACTGGGCAACATCTTCTATTTTTATCGTTTGATTGGGACGGGCCTGAATACGATGACGAAGGCGAACATATAGCGATTTATCCATCTTCCAAACACATCCTGCCAAAAGATATTGTATTTGTAGTATGGATTAGTGGGAGAATTACCATGCAAAGGAAAAAAGAACACCAAGAATTACCACGTTTGCTTCACAAGAAAAAACCGTACGGACATCATTCATCCATACGGTCTTTCATTTGTTGCAATATTTTCTTTTCCAATCGGCTTACCTGCACTTGGGATATACCAAGACGCTGTGCAACCTCTGTTTGAGTCTGATCCTTATAGTAGCGTAAATATACAATCAGTTTTTCTCGCTCATCAAGCTCTTCAATGGCCTCTTTCAAGGCAATTTTGTCGAACCAACGATGCTCAGAATGATCGGCGATTTGATCCAAAAGTGTAATAGGGTCCCCGTCATTTTCATAGACAGTTTCATGGATTGAGGAAGGAGCGCGTGCAGCCTCTTGAGCAAGGACCACTTCTTCCGCTGTAATCTCCAAGAACTCCGCTATCTCATTGATGGTCGGCACTCTACCGTATCTTTTGGATAACTCATCTTTCGCTTTTCTGATTTTATTCGCCACTTCCTTCAACGAGCGGCTAACTTTCACACTTCCGTCATCCCGGATGAATCGCTGGATTTCACCAATGATCATTGGAACGGCGTAGGTGGAAAATTTTACGTCATAGGATAGGTCGAACTTATCCACTGATTTCAAAAGGCCAATACACCCTATTTGGAACAGGTCGTCCGGCTCATAACCTCTGTTCATAAAGCGCTGAACGACCGACCAGACAAGCCTCATATTCTTTTGCACAATCGTATCTCGTGCTTCTTGTTCGCCAGATTGACTTCTTTTTATCAGTTCTTTCACTTCATGATCTTTTAGGTATGTTTGTGTTTGGTTCTTAACCTCAACATCCATAGGTTTAGCTCCTTAATTACAAAGCGCTTTGCTCTTAGCTAAATACTTGGTCATACGGATCGAGGTGCCTGTTTCTCTTGATGAATGAATTTCTACATAATCCATAAAGTTTTCCATGATGGTAAACCCCATACCAGAACGCTCGAGCTCAGGCTTAGTAGTATATAACGGCTGTCTAGCTTCTTCTACATCATCAATTCCCATACCTTCATCTCTAATGGTGATATGGACAGCTCCATCTTCTAGTTCGACAGAGATGTAAACAGTGGCGTTAGGGTCATTGTCATAACCATGAATAATAGCATTTGTTACAGCTTCTGAAACGACTGTTTTAATTTCCGTCAATTCATCCATAGTCGGATCCAATTGCATGATGAAAGCAGCTACCGTTACCCTTGCGAACGATTCATTTTGGCTTAGGGCAGAAAATTGAAGATTCATGTGATTTTTCATTATGCCACCCCCAATTTTTGCAGGGCGTTTTCTTCACTTTCTTCTAAACGGATAATTTTAAACAACCCAGACATTTCAAACAGACGCTTAACAGCTGGTGAAATAGAACAAACCACCATTTCTCCCCCATTATTTTTAATTTGTTTATAACGACCCAATATAACACCGAGCCCTGAGCTGTCCATAAAAGACAACTGTTCCAAATTTAAAATAATATGAGTGATCTGATGTTTTTCAATTATAGCCGTAGCTTGGTTACGCAGATTTTCAGCTGTATGGTGGTCCAATTCACCTGCTAAACGTACACAAAGAACATTTTGTTTGACTTCCAAATCAACGGTAAGACTCACTGCACTTTCCCCCTTGTGGAAACTTTGTTCAGTGAGTCAATTTCTATATTTTATTTCCGTTTTCCTGCCTACAGACAAAACTAGTGTTTATTCGCTAAAAAAACAGGTTCTATTTTGGTAGAAATAAGAATTATCCCAGCTTGGAGAAGTGACCCATAGAACGTTTAAAGAGTTGCCACCAACTAGCTTCGTTACTGTCTTTGGCTGCTACAAGGTCACTTTCAGAAAGAACCTTTCCACCTTTTTTCAAAACAATCTTTCCTACTTTGTCTCCTTTTTTCACAGGAGCTTTCACATTTTCATCCACTGTAATTACTTTCTCCACGTCATCGGTATTCTCACCTTTTTTCGTGAGTACAGATATTGGTTCACTTGTTACAACATCTACTTCTTTCTCTGAACCTTTGCTAATTTCTACCCTACCTACCGCTACGTTGCGTTCATACATCGGGTGTGTTTTGTACTGACTGAATGCAAAATCCAGCATGTTCGTAATCTGCGCATTTCTGTCTTTCGGTGTCGGTGCACCAAATACAACAGCAATTACTCGCATATTGTCTTTTTTGGCAGTAGCCGTTAAACAGTATTTTGCTTCTTGTGTAAATCCTGTTTTCACTCCATCCACTCCAGGATAGAATCTAACAAGTTTATTCGTATTCACCAACCAGAATTTCTTTTCCGAATCTTGTCGGAGATAGTCTTCATATTGACCTGTATATTTGGTGATGCCTTCATATTTCAATAGTTCTTTTGCCATTACCGCCATGTCATTTGCCGTGCTGTAATGTTCTTTTGCCGGTAAGCCTGTAGGATTTTGAAAGAGAGTGTTTTCTAGACCAAGATCTTTAGCTTTTGCATTCATTCTGTCTACAAATGCAGCTTCAGATCCTGCGATACGCTCTGCCATTGCCACAGATGCATCATTACCTGATGCTATTGCAATCCCACGAAGCATCTCATCTGTCGTCATTTCTTCACCTGGCTCAAGAAAAATTTGCGATCCTCCCATAGAGGCTGCATATTCACTTGTCCTGATTTTTTCGTCCCATGTAAGTTCACCTTTATCAATAGCTTCCATAATTAAGAGCATTGTCATGATTTTTGTCATACTCGCCGGAGGCAATTTTTCGTGTCCGTTTTTTTCATACAACACTTGACCCGTGTCGCGTTCAATCAATATAGCAGATCTAGCATTTTCAGTAAGTTGAACACTTTTTTCTTCCGCCCCTGCAACAGGACTAAATGCGGAAAAAGCAAAAGCAATTGCAATTATTGCAGTAATAAACTTTTTCATCCTTAGACCTCCATTCCTATTCCTACTTCACATTTTTTCCAAAAAAACATGTTTTATACTAAGTTTTGGAAATGGAGGGAAATAATTTTGGACACCATGGTTGCTCTGGGTTTGCTCTGCTACCATTTCGGGCATTGATATGGTATTACGGGAGGAGAGAACTTTTCTCTACTACCTTTTGGGTAGTGGGAATGATTTTTTAGGTGGAGAGACCACTTCTCTACTACCATTTCTCAAATACAAATGT
>NZ_LBMD01000038.1 GCF_001293645.1 Bacillus sp. CHD6a
TTTAGTGGTTTTGATGTTCACCGGTAGTCATAGGTGTTCAATGAGGACAATGTTTAGGAGTATTGATGTTCACCGGTAGTCATACCGGTTCAATGAGGACAATGTCCAGGAGTATTGATGTTCACCAGTAGTCATACCGGTTCAATGAGGACAATGTTCAGGAGTATTGAAGTTCACCAGAAGTCATACGGGTTCAATGAATACAACGTTCAGGAGTATTGGAATTTACCCCACCCCAGAGTCATACGGTTGATTCCCCGACAAACAAAATCCAAGCGTTCCACACAAAACAAAAACAAAAGCTATCCATAAATTCAATATGGGTAGCTTTCTTTAAATGAATTTTATATAATTCAAAGCAGAACGTTTAGGAAGTGATACATGATGTTGAATAAAAAAATCGGTTTTATCGGAAGTGGAAAGATGGCAGAGGCTATTATTGGTGGGCTTATAAAGTCAGAGCTTGTTCCCGCCAATCAAATATTCGCCAGTGCCAAAACAAGAGAAACGATAGAGAAGATGGCAAATAAGTACGCTATTGAAACAACTATTCACAACAGGGAAATAGCTACAAGAGCTGATATGCTAATCTTGGCAGTGAAACCAGATCTGCACAAAGAGGTGATAGAAGAAATTTCTGACGTAGTGAAAAGTGATACTGTCATTATTACCATTGCAGCTGGTATTTCATTGGATTTTCTTGAGTCAACTTTTGGGGAAAATATTAAGGCGGTGCGTGTAATGCCGAATACACCTTCTTTGGTAGGGGAGGGTATGAGCGCTATTTGTGCGAATGGTGCCGTTAATGAAGAGGAATTACAAGATGTCATCAGTCTTTTTGAAAGCTTTGGTAAAGCGGAGGTACTACCTGAAAAGCTGATGGATGCTGTTCCTGCTGTTAGCGGATCGTCACCTGCCTATGTGTATATGTTTATTGAAGCGTTGGCGGATGGGGCAGTCCAGCAGGGCATTGCACGAAGTCAAGCTTATACCATGGCAGCCCAGGCCGTCCTTGGTGCTGCGAAAATGGTTCTTGATACTGGCAAGCACCCTGGGGAATTAAAGGACAATGTGTGTACTCCAGGTGGTGCTACGATTGAAGCTGTCACAACATTGGAGAAGAAGGGCTTTCGATCTGCGGTAGTTTCTGCAATGGAAGCGTGTACGGAAAAGTCAAAAAAACTGAAAGATACGAAATAAAAGAAACCCACTCACCACAAGGTAGAGTGGGTTTCTTGCTTATTCAAACAACTCAAGAAATTCCCCGTATCCTTCTGCTTCAAGTTGTTCTTTCGGTACAAATCGGAGCGCAGCAGAGTTCATGCAATATCTTAAGCCTGTTGGCTCGGGACCGTCATCAAAAACATGGCCAAGGTGCGCGTTGCCTAATTTACTGCGGATTTCGGTTCGTACAGAGAAAAGACTACGGTCTTCAAGCTCCACTAAATTTTCTGCGACTAAGGGTTTGGTAAAACTAGGCCAACCTGTGCCAGAATCGTATTTATCAGTAGAACTGAACAATGCTTCCCCAGAAATTAAATCCACATAAATCCCTTCTCCTTCAAAGTCCCAATATTCATTATTGAACGGTTCTTCTGTTCCATCCTCCTGCGTGACGTAATATTGTTCAGCAGTTAAAACGGAACGTAATTCATCTTTAGATAAATGGAGAAAGGTCGTGCCGTCATTCTCTACCTCCGGAGTAATATCCCGGTCATCTCCCCATACCTTATCAAGAAACTCGTCACGTCCTGAGTTGTCTCGGTAAAAGTCATAGCGGACAGGGTTTTTAAGATAATAGTCTTGATGATAGTCTTCTGCAATATAAAAGGTTTCTGCTGCCCTTATCTCCGTCACGATCGGTTCATCAAAACGGCCAGAGGCGATGATCTCTTCTTTTGATTTTACGGCGAGTTTCTGCTGCTCTTCGCTATGATAGAAGATTTCAGAACGATAAGGAGTCCCTTTATCAACGAATTGTCCATTGTCATCAGTTGGATCAATTTGTCTCCAGAAGACGTCTAACAAAGTTTCATAAGTTATGATAGTAGGATTATAGGAAACAATGACAGCCTCCACATGACCCGTTTCTCCAGTTGTTACCTCATCATAGGCAGGATTTTCTACATTTCCACCGGTATATCCTGAAACAACTTCGTATACACCAGGAAGTTTTTCAAATGGAGGTTCCATACACCAAAAGCAGCCACCTGCAAATGTGGCATAGGCAATGTTTTCGGTTTCCTCAAGCTCAAAAGGCAAACTTCCAACAGATTTTTGTGTTACAGTCGCATACATTTTGGGTATAAAGAAGTAGGCGGCAAGACAAGCAATTACAAGAAGTAGACCCCAGAATTTTTTACTCATCACAGACTCCTTTTTTATGTCGTTATTACAATTATAACGTAAGCGATTCACTGACCTCTACTAAAGATATGCTTCTTCAAAATTTTCCATGTTTTGATTTCGTGAACAATCTATATTACTATTGTAATAGATTTGATTGAAAAATCATTTTCAACAATGGAGGACTTCAATGAACATATTCTTAACTGGTGCTACTGGATTTTTAGGGGGAAGGCTGATTCGCAACCTCTTGGAAGGAGAGCACACGGTCTATATATTAGCTAGAAACATGAAAAAAGCAACGGCATTAAAAGAAGACCTGCCCGTTTCTTTACAAGAAAGGGTTACCATCCTAAACGGGGATATTGGTAAGCCGGAATTTGGAATATCATCTGATCAATTTGCTGCAATTACCAATAAAATCGATATTTTCTACCATCTTGCGGCATTAGTGAAATTTGATCATCATCTACGGGATACACTTATGGAAATGAATTACCATGGAACGAAAAATGCCTTAGAAGTTGCAGTTACAATTGGAGTGAAAAAATTTATTCACGTTAGCACCGCATACACGGTGGGAGTATCTAATCTAGGTCAGGAAAAACTCTATAACTTACAACAGAACTTCAATAATCCATACGAGGAGAGTAAGGCCCTTGCAGAACACGAAGTTATGAGATATCAGGATAAGATGGACGTTTCCATCTTTAGGCCTGCTATCATCGTCGGAGATTCTAAGACTGGTGAAGCGGACTCAAACTTTACCCTTTATGGATTTATGAGAGGGCTAGAGCTTTTTAAACGAAAACTTGAGCGCAAAAATTATGAGGAAAGAGTCCACCTGGTTGGTTCCAAAGATGGCACTTCCAATCTTGTTCCGGTTGATTATGTAGCAGATATACTAACAATTGCAGCTAACAAAGCGGAGAAGAACACCATCTACAATATTACCAATCCCACGCCTCCTACTAACAGGGAGATATTGGAGACGATTAAAGAACACCTGCATTTTCATTCACTTGGGATCTATGAGAAAGATACAAATTTCTCTTTAACGCCGGTAGAATTACAGTTGAATAGTTTAATTGATGTATTTGGTCCATATCTTGATCGCAGTATTTCATTTGCCGATCAAAATACTCAAAAACTTCTAAAAGATAGTCCTGTTGCTCATTTGAACATGACAAAAGAAATATTGGAAATTATTATCCGTGCTTATTTTGAATCAGAAAAAGAAAAAGTGGAAATATAAATACATTGCAAGGAAGCGAGTGGAGACCGTTGTATAGGTTTTCACTCTTTTTTTGTTTATAATTAATGAATAACCTACATACAAATTTCCCCTTTTTGAATGGCGAAAGAAGCAGGTGATAAGACGATGAAAAATATTCTAGCAGTTTTTATAGGAGGGGCAATTGGTACCCTGTTAAGGTATGGGGTTACTTTAAGTACTGCTGACATTGCTTTTCCACTAGGAACACTTCTTGTGAATTTCGTTGGAAGCTTCTTATTGGGTACCTTTACAGGATGGATTATCCAAAGAAAAGTAAATGAATATATGAAAATTGGGTTTGGTACCGGATTGTGTGGGGGTTTTACGACGATGTCTACTTTAGCTGCAGATGTATTTTTACTTGAGGCACAATCTACCCTGTTGGCTACTACTATTTATCTGTTCTCATCCATTGTAGGTGGGCTTTTGTTTGCTTTCCTTGGACTTATATTGGGACAATTTGCGAGGAGGTTAGTATGAGTCAAACGGCCCTATATTTTTTACTTGCCGTTGGGGGAGGGGCTGGGGCCTCGTGCAGGTATTTGATTGGATTGGCGCTTATGAAAAAGTTTCCTACCCCGCGTATTCCGATAGCAATGCTCATTGTAAATATCTTAGGGTCTTTTGGGTTAGGTTTACTAAATGGGAATCTAGATTCAAAAGTCCTTTCTAACGACGCTTTGTTTGTTTTTCTTGGTTTTGGTTTCTTTGGTGCATTTACGACTTTTTCAACATTTAGTGTGGAAGCTGTACAGTTAGTCATGGGAAAAAAATATTCACATGCCCTCATTTATTTAAGCTTAAGCATTTTGGGTTCTATTATAGGATTTTTACTTGGATATTATCTGAATTAAAAAGGAAAACTCGTTAGTGCTTAGTGAGTTCCCCTTTTTAGTTAGTTCGTATTACGTTTCTTGTGATAAAGTCACTTTTTACTTGAGCAGGTAACGTGAGAATTATGGACTTGCTAAACCATTGATTTCGATATTGAAGATCGCCGCCATGAGCGAGTAAGATCGTATAGGCGGAATAGAGCGTGGTGTCTTTTTCATTTGGACGTAAATTTTGTAATTGAAGCAATGTTTTTATTGGGTCTTTTTCAGCGTTCCCCTCTTTCATGACTAACTCGAATATTACTTCATTGTGCTGAAGATAGTGTTTAAGCTGAAGTCGTTTCGTCACGCCGGCTTTTGAATAGATACAAAACTTAATGATGGTTGAGATAGATTCTGCAAGTAAATGCAAGTTTCCATTTAACCTTAAATTACGATCGCTGTTAATTTGAAAATTTATGTTGTGATCGTTCGCGTATAGTTGGATGTCTGATGCGACAAGATCAAGTAATTCCTTAGACGATAGTGGCCTTGAAGAGAATGTTTCTGTCTTAGCGAGTTTAATATAGGAATCTATTATTTTTTCGGCACGGTTCAACTCGGTCAGAATGATGGGGACATATTCCTTGTTGGCCCTATTGTGTTCTGCTCCAAGCAATTGAATGAATCCTTTTACCATGGTTAAGGGTTGTTGAAACTCTTTGGATACTTCGTCAGCAATGGTATGGATATGGTATAGTTTTTTCATTTTTTTATATTGATTCTGTATCTGAACTAATCCACTAAAATACTCCACTATGTAAAATAAAAGCAAAGTAGAACCAATAAACACGATATCTGTGCTTATGATGCTCATCCACTCTTTGTCTAAAATTACAAAAGTAATGCCATGTAATATAGCACCAATCCCGGCTATGGTTGAAATCAATAAATATTTGAGCGAGTTTGAATAGACTCTCCACTTTGTTTGAACCAAAAATGGCACCACAGCTAAAAAAGGGATGAGAAAATAAGCATGTAAGTAGTTAAGAGGAGTTGGGAAAAATAAAGGATAGATAAATAAAGCAGTGACCGTCAATATTCCAGCCATATACCCGCCATATAATATGGCCATGATAACTGGAATACCACTTAAGTAAAGAGTGGTGTCACTTGCGACATGTATAGGAAATGTCGAACATAGAAGGGCTGAAATGGTGCAATAAAAAAAGACGGCGAGTTGCCTTCTGAATTCTGAAGGCTTCCTATAACCCTTATGTACCAACACATAGTATAAAAGAAGAGGAACGATCAAAAAAAACAGTTGCAATAAAATATCTTTCAAAAAGTTCATGACGAGACCCCTTACTCAGATGCTATAAGTACTTTTATTCATTTACAAAGTACCATAAATTGAAAGAAAATTCTATACAATTAAAAGAAAAATGTAGAAATAAGGTGGAAAAATCATGCAGGGAAAAGTGGAATTACTAGAATTATATAAGCTCCTATGGAATAGTCGCTCCATGGATAGCAAAGATGGTTGTGATGAAAACGAACTTTTGCAGCAGGCAATTAGAAGGGAGCTAAAGGATGAATTGACACACCCAAGAACGAGAAAACAACCGTTAGAAAAATATTATTTAGCGGTTAAACGAATAACGGAGTCGCAGTTAGACCCATTTGAACAATTATTGCTTATTAAAGAATTTACGATGGCTTTGAATGAGATAAAAAAAGAAAGCTGACCATTCCGAGAATCATGGCAGCTTCTTCTATAATCCAAATATGGAACGAAATACAT
This sequence comes from Bacillus sp. CHD6a, assembly GCF_001293645.1. Classification (GTDB taxonomy): domain Bacteria; phylum Bacillota; class Bacilli; order Bacillales; family Bacillaceae_I; genus Sutcliffiella_A. The sequence continues at coordinate 6,239 of NZ_LBMD01000038.1, forward strand.
TGCGGCGCTTTTGTTGTGGAGGTTGGTCAAAGATAAGTGGGGGTTCCATTTTTTTTGCTGCAGGGGTTTGTAATTGATCTAACATACTCTCTAGTCTGTCCACTTTCTTTGTAAGCTCTTCTATCTCTTTTCTCTGTTGCAGCAGTTGATAGGATACAACTTCATCAGCCTTTTGCTGAACCATTTGCTCTGTTCTGCTCACTCTCTCAGACAAAGTTACCAGCTGATCGTCCACTGTTTTGCTCTTATCACTTGAAACAGTCATGTTTTCAACGTGTATCTCATTGCTGTCTGTGTCAAAGTCGACGTCTAATGCACCTGCTACCTCAGAGTTTGCTTTAAGTGTTTCAAGACGCGCCAGTGCTTCTGCATCATAAACATAATGCCCATAATCATTTTTGCGACAAGGGATTTCGTATTTTTGGACCCACTTACGAATCGTTCTTGGTGCCATACCTAATTCTTTTGCCACTTCATGTGTTTTTAATTCCATTCAAACTCCCTCCCTTTACTAATGTATTTCTTCATTTGAAAACAACTTCCTCCATGTTAGACAAAAGTAGTGATTGTTCGGCAAAAATAGAAGAAATCTAGCAATGATTTATCTTTTGTCTGCAAATAAAGGAAAAATTTCCTATAGAAATATGCCTAGATAACTATAAAAAGAGGTTACGAAAAAATAGATATCCTTTTATAATAGGAAGACAGGGTTCAGGAGGATTAACGAAGAGGTTTCTTTGCAGAAATCTGAATATTTAAAATAGAAAACAAAGCGAAGGAATGGTCCATATGATAAATCTTGAACAACCAACTACTGTTAAGACAACCAAAATGGATATTGGGAGTAAGATTAAATTTTTTCGCATTCAAAAAGGATTAAAACAAGATGATCTTGCAAGAGGAATTATCTCCGTTTCTTACTTGTCCAAAATTGAGAATAACTTAACCTCTCCTAGTGAAGAAGTGTTGAGACTGTTATGTGAGCGCCTTGAAGTAAGTCTTATTGAACAGCAGGACGATACGATTTTTCAAGAACTCATGTCATGGTATAAGTTAATGACTACAAGTGAAAGCCAAGAAATAAAGCGAAGGTATGAGGGCCTGGTAAAAAAAGTTCAATCTGTTAACACCAAAACTTATATGTTTTTTGTACTTTTTGAATTGCGCTATTACCTCTACCTTCAAAACATAGAACAATCGAGGGTGCTTATTGAAAAGTTACAACAGTTTCTGGATATTTTCGATATTCACATGCATTACTATTTTCAAAAATTCTATTCTATTTATGAATATAGAATGAACAATTTTGTTCAAGCACTGGAACACTTAAAGGTAGCTGAACAATTATTGCAAAGGAATTCCAATCTTGAAAAATCAGAAGAGGCCGACCTCTACTATCTCTTCGGTCTTACATATAGTCAAACAATGAAGGAACCACTGAGCATCACCTACACTACTAAAGCACTTCAAGAATTCCAAGCCAGCTATGATTTCAAAAGAAGCGCAGAGTGCCAGGTGTTACTTGGCATCTGCTATCGTAGAATCGGTGAATACGACCGCTCAGAAAAAAGTTACCTACTTGCTCAGAAATTGTCAGAGTCACTTAATAATATGTATCTTCAATCTCTCATCTATCATAATCTTGGTAAGCTATACTCCATACAAGGCCAGCATGTAGAAGCAATCAAAGAATATGAAAAAAGCTATTTTCTTAAACATCATGATAGACCACTAAGTAAGCTAACTTCTATATATTGTATTTTACTGGAATATGATAAACTGGGCGATTATTTAGAGTGCAGAAAATGGTTGACACTTGGTCAAAAACTTTTACCAAATTCCGAAGATGCCATTGAATATCATTATTACTTTTCCATCCATGAATGCATTCTTGCAGGAGATTTTGTGAAATTTGATCAAATATTTTTGGAGCAAGCTTTGCCATACTTTCAAGAAAAAGATCTTAAGGAACCACTCATCATTTATGCTGAACGCCTGGCTCAATATTTTGAAGCCAGTTATAAATATAAAAAGGCAAGTTATTACTATTCTTTAGGATATAAAGAACTAAAGAAACAAACTTTTCTATAAGAAGGAGATGGATCAAATGAAAAAAAGATTGGTTTTGTTGGGGATGGCGTTTTTCTTACTATTGGGAGGTGCTTCGGTGACTCAGGATGCAGGTGTGGATCCAACGCAGGAAGTTTTATTAGCTACAAAAGATCAGCATCCAGACCCTATTCCGGGAGGATGATTAATTTGTTTGACCTTGACCTTACTCAATAGAGTGAGGTCATTTTTTAATTAAGCAGCATATTTGATAGTTTCAATTCGAGATATATGGGTACAAGATAAGTTAGAAGGTAATGGGCATCATTTAAGAACAAACATGAAAAATCCTTTAAAAATTAGTACAGGGAGTGTTTGACAATGACTACCAATGTAAAATTGGCGATTATCTATTACAGTTCAACAGGTACGAACTATAAGCTGGCAAAAACGGCCGAAGAGGAAGCGAAGGCAAGCGGTGCAGAGGTAAAGTTGGTTAAGGTCCCAGAGCTTGCCCCGCAACAAGCAATTGACTCTAATCCAGCTTGGAAGCAACATTTGGAGGAAACAAAGGACGTACCGGAAGTAAGTTTGGATGACCTTACATGGGCAGATGCCTATATCTTCAGTGTCCCAACTAGATATGGAACAGTTCCTGCTCAAATGAAGCAATTCCTTGATACAACAGGAGGACTTTGGGCAGAGGGGAAACTCGCAAATAAAGTTGCAAGCGCCATGACATCTGCAAGCAATCCTCACGGTGGACAAGAACAAACCATCTTAAACCTTTATACTACTATGTATCATTGGGGAGTCATTATCGCCGCCCCAGGTTATACAGACAATTCTATTTTTGAAGCCGGTGGAAATCCATATGGAACAAGTGTGACAGCTGATCAAGAAGGTAACTGGAAAGAGGACGTTGCTGCAGCAGTCAAACATCAGACAAAACGAACCCTTCAGGTGGCAAGTGCCATCAAAGCTGGCATGCAATAGACAACTAACAAATACCCATCACTAGTGTGGTGGGTATTTCATATATGTAAAAAAATTCTTTGATTTTAGTATCTTTATCAACACCACTGTTGATTTCCGCAAATGGCTTCGCTTTCGTAGGGGCTGACGTGAGCCTCCTCGCTACGAAAAGGCCACTGAAAAAGTCTTGATTTTTATATTTTTATAAACACCGCTGTTGATTTCCGCAAATGGCTTCGCTTTCCTAGGGGCGCTGCTGGAGCCTCCTCGGCTACGCCTGTGGGGGTTCCACCTAGCGCTATCTCCCTCAGGAGTCTTCGCCTTTTGCTCCAATCACCAGCTAGGAATCAGTAAAACTTTACGTTTTCAGTTTATCAGTGGCCTCGCTAAGCCTGGGGGTCTCTACCTAACGCTATCTCCCTCAGGAGTCTTCGCCTATTGCTACGATTACCAGCTAGGAATCAGTAAAATTTTACGGTATTAGTTTTTCAGTGGCTTCGCTACGACTGGGGGTTTCCAAACGCTATCTCTTACGGGGTAGTAGCGGGAATGTTGAGACCCCTGAAGCTTTTTGAGGTTGCTCAAGGTCCCCCAGTTAAAAGCGCAGTCATTTCGGAAAGGAACAGCGGTGGTACACAAGACTACTTAAGTTTGTAAATGTTAAAAGAACCGGGCGCTTTTGCCCGGTTTTTCTTACAACGCTAATCCTTTTGAATGGTTTGTTTATTTCTTTTATATTTTCTAATGAAGTAGGCCCTTTGAACAAATAAGTAAGCAAGGTAGACAGTCGAACAAAATATCGCTACCATCATATTAAAAAGCATTCCCCCTATATATAGGAGTCCATCGACCTTGCTTGTAAGGAAGTACCAAATTGTCGTAGTGATAAACCATGTAAGGATAATAAAAGAGAGACTAATTGCGGTATGGAAAAAGAATGCCCCTTTACGCGCCACCATTTGAGAGACATATGCATAGCTCACAAGTGTCGTGGAAACAATGGCCAACAAATTCAATAGCATGATATAGTCATACATCTCCATCACAAAACTCCTTTTTACCATTTATATAGCGGGACAGATTCCTACGTGAGTACCTAGGCAAAATATTTGCATAATCGCCGTAATAGGACATAATTAATATATATTTGAGAATAGGAAGGTGAATAAAATGAAAAGTTTAGCGTCTACAACAACCCTACATAATGGAGTGGAAATGCCTTGGTTTGGTCTTGGTGTATTTAAGGTCGAAGAAGGTCAGGAAGTAGAATCTTCTGTAAAGATTGCTATTCATGCAGGTTACAAAAGTATCGATACAGCAGCCATCTACAAAAATGAAGAAGGTGTAGGAAAAGGGATCAGAGAATCCGATGTGCCTCGTGAAGAACTTTTCATTACGACAAAAGTATGGAATGCAGATCAGGGTTATGAATCTACTTTAAAAGCTTTTGATGAAAGTATGGAAAAACTAGGTCTAGAATATCTGGATCTATATCTTGTCCACTGGCCTGTTAAAGGAAAGTATGTAGAAACTTGGAAAGCATTAGAAAAGCTTTATAAAGACGGAAAAGTCCGTGCCATTGGGGTGAGCAACTTCCAAATTCACCACCTTCAGGATATCCTAGATGTGGCTGAGGTAAAACCAATGGTGAATCAGGTAGAATATCATCCAAAGCTATCTCAAGTGGAGCTGTTAAATTTCTGTAAAGAAAATGGCATTCAAATGGAAGCGTGGTCTCCACTGATGCAAGGTCAGCTGTTGGACAATGACGTATTAAAAGATATTGCAGCAGCTCATAATAAGTCTGTTGCACAAGTCATTCTTCGCTGGGATCTTCAAAATGGTGTGGTAACCATTCCAAAGTCTGTCAAAGAGCACCGTATTAAAGAAAATGCAGATATTTTCGATTTTGAATTGTCAGAAGATGAGATGCAGAGAATTCATGCATTAAATGAAGACAAACGTGTAGGTCCAGATCCGGACAATTTTGATTTTTAATCTTAGAGAAAATGAAGGTGCATGGCGAAGTCGCCCTGCACCTTAACTTTTATTCCACTTCTAATTCTTCTTGCTGGTGTTCGTGTAATTCATCTTTTTCTACATGTATCTGAACATAATGCAGACCAGTTTCTTTCATGGTCGCTTTTGCTTCATAGACACCATCACTGACTTCTTTTGCATCTACGAATTCATGTTTCTCTGAATCTTCGTGCCAAATTTCAAAACGAACAGTCGCATCTGTTAATACGGCATCTTCTTGCTTAATTTCTGTGGATAATGTAGTTTCTTGATTCGCTTTTACAGCGTCTGTTGGTTTTAATGTCATATCTAAGCTGCTCTCATGCCCATGATGATCATTATGATCTGTTTTTTCATGTGTCTCATGGTCGTGACTGTGACCTTCTTCTTCATGCTCTTCTTTCTCAGAAGGCTCTGGATTTCCAACAGTTAATTCAACACGTGGCATGACATGCATATCCCTTGCAGTAGTATGCGCCACTACATAGTAAAAGCCTTCCTCTTCAAAAGTTGTCGTGATGGAGTATATTCCAGATCCATCATTTGAAGCTTCCACCATTTCATGATCCGATTCTTGACCTTGTTTCCATACCTCAAACTTCACTTCACTGGCATCATCTACATTCTCTTCACCTTGAGTGACATGTGCTTCTAGTTTAACTTCTTCATTCGGCTCTACTACTTCAGGGAGCTTAATTTCTACTTCTACGATACTAGGCATTTCATCTTTATTCCCGTTTGTATGTTCATTGTTATTAGTAGACCCGCAAGCTGCTAGCATCAATAATGACAGCAAGCTGATAAATAGAATTAATTTTTTCAAAAAAAACTCTCCTCTCATTCAATGACTTCATTATAACTAGTATCCTAACGGAAAATTTCATCAAAAAGATCAATCTTGTGAACAAAAATAGTATGATATAGGTAATGGCCATAAATGCATGAATCTATACATAGGGAGTGTTTGAAGTTGATAAAGCATTTACAAAGCAAAAAAGAATTACTCGAAGGGTTTCAAGTATTAAAGGAATTAAGGCCACATCTAACGGAAGATACTTTTATGGAGATATATGAAACTATGCAAAAAGAGGGCTACGAATTACATGCATATGTTGAAAAAGAAAAAATGGTCGCTGTTACGGGAATTATCATGCTTACCAATTTTTATGATGGCCGTCATATATATGTGTATGATCTAGTGACTAAAGGGACAGCCAGATCAAAAGGATATGGGGAGAAATTACTTACGTACATAGAGGGATTAGGAAAAGAACGAGGTTGCGAGAAAGTAACGTTGTCATCAGGCTTACCAAGGGTAGATGCTCATAGATTCTATGAAAAGAAAATGGATTACGACAAAGCTAGTTACGTATTTAGAAAAGAGCTGTAGCGGAGATGCTACAGCTCTTCTCCTTTCAAAAAAGAAGGCCCAAATTCCGTCGGAACGGGAGCATGGACCGTCACACTTTCTTCCATAAACGGGTGGGGGACAGTTAATTTCCATGCGTGCAGGCTATGACGATGATGGTTGTTTTTAGATCCATAAAGCTTATCGCCATAAATGGGATGGCCGATACTGCTCATATGTACTCTGATCTGATGCGTTCTTCCTGTATCAAGTGACAGCTCTACAAGTGTTAATTGTTCTTTTGGAAAGGATTTTAACACTTGGTAATGAGTAATTGCTTTTTGTCCATTTGGAGAGACTCTTCTCCTGGAAGCGTGATGGCGGTCTTTTCCAATAGGCTTATCCACCATTCCTTTTGATCTGCTCATAACTCCTTCAACAAGTGCCAAATAGGTTCGTTTAACTTTCCGTTCTTCTAGCATCCTGTCTAAGATAGCCCCGCTTATGGCATGCTTTGCGAACAGAATTGCTCCACTAGTGTCTTTATCCAATCGGTGTACATGACGTACTTTAGATGGAATTTCGTTCTTTTTGAAATAATGTGCCACTCCATTGGAAAGAGAGTGTATATGTTGATCTGAGGAGGGGTGGGTGTCCATTCCTGCTTCCTTATTCACTACTAATAAGTGTTCAGTTTCGTAGATAATTTCCATATTCATTTCGGTGGCAATTGGTGAAATCTCTTCTGGTAAAATAGGGATGAAAATTTGGTCGCCTTCTTGAAGTGGCTTTGTCCAATTAGGAATGTCTCCATTCACCAATACATGTTTGGACATCCTTAATTCATGAAGAAGTCCTTTGGGAATTCCAATTACATCTTTTAGGTAATTTTGTAATGGTAGGGACGGATTATTTGTTACGGAAATTGTTAGCTTTTGTTTGTTCATTATTAGCTCCTTCAGGATATATTTCTCTGTTGATATTCCTTAGAATGTCAAATTATACTGTCGTAATGAGTCTATGGATTCCATTAACTACCTACCCAAATAAAGATACATTTATGTTACTCTTTTGATATAGAGAAGTTACAAGGGTGGTTTTAATTCGTGAAAGTAGTATACGCTTCAACTCCAGAGCAAGAGGACCATATCGGGGAATTGGTCCAACACCTCTTAACGAACATTCTTCCTTATTATTTCACAGATAAAGAGATAGAAAACCTTGCACAGCAATTATCCCTTCACACTGGAGAAGTCCATGATACTTTTTCCGATTACAATGGAACATTGAAAGAAGCATTTCATATCATATCATGCCTTCAAGCAATTATTGCAGTAATTGAGACAATCCAAGAAGAGGACTTACTCACCAAGCATCGTGAAATATTTAAACGGAATGTCAATATGTTAAGGGAGTTTGGATTTTCATTTCCATTCTCAATTGATCAATTTGTTCAAAAACCTAGCAAGCCGAACATTTTCAGTAAGTTCATTAGACCTTCTAATCATTTTTTGATTTGAAAAATCGGTAAAATTTCCGCAATTGACTTCACTTTCCGCGGGACGGTACTCTAGTCTTCGCCTATTCTCAACAGAAGAAAACTCCTGGCGATTATTCGCTAGGAGTTTCCTTTACTTTTTCGAACCATTCGGCGTAGACGCTGCTGTCTTGGTGGTAGTTCTCTAAGCGCTCAACTTCTTGTCCATCTACGAAATGGATGAAGGTAGGAGTAGAATTAATTCGATAATCGTCCCAACCTTGATTAAATTCTTCTAAATTGTAAAGTTCCATATCTATTCCCATCTCTTCAGCCATTGGAACAACGACAGGGCTTGTTTGTTTACAGGCAGGGCAAGTGGAGCTGTAGAAATAAATCGTTTTGGTTTCTCCAGCGTCCAGGTCTTCTTTCAATTGATCAGGAGTAATGATGTTTTGGTAGAGTGGATCATCAAGCTGCTTTTGAGTTTCAGTATGAAGCTTGTCCTTACCGAAAGGATTCCCTTCCACGTTTTGTTTTTGCTGAATATTAGTTACCACAACCAGTGCTATAAAGATGGCCATGATGACCGCCATAATAATGATGAGTTTTTTCATGATTCATTACCTGCTTTCTTTGAAAGTTTTTTTACATAAACCAATATCACCGTAATGGATGTAAAACCGATAAGTGCTAAAAACGGGATAGTGATAAAACCTATCCAATTGATATATTGACCAGTACAAGGTACCACTCCACAAGAAACGGAGTTTTCGCTGAAAAACGCAACTTTTTGGACCAAGTAGTGATAGATGGAAATGGTTCCTCCAATTATGGATAAAGGAAGAACGTAAGTTGCAATGCCCGCATCTTTTTTCACCGCAGCAATTCCAAGCAGTATGACTAAGGGATACATTAATATTCGTTGATACCAACATAGCTCACAAGGTATGTATAACAATACTTCGGAAAAATATAAGCTACCAAGGGAAGCAACAAGGGCAATGATTGCTGAGGCAAGCAACAAGTTCTCTATTTTTTTGGAATAATCCACGGTAACTCTCCTCTTTTGAATTCAAGATACTTTTCCTAAAATTATAGTCGTTACTTTTCATTATTGCAAAACTAATCCTATCCTTTGAATATGAACTTTTTTCACTTTAAGAAAGAAAGCGGTTTCCAACAGAAGTTTTATCTTGTACAATAATTATGGAATCGATTTCATTTATGTAAACAGAAAAGATCATAATAGATAGACTTAGGTTAGGAGAGGATTTTTTATGCCAACTCAACAATGGTGGAAAGAAGCAGTAGTGTATCAAATATACCCACGAAGCTTTAATGATTCAAATGGAGATGGAATAGGGGATATTCAAGGAATCATTGAAAAACTTGACTACTTAAAAGAACTTGGCGTAGATGTAATCTGGCTTTCCCCTGTATATAAGTCTCCCAACGACGATAATGGATATGACATCAGTGACTATAAGAATATTATGGATGAGTTCGGGACAATGGATGATTGGGAAGAAATGCTTGCCCAAATGCATAATAGGGGTATCAAATTAATTATGGATCTTGTGGTAAACCATAGTTCAGATGAACATGAATGGTTCAAGGAGTCCCGTAAGTCCAAAGCTAATCCTTACCGAGACTATTACATTTGGAGACCTGGAAAAAATGGCGCTGAGCCGAATAACTGGGAGGCAACGTTTGGTGGATCTGTTTGGGAATACGATGAGCAGTCGGATGAATACTTCCTGCATCTTTTTTCAAAAAAACAACCAGATTTGAACTGGGAAAATCCAAAGCTTCGTGAAGAAGTATATGACATGATGAAATTCTGGTTAGATAAGGGTATTGACGGATTCCGTATGGATGTAATTAATTTTATCTCCAAAGTGGATGGATTGCCAGATGGGGAAAAGGTGGAAGGGAAGAAGTACGTTTCTGGTCATCAGTATTTCATGAATGGACCTCGTATCCATGAATTTCTTCAAGAGATGAATGAAAAAGTATTGTCCCAATATAATGTCATGACAGTTGGTGAAATGCCAGGCGTATCTCCTGAGGAAGGAAAACTTTATACAGGAGAAGAGCGCAAGGAATTAAACATGGTCTTCCAATTTGAACATATGGATCTTGATACACAGCCAGGAAAAAATAAGTGGCACTTAAAACCATTAGACTTGCGTGATTTAAAGAAGTCACTTGGCAAATGGCAGTCCGAGCTTGAAGACGGCGGATGGAACAGCTTATATTGGAACAATCATGACCAACCACGTATCGTATCAAGATGGGGAAATGACAAGGAATACCGTGTCACTTCTGCAAAAATGTTGGCAACATGTCTTCATATGATGAAGGGGACGCCATACATCTACCAAGGGGAAGAGCTTGGGATGACCAATATTAAATTTGACTCGATAGAAGACTACAAAGATATTGAAACACGGAATATGTATACGGAACGTGTAATCGAAAATGGAGAAAATCCACATGATATCATGGAATCCATTTACACAAAAGGCCGTGATAACGCTAGAACTCCAGTTCAGTGGAATGCATCTGAACATGCAGGTTTTACAACAGGTACTCCATGGATCAAGGTGAACGAAAATTTTAAAGAGATCAATGCAGAAAAAGCGATGGCAGAGGAAGACTCTATTTTCCATTATTACCGAAAATTAATCCATCTTCGTAAACAACATGAGGTTATTGTGTATGGTTCATTTGAAATGTTGTACAATGACCATGCTGAAATCTTTGCATATACTCGTACCCTTGGAGACGAGACATTACTTGTTGTGACAAATTTCTCGGGAAATAACCATACTTTCGACAGTTCGAAAGACCTAAATAATGCAGAACTACTTATATGTAACTATGATACAGCTGAAAAGGAATCACATTCTTTTCATTTGAGACCTTGGGAAGCTAGAGTGTACAGTATTTGATACAGGAAGGACAGGTCCCTTGACTCACTTTTGGTGGGCAGGGGCCTGTCCTTTATTGTTTTTTGTTTCTTTATGATAAAATTGGGGAATAAGTAATATTGGGCATTCTCCGTTTACATTAGAACTGGACCCATTTTTATTTGTTTGTACATAAGGATAGGAGATGATGGCATTGTCAAAAATCGATTTATCTAAATTTGAGAAAAAAATGATTATCAGAAACATAGAAATGAAAGACATAGATGATATTATTGCCCTTCAGCACTTGTGCTTTCCAGGCATGCAGCCTTGGAAACCGGAACATCTCGAAAGTCATTTAAACATGTTCCCGGAAGGACAGCTATGCGCAGAATATGATGGGGAAATAATTGGTTCATGCTCAAGCTTGTTGATTAACTTTGATGAATATGATGACCGTCATACATGGGATGACATAACTGATGAGGGGTACATTACCAACCATAATCCAGATGGTTATAACCTTTATGGAATTGAAGTAATGGTGCATCCTGGCTTCCGACGGATGAAGGTGGGGCATAGGCTGTACGAAGCTAGGAAAGATCTTGCACGCAGGCTTAATTTAAAGAGTATCATCATTGGCGGACGCATCCCAAACTACCATAAATATGCGGAAGAGATGACTCCACGTGAGTATGTTAGGCAAGTAATGCGTCATAAAATTTATGATCCCGTGCTTTCCTTTCAATTGTTGAATGAGTTTACTTTAATGCGTATTAACCCGGGCTATCTGCCTGATGATGTTGCATCGAACAAATATGCGACACTTATGGAATGGAACAATGTAGAGTACATCCCGCAAACTAAACGTCATTTCAAAACTTCGTTCCCTGTAAGAATTTGTGTGGTTCAGTACATGATGAAATCCATTAGCTCCTTCGAGGAGTTTGCCACACAGGTGGAGTATTACACAGATGTCGCTTCAGATGCAGGTGCTGATTTTGCTGTGTTCCCAGAGATTTTTACGACTCAGTTAATGAGCTTTCTCCATGAAAAGGTACCTAGCAAAGCAGTTCAGCGTTTAACGGAGTTTACAGAACAGTACATTCAGTTATTTACAGACCTTGCAGTAAAGTACAACGTGAATATTATTGGTGGTTCCCACTTTGTTGAGGAGGATGAGAAGGTATTTAACATTGCTTATCTATTCCGCCGAGATGGTACGATTGAAAAACAGTACAAATTGCATATCACACCGAACGAAAGAAAATGGTGGGGGATTAGCCGCGGTGACAGTGTTCGTGTCTTTGATACGGATTGTGGAAAAATCGCGATTCAAATCTGCTATGATATCGAGTTCCCTGAGCTTGCCCGCATTGCAACAGAAAAGGGAGCAAACATTATCTTCTGTCCATTTAATACAGAAGACCGCCAAGGCTACTTGCGTGTCCGTTATTGTGCGCAGGCCCGTGCTGTGGAAAACCAAATATACACGGTTATCGCAGGAACATGTGGGAACCTACCTCAGGTGGAAAACATGGATATCCAGTACGCTCAATCCGCTATATTTGCACCATCAGACTTCGAATTTGCGAGGGACGGGATTGTAGGAGAGTGTAACCCGAATATTGAAATGGTAATCATCGGGGATGTGGACTTAGAGATCCTCCGCCGCCAGCGTCAGTCAGGGACAGTGCGTCAATTGAAAGACCGCCGCAGGGATGTTTATGAGATTAAGTATAAAAAATGATTTATGTAAGAAAGCGATCCTTCTGTGGGGTCGTTTTTTTTATGTGTTTTACGATTATTGAGGGGATGAATGAGGACAATGTTTGGGGGGGGTTGAAGAATAAGGTAGTCATACGAGGTCAATGAGGACAATGTTAAGATGTTTCTGAGGAATAAGGTCGTCATACGAGGTCAATGAGGACAATGTTTGGGTGTTTTTAAGGAAGGAGGTAGTCATACGAGGTCAATGAGGACAATGTTTAGATGTTTTGAGGAAGGAGGTAGTCATACGAGGTCAATGAGGACAAAGTTTGTGTGTTTTTGAGGAAGCAGGTAGTTATACGGGAGCAATGAGGACAAAGTTTGTGTGTTTTTGAGGAAGGAGGTAGTCATACGGGGTCAATGAGGACAAAGTTTGTGTGTTTTTGAGGAAGGAGGTAGTCATACGAGATCAATGAGGACAAAGTTAAGATGTTTCTGAGGAAGGAGGTAGTCATACGAGGTCAATGAGGACAATGTTAAGATGTTTCTGAGGAAGGAGGTAGTCATACGAGGTCAATGAGGACAAAGTCTGGATGTTCTTAAGATAGAATGTCGTCATACGAGGTCAATGAAGCCAATGTCTATGTGTTTTTGGAGTAGAAAGTCATCATACCAATTCGAATAAATCCTGGACAATAAAATGAACCCCATAATGGAGTTCATTTCAATCATATTTAAGTCACTGTTTAGCTTGCCCGACGATATCGATACTGCTGCCACTGAAATCTGAGAAAACATCCTACGCAAAATCCCATCAAAGCAACTCCTGAAGCAATACCTACCATAATGGCAAACACAAAACCAATAACAACAAATCCGGAATAAAAACCGAAAAGCGACAATCCCAAGCAGGCTACCGCAATGCTCTGATTAAATTGCAGCTGAGCAACATCTTCCTGAACATAAAATCCTGCGGGCTTAGAGAGGAATCTTCTGGCAACAATAAGAGCAGGATTCCATTTCAACAACAATCCCATAAATCCTGAAACCAGAGGTAATACCATTATAAAATATAAACCTGTTGCAAGTGAAAGAATGACAGAAGTCAAAATGAACCATTGATTAAAAGTTACTAACGGTTTTGGTATCGTACTATTTTCCATATACAATTAATCCCACCTGTATTATCGGATATTTGTTAGTAACATCATACTCTAAACTACAAGATAAGTTCAATAAATAAAAACTGGATATTGTTGTTTTTAGTAAATTATTAAAAAAATATAAAAAAGGCTTGCAAAATTGAATGCGTTTTCTTATTATGTATCTAAAGGTAATAACCTTTTAGTAAAGGTAACAATATTATTATCATTTTAGAAACATCCAGACATTTTAGGAGGGAATTAGAATGAAATATTTTTTAGATAGTGCAAAAATTGAAGAGATTCGTTATGCGTACAAGAATTGGGGAATTGATGGGGTTACAACTAATCCAAGACATATCATGAACAGCGGCAAGCCTTTTTTGACAGTTTTAAAAGAATTAGGGGAAGAATTTAAAAACGTGGAGAACTTTCCTATCTCCGTTGAAATCAACCCACATTTAGAAGATCCTGAAGAAATGGTACGTGAAGGAAAAGAGATTGCTAGTTTATCAAGCAACTTCATCATCAAGATCCCTTGCACGGAGCCAGGCCTGATTGCTGCCAAAAGACTTGAGGAAGAAGGAATTCGTACAAACGTAACATTGGTATTCTCTCCTTCTCAAGCTTTACAACCTGCTAGAATCGGAGCGAAATTTGTTTCTCCTTTCGTAGGTTGGAAAGAAAACAGTGGAGAAGATACAGCTCCATACATTCAAGACATTGTAGATATCTACAAAATGTACCATGTGAAAACGGAAATAATTGTTGCAGCTCTTCGCAATGGTAAGCAAATTGCAGATGCAGCTAAAGCTGGTGCAGATATTGTGACATGTGGCTTTGATGTATATAAAGCAAGCTTTGCACATCCATTCACTGATTACGGTCTAGGAGTTTTCCGCGACGCTTGGGATAACACTGCTAAAGAATTAGAAGAAGTGAAGTAATATAATTAGCTGGGCTCTTCATCAAGAAGAGCCCCTATAATAAACTCGCAATATAGGAGAGTTGTAAATGTCTAAGCTAGAAATGTTAAGGTCACTTAATACAAATCTATCCATTTTCGAGATAAATGATAAAGAATTCTTACCTTTTGGTAGAATAGTAGAAGAATACGATTTTACAAGTTATCTTAACTATATGAATGAAACGGATATTCCTAACGAAGGAAATATCTATATGGCATCGATTCCGGAAATGGAACAAAGAACGCCTTCCGAATTAATTAAAAATAACTTTTATGGTGGAATGGACATTCAAGTTGGTTATTGTAACGGAGTAAATTCCACTTTAAATGGTTTGGAGTACCATAAATCCAGCGAAATTAATGTGGCAGGTACCGATATGATTTTATTACTAGGACAGGTACAAGATATTGTAGATAATTCTTTTAAAAGTAATAATGTAACCGGTTTCTTCGTGCCAGAGGGCAAAGCAGTGGAACTCTACGCTACAACGCTCCATTTTGCTCCTTGTAAAGTGCGGGATGAAGGGTTTAAAACGGTTGTTATTCTACCAAAAGGTACGAATGAACCTCTAAATGAAGGTCTTGTAAGGAAGTCAAAGGAAGATCAACTGTTATTTATGAAAAACAAGTGGCTTTTAGCCCATCCGGAAAGGGAAGTGCTCATGAATAAAGGGGCCTATCCGGGAATTGATGGGGAAAATATTGAAATTTCCTATAAAATGTAAACGCTTAAATGGTTGTTCAAATTGAAGGGGTGACAGATATGGGGATGTCTAATGTCCTTTTTACTTTATTATCATGTATGTTTTTTATGGGATTGGTTGCTTGGTTTTCTTATTTAAAAACAAGAGGAGAAGTAAACGATTCTACAGGTTACTTCCTGGCAGGTCGTGGATTGACGGGGATGTTTATTGCAGGCTCCTTGTTGCTTACAAACCTCTCAGCAGAGCAATTGGTTGGTCTTAATGGGGCTTCTTACGGAAAGAACATGACCAATATGGCTTGGGAAGTTACGGCGGCGTTTGCTATTACAATCATGGCCTTATACTTACTTCCAAAATATTTAGGGGGAGCGTTTACAACGTTACCAGAATTTTTGAGCACCCGGTATGATGAGGGTGTTCGTCGATACACTGTTATATTGTTCATGTTAGGGTATATACTTGTCACTATTCCGTCTACCCTTTATTCTGGTGCTTTAGCCATCTTAAAGCTATTCGATGTACCTGAACTGTTAGGGATTTCATACGGCCAGTCTGTTTGGTTAATTATTTGGGTAGTAGGAATTATTGGTGCGGTATATGCGATATTTGGTGGATTAAAGGCCGTTGCTGTTTCTGATACGATTAATGGCTTAGGCTTGCTTGTCATTGGATTATTGATTCCTATTCTAGGCTTTCTTGCATTAGGAAACGGCAGTATGGTGGAAGGAATGAAGACCATCGCCCTTACACATCCTGAAAAATTAAATGCCATTGGCGGAAGCGATGATTCCGTACCGTTTGGCACCATTTTCACAGGTATGATTTTTGCTAACCTCTTCTACTGGGGGACAAACCAATATGTGATTCAACGTACGTTGGGCGCAAAAAGTTTATCAGAAGGACAAAAAGGGGTTCTTTACTCTGGATTCTTCAAACTGGCAATTCCTTTATTTATGATGATTCCAGGAGTCATTGCGTTTCACTTATATGGAGGTAATTTCGAATCAGTAGATTTGGCATATCCAGCGCTTGTTGCTGACTTGTTGCCGACTTATATGTCAGGTTTCTTCTTAGCGGTTTTACTTGGAGCAGTATTCAGTTCTTTTAACTCCTTATTAAACTCAGCTGCAACCATGTTTGCACTAGATATTTATAAACCAACAATGAATCCTAATGCAACAGACGCGCAACTTATTAAGATCAGTAAAATCTTTGGGGTGTTAATTGCCCTTGTATCGTTCTGTGTATCGCCGCTATTAATGGAAGCGTCTACAGGACTTTGGGATCTGATCCGTCGTTTTACTGGATTTTTTAACATTCCAATCATTACGATTGTGTTAGTTGGACTACTTTCCAAACGCGTTCCGGCACTAGCTGCGAAAGTAGTAGTCATTTTCCACGTAATTACGTACTACATGCTTGTGTGGGGAACCAATCATCTATTTGGGTTTACAGTTGATTTGAACTTTATTCATATTTACGCGATTCTATTCTTTGTGGAAGTTGGAATCATGTTGCTTATTGGTAACGTTAAACCACTGAAAACACCTTATGTATATAAAAAGAATGCAAAAGTGGAGCTTACACCGTGGAAATACTCCTTATTGACAACGGTTATCTTATTAACACTGGTAGTGATGACATATGTTGTCTTCTCGCCGATCGGCTTAGCGTATGAGTCAGCCATTGTTTCGCCGTATTTCTTGCCAATAATAAGCTGTGTGCTCTTCCTATCAATTATCATGAGTTATTTATCCATGAAAGTATGGAACAAAAAATATGAAAACTATCTTGATAAGAAGCAAGAAGAACTTATCAAAAATAAAAAATCAGCGTAAGGGGGACATCTCATGGCAGTGTTCACGGAAAATGATATGATGCAGGTAATGACGGAGAATAATAGTATTACCGTTACATGGAAAGGGGAGGAGATTTTTCATCACTCACCAGGCGCTCCCTTCCTTTTTGTAGGAAAAGGACAAGAGAACGTCAAAATGTTTCGAGGAAACTTTGACATTAAAGATTATGTAACAGAACGTATGGCTCTTCCCTTTATCACAGTAAGGAACGAGAATGACTCAATTGAACTAGATTTTGCAAGTTATCCAAATGGTCCTTCTGTTGTAACTGTTCAATTACTCCAAAATGTTAATGAAGTAAAGCTAGTATTTGTAAAAGCAAACAAGGACATCAACCGTTTTTGGATTCGTCTTAAGGCAGATAAAGAGGAAAAAGTGTACGGGTGCGGAGAACAGCTGACTCACTTTAATATGAGAGGGAAGAACTTCCCTCTATGGACTTCAGAACCTGGAGTTGGCAGGAACAAAAGCACCTATGTAACGTGGCAATCAGATGTAACCGGAATGGCCGGGGGAGATTATTATCATACTAATTATCCACAACCGACCTTTGTATCTAGCAGAAAATATTATTGCCATGTAGAAACGACTGCTTACGCGGATTTCGATTTTAGAAACGAGTCTTTCCATGAGCTTCAAATTTGGGAAATGCCAAAAGAGGTCGTGCTTGAAGGTGCTAATGATTTTATTGAATTGCTTGAAAAAATCACGGATCGCTTTGGGCGTCAGCCAGAATTGCCCGAGTGGACCTATAACGGAATCTGGTTAGGCATTCAGGGTGGGACAGATGTAGTCGAACAAAAATTGGAAAAAGCCCTAGCCAAAGGTGTCAAAGTAGGCGGTGTCTGGTGTCAGGATTGGCAAGGAATCCGTATGACTTCCTTTGGAAAGCGCCTTATGTGGAATTGGCAATGGAATCCGGAAACGTATCCAAACCTGGACACAAAGATTCACGAATGGAAAGAAAAAGGTATTCGCTTCCTTGGGTATATCAATCCTTATGTAGCGGAGGAAGGAAATCTATTTGCTACAGCTAAAGAAAAAGGTTATTTAGCATTGAATGATGACAATGAAGTCTACCTAGTAGATTTTGGCGAGTTCTATTGTGGCGTGGTTGACTTCACAAATCCTGACGCCACAGAATGGTATAAAACGGTCATACAACATAATCTAATCGGCTTTGGATTGGACGGATGGATGGCTGACTTTGGAGAATATCTTCCTACAAATGTGAAGCTGCACAGTGGAGAAGATCCAATGAAAATGCATAACGCATGGCCTACTATGTGGGCAAAGGTAAACTACGAAGCTGTAAAAGAAGCAGGAAAATTAGGTGACGTTGTCTACTTTATGAGAGCTGGCTATACAGGTATACAGAAGTACAATACATTATTATGGGGCGGCGACCAGAGTGTTGATTTTACCTTGGACGATGGGTTAGCATCCGTCATTCCAGCAGCACTTTCAGCAGGGATGCTAGGTAATGGATTGCATCATAGTGACATTGGCGGATACACCAGTTTGTTTGGCAATAAGAGAAACGAAGAGTTGTTGTTGCGTTGGACGGAACTTGGCGCGTTCACACCAGTTATGCGTTCCCATGAAGGCAATAGACCATACGACTGCTTCCAATTTGACGATACTGATCGTTCTCTAGAACAACTTGCAAAAATGACTACCTTATATACAACATTGGCTCCATATACAAAGAGTTTAGTAAAGCAGAATGCAGAAAAAGGTACACCAGTTCAACGTCCTCTTTTCATGCACTATGAAAATGATAAAGCAGCTTATGAAATACAATATCAATACTTGTATGGAAAAGACCTCCTTGTAGCACCTGTGTATGAGGAAGGAGCAAAAACGTGGGATGTTTATCTTCCTGAGGATGAATGGGTCCATGTTTGGAGTGGAAAAGAGTATGCAGGCGGGGATATTACTGTGAATGCCCCAATTGGAGAGCCACCTGTTTTCTACCGCAAGAACTCAGAGTGGGCGAATCTATTCGATAAATTGAAGGATATAAAATAATAGAACAAGGGACTGATTTTCGTTAAAACAGTCCCTTTCTACTAAAATAAAAGGTTATGATATTTACAAAAAGGTAGTAACCTATGCTATACTCAATGTAAGCCTATTCATAAAGGGGAACTAATAATGCTAACTAACAATATTTTATATGTGCCTATCGGAAGAAAAACATTTGATTTAGAAGCAGGCGAAACATATCGTCTTCAGAGCTCTGAATGGTTGAATGCTACTTGTGAAAAGGTTATCGAGCCAAAAGGTATTTTAACTTCTGTAGAGGAATTGGAAGATTTCTTGAAAGAAGCTAAACATGAAAAGATTGATACCATCCTTTATCAAAGTGTCACATTTGCAGATGGTGAATTCATGGTTGAGATATTAAAACATAGATCAGAGCCTGTAATCGTCTGGTCTGTAAGGGAACCAAGTGTAGGTGGGCGATTACGTCTAAATTCTTTAACAGGCGGAAACAGTACAAGTAATGTGTTACGAAATCATAACCACACATTCGCCTTTGTGTTCGGAAATCCAGATGAACAAAAACTTCAGGATAAATTGACAAAACAATTAAAAGTAAGCAAAGTCCTTGCTCAATTAAATGATTTAACCATTGGGGTAGTGGGAGAGCACCCACCAGGATTCTTCTTCTCAGATACAAACGAACAAGAACTAAAAGAAGCGCTTGGTGTGAACTTATATAAAATGGATCTACAAAAAGCATTCAAAGAATGTGTAGAGCTTCCTAAAGAGGAATGGTTACCTGCGATTGAAAGAGCAGAACAGCAAGTAATCGGCTTAAATCGATCAGACGAAACAGTTACGAAATTTGCGCAATTCTCGACTTATATCAAAAAACATATCGAAGCACACGACATACAGGCTATTGCGGTTAGGTGCTGGCCAGACTTTTTCAACGATTTAGGGGCTGCTGCTTGTTCCACTCTATCTCAATTTACAGAAGACGGCGTGGTTTCTTCCTGTGAGTCAGATATTCATGGTTCAGTATCCATGTTTGTTTTACAACAATTGAGCGGTGGAAAAGCACCGTATCTTGGTGACCTTGTCCATGTAAATGAAGAAAATAATTCTGTAGTATTTTGGCATTGTGGTGCAGGAGCGTATT
Source organism: Bacillus sp. CHD6a (assembly GCF_001293645.1). Lineage (GTDB taxonomy): Bacteria > Bacillota > Bacilli > Bacillales > Bacillaceae_I > Sutcliffiella_A. The sequence continues at coordinate 26,555 of NZ_LBMD01000038.1, forward strand.
CCTTAGCACGAGAAGAGACGGGCGCAACAGCAGGTGTACATCCAAACAGAAAACTTGGATTCACGATGGACTTTGGATTAAAGGCTGGCGGAGTCACGATTTTCCGTGTGAGTCATACACCAGAAGGATATCGTTTTCTGATCATGAAGGGAGAAGCGCTTGACTCTCCTCAGCACTTCCAAGGTACTTCTGTAGAAGTTGCTTTACAAAAAGATGTAACAGAAACTTTATATGAAGTTATGAATGAAGGATTTGAGCCACATTTTGCTCTCGTCTACGATGACGTTGTGGAAGAACTAGTGGAACTTGGTAGAATGCTAGGCATTAAAACAGAGATTTATGGCTCTTAAAAAGAGTTTGCTTGTCTAAGGGGACAACAAAGGGGTTTTTTATATGCAACAACAAAGTAACAAACAAATAGCACTCTATCTTCAAATAAAGGAAACACTTATTCAGCGGATCCAGGAGAAGATATGGCTGCCAAATAAATTAATACCAACCGAACAAGAGTTGATGAAAGAGTTTGAGGTTAGTAGAACAACCATCAGACAGGCAATTAGCATGATGGTTCAAGATGGACTATTAGAACGGCAGCAAGGACGGGGTACCATTGTTAAATCCCAACAGCTTGTGGGAAATTTGGGGAGATTAAAGGGTTTTGCTGAAGAAGTGTTAGAGCGTGGATTAACACCTTATTCTCAACTTATTAGAGCTGAATTCTCCACCGACTTGTTCCACGAAAAAGCCATGCTTCAAACGGATGATAAATCCATTTTGGTCATTGAACGAATTCGATTTGCAGATAACTTACCCATTGCCTATGAAAGAAGCTGCTGGCCAAAATCAATTGGTGAGAAACTTATGGAAGAAGAGCTGAATCAAGCAAACTTTTATCAAATTCTCGAACAGAATGGTATTGCCTTAAGAAAAGCCAATGAAAAAATATCTGCCATGAATGCTACGATGCATGAAGCGGATTTGCTCGGAATAAGGGCAGGGGAAGCATTAATTGAAATGACAAGGCTTAGTTATGGACTGGACGACAAACCAATGGAGTTTACCAGAACAAAATTTAGGAGCGATCAATACCACTACAACGTGGAACTAACTAGATGATAAAGGGGCTGTAATGATGACAACAACAACTATCTCTACACATGGATTATATATTAATGGACAAGCGGTAGAAACGAAAGAAACCATGGCTGTCACAAATAAATATACACAAGAAGCTGCTTATGAAGTTGCAGTTGCGGAACAAACACATGTAAAAGAAGCAGTACAAATAGCAAAGGATTCATTAAAAGAGGATTTTACTCCATATCAACGTTATCAAGTACTGCTAAAAGCGTCACAGCTATTACTAGCAAAAAAAGAAGAGTTTGCTAAAGTTTTGGCAACAGAAGTAGGTAAGCCTATTAGAGAGTCAAGAGGAGAAGTAGAGCGTGCGGCACAGACGCTGGAAATCTCTGCAGAAGAAGCAAAACGAATCCACGGGGAAGGTGTTCCGGTGGAAGCGGCACCAGGATCTGAAAACCGAATGGCATTCACAATAAAAGTACCAGTTGGAGTTATTGCAGCCATCACACCGTTCAACGTACCTTTAAATCTTGTTTGCCATAAAATCGGTCCAGCATTGGCAGCGGGCAACAGTGTAGTGTTAAAACCTGCAGAAGTGACACCAGTTTGCGCCTATATGTTAGCTAAAGTGCTTACAGAGGCTGGATTGCCTAAAGGTCGATTACACGTACTTACTGGAGACGGTGCAACCATCGGCGACTGGTTGCTAGAAAATGATGATGTAAATATGTTCACCTTTACGGGAAGTCCACGAGTTGGTGAACTGATCCGTCAAAAAGCAGGTCTTAGAAAAGTAGCATTGGAGCTTGGAAACAATTCCGCTACAGTAGTGCACTCAGACGCAGATTTAGAGCTTGCTTCTTCCATGGTAGCTCAGAAAAGTTTCAATAATGCAGGTCAAGTATGTATTTCTGTACAACGTGTGTATGTACATGAAGATGTGTATGAAACTTTTGTCCAACAGCTTAAAGAGAAAACAGAAAAATTTGTGGTTGGCAATCCTTTAGAAGAAACAACCGATATTGGCCCGATGATACGCTTAAGTGAAGCAGAGCGCGTCGAAGCTTGGGTCAATGAAGCAGTGGAACAAGGCGCAACGGTTGTCACAGGTGCTAAACGTGAGGGAGCTTTCTATTATCCTACCATTCTTACAGATGTGCATGATGATATGAAAGTGTGCCGTCAGGAATTGTTTGGACCAGTCGTTTCTGTTGCAACCTATAAAGAAAAAGAGGAAGTCATTGCAAAGGTAAATGATTCTGATTATGGACTGCAGGCTGGGTTGTTCACGAAGGATTTAGGGTTTGCGATGAAGGCTGCTAAAGAAATCGAAGTGGGTGGCTTGATCGTGAATGATGCGTCTGCATATCGAGTGGATAATATGCCATATGGTGGCGTGAAGAGAAGCGGTACTGGAAAAGAAGGACCTAGATATGCAATGGAGGAAATGACAGAAGAAAGAATCGTTGTGTTCAACTTATAATAGTATGGTAAAGTAATAGGATGGCCTGGCTCGGGTTGGTGGAGCCGGGGCTTTTCCATTTATTTAGAGGATTGAGGCGAAAAGGTTTGGCTTTTTTACAAGTACTACTACCTGTATTTATGATATTTGCCATAGGGTTCATTGGTCAGAAGACATTGGGGTTTGATACCAAAACATTGTCAAAGATGGCCTTGTATTTGCTTTCTCCCGTACTGGTATTTCGGACTTTTTATACGAATGCATTCAGTAGTAATCATTTATATATCGTTTTATATACGTTTCTTCTTTGTTTTTCATTGATCGTTTTTGTGTATATGCTATCTTGGATAAAAAAGTTTTCTAGGGCAGAAACTTGCGGGATGATTCTCGCTGCAAGCTTCATGAACAATGGAAATTACGGAACTCCTGTTGCATTATTGCTGTTTGGAGCTGCAGGCTTTGAGTATGCGGTTGTGCTGATGGTCGTGCAATCATTACTGATGGGCACAGTTGGTGTATATTATGCTGCAAAAGGGAGCCCCGAAAATGCTGGCGTAAAAACAGCTTTAAGGGCAGTGGTAAAAATGCCGATTCTTTACGGAGCAATTATTGGTTTGTCCTTCCAGTTTCTTTCCATCCCTGTTTCCTCTTCTATCATGGAGGCGGTCGATCTCGTAGCAAATGCAACTGTTCCTGTCATCATGATCATATTGGGGATGCAGTTGGCTAAGATTTCTATTAAACATGCACCTAAGGAAAAATTGTCTTATGCCATTGGCATTAAATTAATTCTTTCACCTTTAATTGCATTTGGTTTAACTTTGATACTTCCTGTAGATCCAATGGTCAAACAGTTGATGATAATTATGGCTGCGATGCCGACTGCTGCCAATACGACAATGTATGCGTTGGAGTTTAATACAGAACCGGATTTTGTTTCGAGTAGTACGTTGATTAGTACGTTGTTGACTATTGTTAGTTTACCAGTTATGTTTTGGATTGTTTTATAAAGTCAGTTCCTAATATAGGATCTGGCTTTTTTAATATTTGCTACAAGGCTTTGTTGATGTCTGTGCGAAGCGCTTCTCTTGCCTGCGGGCGGTCCAATAGCCTCCTGATATGAAGGTAACTCTTAATACCTCCACTATTTTAATGTTTTTCTTTTGTTTTTGTGTGACTCTTAGAAGAGAAGAGCGGTGATGTTAGCGTTTACGCTAGTCCATACGATGAGACGATCTTCAGGGTTAAGGAAAATGGATCTTACTACTATTTAAGTATGAAAGTAAGCAGAGGGCATGAAGGCTTACTACCACATAAAGACTGTCCTCATTGGCCACGAATGACGACCTTCTACCACAAAAACATACAAAGACTGTCCTCATTGGTTACGAATGACGACCTTCTACCACAAAAACATGCAAACACTGTCCTCATAGCCCCCGAATGACGACCTTCTACCACAAAAACATGCAAACACTGTCCTCATTGGCCTCGAATGACGACCTTCTACCACAAAAACATACAAAGACTGTCCTCATAGCCTCCGAATGA
>NZ_LBMD01000039.1 GCF_001293645.1 Bacillus sp. CHD6a
ATTCATTCCCATCATAAAAATATTAAAACACATCATTAAAAAGCGACCCCACAAAAGGACCTTTTCACATAAATTTATTCTTATACTTAATCTTCTGTTTCTTATTAAGCTATTGCCATCGCAATTTTCTCTATGGAAAAGCATTAACCTACATATTTTATGGGATTCTTCATAAAAACTAGCTCTTGCTTTAATTTAGCTGGCTACGCTTCCGGAAGCTCACCTGTTTCTATCTACCACAGGCCTCTGTGCGCCTTTCACTTTAAACAACAGTAAAGGGACTCAATACTTCAACAAATCTTGTAACATATGAAAATAAAATATTAGAAAAAAATTATTGAATTAACTGAAAAAAGAAAGTATTATTTGAATTAGGAGTTATGAAAACGCTACCATTAAAATTTACTTGCGTTAGAGGGGATTGTTTTGTTCTAAAAGGTAGTAACGTAAGTAATTTAAGGTAGTAACGTTATAATAAAAGGGGGAAATGTTATGAAAAAGTTTAAATTGCTTTCGATCATTTTGGCATTAATGACGTCACTTGCTTTAGCTGGATGTTCTTCAGAAGGATCATCTGGTGAGAAGGATGGAAAAACAACCATCAGTTTTATTCACTGGCGTGGCGAAGATGTTGAGGTGTTTAATGAATTGATAGCGAAGTTTGAGGACGAAAATCCAGATATAAAAGTCGATATGACGGCATACCCGTCAGAACAATATCAATCCACTGCACAAACGTTACTTCGTGATGGAACAACAGGTGATGTTTTTGTATCCATGCCTGGATCTCAATTTGAAATCATCCAAAAAGCTGGGTTCTTTGAGGATCTAACTGGCGAAGAATTTGTTTCGAATTTTAAAGAGAGCCTCGTAGAAGTTGGACAAAGCGAAGGAAAACAATATGCATTACCATATCAGCTTGTGTTTAACCAACCTATCTATAATGCAGGGATTTTTGAAGAGTTAGGGTTAGAGCCACCAACCGATTGGGAAGGATTTTTGGCTTTATGTGAAACCTTAAAAGAGAATGGCTACACACCTATTGCTTTCCCAGGTGCTGATATCGGTCCTGGTCAATTGATGAACGCTATGATGATGAACAATGCCACAGATGAGGAAGTATTTACTAAACTCGTAAACGGAGAAGTTAAGTTAACGGACGAGTGGTGGGTAAAAACGTTATCTCAATTCAAGGAATTAAATGACAAAGAATATTTCCAAGCTAATGCTTTAGGAACTAAGCATGATGGAGCGATTGCTCTAGTTGGACAGGAAAAAGCTGCAATGCTTGCCACAGGCTCCTATGCGATGGCAAATATTAAGAGTCATAAAGAAGATGTCAAATTGAACTTATTGGCACCTATTACAGTTTCGGAGTCTGAAGCGAAATTTGAAGGTATCCACACTACCACTTTCATGTTGGCAGTTAACAGTAAATCCGAGAAACAAGAGCAAGCGAAAGCATTCATTGAATTCTTGAGTAAACCGGAGAATGCTTCAATTTATGCTAATAAGACTGGACAGCATTTAACGGTTAACGATGTAAACTATGAATCTGACGTCTTAAAAGATACCGTACATTGGATGGATAAAAACACTAGATTCCAACCGCGTTATCTTATTCCAAACGCTGATGTGGAAAAAGCGGTTGTTGGTTCTATCCAAGATGTATTGAGCGGAACCGAGCCGGCAGAAGCTGCGAAAAAAGCACAACAAATTGTTGATCAAAACCTAAATTAATTTTTATGGGGAGGAGGAGCTTGTTCTCCTCTTCCTTTCATATGAAAGGGGGATACAATGAAACAGAGCAAGTGGCTTTACTTATTTTTTGTACCAGGGCTTATTTTTTATAGTATTTTCTTTATCCTCCCAACGATTAGTGCAGTTTTTTACTCGTTCACAGATTGGGATGGACTTACTGCAGATTTTAACTTTGTAGGATTCGAGAATTATACAAATCTAGTTACCAATGATTCTATTTTTATAAAATCCATGACAAATAACCTGAAATTTATGCTGTTTGTCGTCGTTTTTCAGACTTTGTTCTCGTTGGTATTTGCGATATTACTTGTTAAGAATACAAAAACAAATATTTTCTTACGAGCTTTATATTTCTTTCCGACCATCCTATCCTCTGTATCGGTAGCATTTATTTGGTCCTATATGTATGACCCTAACTTAGGTATCATCAATAACCTATTTTCAAGTGTAGGACTTGAAATGTTTGCAAACAATTGGCTTGGTGATCAAAACATCGCGATATATTCCATCGCCTTTGTACAAGTTTGGTTTCATACTGGGCAAATGCTCATTATTTTTGTTGCTGGTCTGCAAGCAATACCTGAGGATTTATATGAAGTGGCAAAAATTGAAGGGGCAAGCCGCTGGCAAACATTCAGCAAGGTAACATGGCCGTTGATTGCTCCTGCTGCAACCATCGTCGTTGCTTATACAACCATTCAGTCTTTTAAAGCATTTGACCTGATATATGCCATGACAAGGGGTGGCCCTAACTATGCCACAGAGATTTTGGCAACCCACATTTACACAACTGCATTTAGAAGCTTTAAATTTGGATATGCATCAGCGGAGTCTGTAATTTTTATGTTGGTCATCGCACTTATTACATTCTTGCAATTCCGTGTACTTCGGGCTAACACATTAGAAAATTAGAAGGGGGGAACGACGATGAAATGGACAAAAAAACTTTTACTGTTTATTTATGCAACGCTTATTCTAGTACCGGTAATCTCCATTGTAATGGCAACTTTTAAAACAACATCTGAAATATATGAGAATATATTAAGTTTGCCATCTAGCTTTAATTTTAGTAATTACTTTGGAATCTTCCAAGAGCAAGCGATGGGCACATATTTTTTAAACAGCGTACTTGTGACACTAGTATCGGTTGTTTTTACTTTATTTTTTGCAAGTCTTGTGGCATTCGGCATTACAAGGCTTGGAGGTTGGATCGGTGGCGGGATATTCGTGTTCTTTACTATTGGAATGATGGTTCCTGCACAAGTAAACATGATACCTTTATATCAATTAGTTTATAGTTTAGATTTAACTAATTCATTAGTGGGTTTAATGATTGTCAATCTATCTGTTACCCTGCCTGTAGCGGTTTTCATTCTTTCTGGATTCATGAGGTCACTTCCGAAATCACTGTTTGAAGCATGTACGATTGACGGAGGGAACAACTGGCAGATGTACTATCGCATTGCATTGCCGCTATCTTTGCCATCTTTGTCAGCAACCGCTATTTTTCTATTTGTGATGCATTGGAACGATCTACTCTATCCACTTTTATTTATCACAAAAGCGGAATACAAAACTCTTCCACTAGCACTATTAGAATTCCAGGGAGAGTATATGACGAATTATCCAATGTTATTTACAGGTGTTATTATCGCTTCTGCACCTATGGTTCTAGCTTATCTTTTCCTACAACGTTACTTTGTTGCAGGGATGACTGCGGGTTCAGTGAAGGGCTAAGATGTTTTGCAATAAATGGTAGTGACGATACTATCTTTTACATGCGAAACATATTAGAATAGAAGTAGATAGGTAAAAGGAGTGTCGGCAACAGTGAAAATAAATCATAGCAGTCCTATTCCACTTTATCATCAAATAAAGGATATTTTGGTTAAAAGGATTGTGGATAAAGTGTGGGGTCCAGGTGACTTGATTCCTACAGAACAAGAGCTGATGAAAGAATTTGATGTAAGCAGAACAACCATAAGACAGGCGATTACGTCAATGGTACATGATGGACTTTTGGAGAAGAAGCAAGGTAAAGGAACAACAGTCAAGTATCAGAAGTTAGTGGGATCCCTTGGCCGTCTCACTGGTTTTGCAGAAGAAGTGATGGAAAAAGGCTTGATGCCTCATTCGAAGTTATTAAGAACAGAATTCAGGGACGACCTTTTTATTGAAAAAGCTAAACTCAACTTAAATGATGAGGACAAGATATTAGTGATCGACCGAATTCGTTTCGTTAACGATTTACCGATTGCTCTTGAACGTACGTGTTGGCCAGAGAAAATTGGTGAAATTTTATTAAAACATGATCTCAATAACGCTAAGTTTTATCAGATATTAGAAGAAAACGGCGTGATGTTAAAAAAGGCAAAAGAGAAAATTTCTGCAGTCAATGCCACGCTTCATGACGCGGACCTTCTAGGCATAAGCGGTGGCCAAGCATTACTGGAAATGACTCGTTTGAGCTATGGCATCAATGACAAGCCAATTGAATATGCCAAAACCAAATACCGCTCCGATCAATATCAATATCAAGTAGAACTAACAAGATAACAACTAAACTGCCACAACGCGCAAACTTTGCCTGTGGCAGTTTTTTAATAGGATAATATCTAAAACGGTTGATTTCCGTTCCAGGCGCTTCGCTTGCCTGCGGGCGGTCCGTGAGCCTCCTCACTTCGTTGCGGGGTCTCACCTGTCCCTTCCTCCCGCGGGCGTCTGCGCGCCTTTCACTACAATCAACAAGGTAATTCCACTCACTGAAATATTTGTATAGAAAGCTATCCCAGAGTTAACTGTCTTCAGAGGTGCAAACAAGTAAATATCCATGCAAAACGCACTGTATTTCACATAGAAATTCACAGTGCGCTTTGTATTGTTGTACCAACTATCCTATGAGTTTTTACTTCTAAAAACTACAATCAAATCACCTACCATTTCTAAAGATAAAAATAATTATTGGATGGAGTGTAAATTTGAAGGTGTTAAACGCAAGTCAATTATAAATATGTTAAAATATAGGTATTATTCATAATTTTAACTATTTAACAAACGGGCAGTTTAATGGAAGAAGAAATAAAATTGGGGTGAGTTCATGTTTGTTAAAGTTTATCAGTATCATATTCAAAAAAATAAAGTAGACGAATATTTAGCAATTCAAGAAAAAGCATCAGAAATTTACGGGAGACATTTAGATTTTCACACAATGTATCTAAATAGTAAGGATGATGCTACGAAATGGATAGAAATTTCAAGATATAAGGATGAAAATGAGTATCAAAAAAGTATGGATATGATTAATCAACAAGAAGAAATACAAGAACTATTCAAAGCATTCCAATCTCTCTTAGTTACTGATAAGAGTGAGATAAGTGAAGAAGACTTTATTGAAAAGAAAGAAAAATATACTTTTTAGGAATTACCTTGTTAAACAAACTAGGGCGATTGTAGCATTGTGGGGCGCTCCTTACTTATGAATTGGGCAGGATTGTGGAAGAAGCTATAAATTAAATAATGACTTTTAGGTGTGATGATCATTGAAAAGAAGATTAAAAAAGAAGGTCCAAAATAAATATAATATTTTTAAAGAGGCAAAACGTCAGAAACATAAACTAAAGGGGAACCAATGCCTAGAGTATGAACTTTTACCAATGGGAAAAGGCGATAAGATTTCCTTGTTAAATGATGAAATGACGCCTGACTACCCAAATGTATCGCACTGGATTGTAGACGTGTATTATCGGAAAATCGAAAATGTTTTTCAAGTTCGAATTTTTCCTTGTTCTAAATTTGGTGGTAGTCCAACTAAATCGCCTGTTAGAATGATTTTTAGTTGTGATAATGTCTTTAAAAAAGTAGTTGAAGATATAAAAAAGGATAAGTTTTGGGATGCCGAATATTAACTCCAAAACTGTATAAGGTAATCACAAGGAGCGATGGAAATGAGTTTAGCCAGTTATATTGGCTGTAACGTAGAAATACCCATTAATGATGAAGATGATGATTTAGTTACGATAGGTAGTTTCTTTTCAGATGAAGAACACCGAATCAATGTACAGAAGTATCAATTCAAAACTCCTTATGTTTATGAGGTATCAAGTGATTGGGGAATTGAGATTTCAGAATATATGAATCGTAAAACGTGTGCTGAATCAAAAAAGGAGCTAATAGAACTATGTAAATTAATGGACAGTTATCTTAAAAATGGCGATTTTTTTGAACTGTATAGTTGTTGGGTGGGGGAAGAAACTCAAAGGCGAGAAGGCGAGTTAACCCTGCAAATTAACAGCTTTGATATTGACCAGATTAAAATGCCAGAAAAAACTTTAGTGCGATTTGAAAAATGAAGTCTTCTTATTCAAGAAGGGAATACGTTATTCCAACAAGCTAAAAGGCAGCAATCTTAATTATCTTGATCTTAAACAATCTAGGGCGATTGCAGCATAGTGCGTAAGCTCCTTAAGCAGGACTTGATCATTTAGAAGAGTAATACAAACTCAAAGGGGTGAAAAATTGAAGAGAGTTAGATTTGTTGTTATGATGCTAAGTTTATTAATTATAGGTTGTAGTCAAGAACCCAATGTTAAAGTATTGGTTGAACAAGATTTAATACATCTTCATAATGGTACTCCTGAAATTGTTAAGAAGTATTTTCAAGAAAAAATACAGTTAGGTGACGGAGGTTTACATACATATCACTTAGACAATAAAACATATTTAATGCTTTTTGAGCCTAACAGGATGATAAGTCAAATCCAAGAGTTTAGTAACGAAGTTAGGGTGAATACAGTTTTTAATGATGGACCAGGGACTTTTAAACCTAATAATGAAGTGAATAGTGTCTTATATATTAAAGTAATTAATAGAGTAGAAAAACCTTTTACAGTAATAAAAGAAAAGGATACAAATTCCTAATATCAATATTAAAAGTAGGAAGTAGAAAGTGGAACTTTTAAGGAAAGCTTTCGTAGAGAAATAATAGTTATGTTTGAGGGGTGGCTATGAGGTCAATAGTTAATGGAATAAAGAATATGTTTTTAGATATATCTGCAATGGGGAAAGGATTAGTCTATGGTTTTGTTATGGTTGCACTGTTAATTCTAGTTGGTGGGGCTTTGTTATACGGTATTTTGTACCTTCGTAATCTGATATTTTAACTTAAATTTTTCCTCCATTATCTAGGGCGATTGCAGCATAGCTTATCTCGTCTAACTTAGGAATAGGTAGTTTAATGGAAGAGAAAAAATTAATTAATGTTGATAATTATGGAATGGAAAGAACTTAAACATAGGCAGGATATTGAAAAATTGTTAGAAACATTTGGTGGTTTCCATGATAGTTGCTTAAAGGAATTATATATGTGGACTGAGAGCTATGTAGATGAAAATTTATCTATGGGCATGTCAACAGACCTTGATACTAATGTACGAATCCTCTTCCAAAGACAGTATGATAATCCTTCTGCAATTGAATTACTTTTTGAAGGGGTAACTCAATTTCATATCGTTCCCAGTCCGATTAAGTATGACCCAGTCATTTATGAAGCAAAACTTATTTTACACGAGGGTTATTTTTATTGGGCTGATGATTATGATTGGGAACCAAATAATTTTACTCAGGGTGCTAATAGCTGGATTTCTTCAAAAAATCTTAAGTGGCGTGATGTTAGTTCGTGGATGGGTAAAAAAAGCAGATACGGTTTAATTACCCCAGATTAAAAGGGATTTAGAATTCAACAATCTGGGAGCTTTTATTTAGTAACGCGTTTATTCCATGTAATGGCTGCTATTGCTGAACATAGTTAGATGAAGGGGTTTTAATAGATGGAGATAGAATTGTTACGAAAAGCATTAGAAAATGATAATCAAGAGGTAGTATACAGTTTGTTAGAGAAAATCGGGAAAAATAAACATAATGAAGCTATTCCCCTACTCATACATTATTTAAAATGCACTCATAATCATATGTTAAGAAATTCAATTGCACTTTCCCTAAGTGATATTAGAAACGAAGTAGCAATAGAACCATTAATAGAAACGATAAATGACCCGAAAACTTTGGGGTATAGAGGTACCTTGCTTAATGCATTGAAGCCATTCGATTGTTCTCCCCACCTTGAAACACTGATTTATCATTTGCTAACAGGTAACTACGAAGTCCAAATGAATTCTTATCAACTAATTGAAGAAAGTATTAAATCAAAAATTGACGATGAAGTTCTATTAAATTGTATTTTAAAGGTAAAGAAAGAACTAGATGAAATAGAAAGACAACAGGATATACTCTCAGATGCTTTAGAAATGTTATTCTCCTTAAAGAAAATATAGTTATTCAATCACCTTATTGAACTAGAGTGTGATCTACAATAACGATCTTAAACAATCTATGAGCGATTGTTGTGAAATAAAACAAAGTAAAAAAGGCTTAGGAAAGAAAATCTCTTTGAGCCTTTTTTATGTCAAAAATGTCGTGATTTTCATTGTGATTTGCTGTTTGCACCCCACAAGTAAACTCCTTAACATAAACATTAAGATTTTTTAATTTTCTAGCTGGTGATTGGAGCACGGGGCGGAGACTCCTGAGGGAGGTAGCGGTAGGTTGAGACCCCGCAACGAAGTGAGGAGGCTCAAGCACCGCCCCTAGGAAAGCGAAGCCCAGTGCGGAAATCACCAGCGGTGTTCCACGTGCTTCTTAATTATTTCGCGCAAAAAGGTTGTAACCTTAATACAAAACGTATTAAAATGTAAATAAGAAAATGAAAGCGCTACAACTTGACTCGATCACGATATGAATTGAGGTAAAACGATGACATTCCAAAATCAAACCATACTCCCTGCTGTAAAAAACGGCAAAACGCTAGATCAATTTTTACAGAGCAACTATGAATATGGTGTAATACTAGATAGTCAACTCTCACAAATACCAAATTATATAAAAGCAGCTAAAAGAGAAAAGAAAAAGCTGTTTGTCCATGTAGACCTTATTCAAGGAATTAAAAATGATGAACATGCGGCAGAATTCCTATGTCAAACCTTAAAACCGGCAGGACTCGTCTCTACAAGAGCGGCAGTGATTGCAAAGGCCAAACAAAGGGGTATCTATGCCATACAACGCCTCTTCTTACTTGATTCCAATGCAGTGGAAAAAAGTTATCAGGTTATTGAAAAGGTCCAGCCCGACTTTATTGAAGTATTACCTGGGGTTGTGCCTCATATGATTAGGGAAGTAAAAGAGAAAACAGGCATTCCTGTTTTTGCAGGAGGTTTGATCCGTTCCGTGGAGGATGTGGATCGTGCGATTGAAGCAGGAGCGACAGCAGTTACTACCTCCAAACAGGATCTTTGGGAGCATTATTCAAAATAGATGTTAGGGAGAGTGCTAGAAATGGAAACATATATCTTATCTTTAGACCAGGGAACAACAAGTTCAAGAGCGATTCTTTTTAATAAAAATGGAGAGCCGGTGTATACGGCACAAAAAGAATTTCAACAGTACTTTCCAAAATCAGGTTGGGTGGAGCATAATGCGAACGAAATATGGAGTTCCATCTTGTCTGTCATTGCATCTTGCTTGTCTGAGTCAGGGGTAAAACCAAACCAGATAGCTGGTATTGGTATCACTAATCAACGTGAAACGACTGTTGTGTGGGATAAAAAGACGGGGCAACCGATACATAATGCGATTGTTTGGCAGTCCAGACAGACATCGGCTATTTGTGAGGCATTAAAAGAAGCGGGCCATGAACAGACCTTTCGAGACAAAACGGGGTTGTTGATTGATGCCTATTTTTCCGGGACAAAAGTGAAGTGGCTGCTTGATCATGTAGACGGGGCACGAAATCGTGCGGAAAAGGGAGAATTGCTATTTGGAACCATTGATACGTGGTTGATCTGGAAGCTTTCAGGCGGAAAGGCACATGTGACGGATTATTCTAATGCTTCTAGGACTCTCCTTTACAATATCCATGAGTTAAAATGGGATCAAGAATTACTGGATATTCTAGACGTTCCTGCAAGTATGCTTCCAGAAGTCAAACCATCATCGGAAGTTTATGCACATACGGTTGACTATCACTTCTTTGGTCAGGAAATTCCGATTGCAGGTGCGGCTGGCGATCAGCAAGCGGCGCTATTTGGACAGGCTTGCTATGAAGAAGGGATGGCGAAGAACACTTACGGTACAGGTTGTTTCATGCTCATGAATACGGGAGAGAAGCCGATAAAGTCGGAAAGTGGGCTTCTCACTACCATTGCATGGGGGATTGACGGCAAAGTAACCTATGCATTAGAAGGTAGTATTTTTGTTGCAGGTTCTGCTATTCAATGGCTGCGTGACGGACTCCGCATGTTCAAGGATGCCAGTCAAAGTGAAGCGTATGCTACAAAAGTAGATTCTACAGAAGGGGTGTATGTAGTGCCAGCATTTGTTGGACTAGGCACTCCTTATTGGGATAGTGATGTTCGCGGAGCGGCATTTGGATTGACGAGGGGTACATCTAAAGAACACTTTATTCGCGCAACGTTGGAATCGTTGGCGTATCAAACAAAAGATGTGTTGACGGCGATGGAACATGATTCTGGAATCACTTTAAAAACACTACGTGTAGATGGAGGAGCAGTGAAGAATAATTTCTTAATGCAATTTCAATGTGATATGCTCCGGGTTGGGGTGGAGCGACCATCTGTCAATGAAACGACGGCACTTGGAGCAGCGTATTTGGCTGGTATGGCTGTTGGGTATTGGAAAAATAAAGAGGAGATCGCTTCACAGTGGAAGGTTGAATCAACCTTTGAGGTAGAGATGGACAAACAAGTACAAGAAGAATTGTACAGTGGTTGGAAAAAAGCTGTAAATGCAACTATTGCTTTTAAGTAAGCGTTGCATATGATATACTAATGATAAGTTAATATTTCGGTTGGAGATTAGGAGAGACCACAGAACGTATGCAGAGCAAAAGCTTTGTCTATGTTTTCTGTGGTCTCTTTTTGTATATATACCTACTAAGAGGATGGAGGAAAATAAAATGAAAAAATTAAACTTTGCGAGCTTTAATAGAAGCCTTTTTTTAGAAAAAATGACAGAAGAAACTTATGACGTATTAGTAATCGGTGGTGGCATAACAGGCAGTGGTATCGCCCTGGACGCTGCAACCCGTGGATTAAAAACAGCTGTTGTGGAAATGCAGGACTTTGCTGCCGGTACTTCCAGCCGCTCCACAAAACTTGTTCATGGCGGACTTCGATACTTAAAACAATTAGAAGTGAAGATGGTGGCAGAAGTAGGGAAGGAACGTGCCGTCGTTTATGAAAATGGCCCACATGTAACGACTCCTGAATGGATGCTGTTGCCGATCCAAAAAGGAGGAACATTTGGAAAGTTCTCTACGTCCTTAGGTTTAAGGGTGTATGACTTCTTGGCAAATGTAAAAAAGTCAGAACGCCGCAAAATGTTGAATGCACAAGAAACGTTAACACGTGAGCCTCTTCTAAACAGCAACGGTTTAAAAGGTGGAGGTGTTTATGTGGAATACCGCACGGATGACGCACGCCTTACTATTGAAGTCATAAAAGAAGCGGTCACTAGAGGTGCAGAAGCAGTTAACTATGCAAAAGTGGAAGAACTCCTTTACGAGGATGGAAAAGTAGTGGGAGTGAAAGTGGTCGATCAATTATCAAACAAGGCTTATGCCATTCGTGCTAAAAAAATTGTAAATGCTGCAGGCCCATGGGTTGATACACTGCGTGAAATGGACGGTTCGAAAAAAGGAAAACATCTGCAACTGACAAAAGGGATTCATTTAGTATTTGACCAAAAGAAATTCCCGTTAAAACAGGCAATCTACTTCGACACACAAGACAAAAGAATGATTTTTGCCATTCCGCGTGATGGGAAAACATATGTCGGAACAACGGATACGGTGTATAAAGAGGACATGGTTCATCCACGAATGACGAAAAAGGATAAAACGTATGTATTAGATGCTATTGCATACATGTTTCCTTCCTTAAAATTGAAGGAATCTGACATTGAATCCAGTTGGACTGGATTACGCCCGTTAATTCATGAAGAAGGAAAATCCGCTTCTGAAATATCCAGAAAAGACGAAGTGTGGATCTCAGACTCTGGATTAATTACCATTGCGGGAGGAAAGCTGACAGGTTATCGAAAAATGGCTGAGATGGTTGTGGACTTAATAAATAAACAGTTTGTAAAAGAAACGGGTAAAAACTTCGGCAAATCCAAAACAAAGAATATGCCTATTTCAGGTGGAGATGTTGGAGGTTCTCTTAACTTCTCCGCATATATGAGAAAGAAAGTAGAAGAAGGAATGAAACTAGGTTTTACAAGAGAAGAAGCAACAAAGCTTTCCGCTATGTATGGTTCAAATGTAGATAAAGTGTATGCCATTGCAAAAACAGATGCTAGCCAAGCAAAAAAAGCAGGGTTGCCAGTAGATGTGTATGCACAGGTCGTATATGCATTAAAAGAAGAAATGACAGCAACTCCAACTGACTTTTTCATCCGCAGAACGGGCGCATTGTTTTTCGACATTGCCTGGGTGGAGAACTGGAAAACAAAAGTATTGGATGTAATGGCCAAGGAATTAGTTTGGAGCAGAGAGCAAAAAGAGCAGAATCGAATCTTGTTAGAGCGTCATTTACATGATGCAGTAAGAGCAGTGGACGAAGAACAGGGTTTTGATCAAAAGGTTTCCAACAGAATCAGTTAAGATTCTTACTAATAAGGAATTGCTTAAGGCAATTCCTTTTCTTTTTTAGTATAATAATGAGTGAAAACGTTCACGTACGCGTAATTTGTCATAATTCGACGTATTTTTTTTGCAGGAAGCATTAGTAGGTAAGTAGAAGTTATACTATATCCTGATAAACGCAAGGAGGAAAAGACAGATGAAATGGATGGAGAAATTTGACCTTTGGGAGTCACACACGAACCTTGATGAAGAAATGAATACGCTCATTCAAGAAATGAAGCACGATGACAAGGCCAAAGAAGAAAGCTTTTATAAAGAATTAGAATTTGGAACAGGTGGAATGCGCGGAGAAATTGGCGCAGGAACAAACCGAATGAATATATATACTGTTCGTAAAGCGTCTGAAGGGTTAGCAAGATACATAGAATCCTTCGGTGAACAAGCGAAAAAAGGCGGAGTGGCAATCGCATATGATTGCCGTCATAAATCTCCGGAATTTGCAATGGAAGCAGCCAAAACATTGGCAAGCCATGGGATCCAAACGTATGTGTTTGAAAGCCTGCGTCCGACACCGGTCCTTTCTTTTGCTGTTCGATACTTAGGAGCATTCTCCGGAATTGTAGTCACGGCAAGCCATAACCCTCCTGAATATAACGGTTATAAAGTGTATGGTCCTGACGGTGGACAATTACCGTTGTATGAAGCGGATCAGGTTATCTCCAAAGTGAAAGAAGTGGAAAATGAGCTTGAGATACAGGTTGCTTCAGAAGAAGAGCTGAAGAATAAAGGCCTGATTAAAATGATTGGCGAAGAGTTAGACAAGGAGTATTTAAAGCAGCTTACTACCATTAGTGTACACCCTGAGTTAGGGGAAGAGATGGGCAAGGATGTAAAGGTGGTATTTACACCTTTACATGGAACAGCTAACCTACCAGTTCGCGAAGGTCTTGAAGCGCTTGGATATAAAAATGTGAAAGTAGTGGCAGAGCAGGAACAGCCAGACCCTAACTTCTCTACTGTATCCTCTCCAAATCCCGAGGAACATGCTGCATTTGAATTGGCGATTCGTGACGGCAAGGAAATGGATGCCGATATTTTAATAGCAACAGATCCGGATGCCGACCGTCTTGGAGTAGCGGTTAAAGATGCCGACGGAGAGTATATAGTGTTGACTGGTAACCAAACAGGTGCGCTATTCTTGCATTATTTGTTGTCTGAAAAGAAGGCAACAGGTACGCTTCCTTCTAACGGTGTCATGCTCAAAACGATTGTAACGTCAGAGTTTGGCCGCGTCATTGCCGATAGTTATGGTGTGGAAACTGTAGATACGTTAACAGGGTTTAAGTTCATCGGAGAGAAAATCAAGCAGTATGAAGAGAGCGGAAAATATACCTTCTTATTCGGTTACGAAGAGAGCTATGGTTCCTTGATTGCTGATTTTGCCCGCGATAAAGATGCTGTTCAAGCATGCATTATGGCAGTGGAAATCTGCGCCTTCTACAAGAGACTTGGCAAGACGATGTATGAAGGGTTAATGGAGTTGTATAAAGAGTACGGATACTACTTAGAAGGCATGAAGTCCCTAACTTTAAAAGGAAAAGAAGGAGCAGAGCAGATTGCAAACCTTCTGACGGCTTTCCGGAACACGCCTCCAGTTAAAGTGGGAGGATACGCAGTTACAGCAATCGAAGATTACTCCACACAAGAAAGATTGGTTGTCAAAACAAATGCTGTGGAGAAAATGGAACTTCCAAAATCAAACGTACTGAAGTATTTCCTAGAAGACGGTACATGGGTATGTGTAAGACCATCTGGTACAGAGCCGAAGATAAAGTTCTACTTTGGTACTCAATCTGACTCGATGGATGCGAGTAAGGAGAAGTTAGACACTATTTCCTCTTCGCTGATGGAGAAGGTGGATCAGTTAGTAAATAGCAAGAATTCTGTAGGAAAAGCTTAAAGAAAGTGATGGAGATGGAAAAGCGAGGTTGGTCGCTTTTCCATTTTTTATTGGAGTAGATCTTCAGGCCTGGTTTCAAGGGATAAGGTGAATTGGCACGAACGAGGATAGTTTTCATACGAACTTTAACTGAGAAATAAAATTACATACTTAAACATTCCAATAGGTGCCGTTTCAGTTAGAAAAGTCATGCTCGATGTGGTTTTTTGTTCGGGATTACACACTTCTACGACCAAAGTCGTACGGAAATCCGGTCTTTTTACGAAAGCCAAAAGGAATTCCCCCTGTTACAATTGAAAGATAACAGGTATACAGAATAGGGGGCATATTAAGTGGTCCAGGATAATCAAAGAATCCAAGAACTGCGCGCGCTGAAAATTATTGCGGAATCGCTTAATCAAGCAAATGACTTACCGGCAATGCTTGAAAGTGTGTTAATAGAACTACTTCAAGTGACAAGCCTTCAAACAGGCTGGATTTATCTAATAGATGAAAAAGGGAATTACGAATTGGCTGCAGAACACAAGCTTCCGAATGCACTAAAAAGCCACAACAATAAACCAATGTGCGAAGGAGGGTGTTGGTGCCTCGATCGTTATCAGGACGGTAGGCTCAAGCGGGCATCCAATATCATTGCCTGCAAAAGGTTAGAAGATGCTATAAAGTTTGATTGGGGGGAGACAAACGATATTACCCACCATGCAACAGTCCCATTACGAGCAGGCGAGGAGAAGTTTGGTCTTCTAAATGTAGCGGCTCCTTCTAAAACACATTTTTCCGATACAGAACTAGCGCTATTAGAGTCTGTTGCCTATCAAATTGGAACGGCAATCAAGCGTATCCGACTTTCCGAAAATGAACAGCACCTTTCTATTTTGGCAGAAAGAAACCGCTTGGCCAGGGATTTGCATGATTCGGTGAACCAACTTCTTTTCTCCCTTATGCTCACAGCAAGAGGGACAAAAGAGCTGACAAAAGATCGGCAAATCCTTGAAATGCTGACATATATGCAGGAGCTTTCTCAAGAGGCTTTAAGTGAAATGAGAGCGCTTATTTGGCAGCTTAGGCCAGAAGGGTTGGAAAATGGGGTTGTGAGTGCACTGCTCAATTATGGCAAAGTGCTTGGGTTAAGCATTCATTCCGAGGTGAAAGGTGTCATTGACTTGCCAAATCAAATGGAAGAAGGCTTGTGGAGGATAGGACAAGAAGCACTGAACAATTGCAAAAAGCATGCAGGAAAAAAAGAGGCGTGTTTGTTAATGGAAGTGAAAAATAAAAAAGTATCCATGGAGATAAAAGATACCGGGAGAGGCTTTTCTTTTACACAAAGTGAAGAGATTCCTTCTTTAGGATTAAGAAGTATGAAAGAGAGAACTGAAGCGCTTGGAGGAAGCTTCACTTTGTTAAGTGAACTTGGGAAAGGCACGTTGGTCCGTGTGGAAATGCCAGTGAAAAAGGGGGAGCAAAAATGATCAGGATAGTAATTGCAGACGATCATCATGTGGTGAGAAGAGGCTTGCTGTTTTTCTTGAACACACAAAAAGACATTGAAATTGTCGGGGAAGCTAAAAACGGGAAGGAAGCAGTGGATCTAGCTGAAGCTTTAAAACCAGATGTTATTCTGATGGACTTAGTGATGCCGGAGATGGACGGTATTGAAGCAACCAAACAAATCATGGAAAGAAATATTCCTTCCAAAGTGTTGATATTGACCAGTTTCTCTGACCAAGATCATGTCATTCCCGCCATACGTGCCGGGGCAACAGGGTATCAATTGAAGGATGTAGAACCTGATCAGCTAATTGAATCAATCCGTGCTGTACACCGTGGGGAGAGTCAATTGCATACTAAGGTCACTTCCCATGTCATGTCGCATTTCGCTAAAGGTGTAAGTAGAAATTTACATGAAGAACTGACCAAACGAGAGCTCGAAGTATTAGCTGAGATAGCAAAAGGAAAGAGCAATAAAGAAATTGCTTCATCTTTGTTTATTACTGAAAAGACCGTGAAAACCCATGTCTCAAACATTTTAACGAAGCTAGAAGTGGCAGATCGGACTCAAGCAGCACTTTATGCAGTGAAACATGGCATAGCCTGATCTACGACTTTAGTTGTAGAAGAAATCCCTCGTTTTTCGTAGAGAAAGTTAGCTATTTGTTCCGATTTGCAAATGAACATTGTCGAATATACTAACTATATAAAACCAGATGGAGGGAGCAAGTAGTGATGAAAATTATCGCGATTAACGGCAGTCCAAGAAAAAAAGGTCGTACTGGAATAGCTGCAAGATTTCTTCAAAGAAAATATGGTGTGGAAGTTATTGATTTAAGTGATGGTGACATTCCATTATATAATGGAGAGTCTTATCAGGCGGAACTCGATAATGTGATTTCGTTAAGAGAGAAAATAAAAGGTGCAGATGGAGTTGTGCTTTTGTCTCCTGAGTACCATAGTGGAATGAGCGGGGCATTGAAAAATGCGTTAGATTTCCTTGGCAGTGAGCAGTTCCATAGCAAGCCTGTTGGATTGTTAGCAGTAGCTGGTGGTGGAAAAGGCGGTATCAATGCATTGAACAATATGCGAGTAGTTGGCCGAGGCGTTTATGCCAATGTGATACCAAGACA
Organism: Bacillus sp. CHD6a; assembly: GCF_001293645.1. Lineage (GTDB taxonomy): Bacteria > Bacillota > Bacilli > Bacillales > Bacillaceae_I > Sutcliffiella_A. Next base: position 17,060 of record NZ_LBMD01000039.1, read on the forward strand.
ATTGGTACTGGACCCGCATTGTTTTGTTGATGAAAATGATTCAGTGAATGAAGAGAGTGCGGAGTTGGTTGATGCCCTTTACCAAGAATTAGTGATGTATGTAAAAATGCGTGAATATATGATGCAGAGTGAAGAGGCCTAATTGGAGGTCTTTTTTTTTATATATTTTAAAACAGCGACCCAAGGTTTGTTTCACCTCGGATCACTGTTCGTTTAAGAAATGATTTACACCATATATCCGTGACTGATTTCGTCCAATTGATCTTCTGTGCTCCTTGTTACAGCGTGATCAATATATCGAAGCAACTGATAAAGATTGTTTTCGATTTCCTTATAGTCCTTAGAAAAATTATAGGAGTGAAGGAAGTGCTCGATATTTTTGGAGAGGAAGTCATCTTTCGTCCGCACCATAAGGATAAGAAGGTTATCCCATTCAGATCGGTGCGTGTAATATAAGGCGCGGTCATAATCAACGGTGTTCATCTGGAATCCTCGCCTCCTCTTGTTAAGGAGTACTATTATTTTGTGTTAAAAATCAATGTTTCCTTCGTTGAAAATGTTGGTCGTATCTCCAAACGAAAACTTACACAAAATAATTGAAATGCGATTTTGAGGTGTATAAATGAAGCGATGGAAAGTGATTGTATTACTGTTTTTACTTGTGCAAATTAACCCATTCATTTCGAAGGCAGAGCAAATAGTAAATGCTCAAGAATGGTATACCTATGACAGAATGCGGGAAGATTTGAGGCTTCTAAATAGAAAATACAAGGATGAGATACAAATCAAGCTGATTGGCAAATCAGAGTTTGGTCAAAATATCTGGGCTGCAAAAATAGGTAAAGGTAAAAAAAACATCATTATATTAGGTGGTCACCACGGAAGAGAATGGCTTACAACAAGTCTTGTCATGACAAAACTGGAATATTACCTAGAAGCGTATAATAGCAATCAGGAAATATTTGGTTACAATTCGCGGCTGTTGGATGAGGTTTCCATTTGGTTTATCCCAATGGTCAATCCGGATGGGATACGCATTCAACAAGAAGGGATAGGCTTTTTATCTAAACATCAACAAACTCGATTAATCCACATGAATGAAAACAGTACGGATTTCGATCGTTGGAAAGCAAATGGGATGGGAATAGATCTGAACAGGCAGTATCCTGCAGGCTGGAAAAACATTAAAGAAAAAACGGCAGTTCCATCCTATCAATATTACAAAGGAAAGTACCCGCTTCAAGCCAAAGAGGTACGAGCAGTTGTACAATTTACAAAGGATTTAGAGCCGTTAATGGCGGTTACCTATCACTCCTCTGGGAGAGTTCTATACTGGTACTTCAAAAATAACCAGGCGGTGGTAAATCGGGATAAGAAAATAGCAGATCACTTATCGAAGTTAACAGGTTATGAACTAGACCAACCGGAAGAGCATGCTGTTGGCGGTGGGTTTTCCGATTGGTTTGTTTCAGAGTTCAATAGGCCTTCCTTCACACCTGAAATTTCTTACTTTGTGGAAGATACAAACCCTCCTTTATCTGTTTTTCAGGAAGAATGGAATCGGAATAAAAAGGTGGGCATATACCTTGTGGCTCAAGCGAAAAATCTGTTTTTAGACCGTAATGAATCTAAAATTAAGGAGACAGAATAATGGTATTGATTTCTCAAAAGATAAAAAGGGTTATTTTGTTTGTAAGTGTTTTATTGAAAAGTAGGGCCAAAAAAGGTTGACACCATCTGTTTTTCCCTTGTAGAGTAGTAAATATGAAAAACAAAATTAACTCATAAAACCTTCGTTAGGCGGGGCTTCATGCACCTTCATTCGTTCCAAAATGACAGGTGCTTTTTTAATGATTGAAACCTGTTTTCCCTGTTGACTGAAGTGCAAGATGTGAGGTTTCAGCGGTGTCCCCAACAAACTGAAGAAGCTCAAGCACCTTCCCACAGAAAGCGAACACCAGGAACGCAAGGAAACAGGGAGTTACACAGAAAACTATTTAAACATAAATTAAGGTGGTGGTAACGAACATGGATAGTAGTCCAAGTCCGAGGACGAATTTAATAAGAAGTACAGGAACATACATATCATTATTAGTTACCATCCCAACGGTAAAATAAAGATATGATACCTTGTACTCCTTAGCATGCAGGGAGGCAAAGCTCATGGTGAAAAACATGACAGAGGATCAAATTATTCTAAACATCATTACCTTTTTAAAAGACGGTAAGCGAAAAGCTTTCCAAGATATTATTGAAGAACTTCAGCCATATGATACAGGGGTCATCTATCAACAGCTTCCTGAAAAGCATAAAGTAAGGTTTCTTACATACCTTACAATTGAGCAGTTGACTGCACTCATCCAAGAACTAAACCAGGAATTGCAGTTAGAAGTATTACAAAAAATCGGTGTGGAAAAATCAGCAAAAGTAATGGACCGAATGGACAATGATGACTTAGCTACATTATTCGACGAAATGGATCCGGAGATTAAGAGCCGATTTTTAGCAAAAATGAACAAAGAAGAATCCAGCGCCGTTCAGGATTTAATGAAATATGAGGCGGAAACTGCAGGACGACTGATGACAAATCGGTATGTGTGGATCCCTCAGGAATACACAGTCCGTGAAGTAGTCGATAAGCTTAAATCTTTTGCGGAACTGGCTGAGACCATCAACTACTTGTATGTCATTGATGAAGAGAAAAGGCTTGTAGGGGTTGTCTCTTACCGGGATCTTATATTAGCGGACGCCCATGAAAAAATACAGGAAATTATGTTTTCGAGGGTCATTTCCGTTCATGTTGATACAGACCAAGAGGAAGTGGCAAATGTCATCGAGCGATATGACTTCTTAGCGGTTCCTGTTGTAGACGATGAAAAAAGCTTAATTGGAATCATTACAGTCGATGATGTCATCGACGTCGTGATTCAAGAAGCAAATGAAGATATTGAAAAACTTTCTGCATCTGGTAAAGATATTGACTTTGATACACCTGCCTTAGTGGCTTCTGCAAGACGTTTGCCGTGGTTGATCTTATTATTATTTATTGGACTAATTTCAGGCAGTATTATAAGCGGGTTTGAAGATACATTAGGTACAGTGGTGGCGCTGGCATTCTTTATGCCGATGATTGCTGGGATGACAGGTAACACAGGTACACAATCACTTGCTGTTATTGTACGTGGACTTATCTCTCGTGATTTGGATAAAAAGCTGGTTACAAAAGTTGTTCTCCGTGAACTTGGAGTGGGAATAACAATTGGAATTACATGCGCTATATTAATTGCCATCATTGCTTTTGTATGGCGAGGCGATTTGATTTTGGGAATGGTTGTAGGAGTTTCTTTATTTTTCACTCTAATCATCGGTACACTGGCGGGTACGATAATCCCATTAATTCTCTATAAACTGAACATTGACCCTGCCATTGCATCCGGTCCACTTATCACAACCGTGAACGATATCCTTTCTTTATTAATCTATTTTGGAATTGCGACAGCATTTTTATCATACTTGGCTCCATAATTCAAAAAAAAGACCTTCCTTATTAACAATTTAATGTTAAAGGGAGGGTCTTTTTTTATAAATGAGATGGCTGAACCTTCTTCTTGAAAAGTCTTGTCAGCAAGAAGACATTAATAAATAAGGTGTAACATCCTAAAGCAACCAAGCCAACTGTAGACAGTTCTATCATCTCTAAGATGAGACTAATCATCGTAACAATATATAGAAAACCCAACAATTTTTGAATGCTTCTGCTTTTAAAGAAAGAGGTGGCTTTTGCTCCTAATTGAGACCCAACGATGGCCCCAGCAATCAAAAATAATCCTACCTTAAAATTTATTGGATTGTTTAGTGCATATGTAATGAATCCGGCACTCACAATTAAAATGACTCCTGCAAGGCTTGTCGCTACAGCTTGTTTGGAAGAAAAACTGTAGTAGGCTATCAATAATGGGACAATGATGAAACCACCACCCACACCTAGGGTAGTAGAAAGAAATCCTGCAATCACCCCTATGATAATAAACTTCCAGAAGCTTTGCTTGTTTGAATTGTCATCAAAAGCAACTTGATTTTCCCCGTTTTCATTCTTCAACATTTTATATGCAAAATAGGAAAGCAAAGCAAGATATAGAATTGGTACAACAGTGGTGTCATAATCGTTAGACTCCAGCCAACTTACTACAGGATAGGCAATTTGTGTGGCGACGACTCCACTTGCTCCGATGATGAGTGCTGCCTTCCATTGGATGTTTTTCATTTTGAAATGCGCATATACACCTGCGACAGATGTCCCAATGGTATAAAGAAGACTGGTAGAAATTGCTTCAATGGGAGTGTACCCTATAAGAAGCAAGACCGGGGTCAGAACGAGACCGCCACCTATTCCAAAAAAACCGGAAAGCATACTAATTGAAAAACCTAGAAGTATAAATAAAATAAATTCCATATACGTATTCTCCTTCAAATGATGCTTATCTACAGTATAACATTACGCCAATGCCAGAGGAGGGCATATAGAAAAATGTCGCAATCGAACAATCCCTTCTCATGTTATGGTCACCTTGTTCATACATTGTGATAAGAGGAAAAGGGAGGTAGTTTTGATGAGAGCAAATGACGAAAAGGCCTTATTCCACGCCATTGATGACATTACCGAAATTGCAAAAGGGTTTGGACTGGACTTTTATCCAATGCGTTATGAAATTTGTCCTGCTGATATAATCTATACTTTTGGAGCATATGGAATGCCGACACGCTTTTCCCATTGGAGTTTTGGGAAACAATTTCATAAAATGAAACTGCATTACGATCTCGGACTCAGTAAGATCTATGAATTGGTTATCAACTCAAATCCTTGTTATGCTTTTCTTTTGGATACAAACTCGCTTATTCAAAACAAGTTGATTGTCGCACATGTGCTAGCACACTGTGACTTTTTTAAGAATAACTGCCGGTTTCAGAATACAAACAGAGACATGGTGGAGAGTATGGCCGCTACTGCCGAGAGAATTAAGCAATATGAACATGATTATGGAAAAAAAGAAGTGGAGGACTTCTTGAATGCAGTCCTAGCTATACAAGAACATATTGACCCTTCTCTTATTCGCTCCAAGCTTGCATGGAGCATGGAGGATATGGAGGAGGAGGAAGAAGCACCGAAGAAGGCGAGTCAATATGATGATTTATGGAATTTGGATAATCGTAGTAAACCGAAAGCAGTTCCAAAGAAAAGAAAAAAGAAGTTCCCTCCTCAACCGGAAAAAGATATTCTTCTTTTCATTGAACAATACAGCAGTGAGCTTGAGGACTGGCAACGTGATATCCTGACAATGATGCGAGAGGAGATGTTATATTTCTGGCCGCAAATGGAAACCAAAATTATGAACGAAGGCTGGGCTTCCTATTGGCATCAACGAATTCTCCGTGAAATGGACCTAACAAGCGATGAGGCATTGGAATACGCAAAATTAAATGCAGGTGTTGTGCAGCCTTCAAAAACGAGCATCAATCCATACTACCTAGGTATTAAAATTTTTGAGGATATCGAGGAACGTTACAACAACCCTACTGAAGAGATGAAACGGGATGGAGTGTTGCCAGGATCAGGAAGGGAAAAAATGTTTGAGGTGAGGGAAGTGGAATCTGACATTTCCTTCCTGCGCAACTATCTTAACAAAGATCTTGTCATGCGGGAGGATATGTATCTTTTCCAAAAGCAGGGGAAAGACTACAAAATTGTTGATAAGGCTTGGGAACAAGTACGCGATCAATTGGTGAACATGCGTGTTAATGGTGGGTTCCCATATATTACGGTAAATGACGGGGATTATTTACGAGCAGGGGAGCTATATTTGAAGCATTGGTTTGAGGGAATTGAGCTTGACCTAAAATATTTAGAAAAAGTAATGCCGTACATTTTTCAAATTTGGGGTAGACCAGTCCATATGGAATCGGTGATTGAGACGAAAAATGTATTGTTTACGTATGACGGGAAGAGCGTGCATCGGAAGTATATTTAGGAAGAGCACAAAGCACATTATAGAAAGCTTGCAGCATTTCTGCTGCAAGCTTTTTTGTTTCTAGTTAAATACAAGTAAGTAGTTAAAATATGCCTTCTGATGTTAATTCAACTCCTTAAATATACATGATTTAAAGACATACCAATTATTCCTCTAGCTTTGCCCCTAAAATTATTCAATTTCCCAATGAACTTGAAGACTGACTTTTCTTATTTCTATATATATAGCTTGCGCAACTTCCACCCTTCCACTTCCATACCCTTACCTTATTTACCAAATTAATTTATAACATTTCTAACCATGCAGAATAAAATGTTGGAATGAAAATTAAATATTTGGAGGTGTATAAAAATGACATTGTATTTTGAGTGTGAACGAAACAAAAAATGGTGTAAAAATTGTTCACCAGGACCAAAGGGACCACCAGGTCGAGATGGAGCGACCGGACCACCCGGACCAAAGGGACCACCGGGAAGGGATGGAGCAGTCGGACCAAT
>NZ_LBMD01000004.1 GCF_001293645.1 Bacillus sp. CHD6a
TGATTTCCTTGGACTTCGGGCGTAGAGAAGCGGTCTATTGGACAGTTTCCCTGGTTTTCTTTGGACTTCGGGCTTATAGGAGCATTCTATCAGACAGTCCCCCCTCGTTTTCCTCATCCTTCGGGCAAATAGGACCTCCCTTTTAGACCGTTCATCTATAATCCCACCTTCTTTGGTCATATAGAACCTGCCAACACATAAAAAGCCCTGTTCCCCAAGCACTCTCGCAAGTACTTAAAAAACAGAGCCACATATACAATGCTTATTTTACCCAACCTAAAATCATTTCACGGATCAGCTTGCTTGCTGTGTTGGCAGTTTGCTCGGAAGCGTCATATATAGGTGCAACTTCAACCAAATCAGCCCCAACCACGTTCACATCGGAACCTGCAATCGCATGGATGGATGCAAGCAACTCACGGGATGTGATGCCGCCGCAATCCACCGTTCCTGTACCTGGTGCGTGCGCAGGGTCAAGAACATCGATGTCGATCGTTACATAAACCGGACGGCCAGCAAGTGTCGGAAGAATTTCTTTTAATGGCTCAAGCACCTCGAACTTGGAGATGTGCATGCCCACTTCTTTCGCCCATTTGAACTCTTCCTTCATACCGGAACGGATTCCGAATGAATACACATTCGTCGGGCCGATTAGGTTTGCTGCTTTCTTAATTGGTGTGGAGTGGGAAAGCGGCTCACCTTCATAGTCGTCACGAAGATCAGTGTGTGCGTCCATGTGGATGATAGCAAGGTCCGGATACTTTTTGTACATTGCCTTGATGACAGGCCATGATACAAGATGCTCTCCGCCCATACCAAGTGGGAACTTATCTTTTTCTAAAAGGCTGTCGATGTATTCTTCTATCATTTCGATGCTTTTTTGTGGGTTACCGAATGGCAATGGGATGTCGCCAGCATCAAAGTATTTTACTTCTTCTAACTCGCGGTCTAGGTACGGGCTGTATTCTTCTAGTCCGATGGATACTTCGCGGATACGGGACGGGCCGAAGCGGGATCCTGGACGGTAACTTACTGTCCAATCCATCGGCATGCCGTAGATTACTGCTTGGCTATCTTCAAAGCTTGGGTGGCTTTTAATAAATACGTTGCCTGAATATGCTTCATCAAAACGCATGGGTGGTTTCCTCCTTGGAGTGAGGGGATAGTTTCAAGAAAATGATGTAAATTAGTCAACTTCCTGTTGATTTCCGTTCGGGGTGTACCCTTTCCACGGGCAGTCCGGGAGCCTCCTCACAACGCTTCAGGAGTCTCCCCTGTCATCCTCCCTTAGGACACATGGCAGGTTTCAACAGCGACCCATAGCCCGAAGAAAATGCACAGCATTTTCGAGGAGTCTCACACCCTGCACTTCTATCAACAGGTAAAACAGTTAAAAGATGACATATCTCACTTTCGTCCCTCATATGTGATTTATATTTATTTTAAGGGGTCTGACCCTTAGCGCTTTAACGCGCTGAGGGTCAGACCCCTCTTTAGTTCTCTATAACTTTATAGCTGTACCGCAGTGAGGGTCAGACCCCTCTTTATCTCTCTACCTTATTACTTCACTAAATCCGCTACAAATTTAGGTAGGGCGAATGCTGCTTTGTGCAGGTCTTTTGTGTAGTATTTTGTGTCGATTTCGTGGAAGCGGTCTTCGCTTACTTCCAGTGGATCGTGTTTTTTGGATCCGATTGTGAATGTCCACATGCCACTTGGGTAAGTTGGGATGTTTGCGATGTATAGGCGCGTGATCGGGAAGATTTCACGTACGTCACGTTGAACGTTTGTGATTAATTCCGGTGTGAACCATGGGTTGTCCGTTTGCGCTACAAATACGCCGTCTTCTTTTAATGCTTTAGAAATTCCTGCGTAGAAGCCTTTAGTAAATAGGTTTACAGCTGGTCCTACTGGTTCTGTGGAGTCGACCATGATAACGTCATACACGTTTTCGCTTTCTGCAATATGCATGAAGCCGTCGCCAACTTTTACTTCCACACGCTCGTTTTCAAGTTCTCCTGCAATTTCAGGAAGGTATTTTTTAGAGTACTCAATTACTTTTCCGTCAATCTCAACAAGTGTCGCTTTTTTCACGCTTGGGTGCTTAAGGACTTCACGGATAACACCGCCGTCTCCTCCTCCTACTACCAACACGTTTTCAGGGTTCGGGTGCGTGAACAATGGCACGTGTGCCACCATTTCGTGATAAACGAACTCGTCTTTTTGTGTTGTCATAACCATGCCGTCCAAGATAAGCATGTTGCCGAACTCTTCTGTTTCTACCATATCAAGCTTTTGGAATTCCGTCTGCTCTGTATGTAAAGTGCGTTTAATTTTCGCTGTGATTCCGAAGTTTTTTGTTTGATATTCTGTGTACCATAATTCCATTTTGTACAACATTCCCTTCCAACATTAAATGTACTCTCTATCTTGCGGCCATAAGCGTTAGTTTCTATCGTAAATGCTCGTTTCTATCGTTCCCTATCGATGAAAAATGAAACATTGGTTTTGTCGGGATTTCTTGCTTCTTCGGCCAAAAAGCAACCGCCTCCACTTTTCTAATCATCAAGAAAAAAGTATAGATGAATCTAGCAAAAATTCAAGTGGAAAATTTATTTTTCTGTAAATGTTTAAAAAGGTTCAAAGAATTTCATACTAGAAAATAAAATCTTTTTTTATGAATGAAGATATATGTTCGTTTAAACGGTTACTTTCCGTTCCAGGCGTTACGCTTTTCTGCGGGCGGTCCAGGAGTCCCTCGGCAAGCCTGAGGCCACTGAAAAAGTCTTGATTTTAGTTTTTTTATAAACACCGCGGAAGTCTACGCGCCTTCCACTGCAATCAACTTAGGTATTTCACTAGAAAGTTTCATTAGATAGAGGTCATAGGTAAAGGGGGTTAAAAAAGATGGAATTAATGACAAACGACCGGTTTCAGCAGGTTATTAAATATATTCGTGCGATGTTTTTTATTGGAATTATCCTATCAATCTCTTTCTTTCTTTTAATTGGCGGAGTTTGGATTTATGCGAAATCCAAGGGTGCTCCTCCCCTTTCTGTTACGCAATCGTCGATTTTCTACAGCAAGGACGGTTCCATTATTGGAGAGGCTCATAGTGGCGAGAAGCGTTACTGGGTAGGGCTTGAGGACATATCTCCTTATTTAGTGGATGCGACAGTGGCGGTGGAAGACAGGCGTTTTTTTACCCATCACGGGTTTGACCCGAAGCGAATCGGTGGTGCCATCCTTGCTGATATTAAGGCTCGTGCAAAGGTTCAAGGAGCTAGTACTATTTCGCAGCAATATGCCCGTAATCTTTTTCTTGTTCATGATAAAACGTGGAAGCGAAAATGGGACGAAGCCCTTTATACCATTAGGATTGAGGCTAATTATTCAAAAGAAGAGATTCTTGAAGGCTATTTGAATACGATTTACTACGGTCATGGCGCTTATGGGATTGAATCGGCATCTTACTACTATTTTAACAAACCTGCGAAAGAGCTGACATTATCGGAAGCGAGCATGCTTGCAGGTATTCCGAAAGGTCCAAGCGTCTTTTCACCTTACGCCGATAGCGAGCGGGCACGACAAAGACAGGAAATTGTCTTGCATTCGATGGTAGAAAACGGCTCTCTTACAAAAAAGGAAGCGGAAGATGCACTCGCACAACCCCTCACATACGGAAACCGTGAGCATCTGCCAAAAGAGTTTATGGCCCCTTATTTTCAAGATGCTGTTCGTGCAGAGATTAGAAATGTGCTGGGTCTGCAAAAAGAATTAGAAATGGGCGGGCTTCACATTTATACAACGTTAGATCCTACTCTCCAGGCTATTGCCGAAGAGGAAGTGGAGAAAACGTTCGCTCCGGAGTCTGATATGCAGGTTGGGTTCGTTTCAATGGATCCAAAAACGGGGAGAGTGCTTGCGCTTGTAGGGGGAAGAAATTACGAAGAAAGCCCGTACAACCGGGTAACACAGGCAGAAAGACAGCCGGGTTCGACGTTTAAGCCGCTACTGTATTACCGAGCGCTTGAGCAAGGATTCACTCCATCTACCGGCTTTAGAAGTGAAGTGACAACCTTTGAAGTCGATAACGGCCGCTCGCAATACACGCCGCATAACTTTAATAATTACTATGCGAATGATGTGCTGACGATGATGCAGGCTTTGCCATTATCCGATAATGTCTATGCGGTAAAAACACACTTGCTGCTTGGCGAAAAGGAATTGACCAAACAGGCTAAAGCACTTGGAATACAATCTAAAATAAAGGATGTCCCTTCTCTTGCATTAGGTACCTCCCCTGTCCGGGTGCTAGACATGGCGAATGCCTACAGTGTTTTTGCAAATGGTGGAAAAGAAGTGAAGCCTGTTTTTATTGAGAAAGTAGTGAATTACAAGGGCGAAATCCTTTTTGAGCGTGAAAAAGAAACGAAGCAATTACTTGATCCAGATGTAACATTTGTCCTAAATCATATGATGACTGGAATGTTCGATCCGGCCTTGAACGGCTATATGGCCGTAACTGGGAATGCGATTCTTGACAAGCTGACAAGGCCTTATGCTGGAAAATCAGGGTCCACAGAAACGGACAGCTGGATGATTGGGTACACTCCCCAGTTGGTCAGTGCTGTCTGGACAGGCTATGATCGTGATCAATCCATTACGCTTTGGGCGGAAAAACACTATGCAAAAAATTTATGGGCAGGATTCATGGAGCGCGCGCTCGACAATAAATCTGTTGTGGCATTTGCACCAACTGAAGGAGTTGTCGGAGTACAGGTTAACCCAGAGAGCGGTCTTCTGGCCACAAGCGACTGCCCGGTTTCAAGGCTAAGCTATTATATTAAAGGTACTGAACCAACCGAATACTGCATGACGCATCTAGAAGATATAAAGGAAGACGAACCAGTTCCTGAAGAACAACCAAAAGAAGAAAATAAAAAATGGTGGAAACGATTTGTGCCTTGGATGTAGCACTTTTGATAGGTTAAAAACTTAGGTACCCCTAAAAAACGACTCTTCGCTATTTGCAAAGAGTCTTCTTTGTTTGAAGCAAACGACAGGGTGTAAAATGTAACAAATGAAAACTACTGAAACAGAATTTTTACCTTCTATGACTCTCCTTCTAGTTTGAATTACCCGTGTTATTGACATATTTTCCATACTAAATCTATCGAAAGTATGATTCCTATTCTAAAATGTCAGTGCTCCCTTATCAAACCGAATTAATCCACACAAGAGGACTTCTACTGAATGTGAAAAATTTAACAATATCAACATTATCTTTATGAAACTAAACAAATCCTTCACACTGGCTTAAAAATCCGATAGTAATATGACGTTAGAGCAAAACAAGTGAATAGCAGTTAGGTTGTGAAGATGAGAAACCATAAAAAGAAATAGGTGTACTAGTAGATATAGTAACTCCTGTGTTTTTTTATGGTTTTTTTATTTTTCACCCAGAATATAAGCCCTATCAAGAGGAAGTGAATAAGATGAGCCTTCAAGAAGAATTTATTCAAAGATTAAATCATGACCGTATGATTGCATCCATTAAAGATACGAAAAGCCTAGATCAATTCATAGAGTCAGACATTCAATGTGCTTTTCTTTTAGTAGGAAATATTAGTGTCATTAAACGATATGTTGATTTGCTTAAAAAACACAATCGTTTTGTATTTTTACATTTAGAGAAAATACCTGGCGTTAGTTTTGACCGGGAAGGGTTGAAGTTTATTGCAAAATACGTGCAACCTACCGGCATTGTCACAACGAAAAGCTCCCTGATCCAACTGGCGAAAAAAGAAGGATTGTTAACCATACAACGATTATTTTTAGTAGATACAGAGGCAGTAAAGAACGGGTTGAAAGCAGTCAACACTATCCAACCGCATGCGCTCGAAATAATGCCTGCTCTTATGCCTGAAATGATTGTGAAACTGAAACGAAAAACAAATCTCCCCATTATTACAGGCGGATTAATTCAACACAACCAACAAATAGATGATGCAATTCAAAGTGGAGCAATTGCCGTATCAACAGGAAAGCCGAGGTTTTGGCAGGTCCAATCCCAAACGGTAGAACAAGAACAAATTTGATAAAGGATGATGGAATAATGAAGCGTGTTGAATTGAAAAGTGTAACAAAAACTTACGACGGAAAGACCAACGTTATACAAGAAATAGATGTGAACATTGAGCCTGGTGAATTTTTTGTATTAGTAGGGCCTTCAGGCTGTGGGAAAAGTACGATGCTAAGGATGATTGCGGGTCTTGAGGGGATTTCAAGTGGAGATCTTTTCATCGGTGAACAAAATGTAACGAAACATTTACCAAGTCAACGAAACTTATCCATGGTGTTCCAAAACTACGCTTTGTACCCTCATTTATCTGTGAAGCAAAACATTATCTTTGGGCTTCATACGAAAAAGATTTCCAAAAAGGAACAAGTAGCAAGGTGCATGGAAACTGCAGAAATGCTTGGATTGTCCGAGTTATTAGACAGAAAGCCAAGGCAGCTATCTGGTGGACAACGTCAACGTGTGGCTCTAGCCAGGGCGATTGTGACGCAGGCTCCTATCTGCTTAATGGATGAGCCCTTATCCAATTTAGATGCAAAGCTTCGAGCAAAGATGCGGTCAGAGATCAGGCAAATTCAACGTAAATTAGGAATTACGATGATTTATGTTACCCATGATCAGACAGAGGCGATGACCATGGCTGATCGCATGATGATCTTACACAACGGTGAAGTTCAACAAGTAGGACATCCTTTAGATATCTATAATCATCCTGCGAATACGTTTGTTGCTTCCTTTATTGGCTCACCACCGATGAATTTATTAGACGTGGAAGTGCAAGAGCATTCCCTTTTACTGGCTGACAACCGCTCTATCCAATTAAGTCAAGAAATGAACGAGCATCTTTCTTCCCATACACAAGTAACAATTGGCGTTCGTCCAGAGAACATAGCGCTCGCTAAAAAAGGACAGATAAGCTTTTTTGCCGATGTGGTGAATGTAGAGGTTCTTGGCACAGAAACCCTTATCACATTTGAAGTGGGACAAAAACAGTGGATTGCAAAATGGAACGGCCAATGGAAAATCGACATTGGTGATAAGGTGCCGCTATTCATCCCAGAAGAAAATATGTTTATTTTTAACACAGAAAATGGAGATTGCATCTTTCATCAATCCACTAATGAGGAGAAATCATCCATAAAGGAGGCTGTTTTATGAGTAGTCTGTCAAATCAAACAACATCTTCCATAAACTCGGCTACCCCTGCTGTTGCTTATAAAAGGCCCGTCCCAAATTTTGTAGTTGGGTTACTTTATTTATTGCCCTCCATCGTCTTATTTGGAATTTTCCTTTTTTATCCGATGCTACGCACATTATACTTAAGTTTTTTCTTAACAGATGGACAAGGGGTTCCCATTACATTTGTTGGTTTTGAAAACTTCACTTATTTGCTACAGTCGACTGCCTTTCAACAAAGTTTGAAAGCGACAATCTTATTTGTTCTCTACACCGTACCTGTAGGTGTGGTCTTAGCGTTGTTTTTGGCAGTGATTGCAAATGAAAAATTAAAAGGAATCGGTGTGTTTCGAACATTATTTTCCTCGACGATGGGAATGAGTGTGGCAGCCTCATCTGTTATTTGGATGTTCATGTATAACCCTTCCATTGGGATATTAACTACATTCATCAGCTCACTTGGAGGACCAGAGATTCAATGGCTTTTAGATCCTAGGTATGCTCTTATGTCTGTTGCGCTATCAACAATCTGGATGAATACTGGCTTTGCATTTCTTATTCTATTAGGCGGTTTACAAAACATTGATGAGCACCTTTATGAGAACGCGGATATTACAGGAGTTAGTTATTTGTATAAACTTCGAAAAATTACGATTCCGATGTTATCTCCAACCCTGTTCTTTGTTATTACTGTGTCTTTAATCAATGCCTTTCAAACCTTTGGGCAAATTGACATTTTGACGAAAGGCGGTCCCGTGGAATCAACGAATGTCATCGTGTATTCGATCTATAAAGATGCTTTTATTAATTTCAACATTGGCTCGGCAAGCGCCCAAGCAACGATTCTATTTTTCTGTATTTTAGTCGTTACCATACTTCAATTTAAGCTAGGGGAACGGAAGGTGCATTATCAATGACCCTTTTTAAGAAATTCACACTATATACCATTTTGATCTTATCCGCATCGTTTATGATGTTTCCTATTTTTTACGCCTTCATGATTAGTTTCATGCAAGGGGGAGAAGTACTCAGAGGGAACTTGATTCCAGACACGTTTACTCTTGCAAACTACCAAAAAGCATTTGATAAGATGCCTCTCTTTCAATACTTACTGAATAGCTTCTACGTGTCGACTGTTGTGATGATCGGACAGTTATTCGTATCGAGTCTTGCGGCATATGCGTTTGTCTTTATTTCATTCAAGGGAAGGGAAATCATCTTCTTTCTCTTTATTTCTACGATGATGATTCCTTGGGAAGCCACCATGGTTCCAAATTTTTTAACCATTCAAAAGTTAGGCTGGCTCAATACCTATTCTGGTTTAACCATCCCGTTTTTCGCATTGGCCTTTGGAACTTTTTTACTAAGGCAGCAATATAAAACGATTCCTAAAGAGCTATATGAAGCATCGCAAATTGCTGGAATATCTCGATTTCGCTTTTTTTGGAACATTGTCTTACCTGTTTCCAAATCAAGCTTGATCACTCTAGGCATTTATAGTTTTTTATCGACCTGGAACATGTATCTATGGCCTTTGCTTGTAACAAATAATGAACGTGTCCGAACGGTTCAAATTGGTTTGAAACAGCTTCAATCACAAGAGATATCTACAGAATGGGGGGTGGTGATGGCAGCGGTTGTAGTCGTCATTCTTCCGACACTAATCCTATTATTCTTAGGTCAAAAACAATTACAAAAAGGGTTAACACAAGGTGCCTTGAAGTAGATTTTATGTTTTGTAGTGGCAGTGGTCACTTTGTCACACTTTAGTACAAAAAAGATATGAAAACAAAAGGAGGAACTAGCAATGCAAAGAAAAGCCTTACTCTTATTATCCGCTTTATTTTTATTATTATTGGGTGCATGTTCTAATTCTAATACTTCTGGGAAAGAAGCTGAAGCGGAAGGAACTGCATCTGGAAAACAAGAAGTGGTATTTTGGCACGCAATGAGTGGAGATCTGGAAACGGTATTAAAGGATATCGTGACAGACTATAATGAATCACAAGATGAAATTGAAGTTACTCCAGTTTTCCAAGGTACGTATGAAGAAGCTTTAACAAAGTTTAACACAGTGGCTGGTACAGAGGATGCTCCAACGATCATGCAAACCTTTGAGGTAGGAACAAAGTATATGATTGATAGTGGACATGTTCAGCCAGTGCAAAAATTTATCGACGAAGATAACTATGATACAAGTCAATGGGAGAAGAATATTTCCAATTATTATTCCGTGGATGGTGAGCAATATTCCATGCCATTCAACTCTTCTACTCCTGTTCTTATTTACAACAAAGATGCATTTAAAGAAGCTGGTTTAGATGCTGATCAAGCACCTATGACCTACAACGAACTAATGGATGCTGCCAAAAAACTAACAAAATCTAAAAGCGGAACGACGAGTCAGTATGGCTTCTCCATCTTGAATTATGGCTGGTTCTTTGAAGAGATGCTTGCTGCACAAGGTGGTCATTATGTAGATAATGAGAATGGTCGTAATGGAAATGCAAAAGAAGCAACATTCAATGATGAGATGGGCCTTAATGTATTTAACCTTATTAATGATATGTATAAAGAAGGAACATTCTATAATGTTGGACAAAATTGGGATGACATTCGTGCTGCTTTCCAATCGGAAAAAGTTGCGATGTACTTAGATAGTTCAGCTGGTGTTAAAACTATTGTTGATAATGCTGATTTTGAAGTTGGTGTATCTTATCTGCCGGTTCCTGAAAAAACCGATCGTCAAGGGGTGATTATCGGTGGAGCTTCTATATGGATGTCTAGTGGCATTGATGAAGCAAAGCAAAAAGCAGCATGGGAGTTTATGAAGTATCTTACTACACCTGAGGTTCAAGCAGAATGGCATGTGAAAACAGGTTACTTTGCCATTAATCCAGCAGCCTATGAACAAGACATCGTCAAAAAAGAGTGGGAAAAGTACCCTCAACTAAAAGTGACGGTCGATCAATTACGTGACACAAAAGCAAGTACAGCAACACAAGGAGCACTCATTTCTGTCTTCCCTGAATCTAGACAAAAGGTCGTAACGGCAATGGAAAATCTA
The DNA here is from genome assembly GCF_001293645.1 of Bacillus sp. CHD6a. Taxonomy (GTDB): domain Bacteria; phylum Bacillota; class Bacilli; order Bacillales; family Bacillaceae_I; genus Sutcliffiella_A. The sequence continues at coordinate 10,326 of NZ_LBMD01000004.1, forward strand.
TATCAAGGTATGGATCCTCAAGAAGCACTGGATAAGGCAGCAGAAGAAACAAACCGAGCGTTGGAAATTGCGAACAAAAAACAGGGTCACTAATTTTATGTAGTCCAATCCTAGCCCTTGAAGAAATTGCTTCAAGGGTTAGTTTTTTAGAAAACTTTCTTTATAAACGGCAACGCAAGACAGTATGTATCTCACTACGTCATGGAAAAGAGGATGTCAGTTGAAAGAAAAAATGAAAATATACGCTCATCGTGGAGTAAGTGGAGAATACCCGGAGAACACCATGGCTGCGTTTAAAGCCGCAGTAGCAATGGGTGCTCACGGAATTGAATTAGATGTTCAGCTAACCAAGGATGGCCAGGTAGTAGTCATTCATGATGAAACAATTGATCGCACAACCGATGGAATTGGCTATGTTAAGGATCTTGAGTGGGATTATCTACGAAAATATGATGCTGGAAGTTGGTTTGACCCGGCATTTACACAAGAGTCTATTCCCTTACTTGAAGATGTTTTAGATTTGTTAAAAGATCACGATCAATCTATGATAATTAATATCGAACTAAAGAATGACATCGTGGAGTATCCAGATCTTGAAGATAAGGTGCTACAACTACTTACCAAAAAAGAGATGAAGGAACGCGCGGTTGTTTCATCCTTTAATCGTGATAGTATACTGAAAATAAAACAGCTTGATCCTACTGTTGAGACGGCTTTTCTATTTGAGGGGATTCCAACAGACATTCTGAGTCTCATTGAACCATTAGATGTTGGCGCACTTCATTGCGAATTTATTTTTGCACAATCTGATCTGGGAAGAAAAGTGAAGGAAATGGGCATTCCATTACGAGTTTTCACCATAAATTCACCGGAAGAATTCCATTTGTTAAAAATAGCTGATGTAGAGGTTGTCATAACTGATTATCCACATAGGTTTCTCCACCAACGGTAAATCGGAATAATATCCTAAAAAAGTTAAAACCCCCGGGATGTCTCCCGGGGGTTTTAGGTGTCCTAGCTTTCCATGTGTTCTACACATGTGAGTTTAATTTTACTTTTTTTGTCGTAATAACTCAAGTAGGTAGAGTCGAACATTCAAAAAAATGTCACATCTTTATTTTTGATATCCTCTTGACAAACTAGTTTGTTGCTAATTGATTTTTAAGGTCATCGGACGCTCGTTCCCACATTCCACTGTCATGAGACTCCAAATAGTTTTGCAAGATAGCTTTAGACTGGTCATCCATATGTTCGACCATGATGTGGCGTTTCATGGACTTATCCATTTTATTTACGTGCTCCGGCAGGGACTTGTAGCCTCGACGAATTTCACGATCGACCGTCATTTCACATGCTGTCACTCCTGCATAGTAAGGCCCTTCCTGCTTGCGGTCAATCGTTACCCACACAAGCCAGTAAGGTTTTCCGTTTGGCACGTCCTCTTTGTTGGGAAGAAACTTAATCCCACGCTCTACCGTACTGCGGGCATGCATTGCGCCGATATCGACAAACGCTTCCCCACCCTCCACATCTACAAACACAGGTGAAACATTATCAAGGCTGAGCGCCCCAATTCCAAATCCTCCGTGCCCGTCTGTCGGGTCATTTTTTATAATATTAAAGCCAATTGGTTTTTTCTTTTTTTCCTGATCCATATTCTAGCCCCCTTGCCAATTAAATAGCCGCTGCGGCAAAACCGATCCTGCTGCTTGCGCTTTTCTTATCATTATACAATAATTTAGGGAGAGTTAAAAACATTCATAGGAGTGATTTGAAGATGCCATATGTAACAGTTAAGATGCTTGAAGGCCGCAGTGAGGAACAAAAAAAAGCGTTGGTAGAAAAAGTGACCGCTGCTGTCAGCGAAACAACCGGTGCACCGGAAGAGAAAATCGTCGTCTTTATTGAAGAAATGACAAAGGGCCACTATGCAGTTGGCGGCAAGCGATTAAGCGACCAATAAACGTTGCGAGGGATTCAGACATGCTTCCGAATCCCTTTATTCGTTTAGTAAATCACTTAATTTTTTCTTCTTCTCCTCTACCATTTTTATATCAAGCGGCTCGAAATATTCCTCTTTTATGCTTCCTACTAAAAACTCCCACATGTTTTTTACTTTTTGCTTCATCTCCTGATTGCTTCCCTCAGCGATAAGGATCAGACACTCCAAAATTGTGAGTACAACCGAAATATCCCGTTCTCCATAAATTCTAATCTGATAAAAACCAGTGTAAAGGATTTCTTCAAAGGTCCTTTGTGGAATCGTCACCCGCTTTTCTTTCTCTTCATCCAGGTAAGTGATAGTCTCTGAATCAACCTCCCCAAAATCAATCAGCAGCCTGCCCATATACCGAATGCAGTTATTCGCGGTATTAGGGTCGTTTATACCAGGAGATATTGCCCGTAAGGCCACTTCCGCAAGTTTTTGCAAGGCAAACTCCCCGTCCTGTAGCGGTGTACGCTCTTCTCCCACCTCGATGAAAGAGGTCAAGTCCACATCTTCTGGTTTTTCTTTTGTAAAATAAACAATGGCGATCACGCTTTGTTCTGTTACAAAGTCACCAATGCGTTTATTGAAAACAACCTGAAAACCTTGCTCCTTCGCCTTTTCTGCCAAGCCTTCTGCATCGATGACTTGCACATAGCCAGTGGCTTTGGGAGTGAGTTCCATTTTTTCTTGAAAAGAGGACCCTGAAACTTCCAGCTTTTCAAAAAGTATTTTTTCAGCTTTATAGAGAAGCTTTTTCTTTTTTACTGTAGCAAGGCCTTCTTTCATTAACCTCTCAATTAGCTTGCTGACCTGGATGGAGCGTGCGACATGGTGAATGAAAAAGACAAAGTATCCAACACAAATCACAGCGAGAATGACACTCACACCTGACGCCAACACTCGCTTTTCATCTAGCCAATCTTTCATGAACAATAAGGACAACACCGTATAAATGAAAGAACCGACAAACACTCCCAGCACGCGTAATGTTGCTTTTTCTGTCATGAAATCTTGTAGGGTCCTCGGGGAAAACTGACTCGAATAGGTGGTCAGCACCACCATGATGGTGGAAAACGAAATGGTCGTCATCGTGAGAATTGCGGTCGCAATAGAGCTCAAGATGGTGGTGCTCAGGTCGACGTTAGTGAAAAATAGTTTGGGCAGGTAGTTCTGTACCGAATCTCCAAAAACGGTGTCTACTGTTATGACAATTGCAGTTAGAATAAGGCTTGCCAATGCGTAAAGGCTTGGAACAAACCATATTTCTTTTCTTGCTCTTAAGGTCCACTTTTCCATATGTATGTTGCTCCCCTTTTTGGCCGGCTTTTTATAGATAGCATTCCCTTTTTTGGGTGGAGGTAAGCCTGTTGTCTCGTTGTGGGTGTGGCTATGGAAAAAAATTTTGCCTCTTGAGAGGGCGATTTTGGTTATTGTGACTTTTTCCGCCGTTATTGTGACTTTTTTGAGGGGGATTGTAACTTTTCAGGTGATGATTGTAACTTTTTCAGAGTTTATTGTAACTTTCGCATTTTTTTCGCATATAAAAAAGCCCAAAAGGATCCAACCATCCTCTTGGGCTTCTCACCATTACTGTGTGATGCATGCACGAAGGCTTTCAATATAGTTGTAAGCCTCGTTCACTTCGTCCTCTGTATATCGCTGCTTGCTTTTTAGCGTAAAGACTTTCTCCTTAACCTCTTCACGGGGCAGGTTCTCAAAGAATAGCACCGTGGAAACAAGTTCTAAAAAGCGGGAGCTCTGTTCATTCATCTTGGTCATGCACTCGTTCAAATGCGGCATATCCAGGTCGTAGTGTGTGAGAAACTCCTCCCCATTTTCCGTCAGCGAATAGCGATATTGCGAGTAGCCACCCTTGTTCTCTTTCAGCTCGCTTAAAAAGCCGAGATTGCAGAGCTCTTCCACTCTTAATGTCACTTCTTCCGAGTATGGTCCGTAAAAATGGAAATTGTACTTTTCATAAAATGGGTAGTTTAGCTTTTTGGCTATATACACCATTTTCTGCAGCTTTTTTCTCCCAATGACTTCACCTGCAGATGCAAACACCTTCATTAATTTTGCGTGATCTGTCAACAAACCCTTTCATCTCCTAACCTTATCCGTTGCCTATATTCCTAGTATCTCTCTGATTTTTTTCTTTGCCGTTTTCTTCGTCGATAAATCTTCTAGCATGTCTTGTGGAAAATAAAGCTTGTGATCGGTTCTTCTTTTGCCGGATATGGCATCCACAATCTCAGATTCTCTCGATAGCTCACGCACATCCCCATTTGGCATAAGCAGGTGAATCGGAAGGCGCTCCTCTTCTTCTCCCGGACGGTAAAAGTCATACGGCAGGTCGGACGAGGAGTCCACCACTAGATAGTACGCAGGGTCGATGCCCGCTTTCTTAAAAAGACTTGTCAGTTCCATCAAGTCCATCATTTGCTTATTAGGATTAAATTCGACGTATTTAAACAAATTCCTGTTCATAAATCGTCGACATAAGTCACTTAATATCGAATCTTCTTCTTCCTGCCAGGATTGAAAATAATACATAATGACTGCTTCATCAAGCTTTATGTAGTCCTCCACTGAAATTTCTTCCTCAAAAAGGGAGTAAAAATGAACAGGATGATACTTAAAGCTGTACCCTTCTTGGTGTAATTGTTTCGCACGGTGCAGAATCTTCGTCAAGATTACTTCCGCACTTCTTGTGACAGGGTGAAAATAAACCTGCCAGTACATCTGATAGCGGCTCATAATATAATCTTCCACCGCATGCATCCCGCTAGATTTGATGACAACCTGATCTTCTCTCGGGCGCATAACTCGCAGAATCCGCTCCATATCGAAATGCCCGTAACTGACACCGGTAAAATATGCATCACGCTGCAAGTAGTCCATACGATCGGCATCAATCTGACTGGAAATCATGCTGACTACCAATTTATTTTTATATGTTTTTGCGATGACCTCAGCCACATCTTTTGGAAAATCCTTATGGACTTTTTTAAGGACTGCGTTTACTTCCGTGTCCCCGAGAATAATAGCTTGGGTAAAATCTTCATGATCCAGGTGGAACACCTTTTCAAAGGAATGGGAAAAAGGACCATGTCCCAAGTCATGAAGCAAGGCAGCGCAAAGACATAAAAGGCGATCATCCGGGTTCCAGTCCTGTCTTCCCTCAAACCCGTCATCAATGATGCGGCGAACAATTTCGTATACTCCCAATGAATGGTTCAATCTGCTATGCTCCGCACCGTGGAACGTCAAATAGGTGGTACCAAGCTGGCGGATTCGGCGCAAACGTTGAAATTCCCTTGTCCCAATCAAATCCCAAACGACCCTGTCACGCACATGGACATATCTGTGTACAGGGTCTTTAAATACCTTTTCTTCACTCAGTTTTTCGGTTGCATAACTCATTTCGTTGACCTCTTTATTTTCGGCATAATATTTATCTAACTCTATTATATCGTAAATATTTTACAAGAAAAGGATGGATTAATGGGTGAATAGTATAACTCCTGGTAGTCTTCGTTCCGGGTGTTCGCTTAACCTAAGGGCGATGCTTGAGCCTCCTCGGCTTTGACTGTAGGATCTCTGAGTCTACCGCTACCTCCCGCCTCCCTACACTCCGACAACCAGGGGGAACTTCCTTAAGGGTTTACCCTACTTTTTCGGCACTTAGTCTTGTTATTACTAGAAAAGGCGAATAAAAAATCACCTATGCAGGGATACAGAGGCGATTTTTTATTTCTTTAGCTTTTTTACTATTTTTTCAATTAGTTCATCTTCTGTTGGGGCGGAGACAGGACGGTTGTTTACGAATGCAAACGACTTCTTTCTTCCCGGCCCGCAATAGGATTGACAGCCCACTTCCACACATGCGCCCTCGTCCACTTTTTTAAGTTTTGGAATCAAGGTTTTCACGTTGGTAGCATCGCAGTCATCACAAATGCGAAACTCATTTGCCATGGTTCTACACAGCCCTTTCTATTCAAAAAGTGAATGAAATCACTTTATCGTTCATTAGCTAAAAGGTATTTTACAGGGAATCCATGGACAATGCAAGTTCGTTTCTATGAGATTCTTGGCGAAATACTGACAGATAACAATCTAGTAATTTTTTCTATGAATATGTATAAATATTTTTTTCTCCGTCAAAAATATAGACAGAACGATGATTAGATAAGGGAGTTGGATTATATATGAAGGATCGTCAAGATGCTTGGTCTGAAGAAAATGATTTATTGCTAGCAGAAACCGTTCTGCGCCATGTCCGTGAAGGAAGCACCCAGTTGAATGCATTTGAAGAAGTAGGCGACAAATTGAACCGCACATCCGCTGCATGTGGATTCCGCTGGAACGCGGTGGTGCGCCATGATTATGAAAAGGCACTGCAGCTTGCTAAAAAGCAGCGAAAACAACGTCAGCGTGCGCTTGGGCAGCCTACGAAGAAGCTATTGTACACGCCACCTGAGACGGTGGTGAATGACGAACTACCGTTTGTGTTGGAGCAGATGGAAGAAAGACAGCTTGACTCATTTGAGGTCAAACAGCCTCTGAATGTTCCACAGACAAGAGTGGAAAGAAGAGCAGCTGAACTGAAAGCTCAACCAACTTTGGCAGGCTACGGTAGTGGCAGCATGGGAATGGCCGTGGGATCCTCTTTATCCATGGAGCAAGTAATAAGTTTCTTACAAACCATGAAACACTCAAACGTTCATACTAGTGCTCTACAACAAGAAAATGAGAGATTAGTAAAAGAGAATGCCGAGCTTGCGCGTGCCAACAACGAATTGGAAAAACGCGTCCAAAAACTGCAAGACGAGCAAGTCACCGTCCAAGAAGACTACGAAACACTCATGAAAATCATGAACCGAGCCCGCAAACTAGTCCTCTTCGACGAAGAAGAACACGTCCCATCCAAATTCATGATGGACCGCAACGGTAACCTGGAGAAACTGGCGGAATAGAGATAAAAAAGAAAAAAGGGGTCAGACCCCACTTACGTTAATGCGTTAAAGTGGGGTCAGACCCTTTTACTTTTCTCCCAGTACTTTTTCGTTTCGTTCCACGATTCTTGCGTAGTATTGTTCGTACAAATCTAATTCTTGGCCTTGAAGGGTGTTGGCGAAGATAGTCCCGCTTATCTCTTTCAGAGAGGTCAGAAGGCGCATCATCACATCTGGCACAGATAGATCCTGTCCTGTCAGTTCTGTTAGGGACGCCATCACATCTGGCACAATAGTAGGAAAAGCAAATTTAGTGGTTTCGCCTTGAAGGGAGCGTTTGTAGAATTCTCCTATCATCTCTGCCCGCTCCGATCCGCTTCCGTTGATGCATAAGTAAATTTGAACAGCCACTCCCCCACGTATACGGCGCTGAGAGATGCCTGCAAACTTTTTATCTTCAATGCTAAGGTCGTAGCTGCCGGGACAATAGGAACCGACAATTTCCTTGGCTTCCATGTTGTATGGCATATCCCGGAACATATGCTTTGTCAGTTCCCACATGGCATCATACCCACGGTTAATATCAATTGCTTTCTCCCCTTCCGGAAAAACAAGGGAAATGTTGAGGACTCCTTGGTCAAGGACAACTGCAAGTCCACCTGAATTTCTGACGATTACCTCATAGCCTTGGCTATTCAGATAATCAATCCCTGCTTGTAGATGAGGAAGGCGTGTGTCTTGAATACCTAAAACGACCGTATTATGGTGCACCCATGTCCGACATGCAGCACCGCTGTCCCCTTTGCCAACAGCGGTGCATAAAGTGTCATCCATCGCAAAAGATTGCAACGCATGAAAATTTGTCCCTAATGAGGACTGATCTATAATTCGCCAGCTCGGCTGCTTCAACAACTGCAACGCAGGCGTGTACATTGGTTTTGTTGATTCTGTTGGTTTTGTTGGTTCTATTGGTTTTGTTGGTTCTACCATAATTATTAATGCTCCTCTTAATTCCGTACTAAAAAGCTTCATTAGCATTATAATACATGCTTTGGGAGAAAAAAATACCTTTTGGGGGTCAGACCCCCAAAGGGTTTTGCTTCCTTCCGTCGAATACTTAAAAGAGGTATGTGCTTTGACAGCACATACCTCTTTTTTTTTTGTTTTTTGGAGCTTGGGATGAACATATATTTTTGTTGTTAGTTTACCGCTTGTCCTGCTGTGATTAGTGCTAGTTTGTAGACGTCTTCTACGCTGCAGCCGCGGGATAGGTCGTTTACTGGTTTGTTGAGGCCCTGTAGGATTGGTCCTACTGCTTCGAAGTTTCCTAAGCGTTGGGCAATTTTGTAGCCTATGTTTCCTGCTTCTAGGCTTGGGAATACGAATACGTTTGCGTCCCCTTGGATTTTAGAGCCTGGTGCTTTCTTTTCCGCAACAGACGGCACGAATGCTGCGTCAAATTGGAATTCTCCGTCGACTACAAGTTCTGGTGCTCGTTCAGAAGCGATACGCGCCGCTTCTACTACTCGTTCTGTTTCAGAAGATTTTGCAGATCCTTTTGTAGAGAAGCTTAGCATCGCAACTTTTGGTTCAATGCCGAACATGTTCGCTGTTGCCGCACTTTCTACAGCGATTTCTGCAAGGTCGTTGCTGTCTGGAGAAATGTTGATCGCGCAGTCCGCGAATACATACTTCTCGTCGTTACGGACCATGATGAACACACCAGATGTTTTACGTACGCCTTCTTTCGTTTTAATAATTTGAAGTGCTGGGCGCACTGTGTCAGCCGTTGAATGCGCCGCTCCACTTACAAGTCCCTGCGCACGGTCAACGTGTACTAGCATTGTGCCGAAATAATTCGGGTTCAACAAGATTTTTCGTGCATCTTCTTCTGTGGCTTTTCCTTTACGACGCTCTACAAATGACGCTACAAGCTCATCCATGTTTTCGTATGATTTTGGATCATAAATTTCCACGCCGTCCAATGTTAATTTCAACTCGGAAGCAAGTCCGTTAATCTCGTCCAAATCTCCCACTACAATTGGTTTTACCATGTTTTCCGCCGCTAAACGTGCAACTGCCGTTAATACACGCTCGTCGTTTCCTTCTGGAAATACAATTTTGATATCTTTTCCTGCTACTTTGTCTTTTAATGTTTGAAATAAATCGCTCACAAAGGTCACTCCTTAATCCGCTTTATTTTTGCTTCTATTGTTTAGGATACTCCTTCAACATGGAAAAGCAACCGGTACCCTCTATTGTTATCGCTTTCAGAAAAAAGTCTTTATTTTCTAAAAAAACTGCTCCATCTATGCCCTACTATTGTATCTGTGCTGACCTTTCCTATTCATGAAGCTTTCACAATTTCAGAGTTTTACTTACAGGAAGTCATGGCAAAACTGTGATATAGTAAGGAAGGATACATAGACAATCTTGTTAAGGAGTGATTGTAATGAGTGAAGCAGCTCAAACATTGGATGGCTGGTATTGCCTCCATGATTTTCGTACGGTAGATTGGGCCCTTTGGAAGACACTTTCTAGCGAAGAACGCCAAACGGCTATTAATGAATTCCTTGGACTTGTTGAAAAGTGGAACACAGTTCAGTTAGAAAAAAATGGAAGTCACGCATTGTACTCCATCGTGGGTCAAAAAGCGGATTTTATGATGATGCTCCTACGTCCAACGTTGGAAGAGTTGAATGACATTGAAAACGAATTTAACAAAACCACTTTAGCTCAATACACAATCCCTGTGCACTCTTATGTGTCAATTGTGGAGCTTAGCAACTACTTACCAGAAGGCGAGGACCCGTATCAGAACCCGCAAATCCTTGCTAGACTATACCCTGAACTCCCAAAAGCGAAGCATGTTTGCTTTTACCCGATGGACAAGCGCCGCAACGGAGAAGACAACTGGTACATGCTGCCGATGGAAGACCGTCGCCGCATGATGCGCAGCCACGGCATGATCGGCCGTCAGTATGCTGGAAAAGTAAAGCAGGTCATCACTGGTTCTGTCGGATTCGACGATTACGAGTGGGGCGTAACTTTATTTGCGGACGAAGCACTTCAATTCAAGAAGCTAGTGTATGAAATGCGCTTTGACGAAGTAAGTGCACGCTTCGGTGAATTTGGTGCATTCTATGTTGGAAATCTGTTAGAAGAGGATCGCGTTTACTCTTTCTTGCATGTGTAAAATAAAATATGATAGTTGACGTCAAGTCTCCCGACTGGATTCCCAGTTTGGTGGCTTGGCGTTTTTTTGTGCCTTGATTTCGTTGCTCTCTCCTACCGAAATTTTCGGTTCACTTTTGTTTGGGGCGCAGAGACACTTTCTCTCCTACCGAAATCTACGGCTCACTTCTTTTTCGGGCGTAGAGACGCCTTCTCTCCTACCGAAATCTACGGTTCACTTCTTTTTTGGGCTTAGAGATGTCTTCTCTCCTACCGAAATTCCCAATTCACTTCTATGTCGGGCTTAGAGACGCCTTCTCTCCTACCGAAATTCCCGGCTCACTTCTTTTTTGGAATTAGAGACACCTTCTCTCCTACCGAAATCTACGGCTCACTTCTTTTTTGGGCGTAGAGACGCTTTCTCTCCTACCGAAATCTACGGCTCACTTCTTTTTTGGG
>NZ_LBMD01000040.1 GCF_001293645.1 Bacillus sp. CHD6a
GTGAGACGGCCTCTCTCCTACCGTTTTCGGGATCTGACATCCGGTTTTGGGGGTGAGACGGCCTCTCTCCTACCGTTTTCGGGATCTGACATGCATTTCGGGCGGTGAGACGGCCTCTCTCCTACCGTTTTCGGGATCTGACATCCGGTTTGGGCGGTGAGACGGCCTCTCTCCTACCGTTTTAGAGATCTCACACGCATTTCGGGAGAAGAGACGCCCTCTCTCCTACCGTTTCAGAGATCTCACACACATTTCGGGCGAAGAGACGCCCTATCTCCTACCGTTTTCGGGATCTGACATGCATTTCGGGCGAAGAGATGCCCTCTCTCCTACCGTTTTCGAGATCTGACATGCATTTCGGGTGGTGAGACGCCCTCTCTCCTACCGCTTCAGAGATCTCACACACATTTCGGGCGAAGAGACGCCCTATCTCCTACCGTTTTTGAGATCTGACATGCATTTTGGGCGTTGAGACGCCCTATCTCCTACCGTTTTAAATATCTCACACGCATTTCGGGCGAAGAGACGCCCTATCTCCTACCGTTTTCGAGATCTGACACGCATTTCGGGCGGTGAGACGCCCTATCTCCTACCGTTTTAAAGATCTCACACACATTTCGGGCGAAGAGACGCCCTCTCCCCTACCGTTTCACGAACCCTGGTTGCTGTTTGGGGCTTAGATAGCCCAAAATCAAACCCTCAACCAAAAATACCAAACCTTACTACCGCCTTTTAATACTTTCCGCTATCATCCCGCCATGAAAACGTCCGTTTTCGATAAAGATCTCGTTTGCATTATTACCTGCTGCAATAACACCTGCAATGAATATCCCAGAAATGTTTGTTTCCATTGTTTCCTCGTTAAACGTTGGACGTCCTGTCTCTTCATCAATCCCTACGCCCATCTTAGTTAAGAAAGAATGATCTGGATGATAACCAATCATAGCAAACACGTGATCATTATATAACGTTTGCTCCTCACCAGCTTTATTAGATAATGAAATCTCTTTCTCCGTAATTCTAGTCACGTTTGACTCAAACTCCATGCGGATGGTGCCATTACGTACTAAGGCGTCAAATTCCGGAAGAATCCAAGGTTTGACACTCGGTGAATACGTCTCTCCTCGGTAGATGACGGTTACATGTGCATCAGCTTTTACTAATTCCAATGCAGCATCCACACTTGAGTTCTTGCCTCCAATGACAGCTACATGTTTATCGAAATAAGGGTGTCCCTCCTTAAAGTAATGCGACACTTTATTTAAGTCAGCTCCAGGCACATCTAGTTTATTGTGATTATCATAATAGCCTGTTGCAATGATTACATACTTTGTAGAGTAGGATTGTTTAGAGGTATGTACAATAAATGAACCGTCCTCCATTTTTTCCACATGCTCTACTAATTCAAAAGCATTCACTTCAATTTCTTTTCTCTTTACTACTTCTCGATAGTAAGTCAGTGCTTGTATCCTGACGGGTTTTCTATTTTCCGTAATAAATGGCACTTCTCCTATTTCCAGTTTCTCACTTGAACTAAAAAATGTTTGGTGTGTTGGGTAGTTGTATATGGCATTAACAATGTTTCCTTTTTCTATGACAAGCGGGGATAGTCCTGCATCTTTAAGTGCAATGGCTGCTGCCAGTCCGCATGGACCACCGCCGACAATGATGGCATCTCTGTTTATCACGGTTGTTCAACTCCGTATTCTTAAATTCAAGGGATCTTTTATAGCTTTGTTGATCTCCGTTGCAGGCTCTTCGCTTTCCGCGGCGGTCCGTGAGCCTCCTCGCTCCGTTGCGGCGTCTCAAGCTACCGCAATCACCCCTAGGACAAGGAAGGCTTCGACAGCGATACATCGCACGAAGAAAATGCGATAGCATTTTCGAGGAGTCTTCGAGTCTTCCACTCCGATCAACAAGGGTTCTTCATTTACTTACTCAATTGGAAAATCCCCCATCATTATATGATAGGGGATTGTGAAAGCTTACGCAAATATTAAATCCAGCCTCTAAAGCGGGATGCTTCGGCCATTTTACGTGCACCGACCATATAAGCAGATAATCGCATATCTACACGACGGCTTTGAGAAGTTTCATACACATTATTAAAGGATCTAACCATTACTTTTTCAAGCTTTTCTTCTACTTCTTCTTCTGTCCAATAGTAGCCTTGGTTATTTTGTACCCATTCGAAGTAAGACACCGTCACTCCGCCTGCACTTGCAAGTACGTCTGGAACTAACAGAATGCCACGGTCCGTTAGTATTTGCGTACCTTCAATCGTAGTAGGGCCATTGGCTGCTTCTACAACGATTTTAGCACGGATATTGTGGGCGTTCTCTTCGGTAATTTGGTTTTCAATGGCTGCCGGAACTAAAATATCACACTCAAGCTCAAGCAATTCCTTATTTGTAATAGTGTTATTGAAAAGTTTTGTGACCGTTCCAAAACTGTCTCGACGATCTAATAAATAGTCAATGTCCAGACCATTTGGATCATAAAGCCCACCGTATGCATCAGAAATACCTACAACCTTCGCTCCTGCGTCATGCATGAACTTGGAAAGATAACTACCTGCATTACCAAATCCTTGGACAACAACACGAGCACCTTCAATGTTTATTCCTTTTTTCTTGGCTGCTTCACGAATGCAGATGGTAACACCTTTTGCAGTAGCCGATTCACGACCGTGGGAACCGCCTAGCACTAATGGTTTTCCTGTGATAAATCCAGGTGAGTTGAATTCATCTATTCTGCTATATTCATCCATCATCCATGCCATAATCTGAGAATTGGTAAAGACGTCTGGAGCAGGAATATCTTTTGTAGGTCCTACAATTTGACTGATTGCACGAACGTAACCACGGCTTAATCTTTCTAATTCTCTAAATGACATCTCACGGGGATCGCAGACAATTCCGCCTTTACCTCCACCATAAGGAAGGTCCACAATACCACATTTCAAACTCATCCAGATGGATAGTGCTTTCACTTCTTTTTCAGAGACATTCGGGTGAAAACGGATTCCACCTTTAGTTGGTCCAACTGCATCATTATGTTGTGCGCGATATCCAGTAAAGATCTTTACTGATCCGTCATCCATCCGAACAGGGATTTTTACCGTAAGCATACGCATAGGTTCTTTTAGTAGTTCATAAACTTCTTCGGGATAGCCTAGCCTCTCTAACGCTTTATGTATAACAACTTGTGTCGATTTTAATACATCTAACTTATCTTCATTAGTACTTTTTTTATCATTGCTTTTCTCGGCTACCATAAGTAAACCTCCTAGATTGTCTCACATAATAAGATTGAAAAAAGTCCATCTTCATGACATAGTATACACCTTACTTTAACTTATGCAAAGATAGAAAATAAACTTTTATTAAAAAATTGTAACCGATTACAAAACGTAAGAAATATCTGAAAATACTTACAGCCTACACTACAAATTTATATATGTAGGATAGGCTGTCTTCTATTTAAAATACGTATTAATTTGCTGGATAGCGGAATGTTTCATAATTATTTTGCCATATTCTTCAACTCGATGTATTGTCATGGTCGACGGTGTGCCGTATTCAGACAATAGTGCGATTATGGTGTCAATATTCAATTCAGCATCAACTTCTTCGTCCATAAGAAGAAGATAGAACATTTGCTCATGACAATAAATGGTACCGCCATTTATCTTGAGGCCCTGAAGCCTTTTGGCTAAGTCAATTAAGTGGTCGAACGATTGAAACACATAAAACAGCTCTTGGCATTCATCTACTGTCACTTGCATTTCTATATAATCATCATTGAACTCTTCTTCTATTTCCTCATGTTCTGTTGATGTTACGATAACCACCATTCCTTGAGCTTGAAGAGCATATACTTCTACATTCAATGATCCGCTCACTTCAAAACCCAACTCCGCACTAGCTTCATCAATCATGTCTCGAAACAGCTGATGAACCTTTTGCGAATCCTTCCATAGATCCTCTTTTGTTAACCCGCGGTCTTCCAAGTCATCAAATGTGAGGAATATCTTTATCTTGTTGTAGTTTAAACGTTCCAGCCGCATGAAAGACTCCTCCCAACCTTTAACACCAGTGAACTTCTTACATTTTATGATAAAAGGTGTAAGTTGGTTCGTGAGTAATTGTTATTGTTGGGGATGAAATCAGTTCATTCTTACTCTCAGCCAATCTTCCCATTCTTTCATTGATTTTCCTATTAAATGTTCATTAAATTGGCTTTTTTTATTTTCAGGGATTTTATCTACTGCTGTACCACCCAAACCAATAATCAGATCCGGATATTGTTCTTTAAGTGATGTCACTAGCTCTAATGTTTTTGGCAGATTGATGGAGAGTGTGCATGATAGAAATAAAAACTTAGGCTGTACTTCTTTTAGAACAACATGTATATCATCATCAACAATACTCGTACCTAAATATATTGTTTCAAATCCTTTTCTACGTACAAACAATGTATAGATTAATAAACCAAGTTCATGCCATTCTCCTGGTCCGCACACTGAAACGGTTTTAGGCAAGAACCCATTAACAGGTAATCCATGAAGAATCATTCCAATTCGAGAACGTAAAAATGCAGTAGCAAAGTGTTCATGGGCGCTTGATATTTCATCATGTTCCCACATGTCACCAACCTTCACGAGCAGGGTTCCCAAAATATCTATCAAAACTTTTTCTACAGAATATAAGCTAAATATTCTATCCATTAACTCGTGCGCTTGGCCTTCATTAAATTCTAATAGAGCTTCTAGCAACTGGTTTAGCAAATCAGTAGATAAATCTCCTTGATCCGTATGATGTGGGGAATCTGTTTCCAAAAGAGCCTGCGTGTTTTTTTCAAATAGTGAAACCGCTTGACTGATGGTAAACCCTTTATTTACCCTCTGTATTAACCATTTGAGTATTTTAATATGCTCTTCCGTGTATAAGCGATGCCCAGATTCGTTCCTTACGGGCGCTATTATCTGATATCTTCTTTCCCATGCCCGTAATGTACCCGGTTGGATACCCAGCATTTTGGATGCTGCCTTAATATTATATTTACCTTCGTTATTTGCCATACAGATCCCTTTCTCTCTTTGCAAAATCATTACTTGCATTATATAGCACGAATGTTGTTGTGTAAACTTTGTATAGGTTTTGAATAGGCTGACAAAGAAAAAAGAGCGGCACCTGATAATCAGGCCTCCGCTCTAGTTGTAATGGTCAATATATGTGTTTCAGGTGGAGCACCTAGTCTTAATGGGACCAAGGATGTCCCAAAGCCATTACTAATTAACTGTGTTGTATGAGGAAGGTGCGTTAATCTACCTCTTTCATGAGGACCGAAACCAAAAATCCTAATTTGCCCTCCGTGAGTATGCCCACTTAAAACTAGGCTGATTTTTTCCTCATCTGTAAATTTATCGACTATCTCAGGTTCATGACTGACCAAGATTTTGAAACTGTCTTTATTTGTTACTTCTAACGCGGTTTCAAGCTCGTCCCGTTCGTGAACCATATCATCTACACCAACTAATTCAAGCTTGTCTCCATCTTCACTTTCAAATAAATAGCTCGAGTTATCAAGTATTTTCACTTCGTGTTGAAGAAGAAGGGAGTCTAGTTCATGATAATCAACCTCATAATCATTATTTCCCCATGCAAAAAAAACAATGCCAAGTCTCTTTAGTTGCTTGATATTATCAGAAACTTGTTGTAAAGGTACCTTCTTCTCCGTTAAATCACCACCTATAATAACCACATCAATGTTTTTAATCTTATCAATGAATTGAGAATTAATTTTTCGTTTATGGATGTCAGAGATAAAAAAGATTCTAATTTTGCCAAAGCTTTTCGGAAAATCTGGAAAAGCTAGCGTTTGCTCCAAAATATTTTCTTGCATTGCTTGCTTGTACATATAAAAAAGAAGTGATACTCCAAAAAGAGTTACCACTCCAAGTAGAATCCATATCATATCGAAGTTCCCCTTTTACACATGTTTGTACATCCACTATATCATAATTATGGGAAAGTGCATGATACTCACTTGGTCTCATGATATAAATTTATATCAAACTCTTTTTTCATGAGATCAAATACGTGATGTCTTTGCTTCCAATCGGCAGGTTTCGACCAGTAATCATCACTACGTTTCACCATTTCCTTTCTGAGGTCATGGTATTCCTTTTCTGCTTTATCTTTTTTATATAGTAGGTACTTAATCATCCCGATTTGATAGGCAATAAACATGACAATCCAAAAATGAATGGAACGATCAAAGAAGTAGGAAATGCTAGCTGAAGAAGAAGAAAACTGTTTAAAAATAAAAAAATAAATATATGTTAAAAACAGCCCCAACGTAATGCAACAGGAAATTCTCCATCTCCACTCCCGCTTTTTAAATGTATCTTGTTTACGCTTTTTGTCTACTAAGAGTTGTAGTGTTTGTTTTGTTGCTTCGTCAGTATGGTGATTTAGCGACTTTATAGCATGTTCCAATATCATCCCCTCTTTCCAACCTGTCCTACTAAAAAACTATGCAAGACACATCCACTCTATGATTTACTAATGGAGAGATTTGGGGCAAATAGAAAAAAACAAACCGAGCAGAACTACCACCCGGTCTTTAGAAGCTAAAATTTTTAGTTATTGGTTAATCACCGCTGTTCCTTTCGCCAGTCTCTGCCATTTGCTCCCATACACAGCTGAAAATCAAGAAAACTTAACATAAATGCTTTAACGCTTTATCAATTAACCAAGTTAAATAACGTAACACAATCCCTCTGGTGAATAATATCACCTTGTTGATTGGAGTGGAAGGCGCGCAGACGCCCGCGGGAGGAAGGGACAGGTGAGACCCCTGAAACGTTGTGAGGAGGCTCACGGACCACCCGCAGGCAAGCGAAGCGCCCTGAACAGAAATCAACGGTATTATGTTCTGTTTACTTTGGCTTAATGTTATCTATTTATAGGAATGAGAAGCTTTTGACCGACAATTACTTGGTCGTTTACAAGATTATTGTGGTCACTGATGATCCTTTCTCCATCTCTGCTGCTGAAATATTTCATGGAAATGCGGTAAAGTGTTTCACTTTCTTGCACAACATGCTCCACATATGTCACATTTGAAGGTTCCTCTTCCTTTACATCTTTCTCTTTTGTTTCCGGTTTTGACTCAGGAGTTGATACTGTTTGATTAGTAGAACTTTGATTCTCTTTATTATTCGCGGTTTTTCCAGAGCCTACTGCATCATTTCCTTGATTTGTACTTTCATTTGAATCTTTTTCTTGAGTAGACATCTTCTCAACATCTACTGGGTCCTTCTCCTCTTCCTTATCTGTTGGATCTACAGCACTTGCAGAAACATTTGTAGGAATGGAGATTTGCTCCACGTTTTTAACTGCAGGTGTAAACATTTTGTCTAGAAAATTAGTTTCCTGATTATTGAAATGGATGGCCATAATACTGATAGGAATCAACAAAAACAATACACCTATTAGCCTGACAAACGGAAAATTTACTTTCCATTTTGTTCTCTTGCTTCTTTTTTGTGCGTGAAGTTCACTTCTAGATGGAAGTTTATTTGCTTCTTTTTGTACTTCTTCCCGTAAACCGTCTGCCTGATCTAAACCTTTATTGGTCTCCATCTCTCTCCACTCCCGTCTTATTATTTTTTATATAGTCTGCTCTTATTTTATAGGCGAGCAATAAATCAATTAGAAAATGGGCCCAAATAGTAACCCATAAACTGCCTGTGACTTCATAGGTGTATCCCAGGATAAAACTGATTGTAACGACCAAAATGAACAATACCCATTTATGTAGGTACCTGATGTGAAGTACTGCAAATAAAATACTGGCAACCCAAATACCAAAATGAGTTTGAATAACTCCTCGAAAAAGGAATTCTTCTGCAAAGGCTATAATGAATGCTAAAAAAATAATGTGCGGCAATGACCTTGTCTGAAACATTTTTTCATTAATACCGCCGTCATCTAAAAGCCTTTTGGGTACCAACTTCATGAGTACAAGATCAACAACTACGACAACAAGTGCGATAACTGTCCCAATAACAAAGATATCGATGGGCTGCCATGCAAATATTTGTGTAATGGATTGGATACTGTTAAACAACAAGAAAGCTAGTATGAGTCCGATAACGAAAAAAACAATCTGAGAAAGATAAAGATGATATAAAAGCTCTCTTGCATTCATATGTTTAATAATTTCTGCTTGTCTGTTTTTCAATTCGCATCTTCCTGCCAAAATATTTTTTTCAGAACCTTCTCCCAGCTTGCAGGTTCCTCAAAATTATTCTTTGGTGTACTCATTAATTCGTTACGATAAACATCCATATTCAATCCACAGTTATCACAGCATTGTTCCATAGGTTTAGACATTTTTTCATCGAAGTATAGAAGTAATTCTTTTCTCCTGCAAACAGATGTAATCGTCCATTTATTAAATTCCTCAAGCTTGGAACGTTTCATGGAGGTTCGCTTTTCAATTCTGCTTTGTATCTCGTCCATGCATTGTTCAAGGGTTGTTACATTCAGTTTACCGTGTCTTTTAAAGAACTCATTTAGTTGAAAAAAGAGATACCTCCAATGGGACTCTTGCTCTGGGTATTCTTCTATCCAAACTTTCATTTGTTGCTTTGATAAAGATTCCATTTCACCATACTTTTTCACTAGGCTATGAAGGATAAATGCCACCCACTGCGGGTCCGGTAATTCATTACTAATGATAAATTCTGGTAACATCGCATCTTCTTTACTTTTCAGCATTAGCGCAATACTTTGGTTTCCCCCTCTACCTGCACGACCAATTTCTTGCACATAAGACTCCATCTGAGTTGGCTGATGGTAGTGAAGAACATATCGAACATTACTTTTATTGATGCCCATTCCAAAAGCACTAGTGCAGCAGATAATATCTATCTGGTCCATCAAGAACTGTTGTTGGATTAAAATCCGTTGTTCTTGTGTTAAGCCGGCATGATAATACGCGATTTTTTTTATTCCATTTTCTATTAAGTAGGCATATAGCTCTTCCGTTTTGCTTCTGCTTGAAAAATAGATAATACCAGGTGGTTGCAGGGAAGTCACCAATTCCAAGAGTCTTTCCTTCTTTTCTTGATTATTAATAACCTCTTCTACTTTCAAAGCTATGTTTGGCCTGTCCAATGAATTAATATGAAAAGCAGGATTTGACATACTTAAAAATGTTTGAATGTCTTGAATGACGGCTTTAGTGGCTGTAGCTGTAAGAGCCAAAGTTGGTGGCTCCCCAAGCAATTTCTTAACCATTCCCAATTTTAGATAATCTGTCCGAAAGTCGTGACCCCATTGAGATACACAATGCGCTTCATCTACTACAAACAAGTCAATACGAACTGTCTGAAGTTTCTTGATCCATTTATCTACCTGAAGCATTTCAGGTGAAATAAAAAGGTATTTATAAGAATTCAAGTCGATGGACAACAGCTTTTCCTTTTCAGAGAAAGTTAAAAACGAATTTAATGCGACAACACTTTTTTCTCCACTTGACCTCAGTTGTTGTACCTGGTCTTCCATTAGGGATAATAAGGGAGATACAATGACGACAGTGCCAGGAAGAGCATAACCTGGCAGTTGATAGCATAAAGATTTCCCCCCTCCTGTAGGAAGTAAAGCAATAACGTCTTTTTTTAATAGGATATCCTGGATAATTTCCTTTTGTCCCGGTCTAAAAGAAGAAAAGCCTGTTTTAACTTCCAGCAGGTTGTCTAGATTCATCGCTATCCCCCATCCTTGTAAGCACTAACCTTATTTGAAAATAGCTGATATGAGAATTGTTCAACTTCTCTTTTATTTTTCTAAGCTGATGTGTTTGCATATTGTTAATAACAACTTTGATTGCTTGAACATCGTCCTCTTTTACATAAGGAGTAATGGAAAAGTCTTTTATATGCATGGCAATCTCTACAATGTGATCTTCAATGGTACTTTGCTTCAATCTCCTAATATTAGCAATCTCCACTAGATTCAGTCCTTGATGAAGCAGCTTCAAACTTTTTTGTGTCGTTTCCGTAAGAAGCGGTCTCTCCAGCAAATCACGACATATAACAAAGAGATGTTTGTATGTTGAAGCAGCACCTTTTTGGTCTAAACGTTGAATAATAAAGTGAAGAGCTGATTGAAATTCTACCTGAATCCATGTAATGTCTTTTTTTAAGGTTCTGGAAATTTGCTCATCTGTACTTCCTGCATGGCGATAACCCGTTAGTTTGAGTGCAAAGACAGTTGCTTGATTAGCAGGCAACTGAGTTAGCAAACCGTTTGTTTCATTAAATATTTCTTTTAACAATCGCTTCTTCGAAATGCCTCTTTGACCAATCAAATAATTTTTTACCCAACTCTGGACATGATCATCATACTGGATAGGGATAAAAGTACTTTCTTTTCCTGCCAAATTAGACAACGTTTGAACAAGCAGTGAATACCTCTTCCAAAATGTCAAACTTTTATCTTTGTATGCATATCCATTTAAATAGGGAGCTAAATAAAAAAGCTTGTCGTCATTGGACAACTGTATTTTCCCTTTTTGCGTAAGTTCAAAATGCTCGTTATGTATTTCATGTATCAGTTTTTGGTTTTGTAGTACATGTATGGATTGTTGAAGGAAAGTTCTGTTTAAATCGGGAAAAAGTCCATATACATTAACCAATGCGAAGATATTGGCATCCTGTATAGTTTGAGAAGATTTCTTCCCTCTAAATAAATGGTATATCGCTGAAATGCTCCGTTCTCCTCTAAAAGAATGAAGACATTTCAGACATAAATATTCGAATGAATTCATCAAATTTCTACACCTTTCTTCCCCTACAGACATTTTATCAAAATTTTGTAAAGGATGACATGTTTATCACCTCTTTTCGTCGGGTAATCTAACAATATGTTTCAAAACCCTTGTGTGATAAGCATTCTCATTGAGTTTTCTATTGAAAAGTTGGGAAAACAGTTTTACAATATATAATATGAGGAATTGGTTTCCATCTAATTATTGGAAATCTTTTTAATTGACTAGTTACTATTTGGGAGGTTTATTTTCATGGCAAAATACACGATTGTTGACAAAGATACTTGTATCGCATGTGGAGCGTGCGGCGCTGCAGCTCCAGACATCTATGATTACGATGATGAAGGTATTGCATTCGTAACACTTGATGACAACCAAGGAATTGTAGAAATTCCAGATGTACTCGAAGAAGATATGATGGACGCATTTGAAGGCTGTCCAACTGATTCAATTAAAATTGCTGATGAGCCATTCGATGGCGATGCATTAAAATTTGAATAGTAAATAATGATAAGAAGCCCCCTTCCTGATATGGAATGGGGCTTCTTTTATTTATTGAGTATTTAATTAGACATTTTTTGCTTCTAACTGACGGTCGAGCCAAATCGCAAGCTTCTTGTATAATAATAAGAACAAGAAAGCGACAATTAACCCTTTGATTATGTTAAATGGAAGGATCCCTTTCACGATTCCTTCAATCATCTGAGCAGAAGACCCGGATGGTACATTAAGGAAATAAGTGAATGCGGGTAGAAAGACATAGTAGTTGAGTACACTCATGATTAATGCCATGGAAACAGTACCAGCAACCAAACCTAACCCTAATCCTTTTGTTGAACGAATTTTATTAAAGATGAAGTAAGTTGGCAATATAAACAAGATACCTGCAGTAAAATTAGCCAACTGTCCTACAGGAACTCCTGTCATGCTTCCTTGTACAATATAATGCAGGATATTCTTTATTGCTTCGACTGTGATACCTGCAACAGGTCCAAAGATAATAGCTGCCAGTAATGCTGGGATGTCACTGAAATCCACCGATAGAAATGGTGGCAACAAAGGCAATGGAAAGCTTAGCCACATAAGCAGATACGAAATACCACTTAGCATCCCTACTGTTACCATTTTTTTAACGCGTCTTGATTGATTCATTTTTCTTCTCTCCTTTTCAAATGGAGATCCACCTCGTACGAAAAGAGAGAATTCAAAGATGTGTGTTTATTTCAAGATACCAGACCACGCAAAAAACCGTTTGTCAAATGTACAAACGGGAGTACGAAGGCATCAGGAAATAAGCATCGAAAAAAGAAAAATTTTCGACAACTTTGAACCTCCATCTTCTCCCATCCAGACTATACTGTCGGCTTTGGAATCGCACCAAATCCTGCCCCAAAATAAGGCTCGCGGGCTTAGAGAGATACTCTCATCACCGCCGATCGGGAATTTCACCCTGCCCCGAAGATAGATCATATTATTAACTTACGAGTTTATTATACTCAAAAAATAGTAAAAAGGGAAGAGTAATGAACTGTTATTCATTTTTTATAAGAATATTGCAACAATAAGCGCTTACATAGGTTCGACCTGTTGTAAAGTTATTGACAGTCCCTCTTATAGATGATAAATTATCAGAAATTTTATATTTTTCGGAGGGATTGCATATATGTTTCATGTGCTCGTTGCAGATTCTATAAGTTCAGACGGATTGACCCCGCTCTTAGAAGCGGAAAATGTAATAGTATATCGGAAAGACCGTGAAGGAGAGAACTACAATCCAGAAGACATCGATGCGCTACTCGTTCGCAGTGCTACTCGGGTGGATGATGCCCTGCTCTCTTCCCTTTCCAATGTCAAAGTAGTCGCCAGAGCCGGAGTTGGTGTAGACAATATTGATATAACCGCTGCAACAAAAAGAGGCATAGTCGTTATAAATGCACCCGACGGGAATACGATATCCACTGCAGAGCATACTTTTGCCATGATTTCTTCATTAGTGCGCCATATTCCCCAAGCAAACATGAATGTGAAAGGCTCCCAGTGGAGTAGAAAAAAGTTTATTGGCACAGAGCTATTTGGTAAGACCCTTGGTATTGTGGGATTTGGACGTATTGGCGGTGAAATTGCCAAGCGTGCAAAAGCTTTTCAAATGAAAGTAGTAGTGTATGATCCGTTTTTAACAGACACACGGGCTGAGAAATTAAGTGTCACCTCCTTACCATTAGATGAGGTGATGAAGCAATCAGATATCATTACCGTACATACACCTCTCACGAAAGAAACGAAAGGTCTATTTAATCAAGGAAATATCCCACATTTAAAGAAAGGTGTTTATCTTGTTAACTGCGCCCGTGGTGGAATCATTGATGAAGAAGCGTTGCTCCATCATTTAAACACAGGACATGTGGCTGGTGCCGCTCTTGATGTATTTGAAGTGGAACCACCAACCAATCACGACCTTGTACAGCACGAGCATGTAATTGTGACACCTCATCTTGGCGCATCAACCAAAGAAGCACAATATAATGTTGCTTTCCAAGTTTCCAAGGATGTACTGGCCTATCTAAATGGCCAATCTGTCAACACAAGCATTAACTTGCCTACCATTCCAAAAGAAATATACAAAAAAATTCAACCTTTTTATCAACTTGGAAAAACGGTAGGATCTATTCTTTCACAATCAGCTAAAAGTCCAATGGAAGAAATTACAGCAACCTACGCTGGTGTAATAACGGAGTGGGAAACATCGATTTTGACTAAAAGTATAATAGCAGGGTTTTTAAAAAATCGTGTCGATACGACTGTCAACGAAGTGAATGCAGCTACCATTGCAAAAGAACGAGGAATTAGTTATGGAGAAAAACATCAAACAGATAGTTATGGATACTCCAATATTATTCAAGTTGAGGCTCGTGGAAAAGATGTTAACCTAGTAGTAAGGGCGACGTTCATTGAAGGTTTTGGTGCAAGGATTGTGCATATGAACGGTTTTGATATTGACTTTGCACCTAGCGGACATTTGCTCTATGTGCAACATACGGATCGTCCTGGTGTAATAGGGCAACTTGGTCTCATATTCGGTAAACATGAAACGAATATTGCGACGATGCATGTGGGCCGGATGCTACAAGGCGGTAAAGCCATTATGATGCTTTCTTTTGACCAGCCGCTTGACAAAGTTCTTGTAGATGAAATCCTTCTCATACCCGATATCTCCTCTGCGATTACTTTAGAATTATAACCAGAAAGATAATCCCCTTACATATGTAAGGGGATTGCTTGTTGTCATAAGGGAGGATTGATTAACCCAATTCCATTTCTCTGCGTTCTCCTCGGTTAAAGGTCATAATTGTTTTGTAACCTACTTCTTTTGCAAGTTGAAGAGCTTGGTCATAATCCGCGCCTACATGTTCAGGGATATGAGCATCCGAGGAAAGCACAATGGGTACCCCTTTATCATGACACATCTTCAACAACCGTTTATCAGGATATAATTCCCCAACAGGCTTCCGAAGTCCGGCTGTACTAATTTCCACACACGTTTTTGAGTTGGCAAGTGCAGAAGCTGCTCGGTCATATTGCTCCAATAGAAACTCTTCATCCTTTGGTACATATTTGAAAATTTTGACCAAATCTAGATGTCCGATAATATCAAACATATCTGACTGTGCTAAAGTGACAACTTGATCAAAATATTTGGTATATACCTCATTGGTATCACGGCGATCCCATTCTTTACGAAACTCAGCCAAGTCAATTCCAAAGTCTTCTACCCAATGTATGGAACCGATCACATAGTCAAAAGGGTATGTATCAATAAACTTTTTCATCTCTGCGTGTTTGCCAGGTGTATAATCCATCTCTATAGACATTTTTATATTGATTCCTTCATTCCAAGCTTGCTGAAAAAGTTGATAATAGTCTGCCATATCATAGTATCTTCGTTCTTCCACCCACGGATTACTGAGGATATTCTTTGTTTGATAGAAATGATAGGCATGTTCTGAGATGCCAAACTCGTGAATGCCTTTTTGTTGAGCTACTTTCGTAAATTGTTTCAAGTAATCCAGCGTTAATGTCCCTCGCTCCAGATGGTTATGATAATCAGTAAGCATAGAATATATCCCCTCTCTTCTTTTTTGCTAATTATACTATTTATCCAAAGAAAGTTGGTACCTATTTTCAAAAAATTCACAAAGAAAAAAGATGCTTAATCAGCACCTTTTTCCTCATCATTTAATAGTGGAGTACTATCTCCCAGATTGTACAAGCTTCCGTCCTGATGATCTGAGTTATGATAGAACTTCTGCTCAAGTTTCATGTTTGTAGCTGTGGCTTCTTCCTCCTGTGCCATTCGCTTCTCTTTGGATTCCTTTTTCATTTTTTCACCTCTTCATACTATTGTGCAGTGTATCCTCCATCCATGACTACAGCCTGGCCAGTAACACCTTTTGCTTTATCACTTGCTAAAAACAAAGCATAGTCGGCAATTTCATCTACTGATAATAAACGCTTCTGCGGAACAAGCGGGTAAATAACCAATTCTAACGCTTTTTCTAATGGAATATTTCTTGTGTTTGCAAGATCTTGTAACTGATTTCTAACTAGTGGCGTATCTACATAACCAGGACATAATGCATTCACTGTTATGCCATGTTCCGCTCCTTCTAATGCAGCTACTTTCGTAAGACCAACTACTCCATGTTTCGCACTGTTATACCCCGCTTTACCAGCAAATCCAATTAATCCGTTAATGGAAGCCATGTTTAAAATCCTTCCAAATCCGTTCTTTTTCATTAAAGGAAAGACATGTTTTGTAGCCATAAATGGTGCTATGAGCATTATTTTTAGCAACAGCTCATATTTTTCCGTAGAGAACTCTTCTATCGGGGCAACGTGTTGCATCCCTGCATTATTAATTAAGATATCTACGGATCCAAAATGGTCATAGGTTTGGTCCAATGCCCTCTTTATTTCTTCTTCGTTTGTCACATCACATTTAACTCCATATACTTGATGTCCTTTGTCTTTCAATTGTTTAACTGCTTTTTCAATTCCTTCTTCGTTGATATCTGAAATAGCCACTTTCGCTCCATTTTCAGCAAAACGCTCTCCGATCTCATAGCCTATTCCTTGTGCTGCCCCAGTGATAAATACAACTTTATTCTCAACCATCCTATATCCTCCATTTCAATTTACATTATTCCAATGCTTGCCATAATAATGGCTACCACAACAGCTACAGTAGGAATTAATAATGCTACTACTGCAATATCTTTATAGGAATCTTTGTGTGTAAGACCAGTTACAGCAAAAAGAGTAAGTAAAGCGCCATTATGAGGTAAAATCGAGGCCCCTGAAGCAATGGCAGCGATACGGTGAAAGGCATCTGGATTCATCCCCGTAGATTGCGCCAATTGATAATATTGATCTCCTAAAGCTTCCAAGGCGATACCCATACCTCCAGAGGCAGAACCTGTAATCATCGCCATTAACTGAACAGACAAAGCCTCAGATATAAGTGGGTTCCCTTTTATCCCTAGTAAAATATCCGTTAATGTTTCAAAACCAGGAGCAGCTGTTACGACTGCCCCAAAACCTACAGCAGCACTCGTATTAATGATGGCCATTACTGAACCAGAAGCACCACCATTTATGGCACCAATAAATGACTTGTATTTCTTTAAATTGAATAGCATGATCGCCAATGTTCCAACAATCAGGGATGGGATGATATCCCATCTAAATCCATTGAGTGTGATTACCACAATTAATAATGGTAGAAAGGACAAAATCCAGTTAGGCAACTCTTCTTCTTTTATTTGTTTTACCTCTTGGCCGCCTTTTGGCTCATCAAACGTGTCACCAGACTTGGTTAACCTTCCTTCCCTCCACTTTAAATAGAAATAACCCCCGACAGCCATTATTAAACCTGCTACAATTCCCATAATAGGGGCTGATAAAGGCGTTGATTTAAAGTAGGGAATTGGAATTAGATTCTGAATTTGAGGTGTCCCTGGCAAAGCAGTCATCGTAAATGTGAATGCTCCTAGAGCAAAGGTACCAGGAAGAAGTTTTCTAGAAATATCCGCTTCCCTGAATAACGCAATCGCGAGCGGATAAATGGCAAACACCACAACAAACAAACTCACACCCCCATATGTCAGTACAGCTGCAGCGATTAATACTCCAAGTATGGCTCTCTTTTTTCCTAACAACTTAGTGATTTTAAATGCAACAGCTTGAGCTGCACCTGTGTCTTCCATCAACTTACCAAAGATGGCCCCAAGTAAAAATACGGGAAACCACTGTTTGGCAAAATCAACAAAGCCCGTCATATACGTTTGGGTATACGCAGGTAACAGATCCAAACCACTTAACAACGCTACAACAGCAGAAACAAGTGGAGCTATCCAAATGATGGACCAGCCGAGGTATGCTAGTAACATTAACAGCACTAGCCCAACAATAATACTGAACATATGTACCCTCCTTTAAATGGGAGAAATGGTATTCTACCGATATATGAGGATAGTATTTGCTGATAGGATTTTAAATATGTATATAGTTAAGGGGGATGGCCGTTTAGATAGCCGTTTTTGAATCTTTGGAGGTTTTTTGGGGGAGAGGCCACTTCTCTGTTACCGTTTTTGCTTTTCTGGAGGAGTTTCGGATGGAGAGGCGACTTTTCTTTTACCGTTTTTGTTTTTCTGGAGGAGTTTTGGGTGGAGAGAGCACTTCTCTGTTACCGTTTTTGTTTTTCTGGAGGAGTTTCGGGTGGAGAGAGGACTTCTCTGCTACCGTTTTTGTTTTTCTGGAGGAGTTTCGGGTGGAGAGAGCACTTCTCTGTTACCGTTTTTGCTTTTCTGGAGGAGTTTTGGGTGGAGAGAGCACTTCTCTGTTACCGTTTTTGCTCTTTTGGAGGAGTTTCGGGCGGAGAGGCGACTTTTCTTTTACCGTTTTTGTTTTTCTGGAGGATTTTTGGGCGGAGAGAGCACTTCTCTGTTACCTATTTAGCTTTTCTGGAGGAATTTCGGGATGGGCGGAGATACCTACCACTTCTCTTTAACCGTTCCTGCTCTTCCGGAGGAGTTTCGGGTGGAGAGACCACTTCTCTACTACCGCTTTTGTTTTTCTGGAGGAGTTTCGGGTGGAGAGAGCACTTCTCTACTACCGTTTTTGATTCTCTGGAGGAATTTCGGGCGGAGAGACCTCTTCTCTGTTACCGTTTTTGCTCTTCTGGAGGAGTTTTGGGTGGAGACACCTCTTCTCTACTACCGTTTTTGATTCTCTGGAGAAATTTCGGGCGGAGAGACCTACCCACTTCTCTTTAACCGTCCCTCCTCTTCTGAAGGAGTTTCGGGTGGAGAGACCCCCTCTCTACTACCGTTTTTGATTCTCTGGAGGAGATTCGGGCGGAGACACCACCTCTCTACTACCGTTTTTGATTCTCTGGAGAAATTTCGGGCGGAGAGACCTCTACTCTACTACCGTTTTTTCTTTTCAAGTAACAATTTCGGGCGCAAAGACCACCTCTCTGTTACCGTTCCTGCTTCTCAAGTTACAATTCGGGCACAGAGACCACTTCCCTATTACCGTTTTCGCTTTTCCAGTAACAATTCCGGCGCAGAGAGAATCCGAAAAAGTAAAAAAGCGTGCTACATCTCCGCACGCTTTTTACATTACTCACTATATATAATTGGATTCGGGGAGTAAGGAACGCTAACTTCTTCATTGAGTGTGATGTTCCCAATAGCCCCATTCTGAGAGGACTCAAAAACCACACTCCTCAATCCAAATTCTTTTGCTACCATCATCATTGCCTCAAGGGCAAAAATAGTTTCGTCGTTATTCTCCAGTATGCTGCTATCTGTAAGCTTAATGCGAGCTATTGCACCATCACTTTCCAACCGCACCCCTGCCACTTTTACCGTCTCTGGAATGGATGGCTCTAGCTTACTGCCATCACTTTGTTCTGGTGCATTTGTCATTGCTGTGAGAGCATCACCTATTGATTTAAAACGCTCATGTCCAGGTACTAATAAAGGGAGGCTACCTGTATGATATTTGAAATAAGCCCTCTTGTTTTTAGTCTGTAACTCTACCGGGCCATCATATACATGATTGCCAATTTCCACACCTTTTGTTGATCCATTGTTACTAAACAAAATGTGAGTATAGTTAGTACTGAAGGAATCACTAAGTTCTTTAGTGAAAAGAATGTCTTGATAAGATGCTAAGCCTTTAGCCATATCAGATACATCTAGTATTGGCATAGGACTAGCTAACCCTATGTCCCCTTCTGAAATTTTTACATTGTCATTAATGAACGGGGTTACAGTTCCATACTCCTCGTATGCAATTTTCCCCCTCACCTTATTAAGAGCATCTACGTATGTGTCATTTTCACCACGAGGAACAATCACTGTCAATGGGGTTGTAGACCCTCCATGGTTAAGGTGATCCGCCTCTATCAGGGACACCCCAATGGTAACGGCATACTCTAGCTCTTCATTATAAGAAGATGTAACAAAACTCTTTCCTTCTGCAGTATTGATCTCCGCTGCAGCAAAAGAATTTATTTCCTCTTCCCCCTCCGCCTTTAATGAAGATTCTTTCTCTTCCTCTTGCGCTTTCCTGCTGGTGTCTGCCGCCGAATCATCTGACGTTTCATCTGAGTTCATTGTTGCCATATCCATACTTTCTTCTGAGCCACTATTCGCATCAGATCCGCTTAAACTCATGTCAAATTGCATGTTATTAATAAACATCGGTGCCATCAGGGCAAAAATGATTAGAGCAGCAACCAATGCAAAAGCAGGAACCATCTTTGAACGGCGTGGTGAATTCACTAGTTTCGGTTGTATTTCCCTATATATTTGTTTAGAATCACGATCATCTCTCATTTTGGGCATTTGCCTCAATAGCTTTTCCATTTGGTCTTCATCATTATGACGCATTGCTGTTTCCTCCTTTCTCTTGAAGTTCTTCCATATATGCCTTCAAGACCTTTAAGGCTCTGTGTTGAGTTGTTTTCACCTTACTTTCCGTCCAGCCAAGGATATGGGCTGTTTCTTGAATAGAAAGGGCTTGTATGTACCGCAGGACAAGGACTAGTCGGTGATCGACTTTGCATTTATCCAAGCATCGGTACATTTGTTGAACTTGTTCATTTTGTACTGCTATCTCTTCAGGGAGAGGAGCATAATCTCTGACCTGTTGCTTGTTCCAGTCAAAAGTTTCAAGTAGTTTGTTTTTCCAACCTTTTTGTTTGCGAAAGGAATCAATGGCAACATGTTTGGCAATAGAGAACAGCCAGGTCTTTTCGCTGCTTTTCCCTTCAAAACGGTCATAGGAACGCAAAACTTTTATATAAACTTCTTGAACGAGGTCTTCCGCTTGCTCCTTGTTGTTCACCATGTAAAATAAGAACTGATAAACATCCTGGTGATAGTTTTCATAGAGCTCTTGAAAAACGGTATTCATAGTTTCCCTCCGTTCATTTCATTAGTCGTTTATTATAGTAAAAAAGTTACATTACAAATATATTAAAAGAATTACAATTTGACTAGGGTTATATGGTAATTATTTCTTTTAGTTTTATGTTTGTAATATTAGTATAAGGGATGTCCACACAGGATTGTAGGGATTTTTGTAGGTTTTTCTAAGGAGGTTTCATACATATTTCGACCTATTTTCGTCTTTAGAAGGATATAGGGAAACCACAATTGGTTTCCGCAAGTACCTTTTCAAAGT
>NZ_LBMD01000041.1 GCF_001293645.1 Bacillus sp. CHD6a
AATCAATGAAAACTTTACGTTATCAGTTTTTCAGTGGCTGCTTAAAAATCACCTCTTCTTTTTTTCAATCCTCTGCCTCTCCAAGATTAAATACATCAAGGCGATCATCAATGTTGGATTTGAATCCAGATATAATTTCGGCAGTTTGTATTGACCTTTTTTGAGGGGAAGAAAACACATAATGAAACTCAACATCTTGTAATTTTTCATTTAGCACATTCGCCTGAAGCAAACCTTTTTCGTTTAAAGGCAGTACCTTTCTCCCTTGCATTTTTCCCTCTTTATTAAAATCTGTCTGACCGTGCCTGATGACGTAGGTCATTGTCGTATCTCCCTTTCTAATATCTTATTGGTAAACTGCAAAATTTTATGTAAGGCGTATTTCTCCCGCTCAATCCATCCGTTATACCCACTTAGTTTTTGTGCACGCTCGTTTTGTGAAATAGCTTCTTCTATCGTAATCCATTTAGCGGTAAAACCCTGTTCTATCTCATACCCCTCTAATTGTTGAGCAACGGTTTCTCCCATGCATTTACATAGGTAATAATGGGACTTCATTTCAAAAAGAATACCTTGATTGAAAACGTCCTCTCTCCTTTCCATATACATACCAAATTTTCCTCCTACAACCGTATCCACATAACCCGTTTCCTCTAACACTTCTCGGATAAGTGCTTCCCTATGGGTTTCTCCAGCTTCGACACCCCCACCAGGAAATTTGAAATCACCTTTGTTGGAGTGAAGCATCAAGATATGGCCATCCCGAATAACAATAGCCCTGACCGCTTCCCTAACTTTTACATGTTTGTTTTCTTCTTTCTCTATCCCTATGAATTTATTAAAATACATATTTAACACCTTTCTTTTAAAATTCTAAATCTACTTTTTTTAATAATCCGATGGCATTCATTTCATTAAGTTGGTGGAAATACAGGGCATCCACTGTCTCCGTTACTCCAGTGATATTCGTATATGGAATGGAATCACTTTGCATATCTTCTACTACTTCGCCTGATTCGTTAATTGCGATAACGTGCGAGTATCCTGCCCCTTTAGGCAACATCTTAGCTGGAAGACGCATTGCCATTTTCCTTAATATGGGCTTATCAGAACTAAATTCTAGAAAATCATTTCTCGGCATGATTAATCCAATCCAGATTCTGTCGTCATTTCCACGCATCATATTATCCGGTAGTCCAGGTAGGTTATCTATTAGAACTTCTAAAAATTCACTTTTATCCTTTGTACTTAATGTTTGATCTGATTCTAGATTTAATTTCCAGACGCGGTATCTTCCCGTTTCAATTATTAGGAGATATTTTTCGTCCATACTTAATGCTAATCCGTTTGCAAAACTAATATCTTTCATCAGAACTCTAGTTTGCTTCGTCGACGGATTATACTCCAATACTCTTCCTGTAGTGCTATTTTCGAGAATATCTATTTCTCCCGCCCGTCCAACATCACCGATCTCTTTCGCCTTTGTTTTTTGAGAAGCATCAGTAAAATAAATGATTCCACTATTAGAAACTACTACTGCGTCAATAAAGTTTATGGGTTTTTCTTCAACGGTGTCTGTTAATAGATGAATTTCTGGATCACCTTCTTCATAGTTGCTTATTTTAAGTAATCCCCCATGATTACCATAAAGGGGGTCAGCAACTATGAGTGACCCTTCACTATCAAAATCAAAGCCTAAAGGTCTGCCATTCGTATTAGCGATTTCCTGTAATCCTGTACCATCCTCTCGTACACGAATGATTGCACCAGTTTTTGTGGCTGCGTACAACCAACCTTCACGATAGACGATATGCTCCGGCTTTTCAAATTTTCCAATTGAAAGAAATTCCATTCCTTCTAATCTATTATTTTTTTCGTAAGCACCAATGTATCCCATAGATTTAGGAGATTCCCATGCAACAGGGTCAATCGAAACAGGCCACAATAATAAATACAAGATTAATACAGGACATAGAAATGCAAGAACTTTGATGATGGTGAATTTCATAATTTCCCTTTACCTCCAATAACTACCATATATTACTTATTATCTCTCACAATTTTGCAACAGTCCATGCAAAATTGTAGAAGCTTTGAGTTTAAAGGTCCAAGTTTGTCTGGGAAATGTAGAAAGTGATATCCGGGAAATGTAGAAGGTGACAGTTTAACGGTCGAAGCCAACGCTTTAATGGTCAAAGCTCCTTTTTTCCACCGGGGATTTAAAAAGCAGGTGTACTCTTCCATAGAGTTACACCCGACTTCCAACTTCCACGTAAATCTATCCTCTAAACATAAATTGTAGAAATTTTAAGTCTAAAGGTACAACTATACTTGGGAAATGTAGAATCAGACAGTTCAACTGTCGAAGCCGACACATTAACGATAGAACCTCTATTAATCCAACCGAAATACAAAAGCAGGTGCACTCCAAATAGAGTTACACCTGCTTATCTTCGTCTCTTATCACTAAGTATCTATTTTGAACAAGTCCTGATGAGAATGACTTACTTTCCAAAAGCTTCAGCTTATTTTCTTGTTCGGTTTCTTTAAATAATCTAATGCCATTCCCAATTAGGATGGGTATGGTGGATATGACATACTCGTCAATTAGGTCTTGACTGGCGAACTCTTTTATTACTTCCGCTCCTCCATCAACAAATAGATGTCCTCCATCTGTTGAGCGGATGTTATCGATTAATTCTTTTACATCACCAGAGTAGTATTCAACATGGTTATCTGAACCTTTTTGTGAATTAGATAGAACATAGGTTTTTCTTTCTTTGTGGGGAAATTCTACACCAAAAGACAATACTTTCTCATACGTTCTTCTACCCATGATAACTGTGTCCACACTTTCAACAAAAGCAACGTACCCATAATCTTCACCAGGGGTATCCACCATGGAAAGCCAGCCAATATCATCGTCTTTTTTTGCTATATACCCGTCTACACTTTGTGCGATGTATACTATTACTTTCCTTGAATGCTCCATCATGTTCCTCCAATACAAATTACATTTATTTTAATGATAGTAGCATGTAAACAAAACAGGAACAAGCACCATGTGCATTGCCCCTGTTTGCTCTGAACTATTGCTCTGACACTTCTAAAGGGAACATTCCTGCTTCCTTTATTGGTTTCAAATCTTCATCATCCAACGACATTTCAATGAATATCCCGTCCTCATCTGCTTCGAATAAGTCAGCCAAGTGAGCAGCTGATTCCTCGAATTCACCTAAAAGTGACAAATAGCACGCCCGATTGTATAGTAGCATAGCATCATCAGAATCAATTTTTAACGCCTTATCCACTAATTCTAATGCTGCATGGAATTCCCCATTTAACCTTAAGGCTATACTAGCTTCATTCATGATCTGCGTATCGTCCGGAGCAAGTTCTAGTGCTTTCCATATTGTTTCCTTCGCTTCTGTAACGCGGTTGGTTTCTCTGTAAAGGAGAGCCAACTGATAGTATGAAGCAGGGTCCTCTGATTCAAGTTTGATTACTTGTCGATAGACTGATTCTGCTCTCTCACTATCACCAAGAAGCTTGAGCACATAACCATACTGTGACAGATACCTTGAAGCTTCTTCTTCTGACAGGCATCTTTCCACCAGCTCTTTTGCTTGCAATAAATATTGTTGATGTTTCTTCTCTGGCGCTTCTTCATCAAGTAACTCCAGGATGGTGGAGGTTAGCTGATAGGCTACATCAGATTCCCAATGGTACTTTAAGAATTTCTCGTAGGATTTGATGGCGTCCGTTTTCATATCAAGTTGTAGATAAACATCTGCCATCCAGAAAACCGCTGTGACATTTTCCCTATCAAGCTTGAGCGCATTTTCATAAAGGCTGATCAGAACACCGAAGTCCATACTTGCTTTTCCAAAATTCTTTAGCTTCTTAAACCAATTTCGTTCAGACAAATCGTACTCTTCGTTATCCCTTCTGGCTATAAGCACTTTGTCAAAGGCCACTGCTGTGTACATGCTGACTTTACTCTTTTCATGGTCAGAAAGTTTAAGTCGGTTTACGACTTTTTCCAAAGTTAGCATAGAACCTGCACGGACATGAATTTCTACAAACAGCTCATACAAATTGCGATTTTCGATGTCCTTACATAGTAATGGTAGAATTGCTTTCTTGGCTTCTGCAAATTTCTTCTTTCGCAAGATGATTTGTATTCGATGCATAAGAAGAGGGATCTCCTCTGGTTCTAGAGCAAGGGCTTTTGAAACATACTCCTCTTCAGCCCCATAGTCTCCCAACGCTCCATATACATATCCAAGGCTGTCATAAACAAAAGAAGCGTTTTTTTCATTTAGAAGACTACCTAATTTCTCTTTCAGGTCCAATAGTTCATTTTCCTTTAAAAGAGAGGCTAAATACTCGATATTTACCGCATACGGGTTAAGAGCAAAAGCTTTACGAATATGAAAAAGCTCTTGTACCTTATGGTTTAGTCTCTGACAGATATCGGCAATATTAAGGTGGGCCTGAACATGAGTCGAATCAAGTTCAAGGACCATTTTGTAACATTTTCTTGCTTCCTTATCTTCCCCTAGCTTAACCAAAATTTCCCCAAGACGGTATAGAGGAAGTAGTTTGTAAGCTTTGGAAAGACCCAATTCATAACATTCCTTCGCTTGATACAAAAACCCTTTACCCTCATAAAGACAACCCATATAGGAAGGATAGAGATAATTTTCCACATCTTCTTCGTGTTTATTTTGCAAAAACGAGATTCCTCTAGCATTATAAGGAGTCTCTTCAATCAGATTGACATAGAGTTCCAAAGCATCTTCCACGTTTGTAGGTGCGCAATTTATACCTTTTTCCAATAAAGACAATGCCTGTTCTAAATGTCCTGGCGGCGCATCCATTGCCAGTGCGGCTTCCCACATATATTTTCCTGCATTAACGAGATACTCACTGTCATCTTGAAATCTCTCATAGTGCTCATTTAGCCATGCGTACGCGTCACTGAAATTCTCTTCTTCTTTTAATAAATGACCAAGATTTACCCAACCAGCAGGATCTTCCGGGTATTTCTCTGTTGCTCGTAAGTATAGTACTCTTGCATTCTCATACTCTTTCTGGCGCTCATAGAAGTCACCAAGTTCAAGAAGTAAGAGAATTGCTTCGTCGGTTTCTTTTAATCCGGTCTGTAAAAGAGATTCCACTTTCTCGGGTTTCATATAGACAAATTCATACAACTGGGCAAGATCACGATATGGTACGGCTATTTCTGGATCGAGTGAAATCGCTGTTCGGAATCCCCTTTCTGCATGACGGTACCGTTCTAGTTCCTTGTCACATCTTGCTCTTTCAAACCAAGCATGACCATGCGACTTTTCTTCCTTCAAGATAGAACTGAATTGTTCTCTCGCCTCTATAAAAAACTTATTATCAAACAGAATCATTCCATGGTTGATTCTGATAAATGTATCCAGATCGTTAATATCCATTGCAATGGACGAGTAACTTAGAGCCTGTTCATCCAGTCCTCGGAAGGAAGTGGAAAGCGCTAAGTAGGACCAGAGAACAAAGTCATCTGCTTCAAAAGTAATGCCTTCTCGGAAGCAGCGTGCCGCCTCTTCATGCTCGTTCTTCTCGTAATGGATTCTTCCTTTTAAATACCAGTAAGCAGATTGATAATAATGAGGTTTTACATTTGCAAGGTATTCCTGTGCCTTCTCCCATTTTTTCAAGCGGACATATGCCATTGAAATAATAAGGTATTTATATTCTTTCTCAAAATAGGACTGTTCAACTGCATCTGCAGCTAGTGAAAGTACTTCTTCGTCATCCTGTTTTGCTAGGAATTTCAAGTAACTTGAAGCGACCATTACGTCTGTTATGTTTTCAGTAACAAAAATTTTATCCTCTTCTGAAAAGTCCTCATTACAGTTTTCTCCGAGCACTTGTGTTCTTGCAGCAATATCATGTTCTTTTTTGTCTAAAAAATGGAGAGAAGCTGTCTGATATGATGGAACGACTGCAATCGCCAACGCTTGGCTATTGCTGAATTCTTCCTGGAATTTTTCATATTCCACATAGACAACATCTGTCAAGTTCGGGTCCTGAATGATCAGGCATTGCAGATTATCATCATACCCAACCACGACCTGTACATGGGAAGAGGTAGGATACTCTAAGCTCATAATGACCGAGATGTCTGAGTGTAACATCTGTTTGATGAGCTTCACATTGCTATAAAAATATCTACAACAAAATCCCCTCTCCTCTAAGAAGGTAATTGCTTTAGAGATACTAGAACCTGAAACAGTAAAGATAGACTCAGCCACTACCTCCTGTGAAACATGTTGGTCATACATGCTAAACACCATCTCAAGAGTTGCTGGGACACAGTAGTTGCTTTTTTGAAGGGTCGGTTTATATTTCTTCATTACAATGCATTCACTTTTCACTGTTTCTGGAAGATGTCTAAAATGGGACTGGGTTGCTATCGTATCATTTTTCTGAAGAAAATCTCGCAAAGCGGAAATTTCATATTGATGGTACAAGCTCTCTGCCACCCACAAACTGGTGACTGTCTGAAAGCTATGAAAAGGAGTAATTTCTTGAAGCTCCTTCACTGCCTCCCTCAGTTCGGACCATTCTTGTGTTTTATAAAGATAACGCAACTTTTCCATTTGCAGCCTCGGAAAATCAGGATATTGAAGAATTGCACGGTCGATATACGTTTTTGCCTCCTGCCAATTCCCTTGAAGCATATGATGCCTGATCAACATTCCAAAGGCGTAGGCACCTTCTTTCTTATCCTGCAATCCTTCAAGGAGTTGCTTTACTCCTTCCTCCCACTCACCTTTTTGGAGATAGTAGTAACCCCAGCGTGTTTTCATTGAATTTGGAGTCAGTTCTTCACATTTCTCCATATAGTTATGAGCAGCTTGATAACGGCGCATTCGGATACAAGCAATAGCCAGGTTATAGACAATTTTTTCTTCTTCTTTTTTTGTCACGTCTTCTTGTAACAAGGGTAATAACATTTCCTCTGCTTTGATATATTCCCCTTGATCAATAAGTTCCTCGCAATACCATATCGTGGATGTTACTGTTTTCTTTTTTCGATAATTTGCTCTTATCAGTGTCCCAGAAACATCATCCATCAGAGCAAGGTCCATCACCTGTAAAATCGGCCTCAGTTCCTCATCTGTAGGCGCTAGGATTTCGCGGAATGCTGATAAACTGGGTTTTTTCGTATATTCGGTAAACGTACTTATAAAAAGTTGGAGTGCAGCTTGATAACTATTTTCTTCCATTAATTGTGCCAACTGCTTGGTTTTTATCATACATTCTCCTCAAATCCCATTCGAAATTTTCACACATCTAGATTAAATATACGATGATACCTTTCTCTTTACCATCTATTTTTTATAGGTGAAAAGAACTGTTACTATAATTAATGTGATGCTTCAAGAGTGGATGTTGGTTCATTGGCGTTTATCCTATATAATAAGTTTACAAGAAACTAAGGAGAAATTAGATAATGGATAAAAAAGAATTGGAACAAGCAATTATACATAACTACCAAAAAGAGGAAAATATGATGATATTGGTTTTTGCACAATGGTGTGTTAACCATAACTTAGATCCATTTACTCTCTATACAAAGGCATATCCTAATCAAGCAAATAATCCTGCACTTGCTCAAGCATTGGAATTAACAGTGTCTAAAGAAGAGGCCGGGGATATTTCAAACGATACGGTATTAGGGGTATTAGCTATGTTTGGGAATGATGACTTAGCTTTTGTTGTGTCTGAGGAAATAGAAAAGGAAAAAGCGAAAAAATAAAAAACGGTGTAAGCAGTCTTTATTCTGCTTACGCCGTTCTTTTATTTTTCACCTGTTTATTTAGTTGATTTTCTCTACTAGCCCATAAGATTAAAGGCAATAAAAGGAGAGATAAGAGACCACCACCTATAGAAAGCATGGCATAACTAGTTTGTGCTACTATCATACCTGACATCATGCCACCTGTAGCTCCAGACAATGCGACCAGTACATCCATGGAACCTTGGACCTTTGCGCGCGTTATAGGCGTTGTGGCATCTACGATTGTTGCCGTGCCACTTATCAAGCCGAAGTTCCAACCTAATCCGAGTAGTGCCAATGCCAAAATTAATACGAATAAATTATCACCAGGAGCAGTCGCCGCAACGATTCCCGCTAGGAGTAATGTTACACCAGCTGCTAAAGCCATAGCGGT
This sequence comes from Bacillus sp. CHD6a, assembly GCF_001293645.1. Lineage (GTDB taxonomy): Bacteria > Bacillota > Bacilli > Bacillales > Bacillaceae_I > Sutcliffiella_A. The sequence goes on from NZ_LBMD01000041.1 coordinate 8,235, forward strand.
ACGTCCGACCTTATCAACCAGAACCCCGGTAACTAATGAAGGTAGATACATGGCACCAATATGAATCCCAATTACAAGACCAATAGCATCCAGGCCGTGACCATGATGCCCCATATGAATTGGTGTCATCGTCATGATAGCCACCATCACCATCTGAGTCAACACCATTACAGAGCCACCGACGATGATTCCTATGTTATTCTTTTTTGGAACAGTTAAAGGGAGGTTCTCCGCATCCATCCGTTTTTTATTTTCCAATGCTTTAGAGACCATTAAAGGGTCAGGTTTCATGAAAATAAGTAATACCAATCCGGCTAAAATAAAGGAAGCCGCTCCTAGAATAAATGGTCCTGCTAATGACGGGACACCTACAGAAACTGCAAAATCACCCATCACACCTACTAAATTGGGTCCCGCTACTGCCCCAAAGGTAGTCGAAACTAGTGCAATACTAATTGCTTTCCCTCGTTGTTTGGCAGATGCCAGGTCTGTCCCGGCATATCTTGCTTGAAGATTGGATGCCGTACCTGCTCCATAGAATAGTAGGGAGAAAAACAGTACCCACACATTGTCGATAACAGCTGCAAGCACCACACCTAGAGCACTAATTCCTCCGGTTAAAAAACCGCCTGCCAATCCAACCCTTCGTCCAAACCGTTGTGACACACGTCCAATCAAATAAGCCGCTCCAGCTGAACCAAGTGTCAATAAAGCAACAGGAACACCAGAATATGCATCTGTCCCGAGCATATCTTGAGCAAGCAATGCCCCTACTGTAATACCAGCTGCTAGACCTGCCCCACCGAATACTTGTGATAGAACGACAATAAAAAGTGTTCGTCGATATAATAGTTGTAATTTCTCAGGGGAAGCGACTATCTCTTCCGAAGTTAATTTATGACCTTTCAATTTTCTCTCCCCTTTGTTCCATTAAGACATTTTTTTCTATTTTAGCATGCTTCCATCATTAGAGCTTATTGTTTTTTAACATATATTTCATCTTTCTACCATGAATTTAGAAAAACTATCAAAGGGGTTGAATCAATGCGCACCACCTTTATCGATTAAATCCGTAGGCTTTAGAAATTTCACTAAAACTGCTTACAACTCTTTTATTTTCTCGCTTTGAACCTCTAAACGTTCTACTCTTTCCATAATTCTTCTTTTCTGATAAAGCATTGTTCCAGCTTCTGTCAGATCGCTCACCATCGTGCGGTTGGCGAATGCTCCAAAAAGAACTCCGGCAACCGGTACCAATTGGAAAAGCTTTTTCCAACCAAAGGACTCTGTGAATGTCACGGTTACTTCTCTCCAACCTTGGAGTTGGGAGAATACCTCTTTTGATTTCATTGCTTCATTCGAAAAATCAGCCAGTTCATTTAGAATTGCCTGCTTCCCAACAATATCTGCTGATGTAAATTGTAAGCATTTCAAGATAAATATCCTCTCCGTTTTTTCTTTTGGATCATAGCCATGCAGAATCGCAATTTCCTGTAATGTTTTAAGAGAAATAGCCAAGATTGCAGGAATATCAATTACTAACGTGAAAATCCCCCCGATACCTGTACTTGCTCCTTGAATGGTAGCTGCATTTTTACGGGTATTTCCTAATGAAAGAGAAGCTTCTTTCATTTCAACTACAGGTACATCTTGAAAATCTTTAAGACTCGTAATCGTTTTGCGCGTTTTTTTCTCAAAATAATGGAAGACACTTTTCTCGCTCGAAAGATAACTACCTCCATTTTGAATAAAGCTCCCCAGTTCATCAAGAAGGCTTCCTATCTTCCCTTGAATAAATCTTGGGGTAACTCTATCAAGCAGTTTAAAGGGAATACGGCCAATCCGCTCCCATAACCATAGCCCCTTTTGATCTTTTTCCCATTTCTCTATTAATTTTAGTTCATTTTGCAGTGTTTCTTTTGTTTCCATAAGTGTTTCTCCTTTAGATTGATGAGATCGGGTTGTTTCTTTGATTTATATGTGAAACTTTTCCTTTCTGCATACGTATATACATTGTCACAACCTTACTTAGGAGGCAACGATGAAAAAAAGGAAATATCCATGAAAAAATTATTAAACATATTAGGGCTCTTTATTTTTCTAGGCATGATAATCATGGCAATAACTAACCCATTGACCATAGATCCCAACTTGGGAATCTATCAAACTGAAAAGGCTGTTATAAAAGGTGATCAACTATACAAATTTGTACTGTTTCTTCTAATTTCTAGTATTACTTATTTTCTTCTCGTTCAGCTATACTTTTCCACTCTAAAAGGACGAAAGGTATTTTTCATTATTCTTTCTTTTTTAGCCATCGCAGCCCCAATGGTTGCTATCTACCTTGAATGGTGATCACTTGTTGTATCACCTTTTTTTCTATTTATGTAATCTAGTTTCATATCTCTCGTGTAAAATTCAATGACGTTCTCTTCTGTGTCTTTAAAGTACACTCTAATTTCAGATTGTTCCTCACATTCTTCTACCACTTTGTGGTCAATGTCTTCTTCATTGAGAACTTCATCAGTAATCCTCCAAACCAATAAAATCTAGAATCTAAAGAAGTGGAGGCATACTTGCATCCTCCACTCCTATTTATTGCGTAGTAACTGTGTTACCTATTCTTCCACTTCAGAAAACAGTTTCTGAATTCTATAGTAAGACTGTTTCAAGCGTTCATGATAAGTGGGCATTTCCCATTGATCCCATGCATATAAAAAGTAATCCTCGTGCCTGCTCTTTCCATTTACTGTTTTTGGTAAACTGTCTACTACTTTTCCATCAGAATTGGATACAGCAATTGCACCTATTCGAATTCCATCAATCCTTGCACTGCTATTCAATCCATTCTCTGCCCACATATCTCCCATCACTTCTCGTTGGCCTGGATCCTTTACATGGAGCAACGCCCATGGAATACGAACTTCTAACAAGCCTTCCTCCTCATTTAAATTAAAATCTGTTAAAGAGTCGAAGTTTTCCTCGTTGGGATTGGAGTTTCCAGAACGAAAAACACCAGTTTCATAGCTGTCAAATGGAACAATTTGGTTCTCACCCTTCTCATTTTTATACGTTAATTCTTTGTTTAACGTTAACCTGATCGGATGAAAAATTCCATTATCTTTTTTGTCTGCATACTCCTGTTTCTCTACCATAGCTAGCTTATGGCCATACATGTAGTAGAAACTGTCATAATAACTATCTACAAGCATTCTAGCTTTTTTTCCATTCTCTACATGAAGAAGGAAATCTATGCCTTCCGTAATATAATCAGACCCAGGTACCACCTTTGACTGCCCCTGGTTATTCATTATATTAAACAATAAAGACATTTCATGGTCTTTAAAATTATTCGCCTTCAACTTTACATATAAAAACCCTTCATCATGTGTTACTTGTATCTCTTTTATAATGGAAGAAGGGCTGTACACTGTTTCTTGGTCTAAAGCTTTCCAATCTTCTTCTTTTCCGTCGATAACTATTTTTTGTGCTTGGCCGGGTTCAAATGTCAGCATTCCAAACATCTGCTCATTTGTCTGGACGTTTTTCCAGTAAGGTCGCTGGTCCGGGTTATCAAAATCCATCGTATTCCAAGTCCGTTTGAACCATTCGTCATGCCATGAAAAGATTAATCCACCTGCCATTTTTTCTTCTACAATATCTTCAAAGAGATGTGCTAATATTTCACCCTGTTCTTTTTCGGTATGACCGCCCTGGTTCCAACCGTAAATATTATTATGAGTATTCCCTCTTGAAGATGGAATGCCAAACTCAGCAACTAATAACGGCATGCTGTGTGCTTCTTTCATATGCTGTAAATACCCCGCATAATTGTTCTTCTTACCCCGGTGGTCAATATATTCCACATACCTCTTTTCAAAATTAAGGAAGTCTGGGTAATAAGGATAGATGTGGTAGGAAGCGAACAAACCAGCTTTAAAGCCATCCTTGGCAAAAATTAAGTTGGGATTGACGCTGACCAGGTCTTCCTGTTCTGACGGTTCGGATGGATGAGCTAGTAAATCGGTTGTCACCCAGTTCGTGAAGCTCATTGGTCTCTGCCATTGATAGATCTCTTGTTCATAAGCAATTGTATACTCCATCATTCCTGCAAGCCATACTTCAAATGGCTGAGCGCCTTGTGTGAAGAGGAAGTCTCCATTGTACTCAGACATACCTGAATGTTTCCTATTTGTATTTAGTACTACATTTGGATCCCACTCTACCCCGAGGACCCACCCGAGCACATAGGGTGAAACGTCTGCCGTGTAATTTCCATGGGCATGACCAGGACGTTCTTCTAGAACTGCATTTCCATGAATTAAATCCACTGTTTTTTGGATTTCTTCTTTAAAATCTTTGACATTTTCCTGTGCAAAAGCATCATTTGTTTCAAGGAAAACCTCTTCATTTATCCAAATGCCATGAAATAGATAGATGGGTTCCTTTGCCCTACCATTGTATTCAGCCAAAGCCTCATAAAAGTGCGGGGGATGAATCGTATAAATACGTATAGCATTAGCATTCATGTCGCCAATCTGCTCGAACCATCGGTAGTACTCTTGCTTCGTTATAGCTGTTTCACCAGGCCACGTACCTGGTTTTGCTATTCCCATGTTAACCCCTTTAATCAGAAAATCTTCCCATTTCCCGTTCTTTTGAATTTGTAGATAATCTTGGCCTGCTTTGCCAGGAATATAAGAATCACCTACAAAATTCGTATTTAATTCTGTTATTGCAGTACTCTTGTTTTTTGGCTGACGCAAAATTTCACTCATCATGGGATGATACACTCTCCAATAGAAAGATTTGAGATCATCTTTATTCCTTGTTTGCCATTTCTTCAGGCCCGTAAATCCTTTTGCCTGATAAAGAGATGGAAGGTCTGCTTGATCAGCGAAATCACCTGAGAAATAGTAGCTATCATAAGTAGGGTTTACATGATGTATGACGGCTGGAAATTTGACAGGAATCCCATTTTCTTTTAACTTTTCTTCTGCTTCGTTTGTCAAAGAAAGGGAGAAGGATGCAAGCACTTCATTATCATCTTTGGGCACGATAATATCAAACCAATAATGATAGGCTGCTCTTTCTTGAATATTGAAGTGTTCTTTGCCATTTTGCGTAAATTCAAACATGACATGTTGTTCTTTCATATCTTCCTCTGTCAAGACTAAGAGCTGATCGCTATCATGAACGAATACCATCCCTTTACCACTAAAATCCCACTCTTTCCCGTACTGCTCAAGATAATTCTTTTTTGCCCAGACAGGAACTTCCGACCCTTCAAGCTCTGTAAAGAATCTCCCTATCCAGCCAGACCATTCTAAATTATACAGTTGGTAAAATGACTCTTTTACCTCTTGAGGCGTAGGACTTCCAAATGTGTTAAACTCTCCAATCAAGGTTGTACCATTGGTAAATACAGCATCTCTTATATAGTCCACATCTTCTGTCGTCATGCCACCGTATATCAGTTCGGATCGTTGCCCTTGTGCATTACCTGTTGTAATATCCTCTTCATAAACTCCGTAACCATCTGCTATATAGATGACATCATGCGCCTTATCTTCAGGATAAGATCTAACTTTAGACGCATTACTTACAGGATCATATCCAACGTAATCTGCATGCAACTTGTATTTACTTCCGTCAGTTTTGTATATTTTTTGCTGATTAAGTAACCAAGTAAGCCCTAAATGTTCCCTATAAGAATCATCTGGAACCGTTTTATCCACAATCAACACATCAAGTGTTGTTGCAGGCTTAAGCAGCCATCCTATTACTGGTGAAGAAATACCTAAAAATAAAATTAAAATTAAAATTGACCACAGCCACATTCTTTTCTTCTCTATCATAACCATGCACCCATTCCTAAACCGATTCCCCTTACTTTATATAGCTAATATCTTGCTTTTGTTGTTCTATATTAATTTCGGATCTATGTAATTCCACCAAGTTGAGGATGGCATCTACCTTTCCGTTTGTTTTGTATATAGATACCATTTCTATGGCTTTTTGTTTTAAGTTCATTTCTCATCTCACCTTACTGTTACGTAATTATGTACTCTTCCAAATGATGTTCTTCTATGATTTCAAGGTTGCGTCTATTCTTTACATAAGCAAGAATGTGTTCCTTCATATTGGGATATAGAAGCACTTTATCCAATTCGGTTAAAGGAATCCATTTCACTCCTGTCTGATTAGGGTCTGGTTTCGCCGGCATTCTTGGAATACAGCCTACTTTTATGTTACATTCAAACATTAACCCCAAGGAGTGCGTGTTACCATACTTGTTGTTATTTAGGTGAGGGGCATATTCATAAACAAATGCTAGAGAACCGACTTCCACATCTATGGATGCTTCCTCTTTTGCTTCTCTTTTTACAGCTTCTATTACCGTCTCTCCTGGCTCTGTGCCACCAGCAGGCAAATTATAATGCAATCCATTTTTATCATTAAATTCAATCAATAAAATTGAGGCGTCCTGTATGATTAAAGCGCCCGCCCTTACTCTAATATGAAAGGACATTTATGAAGTACCTACCTTTTTAGTATTATTTTAAATCACTTGGAATGGTTGCCACTTGATCGTTAGGTATTATCCAAGAAATTATTGTTGTACTATCCCTACCGTTTTTTAATTGAATATCATCAAGCAGTTTCATAACTCCGTTCACATTTGTTACGACACCTTGAAACATGCGGAAAATATTTTTTGGGTTGCTATATGAAGTATTTGGGCATTCCACTAACCCGTCAGTGGTCATGAAAATATGATTTTCCCCAGTTCGCAGTTCCTTCACACCAGAGCTATAACAAGGAACTTCCTTGTTGAACGTACTTTCTTTACCCACCCATTCATAAAAATTGCGATGGTTCTGTTGGTATTCACCTAAACGCTCCAATTCAGGTTGACGCAGCAGTAGCAAGCAGTCTCCTATTGAGAACCACCATAAGTATTTGTCTTTACGAAATGCAAACAAGCAGGCTGTCTCTCCCTGAACATTTTCACATTCCTTAATAAAACATTTGCTTTGAAAGACATCCAAAATCAAGGCATTCAAGCTTGTAAATAAACTTTTGACTGGCAAAGTAAAAATATCCAAAAACTTTGATTCGTTTTTCTCAATGGTTGTAATAACCAAATCGGCACTTTCTGCTGTAAAATGGGCATCTAGTAAAATTACAAATTCCTAATCTTGTTTATCATCACACCAGATTAAACAACCATCCTCGTTTTTATATTGTCCTGCAGTGGAATTCCCGCCAAAACGACCGAGAACAACTTTTTCTCCTACTGTCATTACACTGATTTCATCCACAAAATGCTTCTTGCTTCCTACCCAATTTAGCTTCTTAACCACGATATACTCCCCTTTACCCAATGTATCTTGTTAGAAGCTCTTTTTCAATCAACATTTTATCGAAAAAAACTTTATATGCTTTTGCACCTGGCCTTGAACTAACAATATTCTCAAGTTTGTTGTCCACGTAATGGAGAGCCACACCATCATCGGTTGCGATACCTGGAATAATGCTTTTGTTTGCCACCATTTCTTGATAGGATGGTCTCCTTTTTATCTCCCCATCATAATGAGGACAATTGCTACCTTCCAAAAAACCTAAGCACGGAATAGACTCCAATTCATCACCAAAAGAGTCCGTCACACCTTCTTCAAACCAACATATAGAACCTGCACTTATACCAGCCAGCAAGACACCTTTGTCATATGCCTTTTTAAGAATGACGTCTAGTCCCCATTCTCTCCACAATATTAATAGATTTCGAGTATTGCCTCCACCGACATATATGATATCTTTTTCTAATAGAAAGGTTTCAAAGTCTCTCGTAGGGGGGTTAAAAAGAGAAAGATGGGAAGGTTCACACTCCTGCTTCTCAAAAAACTGATAAAACCTAGCAATATAATTATTTGCGTCACCGCTGGCGGTAGGAATGAAACATATTTTAGGTGTGGTCTTGTTTGATTGATGAAGGATATATCTATCTAATAACGGGTTCTCAGGCTCCATAGAAAAACCTCCTCCGCCGAGGGCAATCAGTTGTTTCATTGTCCATTCTCTCCTCTCTCTGTTAATAGTTTCATAATGTTAGACCTTGGAATGATCTCTCCAAAATAAGTACCAATTTTCATTACTTCATTCATTACCCGATTTATGCCCACTTCTGATAAAAACCAGTTTTCCTTTGTTATTCCATATCGATCCACACAATGTGAGACCATGAACTCACAATCTTTTGGAAATTCAGCTTGGTAACATAATAAAGAACGTCGAGCATGCCCTGCTTTACAGACCACAATTGCTTTTCTTGGAACTATATTATTATTTTTAAGAACTTCTAACGAAAAGCGTGCGTTTTGTAATGTATGTTGTGCCTTGTCTTCTTGTAGAATTGCCTCTTCAGGAATTCCATTTTCGACGCCAAGGTTTCGTAAATACTCCCACTCAGTCATTCCAACATGTCGTTTATATCCCCCAGATGGAAGTACATAAGGAGCCATTCCTTGTTTAAACAAATCAGCAGCCTTCTCCATTAATGGAGGATGATTCGCACCTGGCACCAATATTACATCTGCTGGAGAAACTGCAGTTTCCACAAAAATAAATTCAGTAATACAATCAAACGGGTTAATCATTTGAATAAACCCCTTTTTCTATTTTAGAGTTTTATGCTCACTTTTTATCGAAAAACCTCATTGTATATATTAATATAAAATACCATAATATTTAGATTAATTGTTTGTGTATTTAGAAAATACAATTTGTATGTAACATACAAAAGTAACCCAGCTCAAAATGAACTGAGTTAAAAATTATATATTTTGGTAGACGCTTATTTAATAATTGCTCCTAGATTGTTTAATAAAGATTGAATGTTATGTTAGTTTTTTTGTTCTTGATAAAATCTCTGAAACACCTATCGCTATACCTGCATTAAGCATTACTAATAAAGAACCTACCATTGTGGTACCTTCATAATCAGAAAAAAAGTTCATTACAAAAAATATAAAACTAAAGAAAAATACGATAATACCAAATACAAATAAAAACCTATCCATATAACTCACTCCTATATAGCTTTTCCTTAAGACCTACTATGCTGCAATCGCCCTATTTAACTGAAATTCAAGTGGTAGTTTGTATGATTTTGATTAGCTTTTAAAATTTATAGCCCTATCAATATAATCCTTTGCATCCTTAATAATAAATTTTAGTGTAATGGCAAGAGTTAGGCTGAATATCGAAAAAATTAGACACGCCCATCGATACAGTATAGTGTTATTTTCTTCGTATGGATAGTTCATATAGCTAATGATGATAAGGAATATAAATATACCACTTATGCCAAACAATATTTTGGACAATCTCTTAACCCTTTCAAAAAATGGCATTGCTGACCCCTCCCTTAAAAACATATACTTTATGATGCTTGTTCCACAAACCTCCCCAATTCTTATGTAAGAAGTGATCCACTATGCAACAATCGCTCCCAGATTGCGGAGTAGTGTTATTAAACTAACGCGCCCTGCTATTATATCGATAATTGGTTTGTTTAATTTTAACACCTGTCTTTTCTTAACCAATTAAAAATGCATCTACCTCTATAACTATAGTTTGATGTTCCTATGCAAGAAAATGATTCTTTCTATTTCTTCAAAACCATTTTTCTTATAAAATTCTTCCGCAGGTATACCTCTATCTGTGAGAAGTGTAATGCTACTTATATTACTGCTATGAAGCTCTTTTATTAAATGATTTAACATCGCTCTTCCAATACCCTTATTTTGACATTTTGTTTTTACACACATTTCATTAATAAAAAACTCATCTCCGCTCCACCATACTCTATTTACACCAAAGATAAAGCCGAGAATTTCGCCGTTTTCTACCGCTAAAACACCTAAGAATCCAGGTGTCTGGTGAAAACTCAGTAAATATTTTTTAGCCTTTGTGAATGTCCATTCATCATTCCAAGGCTCATCATTAAATACTTCAATAAATGTTTCCGTACATTTAATTAAATCATTTTTGGCTAATAGTTTAAATTCCAAGGTAAATTCTCCTTATTGTTAAATGTATTATTAAAACCACATTAACCATTTATTTATGGATTATTCTACACAAAAAACAAAACTCCTTATTCTGCTAACCTGCCCAATTGCTTAATACCAATTATTTCATAATCTATAAATTCCAACAATCGATATTCTACACCCTGATTAATAAAAAATGAGCGTTGATCCTTGTAACAGGTTCGCGCACTTTAATGGAATAACTTTGAATTTACTATGCAATAAAAGACGGAAGCAAGTTTATCTTACGTTACACAATACGATCTAAGCAAAAATGCATACCAATGGAGACACTAAATAATATAAGGAAATAGTTATGACTACGGAGGGATTTGAATAAATTGTCATTTATTTGTTAGGCTAATTAGTAAGAAGTTACATTAGGAGGCACTTGTCTTGGATTTAGATTGGATTTGGAAAGCGGTACTTATTGTGATTGTTGGGTTTCTTATTTTGCGATTAGCTGGAAGAAAATCCATTTCTCAGCTGACAGTTGCACAAACAGTCCTCATGATATCTATAGGGAATTTAATTATTCAGCCAGTAACCGAAAAAAACATTTGGATAACCTTTTTAATCGCATTATTACTAGTATTAGTCTTAATAACAATAGAACGATTGCAGATCAAATTTGATAGGTTCGAAACCTTCTTAACTGGAAAAGGAATAGATGTTATAGAGAATGGAGAAATCATTGAAAAGAATCTAAAAAAATTGCGAATCACCGTTGACCAATTAGAAATGCGGTTACGCCAAGATAGCATCTCTAGGATTAGTGATGTGAAAACAGCAACCATCGAACCTAGTGGACAATTAGGGTATGTGCTAAAAGAGTATGCCCAATATGCCACTAAAGAAGATATTAAGGTTATATTAGATTATATTCATAATAAATTTCCTACGGGTCAACAGCCCCCAGATATCACTAGAGAAATAAATATTCATTCTATTTTTTCAGAGGTAAATAGGCATGAACATGTTATACCTCCCCCTAAGCATTTAGATTAATCAACTACTTTGCCAGAAGACCTTTTTACAACAACCAAGGTTAACAGGGGTTCAGATTTGGAGAAAATGCAGATTATTCGTCCGATTAAGTAAACTTTTACCAAATTATGGTTGAAAAGTACCTATCTAATTTTGAGTTGAAATTAATACCATTTAGACTTTAAGAGATGGAAATTCATATTGTTAATTGGAAAGTATCTACTTCAGTATTTTATAGGCACTTATTATTTACGCTATTCCATTAACTAGGAAGATTGCCCCTCAAGAGACAGTTGCTTGATCTTGGCCTAATATTTGCTCTCCTTTTATTCCATTAAA
>NZ_LBMD01000042.1 GCF_001293645.1 Bacillus sp. CHD6a
ATCTTGGAGACTTGAAACGGTCAGAGTTTCACATCTTCAGGAACGTCCAGAATGTGAAGGCAACCGCCGTATCAAGCACGGAACTATCTCGCATCCTCAAACACATTAGGGCAGAGATAACGAGGCGCGGTGATCTACTGGATGAATTTGAAGTGGCTCATGTAGATGATTTGAAAATGAAAATCCCTTACATTGTCCTGGCGATTGATGAAGTAGCACTCTTGAAGGGTGATAAGGAGAACATGACTATTTTAGAAGAAATCAGCGCAGTCGGCCGTGCACTTGGAGTGTTCCTCATTATGTCCATGCAGCGACCAGACGCAAAGATACTCGATGGAAAACTAAAAGTGAATCTCACAGTAAGGATGGCGTTCCGTTCAGCCGATGGAATTAACTCGAGAATCATCATCGACAAGCAAGGGGCAGAGAAATTAGAGGGGAATGGAAGAATGTTACTTAAAATTCAAAGTGAGAAGGAATTAAAAGAAATGCAGGCTCCATATTTGACCATAGAGAGCGCAAAAAAGATTTTAGAAAGGTATAAGTCATTTGTTTCAGAAAACCCCTCTAAAGGCGAAAATAAGCCTCACAAGGTAATGTCGAACTTTGTCGTGAAAGATTTAGTAGAGGTTGATGAAAATGTATTTGGGGTGTTGGAAGAATGAGAAAGCGTGATTTAGCCATTTTAAATGACCTCACTCGATTCCGTTGCCTGACCAGGGATGATATTATAGAGCTTCATTTCTCCGGATTAAAGAACGCTGTTACTTGTTGTAATACTGTCATGAAACGTTTGCGAAGAGACGGCCATATAGAAGCAAATACCACCCAACAACCTTACATGTACTTTCTATCTCCAGCACCGATAAAAAAAGACTCGGCAAAGATTCCCCACTTCCTAAAAATCGCAGAATTCTATCAGCAAATAAAAAAACATGAGGATCCTCGGACCTTCATCGTAGAACCAAAATACGGAAAAGGATATATGGAACCGGATGCCTTCATGATTTGGAAGCGCGCGCCCTTCTTTGTAGAAATTCAACGGTCTGTTTACAGTGAACGAACAATGAATGAGAAGGTTAAACGGTACGAGGAATACTATCATAGCAAGGAATGGGAGAATGAGTCCTGGCAGCCGAAAGAGAAAAAGGTGTTCCCTCGAATCCTGTTACTTTCAGATACTCGATACAAAATAGATAGTATGTTGCGATTTTTCCAAGCTCAGAATGTGGAGGATTTTATCACCTCTGTTCAACCCCCTAAACAACCTGCAACTAATATACAAAAACCTACTAAGGAACCTTCTGTAGGAATAAAAATAAACTCTGGAAATATGCGTTACCAGACTCCTTAAAAGGGGTCTTTTTATAGTTCAGGAACCGTAAATAGTTGGACTTCTGATTGCCCAAAGTTGTACCGTGAAATCCTTGCTATGATGGGATTTTTTTGCCTTTATAACCTATGAGTCCATTCATATAGTCAAACCCATACACTTAGCCTATGAGTTTGAACCTATGAGTTTGAACCTATGAGTTTGGAAAGAGAAACGACGGAGAAACATCACGAAAACGACAGAGAAACGACACACTTGTTCATCATCGTTCGTTTGATTATGCACCGTCTGTTTCATCTTCCCAAGAGGAAAAATATCTCCTATAATCAAATGAGAGGATGGTGAACGAACGAATGGACAAGTACAAACGCGCGTCTGAAGTAGCAGAACAGCTCATCATTAACCGTAATACGTTGCGCCGATGGTTGCTGCAGTACGAGGACTATCTAAACACAAAACTTGAAGGAAACACGAAGTTCATCCATGAAAGCAGCATTCCGGCTATCCAGCTGATCAAGGAATGCTATGCTAAACAACTCCAAGAACACGAGATAAAGGATAAACTGGCCAAGAGTCACGAGATCCCTAAGAATGCGGAAAGTGAAGAAGATACGTCGGCAGTACCAACACAAGTTGAACAAGAACTGAACAACATTAAATCCTTGCTACATCAACAACAAGAGTTCAATAAACAACTGGTCGAACGGTTAAATGAACAACAAAAATACATAGAATCCCGTATGGATGCCAGGGACAAAAACCTCATGAATATGATCCGTGAAGTCCAAGAGACGAAACAACAACTTCTGGAGACGGCAGCAGCCAAAGAAGAGGTAAAAGAAGAAGAGAAGGAACAAAAGAACTGGTGGAGTAAATTATTCGGAAATTAGGGCCGCCCTCAAATTTGAGGAGGGCTCTTTTTTTATGCGAACAAACAGAGTTATGTAAACTAATCAAACCTAATTTAAATTTAGGTTTATAAAAACCCATTAAAATAAGCATTAAATAAAAACTTAATACAAAACAAAAATTATGTATTGCAATCTGTTCATTCATCGTTTATAGTTAAAACAACGAAATATTCGTCGTGGGGTGAAGGGGATGAAAAATAAAGATTATTTAGAGTCGTTTGTTGATTACTTAAAAGAAGAGGAAAAAAGTAACGGCACAGTTGAAGGCTATACATTGGACGTGAAGGACTTTCTTGCGTTCATAGAGAAAGATATTAAGAAGGTCAAAAGAACAGAGGTAAACGCATATAAACAACATTTGAGAGACCGAAAACTTAAGACGCAATCTATTAATCGTAAATTAGTAGGAGTGAAACAGTTTTTTGAATTCCTGAATGATCGTTTTGAAATGGTGATTAATGCAAAGGTTCGACAAGAGAAGGTCCAGAAGCAATATTCCTTGAAAGATGATGAGCTCTTAACTGAAGAGGATTATGAGAAGTTGATTGCTACAGTCGAGGAAGCTGGGGACATTCGTACAAAAGCTTTGTTTAATGCCATGTACTATTCAGGTATGCGTGTAAGTGAAATGTTGCAATTGCGTCTGGATCACGTAGGGAAAAACATTGTAGAGGATATCAAGGGAAAAGGCGGTAAGTATAGGGACATTTATATAAACAGTAAATTAAACGATTCTATGCGGGAGTATGTGGCCGTGAGAGTGCAACCCTTCTCCAGCAACACAAAAGCGCTATTTGTTGGCCAACGTGGTCCTATTAGCCGACAGACTGTGCATAATCTCATGAAAAGCTACGCGGTTAAGGCTGGTGTTGATAAGAAGAAAGCGCACGCTCATAACCTGCGCCATCTGTTCGGGTTACGTTTAGCAGCTAAAGGAACTCCCATTCACGTTATCGCGAAATATATGGGACATACAAGTATCGATGTAACAAAAATTTATCTGGAAAAACCACAATCTTATTATGCGAGTCTAATCGATGAATTGTAGTATAAAAAGCAATAGATTCAAGGATAATTTATGGTTTTGATGCAATTTAGGACAAAAAAATAAGACCGCGAGCTTGGTAGCTGAACGGTCTTGATTTTTTTTACCATTCCAAAGTATCTGCATAGTAATTTGTATCAATTGAAACACCTGGAGTGATACCAAAAATCCCTTTTGAAACACTGAAACTTGGATTAAATATTGTTTTAGCATGAGCATATTCAAATTTTAGATTTGTAACTCCTGTACTTTGAGACATTTGCACATTTTGACTAATATATCCTTGGTGACTAACTCCACCTTGTCGTAAGTCATAAAGTGCTCCTACCCCAGCTCCTGGGTAATAGCTATCTGGACGTGTGCTATATTCTCTTCTGTTCTTCACTCCACGTTCATATGTAGCATATTCATGAGAATGCTCTACTACATTTCCACCACTGGTTGGAATGACAATTCCTTTTCCTGATTCAAAGCCAATGCTCATTGCATCTACATAAGTATTAGCTGGGGAAGATAGCCATTTCCAAGTGCCATACAAATTATATCTTTTTCTACCGTTAGAAGCATTTGATAATTTTATAGCTTTACCAGTTAACTGAAGTTTTTTCGGAGAGATTAATGCCTCTGGTAAATACTCTCCATTGGAATCCTTAGGCGCATCATAAATAGTATGTGTTGTAGTGCCTTCTAAAACAACTTTAGCATCTTGTTCAATGAATTCTCTTAATGTTTCAACAGGTAAAATTTCAAGATCATCAGAAGAAAGACCTACTACATTAATTAGTAGTTCTTTTTCCTCTTGAGTTAAACTCGCAGATGCATGAGCATTAGAGTTGCCAAAGATAAAAAATAGTAGAATCAAACAAAAAATACCAGCTGATTTTTTCATATTATTCCTCCATAACCTTTTTTTGTAACTAATAGAGATTATAGGATATTACAAAAAAAGTTCATATAGTTCGAAAGAACTAAAAATTCTTAATATTTTATTAATTTTTTGTAGAGTGGAAGGGGTTACTTTTATGAAGAAGATTTTAGTTTTATTATCAGTTTTGTTGGTTTTTAGTATGGTTGTTTTTATTACCTTTAAGTGGAATGTGGATGAAGTAGTTAAAATGGATTCAAAGCTTGAATTTATCTCTGAATCTGAGGGAATAAAAACCTATGAATTTTCTGTCAAACCCTTACAACAAGGCGAAACTGAAATTAGGTTTCACCTTAAGAATGATATTAGTATTGTCTTAGAAAAAATGGATGTAGATATAGAAAATATATCTCAGGAATCACTAATCTATGAAATTCCAAACCGAGAAAAAGGAGAAAAGGTAGTATTAAAACCTGACGAAGAATTAAAATATCCAATAGGAGTAGATTTGAACAAACTTACCCAGGGTACATATAAATTAAGTGTTAATTTCTCAGCTGAAAATGTGGAAGTAGCTGAACAAAGTGTAGAAATTGTAGTTGAGTAATAATTAAATAATTAAAGCACACATTTTACCAATCTAATTAATTAATATTAATTTTTTAAGGATTCTCAATCAAGAGAATCCTTTTCTATTTTCATGGAATACCCGAGTAGATTCATGATTTTTAGTAAATCTCTAAAGCGTAATGCATCGTTATTTAAGGCAGAACGAAATGTTGTTTCTGGAACATCCAAAGCTTCGGCCAGCTGCTTAAATGTTTTGTATTGGGAATCCTCCATCATGATCTTCACAGCATTTTTAATATTCATATTAGCAACGTTAATTGTTTTTGTCATATTACCATCCCCCTTGATAATTAATTATTTATCATATGACTATTATTTAATCATATAATTAATATTTAGTCTACAAATCGTTTGACACGACTAAATAATCGTTGTAAACTTAGGATAAGCAATGATAGACAGGGGGAAATTGATGGATAAATTGTAAAATAAGTAATAAATGTTATTAGTTTATTATGGTACTTATGGATTAATATGAGGTTTATGGTTCCACATATATACAAAAAAGGAACTTGATACAAAAGGTGGATTATGTAACAAAAACACTCAAAGGGAGATGGAAAACATGAGAGAAGTATTTGCACCAGTGTTGGCAGAGAAATTAGAGAAATTGGCGGTTAGCAAGTTTGATGAGTATTTGGAGAATGAAATCAATCGTTCTGCAATGGTTGAAATCCAATGGGATAAGGCTGAAGAGTTATATAAAGAAGTAGACTTTCACTTGGAGGACGAACGTATCAAACAAAAGCTTTTTGAACTTAGAGACCAGATCTCCAACGTATCTGCTTTTGAAAGCCAGGATGCTTTTGTAGCTGGATTTCTTCAAGGAATGCTGTACTTAGAAGAAATAAACGCCGTTCAAGAAAGCATAAAAAAAGCACGGACAGCTGGCACTGTACGCGCATAAAGTTCCGTATACTACTACGAACATCTATTATTAATTATAGTACAAGCCTAAATATATATGCAAGAAATAAGGGGTGGGAAACTGCCCTATAACGATAAAGAAGCAAAGGGGAAGGTTAGATGACCAAATTACTTTTGGATGAACATCCGTTACAGGTATTACCCGGCTTAGCGAAAAAAATAGGGTTGAACGAAGCTATCTTTCTGCAACAGATCCATTACTGGAATGAGATAAATAAAAAGGCAAACAACAACTATAGGGATGGTTATCACTGGACATTCAACAGTGGGAAGGATTTTTTGGAACAGTTTCCGTTTTGGAGTAAGAAAACAATTCAACGGACCATAACTCGTTTAGAGAAACTGAAATTACTTGTAAGTGGAAACTACAATAAGTTGAAAATTGACCGAACGAAGTGGTACAGAATTGATTATAAAGTGCTTTCAGCCTTAGAGTCATCACCATTTACCCAAATTGGGTCAACCAATGAGTCAAAATGGGTAGAACATTTGGCCAGCTTGGGACTACCATTACCAGAAATTAATTCAGAGATTTCTTCAGAGATTAATAAAAAGCATAAGGGAACGGAAAATGATTCCGTCCGTGTCGCTTTTTCTTTCCAAGATTATATAAAGAAATTTAAAGTGAATGAAGTTGATATTGAGGTAATAGAGCATTATTTATCTCTATACAGAGATTGCATGAATGAGGAACATCCAAATTTAAAAGCAGAACAATGGGGTTATGTGGTAGATAGATTATATTACGTTACAAACCCTGACTATGATATAGACTTCGATTTAGATGAATCAGCTGTAATGGATATGATGGAGAAACACTTTCAAACCGAGTATGAGAATTGTGATTATAACATTCTCCACTTTATGTCAGACGGTGTAAGAGTTAAAAGGATGTATGAGGTTGCATATTAAAGATAGAGGGTGCTCAAAGTTGAGCGCCCCTTGTTTTTTCGACAGATGATAGCACCAGATACAAAATTCTGATAGTATTATAGACAAAGAAAAAACTCCCTCAAGGTTTGGCGGCCAACGGGAGTTTCTGTGCAAGGGATTAGTGTACCCTTATTACATTTGTGTATATTTTATTTATATCACAAATATATCATAGGTACACGTCCCTTTCCACTATGAAAGGGGAAAAAAATAATGGAAAATGCAAACTCCATTCAGAAGGCGCAATATCACGCCTGGTTCCAACATAGTGATGCTGATGGATGGATTACAGTAGCAAGAAAAGGCGAGAGTAATAGTTTCATTCAGAAACACTATAAGCCTACTGAACTTGCGGACAAGCTAACAGAGTGGTTAGGAGAAGATGTATTCTTTAGCCAAAATACATTTTATCGACCACAAAGAAGCATAGAGAACGTCCGGCA
The DNA here is from genome assembly GCF_001293645.1 of Bacillus sp. CHD6a. Lineage (GTDB taxonomy): Bacteria > Bacillota > Bacilli > Bacillales > Bacillaceae_I > Sutcliffiella_A. Next base: position 7,088 of record NZ_LBMD01000042.1, read on the forward strand.
ACTACGGTCCTTATATACTGACTTGGATTTTTATTTATTTAACTATGATCCATCCTGGGTGATGGCAAAATTACAACATGAATTTTTTGGCCAATCGATACCAGAACCGAACTTGATTATTTTTAGTGGTCAAGGAATCGTTCTGATATGGTTATTGGACCCTGTACCTCATAAAGCTTTACCATTGTGGCAAGCTGTACAAAATCACTTCTTAAGCCAATTAGAAGAGCTTGGAGGAGATCCGAAAGCTTCAGACGCTGCACGAGTGTTCCGAATAGCTGGTAGCGTAAATTCTAAGAACGGGGCAGAAGTAAGAGCTGAGTTCCGTCATGATCATAAGTACCAGTTAAGACAGCTGCAATACGATTACTTGCCTGAGCTTAATGACGAGATAAATCCTCCTAAAAAGAAAAAAAGAGGGCGCAAAAAACGGGTAGCGCAGTTATTTAATACATACAAACTGCATTACGCACGTCTAATGGATTTAGTGAGATTGGTAGAACTACGAAACTACGAAGTGAAGGGTCATAGAGAATTAATCTGCTTTTTATATAGATATTGGCAGTGTTGCTATTCAAACGACCCTTCAGAAGCCCTAAATCAGACCATGACGCTTAATTTGCAATTCTCGGCACCCTTAACCCTCCGAGAGGTAGAAAGAGCCACCAGAAGCGCAGAAAAGGCTTGGGAGGCACGTAGCAATGAAGAAGCGAATAAGCTTGCTATCGAAAAAGGATATCCAGGAGCCGGGTACAACATAAGCAATAAAAAGCTAATTTCGTGGTTGGACATTACAAGTGACGAAATGACGCATTTAACGACGATTATAGACGGTGTAGAGAAGAACAAAAGGAAACGTATTGCGAACATGGAAATGCGCCGTGAACAGGGCGTGAAGCCACGTGAAGAGTATTTAAAAGAGCAACATGCGAAAACAGATAATCAATTAACAAACTTGCAGCAAGCATTACAAGAAAATCCGAAGGCAAAACGAAAGGATTTAGCTGCTATATTAGGAGTTTCAGTCTTTCGTATAGATCAGTTGAAACGACAATTAAAAAGTTTGTAGTGGTCTGTACGCTTATATTATGGGCTTTAGCCTGTGTGGTTTATTTGGGTCTCTTCGGAGGCCTTTTTTAGTGCTTGGTTTTTTCTCCTCTCGCTGGATATGACGTATTATAGGTATAATACGACCATGTTCATTACCTAATTTATGTAATGTAAGAGAAAACAAGGATTACATAATGTTCCTTTTGTATCGAGAAGTATTTCTTCACTGATCTTATGCTACTTCCTCTATGTGAAATCCAAAATACGGAGATTCTACGGGAATTTTATACTGTTTTTATTAATTGGTCTCCAAAAACTACTTTCTGTATGTTATAATTAAAAGTTTTAAAAAATATATTGACCGAACTCTCGTTCTCATTTATAATTGTATATATAGAGAGAAAACCTACTTTGTCGAAGATTGCAGGATTCCCGAATAGAGAAAGAACTATTTATATGCCAGGGGGCACATCAATGGTGTTTAAGGCCTGCAAATGTTCTAATTGCAAAAGAACCGTTTCAGAAGGCACTATCGGATCTACGATAAGAGGCTGGTGTAGACGGTGTAAGCTTTATACAACTATGACAATTAAATAATTAGAGTCCCAAGAGGACCAGGATTTGCGTAATACATTTTTTGTATTGCACGAATTTTGGTCCTCTTTTATTTGCTAAACACTGGAGTTTGTGTCCCTCGGTATACTTTTTGGAGGCAAAAGACAAATGAATGGTTTACCAGAAGTACACAAGAAAGTTGTTGGGTTAATTGGTTATGGAAAAGAGAGATCTACTACAGTATCACAAATTTCTAAACTAACTGGATTAGGGTCAACAACAGTAAGAAATATAGTTTCTGAGGCGGTAGTTAAGTACGGAGCTCCTATTGGCACTTGTAACGAAGCAGGAAAAGGTGGCTATTACATCATTAGTAATGACATAGAAAAAGGGGATACTGTTCGAAATTTACGCAGCAGAGCTATGAAAATACTTAAAAGAGCAAATGCAATTGAGAAACTTCCTGCTGCTGAACAACAGAAGTTTTTATTGTAAAAGGAGGAACAAAAGTGACTGAATGTGTTAATTGCAAAGCTATTTTAAGAAGTGGGTTTCCTAAAATTATTGTAAATGATAAACCCTATTGTACTGGGTGCGGAGGTAAGTTTTACGGATCAAATACTGCAATTCAAAAACCTAAAAGACAGGAGAGAGTATAAATGGATTTAAACGAAATGAGACACCGGATTAATAGAGCTGAGAGAGAATTGATGCCAGCTGCAAGAGTGCAACAATGGGAAAAGATGCAGAGTGATGCGCAGGCATACTTGAAGACTTTAACTGATCAACGAAAAACTGAAGAAGCAAAGCTTTTGCAAGAAATTGAGGGATTAAAGCCTGAGGTAGTTGGTGTTACGGATGAGGAAAAGAAAAATCGTCCGGAAACAACTATTGTAGGGTCTCGAAAGTTAGATAGCAGAAATGTAACAGTCATGAACTATCTGACTAAGACTACACTTTCTCGCTTATCAGCAGAAGCCGGAAGCCCAGAGGAATTTCTTAAACTTATTGAGGAATTAGCGACTAACGACAATGAACAGTTCAGATATATTCTTTTGGATAGCTATCACGACATTGTGAAAATGGGACAATCTCTATTTCCATCAAATACAGAAAAAGGTCTTGCTGGAATGGGATTTAAAAACGTCGAACACAAGATTAGGGATCATTATAAAGCTGCCAAAGAAAGCCTGAAAAGTCCGGAACAAATTAAATATGAGCAAGCAGTGGACGAGGTAGAGCTGAAGAAGAGTCGTTTAGCCTCCAGATCTTATCCGGTGGAGAAGAACATTCAGGAATTCTTAGGTGAGTTATCCGGGAAAATCAATTGGACGAAAAATAAAATGCCTGGTGGCCAGAGTACGAATGTTTGGTAATTAAAAATAGCTGATGAAGACGGAGGGGAGACCTGATGAAGTTGGAGGTACCATTTGCAAAAAGAATTGAACTATTTGAGCTGACTGATTATGCTGCAGCGAGATTGTGGGCCACGACCTTAATCGCTGAATGCGAGGAAGTAATTGCAGAACTGTATGAGGATTGTTCGCCTGTAATGACCTCTATTGACTATGAAACCGGTTTGGGTGGTGCCATAAGAGTATCCGTTGAAGATATGGCTATCACCATTATCGAGAGGAAGGAGAGCTACGCTAAATTGATTGCTAATGAAGAACGTAAAGCACAGCTTTTTGAGTTGGCGATGGAATCATTAACAGATAGGGAACGAGACGTGATCCAAGTTAAATATCACGGCCGTCCAAATGATTTAGGGTTGTCCGTAGAGTACTTTAATCAATTGCTGCAAGAGGCTCAGGATAAATTGTGTGTCTCCTTATATCGAGAGGTAGAGATCCGACAAATAGCCGATGAGGAAGAGCGTAGGGAAAAGCTAAGAAGAGAGATTAGAGAGTTTAGCGGAGGGCAATTGTAGCACTTTTTTCCGAACGGAACACAGAACACAACCGGGTCGGAATGATATATTCTAAACGCTTTAATGGCGCGGTTTAGAGGTGCAACCTTTTTTGCAACGTTTCATGCAACCTACACAAAATTCCTTAATGATTTAGGTTTACGTATTTATAGAGAGGTGATGGTGAGTGGGAGGTTCTGGTTCTGGATTGTACGGAAATGGTGGATGGATAGGAAGAGACACGGTAGAGAGTAAGCTTTGTTTGGATATTCGAGTATTAAAACCCGGTTTAGATTCAGGTAATACTCTAATTTTTAAGTGGAGATATAGGGAAAAGCGATTTTCTCCACCTGTAGAACGAGAGTTAAAGATTGCTACCCATAGCACTTACTTATTGTTTCAAACTCCTTCTGATGAATACACTGTGGGATTATCTTGGACGAACTGTAATTACGGAGGAAAAAGACCTTGGTTTGTCTGTACTGGATGCGGAAAACGAAGAGGAAAGTTGTTTTTTAAAAAAGAGAAATTCTTGTGTAGAGAGTGTCACGATTTAACGTATATAAGTTGCCAAGTTTCTGGGAACAAGTTGGAGGAATTGGACAACAAGTTATATAAGCTCGCAAGAAAGTTACAGATGAAAGACTTTAAGCCGTATGACTTGCACCCTCTTTTTTTTAAACCGAAGGGGATGCACCAAGAAACCTTTGATCGGTTACGTTCCAAATTGGAATGGCTGCTGATTAAGAGGCAGGAAGCTTGGATTGCAGGTTGTCGGTTTCATAGTTAAGAAATCATGGGTTACAAAAGTGTTGTTATGTATCGAATTTAAAATAAAGCTTATGAAATAAGGGTTTGAGAATTGGGAGTGGAGGAAAATGGCACGAGGAAAGATAAAATTCGGCAATAAAGGGTTAGAATTGTCTCTCAAAAAGTTCGAAGAAAACATGATTGAAGACGTAAAAAAAGTGATTGCAAGCACGGCTGCTATTATACATTCGACAGCAACAACATTGGCTCCAGTAGATGAAGGGAATCTAAAGCAATCTATCGAGATGCAATTCCTTAAAGGTGGCTTGACTGCAATTGTGACTGTGAACTCGAGCTATGCAGTTTGGATTGAATACGGCACAGGCGTGTACTCCAAGGATGGACGGGGAAGAAAAACGCCGTGGGTGTACTGGTCTGATAAACTTCAGAGGTTTACTGTGACTAAAGGGATGCCAGCGCAGCCGTTTTGGGGGCCAGCTATTGATGCGGGAGCCAGACATTTTTATCGTGAAATGAGGAGGTTAGGATTATGAAGAATAGAGATAGTAAATGGGTTTTATATAGTCGAGGTACGCAGGGGGGCGGGGCCTTAGTTAAGTCCACAAGTTCTGGAGGAGGCACGACTGCAACCTCTTCAAGTGGTGGTGGCAGTACGCAAACTTCTTCTTCAGGAGGAGGTATCGCTACTTCTACTCAAACTGGAGGTGCAACTACACAAACTTCTTCTTCTGGAGGGGGAACATCAACATCTTCTTCACATACTGCTGAAACGCAAGAGGTGACAGGAGTAGATAGACCGGGCGAAGCGGGAAATCACTATCATAACTATTATTCGAGAGCGCATAATCATACTGTCGTAATCCCAAATCATACTCATTCGACCACATTGCCAGCGCACTCACACGATTTTGAGGTGCCTAATCATTCGCATTCTATCCAGATTCCGAACCATACGCATAGTGTTCAAATTCCAAACCACTCGCATGATGTTCAATTACCGGACCACGCTCACGAATTAGAGCATGGTATTTTCACATTAGATCGGTTACCTACAGCAGTAGAAATAAAGGTGGATGGTAACTTAGTTCCCCATTCAGATATCGTAGGTGCCAATATCGATCTTATTCCATACCTTGCAAAAGATGAAAACGGGAAAATTTCGCGAGGTCGATGGCATCAAGTAACTATCCGGCCCAATGATTTAGGGAGAGTTAATGCAAATATCATATCCCAAGTATTCATTCAATCCCGTGGAGGAGGAAAACACTGATGTCATTTACTCTCATTGTTGCTACTCACGAATACGCTGTTATGTCAGGGGATTACAGAAGAACACACATAGAGGATGACAAGATATTTTATGATGATACCCCGAAAGTTTTTCATCTTACTAAGAATGTGATGGCTGGCTTTACAGGGGATGTAAGCAAAATGATGGAATTGAGAAGTAAGGTAAAGTTAAACCCTCAATCTAAGATTACCAGCGTGGTAAAGACTTTTGAGAAAGAACTAAAAGGTGATGGAGCTTATTTCACCATACTCCTTGTAGGGAAAGATGACAAAGGACGTATGAAGATAGCAGAAATCACCCATAGAAACCACTTTAAAGCAAAATATATAACAGTGAAGTCCGGAGAAATTAAATGGCGCTTTTCCTATGCTTATGTGAATCCTGGTGACCTACTAACAGATTATTATGAGGAACTACCCGGAGTAAGTGAAGTTAATTTGGCTAATTTGGCTTCCAGGGTGACTGAAGAAGTTGGTAAGAAGGATATAAGGGTTTCTGAAAAGTTTGATGTACTGCGATTATGTGACCCTTCTGGAGTTACGGTTTAAGCACCTGAAAAAGGTGTTTTTTTGATCCACAAACTGCGGGTTCTATATGTTATAAGATGCAAATTAGCAACAGAATAATTCCCCACATAAAAACGACAGGTGAAATACACCCCAATCATTTGCTACATAAGGCTTTACAACCACTTACAATCATGAAAAAAAGACGGATAATTCACGGATAATAATTATCGAAGCATTATCCGAGTTTTTCTCCATGAAATTCTTCATTTCACCTAAAAAAATTCTGAACAAGGTTAATAAAGTGACGATAGATATGAATACAACAACGAAAGGGTGGTGTAAATATATATTTTAGTCGATCGTAAGGCAAAGCCAGGGGAGTATATTGAACACAAGTTAACTGGGAAGATTGAAGTATCCAGGTGGGTAAGTGGAGATGGAGCAGTTGTAGTGAACGAGCTATTCCCTATGTTTTCAGATTCTCCGGACTTTATTGAGTGGGAGAAAAAGGAATATTTTGTATTAGAACGTATAACAGAAGGGAAATTATTAGAGGACGTAACGGAGTTTTTTGACTTCATGAAACTCCACATAAGAAAAGAATAAAGAGAAGGACTTGTCTCCCTTCTCTTTTACATAAATCAGTTTATTATGAGGCATAAGTGCAGAAAAATAAAAAAACAGGAAATTTTTATTAATGTTCTCAAATTATGCAAAATGTTGTTGTATAATGTCTCTATGCCTATGAGACCGACCTTCCAATTTTTTCGAACGGGGGGCGGTTTCGATGGAGAAATTAAAAACTTTCCTGAAGAAGTTGTCCAAGAATGAAAGCACTATTGGTAAGAGCGTGGATTGGGCCCTACGACTCTGCAGAATAGCGCTTCTCATCTTGGAAAGCTTTTTCAAAAATTAAAAATGTAACCTGTCACTAAAGCCACTGGAGCAGCAATAACTGAAGGAAGGGTACATAGAGGGATTAGTAGCTACCAGATACACCAACACTATTGATCTATGGCATGAGTCGGAAAGACCTCTACTACTCCCTTCTTTCTGATGTTTACTATGAGTTTCCCCAATTTATGAAAAAAAAACATACAGTATAGAAAAAGAACCTCTGGCTACCACACCAGAGGTTCTAAGTTTTCCAATTTCTTCTTTCGGAGAAACGTTAACTTCCCTTTTAAAACATGCTCGTTTGTACCTTAATTCACTGAATCAAGTGCACAATCCCTAACAATCCTCCCAATAATCCCAGATTTTGAGCCTTTGATTCCGAGGTTGGGCCACGAATCAAAAAGGAGAGAAAAACACTCTGGGATAGGTGTTCTGAACTCTTAGCTCTTAAGTAAAGTAGCTCACTTAAGTAAGCTGATGATCAATCTTAAAACATAATTTGTTAGGGTTAACGGTATTATAACATAACTTGTCCAAACGTGAACAACTTTAAACATTTTTTTACAAAAGCTATCTTTTGTATTCGGTCCTTATTTCTTCCTGTGTATCCTCTTTTTCCTTGCAACGAATTTTTTCTTCTGCTATTTTTTCTCCGATAATCTTCAATGCAAGCCTGTAAAAGTTTTCTTCTGCTTGTTTCCAGTTAGGACCTTTCTCAATGGTTATCATGAGTTCCCTCGTCTCTATAATTATTTCGCGTCTGCTCTTTCAACCATTTTAGAAAGTCTTCACTTTTGACTCGTATAGTGCCGTCAAAGACAATTGCAGGGAAGTCTTCCTTGTTCATTATGGAATAAGCTTTGGAACGGGAAACACTAAGAAATTCTTGAATATCACTTGCCTTTAAGATCTCTTTCATCTGTACATACCCACCTTTCTTTTGAGTATGTTTTCTCCTAATAGTCTTACGATTCCTATCTAATTCTTGTATCTTCGTTCGCCTTATTTCGCCGTAACATTAAACATTTTGTCCAATTATATAAAGTACCTTGTTCAAATCCCTGTTTATATTCCTTCCAGAAAAACGTAAGACTTTCCATCCATGCCGTCTTAAATAGGCGTTTTTTTGTCTGTCATGAGCTTTTTGTTGTGGTGTGGAGTGATAGGTCTTCCCGTCGCATTCTATTGCTATACGGTAAGCAGGAAGCGCTAAATCTATGCGATAACCTCCACATGGAACCTGTGTATGTACGGTGTACCCATTAAAAACCAACGCATTGTATAAACGTCTCTCTATGTATGATTCACAATTATAGATTTGTTCGCTGGAACAGGTGGTTTTCGTCCTAACTCTTTTTAGGTCGATCATCATGAAGATAATTGACATGATAATAAAGCTGGAAATGACCAAAAAACCTAACATGTTACCACTCCATTACAACGGTAGCTCTTTGGTAGAGGATAGGCCATTTGCGGTTGATTTACCAAAGTCGTTACCAAGTTATCTGCCTTGTTAGTTTTATCAAAGTAATTGAGCTTTAATCCTTGATATAAAAGGATTCTCATTTTTGTTTTAAATAGGGGTTGGAGGAAGTTGGGTTAGGGGGTACGGGGGGAAGGGAAGAAGGAGGAAGGGAACTTTTGTCGAAGTGAGTAAACAGAAGAGAGGTGAGATTATGGAAATCATGGAAAACAGAGATTTGATAATAGACAAGTATGGAAATTATTACATTGCTGAGAGTGTTTATGGAAAACAAGTAAGGTTAGTGAATGCGGTTATTTATTACGCTAATAACCGAGTGTTAAATACCGATCTTCTTGATGCAGTCAATAAGCAATATGGTGAACCTTCCTCTGTACTAAGATTCTTTACGGATATGGTCAAAGATAGAATCGAAGGATTAAAGTCAGGAAAGTATCCTGGATCAATTTATTCTTTCGAGGAGGTAGAAGCGAATTACACCGTTAGTGTTAGCGGGCTTCATTCAAGGAGTGTAGTTGTAGATTGATTTAGAGCACCTTAAGGGGTGCTTTTTTAATCCGTAGGTTATTGCGAAGCAACGCAAAAAACCCATTTCACCGGGGCGGTGTGTAAATGGGCACTCTGTGATTTTTGACGGGCTCAAAGTTGAGCTTGAACCCCTTTGAACACGCCTGACGAAAACAAAGTTTTAGCACCACACTTTATAGAGTGTATAAGTGCGCTATCGCTTGAACCGATAGTGGTTCACATATCGAAAAAGTCCTCTGCCCTTTTATGCGGATCTACCTCACGTACAGCCTTCATTATCTTCTTAATCGTCTTGCTGGTTGGTTCATACTCCTCATTTGAACAGGCGCGACTAACTGTATTTCTCCCCAGTCCCGATTTCTGCATTAACCATTCCTGAGTTATCCCGTACTTATCCAGCCATTTCCCTAACTTGGACCGCGGTTTTCCTCCAAAGATTCCAAACATAAACACTTCGAGCACTCCTTCTGACGAGCTAAACATTGTTTAGACCGTTGTTTTTGCTATCAGTTATGGCCAAGCATCTAATAGTTTTATTCATTTTTGGTGAAAGTTTTTTTAGAAAATGGTGAAAGTTGGACAACCAGTGCTGCATACCCTACACCATGATAGTTACCAAAGTAGGGAGTTGAGGTTATGTTCGGGCAGCGTATAGAAACGATTAATTACAAAGATTTCATGAGGGGGCAGCATCGCTTTCCAAATTTGAAAAGCAAAAAACAAAATGTTTATAGCATTATCACAGTCAGTCCCTTTGCATTATTTGATCCGTTGGTGTTAGGAGTTGCTGCAGGAATATTAGGTATTGTACTGCTGGAAAAATTTCTGGAAGGAAGCAGTCTCTTTGTATTAGGGGAGTACCTTGCTAAGTTTATCGGGGTGATTTGTCCGGTGGCTTTGTTCGGCGCGCTGATTTATTTTCTTATGACGAATCCATTTATACTTTGGGGGTGAACGAATGATTAAACAATGGTTGAATAAGCAGAGGGCAAAAGGAGAGCTCTTGAAGGTATTTAGAACGGCTGAAATTGGCATTCCTCACGGGTCCGGTGATAAGAAATTATTCCGTCATCCAAAGGTGAACGATGTTCGGTTTAACTTTGAACAGAAAACACTCACTTATGTTTTTACTATCCCGACGGGCTTTGACCCGAAGTTGATACAAAAGAAGCGTTATGTATTTGAACAGGTGTTCAGCCGAAACATTGAGTTAAAAGGCGACCTGAAGACTTTCACACTTACAGTATTTGCAACGTATTTTCCTTCCGAGGTGACCTATAATTACGAGTCGATGGACCTTAAAGGGAAGCTTCCTATTCCGGTTGGGGTGGACTCTCACGGAAGATTCTATTCTTACGATATGGCAGAGAATCCTCATCTTCTGATTGCCGGGGAGACCGGGTCCGGTAAGTCTACACAGCTGCGTTCCATCTTGGCCACGTTGATCCAAGTGAAAAAGCCGACAGAGGTAGAGTTCT
>NZ_LBMD01000043.1 GCF_001293645.1 Bacillus sp. CHD6a
CTTATGCGCTGGTTTTTTTTGTGTTTCAGGAGTTTGGGCAGAGGTGGAGTTTGGTGGATGAAGACAATTTGGGAGTGGGGAAGTTGGTGAGAGTGTTTTCATCGAGGGGATGAAGACACTTTGGAAGGGAGGGAGTTGGTGAGAGTGTTTTCATCGAGGGGATGAAGACACTTTGGAGGAGATATTTTCATGCAGAGTGTCTTCATAGAGGATTTAAGGACATGTAGGAGGAGAGAATCTTGTAATAGAGGTCTTAATCACTGTAATAAAGCCCTTCAAAAGCAGCAATACCTAATCGAGAGGTCTTAACCACTGTAATAAAGCCCTTCAGAAGCAGCAATACCTAATCGAGAGGTCTTACCCACTGTTATAAAGCCCTTCAAAATCAGTAATCCCTCCCCGAGAGGTCTTAACCACTGGTATAAAGCCCTTCAGAAGCAGCAATACCTAATCGAGAGGTCTTACCCACTGTTATAAAGCCCATCACAACCAGCAATCCCTCCCAGAGAAGTCTTGACCCCCGCTATAAAGACTTTATAAAACAAAAAACACTATCTGAAAGGTCTTGATCGCATCTATAAAGACCTCCTATAGCAGGATTCCCCATCACTGAGGTCTTTATAGCTTACTTTAAAGACAGGCCTCAATCGTAAAATACCCGTCCGCCCGCTGTCACTAAAAGTATAGTCTTTCTTTCAGAGGACCAAGCAATACCCGGCAATACCCGGCAATCCCCCAATACCCCCTACACCTCACAATCAATATCAAACGTACTTAACAAATACCCATGCAAGTAAAAAGGAATTTTTACCGTCGCTACATGTAGGAAGTGGTTAATGAGAGATAAATCACTGCTGTGAAAAGTATGCAGCAGCTCACCCCACCATTCAGTTTCATACCGGCAGATCATGCTTAAATTATATAGAAGCAGGTAATAGGATAGTATTTCTGGGAAAAAGGTTAACTGTTCTTTTTTTCTTGGAATGTACAGAGTGCTTTTTTCATGGTTGTACAACAATGGTGAGTAATGACATGATCTAGGGTAATTAATTTCATTAAAATGAAAAGCTTCTTCTTTCATGGAGTCGTACACAAAGGAAGTCTGCTTTTGAAAATGCTGAATAAAGCGGTCTTTGGTCATTTTATAATCATCTAAAATGGACTGCGGCACCCGAATGAAAGTATCGCCCACCCTTCCAACTGCTAAAAAGGGAGATTTATTTTTGGTAATTTTTATACTTGTTTCAAGTTCGGGAATGGAGAACAGTAAATCTCTCATGGAATACTTTGTTCCTTCTATTTGTTTCACATGGAACATTTTGTCGCTAAAGTGCGAAAAGAGTCCGTTTTTCTGGACTTTTACTTCATCTTGTAAAAACTCATAGCTTTGTTTTTTTCGTTTTCTAGTGGATACACCATGTGCTAAAACAGATGTGGATTCTGGATAGCATGGATCGACTGTTAACAAGCAGGCTTTGATCAGTTGAACCATTCCGTAAAACATGAGAACAGGTTTAATTGAGGTAGGAGTATTGCTGGATTGCTGAAGATAGGTCAATCCATGCTCTACATAATAAATAAAACTATATGCATTGTTGTAGCTTTTTTGTTCAAACTGATCAATTTGTTGCTTTTGGTAACAGGTCTTGAGCAGTTTCTGGGCGGTTTCAACAGATTGAAATGGGTAAAATAAGTGTAAGTATGGAGCAGTCAAATAATCCACGTCCTCATAATAAATAGTATAGTTAGAATAATTAGAAAAAATAAACTTATGTTACCGTCCTTGACAGTATTTTGTCCAGTTGATACTCTACTATAAATATTATCGAGTTTAAGAAGGGGGAAAATTTTGTCATGTGGGAAAATAAATTTGCTAAAGAAGGCTTAACATTTGATGATGTTCTTTTAGTTCCATCCAAGTCTGAGGTTCTACCAAGGGATGTAGATTTAAAAGTAAAGTTGACGGAAACATTGCAACTAAACATTCCAATTATCAGTGCAGGAATGGATACAGTGACAGAAGCAGAGATGGCGATTGCGATGGCTCGTCAAGGAGGCTTAGGAATAATTCACAAGAACATGTCCATTGAACAGCAAGCGGAACAAGTGGATAAGGTGAAGCGTTCTGAACGTGGCGTTATTACTGATCCGTTCTTCTTAACACCTGAGCATCAAGTGTTCGATGCAGAGCACCTAATGGGAAAATACAGGATCTCTGGTGTTCCAATTGTCAATAACAACGAGGAGCTTAAACTTGTTGGTATCCTGACAAACCGTGATCTGCGATTCATTCAGGATTTCTCGATTCCCATTTCAGATGTCATGACAAAAGAAAACCTTGTAACTGCTTCTGTAGGAACAACGTTAGAAGAGGCAGAAAGTATCCTTCAAAAGTACAAAATTGAAAAGCTCCCTCTTGTAGATGAAGCTGGAGTATTAAAAGGGCTTATTACCATTAAAGATATAGAAAAAGTTATTGAGTTCCCACACTCTGCTAAAGATAGCCAAGGGCGTCTTTTAGTTGGTGCAGCAGTGGGCGTAACAGGAGATACGATGCTTCGAGTTGAGAAGCTGGTACAAAAAAGCGTGGATGCTATTGTAGTGGATACAGCACATGGTCATTCTCAAGGTGTCCTTGATACGGTTAGAAAAATAAGAGAAATATACCCGAACCTAAACATTATCGCTGGGAATGTTGCAACAGCAGAAGCTACAAAAGATTTGGTCGAAGCTGGAGCGAATGTAGTGAAGGTAGGTATCGGGCCGGGCTCCATTTGTACGACCCGAGTAGTGGCCGGTGTAGGAGTACCGCAAATCACGGCAGTGTATGATTGCGCAACAGAGGCACGTAAGCTTGGTGTTTCCATCATTGCTGACGGCGGCATCAAGTACTCAGGTGACATTGTAAAAGCTCTAGCTGCTGGTGGACATGCTGTTATGCTTGGAAGTATGTTGGGTGGTACTTCTGAAAGTCCTGGAGAAACAGAAATTTTCCAAGGTAGACGCTTTAAAGTTTACCGCGGAATGGGTTCTGTTGGAGCAATGGAAAAAGGAAGTAAAGATCGTTATTTCCAAGAAGATAATAAAAAGTTTGTACCAGAAGGAATTGAAGGGCGTATTGCTTATAAAGGTCCTGTCGCCGACACTATTTACCAAATGGTTGGCGGTCTGCGTTCCGGTATGGGATACTGTGGTACAAAAGACTTACAAGCATTAAGAGAAAACGCACAATTTGTGAAAATGACAGGGGCCGGGCTACGTGAAAGTCATCCACATGATGTACAGATCACAAAAGAATCCCCTAACTATTCCGTTTAAGTAAGTTGTCATAGGAGTTTAGTCTTATAAACTGACAGAGAAAGAAGTGGTCTTTCTCTGTCTATTTTTTTTGGACATAGTGTGATAAAATAACGACTATGTGAAAAAAATCTGTGGAGGGTATTTAATTGTGACAAAGAAAAATTTTCAACGTGTTATTGCTAGTTTACTAACTATTGCGCTGTTAACAACCATTTTTTCAATACAGGATGTAAAAGCAGAGGGTAACAATCCTCATTTAGATATAAATGCTGAAGCTGCGTTACTTCTTGAACAAAGCACAGGGAAGATTATTTTTCAAAAGAATATTGATACCGTACTTGGCATCGCAAGTATGACAAAAATGATGAGTGAATACTTAATCCTTGAAGCCATTAACGAAGGAAAACTATCACCAGAAGATCAATACAATGTAAATGAGTACGTATGGACAATTTCTCAGGACCGCAGTTTATCCAACGTTCCTCTACGAAGAGATGGTACGTATAACGTCCAGGAACTATATGAAGCGATGGCGATCTATTCTGCAAACGGAGCGACTATTGCCCTGGCAGAGATGGTTGCAGGCACTGAGGCTGAATTTGTAAAGATGATGAATGAAAAAGCAGAAGAGTTAGGATTAGAGGACTATAAATTCGTTAACTCTACTGGACTAAACAATAGAGACCTTTATGGTATGCATCCCGATGGAACAGGTGCAGAAGATGAGAATATGATGTCTGCTCGTGCAACAGCAAAATTAGCTTACCATCTATTAAAAGACTTCCCTGAGATCCTTGATACCGCTAGTATCCCTAAAAAGGTATTCAGAGAAGGTACAGACGATGAAATCTACATGTCCAATTGGAACTGGATGCTTCCTGGCCTGGTTTCTGAATACGAAGGCGTAGACGGATTGAAAACAGGTTTTACCGATTTTGCCGGGTACAACTTTACAGGAACTATTGAAAAGGACGGCATGAGATTTATTTCCGTGGTAATGAATGCCAAAAATGCAAATGGCCAACCACAAGATACGGCGCGATTTGCAGAAACTAGAAAACTATTTGATTATGGGTTTGCAAACTACTCCGTTGAGGAGATTTACCCGGCTAACTATCAAATTGATGAAAACTCTAATTTGAAAGTAGTAAAAGGGAAAGAAAAGCAAGTTGAAGTGGAAACTAGTGAAGCAATGAAGATTTTAGTCAAACGTGGGGAAGAGGAAAACTTTGAACCATTGTATGAATTTGATGAAAAAGTAGTATCTGAAGAAGAGGGTATTACAGCACCTTTTAAAAAAGGGACAAAAGTAGGGCACATGACGATTAATTATACAGGGGAAGAGGAGAATCTCGGTTATCTGATAGAGGGACAAGGTCCTAAAGTGGACCTTGTAACAAAAGAAGGCGTGGAAAAAGCAAACTGGTTTGTATTATCCATGCGTGCAGTTGGCGGATTCTTCTCGGATCTCTGGTCCACAGTAGCTGGAGCGGTTAAAGGATTATTTTAAATGAATGAATGATAAATGCTTGAAGGACCGTCTTCTCAGAGGATGGACTTTCAGGCATTTTCCTTATAGACGACTTATGGGTAATTCTGTTGAACGGGGAAATACTACACTAAGTAGAAGGGTTTTCTAAAAGACGAATCTTTCTAAATAGTGGAAGGTTAATCTTTCGATTTTTTATTAGGATTTTTCTAAAATTTAAGGTAAAATAAAGAGCGTGTTAGTAAATTATATGGACTTGCTCCATTTTATGAAAAAATATTTTATACATATTGGGGGACTTAACGATGACACATCAAACAGGTACTGATCGTGTAAAACGTGGAATGGCGGAAATGCAAAAAGGCGGCGTCATCATGGACGTTGTAAATGCTGAACAAGCGAAAATTGCAGAAGAGGCTGGAGCAGTTGCTGTAATGGCATTAGAACGTGTTCCTGCTGATATCCGTGCAGCTGGTGGAGTTGCTCGTATGGCAGATCCAACGATTGTGGAAGAAGTAATGAAAGCTGTATCTATCCCGGTAATGGCTAAAGCGCGTATTGGTCATATTGTGGAAGCTCGCGTATTGGAAGCAATGGGAGTGGACTATATCGATGAGAGTGAAGTATTAACTCCAGCTGATGAGGAATACCACTTGGATAAGCGTCAATACAAAGTGCCTTTCGTTTGTGGTTGTCGTGACCTTGGAGAAGCTGCACGCCGTATTGGTGAAGGTGCTTCTATGCTTCGTACAAAAGGAGAGCCAGGAACAGGAAACATCGTAGAAGCAGTTCGTCACATCCGTAAAGTGAACGCACAAGTTCGCAAAGTAGTAGGAATGAACGAAGATGAGTTGATGACAGAAGCGAAGCTATTGGGCGCTCCTTTTGAATTACTTCTTGAAATCAAGCGTACTGGTAAACTTCCAGTAGTAAACTTCGCAGCAGGCGGAATTGCGACTCCAGCTGATGCAGCGTTGATGATGCAATTGGGTTCTGACGGGGTATTTGTTGGATCTGGTATCTTCAAATCCGAAAACCCTGCGAAATTTGCTCGTGCTATCGTGGAAGCGACTACTCATTACCAAGATTATGAACTAATTGCAAGCCTGTCCAAAGGATTAGGTACTGCGATGAAAGGCATCGAAATTTCTACACTATTACCTGAAAATCGCATGCAAGAGCGTGGCTGGTAAGTAAAGGAGTTTTAACGTATGGTGAAAGTTGGGGTATTAGGACTTCAAGGTGCAGTTCGGGAACATGTTAGATCCATCGAGGCATCTGGAGCAGAAGCGGTTGTAGTAAAAAAAGCAGAACAGCTTTCTGAAATAGACGGCTTAATCATACCGGGCGGCGAAAGCACGACGATGCGCCGACTGATTGACAAGTATTCATTCATGGAGCCGTTGCGCGAATTTGGTGCAAGCGGCAAGCCTGTATTTGGTACATGTGCCGGTCTTATTTTGATCGCAAATGAAATTGTTGGCTATGATGAGTCACACTTGGCATTTATGGATGCTAAGGTGGAGCGTAACTCATTTGGACGCCAGGTGGACAGTTTTGAAGCAGAACTGGATATAGCAGGGATAGCAGAAGATTTCATCGGCGTATTCATTCGTGCTCCGCATATTGTGGAAGTGGGAGAAGATGTTGAGGTTCTTTGTAAGCATAATGGCCGTATCGTGGCTGCTCGTCAAGGGCAGTTCTTAGGCTGTTCGTTCCATCCAGAATTAACAGATGACCACCGTATTACACAGTATTTTGTCAATATGGTCAAAGAAGCCAAATAATATAGGTATAAATCTATTGCATGTTTGAGAAACTTGTAGTAGATTATCTAATAAGAAAATATTGTTAAAGCGTTGATAGGAAAAAGTAGCAGGCTGCACATACTTTTTAGAGAGTCGGTGGTTGGTGAGAACCGATGTATGACATCTGCGAATCCATCCTTGAGCACTTGGCCGAATTGCCTTTATTGGCATAGTAAGTCAAATCGGTAAGATTATTACCGTTATCGAATGAAGTGGGAGAAGGCGTTTAGTCTTTTTCAACAAGGGTGGCAACACGGGAATATAAACTCTCGTCCCTATTTAGGGGACGGGGGTTTTTTGTGTTCTCGGGGTTTCTGCGGAACTCCCTGTTCATCTCCGTTCCAGGTATTCGTTTATCCAAAGGGCGTGTGCTTGAGCCTCCTCATTTCATTGCGGGGTCTCATACCTTGCACTACGATCACCAGGGGGATATCCCTACATATTTGTTATTTAGGAAAAATAAAAAGGAGGAATAAGACATGTTGGATTTAAAGTTATTGCGTGCGAATTTTGAGGAGATAAAGGGTAAGCTTCAACATAGAGGAGAAGACTTGTCTGATTTGGACCGCTTTGAAGAGCTGGATGCAAAAAGAAGGGATCTTCTTGTTCAAACGGAGCAATTGAAAAGCAAGCGTAATGAAGTTTCTCAGCAGATTGCTACCATGAAACGCGAAAAGCAGGATGCTGATCACCTGATTAAGGAAATGCGTGAAGTAGGAGACAGTGTAAAGGCATTGGATGAGGAATTAAGAGGAGTGGAAGAAGCACTTGAGCTGCTACTACTATCTATCCCAAATATCCCTCATGAAAGTGTTCCTGTTGGGGAAACGGAGGACGACAATGTCGAGGTTCGTAAATGGGGCGAGCTTCCAAATTTCGCCTTTGAAGCGAAAGCGCATTGGGATATCGCAGATGAGCTAGGTATATTAGATTTTGAACGAGCAGGTAAAGTAACTGGAAGCCGCTTTGTTTTCTACCGTGGCTTAGGAGCGAGACTGGAGAGAGCATTATTCAACTTCATGTTAGACTTACATGTAGATGAACACGGTTATACAGAAGTGCTACCTCCATACTTGGTAAACCGTGCTAGCATGACCGGGACAGGGCAGCTGCCTAAGTTTGAGGAAGATGCTTTCTTGATAGAAAAAGAGGACTACTTCTTGGTTCCGACTGCTGAGGTTCCAATTACAAATATGCACCGTGAAGAGATCTTAAGTGGTGAGCAATTGCCAATTAATTATGCGGCATTCAGTGCCTGCTTCCGTTCTGAGGCAGGATCTGCTGGTCGTGATACACGAGGATTGATTCGTCAGCATCAATTCAATAAAGTGGAGCTTGTGAAATTTGTAAAGCCGGAAGAATCTTATGAAGAGCTTGAGAAATTGACAGGTAATGCGGAGAAAGTATTGCAGTTGCTTGGACTTCCTTACCGTGTGTTGAGCATGTGTACAGCAGATCTAGGATTCACTGCAGCTAAGAAATATGACATTGAAGTATGGATTCCAAGTGCGGAAACATACCGTGAGATTTCTTCTTGCAGTAATTTTGAGAGTTTCCAAGCTCGCCGTGCAAACATCCGTTTCCGTCGCGATCCAAAAGGGAAGCCGGAGCATGTGCATACATTGAACGGTTCTGGACTTGCAATTGGCCGTACAGTGGCAGCTATCATTGAAAATTATCAGCAGGAAGATGGTTCTGTTATAATTCCGGAAGTTTTACGTCCTTACATGGGTGGCAAAGAAATTTTGACTAAATAGTGAACAATGAAAGGATAGAGTGAAAAATCTCTATCCTTCTCTTATATCGTGTTGACATCCTTTTTAGAAATATGATATATTACTTTTTGTCGATACGGAGGAATACCCAAGTCCGGCTGAAGGGATCGGTCTTGAAAACCGACAGGGGTGTCAAAGCCCGCGGGGGTTCGAATCCCTCTTCCTCCGCCATTGATTTTTAAAAAAGGTTTTTACCAATAGCGCATAAACTGGAGTATGTTCGTTACATTATGGAGAAGTAACGACTTTTTTATTGCCTGAGATGAAGCGACGTCATTTTTCGGCAATCTGTAAGCTGCCCGTCTGGGGTGGCTTATTTTTTTTGTAGAAAGTTATAAACAGTTGATTTCCGTTGGAGGTGGTTCGCTTTTCTTTGGACGGTCCGGGCTTGGTAGAAGCCATTTCTGCGGAACTCCCTGTTGATCTCCGTTCCAGGTATTCGCTTATCAAAAGGGCGTTTGCTTGAGCCTCCTCATTTCATTGCGGGCGGGGTCTCAACCTACCGCTGCCTCCCGCCGGAGTCTCATACCTTGCACTACGATCACTAGGGGGATATCTCTACTTTTTATTAAACACCGCTGTTGATTTTCTGCAGGGTCTCCACCTAGCGTTTATCCCGCCGGAGTCTTCGCCATTTGCTACAATCACCAGAGTTTCCCATTCAACTAGGGTTTACAAAAAAGACCGGGGCAAATAGCCTCGGTCTTTTGTATGTTTCATTTATTTTTTTAGCAACTGTGATTGTTTCATGTGATGGGAGATCTTTTCGATGATTGGTTCGATGGAATCGCCATTGCTTAGCACGTCATATTCGTTGATGTTCAAACGCAATACCGGGCACGCATGGAAGTTGTTGATCCATCTTTCGTAACGTTCATGCATTTCCTCCCAATAGGAAATGGGAGTCTGCTGCTCCATTGGGCGTCCACGTTCTTGGATGCGGCCAAGGATATCATCCAGGCTTCCTTCCAAATAAATTAAAAGATCAGGATGAGGGAAATACGGTGTCATCACCATCGCTTCAAACAGGCTAGTGTACGTATCATAGTCGACCTGAGTCATCGTTCCCTTTTCATAATGCATATTGGCAAAGATGCCAGTGTCTTCATAGATAGAACGGTCTTGAATAAAGCCGCCGCCATATTCAAAGATTTTTTTCTGATCTTTAAATCGTTCTGCTAAGAAGTAAATTTGTAAATGAAAGCTCCAACGCTCAAAATCAGCGTAAAATTTATCTAAGTATGGATTGGTGTCTACTTTTTCAAAAGATGTACGAAAACCAAGGGCGTTTGCCAAAGCATTCGTCATGGTAGATTTACCGACTCCCACTGTTCCGGCAATTGTAATGACCGCGTTAGAGGGAATGCCGTATTTTTGACGTAAATTCATTATACGTTAACTCCTTTATTCAAGGTATCTTTCAACTGTTGAAAAATACGTTGTAGATCTTCATCTCGTTGTACAAAGTCAACCTCGTCTCCGTTAAAGCGAAGGATTGGCAAAGAAGGGAATTGTTCTTCAAGTCGATCCATTTCTTCATCATAATCAAGGCTTAACTGTTGAAGGTATAATGGATCTATTTTCTTTTCGATATCACGGCCACGCTTTTCAATTCTCGTTAGTAGCGTGTCCAGACTTGCATTTAAATAAATAATGACATTTGGTTTTGGCATGTCTTCCGTTAAAATATCGTATATTTTAAGGTATTTATCGTACTGCTTGTCCTTTAGTGTACGTTTAGCGAAAATAAGGTTCTTTAGAATATGATAATCAGCTACTACCGGTTTTTGTTGCTTTAGGTGGTGCTGATCAATGTCTTCGAGTTGTTTGTATCTATTACATAGGAAAAACATTTCTGTTTGAAAACTCCACTCGTCGATGTTCTCGTAGAATTTCCCCAGGAATGGATTTTCGTCTACTATTTCTTTTAATAATTGATATTGGAACTCTTCTGCAATTTTTTTTGCAAGTGAGGTTTTTCCAACACCAATGGGTCCTTCGACTGTTATAAATGGTGTTGCTTGCACCAGGATGCCCCCTTTGATAAGCATATGACTACATCAATTTTTTTACAGACAATAACCATTTTATCATAGATGTTGGGGTTGTGGAGGAACAATTTAGAGAGGACTGGAATAGATAAGGACTGGAGATTACCCCAGCCCCTAGTAGTAGTAATAGTAACGCTCGGTTGGATTTTTTACGACGTTGAAGTTATCGGTAATCAGAAGCCAGTTTTGTGGAAAAGGCAGACCTAATTTCCAATAGCTGATACCTCGTAAGTTTAGTTCTTTTATGAGATCAAATTTTGCCTGAATGGATCTTCCGTCTTCAAACCAAACCTCATGTTCCTTGCCTTCCTTTGTATAGGTGAAGTGGGGAGCCTGAGCCTCTTCATCGTATAATATAGCAACATTGTTGTTAGCAGCAAGTTCGATAGCAGCTTGTGGGCTTATCGCTTTCGCAAATTCTCCACCTTGGACGAAGGGAAGCGTCCAGTCATAACCATAGAGATTTTGGCCCATCATAATCTTTTCACTTGGCATTTCCGTTATGGCATACTCCAATACTTCTCGAACAGGTCCAATTGGAGAAACTGCCATTGGTGGACCTCCGCTATATCCCCACTCATATGTCATTATGACGACAAAATCGACAATTTCTCCATGTGCTTTATAGTCATGGGCCTCATACCATTTTCCTTTTTGATCGGCTTTTGTTTTGGGGGCAAGGGCGGTGGAGATAAGCCAGCCTTCCTTTTTAAACCGATCTCTAGCTTTTCGTAAAAAGGTATTGTAAGCTTCCTTGTCTGCAGGCCGTAAATACTCAAAATCAAAATGAATGTCTTTAAAGTTATATTTTTTGGCAGTGGCAACGACATTATCTAGGAATTTGTTTTGAACTTGCATGTCTGTTAGGATGATCCGACCAAGCTCGTCACTGAATCCATCCTCTTCTAAATTGGTAAGCACCATCATCAAGATGACATTGTCTTCTGCAGCAATGGCAGGCAGATTGGTTAGGGGTGGTTCTTTCAGTGATCCGTCCCTCAGCACCTGAAAGCTAAACGGGGCAAGATAGGTTAAATAGGGAGCGGCATTACGTGAACTTTGTTGCAGTTCTTCTGATACTGTATTTCCCCGGGGCTCCACATACGCGTTTATTTCCGCCTCTCGTTTTGGTTGAGGAGGAATATAAAGGCGCAGCCCTACGCGTAGTGGATTGGCAGGATTCAATTGGTTTATTTCAATTAACTGTTCAGGTGTGGTATTGTACCTTCTTACTATTGAAAAAATCGTATCTCCCTGCTGCACAAAATAAAAACGCCCCACAATGGGGATCACCAGTGCCTGGCCGACAACAAGCCTATCAGGGTTGGGCAGATCGTTCGCTTCAATAATATCCTGTGGCGTTGTGGCATATGCCTGTGCAATCCCACTGAGTGACTGTCCTTGGCTTACGACATGAATTTGCATGGTTCGTCCCCCCTATTCATTATCCTTTACCAATGTATGAATGGGTGGGAGGATTCATGCAAGCAACCTAAATTTGGTGGAGAAACTTTGTTGTTGGACTTACATCAGCTTTTAGCACATTTTCCATCATGCGTAATGCGTACGTATGATCGTTATCATCTGCAGAAGCGATGGCATCACTCGGTATGATGAGCTCAAACTCCCGCATGTAGGCATCATTTGCGGTGAAGAGAACACAAATATTCCCTGCAATTCCTGTAAGGATCAGCTTTTTTATATGGAGTTGGGAGAGCAGGGTATGCAATGCTGTCCCAAAGAAAGCAGAATGCTTCGGCTTGATAAGAAAAAAGTCATCACCACTAGGATATAATGCTTGCACGATTGGTTCACTCCATTTATTCGAGCATTTATCAATGATTTTATCGTAATCAGCCTGCCATAAGTTATAATGGTCATTAATATAGATAATCGGAAGGTCTTTCTTGTGCATGTATTCTTTGATGGCTTTAATATTAGGAACGATTCTGGATGTTTTTTCTGCCAAGATGCTTCCGTGCGTAAATTGAAAATCATTGATTATATCAATAATTAAAAGAGCGGTTTGTTTCATATGTAAAATCACCTCGTAAAGATTAGTCTATGGAAAAGAGGTGGAGAATATCAATATGTAAGGAAAAGAAGGGAAAGGTCCAAAATGCAAGATGAACATTTTATGATGTTGGCGATAGAAGAGGCCAAAAAAGCAGAGGCACTTAAGGAGGTTCCAATAGGTGCAGTTCTTGTGCTTGATGGAAAAGTTATAGCCAAGGGATATAATCTCAGGGAAACCACCCAAAGGTCGATTACACATGCAGAAATTCTGGTAATTGATCAAGCGTGTGAAGCATTGCAAACATGGCGGTTGGAAGAAGCGACATTATATGTAACGTTAGAACCGTGTCCCATGTGTGCAGGAGCGATCATCCAATCGCGAGTTAAAAAAGTGGTATACGGTGCCAAGGATCCAAAAGCGGGATGTGCAGGGACCCTCATGAATATCTTGCAAGATGAGCGCTTTAATCACCAGACAGAAGTGGTGAGTGGTATAATGGAAGAAGAATGTGGTGAATTGCTGTCCTCCTTTTTCAGGAAGCTTCGTCAACAGAAAAAAGAGAAGAAGCAACTTCGTGAATCTAACTCCTAATAATTTACAGTATCGGACGGTTGCATTTTTTTCACTTACCCGTTATACTAAATTATGCGTCGAGTTAATGACGCAACCAACTTATGGTTTTAATTTTGTCGTGCTAAGCGGGGAGGTAGCGGTGCCCTGAACTCGCAATCCGCTCTAGCGAGGCTGAATCCCTTCTCGAGGTTAGTAGACTGTAGGGTCTGCCTCAAGTAAGTGGTGTTGACACCTGGGTCCTGCGCAATGGGAACCCGTGAACCATGTCAGGTCCGGAAGGAAGCAGCATTAAGCGGACTCTCTCATGTGCCGCAGGGTTGCCTGGGTCGAGCTAACTGCTTGAGTAACGCTTATGGTGACTAATCGACAGAAGGTGCACGGCAGTTTAATAATACTAAACAAACTCACTCCAATTTCTGGGGTGAGTTTTTTCATGTTTAAAATGTTAAACAGATTAGTGGATTGGAGCGGAAGGCACTCGACTCCGGCGGTAGGTAGCGGGAGGTTGAGACACTACAGGCGAAGCGAGGCCGCTGAGAAACTGATAAAATAAAGTTTTTATTTATTCCTAGCTGTTGATTGGAGCAAATGGCGAAGACTCCTCGAAAATGCTACGCATTTTCTTCGTGCGATGAATCGCTGCCGAAGCCTTCCTTGTCCTGAGGGAGACAGCGCTAGGTGGAGACCCCGCAGGCGTAGCCGAGGAGGCTCCAGCAGCGCCCTAGGAAAGCGAAGCCATTTGGGGAAATCAACAGCGGTGTCAAAACAACATATTAAATCAGTCACAATTTCCAGTGGCTTCGGCGGAACCGTGGAGGCACAAGCATAGCCCTGCGGAAAGCGAGTGCCTGCAGCGGAAAGGAACGATCATTCTATAGAGTCAATTAATAATGATAGACAAGGAACAAACATTTTATTTTCCACAACCCATACGGTATAATGGAAGAGGATAAAAAAGAAGGAGGGCATATTGTTGGCATATCAAGCTTTATATCGTGTTTTTCGACCACAAACCTTTGCAGATGTCGTGGGACAAGAACATATAACCCAAACCTTACAAAACGCCCTGCTTCAACAAAAGTTTTCTCACGCCTACTTGTTCTCCGGTCCAAGAGGAACAGGAAAAACAAGTGCGGCCAAAATACTAGCAAAAGCAGTAAACTGCGAACATGCACCAGTTGCGGAACCATGCAACGAATGTTCCGCCTGTAAAGGAATAACGGACGGTTCCATTTCTGATGTCATTGAAATAGATGCAGCTTCCAATAATGGAGTAGACGAAATCCGTGACATTCGCGACAAAGTCAAATATGCTCCAAGCTCTGTAAAATATAAAGTATACATTATTGATGAAGTACATATGCTTTCTATCGGAGCGTTTAATGCGTTACTAAAAACGTTAGAAGAACCGCCAAAGCACGTAATTTTTATATTGGCTACGACCGAACCCCACAAGATCCCACTGACCATCATCTCGCGTTGTCAGCGCTTTGATTTCAAGAGGATAACAGGGGAGTCAATTGTCGGAAGACTTTCTACTGTTTTACACGCACAAGAAATAGAAGCTGAGCCCCAAGCATTGGCTATCATTGCCCGAGCTGCAGAGGGCGGGATGCGTGATGCCCTCAGTTTGATGGACCAGGCAATCTCCTTCA
Organism: Bacillus sp. CHD6a; assembly: GCF_001293645.1. Taxonomy (GTDB): domain Bacteria; phylum Bacillota; class Bacilli; order Bacillales; family Bacillaceae_I; genus Sutcliffiella_A. Next base: position 14,669 of record NZ_LBMD01000043.1, read on the forward strand.
GCAACGGACTGCTAACTGTCCAAGATGCACTTGCCATAACGGGATCTGTCTCCCAAAGCTTCATGACAGATATCGTGCACGGCCTGTATCACAAAAATGTGGCAGAAGCGTTGGATTCTTTGAACCAAGTATTCCAATCAGGTAAAGATCCTGCAAGGTTTCTGGAAGATCTTATCTTCTATTACCGGGATATGCTCCTATATAAAACAGCACCTAACTTGGAACAAATTTTGGACAGAGTACAGGTGGATGAAGCTTTTCAAAAATTTGCAGAAGAAATCCCTGCAGAAACAATCTATGAGACAATTGATATTCTGAATAAGAGCCAACAGGAAATGAAGTGGACAAACCATCCCCGAATTTACCTGGAAGTAGCGATTGTGAAGCTATGTCAGCTTGAAGCTTCCATTAATGAAGCGGCGAACCAAGACCAAGTAAACCTTCTGCAAAAGAAGATTACTATGTTGGAAACCAAGGTGAAAGAGCTTGCGGCAGGAAATGCAGGGGGAGCGGCAAAAACGAATGCACCAAGCAAGGCCCCTGCAAGAAGTGGCGGCGGTGCCAGAAATGGGTTCAAACCAGCAACAGGTCGAATTCAGGAAGTGCTGAAGCAGGCAACAAGAGGAGACTTGGAAAGCATCAAAGGCAGCTGGGCACAGTTGCTAGAGGCACTCCGTAAGCAAAATAAAGTTTCCCATGCTGCATTATTGACCGACAGTGAACCTGTAGCTGCAGCAAGCAGTGCTTTTGTGTTAAAGTTTAAATATGAGATACATTGCAAGATGGCATCTGATGAACCGGTAAAGCAAAATCTTGAACAAATCATTTTGGACCTTACTGGAAAATCTTATGACATGCTGGCCGTTCCAGAAGAAGAATGGCTGAAGATCCGAGAAGGCTTTATCCGCGGACAAAAAAATGATGAAGAGGGCAGCGAAACCCAAGATGACCCATTCATTGAAGAAGCGAAGAAACTTGTCGGCCCTGATCTTGTAGAAATTAAAGAATAAATGATAAAAACATTTTAGGAGGAATTTATTATGATGCGTGGCGGCGGAATGGGTAACATGCAAAAAATGATGAAACAAATGCAAAAGATGCAAAAGGATATGGCTAAAGCACAGGAAGAACTAGCTGAGAAGACAATGGAAGGTACAGCTGGCGGCGGAATGGTTACAGTAGTTGTTAATGGCCAAAAAGAAATCATAGAAGTAAATATCAAGGAAGAAGTTGTAGACCCGGAAGACATCGAAATGCTACAAGACTTAGTTCTAGCTGCTACAAACGATGCCCTTAAGAAAATGGATGAGCTGACAAATGATACAATGGGCCAATTCACTAAAGGGTTAAACATGCCAGGACTATTCTAGGAGGACCTTTATGCATTATCCTGAGCCTATATCAAAGCTGATTGACAGCTTTATGAAATTGCCAGGTATCGGCCCAAAAACGGCCGCTCGTCTGGCTTTTTTCGTACTTAACATGAAAGAAGATACCGTGTTGGACTTTGCAAAAGCACTAGTGAACGCAAAGAGAAACCTCTCCTATTGTTCGGTATGCGGACATATCACCGATAGGGATCCTTGCTATATTTGTGAGGATAATAGAAGAGACAGAACTGTTATCTGTGTGGTACAGGAGACTAAAGATGTAATTGCAATGGAAAAAATGCGGGACTATAACGGCCTCTACCATGTCCTTCACGGTGCTATATCTCCAATGGATGGAATCGGTCCAGAGGATATCAAAATACCGGAACTTATTAAACGATTGCAAGATGATGAAGTCCAAGAACTCATCCTTGCAACCAACCCCAACATAGAAGGTGAAGCAACAGCTATGTATATTTCTAGGCTATTAAAACCATCTGGGATAAAAATGACGCGTATTGCTCATGGACTTCCTGTTGGAGGAGATCTAGAATATGCTGATGAAGTAACGTTATCAAAAGCCCTTGAAGGTAGAAGAGAAATATAAATTTAGTTACATGTAAGAAGGATTCATGATTTCAGACAAAGGGGTTATCATCACCTATGTTTTTTCGAAAAAAAGACCGCTTAAAAAAACAGTATGATGCCAAATTAATGGAAACAACGGAAGATTGTAAGAATCGGTGGGCTAAACAAAAAAGCCTGGTAGATAAAAGCGTCGATCCTTCAGAAGAAGTCATCTGTCAATTGAAAATAGCAGAAGCAAAATACCTCTTCCTTTTAAGGGAAGTCCGAACTCGTATGGTAAAGAAGTAGCTGGGGAGATCCTTAGCTGCTTTTTTTGTGCCTTCTTAAACTTCTTATCTAAGTAGTGAGTTCTTAATTGGAACTGTCATTCATATAGTTTAGTACAAGCTGGCAAGAGGAGGGGTTATAATGGAACCGTTACTAGTAATAGGAGTCATCTGCGGATTGATCCTGCTCGTTCTATTGGTGGGAACACCGATAAAACCGTTGCGCTTTGCAGGCCAGGCGCTTATAAAGGTAATGATTGGTGCACTCTTTTTATTCTTTTTAAATGCATTTGGAAACTCTATGGGGATTCATGTACCGATTAATCCTACTACCGCTGCAGTCTCAGGTCTATTAGGTATACCAGGGGTAATATCATTAGTAATCATTCAGAAGTATATCGTATAAGAAGAAAAGATTACGTGTTTTTTAGTGACTATATCCATCTAGTATACTAATATCATTGCCCTCCAAAAAAAAAGAGGGTTTTTTTGTTTTTTTCCGTTGACTTACCGTAAACAAAAATGGTATATTATATTTCGTTGTCACAAACGACTACATACATGATTTGAAAATAACTTTTAAAAAGTTGTTGACTTCACTTTAGAGTATGTGATAAGATAATAAAGTCGCTTCGAGAGAACGACGAAAAAGAGTT
>NZ_LBMD01000044.1 GCF_001293645.1 Bacillus sp. CHD6a
ATTTGCGGAAATCAACAGCGGTGCCTTAACAAACTACTAAAAATCAAAGACTTTTTCAGTGGCCTTGATTTTTAACGGTGCGATTCCAGATCCAACCAAGTATAAAGGAGTGGAAGGGATGGAACAATTTGCTAACAGGATAATTGTTTTCTTAAACAGCCTGAAGAATGAGGCATTTGATGGAATGAACATTCTTATAGCAGGTCATAGATGTACCACTGGGGCAATCAGGGCTTATTTAGAGGGAGCTGTCGGAAAAGATAATGTTTTAAAATATTCGTCAAATAATGGGGATTACAAAGTTTATACTAACACGATTCTATCTTGATCGTTCCGTAGTTTCAGAAAAGTTATTTTGGCACCAACTCCCCAAACTACCTAATCTTCTCTTGCATAGTTCCCTTCCTTCTACGTTCTTCTGAAAAAAGCTAGGCCTTCACCTATCACCACATAATCCCATAAGATATCAAAAACTAATGGGGTGACCACATATATGTTCGTGAGAATAATTAAACCGCATTTGTTTCCTGCATCGGTAAGAACGGTTGAAGGTACAAAGTGGGGATATATAGATGAGAAGGGGGAGTTTGTGCTAAAGCCCACCTTTGAAGATGCAGGGGAGTTTCAGCAAAACGGGCTAGCGATTGTTCGTAAGGGTAGGGCAGGGGTTATTACACAAACCGGTAAATTTGTGGTTCGCCCCAAGTACAGCTCTATTTTCCCTTTTACAGAGGGCCGTGCCATAGCTATGTTAAATGAAGGTGGTTCAGTAGTCTTAAATGAGAAAGGTAAAGTATTGACGCAAAAAGCGTATTCGTTTATTAGTCCCTATCAAGGGGGCCGTGCGGTTTTCCAAGATTCTCATCATTCCCAAGATGGGGAATCGACACTTTATGGATACTTAGATTTGAACGGTAATGTAGCAATTCCTGCTCAATACCAGTATGCCTTTGATATGAGTAGCGGCAAAGCACTCGTACAGGTGAAAGATAGCTTATATGCTTTGTTAAATTCCACAGGAACCCAATTACAAACGTATCCGTATGAACAGATGAATGGATTAAGTGAGGGGCTTCTTTCCTTCAAAAAAACCTATCAGGATAAAGCAGGGTATGTAGATGAGTCAGGGAATGTCGTCATAAAACCGCAATTTGGTATGGCTTTACCTTTTCAGGGGGGGAGGGCTGTTGTCAATGCATCCAATGATTATAAAAACAGATTCGGTTTAATTGATAAGAGCGGGAACTACATCATTCCTCCAAGATATAATGATATCAATCAACTTGGTGGGAACAGGGCAGCTATCGGAAGAGCCATTAACCCTGAAGAACCATTTGTTGGCTCGACCTATGCAATAGCCGATACGGTGAGCGGACAGATATTGACTGATTTTCAATATGATACAGTGAACAACTATAAAGGGGAATATAGCTCTTTGACGCAAGGTATTAAAAGTTTCTTTATCAACAAAAGCGGCAGACAGGCAAAAGACCTTCCTGTTATAGATGGCATTGGAACGCTTTCTATCGAAGGGCAGTTGGTGAGGGCATTTGTGGATCAGAGGTTGTCCTACTATGATAAAGCTGGCAATCTAGTGTATGCTCAAAATTCAGTCATTCCTGTAAATAGGAATGTCTCAATCCGCGAAGAAAAATACCGGCCAAACAAAGATTATCTCGTGTATTATCCACAATTACAGGGAATGAAAAATAAAGAAGCAGAGAAAAAAGTGAACGAAGTATTACGTACACAATCTCAAATTATTCCTATTCCCCCGGATAAACAGCTGGATTATAATTACACAGGTGATTTTTCTGTGAAATTTTATAAAAAGAACTTACTAATTTTAGAGCTTAACAGCTACAACTACCCGTTTGGAGCAGCACACGGGATGCCGACGCAAATCATGGTCCCGATAGATATTAATTCTGGTAAAATCTACACCTTAAAAGATTTATTCAAGGCGAACAGTGACTATGTCAAGGTGTTAAGCGATTTGGTGGAGAAACAAATACAGGAAACCCCCGATAACTACTTCCCAGATTCATTTAAGGGAATTCAACCTGATCAGCCCTTCTACGTGTCGAGTGATTCCTTGTTTCTTTACTTTACACCTTATGAAATAGCACCATATGCAGCAGGGTTTCCGACTTTTGAAATACCATTTAAAGAGATTAACAGTATTATTGATAAAAAGGGAGCTTTTTGGCGATCTTTCCATTAATGTTAAAGGAAATAAGAAAGGGTAGCGCATGATTATGCTGCCTTTTCTTACATAAATAGTGAGGAGATAAAAAGTAATGAATCTTAAACCATTATTTAAATTTATGATTTTAGCAACAGTAATACCTATATCATATATATTCTTCTAGTACAGAAGAGGATTATGTTAAGCTCACTAAAGAAATAAGAGTAGAAGGGAAAGGTTCGTAAAATTAAGTAAAAGTGGTAGAGAAATTCAGTTATGGGTTCTTGGGATAGATTAGGAGAAAGAGACATGGGTAAAGTAGTTTTTTGAGCGAAATGATCCAAAATGAGAAACTATCAGATCCTATCTAATACACATGGGCGTAAAGAAAAGATAGAACTCGAGCTGGGAACCTACACCTTCAAATAAAAGTAGACTGGTTTAAAAAATAGATAGCCCCATATTCGGTTGGGTTCCCTACATTTGAAATCCCATTCAAACAAATGAATAACATCATTGACAAAAAAGGCGCGTTTTGGCAGTCGTTTCACTAATCGTTTTGACAAAAAGAAAAAGGTAGCTTCTTCTAGAAGTCTACCTTTTTTCTATGTAGGAATGGTGATGATAAAGGTGGTACCCTTCCCTTTTTCACTTTGTACGTGGATGGTCCCTTTGACTTTATTGATTGTACTGTAGACCATCAACATTCCAAGGCCGGTTCCTTCTTCTTTCGTTGAAAAATACGGCTTACCTAATCGATTTATCTCATCCGAAGTCATGCCAACTCCTGAATCTTTAATTGTAATAATGATGTTGTTCTTTAGCTCCGTAAATGTGATAGAAAGTTTACCACCCTTAGGCTTCATCGCCTCAATACTGTTTTTAAAAAGGTTTATGAAACATTGTTGCAATTGATTGCGGTCATAGGACGTTTTTAATGTGTTGTGAAAGGAATAGTGAACTTCAACCTGATGCATGGCAGCATATGGGATGATAAGATTTTTTGTATATTCAGCCTCTTCTTCTAGATTAGAGTAGACCATATTTTCCGATTGTGGTTTTGCAAAAGAAAGGTAGTCACTCACAATTTTTTCGGCGCGCTTCAATTCTTGCAAGGAAAGATCTAAGTATCTTTTTTCTTCAGCACCAATTGTCTTTGATTTACCCAGTAATTGAAGAAAACCGCTCGTAACCGTTAAGGGATTTCTAATCTCATGAGAAACACTTGCAGACAGTTCGCTTACCACATTCAGTCGTTCAGAACTGATATAGCGCTCGCGGTTTCGAATATTTAGAATGATTTTTTCTATCAGTATGACGATAATTCCCATTAACGCTGCATGTGTTGTGACAGCATAAATACTAAGCATGATAAATTCGCTATTTAACGCATCGAAATAGAGACTTAAAAGAGTTAGATAGATTCCCATAAACACCGTTATTATACCAGCTGAAAAAATCAATCTATTCTTTGGTTTAAATGTCAAAAACATTTTATTTAGTAAAGGAACGAATAAAAATATAATTGTAGAGGTAAGGAAAGAGTTTAGAGTTCCTTCTCCTCCTATATAAAAACGGTATAAATTTAAGACTATGAAAAGTGGGAAAACAAATTTATGACCAGAATATAAGGCAATTATGAAAAAAGGGATATAACGTAAATCGAAAATGAACCCTAATTGTAAATGAATAGGATGAGACATGCATAGCACCATGGAAAGGGTGGCAAGAAAACTGAACATCCATCTATTAAAAGAATGATGTTTGTCTTCAAAAAAAACTAAATAGATGATTATAGGTAATATCAGAAAAAGAAAATTTAATAATAATGTTTCAATCAAGAGGTTAAACATCCCTTCTGCTACAACTTCCATTCCCATTAATAATAGCAGAAACAGTTAGATTTTGGTGCTAATAAAAGTGACTATGTGTAAATATTTCTAACAAACAAGAACAGGCACCAAATCTTGGTGCCTGCTCGACAGAAGTGAGAATAAAAGAGAAATGAAAATGAATATTAACGTATCATTTGTGGAACTTGCAAACCAAGACCTTTAGCAACGAACATGCCGTATTCTGGATCTGCTTTATAAAAATGGTCGATTTGACGAAGTTTAATTTCTTCGCTTTCCACAGGTGACATTGCTGTTACAATATTTTTTATTAAGCGGGTGCGTTCATCTATACTTAACAAACGATATAAATCACCAGCTTGAGTATAATGATCATTTTGATCATAGGCAACGCTATCAGCTATACCTGAAACAGGGTAAGCAGCTTGCTTGTTTTCAGGAGTCTCTTTTGGCCCGCTATAGCTATTGGGTTCATAGTAAACGGAGCCACCTCCATTGTTGTCAAACCTCATCTGGCCATCTCGTTGATAGTTGTGAACTTCAGTTCGTGCTCGGTTAATGGGAAGCGCCTGGTGATTCGCTCCAACACGGTAACGATGCGCATCATGATAAGCAAAAAGGCGCCCTTGCAGCATTTTGTCTGGAGATACGTCAATTCCAGGTACAAGTGTTCCTGGAGAGAACGTGGCCTGCTCCACTTCAGCAAAATAATTCTCGGGATTTCTATCCAATACCATTCGCCCAACTTCCATCAACGGATAATCTTTTTGTGACCATACTTTTGTCACATCGAATGGATCAAAGCGATAAGTATTCGCATCTTCCATTGGCATGATTTGTACGTAAACCTTCCATGAAGGGTGGTCACCTTTTTCAATGGCATTAAATAAATCCTCGGTATGATAATCAGGGTTCTCCCCAGCAATCTTCGTTCCAACCTCTTCAGTCATGTTTTTAATACCTTGTTCTGTTTTAAAATGATATTTAATCCAAACACCTTCACCTTCCTCATTCACCCATTTGAAAGTGTGACTACCGAAGCCATGCATATGGCGGTATGTAGCCGGAATTCCACGATCAGACATCAAGATGGTCACTTGATGAAGAGACTCTGGCGATAGAGACCAGAAATCCCATACGGCATTAGGATTTTTTCGATGCGTTTGAGGGTGACGCTTTTGTGTATGAATAAAGTCGGGAAACTTGATGGCATCTCTTATAAAAAATACTGGTGTGTTGTTTCCAACAAGATCATAGTTCCCGTCTTCTGTATAGAATTTTACGGCAAATCCACGTGGATCACGTACGGAATCTGCAGAACCGTTTTCACCTGCTACCGTGGAAAAACGGACAAAAAGTGGCGTTCTTTTTCCTACTTTTGAAAGGAAATTCGCCTTCGTGTATTTAGTAACATCATTCGTTACTTCGAAGTACCCGTGTGCACCAGCGCCTTTTGCGTGCACAACCCGCTCAGGAACACGTTCCCGGTTGAAATGTGCAAGTTTTTCTAAAAGGTGTACATCCTGTATAAGTGTAGGTCCTCTTGAACCGGCAGTCATGGAGTTTTGGTTATCTCCTACAGGAGCTCCCCAGCTAGTTGTCAGTCTATTATTAGTTGTCAAAATCCTTCACCTCAATAAAAAATATTTTTATTACATGCATAATGATAACAGTTATCAGACGAAAATCAATACTTTTTTATAATTATTATAAAGTAATAACATATATTTTAAAGTAATAGATATATATAATTTGTTTGTTTATGGTTGATTTGGAATTTGCTATACTACTAGAAAACGTGAGGAAAGGAGATGACTTGTTGTGAAGAAAAAGCATAAAAATAATCCAAGCTCTTTGACGAATAAAAAGGAAGAGAAGGTATCATTAAAAGATCAATTAGAAGGGGATGTTTATTCGAAATTAACATCCATGAAGGACCAACTACTTCAATCTGAACAAAAACAAAAAGCAGAAGAAGCTGAAAGAAAAAAAGAAGAAAAGCGTTTAAGAGAGAAGAACAAATCGTTTGAAGAATTGTTCGAAGAGAGTAATCAAAATTGGAAAGAATTCAAGTAAGGTCGGCTAAAAAGGAAAGGGAGAATGGTCTGTCTAGATAACCATTCTCTTTTTTGTCAGGAGAGGAAAAAAGCCATGACGAAGTAGACTGCTAAACATAACAGAGATCCAAGCAAAAATGGACCGATGTTTAATGTTGGCCTCTGTTGTTGCGGGGTGTAACGACCAGCCATGGAATCAAAAACAGCTGCTTCTGAATTTTTAGTGAAAATATCTCCTGAGGAACTAGTGAAGAAGGCAAGGAAGACAAAAGCAAGAGAGCCGAAAAACATGGTGCTTAAGAGGTTAAAGTCAAAATAGGTGGAGATTCCCAGTAAGATTCCAATTTCTACTGCAAGTACAATGAGTAAAGTGATAAGAAATTTGACCATTATATTTCCTCCTTGATACGTAGATAAATTAATCTACGTATCAAAATGGAATAAGTTTCAAAAATTTGATTGGATTATCCACAACCCCACTGTTCATTTTGCTTTCCGAGGGGTGACCATGAGCATTCATTAATTTACAGTTGCTCTAAAACAAAAAACAGCATCCCTAAAAAGGAAGCTGCTTCCTATTACTCACGATGTGAATCGTAATAAGCTTGTTTTACGAGTCCTTTAATAGTTGCATACTCTTTTTCTGAGAGTGATCGTTCATTTATGGCATGAACATTAGCTTCTAATTGTTCCATGGAGCTCGCACCTGGAATAACCGCTGCTACAGCAGGGTGTGCCAAACAATAGTGAAAGGCATTTGCTTGAAGAGGCTTATCACCAGTAACATTCATTAGCTTTGGTAAGAGATTCTCCAACTCTTCAAGACGGTATTCAAGAAAACCTTTTCCCATAAATTTGTTTTGTAGCTTATCAAGACCATTCTCCGATAAGAGCCCTTTCGCTAGTGGACCTCTAGCAATAACACTTATCTTATTTTGGTGAAGATAATCCAACCATTCTTCTGGACGTGTATCAAGTAGACTGTACTGCATCATTACCGAAACCATTGAGGAGTTTTCTACAAACCGCTTAATAACGTTAGGTCTAATGGAAGAAATTCCGTATTCGCGGATGTACCCGTCTTTTTTTAACTCCTCAAATGCCTCGATTGTTTCTTCGGTTGGGTCATCTATCGTTCCACCATGAAGTTGGTAGAGATCGATATAATCGGTTTGAAGGCGGTGAAGACTGTCTTTGACTGCAGATTGGATATGCTGTTTAGATGGATCCCATTTCCATCCTTCTTTTCCTTGTGTCCATTTGTTTCCTGCTTTTGTTGCAAGAATGACTTTATCTCGTTGTCCTTTTAAAGCTTTTCCTACCAGTTCCTCATTTTGTCCGAAATCATAGAGATCAGCAGTATCTAGGTAATTGATTCCTAAATCTAGTGCTTTTTTTACAATATCTATCGCTTTTGTTTCTTCCGTGCCTAGGGACATACAGCCAAGACCAAGTTGGCTTACATACAGGTCGGATTTGCCGAGTCGATTTTTAGGTATCAAAAAAAAACCTCCTTTTTCCTCATTTTACCGAAAAGGAGGTCACTGCTTCAAATTATTCATCTTTAATAGAATTAATCCATGTTTTCACATACACATGTCGATGGGAATATTCCTTAAGCTTATTACGGATTTCCCACGCCTTTCCTACTAATACGATATTGTTTGGACGGACATATACCTTCAATTTACTCCCTCCTCACCCTTGTATGGTAGAATGTATGAAGAAATGGATGACTAAAGAACAAGGAGCGGTCGGGATGGAACATTTAAAAGAAAAAACGTTACATAGTGAAAAATTATTCTCAGGAAGAATCATCGATTTATATGTAGAGGATGTCGAACTTCCAAACGGTAAGACAAGTAAAAGGGAAATTATCAAACACCCAGGAGCAGTGGCGGTTATTGCTGTAACTGAAGAGAACAACATCATTATGGTCCGCCAATACCGAAAGGCAATGGAGCGCACGTTAGTAGAGATCCCGGCAGGTAAACTGGAAAAAGGGGAAGAGCCAATCGTTACCGCAAAACGGGAACTTCAAGAGGAAACAGGCTATACATGTGATGAATTGGAGCCATTGATTTCTTTTTATACTTCACCTGGTTTTGCAGATGAATTGGTACACTTATTCATTGCAAAAGGATTGCATAAAGATACGGAAGAACATCATCTAGATGAAGATGAATTTGTGGACTTGTTGGAAGTGTCAATAGATGAGGCTCTTGATCTTATTGAAAAAAGGGAAATTTATGATGCGAAGACTGCTTATGCCGTGCAGTATTTGCAAATGCAAACATTGCTTCGAAAGTAGGGGACGGCCATGCAAGATTATTTTGTCGACTTACATATACATTTGGGCCGGACAACAAGCGGTAAGCCAGTAAAAATTACAGCCTCCAATCAATTGACATTGGAGGCTGTTTTGGAAGAGGCTCGTTTTAAAAAGGGCTTAGACATGGTCGGAGTGATTGATTGTCAGGTACCTGAAGTGCTAATCGGTCTTCGTAATCGTATTGCATCTGGTGAGCTGAGGGAACTCGTTGATGGCGGGGTACGGATGGGTGATATTACGTTGATCCTTGGAGCGGAAGTGGAGATTTATGATGAGAACTGTCAAGGTCTAATTCATGCTCTCTGTTATATGAAGACAGTGGAGAGAATGGTGGAGTTCTCAAACTGGTTAAGCAAGCGAATGAAAAATGTCACCTTGTCCACACAACGAGTTTATGCAAATGCGGTTGAAATTCAGCATGAGGTTCATCGATTAGATGGCCTATGTATTCCTGCTCATGTTTTTACTCCATTTAAAAGTTTGTATGGCAAAGGTGTAAAATGGAGTTTAAATGAGGTGTTTGAAGCAGAGTTAATTGACGCAATTGAGCTTGGTTTGAGTGCTGACACTTTAATGGCTAAACGGATAAAAGAATTGGAGAAGTACACATTCCTTTCTAATTCTGATGCTCATTCTGTCGGTAAAATTGCCCGCGAATATCAGAAGGTGCGCATGAAGGAACCAAGTTTTGAGGAGTTGCGGCTTGCTTTGAAAGAAGTGGATGGGCGAGGAGTGCTGGCAAATTACGGGTTGAGTCCGCAGTTAGGTAAGTACTATACCACAGTTTGTGAAAAGTGCTTAACTCCTTTTTTACATGGGAAAGACATATGTAGCAGTTGTGCCCACACCAAATTTGTTAAAGGTGTTTCTGATCGGATTGAAGAGCTGGCAGATAATGAGACATCTACGAGACGCCGCCCCCCATATATTCATCAGGTACCGCTAGATTTCATACCAGGCGTAGGCCCCAAAACTTTGTCAAAATTACGCGGAGTTTTTGGCACCGAGATGGGAATACTGCATGAAGCAAGTCACGTTGAATTAATGGATGTTGTAGGGGAAAAAGTGGCTTCTTTGATCGTGGCAGCTCGGAGCGGTAAGTTGGCGTTTACATCTGGCGGTGGGGGCAAGTTTGGTAAAGTAAGTGAAATATAACGTGAATAGTTACTACTTTATTGTGGAGAATGGGGGGGCAGTGACTTCCTTAGCAAGGGGAAAAGAGAAAGATTGTCCTTATTGGAGGCAATGACTCCCTCATGAAGTAAAATGCGTGAAACATTGTCTTCATAGAGGTCGTATGACTCCCTTATGAGGGAAAAGCATGACACATTGTCCTCATAGAGCCCGAATGACTCCCTCAGGAATGGGAAAAAGAGAAACATTGTCCTCATAGAGCCCGAATGACTCCCTCATGAGGGAAAATGCATGAAACATTGTCCTCATAGAGCCCCAATGACTCCTTCATGAAGTAAAAAGCATAAAACATGGTCCTCATAGAGCCCGAATGACTCCCTCATGAGGGAAAATGCATGAAACATGGTCCTCATAGAGCCCGAATGACTCCCTCATGAAAGAAAATGCCTGACACATTGTCCTCATAGAACCCCAATGACTCCCTCATGAAGTAAAAAGCATAAAACATTGTCCTCATAGAGCCCCAATAACTCCCTCAACAGAAAAAATCCTTGAAACATCGTCCTCATACAACTCTAATTTCAACCGTTCTCTCGCTTAGTCGAAATCCCAAATATACAAATTCTAATTTTAAAACAAGTCATACTTCCTTGCCTCTATCATACAATCTAGTAAGAGAGTGATAGGAGGAAGAAGGATGAAAAAACAGTCGCGGTTTACTATTTTACTAGGGCATATAAAAGAACACTCCTCTCTATATTTGTTTATAGTGGTACTTTTTTTTATGGGAGTAATCTTCGGGGCCATCGTGGTCAATAGCATGAATTTTTCACAAAAACAAGATCTGTTTGTCTATTTGAGCCGCTTCTTTGGTCAGGTGGAAGAAGGTCAGTTTGCAAGCTCGAAAGATATATTTTTTCAGAGCTATTTTCATAATATTAAATACGTTCTTCTCATGTGGATACTTGGCATATCCATTATTGGACTTCCAGTAATATTAATTCTGCTGTTTTTAAAAGGAGTAGTAGTAGGATTTACCGTAGGTTTCTTAGTAAATCAACTCAGCTGGAAAGGGTTCCTGTTTTCCTTTGTTGCCATTCTTCCACAAAACATGATTGCCATTCCAGCTTATATTATCATTGGGACTTTATCTGTGGCCTTTTCCTTAAAAATGATCAGGCAGCAATTTGTAAAAAGAATACAAGAACCATTTTTTCAACAGTTCATGAAGTACACGATGGCCATGGGGCTGATTTGCTTATTGCTTGTCGGTGCTTCATTAATCGAAGCGTTGGCTTCACCAGTATTTATGAAGTCAGTGATTTCTATATTAGAATAATAATAATATGATAATAATTATTTTCGCTTATTTATAATCATTATTTTTTTCTTTGACAGTTCCCTGCGCTTTAGATAAAATAAAGTGGTATAGCGAGGGAGGGAACGAAATGGAAACAAGGATAGATCGCATAAAAAAGCTACTGCATTCCGCAAGCTATAAGTTGACTCCTCAGCGAGAATCAACAGTCCGGGTCTTGTTGGAACATGAAGAGGACCATTTGAGCGCGGAAGATGTATACCTCCTCGTGAAAGAAAAGTCACCTGAAATTGGACTTGCTACGGTATACCGAACTTTGGAACTTCTGACGGAACTGAAAATTGTCGATAAAATAAATTTTGGCGATGGAGTATCACGCTATGACTTACGCCAAGAGGGCGCTAAGCATTTTCATCATCACTTAGTTTGTATAGAGTGTGGAGCCGTCGATGAAATTCAAGACGACCTCTTAGAAGATGTAGAGGAAATTGTAGAACGTGATTGGAATTTTAAAATTAAAGATCACCGTTTAACTTTTCATGGAATTTGCCATCGATGCCAAGATACGGAAGATGAAACTGAAGAAGAAAGTACATAAGCCTTTTCCGCCGAACACGGAAAAGGTTTTTATTTTGTTTTCAAGGTATAATTGTGCTTGAATTTGTCATACCTTCTAATAAGACAAGTTTATTTGCTTAACTTGCATATTTGGAGGTAGACTTTCATGAAGAAAATTATAGATTCATGCTATAATACATTTAAAGTATTTATTTTATTCACTGGTTGTACGGTCCTATTTTACTATGGAATTATGTGGATTAATCAAGAGTATCAAAATTACCACCGCTATGACGAGCCTGAAGGGGCAGCGGTGAAAGTGACAAAAATGGTAGAAGAGAGGGATGAGGGCTGGCTACAGCGCTTAGTATTCTTTTATCATTACGGGGAGTAGAGGGTATTGCAGGATCAATTAAAAGATTTTATTCATTTTTTAGTAGTGGAAAAAGGCCTGGCATCAAATACAGTCGTTTCTTATGAGCGAGACTTGAAATCTTATCTTTTGTATTTAAATAAGGTAGAAGAGATGTCTTCGTTGGATGCGGTGACTCGCTCTAACATCTTACAATTCTTAAAGTTTCTCACCGAGAATGGGAAATCATCGAAAACCATTGCCAGACATATTGCCTCCATACGCTCATTTCATCAATTTTTGCTTAGGGAAAAGGTCACAACTCAAGATCCAACCGTACATATTGACCGTCCTAAACAAGAACAAAAGCTTCCACAAGTGATGTCTTTAGAAGAGGTGCAAGCATTACTTGATTCACCTGATACAACCAAAGTGTTCGGAATTCGCGACAAAGCGATGCTGGAACTATTGTATGCTACTGGTATGCGTGTCTCCGAGCTAATATCCCTAAATCTTAGTGATGTTCATTTAACGATGGGGTTTGTCCGTTGCATTGGAAAGGGTAACAAGGAAAGAATCATTCCGCTTGGATCAATGGCTCAAAATGCCATTACCAATTATATAGAAGAAAGTCGTAGCCATCTGTTAAAGAAAAAGAACACAGATGCATTATTTGTAAACCTTTACGGTAATCGTCTGACTAGACAGGGCTTCTGGAAAATCTTAAAAAAGTTGACAAAGGAAGCAGGTATTGAAAAAGAGTTAACACCTCATACATTGCGACATTCCTTTGCTACTCATCTTTTGGAAAATGGGGCAGATCTTCGTGCCGTTCAAGAGATGTTAGGTCATGCGGATATTTCTACTACTCAAATTTACACACATGTCACGAAGACCCGCATGAAGGATGTTTACTCCATGTTCCACCCGAGAGCTTAATACTTGATTCTTTTGCGGGAACAGAAGAAAGGGCTGTTCGAACAATCTGAACAGTCTTTTTTTATCATTTTATTTGCAACTTTGAAAGCGCTTGTTTATACTAGAGGCAGAGGTCAGACTTCTGACAAGTAGAAGTGTAGTCTTGTATGATTATCCTAGATAAAAAAGGGGAAAATACAAGAGGTAAAATCAGATCGAAAGTTTGTAGGAGGTTAAAAAATGAGTTCTTATACATATAAAAGAGTGTTTTTAGTTGTGCTGGATTCTGTTGGAATCGGCGAAGCACCGGATGCTGAAAAGTTTGGTGATAAAGGGGCAGATACACTAGGGCATATTGCAGAGCGCATGAACGGGTTGAACATGCCGAATATGGCCAAGCTTGGTCTAAGTAATATTGAAGAAGTAAAAGGTGTACCTAAGGCAGAAAAGCCTTTAGCTTATTTTACAAAAATGGAAGAAGCATCAAGTGGAAAAGATACAATGACAGGTCACTGGGAGATTATGGGCTTGCGCATTGATACACCTTTCCGAGTATTCCCTGACGGATTCCCGGATGAGTTAATTAGTGAACTGGAAGAACGCACAGGCCGTAAAATTATCGGAAACATTCCTGCTAGTGGAACGGAGATTCTTGATCAACTTGGTCAGGAACACGTAGATTCAGGAGCATTAATTGTGTATACTTCTGCA
This sequence comes from Bacillus sp. CHD6a, assembly GCF_001293645.1. Classification (GTDB taxonomy): domain Bacteria; phylum Bacillota; class Bacilli; order Bacillales; family Bacillaceae_I; genus Sutcliffiella_A. The sequence goes on from NZ_LBMD01000044.1 coordinate 13,422, forward strand.
GATTCCGTTCTTCAAATTGCAGCGCATGAAGATGTTGTTCCCATTGAAGAGCTATATGACATTTGTAAAATTGCGCGTGAATTAACCTTAGATGAAAAATACATGGTCGGTCGTATTATTGCACGTCCATTTATTGGTGAAGCAGGTAACTGGAAACGTACCTCTAACCGTCATGACTATGCTTTAAAACCATTTGAACGTACTGTTATGAATGAACTGAAAGATAGTGGATTTGACGTTATTTCCATTGGCAAAATTTCCGATATTTTTGATGGTGAAGGTGTGACAAAATCACTTCGTACTGTCTCTAATATGGACGGAATGGACAAATTGGTGGAAACAACAAAGATGGACTTTACTGGTATCAGTTTCTTGAACTTGGTTGATTTTGATGCAGTTTACGGTCACAGAAGAGACCCTGAAGGATATGGAAAAGCACTAGAAGAGTATGATGCACGCCTTCCTGAAGTGTTTGCAAACTTAAAAGAGAATGATCTTTTGATTATTACTGCTGACCATGGTAATGACCCTACAGCACCTGGAACAGATCATACGAGAGAATATGTGCCATTATTAGCGTACTCCCCTCAACATAAAGAAGGCAAACAATTAGAAATTCGTAAAACCTTTGCTGATATCGGTTCTACAATTGCGGACAACTTTAACACAAGAATGCCTAAGCATGGAAAAAGCTTTTTGCAAGATTTAAATTAGGAGGAACCTAAAAATGAATTTAGAAGCTATCAAAAAATCAGCTGAATATATTAATGAGAAAATATCTAACAAACCTGAAATCGGACTAATTCTTGGGTCAGGTCTTGGTGTGTTAGCAGAAGAAATTCAAAATCCGGTTGTGATTCCTTACACAGAGATACCTGAGTTCCCAGTATCCACTGTTGAAGGTCATGCTGGCCAGCTTGTAATTGGTGAATTGGAAGGAAAAACAGTTATCGCGATGCAAGGCCGTTTTCATTTCTATGAAGGGTATGCAATGGAGAAAGTAACGTTTCCTGTTCGCGTGATGAAATATATTGGTGTGGAAAAATTAATCGTAACTAATGCTGCAGGTGGAGTGAACGAAAGCTTTGAAGCGGGAGATCTTATGATTCTTTCCGATCACATCAACAATATGGGGACAAATCCGCTTATTGGACCTAACAACAATGAGCTTGGTGCCCGCTTCCCGGACATGTCAGAACCATATTGCAAAAATCTCCGTAAATTAGCTAAAGACGTTGCGGCAGAAATCGGCTTAAAGGTTCAAGAGGGAGTATACGTTGGGAACACAGGCCCTTCTTATGAAACTCCTGCAGAAGTTAGAATGCTTCGCACACTCGGTGGAGACGCTGTTGGAATGTCCACTGTACCAGAAGTTATCGTTGCCCGTCACAGTGGCATGAAAGTATTGGGAATTTCTTGTATCTCTAACATGGCTGCAGGAATTCTTGACCAGCCATTAACACACGACGAAGTAATGGAAACAACGGAAATGGTAAAAGCAAACTTCCTACAATTCGTAAAAACAATTGTTAAAGGTATGTAATTTATTCTATAAAAAATAAGAGGTGTTTCTGCATGAGAATGGTAGACCTTATTCAAAAGAAACGTGACGGAAAAGAACTATCAACAGAGGAAATCCAATTCATCGTAACAGGATTCACAGACGGATCCATTCCTGACTATCAAATGAGCGCTTTCTCTATGGCCATCTTCTTCCAAGGGATGAGTGATCAAGAACGTGCAAACCTTACTATGGCAATGGTGCACTCTGGTGATACTATCGATCTATCTGCTATTGAAGGCATCAAAGTTGATAAGCACAGTACTGGCGGCGTTGGCGATACCACTACGTTAGTACTAGCACCATTAGTAGCGGCTGTTGGTGTTCCTGTTGCTAAAATGAGTGGACGTGGCCTTGGTCACACTGGTGGAACAATCGATAAACTCGAATCTGTACCAGGCTTCCACGTGGAAATCGATAATCAAGAATTTATCAACTACGTTAATAAAAATAAAGTGGCTGTTATCGGACAAAGCGGAAATCTAACACCTGCAGACAAAAAACTTTATGCATTGCGTGATGTAACAGCTACTGTTAACAGCATTCCGTTAATTGCAAGTTCCATCATGAGTAAAAAGATTGCCGCGGGTGCAGATGCAATTGTCTTGGACGTAAAAACTGGTGCTGGCGCATTTATGAAAGACTTGGATGAAGCAAAAAAACTTGCAAAAGCAATGGTGGATATCGGAAACAATGTAGGACGCAGAACAATGGCAGTAATCTCTGATATGAGCCAGCCACTTGGATTTGCAATTGGTAATGCTTTGGAGATCAAAGAAGCTATCGACACGTTACGTGGTGAAGGACCAAAAGATTTAGAAGAGCTATGCCTAGAGCTGGGTAGCTATATGGTTCTTTTAGCGGAAAAAGCATCTACTTTGGAAGAAGCTCGAAAAATGCTAGAAGAAGTTATCCGTTCTGGGGCAGCAATTGAGACGTTAAAAACGTTCCTTGAAGCCCAAGGTGGAGACGCTTCAGTTGTGGATAACCCTGAGAAATTGCCGCAAGCAAAGCACGTTGTGGAGCTTGAAGCAAAAGAAGCTGGAGTAGTATCTGAGATAGTGGCTGATTCTGTTGGAACTGCAGCTATGTTACTTGGTGCTGGACGCGCAACAAAAGACTCTGAAATTGATCTTGCAGTAGGAATTGTTCTACGCAAAAAGATTGGTGATAAAGTGGAAGCAGGCGAATCTCTTGCAACGATTCACAGTAACCAAGAAGATCTAACAAAAGTAAAAGAAGCATTGTATGAAAGCATTAAAGTGGTAAGTGGGGACGTAACGGTTCCACCACTTGTATATGATACGATTTCTGAATAAGATGAATTACGTTGAAAACAGTCCTGCCGTTTGGTGGGGCTGTTTTTTTAGTTTCTAACATTTCTGTTGATCTGAAGGTCCCAACTGGTAGTAGAGAGGGA
>NZ_LBMD01000045.1 GCF_001293645.1 Bacillus sp. CHD6a
TTCCCGACCTCCCGCGGAAAGCGAAGCGCCTGGAACGGAGATCAACCGGCTTTACGGAAACATAAAAAAGAGGCAACCATCCCGGCTGCCTCTTTTATTATTTCGCTTCTAAACGACGGATACGCTCATTTAAATCAGGGTGAGTAGAGAATAAAGAGCTCTTTCTCTTCCCGTTGATTTTAAGAGATGCAATCGCAGTATCTCTCTCTTCTGTTACACGGTTTGTGTAAGCCTGAAGGGAACGCAATGCATGTACCATTTTGTCTTTACCTGCAAGGTCTGCGCCTCCACGGTCCGCGTGGAACTCACGGTAACGGGAGAAGGCAAATACGACGATGCTTCCAAGAATCGAGAAAACAATTTGGAACACGATAATCGCAATAAAATGCACGATTGGTGCCATTTCTTCTTTTACAAAACGAGACGCGATGAATGCTGCGATACGAGCCAAGAATACAACGAATGTATTCACAACACCTTGCAATAACGTCATCGTTACCATATCACCATTTGCAATATGGGCAACCTCATGGGCGATAACACCTTCAACAGCTGCATCGTCCATTTCATCTAATAGACCAGAAGAAACAGCTACTAAAGAACGGTTTTTGGAAGGACCTGTAGCAAATGCGTTTACCTCTGGAGAATAGTAAATTCCAACTTCTGGCATTTTGGTGATACCAGCTGCACGGGACATGCGGTGAACCATTTCAACAATTTGACGCTCTTGTGTGTTCATCGGACCGTCTGGATCGATGACCTTCACGTTCATCATTTTCTTTGCCATCCAACGGGACATCAATAGGGAAATGAAGGAACCTGTGAAACCAACGATGGCACTGAATATTAGAAGTGCACCGAAGTCAATTCCGCCTGATTCGTTAATATAATTTCCTGCACCAGTCACCATAAAGATGATGGAAATCGTCGTTAAGACAAGTACGTTCGTAAGGATAAAAAAGAATATACGTTTTGCCATGTTTCTCCTCCTGAATGTTTTGAGGTCTTATGAACCTCTATCTCGCTTGTCTCTATTATAGAACGAATTGCCTAACTTTTCAACGAAAGTGTCTGACATTATTTGACGAAACCGGCTGGCCAATTTACTATAAATGCAGGAATGACGGATGAAGAGGGTGTGTTTGGTATGGAAAAAGAGTGGACCAGAATGTATTTGGCGGAGTTCCTAAGAAAGATGGAACAAGGAACCCTTTCTGTTGAAAAAGGGCAGGACATGCCGAAAAGTTTTCAAAATCTTTCTTTTAAGAAGGCAAAAGAGGAAGTTGGTTTAACGATGTCTGATATCGTTTGGCTCGGCAATCAATTGGAAAGCGCCCATTACACAGAGCCGGCACTTAAGAACTGGGTGAAGCGCGAGATAAAAGAATACATCGGTGGTCCTCAAGTTGGAAGAAAATATTCCATTCAGCAAGCCGCATTGCTTTTTATCGTAAAAGACCTTAAAGTGCTCCTTGATTTTGAAGCCATAAGAAAGGTCCTCGGATCCGTTTTTAATAACCCAGTTAAGCGGGAAGACGATATTATCAGTCCTTTGAAGTTTTATCAAGGGTATGCTCGTTTATACGAGCAATTGATGCAAAAGACAGACCTGCTGACGGAGAGCAACATCAAACGGGAAATCGAACAATTTTTGGACAATGATGAAGGGTTCCCTTTAGAAGGTAAAGAGAAGATCTTTGATGCCATGATGGTGGCAACGCTTGCTGTTCGAACTAATTTTTTGAAAGCGTGGGCACAACGGTATGTGATGAGAGAAAACGGAAAAGAATAAGTTTATTGCATGTAAACGCTTCACTTGTGGAAGTTAGGTTATAATAGGTTTAAAGCTTGATTTGACTAGGCTTAGTATGGTATTTTCAATGCGGACTATCACGAAATAAATTACCTTGAAGAAGGGAAGTTTTTATATTATGGCAAAGCAGCAAATCGGCGTCATCGGTTTAGCGGTAATGGGAAAAAACCTGGCAATGAACATTGAAAGCAGAGGTTATTCCGTTTCGGTATTCAACCGTTCCCCGGAAAAGACAGAAGAATTCCTGCAAGAAACAGAAGGAAGAAACTTCAAAGGTACATACAGCATCGAAGAATTCGTACAATCTTTAGAGTCCCCACGAAAAATTTTACTAATGGTAAAAGCAGGCGGACCAACAGATGCAACCATTGATTCCTTAAAACCGTATCTTGATAAAGGTGACATCCTGATTGACGGTGGAAACACACTTTACACAGATACAATCCGACGCAACAAAGAACTTGGCGAGCTTGGCTTGAACTTCATTGGTACAGGCGTATCAGGTGGAGAAGAAGGAGCATTGAAAGGTCCTTCCATCATGCCTGGCGGACAAAGAGAAGCATACGAACTAGTGGAAGATATTTTGAAAAGTATCTCTGCAAAAGTAGAAGGCGACGCTTGTTGCACATACATCGGTCCAGACGGTGCAGGACATTATGTGAAAATGGTGCATAATGGAATTGAATATGGTGACATGCAATTGATCAGTGAAGCATATTACTTATTGAAAAATGTTCTTGGTTTATCAGCACAGGAGCTTCACGAAGTATTTGCAGAGTGGAATAAAGGCGAACTGGACAGCTACCTAATTGAAATCACAGCAGACATCTTTACAAAAGTGGACGACGAAACAGGCAAACCGCTTGTGGATGTTATCCTTGATACTGCGGGTCAAAAAGGTACTGGAAAATGGACAAGTAAGAGCGCGCTAGACCTTGGCGTTCCACTTCCAATCATCACAGAATCCGTATTCGCACGCTTTATCTCTGCGATGAAAGAAGAGCGCGTGAAAGCTAGCGGCATCCTTCGCGGACCAGAAGCAGTCGCTTTTACTGGTGACAAGGAAGCGTTCATCGAAAGCGTGCGTAAAGCACTTTACATGAGTAAAATCTGCTCTTACGCACAAGGATTCGCACAATTGCGTGCAGCATCTGAAGAATACGGGTGGGACCTTAAGTACGGAGAGATCGCAATGATCTTCCGCGGCGGCTGCATCATCCGTGCCCAATTCTTACAAAAAATTAAAGAAGCATACGACCGTGAGGCGGGACTTGCAAACCTATTGCTTGACCCATACTTCAAAGAAATCGTGGAAAGCTACCAAGGCGGACTTCGTGAAATTCTTGGCGTTGCGATTCAGCACGGTGTACCTGTACCATCCTTCTCAAGCGCGTTGGCATACTATGACAGCTACCGTTCTGAGACGTTGCCGGCAAACTTGATCCAAGCGCAGCGTGACTACTTTGGCGCTCACACCTACCAACGTGTGGACAAAGAAGGAATTTTCCATACAGAGTGGATGAAGTAAGGTTTGATTGAAATGGAACCAATCCATGGTTCCCGCTAGATGCGGGGGCCGTGGGTTGGTTTTTTTGTGGGGTGAGTACTGGCTTTAATTGGAGGTTAGTTGGTTACAATGGATATATTTGATTAACAATGGATAAATGCCCGTTTACAATGGATATATGGAATTAACAATGGATAAATGACCAGTTACAATGGATATAATCATTTTACAATGGATAAACGGGATTCCCTGCAATAATTGTGGTACACCACCCCCAAAACTCTCCTAATCCCCACAAAAAAACCACCCCGCCCCCGAATTCCCCGAGGCAGAGTGGTCATTCTACTTAAATCTTACTTCATATCCATCAAAACTATACGTGCTGGGGATGCATCTACACCACTCAGCTTCAACGGCGCTGCACACATGATGTACTCGCCTTCTGCGATATCTTTCAAACGCAGGCCTTCAATGATGATCACGCCATTTGCGAATAGCGTTTTGTGTGTCGGGTGGCCTTCCTGGCTGCGCTCAATGCCAAGTGCATCAACGCCAACGCCACTTACGCCGATTTCAGCCAAATAAGCCGCCGCGTCTTCTGCTACAAACACAAAGTCAAAATTAAATTCTTCGTCAAAGGAGTTTTTCGTTTTGAATAACAGGAAATCGTCCTTTTGGATGTTTAGACCTTCGATATCCTTTACCGTAATGCGGTCCTCCACCCCAGTCAAATCAAACACTTTACAAGGGCCGACAAGCTTTTCCAAAGGCAAGGTTTCGATTGTTTCGCCGTCCACTACCATATGAAGCGGGGCATCTACGTGTGTTCCTGTGTGGACATCCAGCTCCAGGCGTGTTTCAGTGACATAACCGTTTGTGTTGGTCGTTTGTTTTGGTTGCTTTTCAGGTTTATTTTTATATACTGGCATTCCCGTGTAAATAGGGGATGATACGTCGTAAACTTTCATGTAATAAAAAACTCCCTTCTATTTTCAAGCACTAGCGTTCAACGAGCGTTCAGGTGCTTACAATGGCCACCAGTGGAAGCCGTCTTTTTCCAATAACCCATCTGCCTGCTTTGGACCCATGGAACCTGATTCGTAGTTAGGAAAGTCGAATGCTTTCGTGTTTTCCCACGCTTTGGAGATCTCATCGATAAAGCTCCAAGACAGGGCCACTTCATCCCAGTGGGTGAAGTTTGTCATATCACCGCGCATTGCGTCATAGATGAGACGTTCATAGGCTTCTGGTGTGTTGATACCATCGATGCAGTTGTTCGTATAATCGAGTTTGATAGGTGTTGTTGTTACATCTTTACCCGATTTTTTGGCATTTAAATGCAAGGTGATTCCTTCTTCTGGTTGAATGTTGATAACTAGAAGGTTAGGATCTACTTTTTCCCCGCGATTATAGTATAAGTTCATCGGTATATCCTTGAATTGAACGATAATCTTCGTGGACTTTTCCGTCATTCTTTTTCCAGTTCGGATATAAATTGGGACGCCTGCCCAGCGGAAGTTGTCAATCATCAGTTTACCGGCTACATATGTTTCGGTATTGGAATTAGGGTCCACAGAATTTTCCTCACGGTACCCTTGGACTTGGTTGCCGTCCACAATCCCAGCTCCGTATTGACCTCGTACGAAATAGTCCTCCACATCATCTTGCTCAATCTTTCTCATCGCACGCAAAACTTTTACTTTTTCACTGCGAATCTCTTCTGGATTCAGTTTGATTGGAGGCTCCATCGCAAGGAGCGCAACCATTTGAAGCATATGGTTTTGCACCATGTCTCTTAGGGCACCAGAATTTTCGTAATAACGTCCTCGATCTTCCACTCCAAGCACTTCGCTGGAAGTGATTTGGATATTGGAGATGTAACGGTTATTCCATAGTGGCTCGAAAAGGGCGTTGGCAAAACGGATTACTTCTATATTTTGGACCATTTCTTTTCCAAGATAATGATCAATACGATAGATTTCCGATTCATCGAACGCTTGACGAATTTCAGCATTCAAATCTTTCGCAGACGGAAGATTGTGTCCGAACGGTTTTTCAATAACAAGGCGCTTCCAGCCATCTGTTTCTGTCAGGCCTTCTGACTTTAGGTTTGTTGCAATCGTGCCGAAGAACTCAGGTGCCATCGCAAGATAGAAAATTCTATTACCGTTCGTTTCATAGTCGGAATCCAGCTCCCCGCATAATCCTTTTAGCTGTTGGTAAGATTCGCTGCTTGTCACATCAAAAGGATGATAATAGAAGTGTGAGCTGAACTCTTCTACATTTCCGTCGCCATTTGCCACACTGCTGACGGAAGTAGACACATTCGAACGGAACTCCTCATTTGTGAGTGGACGTCTTGCAACGCCGACAACAGCAAAGTTTTTAGAGATGCTACCATTTTTATAAAGACGGTAGATGGAAGGATATAGCTTGCGTTTCGCTAGATCTCCTGTTGCACCAAAAATGACAATTAAAGATGTCGGATTTTCTTTTTTACTCACCATAAGAACCTCGCTTTATGTACTATTCTTTAAAATATGTGTTATAACATTACCGTTGATTAGGCTGATTAATTATGTAAAAATGTAACAATTTCAAAAATAAGTATGAAACATTGAAAAAATAACCTACCCAAGTATTTTATTTTATCTGTTACGGGGGAGGAATTCAATCTTTATTAAGCCTTATTTACTTATCAACCACTATATCACATCTGAGGTTGAATCTCAGAATAATAGGCCTCACCGTTAGTATGAAAAAAGAAGGACAAAACCATTCATATAGAAACTTTAAGGCCTCATTGTTTCTTCTATATGATAAAGTAAGAAAGACAGGAATGAACGGAGGACAAACTGGTGGAGAATGTTAGAGGAACTTGGAAAACATGGTGGGAAAAGGAATCGTCCCAAAAGTATTATAAAGAATTGATGGACTTTCTAGAAGAAGAGTATGCCAACCAAACCGTCTACCCTGAAAAAAAGTCCATCTTCTCAAGCTTTGAGGCAACAGATTATGAAGAGGTAAAAGTCGTCATTTTAGGGCAAGACCCGTACCACGGAAAGGGTCAGGCACACGGTATGAGTTTTTCTGTGCAGAAGGGCATTCGAATACCGCCTTCCCTAAAAAATATCTATCAGGAACTCTATGATGATCAAGGTCTAGAGCCTGTGAGTCATGGCTTTTTGATGGAGTGGGCGAAGCAAGGTGTGTTATTATTAAATACGGTTTTGACGGTTAGAGAGAGCAGTCCAAACTCCCATAAAGGAAAGGGCTGGGAACTTTTTACCGATGAAGTCATCAGGCTTCTGAATAAACGAGACAAACCAATCATCTTCATCCTATGGGGTAAACATGCGGAGCAAAAGGAAGCATTGATTACAAATAGTCATCACTACATCCTGAAGAGTCCCCACCCAAGCCCTTTTTCCGCACGAAAAGGTTTTTTTGGCAGCAGACCATTCTCAAAGGTAAATGCCATCCTGGAGGAATTAGGCGAAGATGCAATCAATTGGCGGTTGACGCCTTAAAAAAGAATAATTGAGGAAGTGCAAGAATGCAAACTTGGAAAAAAACGATCCAACATATAGTCCAACACCGTAGTTTTATGAATGCCGTCATGTTTGTTATCCTCTTGAACGCTATCTTGATCGGGGTAGAGACATATCCGGATTTAAGATCAGAATATGCAGGACTGATTCATGGCTTTGAAGTGTTCTTTTTATGGTTTTTTACCATTGAAATCATTTTAAGGTTGCTGGCAGAGAAAAAAATTCATCATTTCTTCCGAAGCAGATGGAATGTATTTGATTTTGTCATTGTCGCGGGGGTCCTCTTTTTTAGTGGAACCTATTTTATATCTGCCATCCGAATTTTACGTGTCCTAAGGGTTTTGCGGGCTATTACCGTAATACCATCCTTACAGCGCCTTGTGACAGCTTTTCTAAAAACAATCCCGTCTCTTGGAACAATTATGATGCTATTATCGCTTGTCTTTTACATCTACGCGGTATTGGGAGTCTTGCTTTATGGAGATATTTCACCAGAATATTTCGGTTCGTTGCATTTAGCGCTTGTAACTCTGTTCCAGGTCATAACATTGGAATCATGGGCAAGTGGCGTATTCCGTCCTATATTTGCTGAAAGCCCACTTTCTTGGGTATATTTCGTCTCCTTTATCCTCGTTGGAACATTTATCGTTTTGAACCTGATTGTTGGGGAAATCTTGAACAACATTCAAGAAGCAAAGGAAGAGGAAGTAAAAGAAGAGAAAATAGAGGTCAGTAAAAAAGAACTGGCGAAAATTACAAACGAGATTGCTCAGTTGAAACAACTTTTACAACAGAAAGAAAAGATATAAAGGCATGGACACGAAGGAATTAGTAAAATTTCTTCGTGTCCTATTTTTTATAAAAAAGTTTTGAATCATACTTAAGACCCAGACTCTATATGCCGAAATATAAATAAAGAGAGAAAACGAAAGCGATTATTTGTGCAAACGGTTTCATTTAAAAGGGTGTGGGGGGTAGTAATATGGGTAGTATGAGGAAAAAACTTTTGGTTTTAACTTTATTAATTGGAAGCATAGGCTTGGCTGCATCTATTGTTATTTGGGTAAATAGCATGCAGGTGCAAAAGGGTGTCAATGAGTTAGATGAGATTACCAAGATCAATGAGAGTTATTTTGAACTGGTGCAATCTTATCAAAGCACATTGGCCGATATGTACTTTGTCGTATCAAGTGGATACTCCAAAACGCATGTTGAAAAAATTGAGAAGAATCTAGAGCAAACTGAAAAGAAGCTTCAGGATTTCGAGCCTTATTTTACGGAATTTGAGGAATTTGGTCAGCTGAAGCAGTATTTTGTTGTTTCACATGAAACATTGTCAAAACAATTCGACATCATTAGCGATGTTACGAATGCAGCCAACATGGATCGCGTTCGAATTACGACATCGGAGGACCTTGCAAAAGCAAGAAATCAAATAGAGCGTGCCAATGATAGTGGCATGCAGTTTTTACAGGCTTTTAATGATGAAAATAGACAGGTCATTCAGGATAAAGTAACTTCAACCGAGTTATGGACCTTAGTGACGCTTGGTATCCTTGTATTGGTTCCGATTTTTGCGCTCTTAATGTTCAGGAGCGCATTCAACAAGGGGGTCAACCAGGTTCTTTGTCGAGTCAACGCCTATCAGGAGGGGGACTTTTTATATGAAGCACCCCAATCTTCTTTTAGAAAAGATGAGTTTGGGCAGATTGAAACTGCTCTCACCACCATGGGGCAAAATATAGATCAACTAATGCAAGGAAGTATTGGTGCAAACCAACGTCTTCAGCTTGTCATGAAAGAGCTTTTGGTAGCAGCGGAACAAAATTTAGAAGAGTCAGCTGAGATTAAACAGCGCTCTGAACAAGTAACGGAAAAAGTGTCCATGCAGTATGAAGGGACGACGGCGATTTCTGCCGTAACAGAGCAGGCTTCCGCCAGTACGCAGGAAATTTACAGCATTGTCGATGAAATGAAACGTAACCTAGAAGCAATGGAGAGTCTATCGAAAAGAGGGGCACAATCATTAAAACAGATGGTGACAGACATGCATCACTCTTCTAAGGAAACCGAGACAATCGTAGACCGTTTTACGAAAATAAAAGAGGATATTGATGAAGCCAACAGCTTCCTCAAAGGAATAACAGAGATTACAACACAAACCAACTTGCTTGCCCTTAATGCCTCCATTGAAGCGGCAAGGGCAGGGGAGGCTGGTAAAGGATTTGCTGTAGTGGCAGAAGAGATCCGAAAGCTTTCCGGCCAAACAGATCTATTTTCCAAGCAAATTAACGGCATTACTGGTCGCATCCAAGAAGATACCAATGAAGTCCTGAAAGAATTCCAGCTTTTCAAAGAAACAATTGAACAGACGAACGAAAAAAATGAAGCATCCGCCAAGCTGTTCCAGGAAATTTCCACTAACAGCGGGACTTTGCTAGAGCAGGGTACTCATATTACTGTGACCATGCAAGAAATCAGTCAAGGAGTCAATGAAATTGTCCATTCAGTAAATGACTTGGTTGCATCCTCATCAGAATTAACAGAGGAAATGGCAGAGGTTGTCAAGGCTGCAGATCATCAAGTTGACTTATCCAACAACATGAGACGGACGGTAGATACAGTGAAAGAGACAGCAGAAGATTTGGCTGCCAACATTGCATCTATAAACATGAATAAATCGTGAACATAAAGCCTGTGGAGCGAATTCTCCGCAGGTTTTTTATGTTAAGGAAAGATGGAAAATGGTAGAATGAAGGTTGGACAAGAAAGGATTAGAGAGGAAGGGTGGCCAGCATGACTAAACGGATAAATTGTAGTAAATGCAAGCATTACTATGTCACCTGGGATGCAAAGTTTCCAAAAGGCTGCCGGGCATTCGGTTTCAAGACAAACCAGTTGCCATCCGTTGCCGTGTTTCGCTCTTCCGGAAGTCCTTGTTTAAAATTTGATGCAAAAGATTCACCAATAAAACCCGGCCAGAACGGGTATTATGTGTAAAAGGAGTTCACTATGAAAAAAATAAATTATCTTCCATGGATCATCGGCATTTCCATCGCGGTAAATGCACTGGTAGTTGTGCTGTTTTTCCTTCCTCAATATGAAGGGTTAGCACACGTCGATTTAACATTTTTGCCGATGATGAACGCGATTTTTAACAGCTTTACTTTTGTCTTCTTGGTATGTGCTCTACTTGCTATCAAAAAGAAAAATATAACGATCCATCGCCGATTCATATTGGCGGCATTTTCATCCACGACCTTGTTTTTAGTTACCTATGTGACCTATCATTCCCTAACAGAGTCCACTCCATTTGGCGGGGAAGGAATTATTCGTTCCATCTACTTCTTTATATTATTAACTCACATCGTGTTGGCTGTCGTAATCGTACCTTTGGCGTTGTACTCCTTGGCTACAGGGCTAAGCATGCATAAAGAACGACACCGGAAGATTGCGCGCTGGACCATGCCTTTATGGTTATATGTCAGCCTGACAGGTGTGATTGTGTACTTGATGATTTCGCCGTATTATTAAACATTATTGGATCTGAGAAAAAGGAGGGAAGAAGGATGAGCATAACGCTGGATAAGGTTCTCGCACGCTTGGAGTCGGAACTGGAGCGGGCCATAGATACTGGAAATGTGCAAAAAAAACGGGAGCACCTTGCTGCGATAAAGTCTCTTTGTGAGCTTGCTTTGGAGGAGGAAGTGGTAGAGGATAGATTTCCTTCGACAAGGACGTCAATTCAACCTGCCGCGGTGTCAACGGCTCGTAGCATCCAAAGAGCGCCCGTATCATTCGAACAAGCGGCACCCATCTACACGCCGCCCAATCAACCGCCAACCATCACAAACGCCCCGTCCAAACCTATTAATGAAGACGACGCAAACGGGGACTCCCTGTTTGATTTTTAAGATAAGGGGTCAGACCCCTCTTTAACTATCTAAAGTGTTAAAGAGGAGTTTTATTGTTTTTAGGGTTCCTCTCTCCCCACAACTTACCATACTAAAAACGGCGTGGTAACTTAAACTATAAACACCCCAGTAAGTAATGGAGGTGTTTTACATGCCTGGTGGTACAGACGGATCGATGTATGGTTTGATGGCGGCGTACGTAAGCACGAATTACGACCCGTCGACAAAACTTTCCCACGATCGTTATGAAGTGTATGTAAATGGTGACTTTGTTGGGCAGAAGAATCTGCTCTCCACTAGAGAAGACGTCACAAGTGTCAATGAATTCTTACATTCACATGGATATAATGACTTTTTGTCTAACATAGATGGTGATCATTATCATATACAAACGGAAAAGAAAGAACGGGAGCTCAAACAGGCTCTGCAGATTTATCTTCATTCTAGATAATTAATAAATGCCCTAATCGCTTTGCTTGCTGGAGCGGTAGGGTGTTTTTTTATTTGGTTTGGAGAGAAGTGAACATTATGTGTACTTACATATCATATTGCGGGTTGCGGTTTAGTGTCCCGCTTGGTCAGGAGAAGCTAATACTATATAATTCATTATATTGAAGAAATAAAACAGACCTTTTGAAAGGTGGAAAACTGATATGAATTTATTTATCATCCTTGCAGCAATAAACGGATTTTTGGCAGTGGCTCTTGGGGCATTTGGAGCACACGGACTAGAAGGAAAAGTATCCGAGAGAATGATTGAGATCTGGAAAACAGGAGTCACCTACCAAATGTTCCATGCCGGCGGACTTTTTGTGGTGGCGCTTCTAATGGAACGCTTTAGCAGTATAGGCCTATTGAGCTCGGCAGGTTGGTCCTTCCTTATCGGAATCGTCCTATTCTCCGGAAGCCTGTACATCCTTACCCTATCCGGCGTAAAAATACTAGGAGCCATCACCCCACTAGGCGGCGTAGCCTTCCTCATTGGATGGGTGCTAATCATAGTTGCCTCGGTGAAAGGATAAAGGTGTTTTGAACGAAGGGTTTAGGTTATTGCGTTGAGGTTTTAGAGAGGTAAAGAGTTAAAGAGGGGTCTGACCCGCTGTGCGTTAATGCGTTAACACACAGCATCGTCAGACCCCTTTATTATTTGTTCTTTTGCTTTGCCTTTATCTTGGTTGATACTGGGTTAGACCTTGGCCGCCGCTGTTGAATGGGTATTCGTAGTCAAGTTCTTCATCAAATGTAATGTAGTCTAGGTAGACCATTAGAAGAAGATAACGTTTGCCGGTTTGCGGATCACTCAGGATGATGTGATCGCGTCCTGCCGCTTCAATAATGCCTTTAAAAATTTTGGCGTTCCATTCCCGGTTGTTCTCAAACGTCATGTACACAGTTGCCAGCTTACCGCGATTTAAGCGAAGAATATTTTCAATATAGGATTGTTCTAGCGGCAACATGCCGGGAATATCCTGACCACCTTGTGGGCCACCAGATTGAAATTGTGTTGGATAAGATGGTATGCCTGTTTGCTGGCCGGCAACTTGTTGTTGTTGTTGAGGTTGTTGTTGCATTTGTTGCATAGGATAACCTCCACCTCCACCGCCGCCATACCACTGCTGTCCATAGTTTCTGAAATAGGATGAGTAAGGATCTGCTCCGTATCCCGCTGAAAAAGGGGTACCTGCTGCCTGAGAAAACTGTTGATTCATCTGTCATTCCCTCCTCAAAACTTTTATCTGCTTCATTGTGAGAAATAACGCCCATCTTCACGCCCATACCCATCGCTCGGGCTGAAGAGGGTGCTATAGTTCAAAAGATTAAGTCGCACTACTTGATTGTATGAATTTTTAAGAAGGAATATGACAGGGGTTGGTAGGGTGGGAAGATGTAAGACTGTTGCGGTGAGTTATTATAAATTTCGGTAGGAGAGAAGGCGTCTCTACGCCCGAAAAAGAAGTGAGCCGTAGATTTCGGTAGGAGAGAAGGCGTCTCTACGTCCAAAAAAGAAGTGAGCCGTAGATTTCGGTAGGAGAGAAGGCGTCTCTACGCCCGAAACAGAAGTGAACCGGGAATTTCGGTAGGAGAGAAGGCGTCTCTACGCTCGAAAAAGAAGTGAGCCGTAGATTTCGGTAGGAGAGAAGGCGTCTCTACGCCCGAAAAAGAAGTGAGCCGTAGATTTCGCTAGGAGAGAAGGCATCTCTAA
>NZ_LBMD01000046.1 GCF_001293645.1 Bacillus sp. CHD6a
TCACGTTAGCCCCTAGGAAAGCGAAGCCATTTGCGGAAATCCACAGTGGTGGTTTACCAAACTACTTACGTTTTTCTTTTCTAAAAACAATCATCTTTCCACAGGTATGGCTCCATCTGGAGGTTGGAAAGGGTTCTCTTGGTTTATATGATCATAGAACATAACACCGTTCAAATGATCTATTTCATGTTGAAATACGATTGCCACTAATCCTTTTAAGCGGAGTTTCAGTTCTTCGCCTTGGAGGTTGGTAGCTTTAACCGTTACACGTGCGTATCTCGGTACAAGTCCCGGTACGTCTCTATCTACAGAGAGGCAACCTTCCCCTGACGTTAAGTAACTCTTTTCGATAGAATGGCTAACAATCCTTGGATTAAATAATGCATAGCTATGTAATGTTCCGCCTTCATCTCTGATATGAACGGCAATCATCTTTTTTTGTATATTGATTTGGGGAGCCGCCAATCCGACCCCAGGACGTAAATTATATTGTTGAGACATTTCTGGATTTTGACTGTTTTGAAGGTATTCCATCATTTTATGTAGAATAGTGGAATCTTCCTGAGATGGGGGAAGGGATACGTCACTAGCTACGGCGCGTAATGTTGGATGTCCTTCCTTTATGATGTCTTTCGCTGTAATCATGGTTTCACTCCTATCTTTTATAGTTATACTATACTCCATTCCATCGTATATATGGTAGCAACAAAGTATCAAATTATATATTAACAAAAGCAAGAAGCTACTTGAAACAATTCGTTATCTTTATTTAATTTTATGCTTAACGTTTGAATTTAATATTGTAAAAATTAGCAATAAAATTTATAGTTAAAGAGAAGATATGTTAGGGGGATTTAAATTGCGTTTTTGGAAAAGGACTTTATATACTGGTACTCTGACTTTTTCCCTACTACTGACAGGATGTGTGAATGGAGAGTCACCGGAGCAGGAGATATTTCAGACTTTAGAGGAAGTAGTAGAACTCGAAGCGAGCTTTGAAGAACAACAAGAACCATTATTGGAACTAGAAAAAAAAGAATCTGCTATTTATGAAGAAATTCTTACACTTGGGATGAAAGAGTTTGATCAGATAGTTAAACTTTCTCAAGAAGGGCTTGCTTTGGTGGAACAAAAGGAAGCTGCCATGGAAAATGAAAAAAAGAGCATAGCGGCTGCACGTGAACAATTTGAGGAAGTAAAAACATCCATAGAAACACTAGAAGATGAAGAACTTAAAAAAGAGGCTCAGTCGTTATACCAATTAATGGAACAACGTTATGAAGCCTACATGACTTTATCAGATCATTATATGAAGTCCATGGAAGTTGAAAGAGAAATGTACGAGCTTTTCCAAACAGAGGATTTAACATTGGAGCAACTCCAAGTACAAATAAATGATCTAAACGAAAAGTATGAGAAAATTAATGCAGCTAACAAGTCTTTTAATGATTATACCGACCAATATAATAAAGCAAAGTTGGATTTTTATAAAAAAGCGGGACTTAATGTCACCTATGATAATTAAGCGTTACTGACACGTTGGGGCTAGGCTCAACGTGTTTTTTTCTGTTGTAAAAGTATTTTTCTTATTTTGAAATAATCAATGTCGGCTATATGATTAAGATTGAGTCATATCGGGAATGGAATAGATAGTGTTTTTTTATTATTACAACATAACATGAAGTTGTCCTGTTGTGTATTGTGATACAGGATTGAAAGTTGTATTAGTACAGTTTGGTATTCAGAATATACTTTTTACTTTTTTTGGTTTAAAAAGTCAATATAAGCAAAGAGATTGACGGGATTAAGGAGTGTGTTGTAAACTTGACCTTGGTGAAAAGTTGTATTAATATTTTCTTCGGAAAGATTAATACAGTATAAATTTTTGTGTCAGTCATGCATATTGCTGAAGACATTAAAAGAGGAAAGGTACGTTTTTGCATCACAAACAGAAAAATGTCTTTTAAAACCCATTTTTGGGTAACCTAATTTTGTATGTAATCATGTATTAAATAGTTCTCTTAATAGAAAGGAAGAGGTGACGTAGATGGCTGCAAAAACTAAAAATGCTAAATTTGATCCAAAGCAGCAGAAAGCAAAAGTGGAAGAACAATTCCAAACGTTCCAAATCTTAAATGAAGAAGGCGAAGTAGTAAATGAAGCTGCAATGCCTGAACTAAGTGATGACCAATTAAAAGAATTAATGCGCCGTATGGTATATACTCGCGTACTAGATCAACGTTCCATCAGCTTAAACAGACAAGGACGCTTAGGTTTCTACGCTCCAACAGCAGGTCAGGAAGCTTCCCAATTGGCTTCTCAGTTTGCATTGGAAGCAGACGATTTCATTTTACCAGGATACCGTGATGTGCCTCAGATGATCTGGCATGGTCTTCCTTTATATCAAGCATTCCTATTCTCTCGTGGTCACTTCCACGGTAATCAGATGCCAGAGGGTGTTAATTTATTGCCACCTCAAATCATCATTGGTGCCCAAATTATCCAAACTGCAGGTGTTGCACTTGGACTTAAGAAAAAAGGGAAAAAGACAGTAGCAATTACATACACAGGAGACGGCGGAGCTTCTCAAGGTGATTTCTACGAGGGTATTAACTTCGCTGGGGCTTACCAAGCACCGGCAATCTTTGTTGTCCAAAACAACCGTTTTGCCATTTCAACACCTGTTGAAAAGCAATCCGCTGCAGGTACAATTGCTCAAAAAGCAGTAGCAGCTGGAATTCCTGGTATTCAGGTAGACGGAATGGACGCATTGGCAGTTTACGCTGCGACTCGTGATGCTCGTGAGCGCGCGGTGAATGGCGAAGGTCCTACTTTAATTGAGACATTAACTTACCGTTATGGTCCACATACAATGGCTGGAGATGACCCAACTCGTTACCGTACTTCTGAACTTGACGATGAGTGGGAAAAGAAAGATCCTCTAGTGCGTTTCCGCAAATTCCTAGAAAACAAAGGAATCTGGAGCGAAGACGAAGAGAACAAAGTTATCGAAGAAGCGAAAGAAGATATCAAGGTTGCTATCAAGAAAGCAGATGATCAACCTAAACAAAAAGTTACAGACTTAATCTCTTTCATGTACGAAGAGCTTCCTAATAACCTAAAAGAGCAAAATGAAATCTACAAAGAGAAGGAGTCGAAGTAAGCCATGGCGCAAATGACAATGATTCAAGCGATCACTGATGCGTTACGCACAGAATTGAAAAATGACGAAAACGTCTTACTTTTCGGTGAAGACGTTGGTCAAAACGGTGGGGTTTTCCGTGCTACTGAAGGCCTTCAAGCTGAGTTCGGAGAAGACCGCGTGTTTGATACACCACTTGCAGAATCAGGAATCGGTGGACTTGCTGTCGGCTTCGGTGTAACCGGCTTCCGTCCTGTTATGGAAATCCAATTCTTTGGTTTCGTATACGAAGTAATGGACTCTGTTAGTGGACAACTTGCTCGTATGCGTTACCGTACTGGTGGGCGTTGGAACGCTCCTGTAACAATTCGTTCCCCATTTGGTGGAGGAGTACATACTCCAGAACTTCATGCAGATAGCCTTGAAGGACTTGTAGCTCAACAACCAGGTCTTAAAGTAGTTATCCCTGCAACACCTTATGATGCGAAAGGTCTTTTAATTTCTGCAATCCGTGATAACGACCCAGTTATCTTCTTGGAGCACATGAAATTATACCGTTCTTTCCGTCAAGAGGTACCTGAAGAAGAGTACACAATTGAGCTTGGAAAAGCAGACGTTAAACGTGAAGGTTCTGACATCACAATGGTTACTTACGGAGCAATGGTACATGAGTGCTTAAAAGCAGCTGACCAACTTGAAAAAGACGGTGTATCTGCTGAAGTAATCGACTTACGTACAATCAGCCCATTGGATATTGAAACAATCATTGCATCTGTTGAAAAAACAGGCCGTGCGATTGTTGTACAAGAAGCACAAAAACAAGCTGGTATCGGCGCAAACATCGTAGCAGAAATCAACGACCGTGCGATTCTTAGCCTAGAAGCACCGGTATTACGTGTTGCTGCACCTGATACGGTATTCCCATTCTCTCAAGCAGAGAGCGTATGGTTGCCAAATCATAAAGATGTTCTAGAAACAGCGAAAAAAGTTCTGAACTTCTAATATAAATAGTTCTCCATTAGAACTACCATAAGGAAGTCCATTCTTCGCCTAGCCAAGAGTGGGCTCTCCATTTTATCCAAAAGTAAGCAGAAGAAGGCTATCTCGTTTTACTAATCTCTCTGTAGATTGTAGTGCAAGGTGTGAAGCGAACACTTGGAACAGAAATCTAGAGACGTAAACAGATTCCTTAAAAAGCTATCTATTATAGGAGGTTGAATACTGTGGCATTCGAATTTAAACTGCCAGATATCGGTGAAGGTATCCATGAAGGTGAAATCGTAAAATGGTTCGTAAAACCAGGTGACGAAATCGAAGAAGATGACGTACTTTGTGAAGTACAAAACGATAAAGCAGTCGTAGAAATTCCATCTCCTGTTAAAGGGAAAGTTACGGAATTGAAAGTGGAAGAAGGAACTGTCTGTACTGTAGGACAAACCATCATCACACTAGACGCACCAGGTTATGAAGACCTTAAATTTAAAGGTGACGACCACGGAAGCGACGATGCAAAAGCGGAAGAAAAAACAGAAGGACAAGTTCAAGCAACAGCTGAAGCTGGTCAAGATGTTAAAAAAGAAGAAGCTCCAAAAGAAGAGCCAAAAGCTGAAACAGGCGCTGGCACACAAGAGCAAGTGGAAGTTGATCCAAACAGACGCGTTATCGCAATGCCTTCCGTACGTAAATATGCTCGTGAAAAAGGCGTTGAGATCCGTCAAGTGGCTGGATCAGGCGACAACGGCCGCGTTCTTAAGAGCGATATTGATGCATTCTTAACCGGAGGCAGCGCTAAAGCAGAACAAACTACTGCTGAAGCAGCTCCTGCAGCTAAAGAAGAAACAAAAACAGAAACAAAACAAGAAAAACAAGCAATTCCTGCTGGTCAATACCCAGAGACTCGTGAGAAAATGAGTGGTATGCGTCGTGCAATTGCAAAAGCGATGGTTAACTCCAAGCATACTGCACCTCACGTAACATTGATGGACGAGATTGATGTGACAGAGCTTGTTGCACACCGTAAGAAATTCAAATCAGTTGCAGCAGACAAAGGTATTAAGTTAACATTCTTACCATACGTAGTTAAAGCACTTACATCTGCGTTACGTGAGTATCCTGTACTTAACACATCTCTTGATGATGCAACAGATGAGATTGTTCACAAGCACTATTACAATATCGGTATCGCTGCTGATACAGAAAAAGGCTTGTTAGTTCCTGTTGTGAAAGATGCAGACAGAAAGTCTATCTTCTCCATTTCCAATGAGATCAACGAACTTGCTGGAAAAGCACGTGACGGTAAATTGGCTTCTGATGAAATGAAAGGTGCTTCTTGCACAATCACAAACATCGGATCAGCTGGTGGACAATGGTTCACACCGGTTATTAATCATCCAGAGGTTGCGATTCTAGGTATCGGCCGTATCGCAGAAAAACCTGTAGTGAAAGACGGAGAAATTGTAGTGGCTCCAGTTCTTGCGTTATCACTAAGCTTTGACCATCGTATGATTGATGGCGCTACTGCTCAAAATGCGCTTAACCATATCAAGCGTCTATTGAACGATCCACAATTATTGTTAATGGAGGGTTAATAAATGGTAGTAGGAGATTTCGCAATTGATGTAGATACGCTTGTCATCGGTTCGGGCCCTGGCGGATATGTTGCTGCAATCCGCGCGGCTCAACTGGGACAAAAGGTAACAATCGTAGAAAAGAACACACTTGGTGGCGTATGTCTGAACGTTGGATGTATCCCTTCTAAAGCGTTAATTTCTGCAGGTCACCGTTTTGAAACAGCTCAACATTCTGAAGACATGGGAATTAAAGCTGAGAACGTAACAGTTGATTTCTCTAAAGTTCAAGAATGGAAAGCTGGAGTAGTAAAGAAATTGACTGGCGGAGTGGAAGGTCTACTTAAGGGGAATAAAGTAGACATCGTTTCTGGGGAAGCGTACTTCGTAGACGGTAACACAGTTCGTATCATGGACGATAACTCTGCGCAAACATACAAGTTCAATAACTGTATCATTGCGACAGGTTCCCGCCCAATCGAAATACCGACTTTCAAGTATTCCAAGCGTGTTCTTGATTCTACTGGTGCATTGGCACTTAAAGATATTCCAAAGAAACTAGTTGTTATCGGTGGAGGTTACATTGGTACGGAGCTAGGTACGGCATATGCTAACTTTGGAACAGAAGTTGTTATTGTGGAAGCTGCAGATGAGATCTTAGCTGGTTTCGAAAAGCAAATGAGCTCACTTGTTAAGCGTAACCTGAAGAAAAAAGGAAACGTAGAAATCTTCACAAAAGCAATGGCTAAAGGTGTAGAAGAAACGGAAGATGGCGTTAAAGTAACGATTGAAGTAAAAGGCGAAGAACAAACAATCGACGCTGATTATGTATTAGTTACTGTTGGCCGCCGTCCAAACACAGATGAACTTGGACTTGAGCAAGTTGGCGTAGAAATGACAGACCGTGGCGTAGTCAAAATTGACAAGCAGTGCCGCACTAGCGTTTCTAACATCTATGCTATTGGTGACATCGTGGATGGACCACCACTTGCACATAAAGCTTCTTACGAAGGTAAGATCGCTGCAGAAGCAATTGCTGGTGAGCCTGCTGAAATTGACTACTTAGGTATTCCTGCAGTAGTATTTTCTGAGCCAGAACTTGCATCTGTAGGTTACACAGAAGCTCAAGCAAAAGAAGAAGGATTGGAAGTAACAGCTGCTAAGTTCCCATTTGCTGCAAATGGCCGTGCATTAGCATTGAACGCTACAGACGGATTCTTAAAGCTTGTAACACGAAAAGAAGATGGATTAATCATCGGTGCTCAAATTGCCGGTTCTAGTGCATCCGACATGATCGCTGAACTTGGTCTTGCTATCGAAGCTGGTATGACAGCTGAAGATATCGCTATGACGATCCACGCGCATCCAACATTGGGAGAAATCACAATGGAAGCTGCGGAAGTGGCAATGGGAAGCCCGATTCATATTGTTAAGTAATACTTCGGCGAAGAGCCTCCAATATATGTGGAGGCTCTTCGTTTTTTTACAAGGCCTCTGTTAAAGGATACAGTTTTTCGGCAATCTAGCTGTTGATTGAAGCAATAGTGGAAGACTCCTGAGGGAGAGTGTAGGGGAGACCCCGAGGGCGCTTTTTCCGGGGAGACAGGAAAGCGAAGCCTAGTGCCTAAATCAAACAGCGGTGTTAATAAAAAAAGGAATTCTACCAGCTAATAGGTAGAATTCCCTGCTTGATTTAACGCCTGTTCAATGGAAACGACGATATCTTTCTTAGGTTTAGAACCTTCTATATGCGTAACTACTTCATTGTCATGAACGACAATTAAAGAAGGCGTCTCCTTCACATTGAACTGCTTATATAGAATTTTTTCATCTTCAGAATGGACTACTTTTAAATTAGCCACTTCATCTGGAAATGAATTTTTCAAATCAATGATCGCATCATAATATGTACTCTCATCCTGTAAATTAGATTCGTCTGTAAAAAATACGAGCGTGCGAGAATCATCAGGGAATTGAATGTGAGTTATCGATTGATTTTCTTGACAGGAAGATAAAATGAAAAAAGACAAAGTGAAAAAGATAACAGCGCCTCTAATCATGGCAATCCTCACTTTCTATTAACAACGTATATAAAAAAACAGTTCGTTTTGTTCTGCTATTTGGTGCTATTCTACCATTAAATTATAAGTAATCAGGCCTTGTCATCTAAATGTTACATAATTGAAAAATAGATAGCTCCTTTCTGGCATATTAATTATTAAGGTTTCCAATCATACAAAATCGGTTACATAAATAGAAATATGCAGTAAGGAGCTGCTTTTATGAAAAATTATGTGGTGTTTTTAATACAAAATATTTTCTGGGGGACATATAGTATCATAGAATGGTTTTCGGTCAGGGATAAAA
The DNA here is from genome assembly GCF_001293645.1 of Bacillus sp. CHD6a. Taxonomy (GTDB): domain Bacteria; phylum Bacillota; class Bacilli; order Bacillales; family Bacillaceae_I; genus Sutcliffiella_A. The sequence continues at coordinate 8,077 of NZ_LBMD01000046.1, forward strand.
TGCAGGCCAAAATAATTCTATTAGGTATATTTATCTATCTATGTTATACCCTAGCCATGTCAATCATTCATAAAAAGAAGCATGCCGCAATCACAACTGCTATAAGTTTTATATTTTATTTTACTTTTCAGAGTCTATTTTACTATTTTGTTTTTGGAGGATGAATTGTCTTCTATCGTTTAAAAATCTGGAAAAACATTGCCTTCATATAGTAAATGCTAGTATGATTAAAGGTGAAACTTACGTATGGAGGAAAGAATATGAAAAAATGGATACTATCAGCATCATTATTGCTCCTCCTTGTAGCTTGCGGGCAAAATGGACAAGTCGAAAGTGAGCAAGATTCCTCAGCAATAGATGCTCAAACGGAAGAAAATGATTCTGTAGTGGAAGAGGAAGAAAAAGAAAAAGATGCTCCTGTGTCAAAAACTGAAGATCCAATAAAAGAACCAGAAGAAGAAACAGTGAGCTCCGATGAGGAAGAAGGAGAACAAAACTCAGGAAAAGAAGACGAAGTTCAAGAAAATCAGCCTCAAGAATTCCAATATGTAGTAAATCCCATCACTTCTGCAATAGAACCTTTGGATGCTGCAAGCTCTGAAGTAGTTCTTTTAACGATAGATGATGCTCCCGATAGGTATGCATTAGAAATGGCTACAATTCTTAAAGAATTAGGAGCAAAAGCTATTTTCTTTGTTAATGGTCATTTTCTTGAAACGGAAGAAGAACAGCAAGTATTAAAGAGCATACATGAGATGGGGTTTCCAATTGGAAATCACACAATGACTCATAAATCTTTAAGACAGCTAACGGAAGAAGAGCAGTACGAAGAAATAGTTATGCTTAGCGATCGAATAGAAGAAATTACTGGTGAACGTCCACGTTTCTTCCGAGCTCCATTTGGCACTAATACAGATTATGCGATAGATTTGGTTAAGCAAGAAGGAATGATTCCTATGAATTGGACGTATGGCTATGATTGGGAATCAGATTACATGGAAGCTGAGGCATTGGCAGATATTATGGTTAACACGGAATTTCTGAACAGTGGGGCAAATCTGTTAATGCATGACCGTGAATGGACTAAAGATGCGTTAAGCGATATTGTAAAAGGGCTTCAAGGCAAGGGCTTCGAAATTGTTGACCCAGACTTGATAGGGACTAATGATGCAAGTACAGAAACTGAATGAATAAAAAATCCCGCTATAGTTGGAGAGCGGGATTTTTTATTTAACGCTTATAATAGTACATGATACTGCCGGTAAATAATTTTAGCTCAGCTTCTAGCTTTTTTGCAAGAAACTTACAAAGTTCATTTGCCTTTGCTTTATCTCCATGCGTACTCTGATCATGTAAAGTAACCTGTATGTAGGACAAAGGCGTGGTCTCCTCAGATGTGGCTATCTGTGTACCCACACCAATAAGGATCATCTTGTACCGGTCCTCTGTTCCTTTTAAATAAAACCACTGACCTTTTCCTTCAGGCTTTTCTTTTAACTCGTATGGAAAAGCTGCCTGGCTGTATTCCCATCCTAATTGTTTTCCAGTCTTGGAGGTGATTTCTATATAATAATTTAATAACTCTTTTACATCTTCAACAGTAAGTGTTTTCTCTTTTGAATTGGGAACTAAATTAATGTAAGCGCTGCTGGCCATCTCTTTCACTCCTAATCTGACATTTCCATCATTTCTATTCTAGCATTATCAGAAAAGTGCTGACAATAACTAAGTGAAAATTCTTGCAAATCAGGCATTTCTTAAGTTATAATTAAGTTCTGAATAACCAAAAAATAAAAAGGAGGTACCTTATGAACTTATTTGACAAGCTTTATGATAACAATGAGAATGTTCCTGTTCGCTTTGTTGGCTTTACGACTAAAGATGTTAGATATGATTTTGGTATCGTGTACACGAATATGTTTTTTGGTAAGCCCCTTGTCATCTGTATGCAAACCGGCCGTTCTACCCTCCTCGACCCTAAAGACATTACCGACCTTAACCACCTTCAACATGTATTCCGAATTGAATCTCAAGAACAAGCAGAAGATCTTGCAGAGTTTTTCTCTGAGGCAATTCCTGCAAGTCCATTTCAAGAACAATATGAATAAAAGATGATTTCTTTCGAGGCCAATGTCCCTGTTAATGGGGCATTGGCCTTTTGGTTTTGGGTGAAAGAGGGTCCTGTCTAATAAGGGGAAATAGTGGAACAACTACGCTTGAACAGGCAGCTAATTAATAAGAACGGTCATTTTAGGAGTGATCTCTAGGCCCGATAACGGGGAAATTAGTGAGAACTGTCCAATAGGAGGGAATTAGTGGAAACTAACACCCGAGCAGGCTGCAAATAAGCAAAAACGGTCGTATAGAAGCGTTCTCTAAGCCCGAACTCTC
>NZ_LBMD01000047.1 GCF_001293645.1 Bacillus sp. CHD6a
GTTGTTGGGTTAAGTCCTCGATCGATTAGTATTCGTCAGCTCCACATGTCACCATGCTTCCACCTCGAACCTATCTACCTGATCATCTTTCAGGGATCTTACTTACCGAAGTAAAAGGAAATCTCATCTTGAGGGGGGCTTCATGCTTAGATGCTTTCAGCACTTATCCCGTCCGCACGTAGCTACCCAGCTATGCCTTTGGCAAGACAACTGGTACACCAGCGGTGCGTCCATCCCGGTCCTCTCGTACTAAGGACAGCTCCTCTCAAATTTCCTGCGCCCACGACGGATAGGGACCGAACTGTCTCACGACGTTCTGAACCCAGCTCGCGTACCGCTTTAATGGGCGAACAGCCCAACCCTTGGGACCGACTACAGCCCCAGGATGCGATGAGCCGACATCGAGGTGCCAAACCTCCCCGTCGATGTGGACTCTTGGGGGAGATAAGCCTGTTATCCCCGGGGTAGCTTTTATCCGTTGAGCGATGGCCCTTCCATGCGGAACCACCGGATCACTAAGCCCGACTTTCGTCCCTGCTCGACTTGTAGGTCTCGCAGTCAAGCTCCCTTGTGCCTTTACACTCTGCGAATGATTTCCAACCATTCTGAGGGAACCTTTGGGCGCCTCCGTTACTCTTTAGGAGGCGACCGCCCCAGTCAAACTGCCCACCTGACACTGTCTCCCAGCCCGATAAGGGCTGCGGGTTAGAATTTCAATACAGCCAGGGTAGTATCCCACCGACGCCTCCACCGAAGCTAGCGCTCCGGCTTCTCAGGCTCCTACCTATCCTGTACAAGCTGTACCAAAATTCAATATCAGGCTACAGTAAAGCTCCACGGGGTCTTTCCGTCCTGTCGCGGGTAACCTGCATCTTCACAGGTACTATAATTTCACCGAGTCTCTGGTTGAGACAGTGCCCAGATCGTTACGCCTTTCGTGCGGGTCGGAACTTACCCGACAAGGAATTTCGCTACCTTAGGACCGTTATAGTTACGGCCGCCGTTTACTGGGGCTTCGGTTCAAAGCTTCGCTTGCGCTAACCTCTCCCCTTAACCTTCCAGCACCGGGCAGGCGTCAGCCCCTATACTTCGCCTTACGGCTTCGCAGAGACCTGTGTTTTTGCTAAACAGTCGCCTGGGCCTATTCACTGCGGCTCTCTCGGGCTTTAACACCCTAACAGAGCACCCCTTCTCCCGAAGTTACGGGGTCATTTTGCCGAGTTCCTTAACCAGAGTTCTCTCGCTCACCTTAGGATTCTCTCCTCGCCTACCTGTGTCGGTTTGCGGTACGGGCACCATACTCCTCGCTAGAGGCTTTTCTTGGCAGTGTGAAATCAGGAACTTCGGTACTATATTTCCCTCGCTATCACAGCTCAGCCTTATCGAGAAGCGGATTTGCCTACTTCTCAGCCTTACTGCTTAGACGCGCATATCCAACAGCGCGCTTACCCTATCCTTCTGCGTCCCCCCATTGCTCAAACGGAGTGGAGGTGGTACAGGAATATCAACCTGTTATCCATCGCCTACGCCTTTCGGCCTCGGCTTAGGTCCCGACTAACCCTGAGCGGACGAGCCTTCCTCAGGAAACCTTAGGCATTCGGTGGAAGGGATTCTCACCCTTCTTTCGCTACTCATACCGGCATTCTCACTTCTAAGCGCTCCACCAGTCCTTACGGTCTAGCTTCAACGCCCTTAGAACGCTCTCCTACCACTGTTCGTAAGAACAGTCCGCAGCTTCGGTGATACGTTTAGCCCCGGTACATTTTCGGCGCAGAGTCACTCGACCAGTGAGCTATTACGCACTCTTTAAATGGTGGCTGCTTCTAAGCCAACATCCTGGTTGTCTAAGCAACTCCACATCCTTTTCCACTTAACGTATACTTGGGGACCTTAGCTGGCGGTCTGGGCTGTTTCCCTCTTGACTACGGATCTTATCACTCGCAGTCTGACTCCCATGGATAAGTCTTTGGCATTCGGAGTTTGACTGAATTCGGTAATCCGATGAGGACCCCTAGTCCAATCAGTGCTCTACCTCCAAGACTCTAACACATGAGGCTAGCCCTAAAGCTATTTCGGAGAGAACCAGCTATCTCCAGGTTCGATTGGCATTTCACCCCTACCCACACCTCATCCGCTCACTTTTCAACGTGAGTCGGTTCGGGCCTCCATTCAGTGTTACCTGAACTTCACCCTGGACATGGGTAGATCACCTGGTTTCGGGTCTACGACCACGTACTCATTCGCCCTATTCAGACTCGCTTTCGCTACGGCTCCGTCTCTTCGACTTAACCTTGCACGGGATCGTAACTCGCCGGTTCATTCTACAAAAGGCACGCTATCACCCATTAACGGGCTCTAACTACTTGTAGGCACACGGTTTCAGGATCTATTTCACTCCCCTTCCGGGGTGCTTTTCACCTTTCCCTCACGGTACTGGTTCACTATCGGTCACTAGGGAGTATTTAGCCTTGGGAGATGGTCCTCCCTGCTTCCGACGGGATTTCTCGTGTCCCGCCGTACTCAGGATCCACTCAGGAGGGAACGAAGTTTCAACTACAGGGTTTTTACCTTCTATGACGGACCTTTCCAGATCGCTTCATTTACCCCGTTCCTTTGTAACTCCATGTAGAGTGTCCTACAACCCCAAGAGGCAAGCCTCTTGGTTTGGGCTAATTCCGTTTCGCTCGCCGCTACTCAGGAAATCGCGTTTGCTTTCTCTTCCTCCGGGTACTAAGATGTTTCAGTTCCCCGGGTCTGCCTTCCATACCCTATGTATTCAGATAAGGATACTGCTCCATTACGAGCAGTGGGTTTCCCCATTCGGAAATCTCCGGATCAAAGCTTACTTACAGCTCCCCGAAGCATATCGGTGTTAGTCCCGTCCTTCATCGGCTCCTAGTGCCAAGGCATCCACCGTGCGCCCTTAATAACTTAACCGTTGACCAATTTGGTCATGTGTCGATATCAGCGATGATATCTTAAAAGAAAATTACTAAGATGAACGATATTTTGTGAATATCTTGATATTAGTTACATTATCTAGTTTTCAAGGAACAACTGCGACAAATC
>NZ_LBMD01000048.1 GCF_001293645.1 Bacillus sp. CHD6a
TGTCGATATCAGCGATGATATCTTAAAAGAAAATTACTAAGATGAACGATATTTTGTGAATATCTTGATATTAGTTACATTATCTAGTTTTCAAGGAACAACTGCGACAAATCGTAAGATTTGTCAATATAGAGAGAATGCTCTCTCAAAACTAAACAAAACAACAAGCGTACATTCCTTAGAAAGGAGGTGATCCAGCCGCACCTTCCGATACGGCTACCTTGTTACGACTTCACCCCAATCATCTGTCCCACCTTAGGCGGCTGGCTCCAAAAGGTTACCCCACCGACTTCGGGTGTTACAAACTCTCGTGGTGTGACGGGCGGTGTGTACAAGGCCCGGGAACGTATTCACCGCGGCATGCTGATCCGCGATTACTAGCGATTCCGGCTTCATGCAGGCGAGTTGCAGCCTGCAATCCGAACTGAGAACGGTTTTATGGGATTGGCTCGACCTCGCGGTTTTGCTGCCCTTTGTACCGTCCATTGTAGCACGTGTGTAGCCCAGGTCATAAGGGGCATGATGATTTGACGTCATCCCCACCTTCCTCCGGTTTGTCACCGGCAGTCACCTTAGAGTGCCCAACTGAATGCTGGCAACTAAGATCAAGGGTTGCGCTCGTTGCGGGACTTAACCCAACATCTCACGACACGAGCTGACGACAACCATGCACCACCTGTCACTCTGTCCCCCGAAGGGGAACGTCCTATCTCTAGGAGTGTCAGAGGATGTCAAGACCTGGTAAGGTTCTTCGCGTTGCTTCGAATTAAACCACATGCTCCACCGCTTGTGCGGGCCCCCGTCAATTCCTTTGAGTTTCAGTCTTGCGACCGTACTCCCCAGGCGGAGTGCTTAATGCGTTAGCTGCAGCACTAAAGGGCGGAAACCCTCTAACACTTAGCACTCATCGTTTACGGCGTGGACTACCAGGGTATCTAATCCTGTTTGCTCCCCACGCTTTCGCGCCTCAGTGTCAGTTACAGACCAGAAAGTCGCCTTCGCCACTGGTGTTCCTCCAAATCTCTACGCATTTCACCGCTACACTTGGAATTCCACTTTCCTCTTCTGCACTCAAGTCCCCCAGTTTCCAATGACCCTCCACGGTTGAGCCGTGGGCTTTCACATCAGACTTAAAGGACCACCTGCGCGCGCTTTACGCCCAATAATTCCGGACAACGCTTGCCACCTACGTATTACCGCGGCTGCTGGCACGTAGTTAGCCGTGGCTTTCTGGTTAGGTACCGTCAAGGTGCGAGCAGTTACTCTCGCACTTGTTCTTCCCTAACAACAGAGCTTTACGACCCGAAGGCCTTCATCGCTCACGCGGCGTTGCTCCATCAGACTTTCGTCCATTGTGGAAGATTCCCTACTGCTGCCTCCCGTAGGAGTCTGGGCCGTGTCTCAGTCCCAGTGTGGCCGATCACCCTCTCAGGTCGGCTACGCATCGTCGCCTTGGTGAGCCGTTACCTCACCAACTAGCTAATGCGCCGCGGGCCCATCTGTAAGTGATAGCCGAAACCATCTTTCAATAAAGAACCAGGAGGTTCCTTATATTATCCGGTATTAGCTCCGGTTTCCCGAAGTTATCCCAGTCTTACAGGCAGGTTGCCCACGTGTTACTCACCCGTCCGCCGCTGACCTTTCAAAAGCAAGCTTTTAAAAGGTCCGCTCGACTTGCATGTATTAGGCACGCCGCCAGCGTTCGTCCTGAGCCAGGATCAAACTCTCCAATAAAGAGTCTGAGCTTTTGCTCAAAATTTGCTAGCTTGTGTTACTTAAATCATTTTGTCGT
>NZ_LBMD01000049.1 GCF_001293645.1 Bacillus sp. CHD6a
ACTTCCTATAAAGACAATGTTCCTTACTTTCCTCTAGCAGAGGGAGTCATTCACTTCCTATGAGGACATTTTGTCCCACTTTCCACTAGCCGAGGGAGTCATTCACTTCCTATGAGGACATTGTTTCCTACGTATCATCGACCGAGGGAATCATTCAACATTAATGTACCTGACCCGTTTATTCTCGGTGTATCCTTAACATAATTAGCCGACTTTCCATGTCCAATTAATGAAAAGTTACTGTGTAAAACCCTTTGAATTACTTGCTTAGAGAACATTTCCCCAATCCAATCATGAATGATCTTTGTAGTGATTTTCATCTGTGGGAACAAACTACAACATTCATTTATAGCTCTTATCAAAGCGATATCCAAATCTTCCTTCCTTCCGCACATACTACATTCAATCATTCTATAATGGTGGCGCATATCCATCCCCCCACACCCAACACAAACAATCCCCTTCCGCAGATCCTCATACCTGTACTCAGGCAATCTTTCGTATGGTGACTTCTCAATATGCAGCTCGCACAGCTTCTCAGCCAAACGGGAATGACGTGCATTTAACTTTGCAGAACTAGAGGATTGCTTCAATAATTTAGTGGAAAACCGATTCAATTGGGAACAAAATACTATTGGTAATTTAGGTGGGCAATTATATAGATTAAACTCGGGGTTAATAAATATGAGGTTTGATTCTATGGGGAGTTGATATCCTAGGCTTCTGAGGAGTTGTCTTAATGCGGTTTCGCATCGTTGCATTTGTAGTAAGGGATCTTTTATTTCTTTACTGCCAGAATACCACCTGTCATCCTCAAGTAAGAAATCACCTTCAAAATTCTTCACTTCAAACAAGTACACTCTATCCCCTCCAATCACAAGGGAGTCAATTTGAAACAAACTGCCTGCTTGCTCAAGTAAAATATCATTCACCACAATCCACTCACCTTCTAACCCTGAAAACCATTTATCAAAAAGTACCTCCCCCTGATAACCTTTTTCAAGATTCCAATATCGGCTATCATCCACGAGACCTTCTCGTGCCTTAAGCATTCTTAATAATTTCAGCTCCTCAGACACCTTACGTTCCTTCATCATAAAACTCATCCACAACACTCCCTTCAATATAAAAAAGCAGGCAAACCTAATTACCTACTTTTCATCCAAAACCCAATACTCACTCGTTCCACCATGAACCTGCAGAAACATCTCGCTAATCGCAGCAAGCATCTCTTCACATTCGTCACTTTTCATAGAAGGCTTAAAATACACAACATGCAACGCAGACGTGCTCTCCTCAGAAACGGCTGTCCTGCGACTATCGACAAAAGGACTTCCAAAAGGACCTACCTCATCACGAGTGTGAAGCATCTTAGCTAATGTAATTTCTCGCCCATTTAATCCTTCATAACTTGATGTCTCATCTCCAATCGCAACTGTTACATCACCAACAATCTTCTCAGCATCATAGATTCCAAAGGGAATTTCATATTTCATTGAAAAAAAGTTGTTCAAATCCACAGCAGAATTGAATGGCTCAAGGAATTGTCCTTTTTTTATTCTACGGTACAATGCCTCCACGGATGGCCGATACCTAGATGGATCTATCCCAGTTTCCTTGAATACAGAACGCCACTGTGCTACTCCGGGAATATCTTTCATATCTTTATCTTCTAAATCCAAGTGAAGCGATTCTTGGAAAAGGCGAATTCTCCCTTTTAACATCTGAGGTGACGAACTAATACTAATATCGTTATACATAATGATACCGTATTTCTTAAGGGTTACACTTTCATCAATCAATACTTTCATTTAGCCCATCCTTCCTTTCTTGATTATGGTAATTGTATCATATAACTTGTTCTATGCTACTTATTGCTTTTAATTATGTTAAAATATAGGGTGGCTAAAATACAATAAAGGAGGTGTTCACATTGAATGAGGAAAACTTAATACTAAAAGAAGAAATTATCGCCTATAGTAAAGAAGTTGGCATTGATAAGATTGGATTTGCAAGTGCCGGAGTGTTCACTGGTTTAAAAGAAAGACTAATCACTCAACAGGAACTTAACTATCAATCCGGGTTTGAAGAACCTGATATTGAAAAACGGACAAACCCTAAACTAGTACTACCCAAGGCCAAAAGCATTATTGCCATTGCACTTGCATATCCCTCCAAAATGAAAGACGCACCAAGAAGCACACGTGAAGAGCGACGAGGGATATTTTGCCGTGCATCCTGGGGTGTCGATTACCATGATATCTTAAGAGAGAAACTCAGATTGTTAGAAGCGTTCATAAAAGAAAAGCGTCCAGACGCTCTAATGAAATCCATGGTAGATACCGGTGAGCTAAGTGACAGGGCTGTTGCTGAACGGGCAGGTATTGGTTGGAGCGGTAAAAACTGTGCGATTATCACGCCTGAATTTGGCTCGTATGTGTATTTAGGGGAAATGATAACGACGATATCCTTTGAACCAGATACCCCTTTAGAAGATAACTGTGGGACCTGTAATAAATGCGTGGAAGTCTGTCCAACAGGTGCACTCGTTCAAGGTGGACAGCTCAATTCTAATAAATGCATTGCCTTTCTGACACAAACAAAAGGCTTCCTGGCAGAAGAGTATCGCACCAAATTAGGCAACAGACTCTACGGCTGTGATACTTGCCAGACAGTGTGCCCTGAAAATAAAGGAAAAGATTTTCACCTTCATCCTGAAATGGAGCCCGATCCTGAAATTGTTAAACCGAAGTTAAAACCACTTTTAACCATCTCTAACAAAGAGTTTAAAGAGAACTTTGGTAAGATCTCAGGATCCTGGCGTGGGAAAAAGCCAATACAACGAAATGCCATTATCGCGCTCGCTCATTACAAAGATACTTCCGCTATACCTGATCTCCAAAGTCTATTAAAAAATGACCCTCGTCCGGTAATAAGAGGAACGGCAGCCTGGGCATTAGGAAAAATCGGGGACAAGCAAGCATTAGAAACACTGCAACATTATCAAACAACAGAAAAAGATCCTGAAGTGTTAAAAGAACTTGAAAAAGGAATTAGCATGCTTACTGAGTAGAGTGACACATAAGAAAGCCACAGAACATAATCATGCTCTGTGGCTTTTTGTTATAGATTCTTTACTTTTTAGCAACAAAAAAGACCCCAACAATTAAGTTAGAGTCTTGAAAAGTTATGTATGGAGCGGGTGATGGGAATCGAACCCACGACATCAGCTTGGAAGGCTGAGGTTTTACCATTAAACTACACCCGCGATTGGTACCGGTGGCCGGGGTCGAACCGGCACTCCAGAGGAACACGATTTTGAGTCGTGCGCGTCTGCCAATTCCGCCACACCGGCATACTCAATCATAATAATTATTCAAATGGTGCCGAGGACCGGAATCGAACCGGTACGGTAGTCACCTACCGCAGGATTTTAAGTCCTGTGCGTCTGCCAGTTCCGCCACCCCGGCTTGTCTCGTATATATGAATAACTACTTTTAGTAAAATTGGAGGTGGCAACCGGATTTGAACCGGTGATAAAGGTTTTGCAGACCTTGGCCTTACCACTTGGCTATGCCACCTGAATTTTTTGGAGCGGAAGACGGGATTCGAACCCGCGACCCCCACCTTGGCAAGGTGGTGTTCTACCACTGAACTACTTCCGCAAAAATGGCTGGGCTAGCTGGATTCGAACCAACGCATGTCGCAGTCAAAGTGCGATGCCTTACCGCTTGGCTATAGCCCAATAAATCTAGAAATAAAAAAGACTTAAATGAAAGTCGATATTAAGTAAATTATGGGGCGACTGATGGGAATCGAACCCACGAATGCCTGAACCACAATCAGGTGCGTTAACCACTTCGCCACAATCGCCATAATTTTAAATTGGCAGGGGCAGTAGGAATCGAACCCACACCGGAGGTTTTGGAGACCTCTGTTCTACCGTTAAACTATGCCCCTATTAAACATTTTGTTACTACTTTTTTAAGAAATGGTGGAGGGGGGCAGATTCGAACTGCCGAACCCGAAGGAGCGGATTTACAGTCCGCCGCGTTTAGCCACTTCGCTACCCCTCCATATATCTGGTGCCGGCGATAGGAGTCGAACCCACGACCTACTGATTACAAGTCAGTTGCTCTACCAACTGAGCTACACCGGCATTATATGGTGATTTCTTCATTTTGGTGAAAAAATCATGGTGGCTCGGGACGGAATCGAACCGCCGACACATGGATTTTCAGTCCATTGCTCTACCAACTGAGCTACCGAGCCTAATTTTATTTTCAAAGAAAATGGCGGTCCCGACCGGGATCGAACCGGCGATCTCCTGCGTGACAGGCAGGCATGTTAACCGCTACACCACGGGACCATTTGGTTGCGGGGACAGGATTTGAACCTGCGACCTTCGGGTTATGAGCCCGACGAGCTACCAGACTGCTCCACCCCGCGATAATATTATTGTCAAATATGTTATAAAGATATAATGGTGGAGGATGACGGGATCGAACCGCCGACCCCCTGCTTGTAAGGCAGGTGCTCTCCCAGCTGAGCTAATCCTCCTATGTATAAACATTCATTATTTATGTCTCGAATAACTTTGGTGACCCGTACGGGATTCGAACCCGTGTTACCGCCGTGAAAGGGCGGTGTCTTAACCGCTTGACCAACGGGCCAAAGATAATGGCGGAGAGCAAGGGATTTGAACCCTTGAGACGGCGTTGACCGTCTACACGATTTCCAATCGTGCTCCTTCGGCCACTCGGACAGCTCTCCATTTAGTTGGCTCCACCAGTAGGATTCGAACCTACGACCCTTCGGTTAACAGCCGAATGCTCTACCGCTGAGCTATGGTGGATTAATACCAGCCTGGCAACGTCCTACTCTCACAGGGGGAGATCCCCCAACTACCATCGGCGCTGAAGAGCTTAACTTCCGTGTTCGGTATGGGAACGGGTGTGACCTCTTCGCCATCATTACCAGACAAATATTATTATAATATATCTTTGAAGAAAATCAAGATGTTTTTTCAACTTTTTTATTCCTTCAAAACTAGATAATGTT
>NZ_LBMD01000005.1 GCF_001293645.1 Bacillus sp. CHD6a
AAAGAGAGGTTCTCACTGCCCGAAACGCAATGTGGGGAGGGAAATGGTAGGAGAGAGGGGTTCTCACCGCCCGAAACGCAATGTGGGGAGGGGAAATGGTAGGAGAGAGGGGTTCTCACCGCCCCGAAACGCAATGTGGGAAGGGAAAACGGTAGGAGAGAGGGGCTCTCACCGCCCGAAACACAATGCGTTGGGGGGAAATGGTAGGAGAGAGGGGTTCTCACCACCCGAAAAGCAATGTGAAAAGGGAAAACGGTAGGAGAGAGAGGTTCTCTCCGCCCGAAACACAATGTGGGGAGGGAAAATGGTAGGAGAGAGGGGTTCTCACCGCCCGAAACGCAATGCGAAAAGGGAAAACGGTAGGAGAGAGAGGTTCTCACCGCCCGAAACACAATGTGAAAGGTGAAAACGGTAGTAGAGAAAGGTTCTCACCGCCCGAAAAGCAATGTGAAAAGGGAAAACGGTAGGAGAGAGAGGTTCTCTCCGCCCCAAACGCAAATCTAAAAAGAAAAACAGTTGTAGAGGGATCTTTTAAGCGTCCACCAATCCCAAGAAACCAAAAAAGCCAACCAAGGCTCTAACAGCCTTAGTTGACCTCAAATATTTTCCCGATTATACCGTAGGTCCGCCCAACTCAAGAACTTCCGCAGGTACATTTTCAAACTTCTTGAAATTCATTTTGAACTTGCCAGCAAGCTCACGTGCAAAATGATCGTATTTCTCGTCACTATGCCATGTTTTCTTTGGTTGTAATACTTCGTCAGGTACACCAGGAACATGTACTGGGATGGAAACGCCAAAGTATGGATCTCTTTCCACTTCTACATTAGTCAGGTCGCCTTCTAGTGCCGCCTGAACCATTGCTCTTGTGTAAGAAAGCTTCATGCGACTTCCAACTCCGTACTCTCCGCCAGTCCAACCTGTGTTCACAAGGTAAACTTGCACATCATGCTCATCGATTTTTTTGCCTAGCATTTCTGCATAAGTGGTTGCAGGAAGTGGCAAGAACGGTGAACCAAAGCATGTCGAGAAAGTAGCTTGTGGTGATGTGATTCCGCGCTCTGTCCCTGCTAGTTTGCTTGTGTAACCACTTAGGAAATGGAACATAGCCTGTTCTTTAGAGAGCTTAGAGATTGGAGGCAATACGCCTGTTGCATCCGCTGTTAAAAAGACGATCGTATTTGGATGACCAGCAATGCTAGGTTGAACGATATTTTCCATTGCATCCAGTGAATAAGCTGCACGTGTATTTTCAGTTAAAGTGGAGTTCTCATAGTCAGCAATTCTGGATTGGCCGTCAATGACCACATTTTCAAGAACCGAACCAAAACGGATAGCATCAAAGATTTGTGGTTCTTTTTCGCGAGTCAGGCCGATGCATTTTGCGTAGCATCCTCCTTCAATGTTAAATACACCAGTGTTTGACCAGCCGTGCTCATCATCACCGATAAGTTTGCGGTTAGGGTCTGCCGATAGTGTTGTTTTACCGGTACCGGATAGTCCGAAGAACAATGCTACATCGCCTTCACGTCCTACGTTCGCAGAGCAGTGCATTGGCATAATTCCGTTTTCTGGTAGCAGGTAATTCATTACAGAGAAAATGGACTTTTTCATTTCCCCTGCATACTCTGTCCCACCAATCAGAACAATTCGTTTGCTGAAAGAGATTATGATGAATGCTTCAGAATTTGTGCCATCGACTGCTGGATCGGCTTTAAAGTTCGGAGCAGAAACAATGCTGAATGCGGTTTCATGTTTGGCCAGTTGCTCTTCATTCGGCTTAATAAATAACTGTTGTGCGAAAAGGTTGTGCCAAGCGAATTCGTTGATTACTTGGATTGGTAGTTGATATTTCTCATCAGCACCTGCGAATCCTTTAAACACGAACACTTCATCTTTATTTTCTAAGTATGTGAGAACTTTGTTATACAAGCGATCAAATACATCTTCAGAGATAGGACGGTTGACGGTACCCCAGTCAATTTTATCTCTGCTGATTTCTTCTTCTACAATAAATTTATCTTTAGGGGAGCGACCCGTGTATTTACCAGTAGTTGCGAGTACTGCACCAGTTGAAGTTAGGCAGCCTTCGTTACGGTTTAATATTTTTTCTACCAATTGAGGAACAGACAGTTGAACATGTGTGTTGCTTCCGTATATTAATTTTGTTAACCCATTATCAATTCCAACCGTTTTCATCATGGATAACTCTCCTTCAATTATATAATTTTCTTTTTTCTCATCTGTTAAAAAGTATAACACATTTAACTTAATAGTCCATACTAATTAGCTTATTTTATGAAAATTAATATGAATTCGTTAACATTTTGTGAAAAAGAGGCTTATCCTATTGGAAAAGCATACAATTAATAAGATGAAAGCGTTATCATTTTATGCCTGTCCACTAAAATTTTCACCAAATGTCCTATCTCATTATAAACCCTGCTTTCCAGAAGTAAAAGGAAATGATAAAGAGATTTTCATTAGAGAAGATTTATATTATAAGGAAGTAATTATTTCCTGTAAATTGATGTCGAATTATTTCTCTTTTTTGTTGACATGAAAGGTTTTAGTACGCTAATATAGAACCTTGAACGGATACTCTTATTCCGAGCTGGTGGAGGGACAGGCCCTATGAAACCCAGCAACCTGCTCAAAGGATGAGCGAGCGCAAAAAAGCACGCCGCTGTTTTGTATTAGGCCAAGTTTTTGGTCGCTTGAGAAAAGGTGCTAAACCTGAGCAAGGCTTTGACCTTGACCGATAAGAGTGAAAGGCTAATTCTCGACATCAAACCTTTCCTCAATTTTGTGGGAAGGTTTTTTCTATTTTTACACAAGATAACATAGAACATCACAATAGGAACTGAGATCCGTATCAAATATAACTGCTGTACATGAAGAGAAGTCAAACGCTTTTCATAAGTAAAAAGGAGGAACTTTTTTTAATGACTAAACAACGTCGTTTATTTACTTCTGAGTCCGTAACGGAAGGGCATCCGGATAAAATTTGTGACCAAATTTCTGATTCAATCCTAGATGCGATTCTTACAAATGATCCAAATGCACGTGTAGCGTGTGAAACTTCCGTCACTACTGGATTGGTATTGGTTGCTGGTGAAATCACTACTTCCACGTATGTTGACATCCCGAAAATTGTTCGTGAAACCATTCAAGGCATTGGTTATACTCGTGCAAAATACGGTTTTGACGCGGAAACTTGTGCAGTACTTACTTCTATTGATGAGCAGTCTGCTGACATCGCAATGGGTGTTGACCAAGCTCTAGAAGCTCGTGAAGGTCAAATGTCTGATGCAGAAATCGAAGCAATTGGAGCTGGCGACCAAGGTCTAATGTTTGGATTTGCTTGTAATGAAACAAATGAATTAATGCCATTACCAATTTCACTGGCGCACAAGCTTTCTCGCCGTTTAACAGAAGTAAGAAAAGATGAAGTTCTTCCTTACTTACGTCCAGACGGTAAAACGCAAGTGACAGTAGAATATGATGAGAACGACCAACCAGTTCGTATTGATACGATCGTTATCTCTACTCAGCACCACCCTGAGGTTTCCTTAGAGCGTATCCAACGAAATATTAAAGAATACGTAATCAAGCCAGTAGTACCTGCTGAATTGATTGACGAGAACACAAAATACTTCATCAACCCAACTGGCCGTTTCGTAATTGGTGGACCACAAGGGGATGCAGGTCTTACTGGACGTAAGATCATCGTTGACACTTACGGTGGATACGCTCGCCATGGTGGTGGAGCATTCTCCGGTAAGGATGCAACGAAAGTAGACCGCTCTGGTGCTTATGCTGCACGTTATGTGGCTAAAAACATCGTAGCAAGTGGACTTGCTGACAAGTGTGAAGTTCAATTGGCTTATGCGATTGGTGTTGCTCAACCAGTATCTATCGCAGTTGATACTTTCGGAACTGGTAAAGTTTCTGAAGAGAAATTAGTGGAATTGGTTCGCAACAACTTCGACCTACGTCCAGCAGGAATCATCAAAATGCTAGACCTTCGTCGTCCTATCTACAAGCAAACTGCTGCTTACGGCCACTTCGGACGTAATGATCTGGATCTTCCTTGGGAGCAAACAGATAAGGCTGACGCTTTGAAAGAGCAAGCGAACGCTTAATATAATATACGTTAATAAGAAAAACCGCCCGGGAAGGAGGCTCTATGAGCTCAATTCTTGGGCGGTTTTTAGTTTTAAAGGATTTCTTCTAGTGTTAAATATAATGAATCTCTTTCTGATTCTAAAAGAATGAGTTCTTCTTGTAGCCTTTGAAGTGTCAGCAAGTCCTCTTCCTTGTGCATTAGAGTTTCCAATTCATCCATTCTTGTTTCTAGATCCTCTAATTTTTTTTCCACTTCTTCAAAACCAATACTTGAAGAGTTCGGAGCGGAATGCTTGCTCTTTTTCTCTTTCTCTTTCTCAATCTCGACAACCTTAGGAAGGTTTGCTTCTTTTTTCCTCTCTAATTCCTCGCGCTTTCCCCGGGCATACTGATAATTCCCTTCATATGTTACGAGCATCCCATTCTCTAACCAGCATGTTTTTTCGAAATATTTATTTAGAAAGTAGCGATCATGGGAAACGGCGAGGATGGTACCGTCAAACTCCTCCAATGCTTCTTCTAGCACCTCGCGGGAATCTATATCGAGGTGATTTGTCGGTTCATCTAATATCAGCAAATTGATGTCCTGGTGCATAAGCTGTGCCAAACGGAGGCGCATTTTTTCACCGCCGCTTAAATTCTCTACTTTTTTGAATACAGACGGGCCATAAAACAAGAATTTAGCTAGCACATGTCTTGCTTGTTCGAGTGTGATAGATATTTCTTCACGGAAAGCTTCAATTAATGTCTGGCTTGGATTACTGGCCTTGATGTGTTGAGAAAGATATCCTGCTTTTACATTACTGCCAAGCTTCACTACTCCGCTATCAGCCTCTAGTTCCCCAAGAAGTAATTTTAGAAGGGTAGATTTCCCTGTACCATTTTGACCTACAATTGCAGCACGTTCTCTAACATAAACTGCAAGATCTATGTTTTGAAAAAGATTTTTTGTATCAAATGATTTGCATATACCTTCCATTATTACCACGTCTTTTCCACTACGATCTGTGGCATCGAATTGAAGGTCCATTGCCTTCCGCTCTAGGATAGGACGTTTTAATTTTTCCATTCTATTCAATGCTTTCTCCATGCTTTTTGCACGGCGGTGCATGGCAGAGTTAGGTGGATTGCTTTGATTCGCCCATTCTTTTAAGCGTTTGATCGCTTCTTTCATTTTCTTAATTTTTTTCTGTTGTTCTTGATACGCCGAGAATTCCAACAGCAATCGTTCTTCTTTCTCTTTAAGGAAATCACTGTAGTTAGTGTGGTATGTGTGAATCTCCCCATCTTCTAAATCAATAATTTTCGTTGCTATTTCATCGAGAAAATAGCGGTCATGTGAAATAGCGACAACTGTACCATCATAATCCCTTAAATATTGCTCTAGCCATTCTACTGAAAAAATATCAAGATGGTTGGTGGGCTCATCAAGCAATAATACATCAGGGTTTTGTAACAGGATAAATCCTAAACATATTTTTGTTTGCTCCCCGCCACTCAAGCTTGAGAATGGCTGAGAAAGTAAGGTAGTGATATTTAGACCGTTTGCAATCCGCTGTATGGAGGCATCCATTTCGTACCCTCCCATAAAACCAAAGCGTTCTTGCAGTACACCGTATTCCTGCATAATCTTGTTTAACTCGTTCTCTTCCGCAACCTTTGACATTTGGTTCTCTAAATATCTTAACTTATGTTGCAGTTCCACCGTTTCCTGGAATGCGGAAAGTAAGACATCTTCTCCTGTTGTCCCATCAGGGTAGGAGGGGATTTGAGCGAGGTATCCGATTTTAGCGCCTTTTTTTATATGAATCGCTCCTTTATCAGGAGCTTCTAGTCCACTGATCAATTGGAAAATTGTTGTCTTTCCGCTTCCATTTCTACCAACAAGTCCAATCCGGTCGTTTGCCTGGATTTCCATGGAAACATTATCAAAAATCAGCGTGCCAGCAAAGCTTTTACTTATATTATTTAATGTACATATCATCATGTTTTGTTCACTCCTTCAGAATTTAAACGCACAAAAAAACCATGGGTAAGAAGAAGCCTTCTTTCCCATGGTTTTTATTTAGACGCAAAGTACACGATGCATCTGGTAAGTGTAGGGCAAAAGATCTCTTACTACCTGTCTTTTCTATTCAGCTGTCTAAAAAAGGACAAACGTGTCCCGTTGATAGCTGAATCATGAAAAATTGCACGACAAATATGCAAGTATGCCATGTATTGTGTGCGAGCATTTACAGATAGTAACATCTTTTTCCCTCCTTCCGAACAAGTAAGATAGTTATATTATATAATATTCCATTTTAAAGTTGCAAATCTTTTAATAATTTCATCGTTTTAAAAGAAAAAGGAGGCGAGGTGGCCTCCTTTTCTTATGCAAGTATTTGAAGTTTTTGTGGAGTTAACGCACTTTGGTAATCGTGTAGGAGTCTTTCGAAAACAGAGTCCCATGATTGTTGTAAAGCATAGTGGCGGCCGGAATAACCCATTTGTACTCGTTTTTCTTCTTCTTCTATAAGATTAGTGATGGCAGCAGCAAAAGAAATAGCATCATTTTGATTGCATAGATGCCCTGTTACTCCTTGTTTAATGATTGTCTGGACACCTCCAGCGTTAGCACCAACTACAGGTGTCCCCGATGCCAAGGACTCTAAGACGACATTCCCAAAGGTCTCGGTTGCAGAGGGAAAGACGAAGACATCTGAACCAGCATAAATCTCTGCCAGGTTTTGTCCAGACTGAAAGCCTGCAAAAGTCATATTGGTGGGGGCATTATCTTGTAATTCTTGTTTTAACGGCCCGTCTCCTACTATAAGCCAGTGCACATCATGACGAACAGTCTCCGGAAGGGAAGATTGAATGTTTGGAAGTAACGCCACATCTTTTTCAGGGGCAAGTCTGCCAACGTAGGAAAGGATATATTTTTCTTTTATATTAAATTTGGTTTTTATGAGTTGAGAGGATGTACGTGGATGGAATACTGAGCAGTCAACCCCTCTAGGCCAGATAGCAGTATTGGTGAATCCATGATTCTTGAGGTGATTCTGGGTGTCAGTGGATGGAACAAAAATCTTGCGTAATGGACGATGAAACCAACGCATATAGCTCCAAAGCACTTTTGTCAGGAATTGAAGGTCGTAGTATTCGAGGTATTTGTCAAAGTCAGTATGATAAGAACCGACAACTGGAATGTCCAGTTTTTTTGCGTAGTGAATCCCGCAAAGGCCGATATTAAATGGGGTTGCTACGTGAATAAGGTCTGGTTTAAATTTTATTAGCTCAGCCTTCACGGACAGCATATTCGGTAATGCAAGTCGGCATTCGGGATATAAGAAGAATGGAAGACTTGCAAAGCGGTGGACTTGGCTGGAAAAAAGGTCTTTGTTCGTACTTTCTGGTGCAAATACTCGGTATTCCAATCCTTTGTTGTCCAAGTAATTAGTCAATCGTTTTAACGTCTTTGCTACACCATTGA
Source organism: Bacillus sp. CHD6a (assembly GCF_001293645.1). Lineage (GTDB taxonomy): Bacteria > Bacillota > Bacilli > Bacillales > Bacillaceae_I > Sutcliffiella_A. The sequence continues at coordinate 7,604 of NZ_LBMD01000005.1, forward strand.
CATCTGGTGCAAAAGTGTCTGTAAAAATGGCAATTTTCATAGTGAGCCTCCTTCTTATTAAGAAAATAGGGGAATGATTAGTAAAAAGGAAAATAATCCTGTGCTGCTGCCGAGTATCATTCCAACTGCAACATCAGAAGGGTAGTGAAGTCCAAGATAAACTCTTGAAATGCCTACACATAATGCAAGAGGAATTAAAAGAATTCCCAGTGTAGGAAGAAATAGGACAAAAGGAATAATACTTGAGAAAATGGCAGTAGTATGACCAGATGGAAAAGAGTGATCTTTAAGCGGATTAGTGGCCACTTTAATTTTATCAAGCGCAAGGTATGGACGGCGTCTTGGATATAGTTTTTTTGCAATGGTTACAGGTATGTGACTTAGCGCCAATGAAAGCCCCGCTGCAATAGCTGTATGTTTTAGGGAATGATTGCTGAAGATAATGAAAAGTAAGAGGGTGCAAATGGAAAAAGTGGCTCCGCCAACATGAGTAATGTTGCGAAAAAAGAAATTCACGTACTTCCTGTCAAAATGACGATTCACACTGCGAAACAAATTGCATTCAAATTCGTAAAAGTTTGCTAGTAATTTGACCATCATTAGGACTCCTTTTTAGCTAGGTTTTATTCTTATTTTATATTTTAGAGGGTGAATATTTAGGAAGTTATAAGACTATGTAAAGAAAAGGTTAGAATTGGATGTTATAATATTTACAGAAATTTTAGAATAAAAATACCACCCTGGAGTTGGGTGGTGTGTGGAGTATTGCATTTACGGTTAATCTCCGTTCCAGGCGCTTCGCTTTCCAGTGGGCGGTCCGTGAGCCTCCTCACTTTGTTGCGGGGTCTCACCAGTCCCTTCCTCCCACAGGAGTCTTCGCGCCTTCCACTGCGATTAACATGTGTATACCTTCATCCAATAGATTAATTATCAGTTCTGTACGGATTTGTAGAATTGGCCTTTTTCGACGTATTCTCTTCGTATGCGGGCCATGTCTAGTTTATCTTCTTCTGTTAGTTCGCGGATGACTTTGGCGGGGCGGCCAAATGCCAGTGAGTTTGGCGGAATGCGTTTTCCAGGTGGTACAAGGCTGCCGGCACCGATGAAGGAACCTTCTCCAATTTCAGCACCGTCTAAAATAATAGAACCCATGCCAATTAAGGCGTTTTTGCGAACAAATGCGCTATGTAGTGTACATTGATGTCCAACTGTGACATCATCTTCTATTATCAAAGGCTTGTTAGGACTTTGATGTAAAAGAGATTGGTCTTGAATATTTACTCTGTTTCCAATAATGGTGGGAGCAACATCTCCACGAATAACAGTGTGAAACCAAATGCTGCTTTCTTTTCCGATGGTCACATCACCGGTAATCACGGAGAAGTCTGCCAGATAGGCTGTTTCATCAATTTGTGGTACTTTATTTAGATATGGGTATATTTTATACATATGTTCCTCCAGCTTGTAAGAGATGATTATTTTATTTTATTATATCAGAAAGAATTTTAAATTTTTTAAGGGAGTGTTTGAAATGTGGAAATGGGAGGCTGAAACTCCGAAAGGTACCATTGTCATTGTCCACGGAGCTCAGGAGCATCACGGAAGATACACGTGGCTGTTAGATCAGTGGAAAACAAACGGGTATAATGTCATCATGGGGGATTTGCCTGGGCAAGGTCTTTCCACACGAAGAAGAGGGCATATTGACAATTTTGATGAATATATAGAAGAAGTGGAAAAATGGATTAAAGAAGCATACCTTTTAAAACCGCCTGTTTTTGTTATTGGACATAGTATGGGAGGACTTGCAGTTATCCGTACACTTCAAGAAAAGAAACCGTTGATGGTCGACGGTGTTATCTTATCTTCCCCATGTTTGAAACTGTTGCATCATCCAACGAAAGGGCTCGACGTCCTATCCAAAGGGCTTAACTTTATTTTGCCGAAAACAAAGTTCAAAACGGGTCTCACGATAGACAAAGCGACAAGAAATGAAGAAATGCGAATAACTGCTGCAGGAGATGAGCTTTATATAACGAAAGTATCTGTTAGATGGTATCGTGAACTTGTTCAATCGATGAATCAGGCTTTTACCGGCATTGAAAAATTTCCGGATGTTCCTGTTTTGCTTTTGCAGGCAGGAGATGACTTGATTGTTGATAAATTTGCATCAGAAACATGGTTTAATTCCCTTTCTGCCAAAGAGAAAATATATAAGGAGTGGGAAGGACTTTACCATGAAATTTTCAATGAACCAGAGCGCGCTCGTGTTTTCCGTTATGCAAAAGCTTTTGTGGACTTACAATTAGAAGGAAGTGACTGAACTTGAAGGTACCCACCCATCCTTTTTCTTTGATGAAAAGAGTGTATCGTGATGTGTTTCCTGTTGTATATGAGGAGCTGGAGTTTTGGAAAAAGAGGGCTTCTGTTATTCCAGATGAGGAGCTTCGAAAGCAGGCGTTGGCAAGTATTGAGACGAAAGCTTTCCATTGTGAAGGGGGCGGAATCCTGTCTTTACTCGCTGGTACTGATTTTCGTCATGCGGTGAAGTTTATAGTTGCCTATCAGACCATCAGTGACTATTTGGATAACTTGTGCGACAGAAGCACATCGTTGGATCCTAAAGACTTTGCGGCACTGCATGAGTCCATGCCTGATGCTTTGACGGTCGGAGAACCTTTGAAAGAGTATTACCGATTTCGGGGTGAACAGGATGATGGAGGGTATCTCGCAAGTTTGGTGACGACCTGTCAGGAAGTGCTTAGGTCTCATCGTAACTATGAATTAATAGCTCCGCATCTAGTTAGGCTTGCAGGCTATTATTGTGATTTGCAGGTACATAAGCATGTAATTGAGGAAGAACGGGTGCCAAGGCTGGAAGAATGGTTCTCTTTTTACAAAGAGGAGCTACCTCCCATGGAATGGTATGAATTCTCTGCTTGTACAGGATCCACTCTTGGGATATTCTGTTTGGTTTCCCAAGCATATCGCGAATCCTTCACCTCGCAACATGCCGATCAAATAGTTGGTGGCTATTTCCCTTATATTCAAGGGCTACATATTCTGTTAGATTATTTCATTGATCAGGAAGAGGATATTGATGGTGGGGATCTCAACTTCTGTACCTATTATGAGAGCGAGTCTGTATTGTTGGACAGACTACAGCATTTTATGGAACAGGCAGATGCCTATACAGCTGGATTGCCATTTGAAAAGTTCCACCGTCTAATAAACCGCGGCCTGCTGGGAGTCTATCTTTCAGACCGCAAAGTCCACGAATGCAAAGATATTTCCTCCATGGCCAAAAGCATCATCAAAGCAAGTGGCGGCACCGCCTACTTCTTCTACATGAACGGCCGGGCTTACCGAAAATTTCAAAGCTGGCGTGGAGCGTAACGCGTGGAGAGAGAAAGCTTTAGTGATTTAGAGAGTGGAAGAGGGGTCTGACCCTCAATACGTTAATGCAATAAAGGAACCGGCATCTCTGCTGGTTCCTTTATTTTTTTTCGATTGCGATGATGAATGGAGGGTTGTTGATTTGGTTCATGAATCGGTATTGAAGGACGTGGGCTTTTTTTTGGTTCAGGTTGGTGACATAGTCGAGAAGGGCGTCTCGTTCGACTTGTCCTTCTGGATGTCCATGGTAGATGACAAGGACGATCACCGCCTCTTTTTCCATCACAGATAATAGGCTGTCAACAGCTTGTATCGTACTTTCTGGAACTGTGACAATGTCTTTGTCGCCACCAGGAAGATAGCCAAGGTTGAAAATGGCTCCCTTAATTTTTCGCTGTTTTTCCAAAGGAATGCGATTCAACACTTCGGCATGACTGTCTGCAAAAAGGGTGATTCGTGAATCCAACCCATGCTCTGCTAGCAACGTTTTCGTGTTAGAAAGAGCTTCATCCTGTATATCAAAGCCAAAAACGTGGCCATTTTCCCCTACAAGCTCTGAAAGGAAAAGGGTGTCATGACCGTTTCCAACCGTACAGTCCACAGCTATATCCCCTTCAGATAAAGCGAGTTTCATGATCTTTTTGCTATATGGCAATACTCGTTCCAATTTCATCCTCTATCACCACTTTTATAATATTTCCCCTGCCAACTATCTCGTCTTTTCAACTCTGCATCTATAGCATTCAATACAGACCACTTGTCCACACTCCACATGGGACCAATCATAATATCAATAGGGCCGTCTCCTGTAATGCGGTGGACAATCATCTCAGGAGGTAAGATCTCAAGCTGATCGCAAACAAGCTGGATGTAATCTTCAAAAGACAGAAATTCAAGCATCCCTTTTTCATATTGCTTCACCATCGGAGTGCCTTTCAGAAGATGCAGCAAGTGGATCTTGATACCCTGAACGTCTAACTTTGCCACGGCCTCGGCAGTCTCCATCATCATTTTGTTATCTTCAAGCGGCAGACCGTCAATGATATGAGAGCATACGCGAATACCGTGTTTACGAAGCTTATTGACTCCATCTACATACGTTTGGAAGTCATGCGCACGGTTGATCAACAACGCTGTACGCTCATGAACAGTCTGCAGTCCAAGCTCCACCCATAAATACGTGCGTTCATTCAATTCTGCCAAATATTCCACCACATCATCTGGCAAGCAATCTGGACGTGTACCGATGGAAAGTCCGACTACACCTTCTTGTTTTAGCACTTTCTCGTATTTTTCCCTGAGAACTTCAACAGGTGCATGGGTATTGGTGAAAGCTTGAAAATAAGCCATGTATTTGCCGTCTTTCCATTTGTGATGCATTTTATTTTTAATTTCATTGAATTGTGTAATCAGGTCATCAGCACGGTTTCCGGCAAAGTCACCAGATCCGGCGGCACTGCAAAATGTACAGCCGCCATGTGCAACTGTACCGTCCCGATTTGGACAATCGAAGCCGCCATCTAACGCGACTTTAAATACTTTGTGCCCAAAATGGTTACGTAAATGATAATTCCAAGTGTGATATCGTTTATCTTCAACGGAATATGGAAACGGATTTTGCGCATTTGTGTTATTCATCCGTACTCCTCCTCTTTTTTCTCCAATATTGCTAACAAACCATTTTAGCATGTAAATTGCTTCTGCTTCAATCCCGTTCATTTTTATAGCATGGACTTACGAAAAATGAGCAAAATAAAGCGGAGTACACAGAAAAAATGTGGGGTGAATGGAACCATGGCAACAAGAGAATCTGTTGAACAATTTATACAACAATGTGAAGATGCACTGCGCAATGCACACGCACAGTACACGGAAGCAAAACAATTAGAACACTACAATGATACAGAGTTTACGAGCGCTCAAGAGCAGATTGAGGCAACGTATAACGACTTAATGCACCTTTCCCAGAGCTGTAACGCACAGCAACGCGAACAATTAAACCGCATGCGTCTTCAGCTGCAAAACCTGCAAAATGAAATGACTTTGTTGAGACATTAAGGGGGCTACCATCAATGAAAAAACGCTCTAAGCAAAATAATCCGGAACAAAAAACAAGAAATGCCGAAAATACTGCAGTCGAAATGGGTGCAGAGTATAATCCGGTGAGGGAAGTAAAGCAAAAGAATTTGAAAAAAGCGCAACCGGTAAGAACTAAAAATCATAGTGAGAATGAATAGGAAGCAGCCTTGGCGCTGCTTTTTTATATGGAGTATGAGAGGGAATGGCATACTAGTGAGAAATGAGCAAAAGTTACAATGACTTTTGAAAAAGTCACAATAACTTTTAAAAAAGTTACAATAACTCTTGAAAAAGTCACAATAACCCTTTCAAAAGTCATAATAACCTCTGCAAATGTCACAATCCCATTCAAAAATCACACTGTCATTTCCCAAGTCCCCATTCCCCTCCGTCATGTCCCAAAAATCAGAATACATACACTTTCACGCTTCGAGTTTTTTATATTGCAACTGCCTTCAAAACGGATTACAATTATTTTGGATTTCGAAATAATGAATAGAAATAATTTGGTTGAAGGAGGGCATGTGGAAATGTTGAAAATGCCCAGAGCCCTTTGGTTATTAGTTATTGGAATGGCAATTAACGTAACTGGGGCTTCTTTTTTATGGCCGTTAAATACCATATACATCCATGACATTCTTGGAAAATCCCTGTCTGTGGCCGGACTTGTCCTAATGGTGAATGCAGGGGCCAGTGTCGTTGGAAACCTGATCGGAGGTATCCTTTTTGATAAAATAGGTGGATTTCGTTCCATACTGTTGGGAATTTCCATCACCATCACCGCGTTAATAGGGATGACCATTGATCATTCGTGGACTTTTTATATCATCTACCTGACCATAATAGGATTTGGTTTAGGTATTGTATTTCCGTCAATGTATGCAATGGCAGGTTCTGTCTGGAAAGAAGGAGGTCGCAAAGCATTTAATGCTATGTATGTATCGCAAAACCTTGGAGTGGCAATAGGAGCGGCATTGGGTGGTCTAGTAGCGGATATTCGTTTTGACTACATATTCCTTGCTAATACCGTCACATACGCAATCTTCTTCTTTATTGCCCTATTTGGATATCGAAATATACAGGCAAACCCGACAACTCAAACTTCCGTGTTAGATCAAAAGCGAAAAATTAAAGATCATACGAAACTTTACGCTCTATTAACGGTATGTATCGGTTATCTTCTCTGCTGGATGGGCTATGTACAGTGGCAAACGACTATCGCAACACACACACAATCGCTTGGAATATCGCTAAAGCAATATAGTGTTTTATGGACCATTAACGGGGCAATGATTGTGTTGGCACAACCCATCATTTCTTGGATCGTGAAAAGATACACGAAAACACTAAAAACACAAATTAACGTCGGATTGATTATTTTCATTATATCGTTTGCCGTTGTAGGGGTAGCGGACCAATACATGGCATTTGTAGTAGCGATGATAATTATTACCATTGGGGAAATGTTTGTTTGGCCAGCAGTACCTACTGTCGCGAACCAGCTTGCACCAAAAGGCCGGGAAGGTTTCTATCAAGGGATCGTCAACTCGACAGCAACGGGTGGAAGAATGCTTGGCCCACTGATGGGAGGAGTTTTGGTAGATTTATCGGGCATGGAAATGCTTTTTGGCGTATTAATGTCCTTCATGTTGGTGGCCATTTTTACGACATCCATCTACGATAAGAAATTAAAGGTAAGTACAACAAGTGTTCAAGAGCTTTCAAAAAGTGCTTCCTAGCTAAGAGTGAACTACGGATTACTCACTACGATAAACCGTGTTGATAAAAGACAGAAATTACTTCATTTTCTCAAAAGAGGATGTCCCAAAAGTATAGCTTTTGGGACATCCTCTTCTTTTTGATACGCTATTTTCGTGTGATAAAAGGATCTATCATAAAAGAGGGATTTAAAGGGTCTGTAAAGAATTTAAAGGACATGATGATTACATCTTTAATGTGACCAATCAAAATTTTACCGCTTAACTTCAAAATTTTTGTGGAGGTTTTTTTATGTTTACTATTGATAATTATATTGGTTCTATTAAAACCAACCTTGAAAAACAATCTGATATGTTAGTGAGTAATCTCAAAAATATCGTTGCATACAACTTCTCAAATGATATAGATTTATTGGATTTTTCAGCTTTCATTGAACCTACGAGGTTCGAGTTATCAATAACTATGTTCTCAATGGATAAAGAAGCTAACGAAGTCTTCAATGAAGGAGCTGACACAACA
>NZ_LBMD01000050.1 GCF_001293645.1 Bacillus sp. CHD6a
ACATTGATTGATATTAATTTTTGTCGTAGGGAGTCATAGCAGGATGAATAATAAAGAATAGCACCCTAAAGGCGATATTACATGCCATTACTTGGGTGCTTTCCCATTATTGCATCAGCCACGATCCAACCACTCAAGCTGCTTCCTAAAGATCCTGCTCCTGGAAAAACCGTATCTCCACAAAACCATAGCCCCTCCACACGAGAGTTCGGAGAGTAGCTTTTCAATAAACTATACTTACCTGAAGGAATATAACCGCCTACCTTTCCTTCTGCTCGTTGGGTATAGCGCTTAAAAGTAACAGGAGTTCCCGCCATCTTAATATCAATTTTAGAAGAGAAGCCAGGGAACCTATTATTAATAGAGTCAAGAATTCTCTCCATGTATTCTTCTTTTCTACTTTCATACTTTTCCCTATCCCACCATTTGTCCACATTTGTATGGGTAGAGATCGTAATGGATCTTTTCCCCATTGGCGCAAACTTTGTATCTCCTTCTTGTGACATAGAAAACAAGAATTGATTCCCTTCAGATAAAGGGGATTCATAGGAGGAGATAAATTGGTGAAATGGAATAGAACTAATTTGTGGTTGCATAAAGGATGCATCTGCTGCCCCAATATAGAGAGTGAATGCTCCCCAAGCTTTTCTATCTTTTTCTTTTTGTTCTTTTATTGGTAGACTAGAATGCAATTCAGGTTCTAGCAAAGAAAATACATTGTGAATGGGGACATTCATTATGAGCTTCCTTGTCCTGAAAACTTGACCGCGTTTTGTCATAACGGTCCAGATATCTCCGTGTTTAGCTACGCTGACAACCTGATGACGCAGGCGCAGTTCCCCTCCCGAAGCGCGATAATTATCCGCCAATGCATGAATAATGGAAGCAAGGCCTCCCTCTACATAAAAAGCACCCTGATGAAAAATACTTAAAGCCATATAGCCTAACAAAGAAGGAGTAAATTTAGCCGTTGTCTGGACACTATCCATCAGTTGCCCATTGATAAATGCCATAAACGGCTGATTATTCGTGAGACCGAATTTGGATAACCGGTCCTCTACAGATTGAGTTAAGTATGTGGTTAATCCCAGAAAATTGAAATCAATACTTCTTAACAAATATAAATACTCTGATGCCGTGCTTGGGGGAAAAATGGCTCGTTTTTTTACGAAATTCTGTAATACCATTGATACCTTAAAGACATCCTCAAAAAACGCATGGATACCATCTGGATTTTGGTCAAACTTCTTTATAACTTCTCTATACCATGCTTCTTTCTCGGAGAAATATGTTAGTCTCCGATCTGGAAGATACACATTCATTATTTCGTCGACCTTTCTCATAGGAGGAATCGGAGCACCGAGCTCATCAAAAAGCATTCTTAACATTCCATCCTCTTCAAAACCCATTCCAACTGTAGCTCCTGCACTAAAACGGTATCCTTTACGGTCAAATTTACTTGCACAACCCCCAAGTTCATTTGCAGCTTCAAGCGTCAAAACATCGTATCCTTCTTTTGCAAGCAGTGCAGCGGCAGTAATACCTCCAAATCCCGTTCCGATAACGATTGCATCTCTTAGCATGCCGTTTCCTTCTTTCCTGCAAGTATTATTTCTATTATATAAAATAGATGCAAAGTCACGAACGATGGATGTGTTTGTAAGTTTTTCTTGTCAAAATACGCATGTTCTAATTAAAATGTTAAGAAGATTTTAGTTGAATGTCCCATCTCAGTTATAGGAGCTTCGCTTTTCGCGGGCCGTCTGGAATCCTCCTCAGGCTCCGTGCTGTGGGATCTTCACTGACCCTTCCTCCCGCAGAAGTCTACGCTCCATTCACTACGATCAACTTGGTTTTTGTAAAACAAAAGACTTTGTCTACAATCTGATACATTCAAGTTTAGTTGAATGTCCTTTCAGGATGATTTTCATAAAAATTTTTGACCCGAGCCGTTGTTTTTTCATTATAAATATTTCAATTAGCTTAGATTTTTGTTGAAAGAAATAATGCATACACCGCATTTTGAGTAACAAAATTATCTAAGTATAAAGAAATTGCATCATTCCTAGCTATAGGATCGCCTGGAATGTTTGAAGACCATGAAACAGTCGCATTAGCTACTACGTAAGGTCCTCCATTGGAGACAAAAACCGGCTGTGTATTTGGATCACTGGGTTTTATGGTAAATGTAATAGTACCTGAAGTTATTTCATTCAAAATAAATGTTATGGTAGAAATTATATTGCGAGCTGCAGGGGCTGTAGCATTTTCAGGGACATTGGAACAAACATTATAAACATATGTTCCAGGTTGTAAGTTTCTTTCATACATAGAAGCTGTTAGTCCTACAATACTTCCATCTCCTAGTACTACTAAAGGTATTTGCTGTGACAGAGCACCAGGTGCCGCAGAGACTCTTTGAAACCCTTGGGCTGCTCCTCGAAAAAGTACTTCTTTTGTTGAAGTAGGATTAACAGGTCCCTCTGGTCCTGCTGGTCCGGTTGCTCCTTCTCGTCCTGCTGGTCCCTCTGGTCCAGTCGCTCCATCCC
>NZ_LBMD01000051.1 GCF_001293645.1 Bacillus sp. CHD6a
TATAAATGTCAATGTAAGAATGTACATTTATGACTGTGTAAGAATGTACATTTTTAATCATTTTCTATTTCAAAATGATTCTTTATCCTGTATGAATCACCAACGATATTCACTACAGTAGCGTGATGTAGAACTCGATCTAATATCGCATTCGCTAACATAGTATCTTGAAAAACCCCGTCCCACTCCTTGAAGCTAATGTTAGTTGTTAGAATTGTGCTCTTTTTTTCATATCGCAAATCAATTAGCTGGAAGAATAACTTGGCATCCTCCCTGTCAATTGGGAGGTAGCCTATTTCATCAATGATTAAAAGCTTATATTTTGTATAGTGTTTTAATCTTGATTCTAATCTGTTTTCCAACTTCGCTCTCTTTAAATTCATGATTAGATCATTGCACTTAATAAAATAGGTGCTTGTTCTTTTCTTCGCTGCTGCTATACCAATAGAGGTTGCCAAGTGTGTCTTTCCTACCCCACTTGTCCCTAAGAAAACAATGTTCTCTTTCTCCTCAAGGAACCTCAACGAGGTAAAATCAAGCATCTGCTGTTTATTGATGGTAGGCTGAAATTCAAAATCGAATTCGCTTAGTTCTTTACGGTGGGGAAACCCTGCGACCTTCACCATTGAGTTGATCATACTTTTCTCTCGGACATCAATTTCATAATTCGTTAGTTTGACCAGTGTGTCGACGAATGACAATTGGTTATTCATACTAAAGTCAATCGTATCACTCAAATGTTCAATCATTTGTTTCAGATTTAAATATTCCAGGTTTTTAAGGAGTTGCTGATACGTGCTATTCATTTTTATATACCTCACTAATCGCTTGTAGATTTTTTCTGGCTAATTCTTTAATATCCGGGAATTTCCCAAGGCTCTGGGACAACGCCTCTACGTAATGATCTCTCTTATAATTAAGGCGAATCCGGCTAATTTGATGTTGTGCGATCAGATCGGTGTTATAATAAATATGAATTTGGTCGTCATAGACTTGTAGACCTACGGTCTTTCCTTTGTATTCAGCTGGAACTGAGTACTGGTTTGATTGGTAAGTAATCATATTGCTTGGATTTACTTTAACAAGTTTATGGCTGATTTTATAAGAGTCTCTTAGTTCTTTCCGTGGTAGGGGAAGTAGGAGGCTCTTTTCTTGTGGTAGTGCCAAAACAGGTATTTTCCCTGTACCTTGATGATAACTATGGTTAATGCGTTCACATAGCTTTTGGACAAAATGATTAAGTTCCTCATAATCAAACTTTCCTTGATATGCATGGATTTCATCCAATAACTTCATAGGAGATTCAACTTTCCCTTTTGTCCTCGGCCTTCCTGCAATACATGGCTGTACTTTGAATCCACAGTCCTTTGCGAACTGATGGAATCGTTCGTTCACCACTCCTTTCTTATACTCCGTTCTTGACTCATCCATTACCGTTTTCATGTTGTCAGTCACAATTACTTTAGGTACTCCACCCCAAGCTTCAAAACTCTCCATTAGGAAAGAGATGACAACGCTTTGGGATTTGGAAATGGATAAATGAAAGGCTCTGAATCTTGAATGAGCTAATAGTAGAACCCCCACATTCACATGAAGAACCTCTCCGTCCTTCGTTATGTACCTGATATTTTCTTTCCAATCAAATTGTGCTTGTTCTCCAGGAGCTGTTTCAAACCGGATAATGGACTTTACAGATTGGGTTCTTTTACCCTCTGTGAAGTACGCTTGGAACTCTGGCCTTTTGGATAAGTAAGCCCTGAAATTCGACTGTGAACACTTCAATCCATGGTTATCCTTTAGATACTGCCAAAGTACTCGCTTGTAATAAAAAATCTGTTTAGACTCATTAGAAAGAAGTAGGGCAATGACATTGTAATACTCGTCTATTTTAGAATTACTTTTCCTCTTTCCCTGGGGTACATAGCCGTTTAGATACTTATCTATCGTCCTCCGATCAACCTTCAACTCTCTGGCCAACTTACTTTTATTAATTTTCATATTCAGATTCTCCATAAGAAGCTTTAGTTTTGGTAAGTCCGTGATACACTTTATCTCTATCTCTGTTGTCACATCTAGCTGTATATGCATTCTCTCCACCTCAGGTAAAGTATGAATGCATTCCACAAAACTGTACATTCTTACGTAATCATTTTTGTACATAATTAAATTAGCATTTCTA
>NZ_LBMD01000052.1 GCF_001293645.1 Bacillus sp. CHD6a
GGGTTAAAAACGAACATTGGTAAAAATTATTTGTCGAATGTTCGCATTTTATGTTGACGAATCTTTGTTAGGTTGGTAATATAAAAAAGAAATTATCATACATTTATAGTTCAAATCTCGTATAAATTTGGGAATATGGCCCAAAAGTTTCTACCAGGCTACCGTAAACAGCTTGACTACGAGGTAATAGGAACTAGGTGATACTTAAATCTAGATTTTTTTAGATGAATGTTTCACTTCTTCCTATCCTCGTCTGTTAAATGTTAGCGCTCCTGGTTTATGCCAGGAGCGTTTTCTTTTTTGTACGAATTATCTTGAGGAGGATCTTTGCATGAAGAATTATTTTGAGTTTGAGAAACACGGTACTAGCTACAAAACAGAATCCATTGCGGGACTAACGACATTTCTGGCAATGGCCTATATATTGATAGTAAATCCACTGATGCTTTCTTTGGCAAGTGTGGGAGACTATCCAGATGCCCTTCGCATGGATCAAGGTGCTATCTTTACAGCGACAGCCCTATCCGCAGCAGTTGGTTGCTTGATCATGGGACTCTATGCAAAATATCCAATCGCACTTGCACCGGGTATGGGTCTTAATGCATTCTTCGCTTATTCCGTTGTACTTGGCATGGGCATCCCTTGGCAAACAGCATTAGCAGGCGTATTAGTTTCTGGGATCATCTTTATCTTTTTAACACTATTCGGTATTCGCGAAAAGATTATCAATGCTATTCCAGCAGAATTAAAATATGCAGTTGGAGCAGGTATCGGACTATTCATCACATTCATCGGTTTTCAAAATGCAGGTGTTATCGTCGGGGACGATGTAGTACTTGTTGCACTAGGAGATCTAACAAACGGTAATACATTACTAGCAATCTTTGGTCTAGTTATTACAGTTATTCTTATGGTAAGAGGAATTAAGGGCGGTATCTTCTTCGGGATCGTCATTACAGCAGTGGTTGGTATGCTTTTTGGTTTAATTGACAAACCTTCTGCGGTTGTCGGAGCAGTTCCAAGTATCGGATCTACATTCGGTGCCGCGTTTACTAGTTTAGGAGATATCTTTACGATTCAAATGCTAGTCGTTATCCTTACATTCTTATTCGTAGATTTCTTTGACACAGCTGGTACCCTTGTGGCCGTTGCAAACCAAGCGGGGTTCATGAAAGACAACAAACTCCCACGTGCAGGCAAAGCGCTTTTCGCAGACTCTGCAGCAACAGTAGCTGGAGCTGTACTTGGAACGTCCACTACCACTTCCTACATTGAATCATCTTCGGGTGTAGCAGCTGGAGGTAGAACAGGATTCGCATCTGTGATAACAGCAGGGTTGTTCTTATTGTCACTAGTATTCTTCCCATTGCTTTCCGTCATCACTGAACCAGTAACAGCACCAGCACTAATCATTGTCGGAGTGTTGATGGTATCAGCATTAGGAAAAATTGATTGGAACAAATTTGAGATTGCAGTTCCTGCATTCTTAACAGTCATCGCAATGCCATTAACATACAGCATTGCAACAGGTATTGCAGTAGGTTTCATCTTCTACCCAATCACGATGATCATGAAAGGTAGAGCGAAAGAAATTCACCCAATCATGTATGCATTGTTTGTCATCTTCGTTCTGTACTTTGTTTTCTTAGTTGAATAGTTTAATAGAAGAAGAGTTATGAAATCCCTGCTATAATATGGCAGGGATTTTTTCTGTTAAGAATGTTTGAGGAAATGTAGAGGTGGTACCATACTTATAAGAGGTTGCACTTATATCTTCTTTATATAGAAGAAAGTCCTCTTAAAATAGTAATTTAAAATTATATTAAAAAAGTAGTTGACCTTGTTACGGTTAGCATGGTATATTATTATTCGTTGCTGCAAAACACGATTTGTTAACTCGCTGTAATGCTCGCAACAAAAACTTTAAAAAACATGTTGACGAGAAACAAACAACATGGTATAGTAATTAAGTCGCCACGGAGCGACAGAAAATGATCTTTGAAAACTAAACAAAACAACAGCGTCATAACGTCGGTTCTACGGAAT
>NZ_LBMD01000053.1 GCF_001293645.1 Bacillus sp. CHD6a
GTGTGCCAGGCATGGCAACTATCTAGGTGGTGAAAGTCCACTGTGGGGGTACACATCGACCAACCACTAAGGAAGCGCAAGGTATTTATCGTGAGGTAAGGGCTGGAGGAAGCGTGGAATAAAATCTTGGCTCGACGAACAGAAATCTGATATTAAGGCTTTATAAAGGGATGAAACTCCAAACCAAGTTAAATTCCAAAAGATGTGCGTAACTTTATAAAGTAAATCAGGCGAGTAAAAGAGGAAAGATAGTTGCCTTACCCTGGGAGGTCTTGCGGATGTACCCTAGGTACAGTCGAAAAAGGTTTGTCGCAAGAAGTCAGCAGAAGCCATAGTAGTGGAATTATTCCATGAAGGGCTGAACAATTTATAGTGTTTCGACACCACGAATGCGTAAGTGAAGTGTTCCGAATGTGTTAATGGTGAACGTATGAGCGTATCTCAGAGGATAACCAAAAAGGAATAATCACTTACTACGTGAACGGATAGGAGAAACGAGTGTGGAACTTTTAGAACAAATATTAAGTAATCAAAACATGAATGAAGCCTACCTTCGTGTCTATAAAAACAAAGGTGCGAGTGGGGTCGACGGAATAACGGTCGATGAATTAAAGCAATATCTGAAAGAGCACAAAGACGAGCTGCGTCAGCGCATCAGAACAAGAAAATACCAACCACAAGCTGCCTTAAGAGTGGAAATCCCAAAAGGAAATGGCAAGATGCGCAAGTTGGGAATACCAACAGTAGTGGATAGGGTAGTTCAACAAGCAATTCATCAAATACTCAGCCCGATATTTGAAAAGCAGTTCAGCGAATTTAGTTATGGCTTCAGACCCAAAAGAAGTTGTGAGATGGCAATTATTAAAAGCCTCGAATTTCTAAATGATGGACACAACTGGGTTGTGGATATTGATCTTGAAAGGTTTTTCGATACAGTCCACCATGATAAACTCATGCGAATCATCTCTAATACAATAGATGATGGAGATGTCATCTCTCTAATAAGAAAATATCTCGTCAGTGGAGTGATGGTGAATGGAAGATATGAGTCCACACCAGTTGGGACTCCGCAAGGAGGAAACCTTAGCCCACTTCTGAGTAATATTATGTTGAACGAATTGGATAAGGAACTAGAGAGTAGAGAACTCCAATTTGTAAGATATGCAGACGACGCCCTAATTTTTGTGAAGAGTGAGAAAGCGGCTAATAGAGTGATGGATTCAATTGTACGGTTTATAGAAAAGAAATTAGGACTGATAGTCAACATGGAAAAGAGTAAAATCTCTCGTCCCAAAGACTTGAAATTCTTAGGTTTTGGTTACTACTACGATAGTAAAAGTAAGAAATACCAAGTAAGACCTCACCCTGACTCCGTACAAAAATTCCAATGGAAGCTTCGAAAGTTAACAAAGCGAAATTGGAGCATTCGTCTGGACTATCGAATAATAAAACTAAAACAAGTCATAATCGGTTGGGTTAATTACTTTAGAGTCTCAAACATGAAAAAAGCGATGGGTGAGATAGACCAGAAGCTTCGCTCCAGAATCAGAGTCATCATTTGGAAGCAATGGAAGGTACCGAAGAAACAAATCAAATCGCTAATTCAACTAGGGATTCCTAAAGAAGAAGCGAAAGGGTTAACTTTCTGTCGTAGAGGTTACCGGTTCATCGGACTATCAAAAGTTATTCATAGAGCTATCTCAAACAAAAGATTAAAGCAGAGGGGATTCCCCTCTGCTTTAGAACACTATTTAAAAGTCCACACTGTAATATAAATTGAACCGCCGTATACGGAACCGTATGTACGGTGGTGTGAGAGGGGCGAAAATAATTTAGATTATTTTCCCTCTACTCGATT
>NZ_LBMD01000054.1 GCF_001293645.1 Bacillus sp. CHD6a
GCCTCCTGATATGAACGAAACTTTCAAGGCCCCCACTCAACTAGGTGTTTTTGTTTTGTTTTTGTGCAACTCTAAGAAGAGAAGCCAATTCTTCTTCTTTTTCTTTTAAGCGTTTGATGTTAGCGTTTATGCTAGGTTAACTCCTTCTTTAGCTTACAAACTTTCTCCTCACCCTATGGAATGGTTGTCAAGTGCTCTCCTTGACTGCCATTCCATAGGGTGAGACGATCTTCAAGCTAAAGAAGGATTGGTCTTAGTCCTCCTTGATAAAGAAGGTAAGAACACGGCACGAAGGCAAAAAATCAACTGCGGTTAGCATTCTGATATTCGTGGGTTTTCACATAGTATCTTTCCGTATAAAGGACTATTCCACTAACTCGGGACGTGCGTTATTCTAAAAAGAAATGGCACAGAGGAGGCACGTGGATTTTCCTTTCCGGTTTTTAACTTTGCCTTCGAGCCCTATTCTCAGGCTTCTTATAAAGTATTTGAATCATCTAAAAAAGTCCCTTGTTGCGAAATCCCTTTTTAATGTGCTTCTGGCATATCTTCTACCTCTTGCATAACTGCCCAAATGAATCCAGCTAATTCTCTGGCAACTGCCGTTACGGTTTTGCCTTTTTCTTTTCCTTTTGATATTAACCGATAATACTTATTATGAAGTCGATTTTGGGCTTTCCAAGATATTGCCTGTATGGTTGGAGATAGTCCATCTTGCCTTCTTTTCAAATTACCTTTCACGGCTGGTTGATACCTGTAACTCCAAGCAGATTCTACTAATAAACGACGTACGTGACGGTTGCCTGTTTTGGTAATCTCTCCTTGATATCTACTTTCTCCACTTGAATATTCACAAGGAATCAGTCCGACATATGCCATAAAATGTCTAGGGGTGGAAAATCGTTTGAACGACCCTATCTCTGCTACAATACTTGTTGCCGTTAGAGTAGCGATTCCTCTTAGACTTTGAAGTGCTTGGATTTTAGGTGCGTGAGTACCTTCGGTAGCTTGAAGGTTTATCTCTTCATCTAGCCTTTTAATTCGTTGAATTAATTCTTTTAATTGGTGGTAATACTCTTGTATTACTAATTTCAATGACACATTCTCAAAGTTTAATGTATCTAACCATCTATAATATTTAGTGGTCCATTTATTTACTCCAACAGGGGGTTTTATATCATGACGCAATAGGAATTTACTTAATCGATGCTTGGCTCTTAGCTCATCCTCTTTAGCATCTTCTCGACATCTGATAAGATCCCGTAAAGCTTCATCTTCTGAAGTAGGTACATATATAGCAGTCAATTCACCTGCTCGATATAATTGAGCCAATCGTATGGAATCCCTTCGATCCGTTTTGATTTTTTCCCCTGGTTTTTTGGGGATGAGAGAGGGAGCAATGACATCACATTGAACACCTTGAGTAAGAAACAACCTATATAATGGATAACCAGTTGGACCAGCTTCATAACAAAATCGTAGATTTTCTTTACTTCCTAGCTTCTTAATTAACTTTCTAATGGCATCAGCAGTGTGAGGGATGAGTCCCCAATATCTAGGTGCTTCACGTCCTTCTTCGGCAACCGCAATCGCAATTTTTTCTTTAGATACGTCTAAACCTACGTATTTAATGGTATCCTGCATAATAACTAGCTCCTTCCGTAATGTAGCTCTGATTTGGTTTGGTTTTTCCAGTAAACATTCTAACCAAATTAACCTACGATTTTACGAGTAAGGAGCTAGTTTCGTTCATGATAACTCGG
>NZ_LBMD01000055.1 GCF_001293645.1 Bacillus sp. CHD6a
ATTAGTGTAAACGCTTTTTTATTTAGGTAGTAATCATTATAGTGCCAGTTCACCTTAATTCCCAATGTAGCTTAGGAATGTGATGTCTATAAAAACTTTATTAATTAGAGATGGTTTAGATACTTTGACTTACTCCAGTCTTCCTCAATTTTCATCAGTACAGATCCAACAATACGTATTGCAGATTGATCGTTTGGGAAAATTTGAATTACCCTTTCTCTTCTCCGTATTTCCCTATTTACTCTTTCTAGCATATTGGTCGTACGTAAGTGTTTGTGCAGCTCAGCTTTTTGAGAATGAAATTGCATTGCATCTTCAAACCCAGCATCTAACGTTTCAATTACCTTAGTAAAACCTTTTACATCATAATACTTATCAATGAAGTCACTCTTCAGTTCTCGGCTCAATTTAATGTTGGATGTTCTAAAGATTTCCTTGAGTTCTGTTTTTGCTTCTGAGGAGTTTTTCTTAGGTAATGAATCCATTATGTTCCTAAGAAAATGAACACAACACCTTTGCCAAGAGGTCCCTAAAAAAGATTCTTTTATAGCAGCCACTAACCCTGCATGAGCATCAGAAATTACCATCTTAGGAGATTGTAACCCTCGTGACTTTAAGTGATCAAAGAAATTAGACCAACTATCTTCTGATTCTCCATGGGTAACCCTTAACCCGATAATTTCTCTATGTCCTTCTGCGTTTACACCGCAAGCTATAAGTACCCCTTTTGAGACAACCCTATCGTTCTCACGAACTTTAATATACATGGCATCAACATATATGTATGGATAATAAAGGGTGTTTAATGGCCGGTTTCTCCACTCATTAACTATTGGATCTAAAGATTTAGTGAGATTAGATACTAGTGATTTAGACACGCTTTTTCCGCACAGTTCTTCAACAATCTTGGTAACTTTACGAGTTGAGACTCCATTTACAACCATCTCAATCATGGAAAGGATTAGAGCTTGTTCGCATCGCTCATACTTTTGAAAAACAGAAGTTGAAAATTCTCCATCACGAGTTCGGGGAACCTTTAATGTGAGTGAACCAGTGCCTGTAATTAATTCACGCTCATAGTATCCATTTCGATACCCTCTGCGGTCATCCGTTCTCTCGTGAGAGAGAGCATTTATATATTCATCTCTTTCTTTCTCCATAAGCGAATTCAAAACAAGGGCTAAAGATGCTTTTACCGGCGAACCTAAAGAGCTTTTTTCTACCTCGGCTTTAAGTTGTTCTAAATTTATAGTAATATTAATGTTGGTCATTATCATTGCCTCCGTGTGTGATTGTTTTTCGTCGAACACATTGTAACACGGACATTGATAATGGCCTTTCTTTTTACACAATTATATAGACTTAATC
>NZ_LBMD01000056.1 GCF_001293645.1 Bacillus sp. CHD6a
AGGCGGCGAGCTTGCGGTGTTGCAAGCGCCGATATTCGAGTGTCTTTGGCTTGATCCTTTCTCTTCGCTTGATGATGGCGGGTGCTCTGCCGAAGTAGGCATCGGCGGGCGTCACATTGTCGAGGCTCTCGTGGTAGCGCTGGTGGTTGTAGTGCTCGATGAACGCCTCGATCTGCTGTTCGAGATCGCCGGGCAGGAAGTAGTTTTCCAGCAGCACGCGGTTCTTCAAGGTCTGGTGCCAGCGTTCGATCTTGCCCTGTGTCTGCGGATGGAAGGGCGCGCCGCGAACGTGGCTCATCTTTTTCGCCTTGATGTATTCGGCCAGCTCGTCCGCGATGTAGCTCGGGCCATTGTCGCTGAGCAGACGAGGTCTGTGCAGCACCGTGGCGCTGTCGCAGCCTGAGGCGGTCAGTGCCATGTCGAGCGTATCGGTGACGTCGCTGGCACACATGGTGGAACACAGTCGCCAGGCGATGATGTAGCGCGAGAAATCGTCGAGGACGGTCGAGAGATACATCCAGCCCCACCCGATGATCTTGAAGTAGGTGAAGTCGGTCTGCCACATCTCGTTCGGGCGCGTGGTCTTCGTATGGAACGCCTCTGCCGCCTTGATCACGGTGTAGGCCGGGCTGGTGATCAGGTCGTGGGCCTTGAGCAGGCGGTAGACGGTCGCTTCGGAGACGAAGTAATGCTTCTCATCGGTGAAGCGCACCGCCAGCTCGCGCGGGGACAGTTCGGTCTGCTCCAGCGCCATCTCGACGATCTGCTGCTGGATATCCTCGCCGAGGCGGTTCCACACCCGGCTCGGCGCTGATGGCCTGTCTGCCAGTGCCTCCGGCCCGCCTTCAAGGTAACGATCATACCAGCAGTAGAACGTCCGACGTGCGATGCCGAGCTGGTCCAGCGTGCGCCTGGCAGGCAGATGCGACTGCTCGACGATCCGGATGATCTCCAGCTTCTCGGATGCGGGATATCTCATGCGTCGTCTCCCCCAAGCCCGGTCATGCTTTTTTAAGCAGACGGTTCTCCAGGGTGAGGTCTGCCACACACTCCTTCAGATCGCGGGCCTCGCGGCGCAGGTCCTTCACCTCGTCCGTGGTCGCAGCGCGCGCAGTGTCGCCAGCCAGGCGGCGCTTGCCGGCTTCCATGAACTCCTTGGACCAGGTGTAATACAGGCTCTGCGCAATCCCTTCGCGGCGGCACAGCTCGGCGATGGAGTCATCGCCGCGCAGACCATCGAGCACGATCCTGATCTTGTCTTCCGCGGAGAAGTGCCGACGGGTCTTGCGGCGGATGTCCTTC
>NZ_LBMD01000006.1 GCF_001293645.1 Bacillus sp. CHD6a
TACATGGCATTTGTAGTAGCGATGATAATTATTACCATTGGGGAAATGTTTGTTTGGCCAGCAGTACCTACTGTCGCGAACCAGCTTGCACCAAAAGGCCGGGAAGGTTTCTATCAAGGGATCGTCAACTCGACAGCAACGGGTGGAAGAATGCTTGGCCCACTGATGGGAGGAGTTTTGGTAGATTTATCGGGCATGGAAATGCTTTTTGGCGTATTAATGTCCTTCATGTTGGTGGCCATTTTTACGACATCCATCTACGATAAGAAATTAAAGGTAAGTACAACAAGTGTTCAAGAGCTTTCAAAAAGTGCTTCCTAGCTAAGAGTGAACTACGGATTACTCACTACGATAAACCGTGTTGATAAAAGACAGAAATTACTTCATTTTCTCAAAAGAGGATGTCCCAAAAGTATAGCTTTTGGGACATCCTCTTCTTTTTGATACGCTATTTTCGTGTGATAAAAGGATCTATCATAAAAGAGGGATTTAAAGGGTCTGTAAAGAATTTAAAGGACATGATGATTACATCTTTAATGTGACCAATCAAAATTTTACCGCTTAACTTCAAAATTTTTGTGGAGGTTTTTTTATGTTTACTATTGATAATTATATTGGTTCTATTAAAACCAACCTTGAAAAACAATCTGATATGTTAGTGAGTAATCTCAAAAATATCGTTGCATACAACTTCTCAAATGATATAGATTTATTGGATTTTTCAGCTTTCATTGAACCTACGAGGTTCGAGTTATCAATAACTATGTTCTCAATGGATAAAGAAGCTAACGAAGTCTTCAATGAAGGAGCTGACACAACAGTTTTTGCTGGTAGCGAAGAGATATTACCAGAAGTCGAATATCATCAGTTAAACGAAAGTCAGTTAGATGAATTTTTTGAGTTTTATGAGCAAAATGAAGAGACATTAGTTCCACAAGAGCAAAATGTTTTTACAGAATGGTTTAGCCAATGTTGGGCAAAAGCAGGTGGAGCTTCACTGCATTTACCATCGTATTTTGTTTTTCATGATGATTATAGGTCATTTGATCTAAAGAACAATCAATGGATGGATGATGAAGAAAAATGGTCTTAAACATGTAAGAAGGCCTATATTTTTGAAGTCACTGAAAAAGTCATTAATTTTTGAATTTTTTTAAACATCACTGTTGATTTCCGTTCCATGCGCTTCGCTTGCCTGCGGGCGGTCCGTGAGCCTCCTTCGGTTACGCCGAAGCCACTGAAAAAGTTTTGATTTTAGTATTTTTATAACAACCGCTGTTGATTTCCGCAAATGGCTTCGCTTTCCTAGGGAAGGTGCTTGAGCCTCCTCGCTTCGCTGCGGGGTCTCAAGCTACCTTTATCTCCCTCAGGAGTCTTCGCCTTTTGCTCCAATCAACAGCTAGGAATAAACTTTATTTTATCAGTTTTTCAGTGGCCTCATATTTATAAGCATTCTTTTTTCCCTAACTATTTTCTTTCCTGTGTTTCTTCCACAAGTAACAAGGGAATAAATGGAAGGCAAGGAGGAATAAAAATGATTTTACACCATGGTCATCTTTATTGGCCTGAAACCTATACAGATATTATCCAATATCCAAAACTGGAAGAAAATATTTCATGTGACGTATTGATTGTGGGCGGTGGTATATCTGGCGCTCTGTGTGCGCATGTATTGAGCAAAGAAACAGAATTGAATGTTGTAGTAATTGATAGGAGGCATCCCGGGTCAGGGAGTTCTTTAGCAAATACAGGTCTGTTGCAATTCTCGAGTGACCAAATGCTTCACGAAATGATGGAACAGAAAGGAGAACAGGACGCCGTTTATTTTTATCAGCTGTGTCAGGATGCTTTGAAAGATTTAAGCAAGGTCGCAGCCGAACTATCGGAAGATACAGACTTCCGGCCAAAAAAAAGCCTATACTTTGCAAGCTCAAAGGACGATGTTTCAAAGCTTGTCCTTGAATATGAAACTTTGAAGAACTATAACTTTCCTGTTGAATATCTAAAACCATCTGACATCTCTTCAAGATTTCCTTTTTCAAAACCCGCCGCTCTCGTAACAAGTGGAGATGCAGATGTGAATCCATTTAAATGTGTTCACATCCTGCTAAAGGACGCAGCGGCAGCAGGGGTTAGAATTTATGCAAAAACGCCGCTTCTTACTAAAGCCAAGACTGTAGAGGGGTTTACATGTGAAACAGAAAATGGCACCGTATCAGCGCGTTATATCATTTTAGCGACCGGTTATGAAAATGACTTTATTGTTCAAAAAATGGGTGCAGATCTGAACCGTACGTATGCTATCGTAACTGAACCGGTGCAAACCTTAAAGTCTTGGTATAAAGAGTGGATGATATGGGAAACGAAACGTCCCTATCTTTATATGAGGACGACAAAGGACGGAAGAATCATCGCTGGTGGATTGGATGAAGATAAAGCAGAAGCAACATTAAATGATGAAATAATCAAGGAACGGGGTGAGCGCATCCTTCGAAAAGTCAAAAAACACTTTCCCGATCTCTCGCTAAAATTTTCGCATGCCTGGTGCGCGACATTCGGTGAATCACACGATGGGTTGCCGTATATTGGGGAACATCCAAACCGTCTTGGAGAATATTATTGTCTCGGCTTTGGTGGAAACGGAACCGTCTATAGCATGATGGGTGCAACCATCATCAAGGACTTGATCACAAAAGGTACGCACCCCGCTTCTCATTTATTCAAAATCGCACGATAATGAGACAAGTCCTGATTCTCAGAAGATGCCCGAAAAGTAAGGCTAACAAATAGCTGACTCAAAAGATTGTACACCAACAATCTTTTGAGTCAGCCTCTTTTCTTTTGAAAATCTATTGACATAAAATATCCAAATGTGATAATTATTTTATTGAGTATTAGCACTCGTGATCTGAGAGTGCTAAAATATAATCATACATAACTGGAAGGAGAAATCAGAACATGACAAACATGACAAAGAAAGAATTCCAAGCTGAATCAAAAAGACTGCTAGAAATGATGATAAACTCCATCTATTCCCAACGTGAAGTGTTCTTGCGAGAGCTCATTTCCAATGCAAGTGATGCGATGGACAAAATCTATTACCGCGCATTAACGGATGAATCCCTTGTTTTTGACAAGGACAACTATTTTGTAAAAGTTATCCCAAATAAAGAAAATAGAACGTTAACTATTTTTGATACAGGTATTGGGATGACAAAAGAGGAACTAGAAGCAAACCTTGGTGTTATTGCAAAAAGTGGTTCCTTGGCATTTAAGAAAGAAAATGAAATCAAAGACGGCCATGACATCATTGGGCAATTTGGTGTTGGCTTCTATGCGGCTTTCATGGTAGCAGATGTAGTGACGGTGACTAGTAAAGCACTTGGCAGCGATGAGGCATACAGATGGGAATCGGAAGGTGCAGATGGATACACAATCGAGCTAGCTGAAAAAGACTCTGTGGGCACGGAAATCGTTCTGAAAATAAAAGAAAACACGGAAGATGAAAGCTATGATGAGTTCTTAGAAGAGTTCAGACTGAAGTCCATTATTAAGAAATATTCCGATTTTATTCGCTACCCAATTAAGATGGATGTAACGACTTCCAAACCGAAAGCGGACAATGAAGAAGAACTAGAAGAAGTGACAGAAGAGCAGACCATTAACAGCATGGTGCCAATCTGGCGTAAAAACAAGTCAGAATTGACTGACGAGGATTACGAGAAATTTTATCATGAAAAGCACTATGGTTTTGACAAGCCGTTAAAGCATCTTCATATAAGCGTTGATGGTACAATCCGCTATAACTCTATTCTGTATATTCCAGAGAGCATCCCGTTCGATTACTATTCTAAAGAATTCGAAAAAGGGTTGGAGCTATATTCAAGTGGTGTTCTAATTATGAACAAGTGCGCAGACTTACTGCCTGACCATTTCAGTTTTGTGAAAGGGTTGGTGGATTCTGAGGATCTGTCCCTTAACATCTCCCGTGAAATGCTGCAGCAAGATCGTCAGTTGAAATTCATCGCGAAGAACTTGGCAAAGAAAATCAAGAGTGCCTTGCTTGGCATGATGAAGGACGAGCGCGAGAAATACGAGAAATTCTTTGAGGCATTTGGCCGTCAATTAAAGTATGGCGTTTATGCCGAATATGGCGCTAACAAAGAGCAGTTACAAGACTTGCTAATGTTCTATTCTTCTACAGAGAAAAAGCTTGTGACGTTGGATGAGTATATTTCCCGCATGAAAGAGGATCAAAAGTATATCTATTATGCGACAGGGGAATCCAAAGAAAGAATGGAAAAATTGCCGCAAACAGAGCTTGTATCGGATAAAGGATACGAAATTCTCTATTTCACAGAGGACATTGATGAGTTCGCTATCAAAATGCTGATGAATTACAAAGAGAAAGAGTTCAAAAACGTATCAAGCGGAGATCTTGGCATTGACTCTGAAGAAGATGACAAGCAAACAGAAACCGAGCAAGAAGCAAACAAAGAAATGTTTGAAGCGATGAAGGAGATCCTTGCTGATAAAGTTTCAGCAGTTAAAGTATCTAAACGTTTAAAAACGCATCCGGTATGTTTGTCAACTGAAGGAGAAGTAACCATTGAGATGGAAAAAATCCTAAGTGCTATGCCGGATAACCAAAATATTAAGGCTAATAAGGTTCTGGAAATAAACACGAACCATGAAGTGTTTACTGCATTAAAAAGTGCACACGAGGGTGATCATGAAAAACTTGCTTTATACACAAACCTATTGTATAGCCAAGCATTGTTGATTGAAGGCTTACCGCTTGAAGATCCTGTTGAGTTTACGAATGACATCTGCAAAGTGATGGTGTAAAAAAATTTTGAGGCCAATCCTGCTCTTTGATGAGTGGGATTGGCTTTTTTGATTCCTGGTTTTTCAAAGGACTTTTCCTTAAAATACCGAATAGTAAACAAGTGAACATAAAAAGGAGGGAGAAAAAACATGCAAAAAACATTGCCAATAAAAAATCAAATGAATGGTGTTTTTATTCATGTATCTAATCTGAAACAATCCGCTAAGTGGTACTCTGATTTACTGGGGTTGGACCTCAACCCAGATTCTGTACAATCTCCTGTATACAATATCCCATTAGTAGGAAGCAGTTCGTTGACACTAGATAATCACACCTTTGATCCAGGATTTAAGCATGTGCCTAGCAATGCACCTCTGTTCAATTTTTATGCGCCAGACATCAATGAAGCTTATCAATATATTCAATCAAAAAGTATTGTAGTAACTCGCGAGATAGAGTGGGTGGGAGATACAGCATGGTTTAACATTAAAGATCCTGACGGAAATGTGGTCATGGTATGTAATTGCTGATCAGAACCAATATGAAGAAAGCCGATGATGTACTTTTGCCTCATCGGCTTTGTTGTATGTATGAAACCGCTCTCAATATTATCTGATTTTTATGATATATTTATATCAGATAAGCAGGAGGGGTATAGATGGGAGTAAAAGAAAGCTTACTTACAGATGAAATGATGGATACCATTATTGCGAACGCTTTTGAATGGATCGTGGTGGTCGATCATGAGGGTAATATTATTTACATGAATGATAGTTATTGCGATTTTATCGGGGTAGACAACAAAGGAGTAATAGGCAAACACGTAACAGAAATCATTGAAAACACCCGGATGCATGAAGTGGTCAAGACCGGAAAAGAAGAGATTGCCGACCTTCAATATATAAAAGGAAACTACATGATAGCCAATCGTGTGCCTATTTTTAATAAGGACGGAGAAGTAGTCGGTGCATATGGAACAGTAATCTTCCGTGACACTAGTGAATGGGACAAGATGAACAGTCATGTGAAAAGCATGTTGGGGAGAATTCGAAACTACCTACATGAGTACGAGCAACAAACAGGTGTTAAGTACACGCTGGAGGATATTATCGGAAACTCCAAGCTTATCAAACTGTTAAAAGAAAAGGTAAAGCAAATTGCCGCAAGTGACGTATCCATCCTCATTAGGGGAGAAAGCGGAACTGGAAAGGAATTGTTTGCGCATAGCATCCATCAGCTGAGCAACCGAAGTCAAATGCCCTTTATCAAACTGAATTGTGCGGCCATCCCAGAGCATCTTCTCGAATCTGAATTGTTTGGGTACGAAGAAGGAGCCTTTACAGGTGCAAAAAAAGGCGGGAAAAAGGGGAAATTCATGCTTGCAGATGGTGGTACACTGTTTCTAGATGAGATTGGGGATATGTCCCTTCCTATGCAAATTAAGCTTTTACGTGCCTTGCAAGAAGGAGAAGTAGAGCCGGTGGGTGCTGTAAAGCCAATACAAGTGAATGTACGTGTGATTGCTGCAACTAACCGGCCGCTAGAAAAGATGATGGAAGAAAAGCGGTTCCGTGAAGATCTTTATTATCGGATTCATGTGATACCTTTTCAGATCCCCTCACTTAGTGAGAGAACGGAAGATATTCCGTTGCTTGTTGAGCATTTTATACAGAAAATTTGTAAACGGACAGGTAGAAGAGTGACATCTGTTACATCGGAAGCACTTGATGCATTATTGCGTTATCGGTGGCCGGGGAATATAAGAGAACTTGAAAATGTCATTCAAGCTGCTGTACATTTATCCACAGGTGAAAAACTGACATCAGAAGCACTTCCAGATTACTTAAGAGACTCATATTCCATACCAATTGGCTCTAAACCGTTAAAAGAAACGTTAGAAGATGCAGAGAAACAGGCTATTCTTCAAACGTTAGAAAAATTTCAACAAGACAAGTTGATAACAGCGAAACAACTTGGTATTAGTAAATCAAGCCTCTATGAAAAATTAAAGAAATACGGGATAAAATAGCCATATAGAAATTAATGTAGGAGTCCAGATATTCGGAAAGTATTCCAGATATCTGGACTCCTTTGTTTTATGGCTGTTCATCTGTTTTTGTCCAGATTTCCGGAAAAAACTTTTGTTCAAAATATTGAAACAATTAAGTTGTTTAGTTGGCACGCTTCTTGCATTGTTAAATACGGAAAGAAAAATAATAGGTAAAAAGTTTACGCTATTTTGTAAGCGTTTACCAAAAAGGAAGAAAAGGGGGAAAGAAAAATGTGGAGCATGATCGGTCTTATCGGTGGTTTGGCATTATTAATTTTTTTAACGATGAGAGGGATGAACCTTCTTGTAGTAGGTCCTCTGTCAGCATTATTTGTCGCTCTTTTAAGTGGAATGCCGTTATTTCCACAATTGGTTGCTGAAGGGGAAGTAAACTTTGTCAGTAGTTATATGGGCGGCTTCTCGTCCTTTGTGACTTCCTGGTACCTAATGTTCTTGCTTGGTGCCATTTTCGGGAAAGTAATGGAGGATAGCGGGGCGGCAGATTCCGTTTCGAGATTGGTTGTGGATAAACTTGGCATGAAATTTGCTGTTCTAGCAATCGTTGCAGCTTGTGCCATTTTAACTTACGGAGGCGTCAGCTTGTTCGTTGTTGCTTTCTCCGTTTATCCAATGGCAATCAGCTTGTTCAAACAGGCTAACTTGCCACGTCGGTTCATTCCTGCAGCACTTGCGTTTGGATCTGTAACATTTACGATGACTTCTGCAGGTTCCCCCGAAATCCAGAACTGGATTCCAATTGAGTATTTAGGAACAAGTCCATATGCCGGAGCGGAAGTAAGTGCCATTGTTGCGGTGTTTATGATGATATTTGGTTATTGGTGGTTGAAGCGAATGATTTCAAAGGCAGTGGGACGCGGAGAAACATTTGTTTCACGAGATAGCGATCCGACAATGGATACAGAGAGGCCATTGCCGAACCCATTTTTGAGTTTTATTCCATTAGTTGTTGTCTTAGTGATATCGTTCATCTACCATGAAGATTTAAAACAATCTGCTTTAATCATCGCTTTACTAGGCGGTATCATCACGACTTATATACTTGGTCGAAAATACTTTAAGAATTTCTGGAATGCAATCTCAGAAGGGACAATGGGTGCTTTAATTGCTATTGGTAACACGGCTGCAGTAGTAGGTTTTGGTGGCGTCGCCAAAGCGGTACCTGCATTTGGCACAGTCGTTGAGGCAATGACCAACATCCCTGGCAGTCCGTTGATAGGTGCAGCCATTGCAGTCAGCGTGATTGCAGGTATGACGGGATCGGCTTCTGGTGGCCAGGTAATTGCCTTGCCATTAATTGCCCCACATTATATGGACATGGGCGTCAATCCAGAAGCACTTCATCGTACAGTTGCGATTTCTTCTGGTGCCCTCGATTCCTTGCCGCATAACGGTTATGTTGTAACAACCGTCCGAGCAATCTGCGGGGAGACGCATCAAGCAGCATATGGACCTGTCGCAGCTTTGACTGTCATCGTCCCATTGATTGGATTGGCTATTGCAATCGCCTTGTTCTCTATGGGCCTAGGAATATAATATTTTTTTTGAAGGGAGTTTGGATCAGTGGTTAAAGATAAAGTTGTTCTCATCACGGGAGCAGCCCAAGGTATAGGATATGAAATAGGAAAACAATTTGCAGAAGCTGGTGCAAAGGTCGTGCTGACGGATTTGCACGAAGAGAATGTTGTGGAAGCGGGAGAAGAATTAACCCGCCTTGGATTGACAGCTAAAGGATTACGTTGCGATGTAACGTCTGAAGAAGATCTAAAGTCCGCAATTGATGCAACGGTTTCTGAGTTTGGTCGATTGGATGTATTGATTAATAATGCGGGACTGCAATATGTTTCTATGCTGGAAGACTTCCCTACTGAAAAGTTTGAGCTTCTTACTCGGGTGATGCTAGTCGCACCATTTGTAGCGACGAAGCATGCTTTTCCAGTGATGAAAGCCCAAGGTTTTGGAAGGATATTGAATATGGCTTCCATTAATGGCTTGGTTGGATTTGCAGGGAAAGCAGCATATAACAGTGCGAAACACGGAGTAATTGGTCTGACAAAGGTTTCTGCCCTAGAGGGAGCAGCCGATGGAATCACTGTCAATGCACTGTGTCCTGGCTATGTCGATACACCGCTTGTCCGAGGCCAGTTGAAGGATCTTGCAGAAACCAGAAAGGTCCCTTTGGAAAAAGTGCTCGAAGAAGTCATTTACCCATTGGTTCCACAGCGGAGATTGTTAGATGTAAAAGAAATAGCAGATTATGCAATGTTCTTAAGCAGTGACGCTGCTAGGGGCGTTACCGGTCAGGCAGTCGTGATAGACGGCGGCTATACGGTGCAATAAAAGCAGGCTGCAGTATACAATTTAGAAAAACGTCCATAATGAATATTAGTAAAAATACCCCTTGCAGTTTTTTACTAAATTCATTACAATACAAACTAACAACAAAAACTTTTACGTTGAAAAGGATTAGTAGTGGACGAAACGAGCATAGAGAGTTGACGGTTGGTGGAAGTCAACAAACGATCGGACATGAACTCGCCTTGGAGTAGCAAGTGTGAACCCTTCTAGTTGAAGGCAGTAGTATTTCGCCGTATCATCCGCGTTAAGGATTCGAGTGATTATCATGTTTTCGTGATAATAATCTGGGTGGTACCGCGGTAGGTTATGTATATTCAAACCTCTCGTCCCTTTATTGGGATGAGGGGTTTTTTGTATTTATTTGAGTTAACAGGAGGAAGAAAAGATGTCATTTCAACATCAGTCCATGGAACAAAAATGGCAAAAGTATTGGGAAGAAAACAAAACATTTAAAACACAAGAAGAAAAAGGGAAAGAAAAATTCTACGCACTAGACATGTTCCCTTATCCATCTGGAGCAGGCCTACACGTAGGTCACCCAGAAGGTTACACAGCAACAGATATCCTGTCCCGCATGAAGCGAATGCAGGGACAAAACGTCCTTCATCCAATGGGGTGGGATGCATTCGGTTTACCTGCAGAGCAATATGCTTTAGATACAGGAAACGACCCGGCAGAATTTACAGAACAAAATATCAACACATTCCGCAGACAAATCAAGTCCCTAGGCTTTTCTTATGACTGGGATCGCGAAGTAAATACAACAGATCCCGAGTACTATAAATGGACACAATGGATTTTCTTGAAGCTTTACGAAAAAGGCTTGGCATATGTGGATGAAGTACCTGTAAACTGGTGCCCTGCACTAGGTACAGTGTTAGCTAACGAGGAAGTAATTGACGGGAAATCCGAGCGTGGCGGACACCCGGTAGAACGCCGCCCAATGAGGCAGTGGATCCTAAGAATTACAGAGTACGCGGATCGTCTATTGGAAGACTTAAACGAATTAGATTGGCCAGAAAGCTTAAAAGATATGCAACGCAACTGGATCGGTCGTTCAGAAGGTGCGAATGTACAGTTTAGCATCGATGGTACGGGTGAGAACTTCACCGTTTTCACAACACGTCCAGACACACTTTTCGGTGCAACTTACGCAGTGCTTGCTCCGGAGCATCCTTTAGTGAAAAAAATCACAACGGATGACCAACGTGACGCGGTAGAAGCATATATTGCAAAAGTCCAAAGCAAGAGTGACCTTGAACGTACGGAGCTCTCCAAAGAGAAATCTGGTGAGTTCACAGGTGCATTTGCAGTGAATCCAGCTAATGGTGAAAAATTACCAATCTGGATTGCCGACTACGTATTAATGAGTTACGGGACTGGAGCCATCATGGCAGTACCTGCTCATGACGAGCGAGACTGGGAATTCGCGACAAAGTTTGACCTTCCAATAGTAGAAGTAGTGGCAGGAGGCGATGTTACCAAAGAAGCTTACACAGGCGACGGGGAACATGTTAACTCCGATTTCTTAAACGGTCTTGGAAAAGAAGAAGCTATCTCCAACATGATCGAATGGTTAGCTACTAATGAAAAAGGCGAAAAGAAAGTCTCTTACCGCCTTCGTGACTGGTTGTTCAGCCGTCAGCGTTACTGGGGCGAACCGATTCCAATTATCCATTGGGAAGATGGAACAACCACTGCGGTACCGGAAGATCAGCTTCCACTTGTATTACCAAAAACATCAGAAATCCGTCCATCCGGTACAGGCGAATCTCCGTTAGCTGCCATTGAGGACTGGGTGAATGTTGTAGATCCTGAAACAGGCAAAAAAGGCCGTCGTGAAACAAACACCATGCCGCAATGGGGCGGAAGCTGCTGGTACTACCTGCGCTATATCGACCCGAAAAACAACGAGAAATTAGCTGACCCGGAAAAATTGAAAGAATGGTTGCCAGTTGATATCTACATTGGTGGAGCAGAGCACGCAGTACTTCACTTACTATACGCTCGCTTCTGGCATAAGTTCTTATACGATATCGGTGTAGTTCCAACAAAAGAGCCATTCCAAAAGCTTTTCAACCAGGGAATGATCCTTGGCGAAAATAACGAAAAGATGAGTAAATCTAAAGGGAATGTCGTAAATCCTGATCACATCGTAGAATCCCACGGTGCTGACACCCTTCGTCTATACGAAATGTTCATGGGACCACTTGAAGCATCCATCGCATGGTCCACCAACGGACTAGACGGATCCCGCCGCTTCCTTGACCGTGTGTGGAGATTGTTTGTTGAAGAAAACGGCAAATTAAGCGCCAAAGTTGTCGAAGTGACAGAAGAGGACACATTAGAGAAAACGTATCATGCTACTGTGAAAAAAGTAACAGAAGACTACGAAGGCCTACGATTCAACACGGCTATCTCGCAAATGATGGTCTTCATCAATGAAGCGTACAAAGCAGACACTATTGCGAAAGATTACGTCGAAGGCTTTGTAAAAATGCTTTCCCCAGTCTGCCCACATATTGCAGAAGAACTATGGGAAAAGCTTGGCAACGAAGGCACTATCACTTATGAGGCATGGCCGACATTTGATGAGTCCAAACTAGTAGAAGATGAAATCGAAATCGTCGTCCAAGTAAACGGGAAACTTAAAGCGAAACTTTACGTTCCATCCGACGCTACCCGCGAAAAAATGGAAGAAATAGCTATTGCCGATGAAACAGTAAAAGAAAGCATCGAAGGCAAGACAGTACGCAAAGTCATTGCAGTCCCAGGAAAACTTGTAAATATCGTTGCGAACTAAGTGTAGAACAAAAAATAGCATGCGAATGCAAGGCTGCCATCGTCCGAATTGGCAGTCTTGTTTTCTTTTTGTTAAAATAGAGGTAATCAAGCAATACACTACATAGAATCGAGGTTTTCACACATGTCTGAAATCCAAACAATTACCACTGATGAGCTAAAGAAGAAACTTGACGCAGGCGAGGAACTTCACCTAGTCGACGTCCGTGAAGACGAAGAGATTGAAACGGGAAAAATCAAACAAGCAGAACACATCCGTATGGGCGATATCCCAGAAAACTTGGACAAGCTCGACAAAAACAAAGAATACATCGTGATTTGCCGCTCCGGACGCCGCAGCGAAAACGTCTGTCACTACCTGCAAGACCAAGGCTACAAAGTTACCAACATGGTCGGCGGCATGCTAGAGTGGGAAGGCGAAACAGAATAAAATAAATCATGTGAGACCACTGACCAGTGGGCGAGATAGGGGCCGCTGGTTGGTGGTTTTTGTTTTTTCTTTGAAAGTAGTAGGTAACTGGGGTTTGGTTTGGATCTTGGAACTTTTCAGAAGTAGGTAACTAGGTCAAGTAATAGAGCCTAAAATACGAAATAGTCAAAAAACGAGCTGAAATAGTCAAAAAACTCCTCCAATTATACGAAAAATCCTTCCAATTAGTCAAAAAACTCTTCAAATTATTAAGAATCCATATTCTGTAAAAGGGAATTCCTCTTCATTT
The DNA here is from genome assembly GCF_001293645.1 of Bacillus sp. CHD6a. GTDB lineage: Bacteria > Bacillota > Bacilli > Bacillales > Bacillaceae_I > Sutcliffiella_A. Next base: position 12,776 of record NZ_LBMD01000006.1, read on the forward strand.
TATAAAAAGAGGAAATTTCCTAAAAGATTATTTCCAGAAAAGAAGGAAATATGTAGAAAGATGTCAAAATATACTCTTATCCTTTAAAAGAGGTGATTATTTGATAAAAAAACCAAGATGCGTCCCCATGAGAGTGCATATTTTAAGAGCAATGAAGAGGCGAGTTCGCCCCAATCATGAAAATTTTCAAGATATCCTCAACGAATTAGGAAGAAAAGAAGCAGGAATCTACGGTGAACAATCTTTAGACTACTACTTAAAACTTCTCCCAGAAACAGAGCATCCCTACTACATTTTCCACGGACTAAGACTTCCATTTAGAGATACGTTCTTTCAAATGGACACCCTCATTTTATTTTCAAATTCCTTTTTAGTATTAGAAGTGAAATATTTTAAAGGAACTCTCTACTTTGATCCGAAAAATTATCAACTTTTACAAGAAGTAGAGGGGAGTCTTAAAGTGTACCAAGACCCTATACTGCAAGCTTCAAATCAATGCTCCAAATTACAGTCTTGGCTAAGAACCAAACAGTTTCCTGAACTTCCCTGTGAAAAGCTTGTAGTACTAACTAATCCTAAAGTTATTACGAAAGTCCTTTCTTCTCCTAGCGAGGTGGATAAATATGTAATAAAAAGCCCTGCACTCGCTGCTAAAGTTAGTGCGCTATTAAAACGTTATTCCTCACAGCCTCTGGAAAAAAAATTAATAAAAAAGCTAATAAAACAATTACTTAAAGATCATACACCAGAAAATTCATCCCCCATTACTCAATATGGGATATTGCCTTCAGATATTATTAATGGTGTATTGTGTACCAGTTGTAATCCCAATAAAATTATGAAAAGAATCTACGGTACATGGGAGTGCCCCTATTGTCTAGAAAGATCAGATAGTGAATATATAGTAGCATTAAAGGATTATGCCCTTTTAATAAGTCCGTTCATCACTATGAAAGAGTTAAAGATTTATTTAGGATTAGAAAATAGATTGACCATTATCAGTTTGCTAAAAAACCTCAACATTGAATTTATTGGAGGAACAAAATCCCGCACCTACAACCTCACCCCACTCCTAACAAAAACTTGAAACCATTCCCAATCTCAGTCGTATAGTTATCTATAAGACTCTCATAGAGAAAAAACAGAAAGGAGGCCACATCAACCATGGACTTCATCGACCAAAATATTTTCCCACTTTTTCTTCTTATGATAGGTGCATTACTAATCATGAGCGCAATTACAATTTCCAACAAAAAGGAGTTTCAAAAATCTCCACTTTTAATAGAGTACAAGGAATTCTGATAACAGTAATCATAACACTTGGCCTCTTGGTGTACACGACTTCTAATAACTATTGGGATATTAACTCTCTTTATATCGCCCTGAGTCCCATCCTTGTGCCTTTTATCATGATGATCATGCAAAGAAAAAAAGACGAGATACATATAAAGAAATATGAACCCAAAACTGTTATGCATATCCTAGAGAGAAACCTGGATGACAAAAGATATCTTTATAAAAAAGATGTCAAAACAAATGAAGATTATATGAGCAGCAACTATATCACGATGTATTATTTAAATGATTCTAATCAAACCATTAAAATTAAGTGGAAGGATCTTGAAACAAGCGGTTTAGAGGTGGAGTTCCAAAACTTCGCTGATAAGGATTTCATTAAGGAAGTGGTGGGGGACCTTCGTTTGGAAAGACCACCTATCTCATTTTTTAAATTCAACAAAATTTCACTGATTATCGCAGCGATTGTCATATACATTGGAAGCATGCAGTTGCTTGGGTATTAAACACAAAAGGAGCCTCGCTCATTAACGGCGAAGCTCCTATTATTTTTCAATCACACGATCATTTATTTGGGTTACTGCATATCCTTTTGGAAGCATGGAAATCACTTGTTCTATTTTTTGAAGAGTGGACAGGTTCGAATAGAAGTAGAATCCTTGTCCATCATGGCTCACCTTCAACGCGGCAATATCTTTGTTTTTACTTAGCTTAGGAATAGAGTATCCATTTCGAGATATAAGTTGAACGCTATTTATAAAAGAGATGCCGTAATATTGATTTTGAGTGGCTAAATGGTAGGTTTTTGTCATGATTAATTGCAACTCATCAAGGGAAAAGACTTCGATTTGAAAAAATGGGGGATGGTAGGTAAAGGTGTTACCTCCTGTGGAATACATACGAGTATCAATAAAATATTCAACTGTATAGGAAAACCGTAAGTTGTCTAACATCTGCCTCATTTCTTCTTCCTCATCATACCCTTCAATCAATACTTTCAAAGGAAAAATATTAAGCTTCCCTAGAAAGTCTAATAGCAACTGTTTATTCTCTTCCTGATAATCCACTTCTTCAAACCTGTAAAGATAAAAATGATAAAACCCATCATCCTCTACCTCACTAAAATCTCCATCTTCTGAAATCCAAACCTCTTTCACGCACATTACCCCTTCAAACCAATAAAATTATGTAACTCTATTATATTCGACGTGAAAAGCAAAAACCCTTTGGGGGTCTGACCCCCAAAGGGTTTTTTTCTCAATTTTTCTCCATTTACCCCAAACAAAAGTATAAAACCCAAAATTACCTCCTATACATAATAATAGGTTACAAGCTGTATAAAACATACGTGAAGGAGGGTGTGAGGGGTTGGTGCAGATCAGGGTGTTTGATGAGGAGCATGAGCGGGATTTAGAGGATGCGGTTAATGATTTTCTTAAAGGGTTGTCTGACAGGGATGTGATTGACATCAAGTATCAAGTCGGATGTATCAACGACGAGGATGAACAGATCTATTGCTTTTCAGCAATGGTAATATTTAGAACCTGAAAACTTCCCGAAAGGTGTTTATCAGGTTCTTTTTTGTGGGTATTGATAAATATCTAAAATAATTTATAAAAATTGAAACATTTTTGTAACACTATTCGTCTAATTAGTAACAGGTCATATAATCAACAACTAAATCATAAAAAGAAAGGATGTACACATTATGAACCACCACACACAAAACGAGGTACTTCAAGAAGAAAGTAAGTCATTTATCAATGAATTTGGCATGTATGGAGTAGGACTAGCATTTGTTATGTCTTTTGTATTACTAGTAACGACGTAGGCTTGCCGCCTTTTTCCCGGCGTTCAGGCCTGCAAGTCTTCCTGTCACCAAGGCCGAGGTGATATTGTAACCACCAGTATATCCATGGATATCAAGCACTTCCCCACAAAAATATAATCCGTCTTTCATTTTGGAAGACATCTCTTTCGGGTGAACTTCTTTCACCGAAACTCCGCCACCGGTTACAAATGCCTTTTCGATAGAAAGGGTGCCGGAAACGTCAAAACGGAACTGTTTGCACATTTTCGCAAGTTCCCTTATTTTTTCGTGAGCCAAAGTCGCGCCAATCTCCTGTTCATCTATTCCACAAACTTCTAACAAAAACAATAAATACCGCTCAGGTACAAGTCCTTTAAGCACATTTTTAATGGCTTTTTTTGGTTCGTCCTTCAACGCGTTGTTAAGCTGTTGAAATACTTGTTCTTCATTCAGTGATGGCATAACATCCAAATTCATCGTTACTCGATCCACACCGAATTTCTTCATCGTCTTCACAACATATTGGCTGCAGCGCAATACAGCTGGCCCGGACACTCCAAAATGAGTGAAGATCATATCCATTTGATGTGTCTTAACCAATTTCCCTTTAGGATTTAATACACTCAAAGCAACATCACGCAAAGACAACCCTTGCAGTCTTTTCTCGCGGATAAATTTTTCTTGTGAATTCAACGGAACTTCCGTCGGGAATAAATCGGTAATGGTATGCCCGGCTTTGCGTGCCCAAGGGTACCCATCCCCTGTGGATCCTGTATGTGGGACGGATTTTCCACCCACTGCAATTACCACACAACTGCACTCCAAAAATTCACCGGTCTTTAACATCACGCCACGCGTACGGTCCTCATCATAATCTACTGTTTCCACAGAAGTATTGGTCCGAATGTCCACGCGTAGTTCCTTCATTCTGTTCAACAACGCGTCTACCACACTTTGCGCTTTATCAGAAACAGGGAACATCCGCCCGTGATCTTCTTCTTTCAGTTGTATGCCAAGCTTTTCAAAAAACTTGATGATGTCTTCATTATTAAACTCCGAGAATGCGCTATATAGGAATCTCCCGTTACCAGGGATATGTTTGATGATTTCATCCACAGGAAGCCTGTTCGTCACATTACAGCGACCGCCTCCTGATATGGCAAGCTTCCGCCCAAGTTTATTTCCTTTATCAATCAGTAATACTCTTGCTTTTTGTTCTGCTGCAGCGATGGAGGCCATAAGCCCTGATGGACCGCCGCCTATGATAATCACATCGTATTTCATTTTTTTCACCAACCAACCAACTATATTTTGCTTACATGTTGCCTATTATACCTTCTATTCTCCTGTTGGACAAAAAGAGCAACATTCCGTATGATTTTTAAATAGATTAAAAATCAAAGAAAAGGGGTATCCCATGACATATTCACCAAATCTTTCAGAAGCTCATATTCCATATGACGGTGGTTGGACAGAGGAAAATGAAATCCCGGTCCTGCTGCTTTCTGTCCCGACGCTTCCATTAAAATTGAACACAAAAATACATAAATTTTCCTATACATGGCTCTTTGAAAAAGAAATGAATGCCTATGTCCTTTGCATCCGACTAAATAATCAAGAAGAATTCGGGCTTATTTTTAGTCAAAAAGAAGCGGGAGTTCTCTTACTAGATAAGGATGGGTATGACGAATTCACTGTAGTTGTGACAAAAGAGGACCTTGAGAACTTGAAAGACGATACGCCATTTCTATCTTTTCCAAAGATTTCACTAACTAGAAGTTTACTGGCGGGATGGTAAAATAGTGATTCTGCAATATGAAGTGTGCTAAAATACAAAGGTTAGACAAAAAGTTACAAATAGTAGGTAGGGATTTTATGTCAACATCTAATATATTGAGAGGTACCTTAATTTTGACAGTGGGAACGATGCTGTCACGGGTGCTTGGTCTAGTTTATATTTTTCCATTCCATGCCATGGTTGGTAATGAGGGTGGAGCTCTATACTCATATGCTTATGTGTTATATTCTGTCTTCTTAAGTATTGCTACACTTGGGGTCCCATTGGCAGTCTCCAAGTTTGTTGCAAAGTATAATGCTTTGGGTGAATATAGTGTTGGGAGAAAGCTTTTCCGATCGGGTATTATGGTTATGAGTATTACAGGAGTGGTTTCATTTTTGGCATTGTTTCTATTGGCACCATATCTTTCTCCTATGATCATAAAAGAAGGTAAACATACTTATGAAGATATTACATTTGTCGTCAGAATGGTTAGTGTGGCTTTGTTGGTAGTTCCTATCATGAGTTTGATTCGTGGGTTTTTTCAAGGGTATGAATCCATGGGCCCAACGGCAATTTCTCAAGTCGTGGAACAGCTAGTAAGAATAGTCTTCCTATTGGGAAGTCTATATTTCATACTAGAAGTTTTAAATGGGGATATGACTGTTGCGATTGGCTTTGCAACATTTGCTGCCTTTATCGGAGCCATTGGCGGACTTGTCGTATTAGTTTGGTACTGGTTTAGTAGGAAGAAGAATTTGGATTCTATGCTTGAAAAAGACCCAGAGACAGTGGAACTTTCCTATCAAGATATGTATAAGGAATTAATTTCTTATGCTATGCCATTCGTTTTCGTCGGATTGGCCATGCCCCTGTATCAATTAATAGATACATTTTCTTTTAATGATGCAATGGCGTTAGCAGGATTCACCTCAATCTACGCTGATACCGCTTTTGGTATCATCAACAACTATGGTCAAAAATTAATTATGATTCCAATTACACTAGCGACTGCTTTTGCACTGAGTCTCCTTCCTGCCATAACAAAATCGTTTATTAATGGTCAGCATCAAAGTTTGCAAAAACAGCTTAGTGTAACATTGCAGATATTGCTTTTCTTGACTGTCCCTGCTTGTTTAGGACTTTCTCTTCTTGGAGGTCCAGCTTATGCTGCATTCTTCTCTTATGATCCATTAGGTGGGCAGCTTTTGACTTGGTATGCGCCGACAGCCATACCATTGGCAATTTTCACCGTTACTGCCTCGGTTTTGCAAGGCATCAACAGACAGAAGTATACCGTTGTTGGACTTGCGATTGGATTGCTATTGAAACTGGTTCTTAATTATCCGCTTATCCTATTAATCGGAGCTGAAGGTTCAATCGTTGCAACAGCAATTGGCTATACAGCCAGTGTTGTGATAAATCTATGGGCTATTAAGAAGTTTACTGAATTTGATTACTCCATGGTGCTCAGACGTGGGTTTCTCATGACCATCTTCAACATCATCATGATTGCTGCAGTCCTAGTTGTCCTGCAACTTTTAGAAGGCTTTGTCCCTTACAGTGAAGGCCGGCTTCAAGCCATCATCGTAGTGGCTGTCAGTGGATTAGTGGGAGCAGGAATCTACTTCTTACTCAGCTATCGAAGTAATCTATTAATGTATCTGTTCGGAAATCGTTTTTCATTTTTAAATAGACAAGAAAGAGGGTAGAGGTCTCGAGTCAAAGGGGCCTCTTTCCCTATGAAAGGAGCGCAAAAAAATGAGATTGGATAAAATGCTTGCTAACAGTGGTTTTGGAACGCGAAAAGAAGTGAAGAAGCTGTTGAAAACTGGTGTGGTAAAAGTGGATGGAAATGTGGTAAAGGATGCGAAGGTACATGTGGATCCGGAAGTGCAGGAGGTAACGGTCCATGATGATATCGTGGAATATCGTGAGTTCATTTACTTGATGATGCACAAGCCACCAGGACTGTTATCGGCAACGGAAGATTACCGTCAGGAAACGGTAGTGGATATCTTGCAGGAAGAGGATAAGATGTTTGAACCGTTTCCGGTTGGACGCCTTGATAAAGATACAGAAGGCCTGCTAATTCTGACAAATGACGGGCAGCTTGCACACCAGTTGTTGTCTCCGAAAAAACATGTACCGAAAACTTATTTTGCGAAAATTGATGGAGAGGTGACAGTAGAGGATATCGAAGCGTTTAAACAAGGTGTCACCTTAGATGATGGTTATGAAACTTTGCCTGCTGAATTGAAAATACTGGAGGCTGGATCGGAATCACAAATCGAGATCACCATCGTTGAAGGAAAATTCCATCAAGTGAAAAGGATGTTCCAAGCAGTTGGAAAAACGGTTATCTACCTGAAGCGTTTGAGCATGGGAGAATTGAAGCTAGATGAAGACCTTGAACTTGGTGAGTACCGTGAACTGACAGATGAAGAACTGGAACTATTGCAGCGAAGATAAATAACGAAGAGCCCCATTCCATATAAAAAAGGAATGGGGCTTTATTATGGTGTCATATATGGTATATGTAGTCTTATGAAGTCAACCTAACTTTTTTCTGCGTAGTAGTCCACTTACCTTTCGTAGGACTTTGAACCAGGTCATTAAATGCCAGCACATTTAAATCACGCTGGACGGTTCGGGGGGTAATCCCAAATTCATCGACCAACTGCTGTGTGGAGACAGTTCCCTTTTCATGAATAAACATGTAGACGGCTTTAATACGGGTTAGCATACGGTTAGTTGAAGGCTTCAAAAAACCACTCCTTATCCGGTATTTAACATGGTACTACTCGCTAAATTCTTGATGATAGGTGTTAGGTATTAAGTTAGTTTATATTGTACACGATTTACTGGAAAAAATTCTAGAATAATGATGCAATTTACACAATATTAACATTTAGTCTTGGTTGTGTTAAGCGTAAATGAAAAGATTATGAGTCTATATACATTATTTTACACCACTCGACATTATTCTGGCTAGTAATTATTTGAAAAATATGAAACTTTCGACCTAAAACAGCGTATTAGACAGAAGAGAGGAGGGACTATAAATTGAAATTACTAACCTTACAATTAGAAAAAGCAGGATATGATGATGAAATGTCTGTCGTTCAGAATATTGATTTTACCGTCTCAAAAGGGGAGATGGTGGGACTGATTGGTCCAAACGGTGCTGGTAAGAGTACGACTATCAAAACCTTGCTTGGCTTAAATCCTTTTTTTGAAGGAGAGATATCACTTCCTTCCGATAAATCATATGCCTATATTCCTGAGAAACCTGTATTTTATTATGATATGACATTATGGGAGCATATTGATTTGATGGCATCTTTGCTGGAGATGGAAGAAAAGGTTTGGAAAGAGCGAGTGGAAGAACTATTGAAGTTGTTTAGGTTGGAAAAAGTCATCCATGAGTCTCCGGCTACCTTCTCAAAAGGGATGCAGCAAAAAGCAATGTTGATCTTTGCCATCATGTCTAAGCCTTCTTTATATATTGTGGATGAACCGTTTATTGGGCTTGATCCAATTGCAACGAAGAAGCTTCTACAGCTTTTTCATCAGGAACAGGCTAGGGGTGTAGGCATCTTGTTGTGTACCCATGTTCTGGATACAGCGGAAAAGATTTGTGACAGGTTTATTCTTTTGGCTGACGGACGCAAGAAAGCGGAAGGAACCTTACAAGACATACAAACAAACTGCCAACTTCCCGGAGCTTCATTGCTAGATTGTTTCTACACCTTATCAGAAAGGGAACAGCAGAGATCACGGCTATCCGCTTATACAAGGAGCGCTTAAAACAAGAGCGTCTGTATCAATGGAAGAATACAAAAGCTATTATTGATTGGACAATCCTATTCTATATTGTCCTTACATTATTATTCATTGTAGCCATGATTTATGATATGTTTCCGAGTTTCATTGCTTTATTTCAGAAAATTCCATATCATTTAACCCTTTTTGCTATTTATTATCTCGCTTGGACGGGGACGATTCGTATTTATTATCAGCAAGCGGATACGTACTTTTTTGTTCACCGAAGAGATTTATTGCAAGGGTTGAAAAAATGGGGGGTGGTAGCGAGTACGGGATTAAATGTGATAAAAGCTCTGCTAATTGCTATTTTTACCTATTTGCTAATAAAGACAATCAGCCCCTCTACTCTCCCTTTGCTTGAGTGGATAACATTTTATCTTGCATTGTTCCTATTCGCTACCATTTTAGGTAAAGTGATAGATTTACATTGGTCTGGATGGAAGCGAAAACTGATTACATTTGCTGTTTTTCTATTTCTTGGACTTATTACTTATCTAACAGTGGATCAATCTATGTGGATTGTGTCAGCTGTTCTCCTTATGCTAAGTTTTATAATCTTTTTTATTATTTACTTGCGAACGGAGAGTTTCATAGTCGATATGGCTCATAACGAAAAGGTGCGTCAGAAATATATAGGTATGATTTTCTATGCTTCAGAATATGTGCATGTTCCTCGTTCTTCTGAGCGAAACAAGCCATTATTTTTCAGGCGGTCTCAAAGGATATTGGAAGACAGGACCCCCCATAGTGCCTTGACGGAATTGTTCTTTAAATACCTGTTGCGAAACTCCCGTCATATATTTTCTTACTTGCAAATAACCGGTATTACCATTGTTGTCATAGGATATCTCCCATTATGGATGACATTTGGCTTGTTTATGGCGTTTTTCTTTTTTCTAAAAGAGTGGTTAAATATAGTATATGATGAATTGGTGGGACATCCCTTTTTGCATATGCATAAGGGGAAGAAGCTGATTCAAGAACACTATCAAGATCTTGTTACAAGGTGGCTATACTATCCGGCTGTAGGGTTGGTCGGTTTTGTACTTTTGATGAATACGCTTTTTCATTTTCTAATGAGGTGATGATTAAATGGGAAATATTAATTGGTTGGAAGAAGTAGAGAAAAGAAAAGATTCCTTAATAAAAGATACACAGGAATTCTTACAAATTAACAGTGTGCTGAATGAAGAAGAAGCGAGCCCTGAGACCCCTTTTGGCAAAGGAATAGAAGAGGCGCTTCAATATTTATTACATAAAGGGGAAGCGGATGGCTTTCTTTCAAAAAATGTTGACCATTATGCCGGTCATATCGAACACGGCCAAGGAGAAGAGCTTGTAGGAATCCTATGTCATGTGGATGTAGTACCAGAGGGAGACGGCTGGACAGATGAACCATTTAGTGCCACCATCCGTGACGGAAAAATTTTCGCACGCGGTGCAATGGATGACAAAGGCCCGACAATGGCGGCTTATTATGCATTGAAAATAGTAAAAGAACTAGACCTCCCACTAACTAAACGTGTGCGCATCATAATTGGTACAGACGAGGAAAGCAACTGGCAGTGTGTAGAGCACTATTTCAAACAGGAAGAAATGCCTACAATGGGATTTGCTCCTGACGCGGACTTCCCAATCATCTATGCGGAAAAAGGAATAGGGGATATTCAGTTAGGGCTCAGTTTCAAAAATGAGACGCCATCTTCCACTGTCACCTTGTTAACGTTTGAGTCAGGTCGCCGATTGAATATGGTGCCAGATCATGCGAAAGCCTCACTTGAAGTGACAGAAGAGATGGATGAAATCACTCACGCCTTTAATGCATACATTTCAGAAAAAGGTATCGAGGGTGGCTATTCGAAAGAAGGCAATTCTTTGTTCCTTAACATCAAAGGAGTGTCTGCTCATGCAATGGAGCCTGATAATGGTACGAATGCAGGTTACCATTTGGCGTCCTTTCTTCATTCTGTAGGATTAGATGCAAGTGGCGCATCTTATGTCAGCTTCATAAGCGAAAAGCTTGCTTTTGATTCTCGTGGTAAGAATCTTACCATCAATTTCCACGACGAGATTACCGACGACCTAACCATCAACACAGGTGTTTTCCGATATGACCGCGAAGCATCTGTCGGCACTTTAGGGGTTAACATTCGTTTTCCTGTAACTTGCGATACAAAGAATGTAGAAGAACAGTTGCGTAAAGAGGCAGCCTCGTGTGGCTTTGAGTTGAATAAATTTAATGTTTCCCCTGCACACCATGTGCCTCAGGATCATGAGCTTATCCAGACTCTTCAAAAGGTTTATGAAGAACAGACTGGAGAGAAAGCAGAATTATTGTCCATTGGTGGTGGAACCTATGCAAGATCGCTTGAAGCAGGCGTGGCCTTTGGTCCGCTTTTCCCTGGCAGGGAAGACGTGGCGCATCAAAAAGATGAGCATATTTTCATTGAAGATCTCATCAAGGCGACTGCCATCTATGCACAAGCTATCTATGAATTAGCAAAATAACATATTTATCCTAAATATAATTGTGGTAGAATGTAAAGGTTACTTCCCTATGGGGCAGTAGCCTTTTACTTTTTCCTTTATTTGACGAGAAGAAAGAAGGATATATGATGAGTACTGCCTCAATGACAGACAAAACAACTCGCTATTTTTATAGTTTTTACTTTTTAACATTTTTCAGCTTTGGGGCTCTATTCCCATTGCTGACCGTATATTTGAAAGAAGATGTGGGGTTGAGTGGATCTCAGATTGGGATGATCATGTCAATTAGTCCTGTCGTGATGATATTTGTACAGCCATTGTGGGGAGTCTTTAGCGACTATACCCAAAAACCGAAACAAATCCTGCTCTGGACGCTTTTTTTTACAGCAGTAACAGGTATTGCCTTTTCATTTATGGAGAGCTATGGAGCCTTGCTCGCTGTGGCGTTTCTGCTGGCTGTTACGCAAAGCGCCCTTGTTCCCATTTCAGACAGCATCACCCTTAATTATGTTCAAAGGACAAAAGGCAATTATGGTTCCATCAGGTTGTGGGGGGCGATAGGTTTTGCTGTGGCAGTTCTTTTTGCAGGGTGGCTTTCTGATTTCTTCTCCTTAAAAGTGATATTCTTTACCTTTGCGATAGCTTTATTGCTTGGCACTTTCGTATCGAGTTTCTTACCGAAAGAAAGTCAAACAATCAGTGTCAATGTCCGGGATGGCATCGGAACGCTTATGAAGTTGCCTAAATTTGTGATGTTCCTTGTGACAACGTTTCTTGTATTCGGTCCTGTATTTGCCAACAACTTTTATTTTGGGTTGTTTATTACTGATATTGGAGGCACCGTTACGGGAGTAGGAATTGCCTTCTTGCTTGCTGCGGGTAGTGAGGCCCCTTTTATGAGAGTTGCAGGCAAGTGGATTGCACGCTTTGGCCTTCATACAATCATGATAAGTGCTGCATCTATTGCGATGATTCGTTGGGTGCTTTATTTTTTTGAGCCACCGCTGTATGTGGTGTATGCAACTACGATTGCCCAAGGTTTTTCTGTTGGACTTTTCATACCTGCAGCGTTGCAGTTTGTACGGGATATCGCCCCAACCTCTGCTCGTGCAACGGCGGTTTCTCTATACACTGCCATCGGTAATGGGTTAGGCAGTTGGTTCTGTACATTCTTTGGCGGCTTTATTGCAGAATACTATTCCGTTGCACATGTGTATTTGTTCTTCGGCCTTTTAACAATGTGCGGATTAGTCTTCATCCTGATGATTAACCAAGCCGATAAAAAACAACTCGCAAAAGCTTCATAAGTTCATAAAAATGAGTGGATTGGAGCGGAAGGCACTCGACTCCGCGGGAAATAGCAGCAGACTTGAGTCCCCATAGGCAAAGCGAAGCCACTGAAAAACTGATATGATATAGTACTTAGTAATTTTGAGCTGTGGATTGGAGCAAAAGGCGAAGACTCCTTAGGGAGATAGCGCTAGGTGGAGACCCCACAGGCGAAGCCGAGGAGGCTCCAGCAGCGCCCTTAGGAAAGCGAAGCCATTTGCGGAAATCCACAGCGGTGTCTAAAACAATATATAAATTCAAAGACTTTTTCAGTGGTTTTGGCAAAACCTAGAAGGCTCCAGCACCGCCCTGCAGCGCAAAGGAACGGTTAAAATGACAAAGACCCTTAGCTACTTCAGCAAAGGGTCTTTTCGGTTATTCATTCTCAAAATCAAAAAGGTCGGTAGACAAATACCTTTCTCCCGTATCGCATGCGATACAAACTACCACATCATCAGGAGTCAACCTTTTTGCCACCTCAATTGCTGAATAACAAGCAGCACCTGAAGACGGTCCAACCAATATCCCTTCATGACGAGCAAGCTTTCGAGTGATTTCATATGCATCCCGATCTTCAATTTTAAAAATCTCATCATATACTTCCTGGTTTAAAATATCTGGAATGAATCCTGGACTAGTTCCCACAAGCTTATGTTTGCCGGGCTTCCCGCCGGAAAGAACAGGTGATCCTGCAGGCTCCACGACATGGACAGTCAACCCTTCATAATGCTTTTTCAACTCTTCTCCTGTCCCAGTGATGGTGCCGCCAGTACCGGCAGTTGCTACGAAAGCGGATAGTGGCTTGCCGATTTGTTCCATGCCATCAATAATCTCGAGTGCCGTAGACTTTCTATGTGCATCGGAGTTGGCATGGTTTTCAAACTGCATTGGCATAAAGCTGTTAGGTATTTCTTTAACAAGCTCCTGGGCCTTTTTAATAGCACCTGGCATTTTTTCATCGCCTGGTGTTAATACTACTTCTGCACCATATGCTTTCAAAAGGTTAATCCGTTCTTTAGACATCGTATCCGGCATAATCAATATCGCTTTATATCCCCTTGCTGCTGCATTCATCGCCAAACCAATCCCGGTATTTCCGCTAGTTGGTTCAATGATGGTTGCACCAGGTATGATGTGGCCATCCTTTTCTGCCTGGATGATCATATTAAACGCAGCTCTATCTTTGACACTGCCGCTAGGGTTTTGAAATTCTAATTTTAAATAAACCGTCGCCGCTCCTTCAGGCACTATGCGGTTCAATTTAACAAGTGGAGTATCTCCAATTAAATCAGCCATATTTGAAACAACCTTCACTACTACGCACAACCTTTCTCTATCATGACTCAATAATCCGTATTGTATCATAAATTATAAATACAGACTAAGCACATGGCTTATAATGGGATTAAGATTAGACTAACTATATCGTCTGTTTGGTGCTAAGATAATATGCAAGACTATAAAAGATATCTGGTAAAATAAGAAGGGTGAGAATATGACGACTCAAACTCATTATTTTGTTGCTGTACCTCTTCCACAACCGTTAAAGGAAGCGTTTCATTTATATATGAAAGAATTAAAATACCATTTTCCATTTACAAGATGGGTGCATCCGGAAGACCTTCATATCACGCTAGCATTTTTAGGTGATTTGGAAGAAGGCCAAAAAGAAAAGTTAATAACCCTTCTTTCCGTAATTGCCTCAAATCATCAACATTTTCCGCTCACTTTAAATGATCTTGGCACATTTGGGAACCCTCAGTCACCACGAATTTTTTGGTACGGCATTGAAAAGTCAATGGAACTTAAACTGCTGAGAAAATCTGTATATGATGCTTGTGAGGTGGTTGGACTCCAGCTCGACTCACGGCCGTTTCATCCTCATATCACCATTGCAAGGAAGTGGAAGGGGCCAGGATCCATTAATCATGATCTCCTTCCAGTCCACAGTTCGCAAAAAGAGACGTTTCATGTAAACAGTATCATTTTATATGAAACACATCTAAACAGATTGCCCAAATATGAAGAAAAGGAAATTTTTTCTTTGGTATAGGAGTAGGATTAGAAAATGAGGGGAATGAAACTATTAACTCAAATAGCTGTATTATATTTGTTTTACAAAATTGGTGTGGTACTACAAAGTGCATTTGACATCCCGGTTCCAGGTAGTATTATAGGAATGGTTTTTCTGCTAATTCTGCTTTTGACAGGTGTAGCGAAGGAGAGATATCTACAAAACGGAGCGAATGTACTGCTTTTGTATCTCCCTTTGTTTTTTGTTCCCGCCACTGTAGGAGTTATGGACTACTTTAGCATTCTATCAGGAACAGAAGGAATGGTTATGTTGATTGCTCTTTTAGTAGGAACCATTATCGTCCTCGTATGTTCTGGATGGGTTGCTCAAAAAACGGCAGTTTCTGTCGATAAAAAGACAGACGCAACACGAGTGATGGATGATGAATAGTTGGATTAGCGTCTTGTTCATCCTTACTACCTACCTAGTTTTTTTGGTAATGAGACATACGTATAATCGATTTCGTCTGCCGATTTTCAACCCTGTCGCCACTACGACTCTAGTAATCATTATTGGCTTGCTGTTGACTAATATATCTTATCATACATATATGCTAGGGGGTTGGTGGATTCAGGAGTTGCTCGGCCCGGCAGTTGTCGCCCTTGCTTATCCCCTCTACCATCAACGTTCAAAAATTATACGTTATCGGATTCCTTTGCTTGCAGGGTTATTATCAGGAATAGTTGTAGGCATAGTTACTGGATTTTTGTATGTAAAGGTAGCTAACCTTCCCTCTATATACTCCGCGTCGTTCCTTCCTAAATCCGTGACTTCCCCTATCGCCATGGAAATTGCCGACCTTACAGGGGGGATACCAAGCTTAGCAGCAGCGCTCGTTATACTAAGTGGCATCTTTGGTGCATTGTTTGGGCCAGTCTTAATGAGATTACTCGGGATAACCCACTATTTAGGGGTTGGAGTGGGGCTTGGATGCGCTGCACACGGGATTGGGACTGCAAAAGCAATGGAATATGGGGAAGAGGAAGCGGCATTCAGTTCCATCAGCATGACACTTTCTGCATTACTATACGCCATAATATTACCTGTAGCCGTTCATTATTTATTATAGAAAAGAGTGACCACCATTGGCACAATTAATAAAATTACAAGATTATATTACCCGTTATGAAGCCGATATATATCGCTATCCAAACCAATTTATCAGGTTAAAAAAACAACAATGGAAGACCTATCAAGAGATGTTAAAAAACCCGGTTGATATCAAGAGTTCTTCTCCTATTGCTCAAACGGAGGAGATAACATCCTCAAAAGATGGCAGATTAATCAGCCTTATGAAGTCCTTCAGGAAAAAGCAACAAGAACAGGAGCTGTTCACTGTTAACAACCTAAATGTTAATGACGAACAGGAGGAAGAGTGGGAACTTCCTCGAGTCACAGGCAGTAAGTCGCCTGAGGAGAGAAAACAGCAATTTCTTGATTCCATCCTCCCTCTCCAGCTAAAATGGGCAAGTTCGACCATCAGAGAAATGTCTTATCTGCAGAAGAATTATAAACGTGAATGGTTACTGAAATATTTTTTGCAGAGGTTTCCAGATACATTTTTTGTGATGTATAAACCAATTTTCTTAGTTAAGCATGCACCTGTGGAACTTGAAGTTATTATTATTACCCCTAACGAAATTATGGCCCTGTATTACATGGAGGAGCAAGAAGAGAGCGTGATTTTAGGAAACAATGATCGCTTTTGGTCGATTCGGGAAAGAGAAAAGGAAAGAAAAATAGTAAACCCAACAATAGGCCTCAACAGGATGGGGTCCATCATAAAAAATATCCTTCAGATTTATGATGTGAGCTTGCCAGTTACCAAGCTGTTGTTGCATCCAAAAGGGTATATTGACATAACGGATGGACCAGCAGATGTACAAGTTGTAGATAAACGATCATATACTAAATGGTTTGAGAAGATGCGGGCTAACAAGCTTCCCTTAAAACATAGTCAGCTAAAGGCGGCTGGAGCTTTGCTTTCTCATTGCCAGTCCACTTATATAGATAGACCAGAATGGCAATAATGAAGAATTGTATGAATATATGTCAAGGTCGTGACTATGCTTGAATAATATAGAAAATGGTCCGTTCTAGAAGAATCGCACTTTAGGAGACAGGGAGGGAAATGCATGATTTTCATCAAAAGAGAATTCGAAGCCTATTTAGATGAAATGGATCAGATCACTATTCTTTTGCCTAACGGAAGTTTTAATGGAGAATCAGCTTCCTTTACCCTATCACATGAAAATTCTATTTATTCCCTTGAAATAATAGATAGAAAAACGTTACAGAGCTCGCTTAAATATATATGTAAAACAAATACGCCAATCTCCATCGGTTCTAGATATATGATTATAGATGAACATGGTAGGAAAACAGATTTACAAATTGGGGCAGTTATTCGCTCACAAGCATTTGATGAAGCATTCTATTATGAAAAGGATGACCTTGGGGCGCAATATCAAAAAGGAGAAACCACCTTTACCCTTTGGGCGCCGACGGCATCTGCAGTAAAAATTAAACTTGTCGCGCCAAAAAGTAAGGAAAACATTTTCTATAGCCTCATTCGTGAAGAAAAGGGAATATGGCGAATTACGGTACAAGGAGATTTAGAAGGTTTTCATTACACATATTTAGTATGCGTGAATCTTGTATGGAGGGAAGCGGTCGATCCGTATGCGATTGCATCTAGTATAAATAGTGAGTCTGCTGTAATTATTGATAAAGAAAGAGTAAACGTTCCAAAAGTGGCAATGCTTCCTTTTAACGATGCAACAGATGCCATTATTTACGAGCTGCACGTTCGAGACTTTTCCTCCCATGCAAAAAGCGGCATGGTTCATAAGGGGAAGTATGCGGCTTTTACAGAAGATCCTTTAGAGATGTCCGACATTGGAATTACAGGAGTTCCTTATCTCCAAAGTCTTGGAATAACTCATATTGAATTATTACCATTAAATGACTTTGGCGGAGTGGACGAAGCAGAACCTGGTAAGGACTACAACTGGGGGTATAACCCTCTCCTCTTTAATGTACCGGAAGGAAGCTATGCGCTAGATCCATATGACCCTTACTCTAGAATATTGGAACTGAAAAATCTAATAAATACGTTACACCATAAAGACTTAAGAATAATTATGGATGTTGTATATAATCACGTGTATATCCGCGAGGACTCCTCTTTTGAAAAAATAGTGCCTGGTTATTACTTTCGACACGATGAGCATGGCATGCCATCAAACGGAACGGGAGTAGGGAATGACATAGCATCTGAACGGAAAATGGTCCGTAAATTTATACTGGATTCCATTCGATACTGGTTGCAGGAATATGATGTGGATGGTTTCCGATTTGATTTAATGGGAATCTTAGATGTCCAGACAATTAATGAAGTAAAAGAGGCGGTATCTGTCATCAAACCAGGTGCCATCATTCTTGGAGAAGGATGGGAACTGAACACTCCGTTAGCAGCTGATCGTAAAGCAATGATTCTCAATGCCAAGAAGATGCCGGGAATCGCATTCTTTAATGACATGGTTCGCGATTCGGTAAAAGGTAGTACGTTCAACTTGTTTGACAGGGGATTTGCGCTTGGAAATACCCACAAAACTGCTCTGTTGAAACAATCCCTGGCAGGTAGTGTACAAATTGATCCAAACCATAAAGGGCTTTTCCTTGAGCCTGCGCAATCAATCAATTATATTGAATCCCATGATAATCATACAATGTGGGATAAAATAGCCGTCTGCAATAGTCATGAAGATGAAGAAACAAGACTAAAGCGTCATCGCCTTGCCGCTTCGGTCACACTCTTATCTCAAGGCATCCCATTTTTACATGCAGGGCAAGAGTTTTTCCGGACAAAAGGCGGAGAAGAGAACAGCTATAAATCTCCAGATACTATCAATAGCTTGGATTGGGAAAGGAAACACCGTTACTCTGAGAATGTGGCTTATATGAAGGGGCTAATTTTGCTTCGAAAAGCACATAAAGCTTTAAGGTTATCGACAGTTACGGAAATAAAAAGACATGTGCGCTTTCCTCTCGATAAAGGAAATATGCTCATGTATCACCTCAGTGAAGTGAAACAGTATGGAAAGTACAACCATTTACTCATTATTTTCCATAACGGGACGAATACGGAGAACGTTACTCTTCCATTCTCAGGAGAGTGGGAAGTTCTTGTAGAAGGCAGTACAGCAGGCGATGCACCAATCCGCAAGACAAATAATGAAGTACAAGTGCCACCTATCAGCACGGTAGTATTGGCACAATATTAATTGTTACACAAGGGCTTGATTTAATTGGGAAATAACGATAAAATTTAAAAGATAGCTATTGCGAAATTGTTCAATAGCTGTTTTTTTGCTTAAAAAAGTTGTTAATATGAAAATTCTTATCTAGCGCTTGCGCTTTTCTAATATTTAATAATGAAAAGTTGTGTTGAAATTGAAGGTGAAATGGTTGGAACATTTATTAGGTGATGAGTGGAAAATCAGTCCTGCGGGTGGTTTGACGGGAGATGCGTACTTCGCTCAAAATGAAGGGAAAAAGCTCTTTCTCAAAAGGAATTCATCGCCATTTTTGGCTGTTCTTTCAGCAGAGGGGATTGTCCCGAAATTAGTCTGGACGAAACGCCTGGAAAATGGAGATGTCATTACGGCTCAGCACTGGATAAGTGCAAGAGAACTTAAACCAAACGACATGAATATGGAAACAGTGGCTCAGCTTCTTCACAAGATTCACCACTCCAAAGAGTTGCTGGATATGCTTACTCGATTGGGAAAAGAACCTGTAGAGCCATCCACTATACTGGAAGATATTAAGAATGGGATGGCTTTAGATCTCTTCTCTTTGGACGTGATTCAGAAATCACTTGATTTTCTTACAAAGGAAATTAAAAATGTTCAATTCAGAGATAAGGTAGTTTGCCATTGTGATCTTAACCATAATAATTGGTTGCTTTCCGATAACCAAGAGCTCTTCTTAATTGATTGGGATGGGGCTGTTATTGCGGATCCAGCCATCGACTTATGCATGTTATTATATTGGTATATTCCGGAACAGGAGTGGAATGACTGGCTTTCCACTTATGGGATACCACTGACTGACGATTTGCGCCACCGTATGCACTGGTATGTGATAGCTCAAACTATATTATCCGTACAATGGTATCACCATAAAGATATTGAAAAAGAAAAACAGAACTGGTTGAACTATTTGGAAAGACTTTTACCGGTTGAACTATGAGTATTGATCGATGCTGTCGATCCAGTTGGTGAATTTTGACTGATGCATTTGATTGTGATCATGGTCATTGCTTGAATTGATGCCAGCTTGGCTATAGGTATAGATATCTTGCAAGATATTCTTTACATTATGATCAATTTCATTATTGACCATTAATGATTTGATCACGCGCTCCAACTGCTCATATTCAGCTACAGAACCGCAGCAATCAATTTGATGATCCGCCAAAATATCCTTTAGAAGATGTATTTGATCATGATAATTTAACGGCATGTGTCAGCACTCCTTTATTTTATATATGTACTAGCCTTTGTTTATTTATCATTCTTATACACGACAAAAGAATCGGTCCATCGCGATCGGTTTTTTTCTGTCATCGACTTTAAACGAATAAAAACACCGAGGTGACCAAACGACATGAGATTTAGAAACAAACCATGGGCAGCAGATTTTATTGCCGAAAATTCCTATTACTGCATTCCAAATCCTGAAAGCAACAGAGGGAAATGGAGTGAAATTTTCGGAAATAACAACCCTATCCACATTGAAGTGGGAACGGGAAAAGGAACATTTGTTACAGAAATGGCAAAAGCTAATCCGAACATAAATTATATTGGTATAGAATTATTTGAAAGTGTAATTGTAAAAGCATTGGAAAAAGCAGTAGCAGCTAATATCCCAAACGTCAAACTGTTAAATGTCCATGCGCAAAAGCTATCTGAATACTTTGAGGCCGGTGAAATCGACAGAGTTTATTTGAACTTCTCTGATCCATGGCCAAAAACCCGACACGAAAAGAGAAGGTTAACCTATAAAGAATTTTTGGATTTGTATAAAGAAGTGTTGGTGCCACAAGGTGAGATTCACTTTAAAACTGATAACCGTGGACTTTTTGAGTATTCATTGATGAGCTTTTCTGAATATGGGCTATTATTGAAATATGTAAGTCTAGACCTTCATAATAGTGAGTTTGAAGGCAACATCATGACGGAATATGAAGAGAAGTTTTCTAGCAAGGGATTCCCTATCTATCGTTGTGAGGTAAAATATCCAGAATAAATGTTGAAGCGTCCTTTTCCATTAATGGAAGGCGCTTTTTTGTTGTTAAGCGGTTTAGATTTCTTGATAAGAACCATCTCCTGTGAAGGCCTGTGTTACCCTGAAAACCAATCTGTATAGCTTTAGGAACTCAACAGTCTCATTAAACAAGGAAGAAGATTAATGAAGACAATCTCGGATTGATTTTCGGGACGGGATTGTCTTCATAAAGTGGATGAAGACAATCTCAGGCAGGACATTGATATAGAATTGTCTTCATAGAGTAGATGAAGACAATGTCAGCTTAGATTTGGTTCCGGAATGGTCTTCATAACGTGGATAAAGCTTATCTTAAACTTGATTTTCTTGAAATAGATCTGCCAGAAAATTCGCGAAAAGTTCACTTTTTTTGATACAATAAAGGCACACATACAATATGTACAAAGAGGGAGATGGCTGATATGGAAACGCTAACATTTGGTAATTGGAAGCTGACTTGGTTGAACGGTGGAGTAACGCATCTTGATGGTGGTGCAATGTTCGGAGTAGTCCCGAAGGCCTTGTGGTCAAAAAAATATCCTGTAAATGACAAAAACCAAATAGAGCTTAGAACGGATCCTATCCTTATTCAAACAGGGGAACGCAATATTCTAATTGAGGCAGGTCTAGGGAAAGGAAAGCTCTCCGATAAACAAAGACGGAACTATGGTGCAACGGAGGAGTCGTCTGTAGAGGAAGATTTACAAAAACTTGGGTTGACACCAGAAGACATAGACATCATCATCATGACTCATCTTCATTTTGACCACGTCTGCGGACTGACCAAATGGGATGCGGAGAAAAATAAGTACATATCTGTTTTTCCTAATGCGACTATATATGCATCAGAGGTTGAATGGAATGAAATGAGGAACCCTAATATACGTTCAAAAAATACGTATTGGGAGATGAATTGGCAAGGAATTGGAGAACAGGTAACTACATTCCAAGATGAAACAACCATCATTAATGGCATAAAGATGATACATACTGGTGGACATAGTGATGGACACGCCATAATTGAAATGACACAAGGGGAGGAAAGTCTTATTCATATGGCAGATTTGATGCCTACCCATGCTCATTCTCCTTCTTTATGGGTTCTTGCCTATGATGATTATCCGATGACATCAATTGAAGCAAAAGAGAAATGGATCAAAGAGGGAATAAGACGGAACGCATGGTTTACTTTTTATCATGACGCATTTTACCGGGGAGTAAAATGGAATGAATCTTATGAGATTCAAGAAAAAATAGAACGGAAAAGATAAAACCATGCCTGGCAGTTTTTATCTGCCAGGCATGGTTTTATTTTAATTGATTAACATCCAATATGACTCCTGTATTCTTGTCGACAATAAATTCATATTGCTCCAAGACATCCTCTATTCTACGTGAAATTCCGCCTCTGTAGATGGAGTAGGACATATCATTTCGAATAATCGTTTCAGGGACCATTTGTATCCAGGAGCCATCAACAGGGCCTCGCTTTTTAAAGGCTTCCTTGGCAATTTTTAACGCTTTTTCAGGTTTTATGGCTTGCTGCTTTGATGCTTCAGTAAAAAGATATGCGGCTGCTGCACCAATCCCAGCACCGATTAGAAGTGCTTTCCATTTCATTTCGTATCATCCTTCCATAAATCATACTCGTTTTCTAAGTAAGCCTTTTCAAATGGGAGTAACTGATGAGTTGAATTGATTCTGCCTATCTTACTAATAGTATAACTTGTAAAACAAATAAATGTCATGCTAAAGCTGGAAACAATAGAGAAAGTTCGATACAATATAGTTAAAATATTTCGATAATCTAACGAAGTATAGAGAGTTATTCTACATATAGGTTTTGAAAAAAGGAGCTGACTTAGTTGAATCAGGAGACATTAACTTTATTTAAAACATTAACAGAGCTGCAAGGGGCACCTGGTTTTGAACATGATGTTCGCCGCTTTATGCGAAGTGAATTGGAAAAGTACTCAGATGAAGTAGTACAAGATCGACTTGGTGGTATATTCGGAGTGAAGAAAGGCGACGAAACTGGCCCAACAGTAATGGTCGCTGGCCACATGGATGAAGTCGGCTTTATGGTTACTTCCATAACAGAAAACGGAATGTTAAGATTCCAAACGCTTGGCGGCTGGTGGAGTCAGGTCTTGCTTGCTCAACGTGTGCAAGTAATGACAGACAATGGTCCAGTTATTGGTGTTATTGGATCGATTCCTCCACATCTTTTGGATGAAGCGAAACGTGCCAAGCCAATGGACATAAAAAATATGCTAATTGATATTGGAGCAGACAATAAAGAGGACGCAATTAACATCGGCATTAAACAAGGTCAACAGATTGTTCCTATCTGTCCATTTACACCCATGGCTAATGAAAAGAAGATTCTGGCTAAAGCCTGGGATAATCGTTATGGCTGCGGACTTGCCGTGGAATTATTGAAAGATCTTCAAGGTGAAACATTACCAAATATCCTTTATTCAGGAGCTACGGTTCAGGAAGAAGTCGGTTTACGTGGAGCACAGACAGCTGCAAACATGATCAAGCCTGATATTTTCTTTGCGCTTGACGCTTCACCTGCAAACGATATGACTGGAGATAAGAAGGAATTTGGCCACTTAGGCAAAGGTGCATTATTGCGTATTTATGATCGTTCTATGGTAACGCACACAGGTATGAGAGATTTTGTACTAGATACGGCTGAATCTAACAGCATTCCTTATCAGTATTTCATTTCGCAAGGTGGAACTGATGCCGGGCGTGTCCACACATCCAATGAGGGAGTTCCTTCAGCGGTAGTGGGAATTTGTTCACGTTATATCCACACACATGCTTCCATGGTTCATGTGGATGATTATGCAGCGGCAAGAGAGCTCATTGTCAAACTTGTAAAGTCGGCGAATCATTCCACAGTAGAATCCATTAGAAGCAGATAATAATATAAAGTTGGGAAGCGATGGGGAATCCCCATCGTTTTTCTTTTAATGGGAAGGTGAGATAAAGATGAAAGTGGTAGTAGGTTCAAGAAACCCTGCAAAATACGAGGCGGTTCAGGGTGCAATAAGAGAGCTTGAGATGGAAGTTGAAACAATTTCACTTGAAGTAGAATCTGGTGTAAGTAAACAACCCATGACAGATCAAGAAACGATTGAAGGGGCATTGCACCGTGCAAGAGGGGCTCTAAAAGAAATAGAAGATGCAGACTTTGCTATCGGACTTGAAGGTGGCGTGGTTCTTGGTTCCACACCATCCTTAGAAGTAATGGTCTGTAATTGGGGAGCGCTAGTTGCTAAAGACGGCAAGGAATACATAGCTGGTGGTGCTAGAATACCTTTACCTGATACTTTTAAAGAGGAGATTTTAGCAGGAAAAGAGCTAGGGGACATAATGGATGAGTACTGTCAGCGGAAAGACATTAGGAAACATGAAGGAGCGTTGGGGATCTTTACCGATGGTGTAGTTTCAAGAAAGGAAATGTTTCAGCATGTTAGCAAGCTATTGATTGGACAGTGGAGATATAATGAGAAAAAGCAGGCTTAAATTGCCTGCTTCTAGTCCAATACGTAGGTAAGTACTTTTAGAGCTTGGTTGACTGTTTCTACGGTTACATTTGCTTTATTAGATAACTCTTTTAATGGATGATGAAGGTTTTCCGGACGAATTAAAATAAGCGGTTTTTGTAAACTAATGGCGGCACTTGCGTCCATCGCAGTGTTCCATTGTTTATATTTTTCTCCAAATAGGGCGATAACAAGGTCAGATTTTTTCATTAAGAGTTCCGTACGAAGATTATTGATTTGAGATGCTGCTTCGTCTTTTGCAATAGAGCTAGGTTGTGTACCCATAACTGCTTCTCCTATGTTGTCTGAGCGCTCGTGGTCTGTCATTGGTCCTACAAACTCTAATGGAAGATCCAGTGCTTGTGCTTTTTCTATTAATTCTTCTCTCCAATTAGTATGGATTTCACCAGCAAGGTAAACAGTAAATTTCATTACAATCCCTCCAAATAGTACCTCTTGTTATTTACCTATTTTCTAGTCTATCATAAAATAGGGGAATTAAGTGATAATTCCAACTTATCCTTGTCAAGGGTGAAGATTTATAGGTATGATAAGTTTGGTGTGTATTTTCTAGTCTTATTGTACTAAAAGGAGTGGAGAGTTTGACTTTTGGAAGAGCCATTATTTCTATTTTATTTTTATCATTACTATTTTTAACAGGTTGCTCTGTGTCTATTGAAGACGCAACACAAAAATCTGTTGATACTTTTGAAGAAACATTTAAAGCGCAATCACTAGATACTTCTGAGGATACAGATATATTTGCTTATCATTTACCCACTGGGTTTACCATTGATTCGGAATCGGAGAACAATATTGTTCTTACAGAGGACGAGCAAACTTACCTTTTGTTTGTAAACCCTTTTGAACCAAAAGATTCAGAGGTATTATATGATTCTACAAAAGTGAATTTCTCTGATCTATTGGTAGATCATACAATAACTGATGAAGGTCGTTTAGGTTACTTGCTGGTTTCTCCTGTTGATGGGGAAGAGGAAGAGCTTTACGAAGTGACAGTGGGGTTGGGCGGAGTAAAAATGACAACGGTAACAGAAACGGGCAATATGGAAGCTAGTACAAAGAGCATGATGGAGATTATTTCTTCTGTGAAAATTAAATAAGTGTGAGTAAAGAATGAAAAGGGGAATCCTGGAGTAATCTACTTTTAAAAGATAAGAAAGCAGTTAATCCAGTTGATTTCCGTTCCAGGCGCTTCGCTTGCCTGCGGGCGGTCCGTGACCCTCCTCACTCCGTTGCGGTGTCTCACCTGTCCCTTCCTCCCGCGGGTGTCTTCGCCCCTTCCACTTCAATCAAAGGTTTCTTCATTAAACATAAGGTTTATAATTAGGTATTTGAGTTAACTGAAAGAATCAACTCTATTGTTCTTGTTATTTCTAGCTGTGGATTGGAGCAAAAGGCGAAGACTCCTCGAAAATGCTACGCATTTTCTTCGTGCGATGTTTCGCTGCCGAAGCCTTCCTTGTCCTGAGGGAGATAGCGCTAGGTGGAGACCCCACAGGCGTAGCCGAGGAGGCTCCAGCAGGGCCCCTAGGAAAGCGAAGCCATTTGCGGAAAGGAACAGCGGGTTTTAACTGAGCCTCTAATAAATGAAAAAGGATTGCCTCCGTGAAGAAGGCAATCCTTTTTTTACATTTATTTATTTTCTTTTTCTTCAATTTGTTCAATAGAGGCAGCTGCTTCTTCGTGTATCCAGTTTTCTTTTTGTGTTTCTTCGTCATCGGAATGGTAAGAGACGGTGTCTTCTTCTAATTCCTCGTACTGTAGGTTTTCATCTGTATGGTCAAATTCTTCTACTGCAGGTTCTTTCTCATCTATCACAGTAAACTGACTGACTTCTTCTTGTAATTCATTGGCAATATCCGATAGGGAAATAGCTGCTTCGTTCACTTGTTCAATAGCGATTATTTGGTGTTCGCTTGAAGCACTTACCTGTTCTGAAGTTGCGGCTGCTTCTTCGGAAATATAATGGACTTCTGATAGTTTTTCTTCTAGCTGCTTGTTTGATTCTGTTACATGTACGATTGCTTCCTGTACATCATCTACCTTCCTGTTAATGTCCATAACATTTCCGGCAATTTTTTCAAAAGATGTTTTTGTTTGATTGACTGACTCCTGTTGAAGATCCCTGTACTCGTTGAATTGTAGGGCATCATCTGAAAGCTTGCCCATTTGCTTGCCCATTTCTGTTACGAGCTTTTTAATAGACAATGCTTCATGTTTGGAGCGTTCAGCCAATTTTCTAACTTCTTGTGCAACCACGGCAAAACCTCTACCAGCGTCCCCAGCACGGGCAGATTCAATAGCAGCATTAAGTGCAAGTAGGTCCGTATTTTCGGCGATTTCCTGAATGGTAGCGACAATAGAATTAATTTGTTGAGACTGTTTGGTAGCTTGTTGGACACGTTCCGTCAGGTGATTTGCCAGTTTAAGAAATTGTTCAGAAGAGTTATATAGATCCTTTACTACTGTTAGACCGTCTTCTCCCATGGATCTTGCATGATCAGCCTTGGTTTTAATGTCAATACTTAACTGATTCGCAAGTTGTACTGCGGCTTTTACTCGCTTCAGAATTTCTGTACTTTCATCAAGATGAAGTGCCTGTTCACTCGATCCTATGGCTACTTGTTTGATGGCTTCGTTTACTTCTGTAGATTGAGCGGTCGTCTCTTCAGATATGGCAGCAAGGTTTTGAGAAGAGGACTGAAGCTTATCGGTCGCTTCCATAACTTTTAGAAGAGAAACCTGTACTTTTTCTGCCATGCCATTAAATGTTCCAGCTAAGTCAGCCATTTCATCTTTGGTAGTGATAGGTACTCTGTAAGCAAAATTACCTTCTCCGATCTTGGATGCACCTTCTTTTAATGAACGAATAGAAGAAGCTATTTTTTTATTTAGGAAATAGCCTGTAGAACTTAAAAACACCAATAAAAGTCCGCTAATTATTAAGGTTAGCAACATAATGGTCTGAAGTTTGCGATTGGACTCCTCTTGAAGGCTTGATTGCACGTCCATCACCGCAGCTTCCACTTCATTCAC
The DNA here is from genome assembly GCF_001293645.1 of Bacillus sp. CHD6a. GTDB lineage: Bacteria > Bacillota > Bacilli > Bacillales > Bacillaceae_I > Sutcliffiella_A. The sequence continues at coordinate 40,327 of NZ_LBMD01000006.1, forward strand.
GCTTTGTTCCACCCCATTACTGATTTCTTCAAAACTTCTTATAAAACCGTATGAAGAGTTGTAGTTAGTATATAGGTCGGTCATCGCCTGAACATAAGGATTGTAGAGTTCCAACAGACCATTTTTTTGTGTATCTGGCAAATCAGTTGTATCTAATTGCTCTCTGAATGTCTCAGCACTTTTCATGAAATCTCTATATCTTGCTTCTTGTTTTGTCGCCATATATTGTTGTTCAAAAAGGCGAAGGTTCATAAGTGTAGCATTCAATTCCTCACGATTGGCACCTCGAACATTAATAACCAAATTTCGGATAACTCCGTTCATTTCTCCTTGAAGCCCGGTAAACTCTGTATAACCTATCTCTTTATACAGTTCTTCTAAAGGGACAAATACGTTCATATAATCTGAAGCTGCTGTTTCAATTTGCGCAAACCGACTGGAGATTTCTTCATATTCTGCGAATTGCTTTTGCATTTCTGCTGCTTCCTGCTTAATGCTTTCAAGGTTTTCCTTCATTACGCCGGAAGTTTCGTCACTTGGTACCCGTAAGAACTCTTGTTCATTTTTCCTTGTGTCTGAAAAAGCGAATTTTATTTCTTTACTCCCATTCACCGCTTCAAACAGAGCGGCTTCTTGCTCTTTTGCGGTTGATTGCGTAAAGTAGAAAAAGAAATTGCATAACAATACGATGACGAGCCCTGTAATGGCAGTCAATAAAATAAATCTAACCCTACCTCTAATAGTTTTCATGTTACCCCCCTAAAACATAAAAGACTTTCGAATTTTATATGTTTTGTTAAAAGTCTGATATTTTAAAGTAATTATAGACATAATTCTACAAAATCCACAACAACCTTTTAACAAAAGCTAGAATATTCTACTAGTATATATCGACTATGTTTCGGTATTATTAATGTAATAGAGGTAGGAAAAATAAAAACGGAATGAGTGAAAATATGAAATCTTTCTTACATAAAAAAGGAGTGACCCTTTCTCTAAGGGTGTACTTGATAGATGGCCTGAGTTATATGGCTCTTGGACTCTTCTCCTCTCTGATAATCGGCTTGATTATTAAAACAATAGGAGATCAGGCAGGTTGGAGTTTCCTCACAGATATGGGTATATTGGCAATGAGTTTGATGGGTCCGGCAATCGGAGCAGCTGTAGCATATGGATTGAAAGCGCCTCCGTTGGTGTTGTTTTCTGCTCTTATTGCTGGTGCTGCCGGTGCCCAATTAGGAGGACCTGCGGGTAGTTTCGTTGCAGCATTATTGGCTACAGAAATTGGGAAGATGGTTTCAAAAGAAACGAAAGTGGATATTCTAGTGACGCCTTTTGTAACGATACTCACAGGATTTCTTGTTGCAACCTTTATCGGTCCTCCAATAAATGCCGGGATGAATTCATTAGGTTCTGTAATTATGTGGGCCACTGAACAACAGCCGATTGTAATGGGTATCTTAGTAGCCGTTTTGATGGGTTGGGCATTAACGGCCCCTATTTCAAGTGCGGCAATTGCTTTGATGTTGGGGCTGGAAGGAATTGCGGCCGGAGCGGCAACAATTGGTTGTGCGGCTCAAATGGTTGGATTTGCTGTTAGCAGTTACCGGGAAAATAAAATGTCAGGGCTATTAGCATTAGGTATTGGAACTTCCATGCTTCAAGTGCCGAATATTATTAAAAACCCGATGATTATAATACCGCCAACAATTGCTGGAATGATTTTTGCCCCACTAGGCACAACCATTTTTCAAATGACGAATGTAAAAGAAGGGGCCGGTATGGGGACAAGCGGTTTGGTCGGGCAGATTATGACCTTTGCTGCTATGGGTTTCTCTGTGTCAGTATTAGTAAAAGTCTTGTTACTTCACATTTTGGGTCCTGCTGTGGTAAGTTTAGCAGTATCCGAGTGGATGAGAAAGAAATCTCTCATTAAAGAAGGCGACATGAAAATAAATATTGGAGGGTGACATTTTTTATGGAAAAGTTACAATCGATAGAGCAATTCAACCAACTGAAAAGTGAAAAAAATGTTGTGTTTATGTTTTCAGCGGACTGGTGTCCAGACTGTCGTGTCATTGAACCGGTTTTACCTGAGATTATGGAGAAGTTCAATGAATACACGTTTATTTACGTGGACAGAGACGAGTTCATTGATCTCTGCGCAGAGTTGAGCGTATTTGGAATCCCAAGCTTTGTTGGATTTAAAAATGGGGAAGAAGCAGGGCGTTTTGTAAGCAAGGATCGTAAAACACAAGAAGAGATTGAAGCATTCGTTGCTTCTTTATAATTTAAAAAGGAGCAGGCAATCACGGTGTCCCGTGGGTTGCCTGCTCCTTTTCATCTACTTAGTTCTTTTTCTTTTTCTTTTTCTTTTTCTTTTTACCTTTTTTACTGCCATCATTTCCATCATTGATGAACAGCTTACCATCTGCAATGGCACGAGTCACATTACCGAAGTCATCAGATACTTTAACCTCGATTTCTGCCCCGCTAGCTACGACGTTGGAAGTAGCAGTCCAATATCCTACATAATAGCCAGGAGATTGTTCCATTAATGGAAGTTCCACTGCATTGTTTAGATTATTGTTAACATCGTTGCCTTGCATCATCATAGAAGCATTTGTTAATGGCATTCGGATAGAGAATGTTGCACGCAGGCCTTCTGCACTGTTAAATTCAATCTTCACAGATTCACCTGCACTTAAGTGCTTATCTTCTGTTGGCTTCAAGTTTGTAATTTCTGGCGCTTCATAGTTAGCATAAACCGTTACATCTTGTCTTTTACGGTTACCAGCTAAATCCTGAGCAACAACCCGAATGTTATTCTCACCATTTTCAAGCATTACTCTTAGAGAGTATGTGCCATCTTCAACAGAAGCTTTCTTCCCGTTGACTTTTACAAAATCAAGATTTTCATCTGCTACTGTACCTGTTACGGTAACCGTCTCACGGTTCGTTTTGGCACCATCTTCAGGGCTTGTAATGGCAAGCTCTGGTTTTGCCTGATCAAGAACAACTGTTACAGGGACAGATTCTTCTGTTTCGCCTGTTTCAGTGGAAGATTTAGCTGTTAACACGTTTTCACCGTTAGCAAGCTCGATATCCACTGCAAACGTTCCTTCTTCAGACGCTGTAGCGGTTGCAACTTCTTCGCCGTTGTTCATCACATGAACCGTTGTAGTTGGTGAAGCACTACCTTCCACCGTTACAGTCGATTCCTTTGTGAAGGTTCCATCAGCAGGAGAAGTAATGCTAGGCGCTGTTACTTCAAAGTTAACCAATGCACGAATCATGTAATTTCCTTCTTCTTCAGGAGCAGGAGACCATGCGCCGCCAACATACTGCCAGCTGCGACCAGCGTTTTCTCCATCTTCATCTGCTCCAAGTCCAGGAGCATTAGGATTCGGTTGAGACTGAATGTACACCATGTAGAAATCTTGTTCTACGATGATACCATGCTCAGCTAAGTCAACTGTTGTCCACTCGCCTGTACGAAGAGCTGTTCCATCAAATGGTCCAGCAAGTTTGGATCCTGGTGCTCCGTCTGTGCCAGATGCATCCCAGACCTCTACTTTAAAGTCTGTACCACCAGGAGTTGGCCAAGTAGTATCCCAGAATCGGAACAAGCCACCAGTTACAAGTGCACTGTTTTGTCCTTCGGGTAGGGACATTTTCACAGCCCATCCGTTTCCGGCATCATAGAATGCACGGGCATTTTCAGCCGTTCCATCGTCATAACTAAGTTCACCTGGGTATCCGATGAATGGGCGTAATTCGATGTCAAGCTCTGTGGTAGCGTCTCCTTCAATGGATATTTCCACATTTTCACTGTAATAAGAAGGAGCCATAACACGTAGTGTGTAGTCGCCTTCATAAGCAGTAATAGAGAAGTTTCCGTTTTCATCAGTTGTTACAGGTGCAACAGCTGCATCCTCAATAAGCATCAATGTTGCATTGGCAACAGGTTCACCTGTAGCGCTATTTGTTACAGTACCAGTTACGGTTCCTTGTGCAATTTCGTCTAAGACGAAGTTTGCAGTCGCCTCACCGTCTGGAGCGATCTCCACTGTTTGTTGAGCTGGGTGGAAGCCATAAGCTTCAGCTTGCACAGTGAAAGTGCCTGCTGCATGTAAAAGCTCGAAATAGCCGTTCGCAGGATTTGTGTTAACAGAACGGTTTGTTTCCAATACAGTTACTTGTGCATGTAATGGGAGTGCCGTAGGGTTAACATTTTCTTTCCGTTCTTCTTTTAGAGGAGTAGCTGCCGGATGGATTTTATCAGGATTTACTTTCTCCTCTTTTACTTGCACTTTCTCTTCTTTGGTTACTTCAAGCTGAGTGGAAGCAGATTCTGTTGCGTTAGATTCTGCCGATAATGCTACATCGTCAATGTACCAGCCAGGTCGTACAACACTTCCGTCAGTTGTTACATTGAAGCCGATGTAGATTCGTTGCCCTGCATATTCAGATAGGTCTACTTCGCGTGCTTGCCATGCTGTCGTTGTTCCATCGAAGCGTAGTAGCTGTGTCCAGCTCTCCTGGTCTGTCGATACAAATACATGACCAAAATCATAGCGAGTTTCAAGGTTATGCCAGTTCATGAACTGCAAGTAAGCCGTGCTGTTTGAAGGAAGGTCAACAGGAGGCATTACTAGTGTCATGTTTGCACTGTTACCGTAGTTATCTGTTAGATTTGTTGCAAATACTTTTTCGCCTGAGCTAGCGGATTGAGGGCCACTTGTCGGTACACCCCATTCCCAAACGTCATTAGCTCCGAAAGAATACCAGCCCACAGGATCTGATTCAAAATCAGTAGAATAACCAAGTGTGATACCTGGTTGAACGCTTACTTCGTACGTATCGGATGTTACTTCATTGCCGCCAAAATCGACAATGTGAAAGCGGTAAGATACAGAAGGTTCACCAATGTCATCACCAGGAATGGATGTTGTATAAGTAGCGTCATGGTAATACCCAGATGCACGATCTGCCTCAAGATCTACCCATTCTCCAGCAGCGTTTTGATAGTGCAATGTTACAGAAGAAATACTTACATTATCCTGAACATGAATGCTTAATGGAAGACTCATGCCAGAATAAGTTTCAGCAGGTGCTGTATGTTCAAAAGTTGGAGCTTCGCTATCTTCTCCATCCTTTGCAACTTGTCCTTTAATTTTTCCAAGACCGGAAATGATGGAAGATACCGCATCAAAAGCATTGACGATACCATGTCCATATCCGTTGTTTGGAGAGTCAGGGAAGTTAGAGTCGGTTCTTGCCGTTGCAGTAGTCATTAAGATTTCCTCAATGTCTGCTACGGTTAAGTTTGAGTTTACTTGTTTAAGTAACGCTACTACACCTGCCACGTGCGGGCTTGCCATGGAAGTTCCACTTGCCGCACCATATTCACTTCCAGGGAAAGAGGAACGAATTCCAACTCCAGGAGCGGATACTTCAGGCTTGATTTCTTCGTAAGGAGATGGTCCTTGTAAAGAGAAGCTAGCAAGATTCATGTTCACATCTGTCGCACCAGTAGCAAAAGATTCTGGATAGTTACCAGGAGTGGAAACGGATCCAGGACCACCAGGGTTTCCGATTCGTGTATTTCCTGCTGCGAATGCAGGGAAGATATCAGCTGCTACCCATGCTTGCACCATGGGACGATACCACTCATCTAAGCCTGGTCCGCCGCCCCATGAGTTGTTAACAACATCAGGAGCCATAGCAGGATTTGGTACACCGTTCGCATCTTTAGGAGCTAAAATCCACTCACCGGCTGCAAGGAGTGCAACGTCTGTACCACCAGAAGGAGTAAATGCTTTAACGCCAATCCATTTTGCTCCAGGAGCAACCCCGATTTGGTTAGATCCATTCGGCTCAGCACCGACCATTGTACCTGTTACGTGGGTACCGTGACCGTCATCATCGTATGGAGTGGACTGATTTGCAGGAGTAGCATCGAACCAGTTGTACTCATGATTCGAACTAACACCATTGTAACCGCGGTATTTCTCCATTAATGCCGGGTGATCCCACTGGACACCAGTATCAATGCTTGCCACAACAGTCCCTTGTCCGTCAACACCCATATCCCATGCTTGAGGTGCCCCGATTTGAGCAACACCCCACTCGATGTTTTCGAGATTTGCAGCAGGCTTTTCCTCTACTGCGATTTCAGTTGTAGCGGCTGCTTCAGCTGACGGGTCCAACTGACGAACTTCGTTTGGTAAAAGCTTTTCAATTTCTGGGAATCTAGCAAGCTCTTCCATAACTTCTTTTGTAGCAGTAACGGCCATACCGTTTACTACATAGAAGGATTGAATGTCCTTTGCTTTTCCTTCTGCTACCGCTTTTTCAAGATACTCTTTTACATTTGCTTGGGTCTCAATTGATGTTGCTCTTAACTCAGAGACAACAGCATTACGCTTCATCAGTTTTTCTTGTCCAGCAGAAGCCTTTTGAGCCTTGGCTGTTTTCAAAGCTTTAGCAGCAACTGACTGCGTATCTACCTGTTCTTTAAATTTGATAAGGAAGGTAACTTTTTCCTCATCCTTAGAAAACTGTGTAGATAAACGATCTGTTATTTTACTTGCCATCACTTCTTTAGAATCAACCAAAGAGACGGAAGCTTTTTTCCCTTGTGCAGAAGCTGTACCAGGAATAAAGCTTGGGGTGATCAGAAATAAACACATAATGATACTGAATACTCTAGCAAAATTACGCTTGTTCTTCCTACTCATTCAACATCCCCCTTTAAAATGAAATACAAAAAAACCGAAGAAATTCCCCCCTTTTCATTAAGAAATGTCCACCTGCCACTACGGAAGGTAGAGTCTTTCGTTATGTAGGAGTATCTCGGTGACAATTAAAGATTAATAAAGTGTGTAGAAGAATAGTGTCGAAAAAGAAAGAAAAGTATCAGAATATTCCAAAAATAGTCCGTTGGTTTGAGACGTGTTTTTCATAATAGTAAATTGGTAGAGGTTGGATAAAAAGTGACAAAACGAAGAAAAATTGTTAAATAATTCTATAATTTAAGGTTTTCTCTTGGTTATAGCCTTACATACCATCTTAATGGGTAATAGTGGAAATGTCCTAGTAGGTTCAATGAAATACCCTTCAGCAAAAAAACAAGCAAAATCTACTAGACCACCAATTCCTAAAAGAATAAAGGGAGCCAATATGAGTCCTAAGGTTCAGCTAATAATTACGTGATGAAGGTCTTTTGGATGATAAGCGTATGGTTTAAAGGGGTATGAAGTCTACGTATAGAGAAATTGAAGTTGAAACATGATATGTTGGACATTCTTTCTGTAAATCAGACTTCGACAATTACATTCTTCCTTTGATTTGTTGTACAATAAAGGGTAAGCAATAAAGAGAAAGGATTGTTTCTCATGGAAAAAATGACTGTACTAAAAATAAAACGATTAATGGAAGAGAAGTTAAACCATCCTAACTGGGTATTTACATATGATCGAGAAAAAGAATCCTTACGAGTAGAGGATAAAGAAACGCAAAAGGGAATTTCTATCGCACTCCAGGGTGTGCTTTCAAAATATGAACAAACAAATGATGTAAATGCAATTGAAGAATATGTGTACTATGTCAAAGAAGCCCTAACAAGCATGAAAATACCTGTTCAACTAAATGGTGCTGAACGCCATATATACCCTGTTATTCGCTCTACTTCATTCCCAACGACAAGTAATGATATTCCGTTGGTTTATGATGAACATACAGCGGAAACAAGAATTTATTATGCAGTAGATTTAGGGAAATCTTATAAATTAATTGATGAGCAACTTCTTCAAAGAGAAAACTTAACCAAAAATACTATTAAAGAAATGGCCATGTTTAATGTGAGATCGCTACCGACAAATATGAAAGAAGATGTAGTGGCAGGCAATACCTTTTATTTTGTACGTTCCAACGATGGTTACGATGCAAGTAGAATATTAAATGATTCTTTCTTGGATTCGTTTAAAAAGCAAGTGTCTGGAACGATGACAGTATCTGTCCCGCATCAAGATGTATTAATCCTTTCCGATATTCAAAATGAAGTAGGCTATGACATTCTAGCTGAATTGACCATGAGCTTCTTCGTAAATGGCAAAATCCCAATTACCGCCCTGTCCTTCCTATACGAAGAAGGAGAACTAGAGCCAATATTCATCCTGGGAAAAGATAATAAGAAAAGTAAATAAATCTCCCCAGTTGACTGTAGTGCAAGGGGTGAGACTCCAGCGGGGGAGAAACGGTAGCTTAAGATCCCGAAAGCAAAGCGAGGCCACTGAAAAACTGATAAAATAAAGTTTTTATTTATTCCTAGCTGTTGATTGGAGCAAAAGGCGAAGACTCCTGAGGGAGATAGCGCTAGGTGGAGACCCCACAGGCGTAGCCGAGGAGGCTCCAGCAGCGCCCCTAGGAAAGCGAAGCCATTTGCGGAAATCAACAGCGGTGTTTAAGAGAAAAATAAAGTCATGTACTTTTTCCGTGGCCTCGGCGTAGCCGAAGGAGGCTCACGTCAGCACCTAGGAAAGCGAAGCCATTTGCGGAAATCAACAGCGGTAGCTAAAAAAATTTTAAAATCAATAACTTTTTCAGTGGCCTCAGCAAAGCCGAGGAGGCTCAAGCACCGTCCTCTGGATAAGCGAACCCCTGAAACGTAAGGAAACTGGAAGTTAAACCTAACCCTAAAAAAAGAAAGGAAGAAAAACATGACCATAAACGTGTACTATAACCAAGAAGGCATAGGCGACACACTACTAATCTACATAAAAGAAATCAATTTAAACAATCGAATGGTAGAAAAAACCGGCGACATTGCGAAGATTATAGATAAAGAAACAAAAGAAATAGCAGGATACAACATCTTTAACGCATCCCAATACATAGCAGTAGACGACTTCAAAGGCCCAGTCAATCTTACACAAGATCTAATTGCTAAACTTAATCAAGCCTTCGAGCAAAATGGCGTGAGAGAAACCCTTAATCCTGACCTCAGTCCAAAATTCGTTGTTGGACATGTGATAGAAAAAGAAAAACATCCAAACGCAGATAAACTAAGTGTATGTAAAGTAGATGTTGGTACAGAAGAACTTCAGATTGTCTGTGGCGCCCCTAATGTAGATAAAGGACAATATGTTGTTGTGGCAAAGGTTGGAGCAGTCATGCCTAGCGGACTTGTAATTAGAGATGCAGAACTTCGAGGCGTTGCATCCTCTGGGATGATATGTTCTGCGAAAGAACTAGACCTTCCCAATGCACCGGCAGAAAAAGGAATCCTTGTTTTAGAAGCAGAGAAATATGAGGCGGGCCAACCGTTTTCAGGTTAATTTTGAGTTGACTTTTCTTTTTCACCACTAGATGTTCTCTAGTGGTTTTTTGCCTACTGAACCTGATAAGAGAACAGGTTACGAACAACAAAGAAAGAGTGTGATGAATGTGAACTGGTTTAAAAAGCTGTTTGCTCAGCTAAGTGATGAGGAAGAAAGAACCATTGAGCAAGATTACGCTAAGAAACCGGAAAATAAGCAAAAACAACCTACAGCAAAAGTGACTTATCAATATCCAACAGGTAAATTCCGCTTTCCTCTTATTCCGGATGAAGGGAAAGAAGAACAACAACCAAGACAGGAGAGAAGAAAACAAGCTAAGGCTGATCATGCTAAACATCCTAATAAATCTAAATCAGCAGAACAGAACAAGCCAGAATTAGTTAAAGTGAAACAAGAAAAAGCGACAGAAGAGCCAATAAAACCCAAAGAATCAACAGAGAAAAAAAGCACACAAAGAGCATTCGAAAAAGTAACAAACAAAAATAAACAACCATTCCATCCTACAGAAGTGGTTTCTCCTATTTATGGATATAAAACTCGTCCGCTGACGCAAAAGAAAGAGGAGTATATCCCTGAGATTGAGCTGTACAGCAGAGAACCAAAAACAGTATCTAATGAGGCAGCGGAATGGAACCCACTAGAAAGCTATCCTAGTGTAGACTTTGAAGGAATTACAGATAAAGACAAATCAAAGGTACAAGCTTTTAGTGAAGAGTTAATAGAAGAAAAGGGTACCTCAGAGAATAGATGGGAAAGGGAGAATCCAATAACTTCATTGATAGATAGAGCTATCAGCGAAGAACACTTGGAAGCTGATGCAGAGGAACGTATAGAAGTAATAGAAGTAATAGAAGAAATAGAAAAAATGGAAGAAGTAAATGAAGATGTTTCTATTTCTCAGCAGGAATCCGCTGCAACTTTGCAGTATACCGAGCCTAAAGATGAACAGGTAAACATTCCAAAACCAGAAGAAACTCGTAAAAAAGATACTTCTTCTAAACAGAATATCCCATTTAATGTCATTATGCTTAAGCAGGACAAACGTTCTTTAGAGAGAAAACAACAGACGATGGCTAAAGCAGAAATATCACAGCCTTTTTATAGAAAGCCGCCTATAACCATGCTCGCCATCCCGCCACAGCATTCTCAAGGTGACCAGGATTGGGTAGAAGCGCAGAAACAATTACTAGACGAAACCTTACATCATTTCAGAGTGGGTGCCAAAGTTGTAAAAGCAACACAAGGGCCATCTGTTACTCAGTTTGAAGTACAACCAGAACCTGGTGTGAAGGTAAATAAAATCACGAATTTAAGTGACGACATTAAACTAAGCCTGTCAGCGCGTGATATTCGGATGGAAGCGCCAATACCAGGAAAAAACACGATTGGAATTGAAGTGCCTAATCGTGTAAGTAAGCCCGTATTTATCAGAGAGATTATACGACACCCATCTTTTATTCAGAATCATTCTCCATTGACTGTAGCTTTAGGTTTGGATATTTCGGGTCAACCTGTGGTGCTCGATTTACAGAAAATGCCTCACGGATTAATTGCCGGTGCGACAGGATCAGGAAAAAGTGTTTGTGTCAACTCTATCATCATGAGTTTGTTATATAAAAGTACTCCAGACGAAGTGAAACTTTTATTGATAGATCCCAAAATGGTAGAACTTACACCTTACAACCACATTCCTCATCTTGTGAGCCCGGTTATCACAGATGTTAAAGCAGCAACAGCCGCATTGAAATGGGCAGTGGAAGAGATGGAACGCCGTTATGAGTTGTTTGTTCATGCAGGCGTTAGAGATATTGGAAAGTACAATGAAACTGCGAAAAAACATAACCAAGAAACCTTGCCATATATGGTCATCATCATTGATGAATTGGCTGACCTGATGATGGTTGCTCCGAGCGACGTAGAAGATTCAATCTGTAGAATTGCCCAAAAAGCACGTGCTTGCGGAATGCATTTATTGATTGCCACACAACGCCCGTCTGTAGATGTTATTACAGGTCTTATCAAGGCAAATATTCCTACCCGGATTGCCTTCTCTGTTTCATCCCAAGTCGATTCCAGAACCATCATTGATATCGGTGGGGCTGAGCGCCTTCTTGGGCGTGGTGATATGCTGTTACTTGAAAATGGTGCTCCCAAGCCAATCAGGGTTCAAGGAAACTTTGTATCAGATGAGGAGATTGAAAGAGCAGTTGACCATGTTCGTAAAGAACAAAAGCCAATTTATTTGTTTGAGCAAAGTGAATTGCTAAAAGAGAGCACCATACAAGAAGAAGATGAGCTCTTTTTAGAAGCATGTCAATACGTCATTGATCAAAATGGTGCATCCACTTCCAGTTTGCAAAGAAGATTTCGAATCGGCTATAACCGAGCTGCTCGCTTAATGGAAATGATGGAGGACCAAGGTGTGATATCGGGTCCAAAGGGTAGTAAACCAAGAGATGTACTTGTTTCAGAAGAGGAGCTTGTCAGTATGCAAGATTCTGACTTTTAATGCTCCTTAACTGAAGTTGTTGTAAATGGATACAATCTTCTATTATTATTAATACTAGTAAACAATAGGAGTCGGTAAATCCGACAAGACAGTAACCCAAAAACAGGGTCTTAAGGAGCTTTTAAGAGGATGAAAGAAATTGAGTTGAAGCTGCAAGGTAAAATAAAAAGGCTGACCAATCGCACGTTTAAATTTGATGAACGTGTAAAAGAAGGATGGTTTTCAGCTGTATACTTTTTGAAAACAAGAGAAATTGTTAAAGAGTTTAAACCAGATAATATAGTGACAATGCAATTTTTTCAAAAAGATCATGCAGTCTTATGTGGAACAGACGAAGTCATTGCATTGATTAAGACATTCGCTGATGACCCAGAATCACTGGAGATTTATTCCTTAAAAGATGGAGACAAAATTGCTCCGTTTGAAACAGTTCTAACTATTACGGGCCCTTATCAGAATTTTGGATTCTTAGAAGGTGTAATTGATGGTATTCTGGCCAGAAGAACGTCGGTGTCTACGAATGTTTATAATGTTGTAAAAGCTGCAGGACAAAAACCAGTCATCTTCATGGGAGATCGTGATGATCATTATACCCAACAAGCTGGGGACGGGTATGCAGCACATATTGGAGGCTCCACGGCCCAAGCAACCCATGCGATGAATGAATGGTGGGGTAAAAAAGGGATGGGCACGATGCCGCACGCTCTCATCCAACTATTCAATGGGGATGTTGTAGAGGCTTCTAAAGCATACCATGCAAAATTTCCCGAAGATGACCTGTTGGTTCTGGTAGATTACAACAATGATGTCATTACAGATGCATTGCGAGTGGCAAGAGAATTTGGTGACAAGCTTAAGGGAGTCCGGGTCGATACTTCCAGAACCATGATTGATCAGCATTTTATCCGTCACCAGGATGTTCTGGGAACCTTTGACCCACGAGGAGTAAATGCCCCGCTTGTTTTTGCATTGCGTGAAGCACTGGATAAAGAAGGCTTCGAACATGTGAAAATCGTGGTAAGCGGTGGTTTCAGTGAGCAACGCATCAAGGAATTCGAAGAGCAGAATGTGCCGGTCGATATTTATGGTGTGGGAGGAAGCTTGCTGAAAATTCATATTGGTTTTACTGGAGATAATGTTGTGTTAAATGGGGAGCCACAAGCAAAGGCGGGAAGAAAATACCGCTTCAATGAACGATTGGAAAAAGTGGATTAGAGTATACCAGTACGTGGTATATGGAGAAACTGGTAGGAAGAAGGTCTATCAGTTTTTTCCTATGATGTTACAATGGCTAAGGGTACGGTAGAGGATTTATTGAATTAGTGCTATAATAGATTGTTGTTAAGAAAAGTCTTTTCTACATAGTGTTTTAATACTTACTCTTAAGGGAATAAGGGAATTAGCATTTTTAGACGCTAATCATATAATGGATTATCTATGCGGAGAAAACTACGTTTGTACAAAAATAAAAACTATTATTCAGTTCGTTTGCACGAATAAGCGAATTATATATAGATAAATGTTGGAGGTTTTTTCATGACCATTTATCATTTTGTTGGTATTAAAGGATCAGGAATGAGTGCCCTTGCCGGTATATTGGACGATATGCACTTTCAAGTACAAGGGTCAGATATTGAGAAGAGGTTCTTTACGCAAAAAGGTCTCGAAGAAAAAGGGATTACCATCCTCCCTTTTGACAAGGAAAATATTACGGAAGATATGACGGTAATTGCTGGTAATGCATTTCCTGACACACATGAGGAGATAGAAGCTGCAAAAGAGCTAAATATACCAGTCATACGATATCCGCAATTCCTGGGCCAATTTATGGAGAAATACACCAGTATCGCCGTAACGGGAGCGCACGGAAAAACATCTACAACAGGTTTGCTTTCTCATGTCATTCAAGGGGCGAAACCTACATCTTACCTTATTGGAGATGGTACTGGTCGTGGAGTAGAGGGTAGTGAATATTTTGTATTTGAAGCATGTGAGTACAAAAGGCATTTCTTATCCTATTTTCCTGATTACACGATCATGACTAATATCGATTTTGACCATCCGGATTATTTTGGAAGTATTGATGATGTGTTTTCTGCATTCCAGGAGATGGCTATGCAAGTGAAGAAGGGAATCATTGCATGTGGAGATGACGAGCACCTGCAAAAAATCCAGGCAAAAGTTCCAGTAATCTACTATGGTTTTGGAGAAGAGAATGATTTCCAAGCACGTCATGTGGAAAAATCAACAGAAGGTACCACATTTGATGTATATGTTCGTAATAACCATTATGCTACATTCAAAATAAATGGGTATGGTGATCACAACATTATGAACTCCTTGGCTGTCATTGCGTTGTGTCACTACGAGGAAATTCCTGTAGACGTGATTCAAAGTCAGTTGCTAACTTTTGAGGGAGTTAAACGTAGATTTTCAGAAAAAGTAATAGGCTCTCAAGTTTTAATTGATGATTATGCCCATCATCCAACAGAGATCCGTGCGACTATTGACGCAGCCAACCAAAAGTATCCTGATCGCGACGTAATTGCCGTATTCCAACCGCATACTTTTACACGAACTCAAACATTCTTAAATGAATTTGCGGAAAGTCTAAGCGGAGCTGATCATGTGTATTTATGTGATATTTTCGGTTCTGCCCGCGAAAATCAAGGGAAGCTGACGATTAATGATTTGTTGGAGAAAATAGACCGTGCAGAAATTCTGACGGAAGAAGGAACAGAATTGTTGGCAAAGCATGAAAATAGCGTCATTATTTTCATGGGAGCCGGTGATGTAACCAAATTCCAAGAAGCATATGAGAAGTCCCTTCAGCATGAAGTAGAATGATAATATATATATAAACCGGGTTTCCTTCATGTTGAGGGGAAGTCGGTTTTTTTGATTTGCTGAATACCGCTGTTAATTTCCGCAAAAGCCTCCGCTTTCCGCGTTGAGCCTCCCTCACTTCTTTGGAAGCCACTGAAAAAGACCTTGATTTTGAAATTTTATCAAACGCCGCTGTTGATTTCCGCAAAAGGCCTCGCTTTCCTAGGGGCTGACGTGAGCCTCCTTCGGCTACGCCTGTGGGGTCTCCATCTAGCGCTATTTCCCTCAGGACAAGGAAGGCTCCGGCAGCGATTCATCGCACGAAGAAAATGCGTAGCATTTTCGAGGAGTCTTCGCCTTTTGCTCCAATCACCAGCTAATTACCAGTGTCAATTATTTGCATCTTTCAAACTAAAAAACCACCCACATATCTAATGTGAGTGGTTCCAAATTATTTTAAGTTCTCCGGATTTAATCCTTCAAGCTCTGAGATGACAAACTTCCCATCTTTTCTGATTAGAACTTCATCAAAATAGATTTCTCCTCCGCCATATTCAGGACGTTGAATCATGACCATATCCCAATGAATATCAGAGTTATTACCGTTCCAAGCATCTTCATATGCCTGACCAGGTGTGAAATGGAAGCTTCCGTCAATCTTTTCGTCAAATAAAATATCCTGCATCGGATGTTGGATATAAGGGTTTACACCAATAGCAAACTCCCCAATGAAACGAGCCCCTTCGTCCGTATCGAAAATTTTATTAATACGATCAGAATCATTAGCGGTTGCTTCCACGATTTTTCCGTCACGGAAAGTTAATTTCACATTTTCATATGTGAAGCCTTGGTATGGAGATGGTGTATTATAGGTAATTGTACCGTTAACAGAATCCTTAACAGGAGCTGTGTATACCTCACCGTCTGGAATATTCATTTCACCTGCGCATTTAATTGCAGGGATATCTTTAATAGAGAATGTTAGGTCTGTACCTTCTCCGGTAATTCGTACCTTGTCTGTTTTATTCATTAATTCAACAAGAGCATCCATTGCATTGCTCATTTTGCCGTAATCAAGGTTACAAACATCGAAATAGAAGTTTTCAAAACCTTCCGTACTCATTTTTGCAAGTTGCGCCATGCTGGCGTTTGGATAACGAAGAACGACCCATTTCGTTTTAGGAACACGGATATCACGGTGGACTTTCTTTCCTACCGTACTTCCTTGTATTTTTTGTTTGTCATCAGGAACATCGGACAATTCAGCGATGTTGTCGCCAGAACGAAGCCCGATATAAGCATCCATATTTTTCATGACATTTGCTTCGAAATCTGCTTTCATGCTATATTGTTCTTCCTGAGCTCCCATTAATAAGGCGCGGTCTACCTGGACGTCTTTTAATGATACAAATGGATATCCACCAGCTTTATAGGCTTCATCAACAAGTGCTACAACAAGTTCTCTTTGCAGTCCAAAGTTTTCGATTAATACCTTTTCGCCTTTTTGAAGACGAACAGAATAGTTAATTAAGTTTTTTGCAAGTGTTTGAATCCGAGGATCCTTCATTGTATTGCCCCCTAAGAAAATGGTTATGTAACATCACTATTGTAACCGATTACGCGTATTTTGTTGAATTTTTTGTCTAAAAATATTCGTGATTTTTTTAAAATTTTTGAAGGGATTTTCCTTTTGTCCTAGAATAAAACAGAGTATAGAATGTTTAAACTGTAGTAAGTGGGGTAATTAGAAGTATGTATGTCAGCAGCCAGGAGGTGTCACATTGAGTGAATTGCTTTACATTAGCGCAATTATTGTTGCTATTGCTTTTTTAATATTGGTTATCTTTGTATCAAAAACCCTTCTTTCTGTGCAAGGCACTTTAAATCAAGTTGCCGGTACATTGGGTGGAATTGAAAAACAGATGCAAGGGATTACATCCGAGACAGAACAGATATTACATAAAACCAATGTATTAATGGACGACATTCAAGACAAGTCGCAACAACTTAATACCGTTGTAACTGCTGTAAAGGATGTTGGAACTTCCATTCAAGGATTTAATCATTCCGTTTCACGTTTATCTAATAATGTTGCACAACAGCTAGATCAAAACCAGGATAAGGTGTCGCAAGTAGTTCAGTGGTCCAATGTAGCAATGGAGCTTGTTGACAAATGGAATGAGAGAAAACAGAAAAACAAAATTAACAAAATTTGAGGAGGAATCGGAAATGAGCGAAGAGAACAAGAAAGAGATGAACACGAACACTGAAGGTATTAATACGAAGGACCTTTTAATCGGTACACTTATTGGTGGAATTGTGGGAGCTACAACTGCATTGTTCCTGGCTCCTAAATCCGGTAGAGAGCTTCGTGAAGACATCACGGATCAGGCGACTCAATTAAAAGAAAGAACAGATAACTGGAAGGTTCAAGCTACTGAGTATACTGCTGAATTAGCTGAAACTGCGAAAGATAAGAAAAACCAGTTGACTAAGGCCATTACTGATCAAACACAACAAGTGATGGATAAGGTAAAACAATTAAGAGATAAAAATGGCGATGTATCTATGGAGCTGCAAGAGCAGGTACAAGATATCATCTCAGAAGCCGCTACTGCTATCGAAACAGAATCTGATGAAATGACGGATGAAGTAAAGAAGCGACTTGAAGATACAAAAGCTGCGTTAGAAGACGTAGAGAAAAAACTATCTGCAAGCGAAGAGGACAAAGAAGAAAAATAAGCAATCTCATAACTTGAGAATAAAACGGTGAAGTGGTATGATAACTTCGCCGTTTTTAATTTCCTGAGAGATTTATTGCTGTTGATTGGAGCAAATGGCGGACCCCGAATGCGAATCTGAATAGATTCTAGCAGCTGCCCCGGAAAGCGAAGCCATTTGGAGGAATTAACAGCGGTGTCAGCCGCCAATAATTAAAACAAGCAGAAAAGGGAGTAATAGTATGAGTAAAATCATCGTGCAATCGGTAGAAGATTTCAATCAAATCGTCCAAGAAAATGAGACTTTCTTGTTTTTTAAAAACAGTACAACTTGTCCAATTAGTCATGCTGCATTCGAAGAGTTCGAGAATTTTGTGGCAGACCAAGACCAGGTTCCATGTTTCTATTTGAATGTTCAAGAAGCTAGACCACTCTCGAATCACATCGCGGAGACATTTGATATTAAGCATGAATCCCCTCAAGCTTTGTTAATTAAAGATGGAAAAGTTGCTTGGAATGCATCTCATTGGAAGATAACTTATTCTTCTCTTCAAGACAATATAAAATAAAACGAACGTGCGACTATGCACGTTCGTTTTATTTTGGACTAATCTTTTATGTTGGCTTCGAGAACTTTGCTTTTCCACTCTATGTCTAATTCATCACCATGATCGATAAAGTCGTAGAAGGAGGCTTCCGTTCCATTTTTCTTTAAAACAAAGGATCCAGCCCCTTGTGGCTTGGCGATGTCTACGAAGCGGAACATATCTTGAAAAATGAAGGGCTCCTTGCGTCTGACCATAAGTTGTATATGGTCGCCTCTATTTAAGATATCCTCTTCTAAAAGCAACTGCCCATTCCGATAAAATTCAAGCAACACCTTACTCAAAAAAACTTTTTCCCCTTTGAAAGTTACTGCTATTTCTTGTTTTGTTTGATACTGCTGAACAATTGAAAGCATCTTAACGGTAGGTGTGCTTCCCTTTTCCCATACGATATTGTCATCATTAGTTAAATGGTCATTTAAAGACACTTGCTTTCCATTTTTCTTAACTTGAACAGAAAAGGGTGGTAGGTTTGTTTTTTCATCATTTATGAATAGGAAAAAAGGCTCTAGATCTTTCTCCACCGTATCACAGTTTTGCGCCAGTACCTCTCCTATGGTATCTGGAAAAGTGTAAGAAACCTTGTCACGGTCTGCAAGTGGTTGTTCTAAAGCAGCAGGTTGACCATTAAGAAGAATGCTAGGATGGATGGTTTTTGCATTTCCATTTACAGTTACGGATATGGAAGGTAACGAAGAACCAACAACCTCTTTAATAGTTAAAGTTGCTGATTTTCCATCCAAGCCTTTTTCTACCAAAATGACATCGCCGTTTTCAATTGGATCGAAGCTTTGAGCAGGTTGCCCGTTTCTTAATATTTTGGGTGCCTCTCCAAAACTTCCTGGACATGTTATATTTTTACCATTCACTTCTACCATTAATGCTAAGCCGGGTTTTCCGACCAATTTGTTGATGCTGATCCCGGCAGCTAAAAGGCTGTCTCCAATGGTCAATTTTTTTACATCAAATAAACGAACGGGGAGCTCATTAACTGTAACAGAAACATATTCTATTGTTTTCTCCTTTGCAGCAATGGCAATGCCTACAGGAGTGATAAATTCAGGTCCTTGTACAGGAATGTCTGTTTGATCCAATTGTTGAATCGCATCTACTCCACGTATTGCGACCCGATTTTCAGGTAAGCCCAGTTTTTCCGCGATGAGAGAAGGCAAGGAAGGGGTCAGGCTTCCTCCTCCCACAAGCATGACCGCCTTGGGTGCTATTTGGTTATTTTGTCTCATTATTTCCTTTGTGATAGAGGATGCGAGTTTTTCAATGGATGAAAATATCTGATCTACCATTTCCTGTTTGGATAAAGTTTGTTGAAAGCCTAGAATATCGGTAAAGGTAATTTCTTCATGATGGAGCAAGTCTCTTTTTGCCTGTTCCGCCTGTGGAAAGTCCAATAGAAATGCATCACTCAAACCTTCTGTAATTTCATCTCCTGCAACAGGAACCATTCCATATGCAGTGACGGTTCCATCCATTGAGATTGCCACGTCAGATGTACCTGCACCAATGTCTACTAAGGCTACATTCAATCTTCTCATAGAAGGAGGAATGAGAGCATTAATAGCTGCAATTGGTTCAAGTGTCAGGGCTTCAAGATGAAGATCAGAGCGCTGGAGGGCTGAAATCAATGATTCTACTACAATTTTAGGCAAGAAGGTCGAAATGATTTCAACTGATGCTTTTTCCCCTCTTTGATCAAGCAGGCTGCCTATTTCTTCTTCATCCAAGTAATAACGGAGGACCGAATAGCCTACACAGAAATATTGATTTGCCGAATCAATTTCACTTTCTTGGAGTAACTTCCTTTGTGCTTCTTGGACAGCAGAAAGTTCTAATAAGAAAATATCGTCTTCCGTAAACAAGGCCTTTCCTTTAATGTCTTGTATCGTGTAGGCTGTTTGAGTCTTTAATGCCCGTCCTGCTGCAGCGACGCAAACTTTTTTTAATGGTCCATGTTTTTCTTCTAACGTTTCTTTTACATATGTAATTACCTTAGAAACTGCCAAAATATCATGTATTTGACCATCTAACATGGCCCGTTCTTCGTGCTCTTTTACTACTATATCCTTGATGCGGAACTTACCCTGATCCTGATCTAACAGTAGGCCAACTACTGATCTTGTTCCAATATCTAGTGCGAAAATCAAATAAGATTCACCATCCCTATGTAGCATCATATAATACTTTACCGCTTAAAAGCGTTTAATTAATAAAGAAAAAATCCGTGACAATCACAAAATCATCGTTTATAATAACTAATTAATAGAAATGTACCACAATTCGGTACTGTTATAAATATAGAAAGGATGAAATTATATGAGTCATAACGAATTAGACGCCTTGCGAAAACAAGTCGAAGAACTAAACTTACAACTATTAGAGGTTATTAACAAGCGCGGGGAGCTTGTCCAAGAGATTGGAAAGCTTAAAGAGGCGCAAGGTGTGAATCGATATGACCCAGTCCGTGAAAGAAAAATGTTGGACTTGATTACGGAACATAACGATGGACCTTTCGAAACTTCCACTTTACAGCATATATTCAAAGAAATATTTAAAGCAGGACTTGAACTGCAAAAAGATGATCATAGAAAAGCACTACTTGTTTCTCGTAAGAAAAAACCGGAAGATACGGTTGTTGAAGTAAAAGGAGTAAAAATTGGTGATGGATCTCAAAACTTCATCATTGGCCCTTGCGCCGTTGAAAGTTATGAACAAGTTGCCCAAGTGGCTCAAGCGGCAAAAGCACAAGGAATAAAACTTCTTCGTGGTGGAGCATTTAAGCCAAGAACATCTCCATACGACTTCCAAGGTCTTGGATTGGAAGGCTTAAAAATTCTAAAACGTGTTGGTGATGAGTTTGATATGGCAATCATTAGTGAAATCATCAACCCAGCTGATATTGAAGTTGCGTGCGATTACGTAGACGTCATTCAAATCGGTGCGCGTAACATGCAAAACTTTGAGCTACTGAAAGCAGCTGGTGCTGTGAAAAAGCCGGTTCTACTAAAAAGAGGACTTGCAGCTACAATTGATGAATTCATTAATGCAGCTGAGTACATTATTTCTCAAGGTAATGATCAAATCATTTTATGTGAGCGTGGAATCAGAACGTATGAGAAAGCTACACGTAACACATTAGATATTTCTGCTGTACCAATCTTAAAGAAAGAAACTCACTTACCTGTATTCGTGGATGTAACACATTCCACTGGTAGAAAAGATCTTCTATTGCCTACTGCAAAGGCTGCACTTGCAATTGGTGCGGATGGAGTGATGGCGGAAGTTCATCCTGATCCGGCAGTAGCACTTTCCGATGCGGCACAGCAAATGGACATTGATCAATTCAATGAGTTCATCACGGAATTACGCAGCCACTACGCATACAAATCATAATACGATTTCACCAAAGACGAGCGGGGAGAACGCTCGTCTTTGTCTGTTTTCATAAGTTTTCATAAAAAATATACATTTAGCAAAAGATATAAGCAGGAGTATAGTAAATTCGTTGCTTGTCTGCCTAGAATAACGTATGATTATTAGATAAATGCGTTATTTTGTCAAATTTATCTTATTGGCTGTGTTATGGAATTTGTTGATGTATCCTAGCTGTTGATTGGAGCAAAGGGCGAAGACTCCTGAGGGAAAATAGCGGCAATGTTGAGACAAAGCCACATGAAAAACTGATAACATAGAGTTTTTTATTATTCCTAGCTGTTGATTGGAGCAAAAGGCGGAGACTCCTGAGGGAGATAGCGCTAGGTGGAGACCCCGCAGGCGAAGCCGAGGAGGCTCACGTCAGCCCTTAGGAAAGCGAAGCCATTTGCGGAAATCAACAGCGGTGTTTCTAAAAATACTAAAATTAAGACTTTTTCAGTGGCCACTGTGGAGACGAGACCCCGCAGGCGTAGCCGAAGGAGGCTCACGTCAGCCTCTAGGAAAGCAAAGCCATTGGAAAACAACAACGGTGTTTTACAAAACATATTATTAAATATTGCCTTACATAGATGCATGTATATAGAAGGAGAGTGTGTGTGAATGAACGTCACAATTTATGATGTTGCCAGAGAAGCGAACGTTTCCATGGCAACGGTTTCCCGAGTAGTAAACGGAAACCCGAATGTTAAACCTACCACAAGAAAAAAAGTATTGGAAGCAATTGAACGGCTTGGATATCGTCCAAATGCAGTAGCAAGAGGACTGGCAAGCAAAAAAACAACCACAGTAGGAGTTATCATCCCTGATATCTCCAATATCTTCTATGCAGAGTTAGCTCGCGGAATTGAAGATATTGCAACGATGTATAAATACAATATCATTCTAAGCAACTCGGATCAAAATGTGGACAAGGAATTACACCTGTTAAACACCATGCTAGGCAAACAGGTAGATGGAATTGTTTTCATGAGTGGGAATATAACAGAAGAGTTGGCAGCAGAATTTGAAAGATCACCAGTTCCAATTGTATTGGCTGCATCCATTGAAAAAGACAACAAGGTGCCATCCGTAACCATTGATTATGTACAAGCCTCTTTTGATGCTGTAACCGCATTAATTGAAAAAGGGCATAAACGAGTGGGCTACGTGTCAGGTCTTTTTGAAGAACCAATCAACGGGGAGAAAAAATTGACAGGGTATAAACGCGCACTAGAAGATGCTGGTCTTTCTTATGATGAAGAGATTGTTTTAGAAGGTGATTATTCCTACGATTCCGGTATTGAAGCGGTCGAAAAACTAATTGCATTAAAAGACCGCCCAACTGCCATTTTTGTTGGAACGGATGAAATGGCCTTAGGTGTTATTCATGGTGCTCAGGACAACGGATTGAATATCCCAGAAGACATAGAAGTAATTGGATTCGATAACACTAGACTCGCTACAATGGTCCGTCCACAACTCTCTACAGTTGTTCAACCAATGTATGACATTGGGGCAGTGGCCATGAGACTATTGACGAAATTCATGAATAAAGAGAAAGTGGAAGACCAAACTGTCGTACTACCTCATAGAATTGAATTTAGACGCTCAACAAAATAAATAAACTGTCGATATAGATAGTAAAAGAAGAGGACAACCAACCAAATGTTTGTCCTCTTTCTTTATTTGAAATTGAAAATGTCAATTAATTGATTTATCCACTTTCCCCAGTTGACTGTATGTAAGGTGAGAGACTTCAGTGGGAGAGAAGAGGTAGCTTGAGACCACGCAGGCGTAGCCGAGGAGGCTCAAGCACTGTTTCGCGGAAAGCGTTCACCTGGAACGAAAGGAAACTGGGAGTTACGGAGATAAATTAATAAAATTACAAACAAGAGCGTTTAAGGTCAGGGGAGAAAGTATGAAAAAGTTTGATATGTTTACACCAATAGGTCTCGTTCTCGGGTTGGCAATGATAATGTTTGGAATATTAAGCGGAAATGGCCTAGCAGGATTAGCAAGCTTCCTAGATCCTGCATCCTTGTTCATCGTATTAGGGGGAACGGTAGGAGCATTATTAATAAATTATAATATGAAAGAACTGAGACTTGTGCCTGTAGTCATAAAGGCTGCATTCTCTCATAAGGAAATGGAACTGCCGGTTCTGATTAATACATTTGTCCGCCTTGCTGATCGAGCAAGGAGAGAAGGCCTTCTTGCGTTAGAAGCAGAATTGGAGGATGTGGATGATGAGTTTATTAGGAAAGGGATCCTGCTCGCCGTTGACGGAGTAGAGCCAGAAATTATTCACGACATTATGAATGCAGAAATAAGTGCAATGGAAGAAAGACATCTAAAAGGAAAAAATATTTTAGACAAAGCTGGAGAATATGCACCTGCCTGGGGAATGATAGGTACTCTTATTGGGCTAGTGTTAATGCTAAACAATCTGAATGACCCCACAACATTAGGACCAAATATGGCAATTGCGATTCTGACCACATTATATGGATCTTTAATCGCAAATTTAATTTGTATTCCAATGGCAAATAAATTGGGAAATAAGACAGAAAAAGAAGTTTTTCTCAAACAAATTATTATCGAAGGTGTTATTGGAGTCCAGTCAGGGCAAAATCCTAAAATCCTGGAAGAGAAATTATCCGCATTCCTTACTTCTCGTGACCGTGTAAAAG
Organism: Bacillus sp. CHD6a; assembly: GCF_001293645.1. Lineage (GTDB taxonomy): Bacteria > Bacillota > Bacilli > Bacillales > Bacillaceae_I > Sutcliffiella_A. The sequence goes on from NZ_LBMD01000006.1 coordinate 64,447, forward strand.
AAGAGGTAATGGAAGTGGAGGCACTGGAGGAAAGTGTTCGATGATGCTAAGAAAGAAAAAGGAGAAAACATCTCCAGGAGCACCAATTTGGATGGTAACATTTTCAGATTTGTTCATGTTGGTATTGGTTTTCTTCATCTTGCTTTTCTCAATGTCTCAAATCGATTTGGTAAAATTCAAAGCAGTAGCGGAATCGTTCAAACAAGTGAACATCTTGGATTATAATCCTTCCGCTGTACCATTTGAACACCCGACAGATTTCTCTGTAAATACAGAATCCACAAATAACCAAGAAGATGTCTCGAAAAATCAGGAAGAAGCACAGCAGAATGATGAGAGTTTGCAAGAATTACTTACGGAAGTTCAAACATTTTTAGAGGAAAATGATCTTGAGGATGTTGTGGTTGCCAACAGGACGGAACGCGGAATAGTACTTGTGTTAGAGGAGAAAGTATTATATGAAACAGCAGAAGCAAGAATTCTTCCAATTGCTCACCCTTTTTTGGATAAAGTAGGTACGCTATTAACAAGAATTCCTAACCTTGTAAAAGTAGAAGGTCATACAGACAACAGGCCAATTTCAACCGAAAAGTTTCCTTCCAATTGGGAATTATCTGCTGCTAGAGCAAGTAGTGTGATTCGTTACCTATTGGAATCCCATGACTTGGACCCTGAGCGTTTCAGTGCTGTAGGCTATGGCGATACAAGGCCGATTGTAGGGAACACATCGGATGCTAACTATCAAAAAAATAGACGAGTAGAAATAGTCATTTCCGATCCTCAAAAAGAAGAAATTGTAAACTAAAAAAACCAGCTCTTCACGTTACTCGTGCAGTGCTGGTTTTCCTTTATCCAATTTGAGAATTTTTATCCGTCTGCAGATGGCTTATAGGATACAATGCTTTCGTAAGAAGCTGTTTATTTTTCTCTGTAATTTCTTGTTTTCTTGGAATCGGCTTATATAGATCAGGGCTGTCTTCCCATGTAGTAGGCAATTCAACAGGGGCCTTTTCCTTCCATTCGTTTATCCAATCTTCTGACAATGATCCTTGTACATGATTCTTCTCCGTCATTTCTAACCAAACATGAGACCATGCTCTAGGAACAACTCTCCATATATCATAGCCTCCCCCACCTACTCCAATCCATCGTCCTTTACAATAGCGATGTGCAATTTTATGTGCAAGCTTTGGAATCTCCCGATACACTTTTATTGAAGTGGATAGGTGGGTGAGCGGGTCGTAGTAATGGGCATCTGCACCATTCTGCGTCAAAATAACATCAGGTTTGAAGAAATCTGCCACTTGAGTAAGGGACTGTTCGTACACATCCAAGAAAGATTCGTCTTCTGTAAATGCGTCGATTGGAATATTGAAAGAATACCCGTATCCATCGCCCTGACCTCGCTCATTCACATTCCCGGTACCAGGAAATAAATATCTACCAGTTTCATGGATGGATAAGGTACATACATCGGGATCTTCGTAAAATGCCCACTGGACTCCGTCGCCATGATGAGCATCCGTATCAACGTAAAGAACGCGTGCACCGTACTTTTCTTGAAGATATTTTATAGCCACGGCAGTATCATTATAGATACAAAATCCAGATGCCTTTCCACGGAAACCGTGATGAAGGCCACCGCCAAGATTTAAGGCATGTTCGGCTTTTCCAGACATCACTTGATCCACAGCTGTTAACGTTCCGCCAACAAGCAGTGCACTAGCCTCATGCATATTTTGGAAAATGGGGGTATCTTCTGTCCCCAGTCCATAGTTACTTGCTTTCTCTTTAGGCAAGAGTCCCTTTCCAGCCAGTTTAACAGCCTCTATATAGCGTGGATCATGAATCAACGCTAACTCCTCATCAGTAGCCATTCTCGGTGGAACAATATCTTGACTTGAGAGCAGGTTGCTCTTTTGTAGTAAGTCAAAAGTGAGTTTAACTCTTAGTTGATTAAAGGGATGGTTTTCACTGAACTTATAGGTCTGAAAATCATCCGAATACACAAAAGCTGCTTTTTTCATGAGGTCACACCCGGTAAATTCGGCCACAACACTTCATAGCCTTCTTCCTGCAGGTCATGAATGACACCTGTAGGATTCATTGTTTGAACCCGGAAGACAAGAATTTTAAATTGCTCATCATGATGAGGGTAGACAAGCACACTGAGGATATTAAGCTTTCGTTTCTTTAACATGGAGGTTACTTCTGCAAGCTTCCCAGCAATATTTTCAACTTTTACTTCGAACTGGGATGCTGGCTGATTTGCTCCTGTTAATTGTACAAATGTATAGAGCAGGTCCGTTTCTGTAACAATTCCTACGAGTTTGGATTCTTGTATAATCGGAAGGCAACCAATTTTATATTCATAAAAAGTTGCGGCAACCTCCTCAACGAAATCCAGAGGGTGACCTGTTAATAGATTTGTTTTCATTACTTTGGAAAGTGGCTGCTGTAGGTCCTCTTGGGCACTATTTTCATATAGAGACGCCTGAAGCCCGTTACGAACATCCCTGTCAGATATTATCCCAACTAATTGCTGATTATTATTTACAATAGGAATATGACGAATATTTTTTTCTTCCATAAGATGAAGAGCTTGCTCCACCGTATCTGAGGGCAGTAATGTATGAACATCTTTCTTCATAATTCTTTCTACAATCATAGTCTTTCCTCCTTGTAAAACAAGTCACGTTTAAGACATTATATGCTAGTACATAAAACGGTTGTGAAAGCGAAGTTGATCAAATCTCTGTACAGATTCCTGATCAATGTTTTTGCCGATTCTAGCCATCAAACAGTTGGCTGGATGGGAACTGATCTCAGGGTCGTCAGTTGCAAAGTATTCCAAACCACCTGCGTTCATCATTTTTTCCATTATTTTTCTATATTCCCAGACATTAAGTCCCGTACCTTTTAAGTCCCAATGCCAATAATATTCAGTTGTTATCACAATATAGTTTTCCATCATGTCATCCATCATCGAAACTTGTAGCAGGGATTTTCCAACAGAACTACCGCGAACTTCGGGCACTACTTCAATGGCGCCAAGTTCAATAAGGTTTTCCATTTTCCCCTCTGACCATCTTTCCATCGGATCAGGATAGAGATAGGTTACATAACCAACAATGGTATCGTGTGTTCTTGCAATGATGATTCGTCCCTCTGGAAGGCCAGCAATTTCAATTAAGGCCTTACGCTGTTGTTCCGGAGGTCTAAATGCAACAAGATCTTTATGAAACTCATAGCTTGCCAGCTTCTCTGGTGTTACTGGTCCTTCAATGATCAAGCGGCTATTTTTGGTTCTAATTTCCTTCGCATTATACGTTTTTCTGTGTTCCATCTAACTCTCCACCTACTTTTACCTACAAGAATATTAGTAATCTTCTAATGATATTTTCTCATTTTACTAGAAAAATTCAAGTGAATTAAAACGCTTTCATCTCACTCTATCTCTAGTCTACTAGAAAACACGAAATTATTCATGCAATACTATTAATTTTTAAAAAATTGAGAAAAAATTTTATCTGTACTATAATAGTATTGAAGAAATATACATAAGGGGTGTTTGTGGATGAAAGTGGAAGCGTTACCAGTGACGAAGGGGAACTACAATCTAGAAGACTATGAACAAACCTACCGAAATTTTGACTGGTCAGAGGTAGAAAAAAACTTCAGTTTTTCTGAAACGGGAAGAGTGAATGTTGCACATGAAGCCATCGACCGTCATGCAGAATCAGCACGAAAAAATAAAGTAGCACTATATTACCGTGATCCAGAACGTGATGAAAAGTATACGTTCAAAGAAATGAAAGATATGTCCAACAAAGCAGGTAACATTTTAAGACAGACTTGCGATGTGGAAAAAGGAGATCGTGTCTTTATCTTCATGCCACGGTCCCCTGAATTATATTTCGCCGCACTCGGCGCGATCAAGCTTGGCGCGATTGTCGGTCCATTGTTTGAGGCATTTATGGAAGGCGCTGTTAAGGACCGTTTAGAGGACAGCCAAGCAAAAGTAATCATCACTACACCAGATCTGCTTAATCGTATTCCACTAGATGATCTGCCTGCACTGAAGCACGTTGTACTCGTAGGGGAAAATGTGAAAGAGGAAGGGCCTTTCATCGACTTTAACTCCCGTATGAAGGAAGCAAGCAGAAAGCTTCAAGTGGAATGGATGGAAAAGACAGACGGCTTGGTGCTTCATTATACAAGCGGATCCACTGGGAAGCCAAAAGGAGTGCTTCACGTTCATAATGCCATGATTCAGCACTATCAAACAGCTAAGTGGGTATTGGACCTGAAAGAAGATGATGTGTACTGGTGCACTGCTGACCCAGGTTGGGTAACAGGAACGGCATATGGTATCTTCGGACCTTGGCTTGCAGGAGCATCCAATGTCATTGTTGGCGGCCGTTTCAGACCGGAAGCATGGTATGAGACAATTGAGGATTATGGCGTATCTGTTTGGTACAGCGCACCAACGGCATTCCGTATGTTGATGGGAGCAGGAGACGAAGTAGTGAAAAAGTATGATCTATCTTCTCTTCGCCATATCTTAAGTGTCGGCGAACCATTAAACCCCGAAGTAATCCGTTGGGGTGTGAAGGTGTTTAATCTCCGCATCCACGATACATGGTGGATGACCGAAACAGGTGCACAATTGATCTGTAACTATCCAGCAATGGAAATCAAGCCTGGATCTATGGGCAAGCCGATTCCGGGAGTAGAAGCGGCAATTGTGGACGATCAAGGAAATGAACTTCCTCCATATCGCATGGGCAATCTTGCCATTAAAAAAGGCTGGCCGTCCATGATGCACACAATCTGGAATAACAAAGAGAAGTACGAATCCTATTTCATGCCAGGTGATTGGTATGTTTCAGGTGATTCAGCTTATATGGATGAAGAAGGCTACTTCTGGTTCCAGGGGCGTATCGATGATGTTATCATGACATCTGGTGAACGTGTTGGACCATTTGAAGTGGAAAGCAAGCTTGTTGAGCATCCTGCTGTTGCTGAAGCCGGAGTTATCGGGAAACCAGATCCGGTTCGCGGTGAAATCATTAAAGCGTTCGTTGCGCTTCGTGACGGTCATACAGCAAGTGACGAACTTAAAGAGGAGATTCGTCAATTTGTGAAACGTGGTCTTGCAGCTCATGCGGCACCACGTGAAATTGAATTCCGCGACAAGCTTCCAAAGACTCGTAGTGGTAAGATCATGCGTCGTGTATTGAAAGCATGGGAGCTGGATCTGCCAACTGGTGATTTGTCTACGATGGAAGATTAATTAGCTTTGCTTGGAGACAACAGCCTGCCGTTTTTGCGGTGGGCTGTTTTTTTTTGATTTGGGGGATTATTCATGGGAGGTTTGGTTGTGTCGAATCTTGTTGAAAGGTAAAAGGTTGGGGGAAGTGGTACAAGGTAATCCGGAAAAGGTAGAAGTTCGCGTGAAAGTGGTAGAAGGTTATCTCGAAAAGGGAGAAGGTCTCAGAAAAGTGGTAGAAGCTCTCTTCTAAAAAGACAGTTCAAAGAAAAATCACACTTTTCAAAATTTCGTATTGCGAAATAAACCCTAACAGGAGTACTATAGATACAGAACATATAGAGAATAGGGGAAACAGCAATGGGAAAACACAAGTTATTTTTATACACAAAGGCATTATCTGACTTCGGCTCATTTATGGATTTGATTGTATTAAATGTAGTCGTATATGCAGCAACTGGGAGTCCTGTGTGGTTGGCTGCAACGATGGCGGCTAGAACAATTGGGGGTGTTCTGGCCAGCTTAGTTAGTGGAGTAGCGGCAGATAAATGGAATAGAAAGACCATCATGCTTGCGACGGACATTTCGAGAGCGGGGCTGATCCTTTTATTAATTCCCTTCCCAGATCCTGTAATGATACTGGTGGTATCGGCTTTAATCGGCTTTATCAATAGCTTCTTTATGGTCAGTTTCAGTGCGGAGGTTCCGCAAATATTCGGTCAAGATAATATTCTAGAAACGAACTCGCTTATTGCCAGATTGACATCCATCAGCCTTGTTACTGGATTTATTGGTGCAGGGGTTATTACAGAAGTTTTAGGATATAAGTATACATTGATGATTGATGCTGGTACATATTTGTTATCTGGTTTTGTGCTTTGGAGAATGAAATGGGATGCTACTGCAACTAAGGAAAATAAGGAGATTGTTAGTGGATTTAGAAATAATCTTTTGTCTGTTTTGAGGAATACAAGGGAAGTGTATCGTTACCTGAAGTTAGCACCAATGCTTTTAATGATAAATGTGGTATTTCTGGTGGGTGCTTTTGCAGGCAGCTCCCATAATCTTGGGATTCCTTTATTGGCCGAACAGATTGATGGAGATCGTCAAAGCTTCTATTACGGCATGATTTGGGGTGTTTGGGGAATAGGTTCTGTTCTTGCAACGTATACCATACCAAAACTAAAAATTATCAGAAGTGAAAAAATCTATACAGTATTTTTCTTATCGGCTATGTTCATGTCACTCGGTTTTATTATTTTCTTATCGAATACAACGGTGAGCATTATATTAATTTTTGCGTTTTTAACAGGAATTTTTGATGCTTGTTTTACTACTTTACATGCAAGCATACTTCAGAAGTCAGATAATTACATAAGGGGAAGAGTTTTTGCCGTAGGGATGCTATTGAAATCGCTAGGCTTTGCACTTGGGTTTGTCGTTGCACCAATTCTGTTAAAAGGTCTTACAATGCCGCAGATGGCACTCATTTTGCACGGAACTCTCATTACGACGTCACTAGTTATTCTTTTTGTTGCTGGTAACTGGAGTAACAAGAAAAGACAAAACGCCGCTATGACATAATGAAAAAGGCACTTACCCATGTGGGTGAGTGCCTTTTAGGTTAATTGCAGAGAATTATTCTTCTCCTTCGTCTCCACTATCATCTGGTGGTGGATCAGTAGAGTTATCGTCGCCGTCACCGCCGTCTTCATTTCCTCCACCATCGTTTCCACCGCCACTTCCATTACCGCCACCACCATTGGAAGGTGGTTTAGGATCCGGCTTTGGCTTAGGTTTTGGTTCTTCTTTTTTATCCGGGTCTCCAAGCTTTGCCGAGCTGGATGGAGCAGATTCTTTACCACTGGCATTAACTGCAGTGACATAGAAAAATCCGGATTTTTGAGAGACCTTGGTGCTCATGTTGTTGTCAGCTTGCACGGAAGCAATTCTACGTGCAGAGCTTGCGCTGTTTTCTTTATAGTAAACATAATACCCAATAACGTCTTTTTGTGAGCTTGCTGCCCAAGTTAAAGTGGAACCGGATACGTTTACACCTCCAACTTGTTTCGGTGCCGAACCGTTAGCTGGTAGAGGGTCCTCAGAAAGTACTGTCAATCCATCAAAGAGAGTTTTATCTTTCATGTATTTAGCGAGTTCTTCCAAGCTATCCAGTTGAAGTTTCTTCAAGAAATCCGGTTTGATCATCGGACCTTCTTTAACAAATTCCGATGGCGTTGAACTTAATGGTGCATAAGCAACGTCCCCAATTTGAACATATTTACCTGTTGTTAAACTATCATCCGTTTTTGTAGGAGCATATTTTGCATTGAAAATATCTTCTCCAACAAGGCCTGCTTTTTGGCAAAGGGTGGATGGCAGCAACCCTGACAATTTACAATAGCTGCGGCGAACTATTCCGCCTGGCATTTGGAACTGTCCGGAAGGGCCGATTAGTTCAGGATTGATGTCGTAGGCACCGTTTAAAAGTTGTGCCCATAGTATTTGGCTTCTCTGGGTAGGGGTTCTACCACTGTTTGATCTTAATACATGTCGCTCGTCATACCCCATCCAAAGACCAAAGGTGATATTTGGATTTGAACCCATCATCCATATATCATGTGTATCCTGCGTGGTACCTGTCTTTCCGGCCCAATCAGAACGGAATTGAATATGGTCTCTTGCTACGTTTGCGGTACCTCTTCTAAAAGTATCACGCATAGTATCTATCATTAAATATGCAGTCTGAGGAGAATAAATTTCTACAGGCTCGACTTTATGCTCATAGATGACTTCCCCATCTTTGGTTTTGATACTTTCAATTAAGTATGGTTCAACGTAATTTCCGCCGTTTGCAAATGTTCCGTAGCCTGCTGTATTTTCTTCTACGCTAACCCCGACAGATGGTGATCCAAGAACTGCAGAAATATTTTCAGAGTCCGCTTGGGTTAGTTTTTTGAAGTTTTGTTTGTACAAGTATTCCATCGGTCTTTGTGGAAGTATTTCCATATATCCTCGTATTGCAGCCAAGTTATGGGATAATGCCACAGATTGACGCACAGTTTGAAGACCGTTGAATTGGTTATTCCAGTTGTTCGGAGACCATGCTTCTTGACCAGGGATTTTTACAGTCAACGGTGTATCTGCAAGTATACTACCAGGTTGCAATGTTCCCATTTCATACGCAGGTGCATATCCAAGTAAAGGTTTCATGGTTGAACCGTTATGACGCCAAGTATTGGTAGCGAAGTTTAAGTCCTTCAGTTTGAAGTCTCTTCCTCCAACAAAACTAATGATTGCGCCAGTTTTGTTGTTCATTAATAAAGCTCCAACTTGTTCTGCGTTTTTGGCAAGCAATTCTCCAGTATCAGGATGTGTTTCCTCTTCATAAGAATAAACTTTCGTTTCATTAAAATAAGGAAACTCCTGTGTTATCTGTCTCATTTTTGAATAGATATCCTTATCTATCGTTGTCTTAATAACATAGCCTTTTTGTCTAAGCGTTGTATCGGCTAACTGTAAATATTCTCTAAGCAATTCTTCGTTGTTATCCAATTCTTCTTGTTCATAGCCATCGTTTATTGCTAACTGCTCTGCAATGATTTCTTGCGCACGTTCTTCAATTTCAAATGCAACATATGGGTATTCTTCAATAGCACTGCTAGTAGGATTTGCTAAATCTTTTGTAATGTCATAAGCAAGTGCTTCTTCATACTGATTATCATCAATATGTCCCATTTGATGCATACGGTGAAGTACATATCGCATTCTATCAAGACCTGGTTCCAGTCCTTCTGGAGTTTTTACTTCCGCTGAACGTGTGAAAGGAGTGTAGGCAAATGGACTTTGTGGAAGTCCTGCAATAAAGGCAGCTTGTGGAATGGACAATTCACTAATGTCTACACCAAAAATCCCCTCTGCTGCTGTCTGAGCTCCGGCAATGTTTCTACCGTTTGAATCTCTACCAAAAGGGGAAACATTTAGGTAGGCTTCAAGTATCTCTTCTTTCGAGAAATAATTCTCCAGGCGAAGGGCGAGGAGTATCTCTTTCGCTTTTCGATCAAAAGAGACATCATTTGTTAAAATTTGATTCTTAATCAACTGTTGTGTTAACGTACTACCACCAGTTTGGTTAGCAGAATTTGTTACTTCCTGAACAAGGGCACGGACGATGGCTTTTGGTACGACCCCTTCATGTTCATAGAAATATTCATCTTCGGTTGAGACAAGTGCGTTAACTAAATGCTCTGATACGTTATCAAGGGACACTTCTTCTCGAAGTAGATCTGCACGATATTTTCCTAAATAAACGTCATTGGCAAAATACATTTCTGTAGATTCTTCGTAGTTGTAAATGTTTTTTCTCAAATCTTCATAAGAACGGATGGGCTCTTCTTTGACGAGTGCTGCAAAATAACCCGCACCTGCACCGCCAGCGAATGACACCCCAATTACTCCGATAACGAGAAAAACAAGAATGAGATTCCACACTACTAAATATGTAATGTTGGCGCCTTTTTTCGTCTTATTATTTATAAAAAATTGAAAAAAGGTCTGTGATTTTTCTTTGAACTTGTCGTAGTTTGACATATTTTATCTACCCCCCGGCAAATCATACTAATTATAGCATATTGCGGTTTTATAGCGACAAATTTTTTGTTTTCTTCCAAAAATTTCTTGATGTTTCTGTTGACATGATACTATTTTTTATGGTAAAAAGACTTTATATAAATTTTTGATTAGTTATAGAATGTGCTAAGACAGGAATAAGTAGTACAAATAGGCATGCTTAAAGAGAGCTGATGGTTGGTGAAAATCAGTACACCTGTTTGGATGAATTACCTCCTCGAGCATCTTTTGGGAACGGCCGCATTTTAGCTTAGTAGCAGGAGACGGTGAGAACCGTTACATTTTTGAGTGGGAAAGCGGCTTTGTCTGCTTTTCAATTAGGGTGGTACCGCGTATAAACTCGTCCCTTCTTTTACAGGAGGGATGGGTTTTTTTGTGTTTAGGCACTTCTTAACACCGCTGAATTATATTAACTAAAGCAACAAAAAAGGAGATATTACGATGAGTTTATTAGAGGATTTGCAGTTTAGAGGGTTAGTGAATCAGATAACGGATGAAGAGGGATTGACGAAACTTTTATCGGAAGAAAAGGTGAAGTTGTACTCTGGTTTTGATCCAACAGGAGACAGCTTGCATATTGGTCACTTGCTTCCAATACTTACGTTGAGAAGATTTCAGCAGGCAGGTCATCATCCAATAGCATTAGTTGGTGGCGGTACTGGATTAATAGGAGATCCAAGTGGAAAGAAAGCGGAACGTACATTGAATACGTCTGATATCGTTGTAGAGTGGTCTAATAGAATTAAAGGACAACTTTCTCAGTTCTTGGATTTTGAAGCAACAGAAAATCCTGCAGTAATTGCAAACAATCATGACTGGATTGGGGAAATGAATGTTATCACTTTTCTTCGTGATGTGGGGAAAAACTTTGGTCTTAATTACATGCTTGCAAAAGATTCCGTACAATCTCGTATTGAATCTGGTATCTCTTACACGGAATTCAGCTACATGATTCTTCAATCATTGGACTTCTTGCATTTATACAGAGGCCAAAATTGTAAACTTCAAATCGGCGGAAGTGACCAATGGGGAAATATCACAGCAGGGATGGAGTTAATCCGTAAATCAGAAGAAAATGCCAAAGCTTTTGGTCTGACGATTCCTCTTGTAACGAAAGCGGACGGGACGAAATTTGGTAAAACAGAAGGCGGCGCAATTTGGTTAGACCGAGAGAAGACGTCTCCATACGAGTTCTACCAATTCTGGATCAATACAGATGACCGTGATATTGTGAAATACTTGAAATTCTTTACGTTCTTGTCGCGCGTTGAGATTTTAGAGCTTGAAAAAGAATTGCAAGAGGCGCCGGAAAAACGTTCAGCACATAAACGTCTAGCAGAAGAAGTTACTAAGTTGGTGCATGGTGAAGCTGCTTTAGAACAAGCAATCCGTATTTCAAAAGCATTGTTCAGCGGATCCATTTCTGAACTTTCTGCTGATGAAATTAAACAAGGTTTTGCAGATGTTCCTTCTTTTAAAGTGGAAAACGAGGAGCAGCAGGCATTGGTGGAATTGTTGGTTGCAAGTAAGATAGCACCTTCTAAGCGTCAAGCGCGTGAAGATATTACAAATGGTGCTATTTCTATTAATGGCGAAAAGGTTCAGGATCTTGCTTATGTGTTAGGTGAAAGCGACCGCATTGAAGGGCAATTTACTGTTGTAAGAAGAGGAAAGAAGAAATACTTCCTTATTAAATACTAATCTTTTACGACGGCTGTCCTTTGGGCAGTCTTTTTTTGACTGGTAGGAAATTAGATCAAACTTTCTTGATGAAGACCTCAGTGAAGGTGGAATGGAGTGAGAGATGTCTTCAAGACCGGTATGAAGACGCCCGTGACGTGAAAATAGAGTGAGAGATGTCTTCATAGACGGTATCAGTAATCGTTACCGTGAAAAAGTAGCTATTTTTTCCACCCTCTACCTTAATAGGTGGTAGACTTAATTGTATGTGGATGAACTATTAGGAGTGATGTGTAGTGTACCGAAAAGAGGTTTATGTTTTTGATCAAGACAAGCCGGTTAAAGCTGTTATCCGAAATTATCGGGAAAAGGACTTTTCGCAATTGATTCGCGTTCAACAGGAATGCTTTCCACCTCCTTTTCCGTCAGAGCTATGGTGGAATGAGGCACAGCTAAAGAATCATGTTGATTTGTTTCCAAAAGGGGCACTGTGTGTAGAAATTGCCGGGAAAATTGCTGGCTCGATGACGGGATTACTTGTGAATTACACTCCCGATGATCCTGACCATAGCTGGGAACACATAACGGATAATGGCTATATACGTAACCACCAGCCTAAAGGGAACACTTTGTATGTGGTAGATATTAGCGTCAGTCCAACTTACAGGAAGCTTGGACTTGGAAAGTGGCTCATGCAATCCATGTACGAAGTGGTCATTCAGCTTGGGATAGAACGTTTACTGGGTGGAGCAAGGATGCCACACTATCATAAGTATAAAGATGAAATGTCAGCGGAAAGATACCTTGAAAGAGTAGTGAGAGGCGACATCAAAGACCCCGTCATTTCTTTCCTCTTACACTGTGGACGTACGCCTGTAAAAGTGGTCAAAAATTATCTCGAAGACGATGAATCACGAAATCATGCCACATTGATGGAGTGGAAAAATCCATTTAAACTTTTAGAATTGACCTGAACGGCCGGAGTTATAGACCTAGGCAAAATGTAGTATGGATCTTTTTAATAGAGCTACAATATCTTATTTTTGTAAATATGAATAAACATAGTAATTGGATAAATACAAAAGTTGGTGTTGGAAAAAGATGCTTGTAAGACCTTATTGCAGTAATGCAAGTAAAATAAAATAGAAGAGTTTAGAGCTTGTAGTTGATTGTCATTATGTTGACAATAACTACAAGCTTTTTATGTTTTGGCTCTGTTAAAGGATACTGTTGATTTTTGCATGAACGCAACTTTTTTGGCATATATATAAATACTTATTTTTTTATCAAGGAGTGGAATATTGGAACAAGCCAGAGTAAGAAATGTAAAAAAGGTTCGTTATATTGTTAAAAGAAGGGTTTTAAGATTTGGTATCACAGTAAGTCCCATAGTCATTGCCTTAATTATTCTCTGTTGGGTTAGATTTTTTGGATAGTAAATTAAATGAACAAAACCCCCCTTAAAAGTTGATTAAGGGGGGTTTTGCTTAGTAATCTAAAAAGATTAACGAGAGTAGAACTCAACGATTAGTGCTTCATTGATTTCAGCAGCTAATTCAGAGCGCTCAGGTAAACGAGTGAACGTACCTTCTAAAGCGTCAGCAGTGAAAGTTAGGTATTCTGGTACGAAGTTATTTACTTCTACAGATTCCTTAACAGAGCTTAGGTTGCGAGACTTTTCGCGAACTGCAATTACTTGACCAGGTTTCACGCGGAAAGATGGGATGTCTACGCGAGATCCATCAACCGTGATGTGACCGTGGTTAACTAATTGACGAGCTCCACGACGAGTGCGAGCAAGACCTAAACGGTAAACCACGTTGTCTAAACGAGATTCTAAAAGAATCATGAAGTTTTCACCGTGCTTACCTTGCATTTTACCAGCAGCATCAAAAATGCTACGGAATTGACGCTCATTTACGCCGTACATGTGACGTAATTTTTGTTTTTCTTGTAATTGTAAGCCGTACTCAGAAAGCTTTTTACGTTGGTTAGGACCGTGTTGTCCTGGTGCGTAAGGACGCTTTTCTAATTCTTTACCTGTACCGCTTAATGAAATGCCTAGACGGCGAGAGAGTTTCCAACTTGGACCTGTATAACGAGCCATGAATGACTCCTCCTTCGTGTTATTATTTGTTGTAAAATAATAACAGATGTGACTCATCTACTTGACCATTTTGTTTTCATGTATCCTCGCTCTGCAGCAAAGAGTTACACGATACACCTCCGAAATAAGTTACGGGGAACAAAATGAATCAACATAGCATACCACATAGGCTGCAATATTTTACACAAAGGCTATTATATCGGAAAAATGGATAAGAAGTCAAGGATAGTTTAGAAAAGGTTGGGGACATAAAAAAATGCGGACTATTAAATAGGATAAAGTAGCAGATGTTTATGATATAATTTTTTCAGAATTATATCAAGGTGGAATGAAGATGTATAAAGAAACAGGTAAGGAAAAATTGATCCGATTCAGCATTATTTCAGCAATTGCTGCGGTAACACTCTATTTATTTGTAAGTAAATATACCTCAACTAACGAAACGGCCGTTGTCCAACCAGCCCCAAAACAAGTGAAACAACTAGTTGTCGTTCTTCAAGAAATGAATCTACAACATGATTCTCCAGTGCTAGCCATGGTGAAAGAACATGAAAATCAACCAATGCTGATTATTTATACAGTGGACATTGGAAATAACTATCGCTTTGAAACTCAGTACGCCGTGAATTTAGAAGAGGCGCCGTCTGATATAAAACGGGATGAAGTCTCTGATGGGGTTTGGTTGAAAACAGACAACACCTGGAACTATTACAATTCACAACTGCAGCAAGTTAATAGGCAAGAACAACATATTAAAAAGGAAGAGTCGACATTTTCAATTGATATCAATGAAGTGGATTCTAAAAGGTATGAACTAAAGATTCATAACGAAGATGGAACAGTACTAAAAAAGGAACTAGATAACGAACCGATTTCAGTTGTTTCACTATCTGAACAGAAGGATCTTTGGTTTGTTTTATTTGAAAAAGACACGATTTTATTAGTTCCGTAAAATAATACTAGGAAATTGTTACCTGTTACCGTTATAATATAGGTAATAAGTAATATAAAAGGTGAAAAAAATGGAATCCAATAACAAATTGCTCGAAATTAAAAGCAGAATATTTGATTTTTTCCTTTCGTCTTCCAATTTTACACAAACTACTTTTCTCACACAGTTACAGCTGCTGTTGAAAGAAGAACTTCAAGCAGAACAGGCTATTGTAACGTTGAGAGGGGACTTCCTTTCACAAAATCAATCTTTTATTTGTGAGCAGGCAGTTTCCTATTCTGTTCATTCAGGTGAAGGTAGTAATGTGGAAAATGTCATTATCCCTCTTTTTAATGAGGATCATGCAATTGGAAAGATTGACCTGCATTTTCATTCTCCTGTACCTCTTCCACTAGATAGCTTCAATCAAATATCAAAAGAACTCTCAATTATTTTTCACCATTATAATCAATACATACATAAAAGAAATGAAGATAAACAATATCAAGAATTGTACACCATCACTTCCAAATTTCATTCAGCCATGAAGGTAGAAGGAATTCTATCTGAAGTGATTAAACTGTTGCAAAGAATGTATGAGGACTTTTCCTACCTTCTTTTACTTACGTCAGATAATGATGACCTCAAGCATCTACCCATTAAGAAATTGGATTTTGAAGATAACAATATTTGTGCCATGAATGCCTATGTGACAGGCGAGGTTCAATATGAAAATTGTATTAAAGATAGAAGAGCGAATATCTATGTCCCTATAAAAGGCGGACAAGGGGTATATGGTGTCCTGCAGATCATCTCTTTAGATGCTGCGACCCTTCCTGAATCAGAGATAAAGTTTATTAAACTTCTGGCAGATGAAACAGGAGCAGCACTGGAGAATACGCAACTTTATGAGCAATCCAAGCAGGTTATATCTGATTTGCAACTAATTAATGAAACTTCTCGTCAATTGAATACGAATTTAAGGCTGACCGAAGTGACCTCCTTCATGGTGAAGAAAATTCTTCAGTCCTTTCACGCAAAAGAAGTAGCATTTGTATTCTATCAAGAAAAAGGCACAGAGATTTTGCCAGGTTCAACAACTTTCTTTCAGCAACATGACATAGAAGAATATCTGCTACACATGAAGGAGTTTTTATATTCTGATGAAGAACCTCTTTTTATTGGAGATCTTCGTCTACATAAACGTTTATCGGATCTTCCCTTCTGTTCCTGCATGGTGATCCCCATGATCATACCAAATGGGGGAAGAGGGGCTTGTGTGGTGACACACCCATTGCCTTATTTTTTCAGCTTTGAACAATTCAAACTTTTGCAGTCACTTATTCATCATTCGACTTTGGCTTTTAATAACTCCATGCTGCGGGAAGAATTGGAGAAATATGTTATAACCGATTATTTGACAAAGCTTTATTCCAGAAAATACTTAGACGATAAAATAGAGAAGTCTATGAAAAAAGATACCTACGGGACATTCATTCTTTTAGATATAGATGACTTCAAAATTGTGAATGACACGTTTGGCCATCAGGTAGGAGATAAAATCCTGATCCAGGTCGCCGATATTATAAAGGGAAATATCAGAGAGACCGATATCGGAGCAAGATGGGGCGGAGAAGAACTAGCCATTTATTTACCGAAAGTAGATTTGAAATTAGGCGAAAGTATAGTCCTTAGGATTATAGAAAAGATTAGGGAACAGACGAATCCGGGAGTTACAGTTTCATGTGGAATTTCATTTTGGAACAAGAATACCCAGGATACACCAAGGGACCTCTTTCACAGAGCGGACTATGCACTTTATAAGGCGAAGGATCAAGGGAAAGACCAATTGGTTATAGAGGATTTTTCTTCTATAAATAAAAAGATTAATAGCTAGAGACAAACCCCTTCATCTGTTACAGATGAAGGGGTTTTACAATCTTGAATTAATTTTAGTGAACACTAAAGAAAACGCTTTCATTTTTCTGTTGTTTGCCATATGCTAGTAATGGATGGGAAATTGGAAGGGAGATATTTTTATGGATAAGCAGAAAAAACAGCAGTTTGAGACGGAAGTTATTCATCATGGATATGATAGTTCCATTTATCAAGGAAGCTTGGCACCGCCAATCTTTCAAACTTCTACTTTTTCCTTTCAAACGGCACAACAAGGGGAAAACAGGTTTGCAGGAGAAGAAGAGGGTTATATTTATTCAAGACTTGGAAATCCAACAGTAAAAATGCTAGAAGAGCGGATAGCAATCCTTGAAAACGGTGAAGCAGGTCTTGCATTCGGATCGGGTATGGCAGCAGTTTCCGCTGTATTGATCGCATTAACAAAAAGTAACGACCATATCCTTTGTTCACAAGGTATCTATGGATGCACGTTTGGTTTATTACAATTATTGAAAGATAAATATAATGTGTCACATAGCTTTTGTACGATGCAGACAGAATCGGAGATCAGAGAAGCCATCCAACCAGAGACGACATGCATCTATGTGGAAACACCAATCAATCCGACTATGGCTTTAATAGACTTGGAACTTATCGTTTCCTTAGCTAAAGAGAAAAATATTAAGGTAGTGGTTGATAACACCTTCTGCTCTCCTTATTTGCAGAAGCCGCTAGATCTAGGTTGTGATATTGTAATTCACAGTGCAACTAAGTATATTGGGGGACACGGGGATGTGATCGCCGGCTTGATTGTCGGTTCTAAAGAGATGATTACAGAAATATCCATGACTACATTAAAAGATATTGGTGGTGTCATGTCACCGTTTGATGCGTGGCTCCTGATTCGCGGACTGAAGACTTTGCATGTCCGTATGGACCGCCATTGTGATAATGCGGAATATATTTTTGAACATTTAGAAGCACATCCTAATGTGAAGAAGGTTTTTTATCCAGGTGATAAAAAGAGTGAATCATATCCAATTTTGCAAAAACAGATGAAAAAGGGCGGGGGACTTATTTCATTTACCATTAAAGGTGGAAAGGAAGAAGCGCAAAGACTGTTAAATGAACTGCAGCTGATTAAGATTGCAGTGAGTCTAGGGGATGCAGAAACCTTAATCCAACATCCGGCTACGATGACCCATGCGGTTGTACCAAAAGAAAACCGAGAGCTGATGGGGATAACAGACAGCCTGCTACGTCTATCTGTAGGTCTAGAAGGCAAAGAAGATATATGGCAAGACCTCAAACAAGCATTAGATAGTTTATAAGAAACATAGAAAAAGCGTCTACTCCTTTGTTTAAGGTTAGACGCTTTTTTTCATGAGATAAGAAATTATTTAATACGATTGATTTCCGTTCCAGGCGCTTCGCTTGCCTGCGGGCGGTCCGTGAGCCTCCTCAGGCTTCGCCTTCCGGGGTCTCACCAGTCCCTTCCTCCCGCGGGCGTCTACGCGCCTTCCACTCCAATCAACAAGGTGGCTTCATGTATTTGAAGGGTTTTTGAAAAGGTATTACATAGGATTACGTTATTTTTAGCTGTGGATTGGAGCAAATGGCGTAGACTCCAGCGGGGGAGTAACGGTAGCTTGAGACCCCGCAACGAAGTGAGGAGGCTCAAGCACCGTCCCGCGGAAAGCGAAGCCATTTGCGGAAAGGAACAGCGGCTATTAACTATTCACTTATCTTCTTTTACTGGATCTTTCTTATGCAGTAGCAAGCAAGATAGAAACAAATTTCTCCAAATAGTCTTTATCCAGCTCATCAAAACGATCCTTGATTGGGCTGTCAATATCAAGAACGCCAATAACTTTCCCATCTACAACCATCGGAACAACAATTTCAGACTGTGATGCTGCATCACAAGCGATATGACCCGGGAAAGCATGCACATCAGCCACAAGTTGTGTTTCCATGGAAGATGCAGCCGTTCCGCATACACCACGGCCAAATGGAATTCTTACACATGCAGGCAAGCCTTGGAACGGTCCCAACACCAACATGTTTTGTTTAGACTCATCTGTTAAGTAAAAGCCGACCCAATTCACTTCCGTTAAGAATACATTTAACAGAGCGGACGCATTGGAAAGGTTGGCAATGAAATTAGGCTCATCGGCAATAAGAGCCTGCAATTGTTTTAGCACAAGTTTGTAGTTTTCTTCTCTTGTACCTTTATAGTTTTCGACTTGAAACATCATAATCCCCTCGCATTTTCATAGCTAATTGTGGAAAAACAACAACATAAGTAGAATACCTACTGAAGTTGTCGACATTTAATAAAAGGATATACGTTCATCTTCACGAAATCAATAATTAAGAATCGAAATCACCAGAAAGGGTGAAGAAGATGGAAAAGACGAGGCAACGAATTATTGATGCAGCAATTATTCTTTTTAATACAAAAGGGTTTGATGGTACCTCTGTACGGGAGCTTGCTAAGAAAGCAAATGTAAACGTGGGGCATATCTCCTATTATTTTGATAATAAAGCAGGACTCCAAGAGCATTTATTATCTAGTTTCTTTGATCAGTATGTTTCTATATTGGAGAAAGTTTATAAAAAAAATTCCTCTCATACAGCAAAGGAATGCCTTTTGGAATGTGTGGAAAAAACCATGCTGTTTCACCGCGAAAATCGTCAATTGGCAAGGTACGTATATCGGGAGCTTACGTTTGATACAACTCTTGTCAGGGAAATCATGTCAACGTATTTAACGAAGGAGAAGTATTACTATAAGGCAATTTTAGAAAAAGGGCATAAAAAGAAAGAGTTTCATGTTCCATCTGTTCTGATGGCTGTGATGCAATTGAAAAGTATGATTAGTACGCCATTTTTGCAGTCTCAGTATTTGGCTGAGGTTTGGCATATTATGCCGTATGAAACGTCTGCAGTAGATCAGTATGAGAAAGTTATTGTTCAATGGTTGGAGCAGTTTATATTTGTGGAGCAAGAGCAGTTAGAGAAAATTGCATTATAATATTCCACTTACTGTTGATATTCGCTTTCAGCAGGCGGTCGGGGAGCATCCTCACTTCGTTGGAGGCCACTGAAAAACTATTTGAATTAAGGTTGCTAGTAATCTTAGCTGTAGATTGGAGCAAAAGGTGAAAATAGCGGTAGCTTGACCCCGCAGCAGAGGAGGCCACTGAATAACTGATAACGTAAAGTTTTTATTGATTCCTAGCTGGTGATTGGAGCAAAAGGCGAAGACTCCTGAGGGAGATAAAGGTAGCTTGAGACCCCTCAAGCGTTGCGAGGAGGCTCAAGCACCTTCCCTAGGAAAGCGAAGCCATTTGCGGAAATCAACAGCGGTGTTTAAAGAAATTCTAAAAACAATGACTTTTTCAGTGGCCTCCAGCAGAGCGAGGAGTCTTCGCGCCCTCCGCTCAGATCAACATGGACATTCTTATAATAACTCTTTATCCATAAATTCATATCCTTGGCCTAATCCCTTTGCTGTGTGTGCGTCAGATCCGTACACAAGAGGGATTTTTCTTTTTTTTGCTTCTTTCGCAATGGACATAGGAGGATAGGAATCTTTACATAGTGGTTTGACAAAACCTGCACCATTATAGTCCAGTTCATAGCGTTTTTGAGCAATTGCATCCAAAATAGGGTCGGTATACTCCTGGATGGCTCTAGTATGTGGAAAGCGCTTTTTGAATTTCTCTACCAGTGTAATGTGGCCGATTCTTTTAGGTTTGTATGGCCCTAAATCAGAGTTGATGGATTTTAAGAGAGTGGAAAAATAAGATTCATAAACTGCTGAAATACCTCCGAAAACCCCGATAATTCTTTCAAACTCATCCTCACTGAAGTCTAAGCAATAATACGAGTCCTCATTCTTTAAAAAATGAACTGATAATATGCTGTCATCTAACAGGGGTCCGAGCTCTCCTAATATGTCACGAGTTTCTTTTTCGTATCCATCAATATAATCCACTTCCAAACCTATGTTAATCTTTATGGCATCTTCATAAAAGGACTTCATTTTCTGCAACTCTTCCAAATAGGTAGGAATGCTGTCCCAATCCATCGCACTATCCTTGTCCGGGGCTGGATCAATAAAAGATTTGGGTAGTGGAGCGTGTTCTGTAAAGGAAATCTCTTTGTAGTTTAGTTGTAAAGCTTGTTTAATATACTTTTCTATCGTATCTGTGCTACCATGCGGACAATAGGGGCTATGGACATGTTTGTCGATAATCAAGAAAAACCCTCCGATACTAGAAGAAATATGTAAAAAAATTAAAAATATTGGTCAAAAAATGTCGTTTACATGGTATCATAAAAACATTGAAATATAAATAAAATGGGCGTGGAATATATATCAACCCATTTAACTCTTTTATACATATATGAATTATTGATTTAGATAAAAAATGAACATAGAAGACAGGAACCACCATCTAGGTAGAAGGGGACTAGGTATGGAGTATATAATTGGGATTTTAGCACTAGTAGTTATTTTTATTAGCATCAGTTTTGTTAGAAGGAAGAAGATTTATCAAGAAGTGGACCGCTTAGAAAACTGGAAAGTATCGATTATGAACAAACCGGTATCAGAGGAACTTTCCAAAGTGAAAGATTTAAACATGACCGGACAGACAGAACAGCTTTTTGAGAACTGGCGTTATCAATGGGATAATATTTTATCAACAGAACTTGTAAATATTGAAGAATACCTTTTTGATGCAGAGGATTTCGTTGATAAATATCGCTTTAAAAAAGCGAAAGATGTATTGTCGTTAGCTGATAATAAACTTCAGGAAATTGAATGGAAAATTAAAGCGATATACGAAGAATTAGATGAACTGATCGGCAGCCAAGCAAAAAGTGCTGAAGAAAATGAAAAATTGGAAGCAAAATACTCTAATTTTAAAAAGCAGTTGCTTAACCAACGTCATCAATATGGAAGCACAACCCCTTTATTGGAGAAAGAACTGGAACAAATTCAACAGCTTTTCTCAGAATTCCACCAATCTATATCCAATGGAGATTATCTAGTTGCAAGAGAGTTAATCGCCAAAATTGAGAAAGATTTAGAAGTTTTTGAGGCCAAACTAGAACACATTCCAGGGCTGTTAATTGAATGCCAGTCTGTCATTCCTAGTCAACTTGCTGAAGTGGAAACAGGCTATAAGGAAATGCTTTCAGAAGGGTATATCTTAGATCATGTAAACCTAGAAAAAAGCATTGCTAGCCTTCAAGATAAACTCAAGCAGTCTACGATGTTGCTTATGGAGACTAAGAGTTTGGAAGCTAAAGAAGGTGTTGAGGTTATTAAAAACGAAATGGATGATCTTTATGATCAGATTGAAAAAGAAGTCTTGGCAAAACACTATGTCGTAAAAGAACTTCCATCTGTTGAAGCTATTCTGATCGCATTGTCATCTGCAAGTGAAAAGACAAAGCAAGAAACATACGTGGTGCAGGAAAGCTATCAGTTGCAGCAGGAAGACATTCAAACACAGCAGAAAATAGAAGAATCCATGCGCACACTTAATGACCGTTATGAAAAACTCAGTGGACACCTTCTTGAACAGACCATTGCCTTCAGCATTTTAAAAGAGGAGTTGGAGGACATCTGTGAACAGATTAATTCTCTTCAGGACATCCATCAACAATACACGGAAAGCTTGATGGCATTGCGGAAAGATGAAATGGCTGCAAGAGAACAGTTAAACTCTTTAAGAAAAATGCTGTTTGAAGTAAAACGTTCTATAGAAAAAAGTAATATTCCTGGATTACCAAAAAGCGTATTTCAAGAGCTATCCCAAGCGAATGATCAGCTAAAGGCTGTAACGGAGAAATTGGAAGAAAAACCGTTAAATATCGTAGAAGTAAATGCTGTGTTATATGAAGCAGTAACAAGTGTTGAGAAATGCCATGAAGAAGCAATGGATATTCTTGATCATGCCTATTTAGCGGAAAGTATTATCCAATATGGCAATAGATACCGCAGCAAACATCCTACCGTACACCAAAGCTTGGTAGAAGCGGAGCAATTATTTAGAAATTATGAATATAAAAGTGCAATGGAAGAAGCGGCTACTTCGCTTGAAAAGGTAGAGCCAGGTGTATTGAAGAAAATAGAAAAAGTACTTGAAAAGGTAGACTAACAAGTGAAGTACGCGCAAACTTTACTTGCAGCCGTCCTACTTATCAGTGGGATCTTTATCTGGTACAGTTTTTATTCAACCTTTCAGGAAAAGAGAGAAGAGAGTGCTTCACCTGCAATTTCGCCTCCTTCACAAGAAGGAATAGAAGAAACAGAAGCGCCTCCTTCACAAGAAGAAGTAGAAGAAACAGAAGGGCCTTCTTCAGTAGATCAAGATAAGGATGAGAAAGTTACTATTTCATACATTCCTCAAAATGGTATTACTCAGCAAATGGTCAATGAGTGGAACATAGAGGATGAACGTATCAGCATCGACCGCCTACTATCTCTACTAGAAAAAAACAAACCATAAAAAAAGGCTTGGATTCTTAAATCCAAGCCTTTTTTTAAAGAGTAAGAAAGTATAAAATCCAGTGATGTCCGTGCCAGGCGCTTTGCTTGCCTGCGGGCGGTCCGTGAGCCTTCTCACAACTCTTCAGGGGTCTCTACCTGTCCCTTCCTCCCGCGGGCGTCTAAGCGCCTTCCAAATCAATCAACTGCTGAGAATAACCAAGCAACTAAAAAAGAACTGGACGATTTTGCCCAGTTCTTTTTATGGTATTACGCAATGCTTTCATTAGACTGCTTTGTAGTTAAAGCACCAACAACCATCCCAACTAACACACCAATCGCTGCTGGAACCAACCAACCTACCCCTTCATTGTAAAAAGGAAGTATGCTGAAAATGTCCTGTAAGAAAGTCACCTCAATCTCAGCCGTAGCCAATCCATCCACAAAACTAACAATACCAGTGAATAGCAGTGCAAATCCATACACAAACGACTCATTTTTCCAACGATAGAACGAAAGAATAATCAATACAATGGCTAATGGGTATACCATAATCAATACAGGCAACGATATCGTAATCAATTGCTCTAAGCCGACATTAGATACAACCAAACTAAAAATGGACAGGATTGCCACAAATACTTTATATGAAACGGAAGGCATAATTTTAGAGAAAAATTTGCTTGTCGCAGAAACAAGTCCGACAGATGTTGTTAAGCATGCAAACGTAATTGCAAGACCTAGAATAACCGCTCCGATAGAACCAAACAGATAATCGGCAGCACCAGATAATATCTGACCGCCATTTCCTGCGGCACCTACTGCATCAAGACTAGTTGCCCCAAGATAGGATAAACCTGCATAGACGACAGTCAAACCAATGGCAGCAATAAATCCTGCCTTTAAACAAAGTGAAGTAATCGTTTTTCTATCTGTTACACCTTTATCTTTTATTGCAGAAATTACAACAATTCCGAAAACTAAAGCTGCAATGGTGTCCATAGTTAGATAGCCTTCAAGGAAGCCCTTAAAGAAAGCTGAACTTTGATATGCTTCTGTTGGAGCACCGATAGCGCCCATAGGAGTGATAATGCTTTTGACAACAAGAATACCAATTACCAGCAACAATATCGGTGTTAAGACTTTCCCAATTCGATCTACAAGTTTTGCTGGATTTAATGCAAGATAATACGTAATAGCAAAGAATACTAAGGTAAATACAAAGAGTGCCAGGCCCTGTGAATTAACTGATTCAGGTAAGAAAGGAGTAGCAGCAATTTCAAAGGCTACAGTACCTGTTCGCGGGATACCAAAAAACGGGCCAATCGCTAAATACATAATGATAGTAAAAACAATTCCGAAAATTGGGTGTACACGATTAGCCAGTGTTTGAAGGTCGCCACCAGTGTAGGCAATAGCCATTACTCCAAGGAGTGGCAGTCCGACTCCTGTAATCAAGAAACCTATAACAGAGATTCCTACGTTATCACCGGCTGCTTGTCCAAGTAATGGTGGGAAAATCATATTCCCGGCACCTAAAAATAAGGCGAACAGCATTAGTCCCAATACCAATATATCTTTATTTGTATATACTTTTTTTTGCATGAAAATCCTCCTGCTGAGAAAATGAAATGAATACGTTTTCATCCTATCATAATCTTGATGAAATTTGTCGAATAACTTAAAAGTTTAACAATTCAATATTTTAGAAAAACAAATACTAGTTTAACATGTCTATACATGTTTAGAAAGGGAAAAGGAACTATTTCTAATAAATACCTCTCTACTGTGTCCTTATAAGGGAAGGCAATTCTTTTCCATAGATATAAAATGTGCTAACATTAATATTCGCTTAGAAGAAAATATTATCTATATTAAATTGATGACTAAAATTCTTCATCATGCTAATGGAGGATGACCATGATCTATTTAGACAATAGCGCTACTACTAAACCATATAAAGAAGTGTTAGATTCTTTTCTAAAGGTGTCCACAGAGTATTTTGGAAATCCATCCTCTCTTCATTCTCTTGGAGGCGATGCAGAAATGCTTCTTCACCGTTCAAGGGAGACAATTGCCTCCTTGCTACATGTTCATCATAAGGAAGTCATTTTCACCTCAGGTGGAACAGAAAGCAACAACTTGGCGATAAAGGGATGTGCCTTAAGCAAACGAAATATCGGGAAACATATCATCACAACTGCTATCGAGCATCCTTCCGTAACAAATGCGATTAAAGATTTAGAAAAGGAAGGCTTTGAAGTAACGATTCTTCCTGTTGATAAAGAAGGAAGAATTACTGTAAAGCAAGTGGAAGACGCGGTAAGGAAAGAAACGGTGTTGGTTTCTATCATACATGTGAATAATGAAACTGGTGTAATACAACCGGTAGAAGAAATTGGAGAATTACTTCAAACCTACTCCAATGTGAGCTTTCATGTTGACCATATACAAGGGATCGGGAAGGTTCCGTTAAGAATGGATGTAATAGATCTTTGCTCACTTTCGGCTCATAAGTTTCACGGGCTAAAAGGAAACGGTGTACTTATTGCCAAAAATGGAGTCAAGCTTCATCCGCTTCTTAGCGGAGGAGATCAGGAATGGACGTTACGTTCTGGAACAGAGAATGTGGCTGGGATAGTTGCAATGACCAAAGCTCTACGAATGACCTTAGAGAATAGGGAAAACTACTTGTCAGATTTACTTGCGTTGAAACAGTATCTTCTTGATGAATTAGTGCTGATAGATGGAGTGTTTATTCATACATCCAACATTCAAAGCGCCCCGCATATTGTCAATTTTTCCGTACCGGGTATAAAGTCGGAAGTACTGGTGCATGCATTAGGCAATAAAGATATTTTTGTATCCACCACTTCTGCCTGTTCTTCCAAGCGAAAAGCACCAAGCAAGACTTTAATGGCGATGGGTGTGACGAGACAGCAGGCGGAAAGTGCTATTAGGATAAGTATGACCTACAGTACAACACAAGAAGAACTACGCTTACTTTTAAAAGAACTTATCCAAGCCATAAAAACAATAAAAGAAGTAACGAGGTAAAAAACATGAACTATGATCACATATTAATACGATTTGGTGAACTGTCTACAAAAGGAAGAAATCGTAAACAGTTTGTGCAGCGACTGAGCTTTAATATACTAGAAAAGATTAAGGACTTTCCAAACGTCACTATTGAAAAAAACAGAGACAGAATGTACATCAAATTAAATGGGGAGCCGCATGATCAGATTCTAAATCGGCTTCAAAGCATCTTTGGAATTCACTCTTTTAGCTTAGCTGTTAAAACGAAAACAGAACTAGAAGAAATGAAAAAAGGAGCATTATTCGCTCTCGAGGCGTTACCTTACAAAGGAAAAACGTTTAAAGTGACTGCTAAGCGCGCTTACAAAAAATTCGAACTTGATACCAATGAATTGAACCATGCAATCGGATCACATTTATTGC
Organism: Bacillus sp. CHD6a; assembly: GCF_001293645.1. Taxonomy (GTDB): domain Bacteria; phylum Bacillota; class Bacilli; order Bacillales; family Bacillaceae_I; genus Sutcliffiella_A. Next base: position 90,932 of record NZ_LBMD01000006.1, read on the forward strand.
GAAATACGGAAGACTTGACAGTGAATGTAAAGCAACCTGATATTAATTTAAGAGTGGAAGTCAGAGAAGAAGCCACCTATATTACGTGTAAGGATATTGCCGGCGCAGGAGGTCTACCAGTCGGAACAAGTGGGACCGGTGTGCTAATGCTGTCTGGAGGGATAGACAGTCCGGTAGCAGGTTATTTGGCAATGAAACGTGGCATTAGACTGGAGGTTGTCCACTTCTTCAGCCCTCCGTATACAAGTGAACGTGCGAAACAGAAAGTAGTGGAACTGACAGAAAGACTGACAGATTTCGGACACTCCATTAATTTGCATATTGTTCCGTTTACAGACATTCAAGTAGCCATACAAAAACAAGTGCCGGAAAACTATACGATGACGTCCACCAGAAGATTTATGTTAAAGATTGCAGACAAAATCTGTGAAAAAGAGCAAGGGCTAGCTATTATTACTGGAGAAAGTTTGGGGCAAGTGGCTAGTCAAACGTTGCAAAGCATGTCGACCATCAATGAGGTAACTTCCACTCCAATCATTCGTCCGCTTATTACAATGGATAAAATAGAGATCATGGATATTGCCAGACAAATTGATACATTGGAAATTTCCAACCGCCCTTATGAAGACTGTTGTACCATTTTCACCCCCTCTGCACCAAAAACGAAGCCCAAAAAAGAAAAAATCAATTTTTACGAAAGTTTCTTTGATATCGATAAAATGGTGAACGATGCAGTGGAACGAACAGAAAAGGTTCTTATCACAGGGAAAAAGGAAGAAGAAAACAGTATTATCCACGAACTATTTTAACAGACTGTTACTGTGAAGAATTACCATATTTAAAATATGAATGATGCCATGTGTTTTTACACATTCTATATTCACAAGGAGGTGAAAACACATGGCAAACAACAGTTCAAACCAACTAGTTGTACCTGGTGTACAACAAGCTCTTGACCAAATGAAATACGAAATCGCTTCTGAATTCGGAGTTCAACTTGGTCCTGATGCAACTGCTCGCGCTAACGGTTCCGTTGGTGGAGAAATCACTAAACGCTTAGTTCAAATGGCTGAACAAAGCTTCAGTGGCGGTTACCAAAAATAATATATAAAATGGCTACGAGGTGGGGGAAACCCCACCTTTCTTCTATTCTAATCTTGGAGGTGCTTTTTTATGAAGGAGCAAAATCAAGTAGAAAAACAGCAGAAGAAACAGGGGAGAAAACGCCGCAACGAACCAAAGCATGCGGTTAAATCGAATGAGCAATAAATAATGTCTGGGCACCTTCTTTTGGGAAGGTGTTTTTTATGTTTTATAAAGTATGTGCCGGGAGAATTTCTTGCGTGGTAGATCAGTTTGAACAGCGGGAGGAGTTGGACTAGATGCTTTTAGAAATACGGTATTTTAGGATATTTCATAGAAAAATGCTCCAATTCTAGGTGTGGAAATTTGGTTCGGTCAATTTTCTATTTGGTTTGGACAATTTTTAATGGAATATACAGGGAGTTCGGACAATTGGATGATAGGTTTGGTCAAATATCCTAGTAGGTTCGGTCATTTAAAAATTTGGTTCGGTCACTTTTCGAAAAACTTCGGTCAATTATGCGAAATCTTCGGTCAATTTCCAAAAATCTTCGGTCAACTTCCCCAAAACTTCGGACATTCTCAAAAGATTCCACATTCCCCTCCAAAAAAATAACGAAAATTTCCACAAAATAATTCAAATTATTTTAAAAATTTTGTAATATAGAGGTAGTACTATTACAAAGGGGATGACTTCATATGAAAAGAGAAGAACTTTTAGCACCGCAAAAGTACAATCTGGTTGAAGAAGTGGAAAAGTACACACAAGAGAGGGAAAGGCTCGCACTCATTTGGGAAAGTGAGCAAGGGGAGAAGGAACAAGTAACATATCAAGAATTAATGAAAGCTGCGAATAAAATTGGAAACGCTTTACTTTCAAAAGGACTGCAAAAAGGGGATGTAGTTCTTGTCATGATGCCACGGCTTATCGAGTCGTATCAAGTATACTTAGGTGCACTTAAAGCAGGTATTGTGGTTATTCCATGCTCTGAAATGTTAAGGGAAAAAGATCTGGCATACCGAATTGAGCACGGAGATGTTAAAGGGATTATTACATATCAACCATTTGTGGAACAGGCAGATAAATTAGAAGAAGTTAGCAACCTGGTAAGATTCAGTGTTGGTGGTTTAGCGGAAAAAGGCTGGACAAACCTGCAAGAAGCGATGGAAAAACAGTCAGATCAACTTGAATTTGCTTCCACATCAAAAGACGACATGGCTTTCCTATCCTATACATCTGGTACAACGGGCAACCCTAAAGGCGTAGTCCATACACATGGCTGGGCTTATGCGCACCTTCGTACCACTTCTAATAACTGGCTTGGTATCGAAGAAAATGATGTAGTATGGGCTACTGCTAGTCCTGGGTGGCAGAAGTGGATTTGGAGTCCATTCTTATCGACCCTTGGTTCAGGGGCAACAGGCTTTGTCTATCATGGAAAATTTGATCCTAACACCTATCTGAAGCTTTTGGAAAAGCATGAAGTGAATGTCCTTTGTTGTACACCGACAGAGTATCGTTTGATGGCGAAAGTGGATAACTTGAACGCTTATCAGCTGCCACATCTCCACAGTGCAGTATCAGCCGGAGAACCATTAAACCGTGAAGTGATTGACACTTTCCGAAAACATTTCCAAATCGATGTCCGAGATGGCTATGGCCAAACGGAAAACACGCTGTTACTTGGTGTTTTAAAAGGAATGGAAATTAAATCTGGTTCCATGGGAAAACCGACACCTGGCAACCGGGTAACCATTATTAATGAGGATGCTGAAGAGTGTGCGGTGGGGGAAGTCGGAGACATCGCAGTACACGTGGAAACACCTGCCCTATTCAAGCACTACTACAAAGATCCTGAACGTACTTCCAGACAATTTAGAGGGGACTATTATATAACTGGAGATAAAGCAAAGAAAGATGAAGAAGGATACTTCTGGTTCGAGGGGAGAAGTGATGATATTATCATCAGTTCTGGCTACACGATTGGACCTTTTGAAGTAGAAGATGCATTGGTAAAGCATCCGTTAGTGCGCGAATGTGCGGTAGTAGCTAGTCCGGATGAAATTAGAGGGAATATAGTCAAGGCGTTTGTAGTACTTCAGGATGGAGTGGACCAACAAGAAGACAAACTAACTAAACTACTTCAAGAGCATGTCAAGGAATTGACAGCCCCATATAAGTACCCAAGGAAAATTGAGTACGTTGGGGAGCTTCCTAAAACTACTTCTGGAAAAATAAGAAGAATAGAATTAAGGCAGCAAGAATTCGCTCAAGCCGCACAATCCTGATAAAGGGCAAACAGGCAGGTTGGTGGGGATCAGATTCCTTTGACCCCAGCAATACTGCCTTTTTTTATGCAATTTTTTTGTGCCAGCCCTTCATAAATGATAATCTAAATGTAATTTTACAAAAAAAAGGAGAAAGATCACCATGGGAGAAATTTGGTACGGCGGAACAATTTACACCATGAAAACAGAATTGGAAACGGTGGAAGCGGTGTACACAGAAGATGGACTTATCAAAGACATCGGTACGCAAGAAGAGCTTTTCTTAACATACCACCATGCACAAAAGCAAGATTTGAAAGGGGCAGTTATGTACCCTGGCTTTACAGACAGTCATATGCATCTGATTGGACACGGGGAGAAATTATTACGACTAGATTTGTCGAACTACACATCCCCCCAAGAGGTAAAAAAAGCATTACTGAAAAAAGTCCAAGAAACCCCTGAAGGAGAATGGATCTTTGGAGAAGGATGGAATGAGAATAATTTTGTTGACCGGAAAATTTTCCACAGAAACGAGCTTGACGAAATCACTTCCAATCACCCCATGATTTTATCAAGAGTTTGCCGTCATGCAGTTTTAGTCAACAGCAAAGCAATGGATATTGCTGGCATTACAAAAGAAACGGAAAATCCTCCGGGTGGAGTGATTGTAAAAGATATCGATGGCGAACCGACTGGGTACTTACTTGACCAAGCGCAGGAATTAGTGAAAAAGAAGATACCAAAAGCGAGTGAAAGTTATTTATACAATGCTCTAAAAACTTCTATTGAAGATTGCTTACGCCTCGGCTTGGTAGGCAGTCACAGTGAAGATTTAAGCTATTATGGCAGTTTTGCTAAAACATTTGGAGCGTTTGAACATGTAATTGAACGGGACAAGTTAAAGTATCGTGCCCATTTGTTGGTTCACCATGAGGTAGTGGATGATATGCATGAAGAAGGTCATACGTTTAAAGAGACAACAGGATTCATTACCCTTGGTGCCATGAAAATTTTTGCAGATGGTGCACTGGGAGGCAGGACTGCGTTGTTAAGCCGTCCTTATAATGATGCTCCGGAAACATCTGGGGTGGCTATCCATACACAAGAACAACTTATGAGTCTAGTAAAAAAAGCAAGAGAATATGGAATGACCGTTGCCGTTCATACCATCGGTGATCTTGCATTTGAGTATATGTTAGATGCGATTGAAAACTATCCTGCTCCAGAGGGGGAGAGAGATAGACTTATTCACGCTCAAATCTTAACGAAGGACCTGATAGATCGTGCAAAAAAACTACCACTCATTTTAGATATTCAACCACGTTTTGTGGCAACAGATTTTCCTTGGATTATCGAACGTTTAGGAGAGGAAAGACTTAATTATTCCTATGCATGGAAGACACTTATAGATGAAGGACTGATTTGTGCAGGTGGTTCTGATGCTCCAATTGAACCAGTTGATCCAATTCTGGGAATTCACGCTGCTGTTACAAGGCAAACACCCGGGGACATAGAAAGAACTGTCTATCAACCAGAACAACGTCTTTCCATGTATGAGGCAATCCGTCTCTTTACAAAAGGTAGCGCACAAGCTATTTCAGAAGAACATAAACAAGGAATCATCAATAGAGGCTATTACGCAGACTTCACAGTACTCGATACCGACCTATTCAAAGCAACAGAGGACGACATATTAAACACAACCGTGACCATGACAATCGTTGACGGCACGGTTGTGTATAAGAAATAGTAAAAAGGACATCGCGTTCATGCGGTGTCCTTTTTACATCAAAGTAAAAGGCTATAAAAATGTCCGTTTGACCTTCTCCCAAAACGAATTATCCTTTAACTTCACCGTCTTAATTTTTTTATCAGTAAGCTGAATATCCAACCTCTCCACATGCTTAATGCTAAGGGCCTCATTATCAATTCCAATCGTAGGATAGTCATTTCCATCCTGAATTACTTTTAGAGTCAATTTTCTGGCACCTGCCAAAATAAACGGCGATCCAAGGGTGCGATAGCTGTTATTGTTAATAGAAGCAAGCTCACTTACCTGAAAACAAGGGAGCATCGGATCTACTACAGCACCATGCACAGATTTATTGTAAGCAGTGCTGCCAGTAGGGGTGGATACAATCATCCCATCACCACGGAACGTTTCAAAGTGCAGCTCATCTATGTAGACATCAATGGCAAAAGTTTTTATGATGGCAGAGCGGATGGAGCATTCATTTAAACAAAGAAAAGAAGATGTACCATCAATTGTTACTTCAATAGTAGGATACTTTCTAACCTCAATTTGTTCAAATGCCATGGCCTCTACCATTTTTTCTGTATCATCGATATGGAAGTCACAATAAAAACTAGAAGTTTCCCCAGTATTGATACCAGCATAAAGGCAATCATCCTTGAAACCTGTTTTCTGAACGGCTTGAAGGAAGGTTCCGTCTCCTCCGACTGCTACGATAATGTTCGCTTTGTTGTAATCGCTTAGTATTTCAAAGTTATTTTGTACCGCTAATTGTTCAAGCTTTTCAACCTTTGCAACTAGCTCTTCTTCCCTTTTATAAAAGAAAAATATTTTACGGCGTTCTGTCATTGTTTTTCCTCCTCTTCATAATAAAAAATGGAACTTAAACAAAAAATATCCAAAAACATTATCCTTTTGGAAAAAATTTTAGTACAATTCTATATTGTGATAAGTTTACCATTTTGATGAAACTTTTTGAAACGATTTAACGTATAGGTACTGTACGAACAACTAGGAGGTTTAAATATGAGTGGAAAGCGCTGGGCCGCATTAGGCATTGCGGCATTATTATTTTTTGTGTCAATTGTCACAAGTTTGGCAACACAACCTATGGAAAGCCCCACATCGGATTCTTTTTCAGATCTTTTCGGAGGGGAAGAAGAGTTTATTGAGGAAGTTATGGAAGACGGTAGTCCTAACCGTAAGATTCTTGTTCTAGAAGTTAATGGTGTTATCCAAGATACAGGAAGCGACGTGACTTCTGTATTCCAATCTCCAGGGTATAACCACCGTCAATTTTTAAGAATGCTTGATCAAGCCAAAGAAGATAATTCTGTTAAAGGAATTATCGTGCGCGTCAATACACCAGGTGGTGGCGTTTCTGAAAGCGCTGAGATACATAAGAGACTGGTGGAGATTAAAGAAGAAACAGAGAAGCCGATTTATATTTCTATGGGAGCAATGGCAGCTTCAGGTGGATACTATATCGCTGCACCTGCCAACAAAATTTTCGCTTCGCCTGAGACCATCACCGGTTCAATTGGTGTTATCATGCAAGGCATAAATTACAAAGAGCTTGCTGAAAAATATGGTGTGAAATTTGATACCATTAAGAGTGGGCCATACAAAGATATTATGTCCCCGACAAAAGATATGTCTGAGGAAGAGCGTCAAATACTTCAATCAATGGTAGACAATATGTACGATCAATTTGTAGAGGTCATTGTCGAAGGAAGAGGAATGAGTGAATCGGAAGTAAGAAGAATTGCGGATGGAAGAATCTATGATGGCCAACAAGCGAAAGATATCAACATAGTCGATGAGCTTGGCTATTTTGAAGATGTTATTGAGGCAATGAAGAAAGACCATGATATGGGGAACGTCCAAGTTGTTCAATACACAGAAAACCTAGGCTTAGGTTCTTTATTCGCCATGAACGCTCAAGCTCTATTAAAACCAGAGTCTGAAATGCAGATGTTAGCAAAGCTTATTAATCAACCAAATTCTCCAAGACTAATGTACTTGTATGCAGAGTAGGAGGGAGAAGAAATGAGAGATGAGCAAAATAATGAGTATACAAATGAGAATGTAGTGCATGAAGACGTGAACATAGCCGGAAATAATGGAATGTTGCCTGCGCAGGAAATAACGGTTACCGAATATCGATATGCAGGGTTTTGGATGAGACTTTGGGCATTTCTGTTAGATCTATTAATCATTTGGAGCATCGGAGCGATTGTGATATTCCCGATTTTTAGACTGCTAGGAGTATCGACTAGTAAAAGCTTCATGTTCTCCCCTGCAACGATTGCCACTACTATCGTGCTATATGGATATTTTATTCTTATGACAAAGTATTTTAAACAGACGTTAGGCAAAATGGTGTTTGGTTTACGGGTGGTCGACCTAAAGGCCAATGACCTTTCTTGGAGAACCATCTTCTTTAGAGAAGGTGTAGGACGTTATATTGCTTTAGTCTATGCACCTATTACCTACATCGTATTTCTTGTGGCAGCTTTTACAAGCAAAAAGCAAGGTGTACACGACCTTATTGCAGACACGACAGTCGTTCATGAAAAATGACCAATAAACCTGAAGTCCATAGTGACTTTAGGTTTATTTTTTTTATGCTAGGAGATAATGGAAGGGGGAGGAAAGGGTGTGATAGTGTGATTTGGGCCATAATAATCTTTGCCGTCATTATTCTTCTTTTAATCATGGTTCTCGTCACTAAAATTACCATTCAATTTTACTACCATCATCAACAAGATAATGATCAGATGACAGTGAAACTAAGTGCATGGTACGGCTTGTTGCGTTACACCATTGATGTACCTTTAATAAGTGTGGATAAAGAAACAGCATCCATTCATGTCGAGGAAAAGACCAAAGTTGGAGGCGGAAATCCGTCTAAAGGAAAACAAAAAGAGAAAGATTTTTCTCCAAAAGAGATATGGCAGAGCTTTGAAGATACATATGAACTGGTGCGCCACGTTGTGGGCATGCATGAGATAGTAAGAAGAATGCTTTCAAGAGTTCAAGTGAATCACTTGGAATGGCATAGTAACGTTGGATTAGGAGATGCAGCCCATACTGGAATGATTGTTGGGGCAGGTTGGACGATTAAAGGTGGGATTGTTGGCTTTTTAAGTAGGTATACAGACTTCCGAGCTCGACCGGTACTCTCCATCACTCCATATTTCCAGTATGTTGTTTCTCAGACAATGTTTAAGTGTATGATTCGGTTTCGAATCGGGCATGCTATGTTGGCAGGAATAAGAATCGTTAAATATTGGAAGGGCGGTAGACCAAAGTTTAAAACCCGTCCTTTATCCGTGTTGTCCAAAGAGGATAATCACAAATCCATGTAATAGCATATAGGAGGATCAAAATGTCTGAACATCCAATTAAGAGTCTTATGACAACAGCGATGGAAAATTTAAAGGATATGATTGATGTTAATACCATCATTGGGGATCCAGTAGAAACGCCTGATGGAAGTGTCATTTTGACTGTTTCCAAAGTAGGATTTGGGTTCGCAGCAGGAGGAAGTGAGTTCCAAGGTGGGAGCTCTTCAGGACCTGAAAAACACGATGGCGGTGGGAATCAACAAAACCAAGGTCACAAACTTCCATTTGGAGGAGGTAGTGGGGGTGGCGTATCCATCACTCCAATCGCTTTCTTGATTGTAAATTCGCAAGGAGTGAAAATGCTTCACCTTGATGAGAGCACAAGTATCTATGAGAGATTACTGGATCTGGCTCCACAGGCAGTTGAGAAAGTTCAACAAATGTTGAATAACAATAAACATAACAATGGAAATCACGCTGACCATTCCTACAACAACCATAAGCAGGATTTAGACTTCTAAAAAGCCAACTGCACAGCAGTTGGCTTTTCGTTTGGTTGAACGGGGAGTCGGGGTATATCAAGAAACCTAGGGCAGTGGATATCAAGGAATTTCGGGATATATCAAGAAAACTAGGGTGGAAATCAAGAAACCTAAAGATATATCAATAAATTTACACATTCCGACAAATTTTGAGCCCTACTAAAAACCAACACTTCCCCCTCCACACAAACAAAGATTGATTAATTGCAAAACTTAAAAAACATAGCTATTATTACAAGTGTACATACAATTTGAGGAGGGAAATTATCATGGCAAACGTAACATTCAAAGGCAACCCAATGACACTAGTCGGAAGTGAAGTGAAAGTGGGCGATCAGGCTCCAAACTTCTCCGTTCTTGCAAACGACCTATCTCCAGTAACATTGGAAAACTACAAAGGATTCAAGAAACTAATCAGCGTAGTCCCTTCCATTGATACAGGAGTATGTGACCAACAAACCCGTAAATTTAACGAAGAGGCAGCAAAGCTTGATAACGTAAAAGTTATTACAGTTAGCATGGATTTGCCTTTCGCTCAAAAACGCTGGTGTGCAGCTAGTGGGCTTGACAATGTTGAGGTAGTATCCGACCACCGTGACGCTTCCTTCGGTGAAGCATACGGCGTACTAATGCAAGAGCTACGTCTACTTGCCCGCTCCACGTTTGTTGTGGACTCCAATGACAAAGTAACATACGTTGAATACGTAGGGGAAGGTACAGACCACCCTAACTATGAAGCGGCAATTGAAGCAGTAAAATCTGCAGAATAATACCTTACTCAAAACCATTGCAACAAGACGAGCAGACTGTGATAATAGCAGTCTGCTTTATTTTTGCCCAATCTCCATGTAAAATAGGAATACTGAAAATTTGATTGGGAGTAGCCCCCCTGTTGATTGGAGTGCAAGGTGTGAGACTCCTCGAAAATGCTAGCGCATTTTCTTCGTGCGATGAATCGCTGCCGAAGCCTTTCTTGTCCTGAGGAAGATAGAGGTAGGTTGAGAACCCGCAGACGAAGCCGAGGAGGCTCAAGCACCGTCCCTAGGAAAGCGAACACCTGGAACGCAAATCAACAGGAGTAAACCCAAGTTACCCATAAAAAGGAGTGGCACGATGTCCATTACAAAACTAGAAAATACATTTTCCTTATTTGATACAACCGCACAAATTCTGCAAGAAGAACTAGACTGTACATACCTAGAAGCACTAGCAGAAACTGCAGAAAACCTCTTTCACGGCGCAGTCATCCAAGAAGAAGTATCAGAAGTGACCAAACGAAGGCTGGAGAAAGAATACAGCAAACAAAATTTTGCGTCCCTTCAAAAAGAAGAAATTAGAAAAGGTTTCCAACTAGCCATCCTTAAAGGAATGAAAGATGCAGTTCAAGCTAACCACCAAATGACGCCAGATGCCATCGCCATGTTTATGGGCTACCTTGTCGGAAAATACACCTCACATCTGCAACAGATGACTATGTTGGACCCTGCCATCGGTACAGGAAACCTTCTTACAGCAGTCCTTAACCACCAGCCCAACAAAAAACTAGAAGCGTTTGGTGTGGATGTGGACGACTTGTTAGTAAAGCTTGCCTATAACAATGCCAACCTCCAAGAGCAGGCAATCAGCTTATTCAACCAAGATGGCTTAAGCAACCTATTTGTAGAGCCAGTTGATGTGGTAGTGAGTGATCTTCCTGTTGGCTACTACCCTGATGATAACAATGCTGCCAACTTCAAGCTTAAAGCAGAAGAAGGCCATTCCTATGCACATTATCTTTTCATCGAACAAGGTTTGCGCTACACCAAACCAGGAGGACATCTGTTATTCTTGGTTCCAAACTCCATGTTTGAAGAAGAGGAAGCCAAAAAAGTCAACACTCTAATCAAAGATGAAGCGTATATTCAAGGAATGCTTCAACTTCCGGAAACTATGTTCCAAAATAAGAATCATGCAAAAAGCATCCTGGTACTGCAGAAAAAAGGAATTGGGATTGAACCTCCTAAAGAAGCTCTATTAGTAAACCTGCCAAGCTTCTCCAATATGCAGGCAATGGAAAAAATAATGAACCAAATCAACCACTGGTTTTCTGAGCAAAAGAACAAAAAATAACTATGCTATTCTTCAGAAAATAACGAATATATAAGGTAAGCGTTACCAAACAGGGAAGCCTCTTGCAAATGCAGTATCACGGTGTTTAAATGAAAAAGGTATATATAATATCGGAACTTTGCACAAGATAGGTAGAGTGTAAATACATTTAATCATCCATCCCAGTGTGACCATATAAAAGGAGTTGTACGTATCGTCATGTCAAAAGTTATTGCAATTAATGCAGGAAGCTCTTCTCTTAAATTCCAATTGTTCGAAATGCCTAGTGAAAATGTTATTACAAAAGGATTAGTGGAACGTATCGGTTTAAACGATGCTGTTTTCACCATCTCTGTGAACGGCGAAAAAGTAACAGAAATTACAGACATTCCAGAACACGGGGTAGCAGTAAAAATCTTATTAAAAAAACTAATCGATCTTAACATCATCAAAAGCTTTGATGAAATCACAGGAATTGGCCATCGCGTTGTACATGGTGGGGAAAAATTCAATGATTCTGTACTCATCACGGATGAAGTGTTAAGTCAATTAGAAGGACTTTCAGAGCTTGCACCACTTCATAACCCGGCAAACATTGTAGGAATTAAAGCATTTAAGGAAATCCTTCCTAATGTACCGGCAGTGGCTGTATTTGATACAGCATTCCATCAATCCATGCCAGAAAAATCGTTCCTTTACAGCTTGCCTTATGAGTACTATGAAGACTATGGAATCCGTAAATATGGTTTCCATGGTACCTCCCATAAATATGTTTCCGAACGTGCTGCAGAATTACTTGGCAGACCGGTTGAGCAACTGCGCCTGATTTCTTGTCACCTTGGGAACGGAGCAAGTATTGCTGCAATCGAAGGCGGAAAATCCATTGATACTTCCATGGGCTTCACACCTCTTGCAGGTGTAGCAATGGGAACTCGCTCTGGTAATATTGATCCTGCTTTAATCCCATTCATTATGGAGAAAACAGGCAAAACAGCTGATGAAGTATTAGAAGTATTAAACAAACGCAGTGGTATCCTTGGGGTTTCTGGATTCTCCAGTGATCTTCGTGATATTGAATCCGCTGCAACAGAAGGTAACGAGCGCGCAGAACTTGCATTAGAAGTATTCGCAGGGCGTATCCATAAATATATTGGTTCTTATGCTGCAAGAATGTACGGAGTAGACGCGATCATCTTTACTGCAGGTATTGGTGAGAACAGTGATGTAATCCGTGCGAGAGTTCTTCAAGGACTAGAATTCATGGGCGTATACTGGGATCCAGCATTGAACAAAGTTCGTGGTAAAGAAGCTTTTATTAACTACCCGCACTCTCCAGTTAAAGTCATCGTTATTCCAACAAATGAAGAAGTAATGATTGCTAGAGATGTAATGAAAATAGCATTATAATTTTCAGTCCCCGATCTGTTTCATCCAATAGATCGGGGACTGTTTTTTGAACAGAATTACTATGGTATAATGGAGAAAACTAGCAGTTGGAAAAGTGAGGGGAAGAACTGTGTCCAATAAAAGCCAGGAAGAACAATGGAAACATAAACTTTCACAATGGGAAGAAAAACTATATACATACGAACCATCCCAATTTTCAGATACACTGGATCAATGGGTGGACAAGGCCTTTGATCTTCTGTCAGATGATAGTAAGCAGTTGTTTTTTGCCCAAATCGATACATGGTTATTTCATTTACACGGCATCATTCAGCAGTCCTCCTTCCAACAGCAAGCAGAAGAACGGATTGTCAATATGGCACGTAGCTATAGCGAAGACATAAAAAGGATTGAAGATATTCGAGAACTTCCCTTATCGCAAAAAGCATTCATTGCTGAGCAGCAGATTGCCAAACAAAAGCTTTATTCGGTGATTCAAGGTGGGATGACAGGAACAGCAAAACTGTCTACCCTTACCATTGACATTCCCGTTTTTGCCGCACTAAATATTCGCACCACTCAACTTGTTGCAATGTCTTACGGCTATAGGGCAAGTACGCCTGTTGAAATGGTAAAGTCATTACAATTATTCTATGGTGCGACCATCCCAAAAAAATATCAACATGAGCGTTGGGAAACATTGAAGAGTGAATTTGGACAAGATGTTGATCATTATTTTGACGTTTTAACCGATAAAGATCATCCGACTGTATGGCTCCAACAACCTTTAATGCACCTAATTAAGTTGTTATTTGTTGCAATACTTGGACGCAAAAAAGTAAACAATATTCCGCTTCTCGGTATGATTACTGCAGCAGGAACAAACTATTACTGGACTAAAGAAGTTTCTGAGTTCTCCCACTACTACTACATGATGAGACACCTTGTAGAAAACGGAGAATTAGACGAATCTGAATGTGAGATGTTTTAATGTAAGTTGGAAAATATAGCAGTTGCTTGGGGCAAAAAACGAAGTCTTTTGCCCCAAGCAACTGCGTCGTCCAACATAAAGACGAATATCCATAGTGGATATTCGTCTTTTATGAGTGTATTTTAGATGATGATACGTGCTGGTTCATTCGATACCACAGCCACAAATCATTGATAACACTGGCATGACCTGCAATTTCTGAATTTAATTCGCAAGACCGTTCAAAATCCGCTTCATCATTTAATTGAGCCTGCTTATCATTGATTTCTTCTTCTAATTCTTTAATCCGGTCCGGTATACTTCCCCGTATCTTTTCCCACTTTAATAAGATTTCCTGCTGTGTTTCTTTGTTATATTGAGTCCATTCTAAATCCAGCTGCGGCAAAGATATCCCAAGCCTTGGATCCTTTATAAAAGAAAACATCGCTACTTCCTTCCTTTTCTTCCCGTTTTTACTCATTGTATAATAACTAACGAGAACATTCTATCCATTCACCCTGTAATTTTTTCCACCTTTAATTGCCTGACACCTGACGCAAACTAGGATGGATACTTAGTTGAAAGGTGGAAACCACTATGAAGAAAAAAGATCCGAAAGAAGTTTTCTCTTATGACGATAATGCAGTAAATGAGGTTCACAATCAAATTACGGATGCCTATTCAAGCGGAGTGGTCGGAGAGCAGTACAGTTCAAACGCATACCAACCGGTAGAAGGAGAAAGTGAACATACTTCCCACGAATAAAACAAAACAGGTGCCGTCAATAAGGCACCTGTCAGACTGTCGACAAACTATAAACTAGTTAGGTTATCAGTTGGAAGAGTTGATCTCCGTTGCAGGAGCTTCGCTTTCCGCGGGCAGTCCGGAAGCCTCCTCGGGCTACGCCCTGCGGGGTCTTCCATGTCCTTTCCTCCCGCAGGAGTCTTCGCTCCTTCCACTGCGATCAACTAGAGAATTTCACTATTTTTAGCTTTGTCTACACACTGACAGGTGCCGTCAATAAGGCACCTGTTTTTGTGATTTTTTTAAAAAGTAGAAATATGTTACTCCTGTGAAAAGGAAAGCTAAGAATCCAGGAGACAAATTTTCAGGCAAAAGTAAATATACGCCTATTCCAATGCCGATACAAATAAAAGCAGTACTGTTATAGGAAGGTAATACTTCAGCAATGTCTATTTTCTTCCTTTTAATAAATAGAAAATCAGTAATAATGACAGCAGATAAAGGGATGACGAATGCCCCAATAAAAGATATATACTTTTCTGCTTCTTCCACCAAAGCCGGTGACAGGGATAAAAGTATTCCGGCTGTGCCAAAAAGCAAACTGCTTTTTACTCTTCCAAGTCGGGGGAAAGAATTTAATAAACTGAACCCACCTGTGTAAGCATTGCTTAAGTTGATGGAAACCATTGATAATATGGCCGCACCTAAAATGATTGCGGTTAATAGTCCGGAGTTGGTCATTTCGCTTGATGCAATAAACGGATTAAGATTTCCTGTGAGACTGGCTGTGTAAGCTCCGAAAAAAGCAGTAAGAATAAAGCCTAGAGCATTTCCAACAAATAACCCCCAAAATCCCTGTCTAGAAGTAACAGCGTACCTCGTCACATCTGATGAAGAAGACACACCAGATACATATTGAACAAAAGCTAGACTTGCAAAAAAGCCCATGATGGGAAGGTCCGACCCAACTTCTACTTTTACGGGAGGATCTACACTCATTCCATTCGTGATCAAAAGATATATCATAACAAGCTGTCCGAGTATCAGCCATGGCATAAAGTACTTGGTGGCCCTTTTTACAGCATCAAATCCCACTAGTGCAAGGCCGCTCATGATTATGGCTAAAAGCATGGCAATTATGTAGAATGGCAATGACAACTTAAAGGTTCTTTCAAGGATAAATTGTATCACCAATGTACCGCCTATAGTCTGAACAGAGAACCAGTAAAGGGACGTTAGGGTGCGAATGGGGGAAGAAATATATCTGGATCCCTTGATTCCAATGATGGACCTAATGGCAAATTGAGAAGGAATTCCCCGCTCGGCACCAGGCAATGATAAATAGGAAACAAATAAAAAGGCAAGTGTTGCACCAAATAAAGTGGAGATAAAGGCTGCAAAAAAGCTGAGGCCGCCTTGAATCACAGCGAGTGCCGGGACAAGAAAATTCCCTGCATTGACCGAAAATGCTACTTGTATAATGGAATATTCATACCAACGTGTTTGCCTTAATTCTTGAGGGACGGCTTCTAAACCGTACCGCTCAATCCGGCTTTGAGGAGGAAGTGCCACAGTTTGTGCTTTAGACATGAGAAGGTCATTCTCCTTTCTTTCGTGTACCTAACAATCATTTTATCGTATCTTAACGGGTTATATGTTGTAAATTTAATGATTTTACAAGAAAATATAGAAGTACGCAATTCTATTAAGGGGGAATCCAGTTTGAGACATGCCGTAATAACAGCTGGTTCCAAAGGACTTGGAAAAAAAGTGACGGAACAGCTATTGAAAAAAGGGTGTTCTGTATCGATAAACTATAGAAATGACACAGAAGCAATCGAAAAGCTTAAAAAGGAATGGAGCCACATTGGTGAAAACAGACTGCATTTTTTTCAAGGGGATGTAACGAAAAAAGAACAGATGCAGCAATTCATAGACGAAGTGTACGAACGTTTCGGTAGAATTGACTACTTAATCAATAACGCAGGACCTTATATTTTTGAACGCAAAAAATTGGCTGATTACTCGGATGATGAATGGTATGAAATGATAGAAGGCAATCTTAGCGCCGTTTTCCATCTTTTCCGTAAAACCATTCCCATCATGAGAGAACAGCGTTTTGGGCGTGTTATCACTTATGGTTTTCAAGGTGCCGAATCTTCTCCTGGTTGGATTTATCGATCTGCTTTTGCAGCAGCGAAGGCTGGGCTTGTATCGTTGACAAAATCCATTGCGATTGAAGAAGCAGAACATGGCATTACGGCCAATATGGTATGCCCAGGTAATATCGTGGGGGAGATGAAAGAAGCAACCATCGAACAGTCCAGAGAGTTAGAGGATTCAAAGGATACCCCTGTCGGCCGTTCTGGTACAGGGGAAGACATTGCCAGGGCAATTGAATTCTTGTGTGAAGAAAATTCTGATATGATTACAGGAGCCGTTTTGGAAGTAACTGGGGGAGTGGAAGTTATAAACCGATTCCGATAATCTAAGTAATTTTTGACATTAAATTTAGATAATATTGATAATTCCGCCTGTTTTAAAGCGCTTACAAAAATGCTTAAAAAACTATTTTACATTTTCTAGTTTAATGTTATATTAGTTACGTCTTAACGCTTTGTGATTATGATGAGGGAGGTATTTGATCCATGAGAATTGGAGTACCTAGAGAGATAAAGAACAACGAAAACCGTGTTGCGATGACACCTGCAGGGGTAGTGAACCTTGTTGGATTCGGACATGAAGTATACATAGAAAAAGAAGCTGGGATCGGTTCTGGCTTTACGGATGAGCAGTATGTACAAGCTGGTGCGAAAATGGTGGAGACAGCAGAAGAAGCATGGTCCATGGACATGGTCATGAAGGTAAAAGAGCCACTTCCTTCTGAGTACAGTTATTTCCGTGAGGGGTTAATCCTTTTCACGTATCTTCACCTTGCTCCGGAACCTGAGTTAACAAAAGCACTTATTGACAACAAAGTAGTGGGGATTGCTTATGAAACAGTTCAACTACCGAACGGCTCCCTGCCATTATTAACACCTATGAGTGAAGTAGCGGGTCGTATGGCTACACAAATTGGTGCTCAATTCCTTGAGAAAATCAAAGGTGGCAAAGGTATCCTATTAGGTGGTGTTCCTGGTGTTCGCCGTGGGAAGGTTACGATCATTGGTGGAGGTGTCGCTGGTACGAATGCTGCGAAAATGGCAATCGGACTTGGTGCGGATGTGACAATCCTTGACTTAAACCCAGATCGTCTTCGTCAGTTGGATGATATTTTCGGAAAAGACATCCAGACGCTTATGAGTAACCCGTTAAACCTTGAAATCGCAGTAAAAGAATCTGATCTTGTTATTGGTGCGGTACTTATCCCAGGTGCTAAAGCGCCGAAGCTTGTATCAGAGGAAATGATTCAATCCATGGGTGCAGGTTCTGTTGTGGTGGATATCGCTATCGACCAGGGTGGAATCTTTGAAACGACAGATCGCATCACCACGCATGATGACCCAACATATGTGAAGCATGAAGTCGTTCACTATGCAGTTGCAAACATGCCAGGTGCAGTACCGCGTACATCCACTATTGCATTAACGAATGTAACGGTACCATATGCGGTGCAAATTGCAAACAAAGGCTACAAACAAGCATGCTTAGATAATGAAGCGCTACTAAAAGGTATCAACACGCTTGACGGATTTGTAACTTATGCAGCAGTGGCAGAGTCTCACGGTTTGGCATATGAGAGTGCGGGTAATCTTTTAGTGAAAAGCTAATACACTTTTATGAAAAAAACAGGTATCCAGTAAAGACACGGATACCTGTTTTTTATTAGGATTTAATAAGTTGTAAATCTTTTGGAAAGCTCGTTAACAATTCGATTCCGCTGTCCGTTACTAAGATATCATCTTCGATCCGTACACCACCGACTCCTGGTTTATAGATTCCAGGCTCAATCGTAAACGCCATCCCTTTTTGCAGTTTCATTGTATTGGTTTCATTCATGGATGGATACTCGTGTACTTCAATTCCAAGTCCGTGACCAATGCGATGGGTAAAAAACTCTCCAAATCCACTTTCCGTTATGATAGAACGAGCTGTTGTATCAATCTGCCCGATCTCCACTCCTGGTTTACAAACATCAACGGCAGCAAGCTGTGCTTTCAATACGGTTTCATAGATTTCCTTCTGCTCTTCGTTCACACTGCCAAAGGCAACAGTTCTTGTAATATCTGAGCAATATCCATGTAAAACTACCCCAAGGTCGAATAGAACAAGGTCGCCTTCTTTCACTTGATCCAAGGCTGGCTTTCCATGAGGAGCAGCGGTCTTTAATCCTGTCAGCGCCATGGTTGAAAAGGACATTTGGCTGATGCCTTTTTTCTTTAATTCAAATTCAATGGTGGCAACAAGCTCCTGCTCGGTAACACCTTTTTTAAGATAATGAACCCCAACTTCCACACCGAAATCAGCAAGTTTAGCCGCTTCTCTCAAGATGGAAACCTCTTCTTCATCTTTTACTAGACGAAGTTGATACATCTTATCTTCTGCTGCGGCAAGGTTGACGCCTGGGAAGATCTCCTCTAGCTTATGTAGACGTGCTACAGTCATATGTTCTTGCTCAACTGCCAGTTTTTCAACTTGAATTCCTTGTAGTTTTACATACTCCTGAACCTTTTGCCACGGATCGTCCGTGTCATTGTAGCCGACAATCCCGTACGCCCAGCCGGTTTTCTTCACTTGCTCGACTTCCATATTCGGACAGACAATCGCAGGCTCGCTGTTTGGAAAAGCAAGTAATCCCAATAGCCTTTCGTGTGGATCTGTGTAAAATCCGCTTATGTAAAATACGTTCGGGGTAGACGTTAAAAAACAACCAGACAAGTCCTCCTGTTTCAACCATTCCACCAATTGTTGCAGACGATGTTCTTTCAAATCAGCCACTCCTTTATTGGGAAAATACTTCTAGTTACGAAGTTTAAAACGTTTATATTAAGAGTATCAGGGAATCATACTTGTGTAAATTTTATTAGAAGGATTTTTGTATAAAAAAGAGAAGATTAACTGGTGTGAAGATTATAAGTTGGAAAAGGAGAGGTTGTTAGAATGAAGGTTTCCTATCATGGACATTCTGTAGTAAAAGTAGAGGCTAACGGAAAGACCATTCTTTTTGATCCGTTTATTACAGGAAATGGCTTGACGGATTTAACAGCTGAAGACATAAAAGTGGATGTAATTCTCTTAACACACGGACACAATGACCATGTGGGGGATACGATTGACCTGGCCTTGAAGAATGATGCGCTGGTGATAGCGCCGTTTGAACTTGCCGAATATTTAGGTTGGCAAGGAGTGAAAGTTCATGAGATGCATATTGGCGGAGCGCATGAATTTGATTTTGGTAAAGTGAAACTAACGCAGTCTTTCCATGGAAGTAGTTATACAGATCATGAAACGAAAACAATTGTTTATACAGGTATGCCTAGTGGGATCCTGCTGACGATTGATGAAAAAACCATTTTCCATGCCGGAGATACAGCGCTATTTTCTGATATGAAACTAATCGGCGAGTTAAATGATATAGAAGTGGCATTCTTACCAATTGGGGATAACTTCACAATGGGACCAGATGATGCTGTTCTGGCTGCAAAGTGGTTGAATGCTTCTACTGTAGTACCAATCCATTTTAATACGTTCCCCGTCATTGAACAGAATCCACATGAGTTTATTTCTAAACTTCCTGAAGGTGTGGGCAGAGTGCTAGAAGTAGGGGAAGCTATAGAATTATAGAGGACATGAAAAAAGGAGCAGATTTGCTTCTTTTTTTTGTTGTGCCGAATATACATGATACAAGCTATTGAGTTTGAAAGGAGTGTCATGTGTTGAAGAATAGACTTTTATTATCGTTATTGTGTATCGGCGCAATGCTATATATTGCGGTTCCGCGTTTGCCGGTAGCGGAAGATGGTCTTGCAGGATGGTTTGGCGTTGTATGGCTGGTGTTTGCTTTAATGGCAGTTGGCGGTAATATTGCAGCAATCATGTACTTGCCTAAGCGAAACCGTGTAGTCCGAAAAGCAAAATTGGCAGAGTTCAAAAAGGTCCGATTACGTCAATATCAGTAAACACATTGAATACAAGCTCTAACATCCGTATAATGAAGGTACAAATAACTATGTGGACGGGTGAAGAGTGTGACAAAGCATGAACAAATTCTCCAATATATTGAAGAGCTGCCTATTGGAGAAAAAATATCAGTACGACAAATAGCCAAAGCGTTGACGGTGAGTGAAGGTACCGCATACAGAGCGATCAAGGATGCTGAAAATAAAGGATATGTTAGTACCATCGAACGAGTTGGTACTATTCGTATTGAGCGGAAAAAGAAAGAGAATATCGAAAAGCTGACATTTGCCGAAGTGGTCAATATTGTGGATGGACAAGTTCTTGGTGGCAGAGAAGGACTTCATAAGACCTTGAACAAATTTGTCATTGGTGCGATGAAACTAGAGGCGATGATGCGCTATACCGAAGCAGGCAACTTGTTGATTGTCGGTAACCGCTACAATGCCCATAAGCTTGCCATTGAAGCTGGTGCTGCCGTGTTGATTACCGGAGGATTTGATACAGATGATGAGGTAAAACGCTTAGCCGATGAAATGAAGCTTCCAATCATATCCAGTAGCTATGACACATTCACTGTTGCCACTTTGATTAACCGTGCCATCTACGATCAGTTGATCAAAAAGGAAATAGTATTGGTCGAGGATATCTTGACACCAATTGAGGCGACGACTTACTTAACCACAGAAGATACCATTGCGGAATGGTATAAGGTGAACGAAGAAATCAAACACAGCCGCTTTCCAATCATCGATAAAAACTTGAAGGTGCAGGGTGTGGTTACTTCAAAGGACGTGCTTGGGAAGGACTCTTCGACGCCTATTGAAAAAGTGATGACCAAAAATCCAATTACCGTTAATGGGAAGACTTCTGTCGCGTCCGCTGCCCATATCATGGTATGGGAAGGGATCGAGATGCTTCCTGTTGTGGACCCAAACCACCGCCTTCTTGGAATCATCAGCCGTCAGGACGTATTGAAGGCATTGCAAATGATCCAAAGGCAACCCCAGGTCGGCGAAACACTTGATGACATTGTGACCAATCAATTTATGGATGTCACAGAATCAAAAGGGGAAGAGACTTACCAAAGTGAAGTGACCCCACAGATGACCAATTCGGTCGGAACGATATCTTATGGAGTGTTTACAACGATCGTGACCGAAGCAGCGAAGCGTGTGATTCGTAATGTGAAAAAGAGCGATATGGTCGTGGAGAACATTACGATTTATTTTATAAAACCAGTCCAAATTGACAGTACAATCGAGATTCGACCGAAAGTACTCGAAGTTGGCCGTAAGTTCGGGAAAGTCGATGTAGAAGTGTACCATGAGGGTAATGTTGTGGGCAAGGCGATGATGATGGTACAGTTGATCCAATAGCGGTTTGTAAAGCAGCGTGGGGTTTTTGCTTGGAACGCTCTCACCTTTTGGGGTGGGGGCGTATTTTTGGGTTGGTGGAGAACTTAGGTAAAGGGCAAGGATTAAAGTGTTGAAGGGCTTTTGGTGGGGGAGGCTGTTGTGAGGGTGCGGATTGGTAATAATGGATAAATCAATTTTACAATGGATATATGAGTTTTAGGATGGATATATTCGATTTACAATGGATATATCTTTTTTACAATGGATAAATTGATTTTACAATGGATATATGAAATCCGAGGGTTCTTTTTGTAGTATTTGAAGGAATTTTAATGCGTGGAGTCGAAAGTATCCAGACAAAGTTAACAAAGGAGTGACTCAATGATAAAAAAACATAGAGAAAAGTCGAATAGGATGATGATACACGAAGCCGGCTTGAGGAGGCTGTTACCATCCCACCCGCAATACCAATTGATTGAACAGGAATATGGCAAAATGAAATACGGTTACAAAGGTGAAGAGGCGTTAGATTACTTTTTAACCTTTCTCCCTCATGATAACTATCACATCCTTCACGGCCTCCGTATTGAAGACCCAAAAGGTAGATATTTTCAAATGGATACTCTTCTTATCACTTCCACTCATTGCTTAATAATAGACTCCAAATACGTTTCTGGGAAATTAGAATTTGATGAGCTGGGGTGTCAACTCATTCGGCATAAGTCCGATGGGGACATTGAAAGAATGGCTGATCCTCTTACTCAAGTAGCTCGTCACCGTTACCAACTTTCATTCTGGTTAGAACACCATGGCTTCCCAAGCTTACCTATCGCAAGTTTAGTAGCTTTAACTCACAATAAGTCCCATTTGGTAAAAACTTCTCCCTCCCTTATGAAAAAGGTAACTTTTCTAACTAATCTCCCAAATAGAGTGAGTGAAATAAATGCACTCCATTCAACTGAGGTCCTGAATAAAAAAGATATTAACAAGCTTACGAAAACATTAATAAAGAAACACACTCCTGATAGCTTTAATTTTCTACAGACCTACAACATTAAACAGGAAGAACTGATAAAAGGTGTAATATGTATGAATTGTGGATCGAACTTGATGAAGAAAAAAAGAAAATACTGGACTTGTAAGAGATGCAATACCCAATCGCTCTCAGTGCACCTTTATGCGATAGATGATTATAAACTATTAATAGCTTCCACCATTCAGAATAAAGATTTGAAGGATTTTCTTCTACTTAGTTCTGCGTCAGAAGCTTATAATATATTGGTATCACTTGATTTGCCTTCTGTAGGCCACAAAAAAGGGAGGACTTATTCGTTAGTACATTTAAAAACTTCCTTAACACCATAAAACCAAACAAAAAAGCCGCCCCAAAAAAAGGAACGACTCTCCACTCTACCTCAATCCGTAACTGTCTTCTCTTTCATTTCTGCTTCCTTAACTGCTTCTGCTTCTTCAATGGCAAAAGGCAGGTAGAAACGGTAGGCTTTGTAGCCCGCCCAGATGCTTCCTAATCCTACAACCAACAAAATTATTCCGACAACGATGGCAACCGTGGATAGTGGATTAATGAGAGAATTAACGCCAAAAAAGAAAACAAAACTTCCCAGAGCGATGCTGGATTTTGCGCTTAGCCATTTTTTTTCGGCTGGCAAATGGGTGCGGAAGTATTTTACTTTATACATGAAGTAGAACATTAATGAAAAGATAATGAGAAAAACAAAAATAGCCAAAGGACACACTCCTTTATATTTCAACCATGATAGTTATCATTCTACCATACGCATACAAGCTATATTGTAACGTGTTCGTGAACAAAATTCTACTTTTCAAACGAAAATGATATTTCTTTGAGAACAAGGGAAACTGTGATTAAATAAAAGAAAAGAAACAGGCGAAAGAGGGTTACATAGGATGAGGCAGCAGATTATCGATGAAATTAAGGCGCATGATACGGTCATCATTCACCGTCATGTTAGGCCGGACCCAGATGCGTATGGGTCGCAATGTGGATTGGCTGAGTTGATCAAGGAAAGTTATCCGGAAAAAAAGGTGTATCGCGTTGGGGAAGCGGAGGAGTCGCTAAATTTCTTGAGCAAGCTTGATGAAATACCGGATTCCAGTTACGATGGAGCCCTTGTGATTGTCTGTGATACGGCCAATACGGATCGTATCTGTGATAAGCGCTACAAGCTGGCAGCTAAGTGGATAAAGATTGATCATCATCCAAATGAGGACCGATACGGGGATTTAATGTGGGTAGATACGGATTCTAGTTCGACGAGTGAAATGATATACGAATTATATCTTACCGGGAAAAACCAAGGATGGGTTATGACAAAGGAAGCTGCAAGACTTATCTTTGCGGGAATAATTGGAGATACGGGCAGATTCCTTTTCCAAAGCACCAATACGAAGACATTCCAATATGCAAGTGAACTATTGAGCTACGGATTCTCTATGACTGAGCTTTATGATGATCTGTACCGTACGAAGTTACACATAGCCAAACTTAGCGGATTTGTGCTTGAGAATTTCTCGATGCACGAGAATGGAATTGCTTCTATGAAAATTACGCCGGATATTTTGCAACGATATAATGCCCTTCCATCTGAGGCGTCGCAATTGGTTGGTATGCTTGGTAACATTGAAGGCGTTAAGGCGTGGGCTTTCTTTATTGAAGAAGCAGATCAAATTAGGGTGAGGCTTCGTTCGAAAGAGACCATCGTCAATGAAATTGCTAAGAAGTACAATGGTGGAGGTCATCCGCTCGCGTCAGGGGCATCTATCTATAAATGGGAAGAGGCGGACCATGTTCTTGCTGACCTGATTGAAGCTTCCCGGGCACAATTGCAAGGGGAGTAGGAATGGCGATGAGGAAGTGGCTACACAGGAAGTCGCTTCCTCCCCTCATTCCATTTTCACAATCAACAAGTCCATTTCAATTGTGGTGTCTATATAAAGAAAATCGACCTCGAAGTAGTATCGTTTGTCATCAAGAGTGTAGCTTTTGTTTTCAATGACTTTTATCAGCAATTGACGATTGTCTTTAATGCTCGCGACATCCTTTGAAACCTGGTCGTTGAGATCCTCTGTAATCCTTGCGATGATGGAGGAACGGCTGAACGAGTTCAGCATGTACTTTTCATGATTGATGATGGTTATTTTAAAATCTTCTATTTTTAATTGGTCTTTTTCCTCTTTTAATTTATCATTGTCCTCTGTCAGAATATGAATTCTGTTTTTGTAGCTTTTCACTTCTTCCTTATACTTAATGAGATCGCCAATATTCTTTTCCAAAGTCACACCGTACATGAGCATGAATATCAGCCAGCCTATGATTGCACCCAACACCACTCCCGAAAAAAAGCGTTGCCACCCGGGATCGCGGTTATACGGAGGAACCCTCATGTTATAAAGTCTCCTGTGTGAGCCAGCTGATAATGAGTGCGCCGGTTTGGGCGCCTCCGGTTGCTGAGATTATTAATAGTAATTGTTTTACTAAGAATTTCGTTTCGCCGTTGAACAGTCCTTTTTCCAGATTATAAAAAGTGTCAAAAGTACCTCCAATGGCCGCAACAATTGCCCATATCTTCAAACTTTTGGCCAAGCTCCACATTCTCGTCAACGGTGGGTCCCCAACTAGAAATGCGGCAATTCCACCGATGATTGCTCCTCCAAGTATTACCCCGACAGCAATGAAAAAACTGAAAATAAGGGTAGCGACGAATGGATCTTTTACGTCCATCTGCATCATCCTTTCTGTCCTTATTCATATATATGGACAGGGGGTTGTAAGTATGTGATGTTAATGGAGAAGTTTCTTCATTGTATTTGGAACAGAATAGACCCTATAATGAATATAAAAAATGGAAGCGTTAAATAAGGTGTGATGATTAATGAGTGTCGTTCATTTACATATAAAAAGCAGTTACAGTCTGTTGAACAGTTCTGTCCGGTTTTCTAAGCTTGTTGCACGTGCCAACGAGCTTGGTTTAAAGTCCCTTGCGCTTACAGACGAAGATGTGATGTATGGGGCTGTGGATTTTTATAAAGCTTGTAAAGCCGCAAACATTAAGCCGATAATCGGTCTGACGCTTTCTGTCTTGTCGGATGAGGGAGAGGAAGATTCCAAGTACCCTGTCATTCTATTAGCGAGAAATAAACTAGGGTTCACAAATCTTATGAAGTTATCAAGCGTAGTTCAGACCAAGTCCCCTCAAGGGGTTCCAAAACGATGGCTGAAGCATTATACAAAGGGGCTGATTGCGATATTGTCTGGCTCCGAATCCGAGCTTGCGCACAAAGAAGCGCAAACAGCGGATGCCTACAAGGAGATGTTCGAGCAAGATTGTGTGTATCTTGGGATTGATCGGAATTCTATAGTAGCACATGAATGTTCAGAAGCTACACGAAAAAGACATAGCGAGTTGCCAGTAGTAGCCTTAAGCAAGGTGCATTATCTTTTCAAAGAGGATGTCTTTGTATATGAGTGTTTACGCAGCATTAAACAAGGCACTAAGCTTGAATCCCTGCCTAAAGAGGCTCCAGATTATTTACGGGCAACTGAGGAAATGACAAAGTTATTTGAAGATATTCCGGATGCATTGGAGAATACATGGAAGATTAGTAATCAATGTCATGTGGAACTGGAGTTTGGCCAAGCAGCTCTCCCAAGTTATCCGGTTCCTGAAGGGGAAAATGCAGACAATTATTTAGAGAAGACGTGCTGGGAAGGACTTCGAAGTAGAATCGGGGAACCGTCTGAAGAGTATAAGAATCGCTTGACCTATGAGCTTCAGGTAATTAGAGGGATGAAGTTCAGTGATTACTTCTTAATTGTTTGGGACTTTATGTTTTTCGCCAGAAATGCAGGAATCTTAACTGGTCCTGGCCGTGGTTCTGCTGCTGGTTCATTGGTCGCTTATTCTCTTTTTATCACTGATGTGGATCCGATCAAACATGATCTTCTTTTTGAAAGGTTTCTTAACCCTGAGCGTATCAACATGCCGGATATTGATATCGATTTTCAGGATAATAAGCGTGATGAGGTCATCCGATATGTGGCGGAAAAGTACGGAGAGCTCCATGTTGCCCAAATCATCACATTTGGTACCTTGGCTGCAAAAGCAGCATGGCGAGATGTTGCCAAGGCATTAAACCTTTCAGGAAAAGAACTGGAGATGGTCTCTAAGATGATCCCATCGAGGCCTGGTATTACGCTTGATGTGGCCTATCAAGAGAATGAAAAATTGCAAAGAGCGATAAACGAGACAAAGGAAAGAAAGCGTGCCTTTCAAACAGCGCAGAAAATAGAAGGACTTCCCCGCCATTCTTCTACACATGCAGCAGGGGTGGTCATTACCCACAAGCCTTTAACAGAATTAATCCCAATACAAGCTGGTCAACAAGACATTTATCTTACGCAATACACGATGGAAACCCTTGAGGAGCTTGGGTTGCTTAAGATGGACTTTCTTGGACTGAGAAACTTAACAATGATTCAAAGCATCCACTATCAAATAAAAAAAGAAACCAATCATCCTATTAAAGAGATCCCGCTAAATGATGCTGCAACATTTCGCCTTTTAAGTGAAGGGGATACGTCCGGAATCTTTCAACTAGAGTCACCAGGGATGAAAAAGGTTCTTACAAAACTTAAGCCTTCAAACCTAGAAGATATCGTGGCGGTTAACGCCCTATACCGGCCAGGTCCAATGGAACAAATTCCTTTGTTTATTGAACGGAAGCACGGATTGAAAAAAGTGGAATATCCACACCCAGATCTGATTCCTATTTTGGAGAAGACATTTGGGGTTATTGTGTATCAAGAGCAAATCATGCAAATCGCAGCCGTAATGGCGGGGTTCTCATTAGGCGAAGCTGATTTATTAAGAAGAGCTGTAGGTAAGAAAAAGAAAGAAGTTCTAGCAAAAGAAAGAACGCATTTTGTGGAGGGATGCCTGAAGAAAGGATATGACGAGAAGGTTGCCAACTCTGTCTATGATCTGATTGTCCGTTTTGCTGATTACGGTTTTAACCGAAGTCACGCGGTTGCCTATAGTATGATCTCTTACGAGCTTGCCTATCTAAAGGCAAACTATCCGAAAATATTCATGGCGACACTTCTTTCTAGTGTGATGGGAAGTGAACAAAAACTCTCCCAATATATCACCGAAACAAAAAGGAAAGGCATAGCAGTCCTTCCACCCTCAATCAATAAAAGTGGAATTGCATTTCAGGTCGAAGAGGCAGGTATCCGCTTCAGTTTGTTGACGATCAAGGGAGTGGGAGTGCAGGCTATTAAAGCTTTAATAGAGGAGCGGAGAAAAAAACCATTTAGTGATTTATTTGACTTCTGTAACAGGGCTTCTTCCAAACTCAATCGTAAGACGATCGAAATGCTGATCTTTGGAGGAAGCATGGACGAATTTGGTGAGGACAGGGCCACGCTTCTTGCAACTTTGGATGTAGCCATGCAGCATGCAGAACTAGTCATGCCTTCAGAGGACGATCAAATTGACTTTTTCTTAGAAGAGGAATTCAATATTAAACCAAAGTATGTAAAGGTGGACCCGTTACAATTGACGGAACAATTGCAATTGGAGAAAGAGGCCTTGGGTTTTTATCTTTCCAAACATCCGACAGAACCGTTCGCAGCATACTTTCAGCTCGGTGGTTCGTCTCTTATTCTTGACCTTTCATCCACTGTATCTAAAAAAGTGAGAGTGGGAAGTTTCATATCCAATGAACGGGTAATTCGAACGAAAAAGGGAGATCTCATGGCATTCCTTACTCTCTCTGATCAATCGGGTGACTTAGAAGCTGTAGCGTTCCCAGAACTTTATAAACGATTTTCTCATCTTTTGAAAACTGGGGAAACGTTACTGGTAGAAGGAAACCTGGAAGAACGGGAAGGGAAAGTACAGCTGATCATAAAAAATATCATCGAAATTGATACATTGATAGAACAATATGCACATTTAATTGGTGATCTTTTTTTACAAATTGACGAAGAAAAACATGAGCAAGAAGTGTTTCAACATCTGCAAAAAGTTCTAAGAACGCATCATGGTCCATCCACAGTCTATGTCTATTATACGCAAGCGAAAAAGACGATAAAGCTGCAACCGGCCTTGAATGTAACACCAACTGAAGAATGTTTGCTCAAGCTGAAAACCATCCTTGGGGATGAGAATGTAGTGTTTAAAAAATCTTTACAATGATTAATATTATGATATAGTTAACAAGGAGGTGGTCAGACCACCTTTTCCTTGTTTTTTTTAGTATAATGAAATGGAAAATATATTAAATGGAAGTCATCACAAAATCCTAATGTAATAAAGGCAAAGAGGATGACAAAAATAGCAGGGGGGACATGTATCATGTCTTTAAAAGAAGAAGCATTACATATGCACAAGATTCACCAGGGGAAATTGGAGTCGAAATCAAAAGTTCCCGTAAGAAATGCTAAGGATTTAAGTCTGGCATATTCTCCTGGAGTGGCTGAGCCGTGTAAAGCAATTTATGATGATAAAAACAAAGTCTATGATTATACGATGAAGGGCAATATGGTAGCGGTTGTTTCAGACGGGACAGCAGTATTGGGACTTGGCAACATTGGTCCTGAAGCAGCTTTACCGGTAATGGAAGGAAAAGCGGTATTGTTCAAAAGCTTCGCTGGAGTGGATGCATTTCCAATTTGCTTGAACACGACGGATGTAGATAAAATTGTGGAAACTGTGAAGCTTCTTGAGCCTACTTTCGGAGGAGTCAATCTTGAGGATATCGCGGCTCCAAACTGTTTTGTTGTGGAAGAGCGCCTGAAGAAGGAAACAAATATCCCCATCTTCCATGATGATCAACACGGTACAGCAATTGTTACGGTTGCAGGACTTGTTAATGCCCTCAAGCTAGTGAAAAAGAATATTGGAGAAATAAAAGTAGTGGCCAATGGTGCAGGTGCTGCAGGCATTGCCATCATCAAGTTATTATATCGATATGGTGTAAGAGATATTACGATGTGTGATTCAAAAGGTGCCATCTATGAAGGCCGCCCTTATGGAATGAATAGTGTAAAAGCGGAAGTGGCTACCTATACAAACCGTAGCAGAGTGGAAGGGACATTAGCTGATGTGATGAAAAATGCTGATGTGTTTATCGGGGTGTCGGTTGAAGGTGCTTTGACACAGGCAATGATTGAAAGCATGAACAAGGATGCCATCATCTTTGCCATGGCTAACCCTAATCCGGAAATCATGCCTGCAGAAGCAAAGCTTGCAGGTGCCAGTGTGGTAGGGACTGGACGTTCCGATTTCCCTAACCAAGTAAATAATGTCTTGGCTTTTCCAGGAATATTCCGCGGTGCCCTTGATGTAAGGGCCACTCATATTAACGAACAAATGAAAATAGCTGCGGTTGAAGCAATTGCAAGCCTGGTTTCAGATGATGAGCTACGTGATGATTATGTCATTCCAGCTCCTTTTGACCCACGTGTAGCTCCTGCTGTGGCAGCAGCTGTCGCAAAAGCTGCAATGGAAACAGGAGTTGCCCGTATTAAAGTGGATCCAGAAGAGGTAGCAGAAAAAACCAGACGGACCGCCATTATTGGAAAAAGTGAATAGTCTATGACTACACCTACAAAAATGTATCTGGAAATCGTCAAAAAAATTCGGGCCATCATTGTAGCAGACGGCTTGAAAGCGGGCGACAAGATTCCTTCCGAGCGTGAACTGTCCGACAGATTAAATGTTGGACGGTCCTCTGTTCGAGAAGCACTACGGGCTTTGGAGCTTTTAGGGCTTATAGAAACAAGACGTGGTGAAGGAACATTCATCAAAGATTTTAAAGAGCACCATTTAGTAGAACTATTGGGAACGTTCATTTTGGAGCAGGACAAGACCAAAAATGATTTGTTAGAAACCAAACTGGAGATAGAAAAATCATGCATCCAGCTATTTATGCAAAAAGCTTCTGTGAAAGACTATGAGAAACTGAGAGAAATGCTTTCAGCTCCCACATCCAGAACAGATCTTTTCAAAGGGATTGTGACGATTGTAGACAACAGTTTGATGCTAAGAATTTGGACGCTTGTCAATAGTTATGCACGTATAATCTCTCAGGATAATATGATAGAGAGTGATGTATTAGAAGCGTTACTAGAGGCGATGAGAGAGAAGAAAACGGAACAAGTGAAAAAGCTATTTGAAAATCATTTTGCGGAAATTGTCGATAAAAAGTAGACAAGAATCTACAACATCCTTCGTAGAGTTTCCGTTACATTAACAGTATGAGTATAGAGGTAAGTAAAGGAATTTGTTTATTGAAATAATGTTAACAGCCTTACTTACCTATATTTTGACCTGTTATTAGTACCAAATACCAAAACTAAGTAATAAGTTTCTGGATTAAAGGGAGGTTCTGTTGTTTTGTTGAAGGATTTGTTCTCAAAGAAGAAAAAGTACGCATCCATTCCATCGGAACAAGCAAATCAAGATGTACCAGAAGGAATTATGACAAAATGTCCAAGCTGTAAAAAAATAATGTACACAAAAGAGTTAATGAAAAATTTGAAGGTCTGTCTACACTGCGGCCATCATCATCCCATGAATGCAAAAGAAAGAATTCAAAGCTTATTAGATAGTGGCAGCTTTACCGCATATGATGTGGACATGGTTTCTGAAAATCCTCTTAATTTCCCAAACTATTTGGAGAAACTAGAAGGAGACCGCAAGAAAACCGGAATCAATGAGGCAGTTGTAACTGGTGAGGGGACGATTAATAGTTTTCCGCTTGTTGTTGCAGTTATGGATTCTACTTTCCGAATGGGAAGCATGGGCTCGGTAGTTGGTGAAAAAATTACCCGTGCCATTGAAAAGGCAAAAGAGAAGAGAGTGCCATTCCTTATATTCACTGCTTCTGGTGGTGCAAGAATGCAGGAAGGTGTTTTAAGTTTGATGCAAATGGCGAAAACTAGTAGTGCCCTGAAACTTCATAGTGACAGTGGCGGGTTAATCATTTCAGTGATGACTCATCCAACTACAGGTGGTGTATCTGCAAGTTTCGCTTCATTAGGAGATTATAATTTTGCAGAACCGAAAGCCTTGATTGGATTTGCCGGTAGACGGATCATCGAGCAGACGATTCGGGAGGATCTTCCGGAAGACTTTCAAACGGCGGAATTTTTATTGAAATGTGGTCAACTGGATGCTGTTATTCCTCGTCTTGAGTTAAAAGAAACCTTAACAAATGTATTAGATATACACCAGGGAGGAGGGGAGACGAGATGGTAGGAGAAATGGAATTCGAAAAACCGGTTGTAGAACTTCGCAAGAAAATAGGTGAATTAAAAGAGTTCACGAAAAACAGCGACATGGATCTAACTAGTGAAATTGAGAAACTCGAAGTAAGATTAGAAAAGCTAGAATCAGATATCTATGGAAACTTGAGTCCGTGGGATCGTGTCCAAATAGCC
Source organism: Bacillus sp. CHD6a (assembly GCF_001293645.1). Classification (GTDB taxonomy): domain Bacteria; phylum Bacillota; class Bacilli; order Bacillales; family Bacillaceae_I; genus Sutcliffiella_A. Next base: position 123,083 of record NZ_LBMD01000006.1, read on the forward strand.
AGACATCCCGAACGCCCCACCACGTTGGATTATATTGAACGTGTTTTCACAAATTTTTTAGAATTACATGGAGACCGATACTATGGCGACGATGAAGCAATTGTAGGTGGAATAGGAAAATTTGACGGCGTACCTATCACCATTATCGGGCATCAACGTGGGAAAGATACGAAAGAAAATATTCGCAGAAATTTCGGCATGCCGCATCCGGAAGGTTATCGCAAAGCATTAAGATTGATGTATCAGGCAGAGAAATTCAACCGTCCTATCGTGTGCTTCATTGATACGAAGGGTGCTTACCCTGGAAAAGCGGCCGAAGAGCGTGGACAAAGCGAAGCCATTGCCAAAAACCTGTTTGAAATGGCGGGTTTGAAAGTGCCGGTTATTTGTATTGTCATTGGTGAAGGAGGAAGCGGCGGAGCCCTTGCACTTGGTGTCGGGAATCATGTTCACATGCTGGAGAACTCTACTTACTCTGTTATTTCGCCAGAAGGAGCTGCGGCTATTCTTTGGAAAGATGCCGGTCTCGCCAAGAAAGCAGCTGAATCTATGAGAATTACTGCACCTGATCTGCACGATTTAGGAATTATTGATAAGATTATTCCAGAAGCTAAGGGCGGGGCCCACAAAAATGTAGATGTACAAGCAAAAGGAATAAAAGAGATCTTAAAAGAATCCCTTCAAGATCTTATGCCACTGACGGCAGAAGAATTAATCGAACACCGTTATGCAAAATATAAACGAATTGGTGCATTCACGTTTAAAGAGCAGCTTAAGCCGGAAAAGATCAACCAGTAGGTGGTCTCGAAGATATTCCAAAAACAACACAAAAGAAACTTCAGCAGGAGGGAATAGGTTATTTTCCTCCTGTTTTCTTTTGGATAGGAAGGAATAAGCTGGGTATCTTAATGGAAGAGCTAAATGTTTGAATTCCTATTGAATATACAGGTATACATAATAAAATTGACCAAAATGTCAACAATGGAAAATGATAGCGCATCCAAAACATTTCATCGACAATTTTCAGTTGTTTTCGACATACCTTCATGTTAATTTTGAATAAAGAGGCTTTACATGGTACTCATTTTTCTAATAAAATATATGTTTGGGTATACGTTTATAGGTAAATTAGCTCAAGAGGTGAAAATAGAATGAAACGAATAGGCGTTCTAACAAGTGGTGGAGATGCACCAGGTATGAATGCTGCGGTCCGTGCAGTAGTAAGAAAGGCTATTTTTCATGACATCGAGGTATTCGGAATCTATCGTGGTTATGCTGGATTGATTGATGGAGATATCAAAAAACTTGAAATAGGTTCTGTTGGTGATATCATCCATCGAGGTGGAACGATGTTATATTCTGCGAGATGCGAAGAATTTAAAACAATAGAAGGTCAACTTAAGGGAATCGAAAACCTGAAAAAGCATGGCATAGAAGCGTTAGTTGTAATTGGTGGGGACGGTTCTTATCAAGGTGCCAAAAAATTGACGGAACATGGCTACCCATGTATTGGTGTGCCGGGTACGATTGACAACGACATTCCAGGTACTGACTTTACAATTGGTTTTGATACGGCGCTAAATACAGTTATCGATTCCATAGATAAAATTCGTGACACTGCCACATCTCATGAGCGTACATACGTGATTGAAGTGATGGGACGCCATGCGGGAGATATCGCACTATGGGCAGGTCTTGCAGGCGGTGCGGAAACCATACTCATCCCTGAAGCCAAGGATGATATGCAAGAAGTGATTGCAAGACTGAAACGCGGAACAGAACGAGGTAAAAAGCATAGTATCATCGTCGTAGCTGAAGGAGTAGGCAGCGGAGTGGAATTCGGAAAGAAGATCGAAGACGAGACAAATTTCGAAACCCGAGTAAGTGTACTTGGACACATCCAACGCGGTGGATCACCAACGGCTTTTGATAGAGTTTTGGCAAGTCGTTTAGGTGCACGTGCAGTAGAATTACTTATGGATGGTAAAGGCGGCAGATGTGTGGGTATACAAAGTAATGTGTTAGTTGATCACGACATCATTGAAGCACTTTCTAGAACACACACAATTGATGAGAAGATGTACAACCTATCTAAAGAGCTTTCCATTTAGTATGTTAAGCACATTGGAATCGTTTTCATTACCAGGTTATCTGAGGCTATCGATGGTGTAATGCCACTCTATTGCTTTATAATATAAAAGGACGAAATGAAAAGAACGGTATATAACTAGGAGGAAATTTTACATGAAAAAAACCAAGATTGTTTGTACGATTGGACCAGCTAGTGAAAGTGTCGAAACGTTAATTCAGCTAATGGAAGCAGGGATGAATGTTACCCGTCTGAACTTTTCACATGGTGACTATGAAGAGCATGGAGCTCGTATCCGCAATATCCGTGAAGCGGTAGAACGCACAGGGAAAAATGTTGCGATTCTTTTGGATACGAAAGGTCCGGAAATCAGAACACATACAATGCAAGAAGGTGCAATTGAATTAGTACAAGGAAATGAAATTATTATCTCTATGGAAGAAGTAATTGGGACTACTGAAAAGTTCTCCATTACTTACCCAGGACTGATGGAAGACGTACATCCAGGTTCCCGTATACTTTTGGATGACGGTCTGATCGGGTTGGAAGTTCTTGAAGTAGGAAACAACGAAATCAGAACGAAAATTTTAAACTCTGGTACGTTGAAAAACAAAAAAGGCGTGAACGTTCCAGGAGTAAAAGTGAACCTTCCTGGAATTACCGAAAAAGATGCAAACGACATTCGTTTTGGAATTGAGCAAGGTGTTGATTTCATTGCAGCATCTTTCGTACGCCGTGCGTCTGATGTTCTTGAAATTCGTGAGTTACTGGAAGCACATGATGCTACAGATATTCAAATCATTCCTAAAATTGAAAACCAAGAGGGTGTTGACAACATCAACGAAATTCTGGAAGTTTCCGACGGCCTAATGGTGGCTCGTGGGGATCTTGGGGTAGAAATCCCTGCTGAAGAAGTTCCTCTTGTGCAAAAAGAACTAATTAAAAAATGTAATCTTGCTGGAAAGCCTGTCATTACAGCAACTCAAATGCTTGATTCCATGCAACGCAACCCACGTCCAACTCGCGCAGAAGCAAGTGACGTAGCGAACGCAATTTTTGATGGAACAGACGCTATCATGCTTTCTGGTGAAACAGCTGCTGGGTTATACCCGATTGAAGCCGTTCAAACCATGCACAACATCGCTTCTCGTGCAGAACAGGCGTTAGCATACGGAGAAATTCTTACAAAGCATAGCAAGCAAGCTGCACTGACTGTTACAGACTCCATTGGTCAATCTGTTGCTTACACGGCAATCAGCTTGGATGTTTCAGCAATCGTGACACCAACAGAAAGTGGACATACTGCACGCATGATCTCCAAGTATCGTCCAAAAGCACCGATTGTTGCTGTTACTTCTTGTGAGGCGGTTTCCCGTAAACTTGCACTAGTTTGGGGCGTGTATCCACGCATCGGTCGACAAGCAACTTCTACAGACGAAATGCTAGAAGTTGCTGTTGAAGAATCATTAAACACAGGTATCGTTTCCCACGGAGATCTGATTGTGATTACAGCAGGCGTTCCGGTTGGAGAAAAAGGTACAACGAACCTGATGAAAATCCATGTAGTTGGTGATGTTCTTGCAAGTGGACAAGGCATCGGCAGAAAATCTGCATACGGAAAAGTCGTTGTTGCAAAAACAGCAGAAGAAGCTGCTGAAAAAATGACACACGGAGCTATTTTCGTAACTACTGGTACTGATAAAGATATGATGCCATCATTAGAAAAAGCATCTGCACTTATCACAGAAGAAGGCGGTTTGACTAGTCACGCTGCTGTAGTCGGGTTAAGCCTTGGCATTCCTGTCATCGTTGGAGTAGAAGAAGCTACTTCTATTTTAAAAGACGGTCAAGAAATCACGGTTGATTCTTCTCGAGGTACCATTTATACAGGTCACGCAAACGTATTATAAGATAAGACATAAACCCCTCTTTCTGGCATATGCTTGGAGAGGGGTTTGTTTATATTAGAGTAATTTTTTCATATTTGCTATAATGGATTGGTAGGTTGTTTTTACTAGAAATGGGGTTGTCCTATTATGTTCAGAATTTTATTAGCGTTGATAATAGTTGTTCCAGCACTTGAAATATGGCTTCTTATTACGGCAGGAAGATTAATAGGTCCGATACCAACAATCATATTAATTATTCTTACTGGTGTCTTAGGCGCATGGTTAGCGAAATACCAGGGGGTTTCTGCTCTTAGAAGTGCCCAACAGAAAATGAACAGCGGACAGATGCCTGGTGATGTTATTATAGATGGTTTATGTATCTTAGTTGGTGGTGTGGTTCTTTTAACTCCCGGATTTATCACAGATGCGATCGGGTTTGCCTTACTCTTGCCACCAACAAGGAATTTGATTAAACCTTCGATTATACGTGCAATCAGAAACAGAATGGATCGCGGACAATTTATTGTCATTAACAGAAGATAAAAAGAAAGCAATGGATCCTATTAGTTTGGGGGAAATAAAATGAAGCATTGGTTGAAAATCTTGCTAGTATTGACATTGGTTTTGTCTGGCCTTACTTTATCGAATGTTGTACAAGCTGCCGGCGAAGAAGATGAAGAGGAAAGCATCAATGAAAAATTTGGCCTTCCCATTGTCGTTTACGGTGGAACCTTAAATGATGATCAAAAACAGGAAGTGCGCGAACATCTAGATGTGAAAAATCCTGAAATGGTTGAAGAAATTACGGTAACGGGAGAAGACCTTGTTACCTATATTGAAGGAGAAGACAGAAATGCTCGTATGTTTTCTTCTGCTAAAATTACCAGAAAAGAAAAAGGGGAAGGGCTTGTCATTAAAAGAGCCACTCCTGAAAACATCACACAAGTAACAGATGATATGTATGCTAATGCACTATTGACTGCAGGGATTGAGGATGCAGAGGTTATCGTTGCATCTCCAGTGAAAGTTAGTGGTCATTCCGCACTTGTAGGTATATACAAAGCTTATGAAGTAAGCGGAGAATCACTGAATAAAGACCGCATGGAAGTGGCAAACGAAGAATTGTCCATTGCAACTAAACTTGCAGAAGAAGAAGGCATGGATAGTGAAAAAGTCAGTGAATTGCTCACAGAGATCAAAAAGCAGATTGCAGAGCAAAACCCTGCAACGAGAGAAGATGTTGAGAAGATTGTAGAAGAACAATTAGCTAAGTTGAATATAGAATTAAGTGAAGAAGACCGACAGCTGTTAATTGATCTTTTTGAAAAAATGCGTGAGTTGAATATCAACTTTGATAGTGTGAAAACTCAGCTAGAGCAAATTTCTACAGACATTAAAAATAAGATTGATGAAGTGGTAGGAAATGAAGGTTTCTGGCAGGGAGTTCAGGATTTTTTCCGTAACTTGTTTCAGTCTATTGCTGATTTATTTAAATAATACTACATGAAAAAGGCTGCCCTTTGTGGGTGGCCTTTTTTGGGTGATTGGCTAAAACGTGTTGATTTCCGTTCCAGGCGCTTCGCTTTTTATTAGATACCCAGGTGAGGTTTAATTTGCGATCATATATTTAGGTCTATTTCTTTGTAAAAAGCGATAAAATCGAGAAGGGGGGATTTTCATGCTTGAAAAATTTGTAGATCCACTTCCGATTATGAAAACCATTCAACCCATATGTATCCTAAACCAAGTACCTTACTATGAGATAAATATGGTTCAATCGCTGAAAAAGCTTCACAGAGATTTACCTCCTACGAAAATATGGGGGTACAATGGAGAGTTTCCTGGACCAACCTTCAGGGTTTGGAAAAATCGACCGATCCATGTATTGTGGAAAAATGAACTGCCGCTTAAACACTTTCTCCCAATAGATACTACCATTCATGGAGCAGAAAAAAACAAACCGGAAGTCCGGACCGTAGTCCATCTTCACGGTGGTGTGACTCCTGATACAAGTGATGGCTATCCGGAGGCCTGGTTTACTCGAGGATTCAAACAAGTTGGATCGTACTTTACCAATCAGCTATATACCTATCCTAATATCCAGGATGCAACAGCCTTATGGTACCATGACCATGCAATGGGCATTACCCGCTTAAATATCTATGCTGGTCTTGTTGGTTTTTATTTAATTTATGATGAAGAAGAACAACGGCTGAATCTGCCAAAACAACCTTACGAGATTCCTTTGCTTATCCTAGATCGATCTTTTCAAGCAGATGGCGCACTATATTATCCTGCACAACCAGATCCGCCTAACCCTGAAATGAACCCGTCCGTGTTACCGGACTTCTTTGGTGATACCATTTTGGTAAACGGAAAGATATGGCCTTATCTCGACGTGGAGCCTCGTCTCTATCGGTTTCGTATTCTGAACGGCTCTAATTCCCGTTTTTATCGACTGTCTTTTTCAAACGGGATGCCATTCATTCAAATCGGTTCCGATCAGGGACTATTGGCGCATCCTGTAGAAGTTCCTTCATTACTTTTGGCCCCAGCGGAGAGAGGGGATGTCCTAGTGGATTTTTCGTCTTCCAGTGGAGAGTTAATTACAATAAGGAACGATGCCGAGTCGCCTTTTCCTCAAGGTGAAAGACCAAATCCAGAAACGACCGGATCTATCATGCAAATTCGTGTAATTAAAAAGTTGAAAGACCAAGATATTGGTAGCCTACCTTTTCGTTTGAAATATATTCCAAATTTAAAAGAAAGTCCTAATAAGAAAATCAGAAATTTATTACTTTCTACGAGACCGGATCAGTACGGGCGCTCCATTCACTTGTTAGACGATCGCCTTTGGATGGATCCTATTACGGAAACCCCTACTTTATGGAGTACTGAGATTTGGAGTTTCATTAATGTAACTAATGCTACGCACCCGATTCACTTACACTTGGTACGTTTTCAAATTCTCGATCGGCAGCCCTTTGATGGAGAATTGTATGAAAAAGAAAAGAAAATTGTTCCTACTGGTCCCAGACAACCCCCAGATACGAATGAACAAGGATGGAAAGATACAGTACGGGCAAATCCTAAAGAAATAACCCGCATCATTGTCCCGTTTGCTCCATTCAGCGGGTTGTACGTATGGCACTGTCATATTCTGGAGCACGAAGACTATGAAATGATGCGTCCTTATTATGTTCTGCCTAGATAGTAGAAGGTATAAATAAATTACGTAAGAACAGATCCCGTTCCGTATCGTATTATCTGAAGTGTTTTTTGAAATAAACAGGTGTATAAACCTTTGTGTCAAGTTCCTAATTCTCTAAACTCTAACCTCAAACAAAAGAGGATCCTTGATTTTTTCCATATTATCATTCACTATTAAAGTTCTTGAGTGAGTCCCAAGGTATATATAGACGGTTATGGAAGCAAAGATACTAGAATTGCTCAACAAAATATATGCAATAGATTTTAGTGAGATAGAATTAGTAACAAATGAAGTGTATCAGTGTACTACAATACAGGGTAACTTCTTCGCTAGAATAACGAACTATAAAACATATGATGAACAGTTAGAAGAAGTTACTTATACAAATTTTCTATAATTGGAGAATCGCCATCTACAGCAAATACTTTTAAAAAATTACGTTCAAATCTGAGCGTGATTTTTTATATTAAATGAAAATAAAAGATTGAGTTTATCACTTGTTTTTGAAATAATTGGTATAAAACAATCGGTCAGGATTGTGGAATAATTAGCCAACTTTGTACTAAAGAAAATGAAGCATTGGGGTGATTTAGATATATGGATACGAATGCTTTATTCTATAAAATTCAAAAGGAAAGTGTTACCACGGAAGATTATATTAAATGGTCCCATTTCTTATTAGCGAATCAAATTTCAACTCCAACTTTAAATATTATTTCTTCATTATCATTTAATGAAAACATCTTTGAAGTAGAGGACCTTTTTAAGAGGGCTTCAAAAGAAATCGGAATACAAGTACCCAACTTTGACACCAGTGCAAGAGCCTACATAGCTTATTTAGCAAAAAATATCATAAAGGTTACAAATAGCCCTAAGATTTTTGATTTAGCTGATAAGATCTATCGAATTGTTGTAGAATTGCAATATCCTGAAGCATTGATGGAGTGGTATAACATTAGCGAAATGATTGACCAGCTTAAATATGACGATGTAACTTTAGAATTTAATAATGACGATGTAATATTAAAGATTAAAAAAGAGGCTAAATTAATCTCAAAATAAATTTTATTAAGCTAACTAGGAGCTTTTCTGGATGACTTGGAGTTTTTACTTTAATCAAAGATCTTCAGCAATCTAGGAGCAATTATGGAAGTGGTGCACTAGTCTAAGTAGCTATGTTTATTGTTAGTGGGAGGGCTTATTATGATACTGTTTTTTGCTTTTATAGGTTGGATTTTTATTATGTTAATTGAAGTTATTTGGCTAATCAACGATATTTCAGGTGGTGGCAGAAACATAGAGGTGATTTATGTTACTATTATTATTTCTTTAGTTGTGGGGGCGACTGGACTTAATCTATATAGTAAACAAATAAGCAAATGACTAACTAGTACAGTGAAAGGACGCGATCCATCTAAAGGGATTAGCGTCTTTTTTATTTTTGTTGCATGATAATCTGATGCTGTATCGGATATTTATATTTTAACAAAGTTCTAATGAGCTGCTCCATCCTTAAGAAGATGTATAGTTAAAGGTTCAGTTGCACAAATCCAATATCGTGAGTTAGCATATAAGCATTTCTTTGATGAGCATAAACAAGCGGACTTTCATGATGTGTTTATAAGATTATTTACTCTAAGTGTAAGAATATTTCATGGAAATACACAATTATTGTTCTTTGTTATTAAAAAGAATATTAAAATAATTTTAAAATTTCTAATAAATTTGTTGTATAATATTTACTACAAGACAACTTTGTTATACATCAGGAATTAACTGGAGAGGAGGTAGCTTTGCAACCAACAACGATTGAGCGCTCGCTCACAATAAAAAAGCTAGGAGGAATTATATGGGGGCTTATCAAAAAGAAGTATGGTTTACGATCGGAATGACTGCGCTATTTTTACTAGCTGGTAACATGGGACTAATCTTTACTATTTTCCCTGTTGAAGGTAATCTGTTTGGTTTCCCAATAATGTATATTGTTCCTGTTGTTGTAGGATGGTTTGGAGTTGTGCTTTTAACAATTGTTGCAGGTAAAATCGGCAATAAAATTGATGCGGCTATTGAAACAGAGGATAAGCAAAACCTGCAGCATAAAGCTAGTTTGGACAAGGAGGTTGGGTAAATGGACCAAACCTGGCAAATGGAAAATCCAATTATTGGGCTTATAGTTGTAGCACTTACCTTTATATTATTTTATGTAATTAGCTGGATTTCAAACAGGAGAAGTAAATCTGTTGAAGATTTATATGTGGCTGGAGGTGGAGTGGGAGCAATCACGAACGGCCTTGCAATGGCTGCTACATATATGAGTTTGGCAACTTTTCTAGGAGTTACCGGGCTAATTCTAAATTTAAAAATACCATTCATATTTTTATGGATTCAATTGATATTGGCAATCCCATTAATAACAATTATCTATGGTACAAGCCTGAGAAGAATGGGCGCTTTTTCACCTGCACACTTTGTTAAAGAAAGATATGGGAAATCCGCAGCTGTCATAGTTGCTCTATGGATGATTTTAATTTCCATCATGTATGCATTGGGGCAAATGATTGGAATAGCAAAGACATTTGAAATGCTATTTGGCATTCCTTATATGACAGGATTATTTGTCGGCGGGCTATTGATTACAGGCTATGTAACTATCGGAGGAATGAGAGGGGCTACGAACAATGCCGCAGTCCAAATGGTCATTATTGCTCTCATGTTTGTCATACCGCTAGGTGCAATTATGAAGGCAATGGGCTCTTCTGGCTGGTTTTTCCCTCCGCTATTGTATGCAGATATGGTGCCTGCAATGTTGAAAGCGGTTCCAGACTTTTTTGATTATCAATTTGATGCGAAATGGTATTTTGCCCTCATTCCGGCAATGACTCTTGGTTCTTTAGGTTTACCTCATCTAGCCATGCGCATCTACACTGCTTCAAGCCTTAAAAGTGCTCGCCAGGCAATGGTTTGGTTTGCTTTAGTTCTTGGGTTTGTTTTCTCGGCAACTTATACAATGGGGTTTGCTGGTGTGTTCTATAATAGCTCCAACGGCAATTTGATTTCGGCTGCCGACGCTGACAAACTTACCATCATTCTTAATCTTGTTTATAATCCTGAATGGGTGACAGCTTTGGTGATTGCAGGTGCAATATCTGCCGGTGTTTCCACTTTAAGCGGTAACCTGTTAGCAATCGGCGCTCTTTTATCACAAGATATTTTTGCAACTTTATTACCAAATATTACTTCTAAAACGAAGGTGCGTTTGGGATACGCAGCCATTGCTTTAGGAGGAATAATAAGCGTTTTGCTTGCTGTAAAACCTCCTGCCTTTCTTGTAGTGAGTATTCTATGGGCTTTTGGCCTTGCAGCGGTTACGAATGCTCCGATAATTTTGATGGGAGTTTGGTGGAAGGGAGCCAATAAATATGGGGCCATTGCATCTGTAGTCATTTCAGGAGCCATTTATGTTATTGTTTCTCCTTTTGTATTTCCGAGTATTGTTGTGAGCGGCCATGGTCTGACAGACAGTTTAGGTGTATCGGGAGCTATGCTATGTGTGCCAATCGCTTTCATTATTTTAGTGGTAGTTTCCATGATTACAAACAAAATGCCTTCTCTGCAAAATAAATTAACCACACGAGAAGACCACAAATTGATTGAACGTATTCACGGATGGAGCGATGTGAATCCAGCCAGATATAATAGCCTGACTGGTGCTATTATTGTGGTAATCGCTAGTGCATTGACCTTAATTTGGGCCTTGACACCTTGGCAATTCTAACAAAAAGGAGAAGGGTTTTTCATTCCTTCTCCTTTTCTGTCAAAGGAGGGAGATAAATGAATAAGCTGTCATCTATTTTTCAAGCGATTTTTTTAGATAAGGAAGCGGCAGAAAAGCTTGCTTCCAGTGAGGCATATAACAAATGGGCATTTATTTTTACATTTGTCGTTGGCATCTGTTATGGATCGGTAATCTACTTGAGAGTGCCGGAAGAATATCTTACATTTGACTCTTCCATTTTGCAATCAGCTGTCTACCTATTCCTCCTCCTTTCAGGAACAGGGATGGTGTATCTCACCAGACTAGGCCTTACTCTTTTATTGTGGGCAGGAGGAAAAGCATTTGGCGGTCAGGGGTTTATGGGGATCATAAACCGACTTACCGCGTTTGCCCTTGTTCCTTCAATTGTAGGTTTACCATCGATTGTTGCATTAAGCACAGGTGAAGAGTTATCAATTATATTAACAATTCTTCTGGTAATCTCTTTATTATGGATGTACTTTGTTTCTGTGCGTTTTCTTCAAATATCCCAAAAACTGAATGCATGGAGAGCGTATGGCGCTGTTTTGATTGCTTTTTTATTCTTTTCAAGTGTTTATTATTTAATCCTGCCACCTGCTGTCTAATATGAGAATAATGTTTACATGGCCCTCACAAAATGTGGGGGTCTTTAGTATGTAAATAAAAATAACCTGCTTTTACTAAAGGTGCTTACAAATGCAATAGTGAAAGGCGTTTTCAAGTCTTGCCCGACACCTGGAATTAAACAATCTAGGAGTGAGTGCAGCATAGCTTATCGCTATTTACGGCAGAATAAATTGCATGTTACATAGAGGAATAAGGCAGGACTGGGGAATGAATTTTTACAGGGAGGTTAAATGAAGAAAATTTTTCACGAGTATTATTAATGCAATGATGATTAGCGTAAGGATGATTATAAAAAAGCGCTAATGTTCCAGATGATTCCTATGAAATTAGCTGGGAGCTATAATTTACAGTACCTTAACGTAATTTCTAGCTGTGGATTGGAACGCAAATGGCAAAGACACCAGCAGGGGAATAACGGTAGATTGAGACCCCGCAGCATAGCCAAGAGGCTCAAGCACCGTCCTGCGGAAAGAGCAGCTGAATTAACCTTACAACCAAAATCAGACCACCCTATTCTTCCCCATGATGAATAGATAAATATCTTTTATGACACCAGCATTCCAAAGTGTGTTGAAGATAACTACTGTTACTGGCCCGACAATCAGGCCAAGAAAACCTATCAACTGAAAACCGACAAATAAACTTACTAATGTCGCCAAAGGATCAAGGCCAATGCTAGATGATAATATCTTTGGTTCCATCAACTGACGCTGCACGATGACAATTAAATAAAGGACTCCAAGTCCAATAGCTAATGGTAAATTTCCACTAATGGCTAAAAAAATAATCCATGGAACAAAAATGAGCCCTGTTCCAAGATACGGAATCAAATCTACCAATCCAATGATTAAGGCAACGGTAATGGCGTATTCAACCCGTAATATTAATAGTCCAATTAATACAATGATGGTAGTGATAGAAATCAGCGTGGCCTGTGCCCGCATGAAACCAAAAAAGGCCTTTTTTAAGCTTACAAACACTTTTGTTAGACTGCCTTGTGCCTTAATTGGTGTAATTTTTTTTAGTCTTCCTTTAAGTTTGTACCAATCCTTGCTGATGAAAAAAGTTGCCAATAAGGAAAAAATTAAGACAGTCGCAACACTTGGAATCCATGTGATGAGTTTTGGTAGATTAGTTAAAAAGGATTGGATGAATTCACCGACTGTACTGGCAACCGTTGCACCAATATTCTCAATGTTTGTCAAGAGGGACTGTTGTTGATCCTCTTCCAAACTATGAAACATGGTACTGACCTGCTGGAACAAAGGAAGGATTTTAGTTACAACAAATTGTTCGACATACACCACCAAGGTTTCAAAATGTCCAGGCACTACCTTTGCCAAATATTCCGTACCGGAGACAATCTCAACAATTAACAAAGTGACCACGCCAACAACCGTTGCAAACAAGGCCATGATGGAGAGGAAAACGGCTAAACTTCTAGGAAGTCTTCCGTTCTTTTCTAGTAAATTTACGAGCGGGTTGATTAAGAAAGCTAAAACTAATGCGATGATGAAAGGATAGGCAATGGAGAAAAGATAGTAAAATGAAACAAGACCAATCGTGATGATGAGAAGCACAAGAAGGAGACGAAAAACGATATGTACATAATTCCAATTCAATCATAACACCCCTTATGAGTACCGGAATTCCCTTACTCCATATTTTACAACCAGACTTATTGTTTTCATAGTTTTATATTTAAAAATTAGGAAAATTCTGTACGGTCTCATTTCTTTTTCTTTCGTATTTTATTATGGTAGTATGGAAAAAGGGTCTGGTTTTGGAAGGATGAAACAGAATGATAAGTCAAGCTACCGTGTTTTTACTAATACTTCTATTAATCGGCTTTATTGCAAAGAATCCATCGTTGATGTTTGCTGTTGCAGTATTGCTTGTTATAAAAGTTATTGGACTGGATAATAAAGTATTCCCTTATTTGCAGTCTAAAGGAATTAACTGGGGAGTAACAATCATAACCATTGCTGTGTTAGTTCCGATTGCTACAGGAGATATAGGTTTTAAGCAATTACAAGAAGCGTTAAAGTCTTCCTATGCGTGGGTGGCTTTAGGGGCTGGTATAGCTGTTGCGCTGATTGCAAAGAGCGGGTTAACATTGCTTGCCAACGATCCGCATATTACAACGGCCTTGGTTTTTGGTACTATCCTCGCGGTTTCTTTATTTAATGGAGTGGCTGTAGGCCCATTGATTGGCGCAGGGATAGCTTATCTAGCAATGAAGGTAGTGGAGTATTTCACATAGGGGATGTTTCACAAATTATTTTTTCGTAATAATATTTTTTGCAGGACTTTCGTTCTTTTCATTCACAAAAGTCAGATAATTGTTTATAATAGGGACAAGGACACTTCCTTCCTACTTAGCAAGAGAAACATTGTTCGCCGAAAATGCGCGCACACCCATGAACATAGTGGATATGGCGCTTATTTTTTTGAATGGAAATGTAAGCATTTTCTTAGTTTGCTAGATTCTGAATTAATGAATTACTCTTAATTTTTATACAGATCATTAATTTTTTATCATTATGGTGAGCAAGCGTTCGGGTGGACAATGGTAGATAAGGATTTGAAGAAATTTTCACATAAAGGAGAGGTTTGAAATGACAACAACTAAAGGTCTTGAAGGAATTGTAGCAACAACTTCGGCTATCAGTTCCATTATTGACGACACACTAACGTATGTTGGCTACAACATTGATGACTTAGCAGATCATGCTAGCTTCGAAGAGGTAATCTATCTTTTATGGCATCAGAAATTGCCTAACAAGCAAGAATTGACTTTACTGAAGAAAGAATTAGCAGAAAATGCTGCACTTCCTGATGAAGTCATCAATCACTTTAAAACTTATCCAATTGATAAAGTTCACCCTATGGCTGCTTTACGTACGGCAGTATCATTACTAGGTCTTTACGATGCGGAAGCAGATAATATGGATCCGGAAGTAAATTACCATAAGGCTGTTCGTCTGCAAGCTAAAATGCCGACAATTGTGACAGCGTTCTCAAGAATCCGTAAAGGGTTAGACCCAATTGCTCCAAGGACTGATCTTGGCATGGCAGCTAATTTCTTATACATGTTAACTGGTGAAGAGCCGTCTGAAGTTGCGATTGAAGCATTCAATAAAGCATTAGTTCTTCATGCTGATCATGAGTTAAATGCATCAACTTTCACTGCACGTGTATGTGTTGCGACATTATCTGATGTCTATTCTGGTGTTACTGCTGCAATCGGAGCGTTAAAAGGTCCATTGCATGGTGGAGCAAACGAAGCGGTTATGAAGATGCTTTCTGAAATTGGAGAAGTGGAAAACGCGGAAAGCTATATCCGTGAAAAGCTTGCTAATAAAGAAAAAATCATGGGCTTCGGTCACCGTGTATATCGTCAGGGAGATCCTCGTGCAAAGCATTTGCGTGAAATGTCCGAGAAACTTACTCATTTGACAGGACAACCGAAATGGTATGATATGTCCGTAAAAGTGGAAGAAATCGTGACTTCTGAGAAACCGCTTCCACCTAATGTTGATTTCTACAGTGCATCTGTGTACCATTCATTAGGGATTGATCATGACTTATTCACACCAATCTTTGCTGTGAGCCGAGTATCCGGTTGGTTGGCTCATATCCTTGAGCAGTATTCCAACAACCGTCTGATTCGTCCTCGTGCAGACTATACAGGCCCTGGCAAACAGGACTATGTACCACTCGAAAAACGTAGCTAAGGGTACTTTACGCTACAACAAGATACATTGATTGAATTTTTGCTATAATACTAGGGGAGGGGTAATCCCTTTCCCAAACATCTAATGTCATTATATTTCTTAGGAGGTTTTTACTTTGACACAAGGAACAAAAATTACCGTTACAGATGGCGTATTAAACGTACCTAACAACCCGATTATTCCATTTATTGAGGGAGATGGAATTGGTCCTGACATTTGGGCATCTGCATCACGTGTTTTAGAAGCAGCTGTTGAAAAAGCATATAATGGTGAAAAGGAAATTGTTTGGAAAGAAGTATTGGCTGGAGAAAAAGCATTCAACCAAACTGGTGAATGGTTGCCAAGTCAAACACTTGATGATATCCGTGAGTACATAATTGCAATCAAAGGACCTCTGACTACACCGGTCGGTGGCGGAATCCGTTCTCTTAACGTTGCATTACGTCAAGAGCTGGACCTTTTCACGTGCTTACGTCCTGTTCGTTATTTCCAAGGAGTTCCTTCTCCTATTAAACGTCCAGAAGACACTGACATGGTTATTTTCCGTGAAAACACAGAAGATATCTATGCTGGAATTGAGTATGCAAAAGGCTCTGAGGAAGTAGAAAAGCTAATCAACTTCCTTCAAACGGAAATGGGAGTGAACAAAATCCGTTTCCCTGAAACTTCTGGTATCGGAATCAAGCCGGTATCTGAAGAAGGTACTTCCCGTCTTGTTCGTGGTGCAATTAATTATGCAATTGAGCATGGCCGCAAATCTGTAACACTAGTACACAAAGGAAACATCATGAAGTTCACTGAGGGTGCTTTTAAAAACTGGGGTTACGAGCTAGCTGAAAAAGAATTCGGCGATAAAGTATTCACTTGGGCACAATATGACCGTATCGCGGAAGCGGAAGGTAAAGATGCTGCGAATAAAGCTCAAGAAGCTGCAGAAGCAGAAGGCAAGATCCTAGTGAAGGATTCCATTGCTGATATTTTCTTACAACAAATTCTTACTCGTCCAAAAGAGTTCGATGTTGTTGCCACAATGAATCTTAATGGTGACTACATCTCTGATGCACTTGCTGCACAAGTAGGTGGAATCGGAATTGCTCCAGGAGCGAACATTAACTATGAAACTGGTCATGCAATTTTCGAAGCTACACACGGTACTGCTCCTAAATATGCTGGTCTTGATAAAGTAAACCCATCTTCTGTTATCCTTTCTGGTGTATTAATGCTTGAGCACCTTGGCTGGACAGAAGCTGCTAAACTTGTCGTAGATGCAATGGAAAAATCCATCGCTTCTAAAGTAGTAACTTACGACTTTGCACGTCTAATGGACGGCGCAACAGAAGTAAAATGCTCCGAGTTTGGTGACGAACTAATTAAAAACATGTAATTTTAAAAAAAGCAAAAACTCTCGATGGGTTTTTGCTTTTTGAAAATAAGTTACTGTTAAACCATATACTTCAGCTGTTGATTGAAGCACAGGACGAAGACTCCTGAGGGAGATAGCGCTAGGTGGAGACCCCGCAGGCGAAGCCGAAGGAGGCTCTCGTCAGCCCCTAGGAAAGCGGAGTCCAGTGCGTAAATCAACATGCGGAGTAAGAGTTGTCCATTAATAGGTTAGGGAGGAATGAACATGACAATGAGACGTAAAAAGGTATCGGTAATCGGTGGAGGTTTTACAGGAGCAACCACTGCATTCTTACTAGCGCAAAAAGAACTCGCAGACGTTGTACTTGTAGATATCCCGCAAATGGAGAACCCTACTAAAGGGAAAGCTTTAGATATGTTAGAAGCAGGTCCTGTTCAAGGATTTGATGCAAACATTACAGGAACATCCAACTATGAAGATACAGCCAATTCTGATATCGTTGTCATTACAGCTGGAATTGCCCGCAAACCAGGTATGAGCCGTGACGATCTGGTAACGACAAACCAAAACATCATGAAAAGTGTCACAAGAGAAGTGGTTAAACACTCTCCTGATTGCTATATCATCGTCTTGACAAACCCGGTAGATGCCATGACCTACACTGTGTTTAAAGAGTCCGGCTTCCCGAAAAACCGTGTTATCGGTCAATCAGGAGTGTTAGATACAGCTCGTTTCCGCACATTTGTGTCACAGGAATTAAATCTTTCAGTGAAAGATGTTACTGGCTTCGTTCTCGGAGGTCATGGTGATGACATGGTGCCGCTTGTTCGCTACTCGTATGCAGGTGGAATTCCGCTAGAAACATTGCTTCCGAAAGATCGCTTAGACGCAATTGTGGAAAGAACAAGAAAAGGCGGCGGGGAAATCGTTAACCTGCTTGGTAACGGTAGTGCCTATTATGCTCCTGCAGCATCGATGGTTGAAATGGTGGAAGCGATCCTGAAAGATCAACGCCGAATTCTACCTTCCATCGCCTATCTTGAAGGAGAATACGGACACGACGGAATCTACCTTGGTGTACCAACAATCCTTGGTGCTGGCGGTATCGAAAAAATCATCGAACTAGAGCTAACAGAAGATGAAAAAGCAGCACTCTCCAAATCCGTCGAATCCGTCAAAAACGTCATGAACGTCCTATCTTAAAACTTTAAAGAAGATGTAGAAAGTATTAAGGACATCTAGCTGGTGATTGGAGCTTAGGGCGAAGACTCCTAAGGGAGATAGCGCTAGCTGGAGACCCCGCAGACCCCGCAGACTTGCTGAGGAGGCTCCAGCAGCGCCCCTAGGAAAGCGAAGCCCTAGGTGGAAATCACCAGTGGTGTATCACAGAAAAATGTAACTAACTCGGGGAATTCTTTCCCCGAATTTTTATCACACTATTGTAAACGGTTACAATAAACAAGGGGTATTTTCCAACATCATCAGGGGGTGTATGTATGTTACTAGGCAAAAAGAGAAAACTCGGAAGAAAACTCGCAGAAATCCAAGTGGGAGAAAAGCTTGAGCTAACCGAAAAAATAGAAGACAAAGACCTATTATTATATCTTGGGTTAACGAATGATGCCAACCCACTCTATATTCAGCACGACTACGCGTCCCAAACACCATTTAAAAAGCCAATCGTACCTAGCATCATGTTAACAGGGATTATTACATCCGCTGTGTCCAAATATTTACCTGGTCCAGGAAGTCATGTCGTTCACCAAGATATTACTTTTCCAAAACCAGTCTACCATTATGGAAGTGTTCAATTTCTTTTTGAAGTGGTGGAGATCAACGACAAAGACCATTGCATTGTAATGAGTGTTCATGGTACCAATGAAGAAAATCATACTGTTGCGAAAGGCTCCATCACAGTTTGTCCTCCTCACCGTCTTGAACCGATGGAGAGCAGTGCGATGGAAAACTTCTAAAAAGAGCTTAGGCTCTTTTTTATTTTGTTAACAAAATCTTAGGTTGGCCACTTTAACTGAAAGCTTTTCTTTATTGTGATGAATAATGAATACGTGTAAAATGGAAAAGTAATGATAGAGAAAAAATAGAATTGGAAGTTGGATGAACAACAAAATGGGTTTTCCAAAACAGTTTGGTGGAGGAAAAGAATGAATAAAAAGATTCTTATTGTAGATGATGAACAATCAATCGTGACATTATTACAGTATAATTTACAGCAAGCAGGCTACGATGTTTCCGTTGCGATGGACGGAGAAGAAGGTCTGAATAAGGCAATGGAAGAACGATTTGATATGATTGTGCTAGATCTTATGCTTCCAAAAAAAGATGGAATAGAAGTGTGTAAAGAGTTAAGACAGCACAAAATACATACTCCAATTCTAATGCTTACTGCAAAGGATGATGAGTTTGATAAGGTGTTGGGACTAGAGTTAGGTGCGGATGATTATATGACTAAACCTTTCAGTCCAAGAGAAGTCGTAGCGAGGGTAAAGGCTATCCTCCGCAGAATGCAGCAGATGTCAGGTAACACAGAGACGCAGAAAGTAGAAGAGGACACTTCGGAAAAGATTGTTATTGGAGATGTAAAAATACTTCCTGAACACTATGAAGCCTATTTTCGCGATGAACGATTAGAACTTACGCCAAAGGAATTTGAGCTTTTGGTTTACTTATCGAAGAATAAGGGAAGAGTGTTGACTCGCGATCAACTGTTGAGTGCGGTGTGGAATTATGATTTTGCCGGAGACACTCGGATTGTGGATGTTCATATTAGTCACTTAAGGGAAAAAATAGAGACAGATACCAAAAAACCTACATATATAAAGACTATTAGAGGGCTGGGGTACAAGCTAGAGGAACAGAAATTACATGAATAGGTTCCGCTCAAGACTGCTCTTTGCACTCATCACCTTAATCATTGTGGTGCTTGTGTGCCTCGGGCTTTTGCTTGGTCAGCTCTTTAAAAGCTTTTATTTAAATACCTTTAATCAGAGGCTGATTAAAGAAACAGAACTGGTAACGATGCTGGTGGAAGAGGAGACCAGTGTGACACCTATACTGCAAAAACATCTGAATGATGTTAGTAACACTCTTGCGGCAAGGGTCAGCATTACTGATAAGGATGGCACGGTGTTATTTGAGACTACCGGGCCTACTGTTTCTGGGATTGATTCTCAGGAGGAAATTATTAAAGATGCCGTTCAAAAGAACAAGAATCGTGACAGGCTTTTTTATGAACAGAATGATGAAATGTATTATTACGGAAACACCATTACAAGAAATGGATCTAAAGATGGTTATGTAATGCTAAGTACTCCAATAGATTCTCTCCAAAGAGTCAATCAACAGATTTGGGGACTATTAATTGCAAGCCTTGGTGCAGCGTTTGTGGTTATTTTGCTTCTTGGCGTAAAGATTACATCTCAATACACTAGACCGATTGAAGCGGCAACCAAGGTGGCAACGGAACTTGCCAAAGGAAACTATAAAGCTAGGACATTCGAGGAACATGTTGATGAAACAGGAATGTTAAGTCAATCCATCAACATTTTGGCACGTAATCTTCAAGATATGACTAAAGCGCAAGAAATGCAGCAGGATCGTCTCCGTACTCTTATTGAGAGCATGGGGAGTGGGTTGATATTAATTGATGGTAGAGGCTATGTAAATCTCATCAACCGTGCCTTTAAAGACACATTTGATGCAGATCCTGCTGAATATCTATATAGGTTATATTATGAAGCCATAGAGCAGATAGAAATTGTGTCGTTGATTGAAGAGATCTTTATGACCGAAGTGAGTTTAAGAAAGCAAATCTTGCTTCCATTAAAGATCGAACGCAGACACTTTGAAGTGTATGGAGCGCCAATCATTGGCATCAATGATGAGTGGAAAGGAATTGTCCTTGTGTTCCATGACATTACAGAATTGAAGAAGCTTGAGCAAATGAGAAAAGATTTTGTTGCAAATGTATCTCATGAGTTAAAAACGCCAATTACATCTATCAAAGGGTTTTCAGAAACATTGTTGGATGGAGCGATGAATGATAAAGATACATTGCAGTATTTCTTATCCATCATTCTTAAAGAAAGCGATAGACTGCAATCACTTATTGAAGATTTGCTGGATTTATCAAAAATAGAGAAACAAGGTTTTAAACTAAACCCGGAGTATGTAGAAATCAACGACCTGTTGGAAGAAATCTTTGTAATTTTGGAAGGAAAGGCAAGAGAAAAAGAAATAAATCTTGTTTTATCTCAACCTAAAAAAGGGTTGTATTTATTTGCGGATACCTCCAGGATCAAACAGGTTTTCATTAATCTTATTAACAATGCCATCGCTTATACATCAGCAGGTGGAGAAGTTATGGTAAAGGTAGAAGAAGTAGAAAATGAGGTAATCATTGTTGTATCTGATACTGGTATTGGGATGGAGCAGGATGAGATACCAAGAATCTTTGAGCGGTTTTACCGTGTGGACAAGGCAAGAAGTAGGAATTCAGGAGGAACGGGGTTAGGTCTTGCGATTGTGAAGCATATCGTGGAGGCCCATCATGGCAGTATTTCTGTTACGAGTGAATTGAATAAGGGGACTGCCTTTACGGTGAAGTTGTCTAAAGAAAACGAAGATTTACAATAGCTTTACATGTCTTTCATAGGTCCTTTACAAACCTTTGTTAATATATTCTATGAAAACCCCTTCATCCAAGGAGCCAATTTTGGAAAAGGAGAGAGCCCACCCTGCTCTCTCCTTTTTTCTGTTTAAAATTAAGAAAGTATATAATTCGGTTGATTTCCGTTCCACGCGTTTCACTTGCCTGCGCGCGTCTAGGAAAGCTCAGCCATTTGAGGAAATCAGCAGCGGTGCATAACCAAACAACTAAAAAACCATTTAAATAATGAAACCTTCTCCACCTTCATACGTATAAGTTATGGAGAACATAAAAAGGGGAGAATACAACTTTGATGAGTTTAAAGCGAATTTACACGACCGTTTTTCTTGTAATCCTTGCTGCTGTCATAGGGTCAGTTGCTTTAACGTCATGGTATACAGTAGATCAATCAGAACAAGCTGTGATTATGACATTTGGAAAAGTAGAAGAAGGAATCAGTGAACCAGGACTGCACTTTAAGATGCCTTGGCCAATACAAACAGTAGAGACAATGTCCAAGGAGACCTTTAGTTTACAGTTCGGTTATCAAGAAAAAGATGGAGAGTTAGTGGAATACACAAATGATACAAAAATGATAACAGGTGATGAAAATATCGTTATGGCAGATATGGTTGTCATGTGGAAGATTACAGATCCAGGAAAATACTTATTCAATAGCGATAATCCTCAGTCTGTCCTCTACAATGCTACATCTGCTTCTTTAAGAAGTATTATCGGAAGTACAGAAATAGATGAAGCATTAACCTCAGGAAAATCACAAATAGAAGTAGAAGTCTTCGATTTACTTACATCCTTAATGGAGACATATGATATTGGAATTTCGATTTCATCTGTTAATCTTCAAGATGTGGAATTACCTAATAAAGAGGTTCGTAAAGCATTTACAGATGTAACAGATGCGCGTGAAATGGAAAACACAAAGAACAATGAAGCAAAAAGATATCAAAACCAACGTCTAAATGAAGCAGAAGGGGAGAAAGACGCCATCATTTCCAAAGCAGAAGGGGAAAAGGCTGCAAGAATTGAGCGTGCTCGTGGAGATGTAGCTAAATTCAATTCTTTGTATAACGAATATGTGAACGCTCCGGAATTAACGAAAAAGCGTCTTATTTTAGAGACGATGGAAGAAGTCTTACCGTATGCCGAGATTTACATTATGAACGATGATGGCAACACGATGAAATATTTCCCGCTCAGAACCGAAAATGCAGCTCCAAAACCACCAGCGAACCCGGAAGGAAGTGGGAACAATGAGTGATCAAAACATTATCAATTTAGAAAAGAAAAAACCTGACTTGCAATGGAGATCCATTGTCCGCGGTGGGTTATTTGGAGCGGTGATACTTATTGTTTTTGGTGTGTTCCTTGCAAATGTATTTGTCGTAAAAGAAGGCGAATATAAGGTTGTTAGACAGTTTGGAGAAGTAGTGAAGATTGTGGAAGAGCCTGGTTTGAATTTCAAGACTCCGTTCATTCAATCCGTAACGACTGTCCCAAAATATCAAATGCTATATGATGAAGCCGGTGCTGAAATAAATACTCGCGACAAAAAACGAATGCTTATTGATAATTATGTAGTATGGCGAGTGGAAGATCCTCAATTGATGATTAGTAACCTAGCGAGTCTTGAGAATGCAGAAACCAAGATGTCTGAATTTGTTTTCTCTGTTGTCAGAACAGAACTTGGACAACTGAATTATGATGACATAATCAACGATGAAAAGTCTTCAAGAGGAAGCTTGAATGACAGAGTAACGGGTAGAGTAAATGAACTTTTAGAAAGAGATAATTACGGGATTGTCGTGACGGATGTGCGAATGAGAAGAACAGACCTGCCACCTGAAAATGAAGCTGCCGTGTTCACACGAATGATATCAGAGCGTCAATCAACTGCTCAAGAATACCTTTCTCGTGGAGATGCCGATAAAAACAGAATCATGGCAGATACAGACCGCGCAGTGAAAGAAATACTGGCGAAAGCTGAAGCGGATGCAGATACGATCCGCGGTCAAGGAGAAGGAGAAGCGGCTAAAGTCTACAATGAAGCATTCTCTAAGGATGCAGAATTCTATGAGCTTTACCGCACACTCGAGTCCTATAAAAAGACGATTGATGGAGAAACCGTCATCGTCCTTCCTTCCGACTCCCCATACGCCAAACTCCTAATGGGCGGAATGGAATAAGATGAGTGGATTGAAGCGAAAGGCCCTCGACTCCAGCGGGGGAGTAACGGTAGGTTGAGACCCCGCAGGCGTAGCTGAAGGAGGCTCAAGCACCCTCCCGCGGAAAGAGAGTGCCTGCAGCGGAAAGAAACGACCTAACTCAAAAGCGAAATGCTCCACTCTTAAAACAAAGCCACAATTTTTGTTTCTGTTCTTATCCATGATAGAATAGAAGTAGAATTGTGGCTTTTTATAATTGAGATTATACATATGAAATATGAAAAGAAACAAAGGAGGAGTTATGAATATGGCAACAAACAAACTAGTATTGATTGATGGAAACTCCATCGCGTATCGTGCGTTCTTTGCACTTCCGCTACTAAGCAATGAAAAAGGGATACATACCAATGCTATCTATGGATTTACCATGATGCTGATGCGCATTTTAGAAGAAGAAAAACCTACCCATATGCTTGTGGCATTTGATGCAGGCAAAACAACATTCCGCCATAAAACGTTCGGAGAATACAAAGGGGGACGCCAAAAAACGCCACCTGAACTGTCCGAACAATTCTCCTTCCTTCGAGAGCTACTGGACGCATACAACATAAAAAGATACGAACTGCCTGAATATGAAGCAGATGATATTATAGGGACTTTGGCTCAACAAGCTGCCAAAGACGATTATGAAGTGAAAATTATATCAGGCGACAAAGATTTAACACAGCTCGCCACAGATAAAATTACGGTTGATATCACGAAAAAAGGAATTACAGATGTAGATTCCTACACACCAGCATTCATTGAAGAAAAGTACGGACTTAATGTGGACCAGATCATAGATATGAAAGGTCTTATGGGAGATTCTTCGGATAATATCCCTGGTGTACCTGGAGTTGGCGAAAAAACTGCCATCAAGCTGTTAAAGGAGTTTGGTACCATTGAAACACTTCTTGAATCCATTGACCAGGTAAGTGGGAAAAAACTGAAAGAAAAACTAGAAGATAATAAAGAGCAGGCAATTATGAGCAAGAAACTCGCGACTATCATGACCGAAGCACCAGTAGAAGTTACCGTAGAAGAGCTAATCTATGAAGGTTACGACACGAAGAAAGTGGTCGATATTTTTAAAGAACTTAGTTTCAACTCCCTGCTGGACAAGCTTGGAGAAGAAGGAGAAACGGTAACAGAGGATTTAGAGGATATTTCCTTTGAAATACTGGATGAAGTAAAAGAGGAACACTTTGCCAAAGAAAACTTCTTTATGGTAGAAGTGTTAGAAGAAAATTATCACCGTGCAGACATTCAAGGAATCGCACTTGTGAATAAGACCGGGAATTATTTTATCCCTACAGATGTGGCTTTACAGTCAGAAGAATTCGCATCATTTGCTTCAGACCATACAAGAAAAAAGACGGTTTTTGATGCAAAAAGAGCAATTGTAGCATTAAAGTGGAAGGGAATTGAACTAAACGGAATTGACTTTGACTTTATCATTGCATCTTATATCGTGAATCCGTCCGAGACATCCACTGACCTTGCCGAAATCGCCCGTAAAAAAGGTTATTATCAGATCGAAACAGATGAAGCTGTATACGGGAAAGGTGCTAAACGTGCCGTGCCAGATCAACAGAAGGTTGCAGACCACCTGGTTAGAAAGACCTTCGCTATGCAGGAAATGAAAGAGTCCTTCATTCACGAATTAAAGGACAATGAGCAGTTGGAACTATTCGAGGAATTGGAAATGCCATTGACATTGGTACTGGCTGAAATGGAAGCGCTCGGTATTACAGTGGATAAGACGCGATTAGAAGAAATGGGAACAGACCTTGGCGAAAAGCTAGAGAAAATTGAAGAGCAAATTTTTGACCTGGCTGGAGAAAAATTTAATATCAACTCTCCAAAGCAGCTTGGTGTCATTCTTTTTGAAAAGCTTGGACTACCGCCTGTAAAGAAAACAAAAACAGGATACTCGACCTCTGCTGACGTGTTGGAAAAATTAGCAGAAAAGCATGAGATTATTCAGCAAATCTTACACTATCGTCAATTAGGCAAACTCAAATCAACTTATATTGAAGGGTTATTAAAAGTGATCCATGAGGATTCCCATAAAATACACACACGCTTTAATCAAGCTTTAACACAGACTGGACGTCTAAGTTCGATTGATCCAAACCTCCAGAATATACCCGTTCGCTTAGAGGAAGGTAGAAAGATAAGAGAGGCATTTATTCCATCACATGAAGATTGGGTTATCTTTGCTGCTGACTATTCCCAAATCGAACTACGGGTTCTTGCTCATATAGCGAATGACGAAAAATTAATTGAAGCATTTAAAGAAGATGCGGACATTCATACAAAAACTGCAATGGATGTATTCCATGTATCAGAAAATGAAGTCACTTCGAATATGCGTCGTCAGGCTAAAGCCGTAAACTTCGGAATCGTTTATGGCATAAGCGACTACGGTCTTTCACAAAGCTTGGGTATCACAAGAAAAGATGCCAAAACCTTTATCGACCGTTACTTGGAAAGCTTCCCTGGAGTGAAAGAATACATGGAAGATAGCGTACTTGATGCTAAGGATAAGGGATACGTTACAACCCTTCTGCATCGCCGCCGTTATTTGCCAGAGATAACAAGCAGCAACTTTAACTTGAGAAGTTTTGCTGAAAGAACAGCGATGAACACCCCGATTCAAGGTAGTGCCGCTGATATCATAAAAAAAGCAATGATTGATATGGCAAACAGACTAGAAGAAGAAGAAATGGAGTCTAAAGTCCTGCTTCAAGTACATGATGAACTTGTATTTGAGGCACCAAAAGATGAAATTGAAAAGTTAAAGAAAATTGTACCAGAAGTGATGGAGCAAGCAGTGGAATTAAAGGTCCCGCTTAAAGTGGATTATTCATACGGCTCTTCATGGTACGACGCGAAATAATTGTTTTATGAGGATGTGTTACCATGCCAGAACTTCCCGAGGTTGAAACGGTCAGAAAAACACTGGTTCAGCTTGTACAAGGTAAAAAAATTAAACAGGTGAAAGTCCTATGGCCAAAAATGATTAAAGAACCGGACGATGCTGCTCTTTTTGAAGAGATGCTGATTGGACAAGAAATAGTGGAAATCGGCAGAAGGGGTAAATTTCTCCTCTTCTATCTTAACGATTATTGCATGGTCTCTCATTTGCGTATGGAAGGCAAATATGGACTCTATCAAAAAGAAGAACCAGCGAATAAGCATACACATGTGTTTTTCTATTTTGAAGATGGTACCGAACTTCGCTACCAGGACGTTCGCAAGTTCGGCACGCTTCATCTTTATAAAAAAGGGGAGGAACTTGGAGCGAAATCGCTGGCTAGTTTAGGGCCAGAGCCTTTTGAGGACGAGTTCAACCTTGAACTCCTTAAAGAGAGACTCGCTAAAACAAATCGAAACATTAAAGCGGTTCTATTGGATCAAACAGTTGTTGTCGGTCTTGGGAATATTTATGTGGACGAGGCTTTATTTAGAGCGGGAATACATCCAGAAAGAGTCGCAAGCAGCTTGAACGAGGACGAGCTAATTGAACTGCAACGAGAAATAGTCCTAACTCTTCAAGAAGCTGTCGACAAAGGAGGAAGTACAATCCGTTCCTATGTAAACTCACAAGGTCAAATTGGCATGTTTCAGCTCGAGCTTTTCGTCTACGGCCGAAAAGGAGAGCCTTGCAGAAAATGTGGCCAGGAAATCGAAAAAACAGTCGTAGCCGGCCGAGGTACCCACACCTGCCCAAATTGCCAGCCAAAGCCATAAGAATTGAGTGAACCGAAATCCCCCTTTTGCCTGAAGAGCAGGGTGTGCGACTCCGGCGGGAGGTAGCGGTAGGATGAGAACCCGCAACGAAGAAGGCCACTGAAAAACGGATATGATTTAGTATTTGGTAATTTCGAGCTGTGGATTGGAGCAAAAGGCGAAGACTCCTGAGGGAGATAGCGCTAGGTTGAGACCCCGCAGGCAAAGCCGAGGAGGCTCAACCAGCGCCCCTAGGAAAGCGAAGCAATTTGCGGAGATCCACAGCGGTGTCTAAACAATATCTAAACTCATAGACTTTTTAAGTGGCCTTGAATGAACCCCCGGTTCGTAAGGAAAAAGAAAGTAAGAGCAAAAAATAAATAGAACACATCGAATGGGCTCCTGCCATATACTATCGTAGTGATAGTTAGGGAGGAGCTCTTAATGATTCCATACATCTCACTTATCCTACTAGCCTTTGCCGTTAGTCTGGATAGCTTCAGTGTTGGCTTGACATATGGCCTAAGAAAAATGCATATGCCGCTTAAATCAATCACTATCATTGCGTGTTGTTCGGCCGTCTCGCTTTTGCTTGCCATGTTAGTAGGCACCATACTTATGAAATTTCTCTCCCCTGCTTTTGCAGAGACAGTTGGTGGAAGCATTCTCATTCTTTTAGGAATGTGGGTTCTCTACCAGTTTTTCCGTGCCAGTACAGCCGAAGATAGTACTTCTTTTGCAGACGAACGCATACTGTTCAACCTTGAAATCAAATCCCTAGGTGTAGTCATCAATATTTTGAGAAAGCCAACAGAAGCCGATTTTGACCGTTCCGGATCCATCACTGGATTAGAGGCTTTTTTTCTAGGTATAGCTCTTTCTCTTGATGCTTTTGGTGCCGGAATCGGTGCAGCTTTGCTTGGATACTCTCCCGGGGCAATGGCAGTTTCAGTAGCCGTGATGAGTTCGTTATTTGTAATCACCGGAATAAAATTAGGAAGAGTGTTTTCTACCGTTTCGTGGATTAACAAGTTCTCCTTTTTACCTGGCGTATTACTTATCGTTATCGGAATTATTAAAATGTAAAAGAAACACCAGAGGTTGTCTAGCGCAGCCTCTCTTTTAAAAAAGGAGGAGTGGACATGCCGTTGATTATAGGACTCACTGGAGGAATTGCGAGTGGTAAAAGCACAGTCGCCAATATGCTGAGGGAGAAAAACATTCCAATTGTGGATGCTGATGTGGTAGCTCGGGAAGTTGTTGAAATTGGTACGGATACATACATGAAGCTTGTAAATGAATTTGGAAAGGACATACTTAACAATGACAAAACGCTGAACAGACCAAAGCTCGGCAGCATTATTTTTCAAAATGAAACAAAACGGCAAAAGCTGAACAACATCATGCACCCGAGTATCAGGACAAGCATGAAAGAAAAGACAAAACACTACATAGAAGAAGGACATGATGTGGTAGTCATGGATATTCCCTTACTTTTTGAAAGCAATCTGACCCATCTTGTAGATAAAACATTACTCGTCTATGTTACAGAAAAAACACAACTGAAACGCTTGATGGAGAGAAACGACCTAACCGAAAAGGAAGCAACCGACAGGATACACTCCCAAATGCCCCTTACTGAAAAAGTAAAACTCTCCCATGCCGTCATAGACAACAACGGAACTATCGCCAAAACAAAATTACAACTAAACCAAATACTAGAACAGTGGCATATCCAGAAACCCGGTTGATCGAAGCGCCTAGAATGGAGATCTTCTGTACAGGCATGCAAAACTAATAGGTTAATAGTACTAAGGTCATATCTAAAAATAGGGATATGCCCTTTTTTTATTTTTCACATGACATATAGAATTTAATTATGTTATACTAATTGCAGGATAACAGATTAATAAGTATAACATATATATAGAAATGGGGAATTTTCATGAAGGCAAAGGTTGCAATAAACGGGTTTGGACGAATAGGGAGAATGGTATTCAGACGCGCCATCCAAGAAGAAGGCTTAAATATCGTTGCAATCAATGCGAGCTACCCAGCGGAAACGCTAGCTCACCTTATTAAATACGACACAAACCACGGACGTTTCGATGCGGATGTATACGCAGAAGACAATGCCTTAGTCGTAAATGGTAAGCGCATTCAATTAGTGAGTAACCGGAATCCAGAAGAGCTTCCTTGGAAAGAGATGAATATAGATATCGTTATTGAAGCAACAGGGAAATTTAATTCTCGCGATAAAGCCGCACTTCATCTTCAAGCAGGTGCTAAGCGTGTTGTACTGACAGCTCCTGGCAAAAATGAAGATGTAACGATTGTAATGGGCGTAAATGAAGAAGTACTAGATATGAATGAGCATTTTGTCATCTCTAACGCTTCTTGTACGACAAACTGCCTAGCTCCAGTTGTAAAAGTGTTAGATCAACAATTTGGAATTGAAAACGGCCTAATGACAACTGTTCATGCTTACACAAATGACCAAAAAAATATTGACAACCCGCATAAAGATCTTCGAAGAGCAAGAGCTTGCGGTCAGTCTATCATCCCAACTTCTACAGGTGCCGCAAAAGCATTATCTCTAGTTCTTCCACACTTAAAGGGGAAACTTCATGGAATGGCGCTACGTGTTCCAACACCTAACGTATCGCTTGTGGACTTAGTAGTAGACTTAAAGAAACCGGTTACGGTTGAAGACGTGAATGATGCGTTCCAAAGTGCTTCCATCGGTTCTATGGATGGGATACTAGGAGTTACAATGGAGCCGCTTGTATCTGTAGACTTTAACACTAATCCGCATTCTGCAATCGTTGACGGTTTATCAACGATGGTAATGGGCGATACAAAAGTAAAAGTATTGGCTTGGTACGATAATGAGTGGGGTTATTCCTGCCGAGTGGTAGATCTTGTTCAATTCGTGGCTGAAAAAATGGTAGAAGCTAAAGAAGTAATGGCTGGTTAATTTTTACCTGAAACAATATTATACTAAAATAAATGTAAGCGGTTAACGTTATGTGTTAACCGCTTTTTTGCATATGTCGGAAAATGGAATGATTTTTACTAGTAATTTCTAGCTGTTGATTGGAGCAAAAGGCGAAGACTCCTAAGGGAGATAGAGCTAGGTGGAGATCCCACAGGCGAAGCCGAGGAGGCTCACGTCAGCCCCTAGGAAAGCGAAGCCATTTGCGGAAATCAACAGCGGTACATAACCAAGCAACTAGGTTTTTCTAATAAATTCATAGATTTCAAGAAAAAAAGTCTCAAATGCCTGTTGCAAATCTAAAATAAAAGCATTATACTATTTTTCGTGAACTTCTTGAAACGATTATGTGGCTACTTAAAGGGTTAGGACCTCTCTGGACTAACTTTCCCCCGTGGTAGTTATACATCAATCACTCTTCACCTTTGAGGAATTCATGTATTTTAAAAAATGAAAAGGGGGAACGTGAGATGGAAACAGTAGGTCGTCACGTTATTTCAGAATTATGGGGTTGCGATTTTGACAAATTGAATGATATGGATTACATCGAAAAAACTTTTGTCGATGCTGCATTAAAATCTGGTGCAGAAGTAAGAGAGGTAGCTTTTCATAAATTTGCTCCTCAAGGGGTAAGCGGAGTAGTTATTATTTCCGAATCCCACTTAACCATTCATAGCTTCCCAGAGCACGGATATGCAAGTATCGATGTTTATACATGCGGAGAATTAGATCCTAATATTTCAGCTGACTATATTGCAACTGCTTTAAATGCTCAGACGCGTGAAACAATTGAACTTCCACGTGGAATGGGTCCTGTTCAAGTAAACAAAGCAAAAGCTCTTTAAAATTATAACTAAATGCATTAAAATAAAAAGAGGTGTATAGCATGCACCTCTTTTTATTATACTCAAAAATATATTATACATAAAAAACATAAGTTAAGGGGTTGTCAGGCTAAAGTGGGAGCGATACAAAAGCTGAAAGGAATCTTGACCAATCACTCGGAAACGCGGGAAAATCATACGGAAGAATCCCTGCGTAGCCGGTATTATAAAACTACTAATAAGAACGCAATGAAAGCTCTACAAGAATTGTTTAACAAGATGGAAGGGGTAACGGTAAAGTCAGTTTCTGAAGAACACGGGGAAATGGCATTACAGGTGAACAAAGGCAGAAAAGCATTTGTCATTGTAACGGTAATATCAGTCCGACCTTTTGAAACGGCAGTTGATTTTTCCGTTACAACAGAAACCAAGCTACCTTTCGATTTTGGATACAGTCGTCAGCTGATCAAACAGATGTATGAACGGATTGATAAATCGATGATCTATATTGGATCCGGGCTGAATTCGGGGAAAAAGTAGATTGGAAACGGAGTGGAAATCATCATGAAATGTCCTGCCTGTCACCATAATGGGACGAAGGTGTTAGATTCACGCCCTGTAGAAGAGGGGAAATCCATCAGAAGAAGAAGAGAATGCGAGTCATGTTCCTACCGTTTTACCACATTTGAAAAAGTGGAAGAAATGCCGCTTATCGTTGTGAAAAAAGAAGGAATACGAGAAGAGTTCAGCAGGGAAAAAGTGCTGAGAGGCTTAATACGAGCATGCGAAAAAAGACCAGTTGCCCTAAAACAACTCGAAGATATTGTGATGGAAGTAGAAAAAGAATTAAGAAATATAGGGATATCAGAAGTGAAAAGCGATATGGTCGGTGAAATGGTAATGGAACGATTGTCAAAAATAGATGAAGTTGCATACGTACGATTTGCCTCTGTTTATCGTCAATTTAAAGATATTAATGTCTTCTTGGATGAATTAAAGGAAATCATTGATAAAGAACGAAAATAAGCAACCCTAAGTGAGAGAGGAAACATATGCCTCTCTTTTTCGATTATTTTTTTAAAAGAAAGGTTTGGATGTATGATGTCTGATCGCCATTGGAAAGAGCTGGTCCCTGTAGACCGGTATATTGTCCGTTCAAATGGAGTACTTCAGCAGTTTGACCGAAAACTTCTTACCATGCTTTATCAGCCGTTGCTTGGTTTTAGGGGATTTAGTTTATACATGACCCTATGGAGTGAACTGGACCAAGATCGTTTATGGGGTGGAGAGACCACGCATCATGGCATTATGACAACGATGCAATGCAATTTAAAAGATATCCATCAGGAAAGAATAAAATTGGAAGGCATCGGACTTTTAAAGACGTGGGTCAAGGAAGACGATCAGCTTCGCACCTTCATTTATGAACTTCAACCTCCACTTTCCCCGGAAGCATTCTTTTCAGAACCAATGTTAACTATCTATTTATTTAATCGACTTGGAAAAAATAAATACGCAAGTGTTAAGAAATATTTTTCCGATAAGGTACTCCCTGCAGATGAATACCAGGAAGTAACACGAAGTTTCAGTGATGTCTTCCAATCCGTTCAGTCAGAAAATATGGCCTATGCAGCAAACGAGGAAATGATGGAAGAACTACCCTTACCTCAAGGCGAAGAGTGGATGGACCGTAAAAAAGGAAGCGAGCCAAAGGTAGTCCAAGAAACATTTGACTTTGATCTGTTTTTTGCAGGACTTTCTGAGGTGGTCATCCCTAAAAAATCAATTACCGCTAAAGTGAAGGAAGCGATTGTTAAACTATCGTTCATCTATACCATCGATCCAATATCCATGCGCGACCTCATGATGAATGTGATTGATGTAGAGGAAAAAGTAGATCTAGAGAAACTCCGCAAGGCGGCAAGGGATTGGTATCAGCTAGAATACCAAGATACATTGCCAGGACTTGTGGAGAAAACACAGCCGCTGAACTTAAGACAGTTTACAGACAAAAAGCCCGCCACAAAGGATGAACAACTCATTCAACAGTTGGAGAATGTCTCTCCAAAGCAAATGCTAACGGATCTATCCGGAGGATCCGAACCGTCTGCCTCTGACCTTCGTATTGTTGAAGACGTCCTGTTTAAACAACAACTGACACCAGGAGTCGTAAATGTGTTGCTCTATTATGTATTGTTGAAAACAGATATGAAGCTTAACCGGAAATACGTTGAAAAGATTGCAAGTCACTGGGCACGTAAACAGGTGAAAACCGTCAGTGAAGCGATGGAACTTGCGAAAGAAGAGCACCGTCAATACCAGAATTGGGCGGATACAAAGCCAGCTACTAAGGGGACTGGTGGAGGTAGCGTCTCCAAAGCCCAAGCAGGGAAAGTGGTGCGCAATCGTTTTGTTAGTTCGGACGGAGCGGCGACTGAGTCGGAAGCTACAAGTAGTCAGTCTGATAAGTTTAAGCAAGTAGAAGAAGATGAAAAACAGAAGCTGATGGAACGTTTGGCGAAAATGAAAGAGAAAAAAATAAGGTTGGATCCATGATTTAGAGGCTGCATATACCTTCTTGGGATGCAGCCTTCTTTTTTTGGTGCTATATATGAAAAAGATGTTAATACTACAAAAAAAGGGTATCGTCTACTATAAGTCTAAAGAAAAGGGGAAATAACCTTTGAAGAGAGTAGCGGTGATTGTTAATCCAAATGCCGGCAACAAGAAATTAATTAATTCCATCGAACAGATAGAAGAGATGTTATGGAGCACATTTGAGGAAGTCACCATTCATCCAACCGAAAAAGAAGGGGACGGTGCCAAACTCGTCGAGGAGTTGGCTGAGCACGTAGACCTTATTATTGGTGCCGGCGGGGACGGAACCATCTTTGAATTAATTAACGCATTGGCTCCTCTTGAAAAAAGACCGATTTTTGCAATTATACCAGGCGGAACGTGTAACGATTTTTCTCGAACGCTTGGAATCACACAACACCCGTTAAAAGCAGTAGAGCAAATTCTAGAAAAACGTACAGAAAAAGTGGATGTCGGCAAAAGTGACAGTCAGTATTTCTTGAATTTCTGGGGAATCGGTTTAGTCTCCAAGGTTTCAGGCAACATCGACAACGGAACCAAACAGCTGCTCGGAAAACTATCCTACTATATCAGTGCCGGACAAACGGTAATGGAAGAGAAGCCGTTCCAGCTTACAATAGAAAGTGAAACACAATCGTATGAAGGGGATGCTGTCATGCTGCTGATAGGTAACGGTTCTTTTCTAGGCGGTATTCAATCGTTTTTCCCTTCTTCAAGCGTACAGGACGGGGAGTTAGATGTGTTGATTATAAAACAAACCTCCATTGCCCAGCTTTGGACATGGATGCAGACCAGACTCCAAAAAGAATTCCCAGCAGAAGGAAACGACGATCTTGTCTACTTTCGTGCAAAAAAATTGAGAATAGAAGCAACTCCCAATCAAGAAATCGATACGGACGGTGAAAAAACCTACCATACACCTTCTACTGTTTCCATTCTTCCTAATCATTTGGAAGTCATCGTAGGTGATTTTCCATTTTTATAAGAGTTAGGGGATGCGCTAGTCCTTTCTAGAGAAGGATGGCGCATATTTTTTTATATTTATTCATTTTTCCACCCTCCCTCCCATATACATTGAATTAGGTGTACCAAAGGGGGGACAAACTTGTTTGAGATTTCCTTTCGAAATGAATCGGACGCAACTGCGATATATATGCATGTACTAGAGAAAAATCCTGAGAGTGATTCTATCCTTTCTTTACATAAAGAAAAAATCGTCGTGGAATCAAAGGATGTTCATTTTTACAGAAATACCATTGTCCCGGTGCTGAAGTATTACATTCACCGTACCAAAGAAAAAGAATGGATATTGTCGGTATTGGAAAATACGTTTTACTATAAAGAGGAAGAAGAGCAGGAACAGATTCTCTGTATTCTTCAATCCATTTTGCTCGGAGAACGGTCTGATATTCCGAATCTCCCGGCTGTAGAGCATCGTGATGCCCAGTTAGAATCTGTCATGCAGTCCTTTTTTCAAAAACCTATATCGTTTTCATTTGACTCCTTTATTACGTTCCGGTTAAAAGAGTACTTTGAAGGATTGCAAGTATTTGTGGAAGCGGCAATTGATGAGTATAAACTGGAACAGGAGTATCAATCGTTTGTCCATCAACTACGGGAATTACTAACGACCACAGATTCGAAGCTTGACGAATTGCATCTTGTCTATCAATATCAATTCGATTTTTATGATAAGTCTTTCTCGCATATCCCAAAAAATCAGCTCATCAAGTTTATAAACCGCACTCATTTTAACAATTATTCGTATTATATAGACTCGGTCGTACTTGCTCCACTGGTTTCCATTGCGCCTGAAAAACTGTTTCTCTACACAGATAACACCGAGCATCAGCTCGTGGAGACAATACGAAATATATTTGAAGAGCGTGCCGTTGTTTTACCTTTTCACTATTTTGGGCAAAATAAAAGTAAAATTGATTAAAGTGACCACTTGATTTTCCTGTAACAGGAGAATATAATAACCTACATAATCAATTTTAACTTCATAGCTCAAAAAGTATCGATGAGGACATGAGTGTTTTAATAACGGATGTTAGAGAGGGAAGTCACCGGCTGTAAGCTTCCTATCACGATTAAAACCCTAACCACCTCTGAACTTCAACGGTGAACATCTCAGTAGCTGTTGACGGGGAAAACCCTCGTTATCCAATAATGAAGCCGTCTTTTAGTAGTTTAAAAAGATGGGAACTTGGGTGGAAACACGGATATTAAACTCGTCCCTTATTTTATATAAGGGGCGGGTTTTTTTATTTTGGTTCAAATAACCATTAGCAATTGCTTGGAGCAATAGG
This sequence comes from Bacillus sp. CHD6a, assembly GCF_001293645.1. Taxonomy (GTDB): domain Bacteria; phylum Bacillota; class Bacilli; order Bacillales; family Bacillaceae_I; genus Sutcliffiella_A. The sequence continues at coordinate 159,147 of NZ_LBMD01000006.1, forward strand.
CGGAGACTCCAGCGGGGGAGTAACGGTAGGTTGAGACCCCGCAACGAAGTGAGGAGGCTCAAGCACCGTCCCGCGGAAAGCGAAGCCGTTTGCGGAGAGCAATTGCGGCGTTATATGAACCAACAAAAATTCTAAAGTAGAGGTGACAGAGATGTCGGAATTAATGAAAATCACATTTCCAGACGGAGCGGTAAAGGAGTTTGAACGTGGTACGACAACAGAAGATATCGCTGCATCCATCAGTCCGGGTCTGAAAAAGAAAGCAATCGCTGGAAAGCTAAACGGAGAACTTATCGACCTGCGTTCCCCTATTCAAATAGACGGAGAAATCAGCATCATCATGCAAGACTCCGACGAAGCGCTTGGAATCATGCGACACAGTACTGCCCACCTGATGGCACAAGCGATCAAACGCCTATACGGTAACGTAAAACTAGGAATCGGTCCCGTAATCGAGAACGGATTCTACTATGATATTGATATGGAAGAATCTTTAACTCCAGAAGACCTTCAAAAAATCGAAAAAGAAATGAAGAAAATCATTAGTGAAAATCTGGATGTTGTTCGTGTAGAAGTAAGCAGAGAAGAAGCATTGCGACGCTACGAAGAACTGAATGATGAGCTGAAGCTGGAATTGATTCGCGAATTACCTGAGGGTGAAACTATTTCCATCTACGAACAAGGCGAATTTTTCGACCTTTGTCGTGGTATTCATGTTCCATCCACTGGGAAAATTAAAGAATTCAAATTATTAAGCATCGCCGGAGCATACTGGAGAGGCGACAGCAAAAATAAAATGCTTCAACGTATTTACGGAACTGCCTTTTTCAAAAAAGCAGAGCTTGACGAACATCTTCGCCTGTTGGAAGAGGCAAAAGAACGTGATCACCGTAAAATAGGAAAAGAGCTTGACCTTTTCTTCAACTCCCAAAAAGTTGGGCAAGGCTTGCCGCTATGGTTACCAAAGGGTGCAACAATTCGCCGCGTAATCGAACGCTATATCGTTGACAAAGAAGTGGAGCTTGGTTATGACCACGTGTACACTCCTGTAATGGGTAGCGTGGAACTATACAAGACTTCCGGTCACTGGGACCACTATCAAGACGGCATGTTCCCTCCAATGGAGATGGATAACGAGCAACTTGTTCTCCGTCCGATGAACTGCCCGCATCACATGATGGTGTACAAAAACAGCATCCACAGTTACCGCCAACTGCCGGTTCGTATTGCCGAGCTGGGCACTATGCACCGCTATGAAATGTCCGGAGCATTGGCAGGACTACAGCGTGTACGTGGAATGACGCTAAACGATGCACACATCTTCGTTCGCCCTGATCAAATCAAGGATGAGTTGAAGCGTGTTGTGAACCTAGTGCTTGAAGTATATAAAGATTTTGGTTTAGACGACTATTCTTTCCGTCTATCCTACCGTGATCCTGAAAATAAAGAAAAGTATTTTGATGACGATGCAATGTGGGAAAAAGCACAAGGCATGTTGAAGGAAGCGATGGATGAGCTTGGTCTTGATTACTTTGAAGCAATCGACGAAGCAGCATTCTACGGTCCTAAGTTAGATGTTCAAGTACGTACTGCCCTTGGGAAAGAAGAAACTCTATCCACTGTACAGCTTGACTTCTTATTGCCAGAAAAATTCGACCTTACTTATGTAGGGGAAGACGGCAAACAGCACCGCCCGGTTGTTATCCACCGTGGCGTAGTATCCACAATGGAACGCTTTGTTGCATTCCTGATTGAAGAATACAAAGGTGCATTCCCAACTTGGTTGGCGCCAGTACAAGTTCAAGTGATCCCAGTATCTCCTGACGCCCATTTCGATTATGCAAAAGAAGTGCAAGACCTTTTGAAATCTAAAGGTATCCGCGTGGAAATGGATGAAAGAAATGAAAAAATAGGCTACAAAATCCGTGAAGCACAAATGCAAAAGATCCCATACATGCTAGTAATAGGGGACAATGAAATTCAAGAACGCGCAGTAAATGTCCGCAAATACGGCGAACAAAAATCCGAAACAATTTCACTTGAGAAATTTGTGGATAACTTGGTGAAAGAAGCGAAGAGATAAGGATTTTGTGAGCTTTTCGTGATACGGGAGGGGAGTGGCTTGGCTGAAGATGCCAAGGCATTCCCTTTCTTTGTTCCAGTGTTTGTCGATAATTAGTGAAGTTTGTCGTTTAGCGTGTATTTCAGGTAGTTTGGACAGTAAATGCCTCACTTTCGCTCGTATTCTTAAATTTTGGACAGTATTTCCCTTCGAACGGACAGTAAATGGGTACTTTCCGACAGTAAGCTAAATTAAAATGTTTATACAAATTCCCCCTCTCAACTGAAGTGCAGGGTGGTCGACTCCTGCGGGGGATAACGGTAGCTTGAGACCCCGCAACGCAGTGAGGAGGCTCAAACACCGTCCCGCGGAAAGCGACCACCCGGAACGAAAGGAGACAGGGGGTTTAACGCAAACGCCGACCTCGAGAAAAAAACTATTGCACAAACGCAATATATCTGATATCATTTAAAACGTTGTTTCATTTGATACGAAATCTTGACAATCAATCATCATTAATGATATATTATACAAGGTCAAATTGAATACTTGTTTGAGGACAAGAAGAAGCACCCGCTTCTCACCTGATTGACGCATCTGATGCAGTTGGCAGGTTTTACGAGAAAGATTTTATCTTTTACTTATGTAATCGTAAAGTGTGGGTGTATGTGTACATCCACACTTTTTTGTTTGTACAAAAGAGTAAATTGTTCGTCAAACGGTGTTCGGAATAAACCTTGGAGGTGGCTAATTATTAGCAAGGACATGATGGTAAACGATGGCATTCGTGCCCGTGAAGTACGTCTAATCGGTCAAAATGGAGACCAGCTAGGAATCAAGTCAAAAGTCGAAGCGCTAGAAATAGCAGCACGTGCTAACCTTGACTTAGTAATGGTTGCGCCTAATGCGAAACCTCCTGTATGCCGAATCATGGACTACGGAAAGTTCCGTTTCGAGCAACAGAAGAAAGAAAAAGAAGCGCGTAAAAACCAAAAAGTAATCAGCTTAAAGGAAGTTCGTTTAAGCCCTACAATTGATGAGCATGACTTCAACACGAAGCTTCGCAATGCAATCAAATTCCTTGAAAAAGGAGACAAAGTAAAAGCATCGATCCGATTCAAAGGACGTGCAATTACACATAAAGAAATCGGTCAGCGTGTGCTAGATCGTTTCTCTGCTGCATGTGCAGAAGTATCAACAGTTGAGTCCCATCCTAAAATGGATGGACGTAGCATGTTCTTAATTTTGGCACCTAAAAACGAAAAGTAATTCATATGAGGAGGAACTCCAATGCCTAAAATGAAAACTCATCGCGGATCAGCGAAAAGATTCAAGAAAACTGGATCTGGTAGCTTAAAGCGTTCTCACGCATACACAAGTCACTTATTCGCTAACAAGTCTCAAAAGCAAAAGCGTAAATTGCGTAAATCAGCTATGGTCAGCAAAGGTGATTTCAAACGCATCCGTCACATGTTAGACAACTTAAGATAATATTTTTTATAGGAGGTATTCATAATGCCAAGAGTTAAAGGCGGTACAGTAACACGCCAACGTCGTAAAAAAGTCATTAAATTAGCCAAAGGTTATTACGGTTCTAAACACACTTTATATAAAGTAGCTAACCAACAAGTAATGAAATCCCTAATGTACGCTTATCGCGATCGTCGCCAGAAGAAGCGCGACTTCCGTAAGCTTTGGATCGCTCGTATCAACGCAGCGGCTCGCATGAACGGTCTTTCTTACAGCCGTCTAATGCACGGTTTGAAAGTAGCTGGAATCGAAGTAAACCGCAAAATGTTAGCTGAGCTAGCAGTTAGCGACGAAAAAGCATTTGCTGAATTGGCAACTGCTGCGAAAGACAGCTTAAATAAATAATTACCTAAACAAAAGAGGCTATCATTTGGTAGCCTCTTTTGTGTTTTGATAGAATATTGTTGAGACTGAGAGTGAAGTCAGTCTACAAAATGTGTGCACACATTCGAACGTCGGAGGATATGATGGAAGTACTAGTCGGTTATTATATCTTTATAAACATTGTAGGCTTCATTATTATGAAAGTAGATAAACAAAGGGCCATAGAGCATCGCTGGAGAGTGCCAGAATTACACCTGTGGGGAATTGCGCTGCTAGGTGGAGCGCTTGGTGCCTGGATGGGGATGCAAACCTACCGTCATAAAACAAAGCGCCTGTTATTTCGGATAGGTCTTCCATTCCTAACGTTTTTACATATCGGGTTTTGGGGGTATTTTCTCACAGGTTGATAAGTTAACATAATTTATTGATAGTTGAATAAGCTTTATTAAAAACTAGGAGGCAAGCCAAAATGGACGAAAAAATGAACGTACTCTTTGTCGTTATTGAAAGTCACTGGTGGCTGGCTTCTCTTGGTTTTATTCTTTTTCATATATTAAGACAAGTTTTATTTATTCCGGTGGTTATCATCTGCATTGCAGGAGGAGCCCTCTTTGGTGGAATAATCGGCAGCATTTATTCTGTCGCAGGCTTAACGTTATCCAGCTTATTTTTCTACTTTTTATATCAACAGCTTCCCGGCATATTTGGGAAGATCTTAAAAATGAAAGAAAGGCTGTTTGGCAACCATGCAAACTTTTCGGTTGGACAGATCACTGTCATGCGTCTTGTTCCCTTCATCCACTTCCACTTACTCTCTCTTTGCTTGATTGAAACGACAAAAACCTTCTCAAACTATGCAAAAGCTTCTCTCCTGACTAATATTCCTCTCGCAATTATCTATACCGTCTTTGGACAATTTATTACGGAATTTTCCCCAACTGCTATGGTTGCAGTGCTTGTGGGGCTCTTGATCCTGATGCTTGTAATGAGACAAAAAGTCGTCGTGATGAAATGGGAACAATTCTTTCATAAAGAAAAGCAATATAAAAGAGGATAACGCATAACAGCGTTATCCTCTTTCATCTTTTAAAAACTCTTTAATGGGACTTTTCCAATCAATCAAAGCATCTGGATATTGCTTTCGAACCTCTTTTTGAATAAATTCAAAGTCATGCTTTTTCAACCCTTGCAACTTTTCAGGATTCTTTGGCCAGATGAAAATGGAGATGACCTCAAACGCTCTGTCTGTAGTCCCCAAATATTTTTCCCCTTCAAACATGACTCCTTTGTAGGTCAGGAGAAAATTCTTCCTTACATTGCTCTTTTGATCAAGAAGATAGAAGTTCTTCTGTTCATGCGCAATCTCAAGCTTCCTTTTAGGATTCAAGAGGTACTTAAAAATGGAATAAATAATAAAAGCAAAAAGTGCAAGTAAAGCAAGACGAATGAGAATCATAAACATATTTGCTACTCCTTCGCAAAAATACAGTTTTATTATAAAATACCTTATATACGTGTTTAGGTATGAAAAGGTTTCATTTTTTATCAAACTTTTAAAAAGAAGGGGATTTTTTTGAATTTACAACGTCTATATGACATGCAACGTGAGTTGGATGCAAAAATTGAATTACAACATGAGTTAAAAAAAGAAGATTTGGTTGATGAGAAGATATTGGCTTTGCTTGTAGAGTTAGGTGAATTGGCCAATGAAACTCGTTGCTTTAAATTTTGGAGCGTGAAGCCTCCTGCTGAACGCGCAGTAATACTAGAAGAATATGTGGACGGAGTGCATTTTATCTTATCCCTTGGGCTTACGTTTGGATATGACGGTTCGGAAACTTCTAGAGGACTTGCGGAAGAAGCAGCCTCGCTAACTGAGCAATTTAACAGAGTTTATCAGCTGGTTTCTACTTTTAAAGACAATCTGTTCGAAGAAAATTACTTTTTATTACTGGATTCCTATACACAATTAGGTGAAATGCTTGGCTTTGAATGGGCCGAAGTGGAGCAGGCTTACTTGGAAAAAAATCAGATCAATCATGAAAGGCAACAGCAAGGCTACTAATCCTTTTTACATTAGTAAGAGTTTTCTGTATAATAATTGTTGGATTGATATTTATTAAGGGGGTCGAAATACATGACAAAGCTAGATGAAACATTAACAATGTTAAAAGATCTAACAGATGCCAAGGGTATTCCCGGCAATGAAAAAGAACCACGCGACGTAATGAAAAAATACATAACACCATTCGCTGATGAAGTATTCACAGACGGACTGGGAAGCTTAATTGCTAAAAAAGTAGGGAAAGCAGACGGACCAAAAGTAATGGTTGCTGGTCACTTGGACGAAGTGGGCTTCATGATTACACATATTGATGACCGCGGATTTCTTCGCTTCCAAACAGTCGGCGGCTGGTGGTCCCAAGTTATGCTGGCACAACGCGTAACTATCGTAACTTCTAAAGGTGACGTAACAGGGGTAATCGGTTCTAAACCACCGCATATACTGCCTCCTGAAGCACGCAAAAAGCCGGTAGACATTAAGGACATGTTCATCGACATCGGTGCATCCAGCCGTGAAGAAGCACAAGAATGGGGAGTACGCCCTGGCGACCAGGTTGTTCCTTACTTTGAATTCACGGTCATGAACAACGAAAAAATGCTTCTGGCAAAAGCTTGGGATAACCGTATCGGTTGTGCCATCGCCATTGACGTGATGAAGCAGTTAAAAGACGCCGATCATCCAAACGTAGTGTACGGAGTAGGTACAGTTCAAGAGGAAGTGGGATTGCGTGGTGCGAAAACTTCCGCAAACCTGATCCAACCCGACATCGGATTCGGTGTGGACGTAGGAATCGCTGGAGATACTCCTGGGGTTACCGAAAAAGAAGCTCTAAGCAAAATGGGGAAAGGCCCGCAAATCATTCTATATGATGCATCTATGGTCTCCCACAAGGGATTACGTGACTTTGTAACAGGTGTAGCTGACGAAATGGAAATTCCATATCAATTCGACTCTGTTGCAGGAGGCGGAACAGATTCCGGTGCCATCCACCTGACAGCTCGTGGTGTACCTGCTCTTTCCATCACAATCGCAACACGCTACATCCACTCTCACGCAGCAATGTTGCACCGAGACGACTATGAGAATGCGGTGAAGTTGATCGCGGAAGTTATTAAGAAGTTAGATGCTGATACAGTAAGCAGATTGACGTTTGATTGATCGTTTTTTTGTTTGATATGCCCTGCCGCTCACGTTTTGTGGGCGGCTTTTCTTGTTAAGGCACTGAGAAGGAGAATGAAGACCTCTGTTAGGTGGAAGAGAGGTCCTCAATGCCCGTTTGGAGAGAGAATGGAGCGGAATGGGTGTAGAGGAGGCGTCTCTTTGCCCGATTGAAGGGAAAATGGAGTTGAACGGTAGTAGAGAAGGTGTCTCTCCGCCCGTTTGAAGAAAAAATGAAGCGGAAAGGAAGTAGAGAAGGCGTCTCTCCGCTCGTTCGAAGAAAAATGGGTGCGGAAAGGAAGTAGAGAAGGCGTCTCTCCGACCGTTAGAAGGAAAAATGGAGCGGAACGGTAGTAGAGAAGGTGTCTCTCCGCCCGTTAGAAGAAAAATTGGAGCGGAACGGTAGTAGAGAAGGCGTCTCTCCGCCCGTTAGAAGGAAAAATGGAGCGGAACGGTAGTAGAGAAGGTGTCTCTCCGCCCGTTTGAAGAAAAAATGAAGCGGAAAGGAAGTAGAGAAGGTGTCTCTCTGCCCGTTTGAAGAAAAAATGAAGCGGAAAGGAAGCACAGAAGGCGTCTCTCCGCCCGTTAGAAGAAAAATTGGATCGGAACGGTAGCAGAGAAGACGTCTCTCCGCCCGTTAGAAGAAAAATTGGATCGGAACGGTAGTAGAGAAGGAGTCTCTCCGCCCATTTGAAGAGAAAATGAAGGGGAACGGTAGCAGAGAAGACGTCTCTCAAACCACTAGAAAAAATAGGAGCAAAACAGCTTACAAAATAAAAAACAGCTCCTCAAAGGAGCTGTCTTAATCCAATACTATTTCAATCCATCCTCTAAAGTTGAGAGCATTTCAGCTTTGTCCTGCTCAGAAGAATTCTCCCAAATCACTTCAAACAATACGCCTAAACCTGGAAGCATTTTTTCTTCGCCTTTATTGATGGCATCTAAGATTGTCTCTCTAAGCTGGTCTTGAGAATTTCCTTCCACATTCTGACGGATCGCATGACGTAAATTCAAATTCATCCTTATCACCTCGTAGGGAAAATAGTATCAACACCTAGCATGTCCAATAGGTGGTTTAATTATGTGCACAAAATGCGTATAATAGCAGTATTGAGTAGCGAAAAAGGAGAAACAGTATTGAAACATATAGAATCCATCAAGAATAATAAAGTGAAACAGTGGAAAAAGCTGCAGAAAAAGAAAGAACGTGAACAATCTGGAACTTTTATCATTGAAGGATTTCATCTGGTTGAAGAGGCCTTGAAAGTGGAGAACCTTGTGGAAGAAATCATCATTTCAGAAGATCGCACCGTTCCGAATGAGTGGAATCTTAATCATGTGGAACTAATATATGCGACTCCCAATGTGTTAAAAGAAATTAGTGAAACGGAAACACCACAAGGAGTCGCAGCGATTTGCAGAATTCCGGCACAACACACACACACTATCCAACCTAATCAAAAAATTCTTTTGCTCGATAATGTTCAAGACCCGGGAAATGTGGGCACTATGATAAGAACAGCGGACGCTGCCGGAATGGACATGGTGATTTTAGGAGAAGGATGCGCTGATCTATACAGCTCCAAAGTTATACGTTCTACGCAAGGGTCGATTTTTCACCTGCCGATAGCAAGAGGAGATCTCAAAAGCTATATACAACAATGTAAAGAGCTCAACACACCTGTTTACGGAACTTCCCTGCAAAATGGATTGCCGTTCCAACAAGTACAACCATCCCAATCTTTCGCGCTGATTCTTGGCAATGAAGGAAAAGGAATGGCCCAAGAACATCTCAATATGACAAACAAGAACCTTTTTATCCCTATCCATGGACAAAGTGAATCCTTGAATGTCGGGGTCGCAGCGGGAATTTTAATGTATTATTTACGTGGATAGAGTTGCATCTGCCACATGTTTTCAATATAATATAAAAATAGTTACATACTGAGCAAAGCAATGAGAGAGGCAAGTAACTCATTTCAGACCTTATCAGGGAAAAGGTGCCGCAGACTGAAAGCATCTTAAAGGAAGAAAGAGTGAATATTTCACCTCTTGAGTGACACTTAGACCAGCAGGCTTAAGCGATGCTGTAAAGGTGGACCGGTTAGATAGCCGTTATCTGGAACAGAGCGAACAAAGAGTAATTTTGTCTTTGTTAACTAGGGTGGTACCGCGAATATCTCGTCCCTTTTTGAGGGGCGAGTTTTTTTGTTTATTTTTAGGCACTGTTTAACCCCACTGTTGATTTCCGCACTGGGCTTCGCTTTCGCCCTGTGCTCCAATCAACAACTGGAAATTTACAACCTTACTCAAAATTGAACCAAGGAGGAATAGATGTGGAACAACGATTGAAGGAATTAGAAACACTTGCTATTGAGCAAGTAGAACAAGCACAAGACTTAAAAGCACTAAATGAAGTCCGTGTGGCGTACCTAGGAAAAAAAGGTCCTATCACGGAAATTTTAAAAGGAATGGGTAAGCTTTCAGCAGAAGAGCGTCCAAAAATGGGAGCGCTGGCTAACGTCGTTCGTGGAAATGTGTCTGAGAAAATTGAAGCAAAGCAGGCTGAACTTGAGAAGGCAGAAGTAGCGAAAAAGCTTTCATCTGAAACAATTGATGTAACGTTACCTGGCCGTCCGGCACCAACAGGAAATCCGCACCCATTAACAAAAGTTATCGAAGAGATCGAAGACCTGTTCCTTGGAATGGGCTATACAATTACAGAAGGACCGGAAGTCGAAACGGACTACTACAACTTTGAAGCATTAAACTTGCCGAAGGATCACCCTGCCCGAGATATGCAGGATTCTTTCTATATTACAGATGAAGTACTTTTAAGAACACAAACTTCCCCTGTTCAAGCAAGAACGATGGAAGCGAACAAGGAAAAGGGACCTATTAAAATTATCTGTCCTGGTAAAGTGTATCGCCGTGATGATGATGATGCGACTCACTCCCACCAATTCACCCAAATTGAAGGACTTGTGATTGACGAGAACATCAGCATGAGCGACCTTAAGGGAACGCTTGAAACGTTTGCGAAAAAGATGTTCGGCGAAGACCGAGAAATCCGTCTGCGTCCTAGCTTCTTCCCTTTCACAGAGCCGTCTGTTGAGATTGACGTAACATGTGCGAAATGTGGAGGCAAAGGCTGCAGCATGTGTAAAGGAACTGGATGGATTGAAATTCTTGGAGCTGGTATGGTTCATCCACGTGTCCTTGAAATGTCTGGTTATGATCCGAAAAAATATCAAGGATTTGCTTTTGGAATGGGACCTGAGCGTATTGCGATGCTTCGTTACGGCATTGACGATATCCGCCATTTCTACACAAACGATCAACGTTTCGTGAAGCAATTCAATCGAGTTTAAGAGGAGGGGAAACCATGTTAGTATCTTACAATTGGTTAAAAGATTACGTAAATATAGATGATATTTCTGCTGAGGACTTGGCGGAGAAAATTACAAGAAGCGGGATTGAAGTAGAAGGCGTGGAAATGCTGAACGACGGGATCAAAGGTGTCGTAGTTGGTCATGTCTTGGAAAAGGAACAGCATCCAGACGCGGATAAGTTGAATAAATGCCAAGTTGATCTTGGAAACGGTGAAACTGTACAAATTGTCTGTGGTGCCAAAAATGTAGACAAAGGCCAGAAAGTAGCAGTGGCAACCGTAGGGGCAGTGCTTCCTGGTAATTTTAAGATAAAGCGTGCCAAGCTTCGCGGCGAAGAGTCTAACGGAATGATCTGTTCCTTGCAAGAGTTGGGGATTGGTTCTAAGCTTGTGGCAAAAGAATTCTCGGAAGGGATCTTTGTATTCCCAAATGATGTGGAAGTTGGTACTGATGCATTAGAATATTTAAACCGAAATGACAAAGTGATGGAACTAGGGCTTACACCAAACCGCTCAGATGCATTAAGCATGCTGGGTGTGGCATATGAAGTCGGCGCCATCCTTGGACGTGAAGTAAAATGGCCATCTACTGAATATGAAGCAAACAGTGAAGAAGCTTCCGACTATATTTCAGTAAATGTGGACGCTTCAGAAGACAACCCGTTATATGTCGCTAAAGTAGTGAAAAATGTGAAAATCGGTCCTTCACCGCTTTGGATGCAAGGTCGCCTGATGGCAGCAGGAATCCGCCCACACAACAATGTGGTCGACATCACCAACTACATTTTATTAGAATATGGTCAGCCATTGCATGCGTTCGATTATGATCGTCTTGGCAGCAAGGAAATTCTTGTTCGCCGTGCTCGCAAGGATGAGAAAATCACAACCCTTGACGATGCAGAGCGTACGTTAACAGAAGATCACCTTGTTATCACAAACGGAACAGAGCCTGTCGCGCTTGCCGGTGTAATGGGTGGAGCGGATTCAGAGGTTCAATCAGATACAACGACTATCCTGCTTGAGTCCGCATACTTCAATGGAGTGACTGTACGTAAAGCATCAAAAGATCACGGTCTGCGCAGTGAAGCAAGTGCCCGCTATGAAAAAGGAATCGATCCGAACCGTACACGTGAAGCAGCAGAGAGAGCTGTTGCACTAATGGCAGAATACGCTGGCGGTGAAGTGGTCGGTGGTTCCGTGGAAGTAAACACTCTGAAAATAGAACCTGCTGTGGTCACCACTACTGTCGAAAAAATTAATAGCGTGCTTGGAACTTCCATCACTGCTGCGGAAGTGAAAGATATTTTCACGAAGCTGCAATTTGAGGTATCTGAAGACAACGGCAGCTTTACAGTTACTGTTCCAACTCGTCGTGGGGATATCACGATTGAAGAGGATCTCGTTGAGGAAGTGGCACGTCTTTACGGATATGACAATATTCCAACTACACTGCCTGTAAGTGCTGCAACACCTGGCGTATTGACTCCATATCAAGCGAAGCGTCGTAAAGTTCGCCGTTATCTGGAGGGTGCTGGTCTAATCCAAAACATCACGTACTCCCTGACAAGCGATGAGCGCGCGAAGCAATTCGCCCTTGAACATGGAAAAGCGATCCGCCTAGCGATGCCGATGAGTGAAGAGAGAAGCACATTGCGTCTGAGCCTTGTGCCGCATCTTCTAGAAGCGCTACAACATAATATCGCTCGTTCCTTGCAAGCGAATGCAGTATATGAAATTGGGTCTGTATTCATCGGAAAAGATGGAGATGTTTTACCTGAGGAAAAAGAACGCCTTGCTGGTGCACTAACAGGTCTATGGCAGCAACATCCATGGCAGGGGGAGAAAAAAGCAGTTGATTTCTTTGTAGCCAAGGGAATTTTGGAAGGCATGTTCTCTATGCTTGGAGTGAGTGAAACAATCACTTACGCACGTTCTGAGAAAGACGGTTTACACCCTGGACGTACAGCAGAAATCTTACTGAATGGAGAAAGCATTGGTTTCATCGGTCAGCTTCATCCAGAAAAATTAAATGAACTGGACCTCCCTGAAACATATGTGTTTGAGCTTTCCTTAACAGCACTACTGGGAGAAGGCATCGGAGAAATACAATACGAAGCAATCCCGCGTTTCCCATCCATCAGCCGTGATATCGCACTTGTGGTGGATCAGGAAACTCCAGCAGGTGAGTTGGAAGCAGTCATCAAAACAACAGGCGGCACCCTTCTGAAGGAAGTACAGGTATTCGACGTGTACGAAGGTGACAAAATCGACTCAACCAAAAAGTCAATCGCATTCGCATTACGTTACTACCACCCAGAACACACACTAACGGACGAAGAAGTAACAAAAGTTCACACAAAAGTGCTTCAAGCAGTCGAAGAAAAATTCAACGCAGTACTAAGAAGCTAATATAAAAGAAAAGGGATTCCATGTGGGATCCCTTTTTGTCCTTTTTTGGGTAATGAAACATTCAACACAGTGATTTCATTGACCTAGGAGGTTAACAAAAGCTTTCTTATCAAGTTACCTGAAAAACAGTAGGATTTGTGCATGGTGCTATCTAACTCCGGATCAAATGCCGAAGACTACTACGGGAAAGTTAACAGTCTCCGCCCGAAACTCTTACAGGAAAGCAAAAACGGTAACAGAGCAGGTGTCTCTCCACCCGAAACTCCTCCAGAAAAGCAAAAACGGTAATAGAGCCTGGTTCTCACCGCCCGAAACTCCTTCGGAAAAGCCAAAACGGTAACAGAGCAGGTGTCTCTCCACCCGAAACTCCACCGAAAAAACAAAAACGGTAATAGAGGAGGTGTCTCACCGCCCGAAACTCCACCGGAAAAACAAAAACGGTAACAGAGGAGGTGTCTCACCGCCCGAAACTCCTCCAGAAAAGCAAAAACGGTAATAGAGCCTGGTTCTCACCGCCCGAAACTCCTTCGGAAAAGCAAAAATCGGTAACAGAGCAGGTGTCTCACCGCCCGAAACTTCTTCTTAAAAACAAAAACGGTAATAGAGCCGTGTTCTCACCGCCCGAAACTCCTTCGGAAAAGCAAAAAAGGTAACAGAGGAGGTGTCTCTCCACCCGAAACTCCTCCAGAAAAACAAAAACGGTAGCATAGAAGGTGTCTCTCCACCCGAAACTCCTCCAGAAAAACAAAAACGGTAGCATAGAAGGTGTCTCTCCACCCGAAACTCCTCCAGAAAAACAAAAAAGGTAACAGAGGAGGTGTCTCACTGCCCGAAACTCCTTCAGAAAAACAAAAACGGTAACAGAACAAGTGTCTCTCCACCCGAAACTCCTCCAGAAAAACAAAAACGGTAATAGAGGAGGTGTCTCACAACCCGAAACTCCTGCAGAAAAGCAAAAACGGTAACAGAGCAGGTGCCTCTCCATCCAAAACGCCTTTAGAAAAACAAAAACGTAGAGCAAGGAAGCGACAATGTGGAGAACCCACAGGCGACAATAAATAGCCGAGGTGGTTTAAGGTCCCCATTTACGGACTAAAACAACGTAGATTAGCTATTATTGAAACTCAAAATCTTAGGTCAAGCTGTTTTTGCCCGTTTTTTTACTAAAAATAGGTATTTCGAATGATTTATAAGAACGCGTGTTCTGTTTTTTAGATAGAATGGTATAATAGAGTAGACAGTATAATAGGAACGGGTGGTGCGGTGAATCCCTGTGGAGAACGGGGGTGACCGTATGAGCGAGATGCAGCTTTTCCTCACATCAGGACTATTCCTCTTTGCGCTTGTAAATCTAGTAATCGTGTTAATAAAAGAAATGACAAAAAAATAACCCACCCGTGACTTCTAATTCGCTGTTAGGCAGTCGGGTGAGTTACTTATTACGTTCGACTCCACAGTAGCCGTGCTTCTGCGGAACTTATACTGTCAAGAGTCAAAGTGCGTCCAACACTTTGGCTTCTTCAATCATGTGTATACTCAAATTATAGCATAAGACAACCAACTGTATACGAAATATCGATTGGTAAAGTTATCTGACCAGTTTTTTTGCCTTCAGCGTATTGGCAAAATGGACTTTTGCCACTTTGTTCAAAAAGCCTTCTCCATGTTTTTCAATCACTCTTGCAGCTGCAGAATCCACTTTTGAACCTGCTCCTTTTGGTATTGTTATACCCGCAAGCTCGCTCAGCTTTTCCATCTCTTTTAAGAAAGAGTACCTTGCGATAATGGAAGCCGCGGCCACGGAAAGGTGCAGGCCTTCTGCTTTGGTATGAAAATAAACATTTTCACGAACAATTTTCTTCTGTTGCGCCACATGTCGATAGTAAATCCCAGATTCAGCAAACTGATCAATGAGTATTGCATCAGGTTTCTCTGGGGCAATTTTATCTAATACATGTTGTAATGCTTTATTATGTAATAACGCCTTAATTTTCCCCTGGGACATACCACTTTGTTGCAGTTCATTATACTTTTCATTATTTAAAACTAATAGGCTGTAAGGAACATGCGGCAAAATTGCTTTTGCTATCCTCACAATCTTTTCATCATTTAATGTCTTCGAATCCTGCACTCCCAGTTCTTTCAATTTATCCATGTGTTCCTTTTTTACATATGCGGCACAAACAGTAATCGGCCCAAAATAATCTCCTGTCCCTACTTCATCAGATCCGATGACAGAAAGGGAAGCAAACCCTGCAGGCAAGGAGGATTTCACTGATGAAACAGTAGTTGCTTTTTTGCTAGCTTTAGCTGGTGCATCCGTTGCCCCAAATCCCTTCCAAATGTTCGCTTCCTCTTCCGCCCCTTTTCCTTGGAACAACACTTTTCCAGACTTGTATGCTGTAATATTACAAGTAGGCGATTTGGCAACAAAAATAGCTCCAGTAGGAAGCTTATTTATCTTATGTTCCTTATAGAAACTTTCTATTTTGTTTAATATAGTTCCAGATACCTGGATGACTTGATATGACAATTAATTCACTCCTACTACAAAATTTTACATTTTTCCATGTTTCTTTTCCACTTTACTACGTTTCGTGGTATTATAAAGATTAGGATTTTAATGAATGGGGGCATACACGTTGTCAGAGCATAAAACTCGCACAACTGTCGACATATATGGACAACAATACTCGATTGTTGGTACGGAAAGTATAAGTCACATACGACTTGTTGCTTCCATTGTCGATGAAAAAATGAGAGAAATCAATAGCAAAAATTCAAACTTGGACATCAGTAAACTGGCAGTCCTTACTGCGGTGAATGTTGTACATGATTATATCAAATTAAAAGATGAATACGATATGCTTGAGAGAGAATTAAAGAAAAAGGGTTGAGTACGATGTTAGACTTGATTATTATCTTTCTATTTATTATGGGACTGATTGTTGGAATCCGCAGGGGATTCATTATGCAGATTGTCCATCTTTCCGGCTTTATAGCAGCCTTTGTGGTTGCATATATGTTTTATGGTGATTTAGCACCGAAATTAAAACTTTGGGTGCCTATGCCGAGTTTTGGCAATGCTGAGTTTTCTATGTTTTTTGAGACGATAAGTCTAGATACGGCTTATTATAGGGCTGTTGCTTTTGCGATTCTTTTCTTCGGAACAAGGATTGCTGCGCAGATAATCGGGTCTATGCTGGATTTCCTTTCTCACCTACCGATCTTGAAACAGGTGAACAGTTGGGCAGGGGCAGTGTTAGGCTTTGTGGAAGTTTACTTGATTGTGTTTATTTTCTTATACATAGGAGCATTGGTTCCTCTTGAGATGGTGCAGACTTCAATCAGTGATTCGTCCATGGCAAAGGGAATTGTAGAAAGTACACCGATATTCTCAGAAAAGCTACAAGAGCTATGGTCAGGTTATACGGCAAGCAAGCAATAATTCAAATGGTAAAACAGGCCTTCTTTGGGCCTGTTTTTTTCATGGAAACAGTTTGTTCGATTGTACATTTGCCTCATTTATTTGTATGATTTAATAAGATAAGTCTACATAAGGTCAGGTGAAGTAATGTGAATAAAAAACAAATCGTAAAATGGCTTGAAACGATTGCGACATATATGGAATTAAAGGGAGAGAATGGATTTAAAGTTTCGGCATTCAGAAAAGCTGCGCTGGCACTTGAAAATGATGAAAGAAGCTTAAGTCAAATAGAAGATTTTACAAAGATTAGTGGTATTGGAAAAGGGACTGCAGCTGTCATCCATGAAATTTTGGAAACAGGGAAATCCTCCGTTTTAGAAGAGTTGCAACAAGAAGTTCCAGAAGGATTAATTCCGTTATTGAAATTGCCTGGGCTTGGTGGCAAGAAAATAGCGAAACTTTATCAAGAACTAGACGTAGTAGATATGACAAGCTTAAAAGAAGCGTGTGAACAAGAAAAAGTGCAGGTGCTTGCCGGATTTGGGAAAAAAACAGAAGAGAAAATCCTTGCTGCAATAGAAGAAGTCGGAAAACGTCCAGATCGTTTGCCGATCTCCTTTATGACGCCGATTGCAGAACAAATCGAACAATTCCTTGCAACCGTGGATGGAATAGAGAAATACTCGCGTGCAGGAAGCCTGCGCAGATACAGGGAAACCATTAAAGATTTGGACTTTATCATTTCCACAACAGAACCTACAAAAGTACGGGAGCAGCTTGTGAAAATGGATAGGGTGATAGAAATTATTGCAAATGGTGATACAAAAGTGTCCATCATTTTAAAATATGATTATGATGTGTCCGTTGATTTCCGCATGGTGGAACCTTTAAGCTTCCCGACAACTTTGCATCATTTTACCGGATCAAAAGACCATAACGTCCGTATGCGCCAGCTTGCAAAAGACCGCGGAGAGAAAATCAGTGAGTATGGTGTGGAAAATGTTGAAACAGGAGAAATGAAGCACTTCAAAACGGAAGAAGCGTTTTTCCGTCATTTTAACCTGCCGTTCATCCCGCCTGAGATAAGAGAAGATGGGACAGAAGTGGATTATGCTTTAGAACATGGAGAGATACCATTGGTGTCATTGGATGACATAAGAGGAGATCTTCATATGCACTCTACGTATAGCGATGGTGCGTACACAATAGAAGAGATGATAGAAGCAAACCGTGCAAAAGGGTATAAGTATATGGCGATTACCGATCATTCTCAATATTTAAAAGTAGCGAACGGTTTAACTCCGGAACGTCTTAGACAGCAAAAGGAAGAAATCAAGAAATTGAATGAAAAGTATGAGGATATTACGATTTTATCCGGTGTGGAAATGGACATCCTGCCAGACGGCTCTCTTGATTATGATGATGAATTAATGGAAGAGATGGATATTGTCATCGCATCGATTCATTCAAGCTTTTCACAAAAAAGAGAAGTAATTATGGACCGCTTGAGAAAAGCGTTGGAAAATAATCATGTCGATATTATCGCACATCCTACAGGGCGTCTGATTGGACGCAGGGAAGGATATGATGTGGATGTGGAAATGTTGATTCAGTTGGCGAAAGAAACAGATACTGCGCTTGAGCTTAACGCCAATCCCAACCGTTTGGACCTTGCTAGCCACTATGTCCGACTCGCACAGGATGCTGGAGTGAAGATTGTCATCAATACAGATGCACATAGCATCGACATGTTGGATCATATGGAAGTGGGAGTGGCAGCGGCAAGAAAAGGGTGGATCAAAAAAGACAATGTAATCAATACATGGTCACTGGACGAGTTAAAGAAATTTTTAACACGACACCATACGTAAGGTAAAGACAGAAGGGAGTTATGGTACCGTGCAACCGAGGGTTTTAAAGGTATTGGAATTTAATAAAGTAAAAGATAAACTGGCAACTTTTTCGGCTTCCTCTTTAGGCAAAGAAAAAGTTGCGCAATTAACACCTGCCACCAATTACGAAGAAGTGGTAAGAAGACAGCTGCAAACAGATGAGGCAGCAACTGTCCTTCGTTTAAAAGGGGAAGTGCCACTTGGAGGAATCACTGATATCCGAGCACATGTAAAACGTGCCGAGATTGGCGGGACATTAAACACTCATGAACTATTGGATATCGCAGGTACCATTTATGCGGCGCGAAAGCTAGACCGTTTTGTGGAATCTGTATTAGAAGAAGATATATCCATTCCTATATTGAAAGAATATATGGATCAGCTAATCATTTATCCTGAACTTGAACGCAATATAAAAAATTGTATAGACGAATATGGAGAAGTACTGGACGGAGCCAGTGATAAGTTAAGAGGAATCCGTCAGCAATTAAGGTCCACAGAGTCCAGGGTGCGAGAAAAACTGGAGAGCATGATTCGTTCTTCTAACGCACAGAAGATGTTGTCAGATGCCATCATCACCATTCGTAATGAACGGTATGTCATACCGGTAAAACAAGAATATCGCGGTTCGTATGGTGGGATAGTACACGATCAATCCTCTTCAGGTGCAACATTGTTCATTGAACCTCAACAGGTTGTGGACCTAAACAACGTTCTTCAAGAAGCAAAGGTGAAAGAAAAGCTGGAAATAGATCGTATATTAGCTGAGCTTTCAGCAGAAGTGGCAGAAGTGGCACGTGATCTTCTAGAAAATGTTCACATACTCGCAGAAATAGATTTTATGTTTGCAAAAGCAAAGTATGGAAAGCATATCCGCGGAACGAAGCCTGAAATTAATAATGATAAATATATAAGGCTGGTTCAAGCAAGACATCCTCTTATCAATGAGGATGAGGTGGTCCCGAACACTATGGAGCTTGGAAAAGACTATACATCTATCGTTATTACGGGTCCTAATACAGGTGGTAAGACGGTAACGTTGAAAACACTTGGTTTGTTAACGATTATGGCGCAATCTGGATTGCATGTACCAGCTCAAGATGGGTCGGAAGTGGGAGTATTCTCTGCCGTTTATGCAGATATTGGGGATGAACAATCCATCGAGCAAAGCTTAAGTACATTCTCCTCGCATATGGTCAATATTGTAGATATTCTTAAAAAAGTAGACCATGAGAGTCTAGTTCTATTTGACGAACTTGGCGCAGGTACAGACCCACAAGAGGGAGCAGCACTTGCTATCTCGATTTTGGATGAAGTATATCAACGAGGTGCATGTGTCATTGCAACTACCCATTACCCAGAATTAAAAGCATACGGTTATAACCGTGATGGGGTAGTAAACGCAAGCGTTGAATTTGATGTGGATACGTTAAGTCCTACGTATCGTTTGCTTATCGGGGTACCTGGTAGAAGTAATGCGTTCGAGATTTCAAAACGTCTAGGTTTGAGCATGGAAGTCATCGACCGGGCGAAAGGTTTTGTCAGTGAGGATAGCAACAAAGTGGAGAATATGATTGCTTCTTTGGAAGCTTCTCAAAAAAGAGCAGAAGAAGAATGGAAAGAAGCAGAAAAAATAAGAAAAACATCGCAACAACTGCATGAAGATCTGGAACAGCAAATGCAGGAGCTGAACGAACAACGCGATAAATTATACGAAAAAGCAGCCGAAAAAGCCGAGAAGATGGTAGAGGATGCCAAGGAAGAAGCAGAAAAGGTAATTCGAGAATTACGCAAGATGCGCATGGAACAGCACGCCAATGTAAAAGAGCACGAGTTAATTGATGCCAAAAAACGACTGGAAGGCGCCGTGCCTACCGTTAAAAAATCTGCAACCACAAAAAAACAAGAAGCTACCAATCAAACACTGGAGCCTGGTGACGAAGTAAAGGTATTAAGTTTAAACCAAAAAGGACATCTTGTGGAAAAAACGGGAGCCAAAGAATGGCAAGTTCAGATTGGTATCATGAAAATGAAAGTGAAAACGAAAGACATTCAATATGTAAGCAGGCCAAAGCCTGTGGAAACCAAGCCACTGGCTACCATCAAAGGGAAAGACTATCATGTCAGCATAGAGCTTGACCTTCGAGGTGAACGTTTTGAGAATGCACTCATGAGAGTGGAAAAATATTTGGATGATGCTACATTAGCAGGTTATCATCGTGTTTCTATCATTCATGGTAAAGGAACCGGAGCGCTGCGTGTTGGGGTGCAGAATTATTTGAAGAACCACCGTTCCGTTAAAAATTATCGATTTGGTGAGGCGTCTGAAGGTGGCACTGGTGTTACCGTCGTCGAACTGAAATAAGAGGGGAGCCTGATATGTCTGCTTTTTGGGAAAATGAATTAGTCAGAACGGCTGCCAACTTTAGTGTGGTGGTACTATGTCTTGTTCTGTTTCTGGCTATTTTTGAACTAGTGACAAAGTATAAAAACATGGAAGAAATTAAAAAAGGCAATTTTGCTGTAGCGATGGCAACGGGCGGTAAAATACTCGGTATCGCCAACATTTTCAGGTACTCTATCAGCGATCATGATTCGTTGTTGACGATGATTGGTTGGGGAGCGGTAGGATTTGTGTTATTGTTATTTGCCTACTTTATCTTTGAATTTTTAACACCAAGCTTTAACATTGATAAGGAAATAGAAAAAGGGAATTGGGCTGTCGGGTTTATTTCCCTTGTCATTTCTATA
This sequence comes from Bacillus sp. CHD6a, assembly GCF_001293645.1. Taxonomy (GTDB): domain Bacteria; phylum Bacillota; class Bacilli; order Bacillales; family Bacillaceae_I; genus Sutcliffiella_A. The sequence goes on from NZ_LBMD01000006.1 coordinate 180,156, forward strand.
GGGTTATCTTTCATTATTGGGGCAAGTATTGGATAAGGAGTAGGGAATTTTGGAAACTTTAGCAAAAGTGTTGATTGGATGTTGTATTGTGTTTGTTTTAATTGGTATTATTTATCTTTTTGTAGCATAAAGAGTTAATAACAGTGAGGAAGAAGAAGCAAGTTTCACATTGCTGATTCTTCCTTTTTTAAGTATAAAATACAGTTGATTTCCGTTCCAAGCGCTTCGCTTGCCTGCGGGCGGTCCGGAAGCCTCCTCGGGCATTCGCCCTGTGGGGTCTTCCCTGTCCCTTCCTCCCGCGGGCGTCTGCGCGCCTTCCACTCCAATCAACTAGGTGACTTCATTCCCATTAGTCAAAAAAGCTATCTAATCGAGGTTTCTGAAGTACCAATAAAGCTTCTTTAACATAGTTTCCAGCTGTGGATTGGAGCAAATGACGAAGACTCCAGCGGGGGGAGTAACGGTAGAGTGAGACCCCATAGCGCAGCGAGGAGGCTCAAGCACCGTCCCGCGGAAAGCGAAGTTATTTGCGGAAAGGAATAGCGGCGATTAACCACTCACTAATGTTACTAGGAGGTTTTTCTTACTCCAGATAAGTTGTAGAGCAGGGAGAATGGGTGGGTTTGGAGAATAGAGAATATAGGTTTTATGGGAGGGGGTTCTTGAGATGCAGTTTAAGACTACGGAACTACCGGGGATTGGGAAGAAGCTATCATTTGTTACGGCTGAAGGTAATATGGTGGTGTTGGTTGTTCACCATTCAGGAAAACGGGAAATGTATTTTTTTGAAGACCCAGATCATGATGAAGCAGATTTCTCCATCTCTTTGACCTCAGATGAAACAAGGGAACTTGGTGCTCAACTGCTAGGTGCTATTTATCAACCTGTAGATATGGATAAGATGAAAATATTTAAGAAACAAATCATTATTGAGTGGATCGAAGTGAAAAAAGCTTCCACATTAATTGGAAAATCGATAGGAGAATCAAAAATAAGAACCAAAACAGGTGCATCTATTATTGGAATTGTAAAAGGGGAAGATAACATCGCCGTACCAGATGTCGATGTAAAGCTCCATGAAAAGGATATATTGATGGTTTGTGGCAAACAAGCGCAAATAGAAAAACTGACCAAGCTTTGCGAGGGAGGGACTGCTACCTGATGCATGAAGGTACTCCAATTCTCGTAAGCATAGGAGTCATACTACTCGTTCTATTTGTTATCGGATATGTCGGAGGGAAAATGAAGATCCCTGGCGTCATACTTTATATATTTTTAGGACTTGGCATCGGAACATTTATAACAGAAAATGAATTATTGCATACTGCTAGTGAAATAGGCATTGTACTATTATTTTTTCTACTTGGTCTTGAATTCCCCTTAAAAAAATTAAAAAATATGGCACTCAAGGTTTGGAAACCTGGGTTATTGGATGTAGCCTTAAACTTTGGAATGTCTACTATTATCTGTCTCTTCTTTGGTCTAGATCTTTTAACTTCCTTCTTAATAGGCGGTGTCCTATATGCCACAAGTTCCTCGATTTCTGCCAAGCTACTCGAAAGTACGAAACGATTGGCAAATGCAGAGTCTGAATACATACTTGCGATTCTCATCTTTGAAGATGTTGTGGCACCAATCATTGTTGCAGTCCTAATTGGATTGGCTTCGGACAGCGGGATAACAGGGATGGACTTTGTCATTCTTTTGGGTAAGATCATGTTGTTAACCACAGGTGCGATGGTCATTGGTCGCTATGGCTTCACTCGTTTGGAGAAATTTTTTGAGCGATTGGTCGGAAGTGATATTTTCATTATGCTAACAGTTGGTATTGCACTTAGTTATGCAGGCATTGCCTTGTTACTTGGGCTGTCAGAAGTATTAGGGGCATTTTTAGCAGGTATCATGCTTGCCGAAACGAAGCGTTCTGAAGATATCGAGCAGGTTACTTTACCTGTGAGAGATTTACTTTTACCTATATTTTTTATGCATTTCGGCACGACGATAGACCTGGGAGAAGGAGTACCGTATGTAGGATTACTGTTTACATTGATTGGATGGGCTTTGCTGGGAAAAATTTTGGTAGGAATGCTTGGAGGTAGATGGTACGGGCTCACAAAGAGGGTTGCTTTACGAGCTGGTTTTTCACTCACACCAAGAGGAGAATTCTCCGTGGTTATTGCATCGATTGCCACTGGAGCAACCAAATTATTTAGTAGCGTGTTCATCCTGGTTTCTGCGATACTTGGAATCTTACTTTTTATTTTTGCGCCAAAACTAACGAATATATTTTATGAAAAGAAGAAGATAAAAAAGGACATAAATCTGAAGGTTCCTGGTTAAGTGTTGTCATAATTCATCATTTTTTGCAAAAATCAAAAAAATGTTATAATTTTTATAGAATTGCTGATATACTATAACAAACAGATATGGGCCTTTTGTAGTAGTACAGGCCGATAAAGAGGAGGGAATGGTATGGAGCAAATAGTGAATAAGCCATGGCTATCACATTATCCTGAAGAAATACCTCATGAGATCAACTTCGAAGAGCGAACACTGCAGTCTTATTTGAAACAAGCGGCGGAAGAATATCCAACAAAAACGGCTATCAGCTTCCTCGGTAAAAAATTAACATTTGAAGAAGTTTATGATCAATCTTTAAAACTGGCAAACTACTTAAAAGGACTTGGAATTGAAAAAGGCGACAGAGTGTCTATCATGCTCCCGAACTGCCCACAAGCTGTCATCAGCTATTATGGCGTTCTTTTTGCAGGCGGTATTGTTGTGCAAACAAATCCACTATACATGGAACGTGAACTGGAATACCAAATCAATGATTCCGGTTCCGAGATCATCATCACGTTAGATATTTTATATCCAAGAGTGTCAAAGGTGAAAGCGCTAACAAAACTGAAGCATGTGATCGTAACCGGAATAAAGGACTATCTGCCGTTCCCGAAAAATATGCTTTACCCTTTTGTTCAGAAAAAACAGTACGGAATTGTGGTGAAGGTGGAGCATAGTGGCCAAAATCACTTGTTTACCGAAATCATTAAACAATCGGAAGCTCAAACGATTGATGTACCGATCAATCCTAACGATGACCTCGCGTTACTGCAATATACAGGAGGCACTACAGGATTCCCCAAAGGTGTTATGTTAACACATATGAATCTTGTCTCCAATTCAATTATGAGTGTCAACTGGATGTACAGATGCCAAAAGGGCCAGGAAAAGGTTATTGGAATCCTACCGTTCTTCCATGTATACGGAATGACGGCAGTAATGAACCTTTCCATCATGCAGGCATATGAAATGATACTACTACCGAAGTTTGACCCGGAAACAACATTGAAAACCATTCAGAAGGAAAAGCCGACACTTTTCCCTGGAGCACCAACCATCTATATTTCTCTTTTGAATCATCCTGATATCAAAAAGTATGATTTATCTTCTATTGATTCTTGTATCAGCGGTTCAGCAGCCCTGCCTGTTGAAGTGCAAGAACAGTTTGAGCGTGTAACAGGAGGAAAGCTTGTAGAAGGCTATGGTCTGTCGGAAGCGTCGCCGGTTACACACGCTAATTTCCTTTGGGATGAGAGGGTATCAGGAAGCATAGGAATACCATGGCCAAATACAGAATCTGTCATTCTATCCATGGAAAATGGAGAATTGGCACCGACCGGTGAAATTGGAGAAATCGCCGTAAGAGGTCCGCAAATCATGAAAGGATATTGGAACCGAAAAGAAGAAACCGAAGCTGTCTTGAAAGATGGCTGGCTCTTAACGGGAGATTTAGGTTATATGGATGAGCGCGGTTATTTCTATGTGGTGGATCGTAAAAAGGATATGATCATTGCCGGCGGCTTTAATATCTACCCTAGAGAAATTGAGGAAATATTATATGAGCACGAAGAAATTCAAGAAGTGGTTGTCGCAGGAATCCCTGACCCATATCGCGGTGAAACCGTTAAAGCTTACATCGTGAAAAAGGCTGGTTCCAACCTCACAGAAGAAGAACTAGACCAATATACAAGAAAACACCTTGCTGCCTACAAGGTGCCAAGATACTATGAATTCAGAGACGAATTGCCAAAGACTGCCGTAGGAAAAATCCTCAGAAGAGCATTGGTGGAAGAAGAAAAACAGAAAATAGCGAAATGATAAATATAGAGAGGGAGATGTAAAAAACCTCTCTCTCTTTTTAATAGCAACTTGTACGAAAATTATGATAAGATAATGATTGACAGTTCATTCATGGTGCAGTATCATGAAAATATGAATGATTATTCATTCATTTTTAAAAGGGAGCGAAAAGGTTGAAACAACAAAAACCTAAATATAAACAAATAATAGATGCCGCAGTCATTGTCATTGCGGAAAATGGCTACCATCAAGCACAGGTTTCCAAAATTGCCAAACAAGCTGGAGTAGCAGACGGAACCATCTATCTTTATTTTAAAAATAAGGAAGACATCCTAATTTCATTGTTTCAAGAGAAAATGGGACTCTTCGTCGAAAAGATTCGTCAAGAAATTGCAGGAAAATCGACATCAACAGAGAAATTATTAACGTTGATAGAAAAACATTTTTCCATGCTTGCGGAAGATCACCATCTCGCCATTGTAACCCAGTTGGAATTAAGACAATCCAATTTAGAGCTTCGACTTAAGATTAACGAGGTGTTAAAAGGGTATTTGCATGTTGTGGATGAAATTCTACTGGCTGGTACCCAAAACGGTGAGCTTCGATCTGATTTAGATGTCCGTTTAGCAAGGCAAATGGTATTTGGTACAATAGATGAAACGATTACTACATGGGTCATGAACGATCAAAAGTACGATCTGACATCCATTGCACCAAGAGTACATGAACTATTAATCAAAGGGTTTGGAGCTACCCCTTAAGTAGCTCTCTGTCTTATACATAAGGAGGGGATTATTTTCATGGAATTTTTGCAAATGAAAGTAGAAGAACGAATTGCTCTCATCACCATCAACAAAGCCCCCGCGAATGCTTTGTCATCCTCAGTTTTGAAAGAGCTTTCATTATTGATGGATGATTTAGAAAAGCAAGAAGAGGTAAGGGTGATTCTGATTCATGGAGAAGGAAGATTCTTCTCTGCAGGTGCAGATATCAAAGAATTCACTACGGTGGAAACCGGTGAAGAATTTGCCAAACTTGCGAAATTCGGTCAAGATCTTTTTGAAAGGATGGAGAACTTTCCAAAGCCGATTATTGCAGCCATCCATGGTGCAGCTTTAGGTGGAGGCCTTGAACTAGCAATGGGTTGCCATATCCGCTTAGTGACGAAAACAGCTAAACTTGGTCTGCCGGAATTGCAGTTGGGGCTAATCCCTGGTTTTGCTGGGACTCAGCGTTTACCCAAATTAGTTGGTTCCGCTAAGGCTTTTGAAATGCTGTTTACGAGTGACACTTTAACAGGGGAAGAAGCTGTTCAATGGGGACTTGCAAACAAAGCCGTCGATGAAGAAGTTTTAATGGATGAAGCTTTTAAGATGGCGAAAAAGATTGCACAAAAAGGACCAATCTCGGTTGCTTCTGTAATAGAGTTGTCCCGGTTTGCAAAGCATGAAGAATATTATCAAGGCGTAGAAAGAGAAGCGCAATTATTTGGAAGAGTCTTCACATCAGAAGATGGCAAAGAGGGTATTACAGCGTTTATGGAAAAAAGAGCTCCTGAATTTAAAGGGAAGTAATTTTTTTTATAATATAAAATCTGAATATTACTAATAAAATTAATGTTTAAACAGGAGGTACTGTGATGAATATTTTTGTTTTATTAAAAAGAACATTTGATACTGAGGAAAGACTAACTGTTTCAAATGGCAGTATAAATGAAGATGGTGCAGAATTCATTATTAACCCATACGACGAGTACGCGGTAGAAGAAGCGATTCAAGTAAGAGACACACATGGCGGAGAAGTAACAGTTGTGACAGTCGGTTCTGAAGAGGCAGAAAAAGAGCTTCGTACGGCTCTTGCGATGGGTGCTGACAAAGCTGTGTTAATAAACACAGAAGATGACGTAGAAAACGGAGATCAATTTACAACAGCGAAAATTATGGCTGAATTCTTAAAAGATAAGGATGCAGACTTGATTATCGGGGGGAACGTTGCAATTGACGGTGGTTCCGGACAAGTTGGACCTCGTGTAGCGGAATTATTGGACATTCCTTATGTAACGACTATCACAAAGCTAGAAATCGAAGGCGGAAAAGCTACAATCGTGCGCGATGTGGAAGGAGATTCCGAAGTTATCGAAACAACCCTTCCATTGCTTGTAACAGCACAACAAGGATTAAACGATCCGCGCTATCCATCTCTACCTGGGATAATGAAGGCAAAGAAAAAGCCGCTTGAAGAATTAGAATTAGATGATTTAGACCTGGATGAAGATGATGTAGAAGCGAAGACAAAAACGCTTGAAATCTACCTACCTCCGAAAAAAGAAGCAGGTCGCGTGCTTCAAGGTGAGTTGGATGCACAAGTAAAAGAATTGGTTTCCGCATTAAGAAACGAAGCGAAAGTAATCTAAGACGTCATATAAACATTTAGCGTTTAATTGGAGCAGATGACTTAGACTCCGGCGGGAGGTAGCACTTAGGTGAGAACCCGCAGGTTTCAGAAGGACCAGCAAGTGCCCCGCGGAAATAAAAGTGTCGTTAAACAGTATTATAGATAGATACATGGACAGGAGGAGACAAACATGGCAAGAAAAGTATTAACACTAGCAGAAGTGCGTGATTCCGCATTACGTAATGTATCATTTGAAGCAATTGCAGCAGGGAAAACAGTAGCAGAAGGTGGGGAAGTAGTTTCTGTACTAGTTGGGGAAGGTGTAGGATCACTTGCTCAAGAACTAATTGCTTACGGTGCTGACCGTGTTGTGACAATTGAACACGCTAACTTGAAAGCGTACACATCTGACGGTTACTCTCAAGCTTTAAAAGCAGTCATTGATTCTGAAAACCCAGAAGGAATTATTTTCGGGCATACAGCTTTAGGAAAAGACTTGTCTCCTAAATTGGCTTCCAAATTAAATTCAGGCTTGATTTCTGATGCAACAGAAGTGGAAGAGGTTGGTGGAAACTTAGTTTTCACAAGGCCAATCTACTCTGGAAAAGCATTTGAAAAGAAAATCGTAACAGACGGCGTCATTTTTGCAACAGTACGTCCAAACAACATTGCATCTCTTGAAAAAGATGATTCACGTACAGGTGACGTTTCTTCTCTTGATGTTGATGTGAAGGATCTTCGCACAATCATTAAAGAAGTCGTTCGTAAAGCTACAGAGGGTGTAGATCTTTCCGAGGCGAAAGTAGTAGTAGCTGGTGGTCGTGGAGTAAAATCTGAAGAAGGCTTTGAGCCATTAAAAGAATTGGCAGACGTACTTGGAGCGGCAGTTGGTGCTTCCCGTGGAGCGTGTGACGCAGACTATTGTGATTACTCTCTGCAAATCGGTCAAACTGGTAAAGTCGTTACTCCTGACCTTTATATTGCTTGCGGTATCTCCGGAGCGATTCAGCATCTTGCTGGTATGTCCAACTCTAAAGTAATCGTAGCAATCAATAAAGACCCAGAAGCAAACATTTTCAAAGTAGCTGACTACGGCATCGTCGGTGACCTGTTTGAAGTGGTTCCGATGTTAACAGCTGAATTTAAAAAGCTATTGGTAACGAACTAAGAGTAAATGACAGTCAGGCACATTTAGTGCTTGGCTGTTTTAATGTGATGGATGGATTTGAGGAAAACCTAGCTGGTGATTGGAGCACAAGGGGAAAGACTCCTGAGGGAGATAGCGCTAGCCCGCAGTTGGCGAGGAGACTCCAGCACAGGCCCATGTGAAAGCATAGCCCAGTGCGGAAATTACCAGCGGTGGTACGGGGAATTTAAACACGAAATAAAATGGCTGAAAACAGGTAAACCTATAACGAAGCAAATAATTAGCAACACTATATCGTAGATGCTATACTTTAGCTATAGTAAAACTCTGAAAGATTTTCCATCTGTCAGAGAACACATTAACAGCATATATTGTTAACTGTGAGATAAAAGCTTAGGAGGAATTTATTATGGCAATTACAAATGCAACTGACCAAAACTTTACACAAGAAACTAGCGAAGGCCTAGTTCTTGCAGATTTCTGGGCGCCTTGGTGCGGACCTTGTAAAATGATCGCTCCAGTTCTTGAAGAATTAGATCAAGACATGGGTGACAAAGTGAAAATTGTTAAAGTTGATGTAGATGAGAACCAAGAAACTGCTGGAAAATTCGGCGTAATGAGCATCCCGACTTTACTTGTTATCAAAAACGGTGAAGTAGTAGACAAAGCAGTAGGTTTCCAACCGAAAGAAGCTTTGGCTGAACTATTAAACAAGCACGCTTAATGCGTTTTGGAAAAAGCCCGGTCCTGTGACCGGGCTTTTTGCGTGTTTGGGGGCTTAGTCATAAGGTGAGGTTGCGGTTATCAAGAAAACTTCGGGTATATCGAGAAAAGTCAGAGGGATATCAAGAAAACTTGGGATATATCGAGAAAAGTTAGAGGGATATCAAGAAAACTTCGGGTATATCAAGAAAAGTCAGAGGGATATCAAGAAAGCTTGGGATATAGCGAAAAGTCAGAGGGATATCAAGAAAACTTGGAATATATCAAGAAAAGTCAGAGGGATATCAAGAAAACTTAACATATATCAAGAAAACTCTCTCCCTATATGCTAAACCCCAGTCCCGTCCCCTCTCCCACAATCCTAAAACTTCCAAATGGAACATACGTACGAAACAAGGTATAATAGAGTACATACAAAAAAATCTTTGGTTGGGAGGAAAAAACATTGAATGAATCACTAAAAGAAAAACTAGCCATACTGCCTGACCAACCGGGATGTTACCTGATGAAGGATCGTCAAGGAACCATCATCTATGTCGGAAAGGCGAAGGTGCTCAGAAATCGTGTCCGCTCTTACTTTACAGGTAGCCATGATGGAAAAACGCTCAGGCTTGTAAATGAAATTGTGGATTTTGAATATATTGTGACATCCTCCAATATTGAAGCGTTGATACTGGAATTGAATCTTATCAAAAAACATAACCCTAAATACAATGTCATGCTGAAAGATGACAAACGGTATCCTTTTATCAAAATTACAGCGGAAAAGCATCCTCGTCTTTTAATTACCCGCAAAGTGCAAAAGGATAAAGGGAAATACTTTGGACCATACCCCAATGTTCAAGCAGCAAATGAAACGAAAAAGCTGTTGGACCGAATCTACCCGCTTCGAAAATGCATGACACTACCGGACAGGGTATGCCTTTACTATCACATGGGTCAATGCCTTGCACCATGTGTGGAACATGTATCTGAAGAAACGAACAAGCAAATGGTGGATGGAATTGTCCGGTTTCTTAACGGCGGCTATAAGGAAGTCAAAAACGAGCTTACGAATAAAATGATAAATGCTTCTGAGAAGCTGGAATTTGAAAGGGCACAAGAATTCCGGGATCAAATCATCAACATTGAAGCAACCATGGAAAAGCAGAAAATGGAAATGAATGACTTTGTCGACAGGGATGTTTTCGGATTTGCTTTTGACAAGGGCTGGATGTGTGTTCAGGTCTTTTTCATCCGTCAAGGTAAATTGATTGAACGAGATGTATCTTTATTCCCGATTTACAACGAACCGGAAGAGGATTTCCTAACATTCCTAGGGCAGTTCTATTCCAAGCAAAATCATTTTATCCCAAAAGAAGTCATGCTTCCTAGTCAAATTGATTTGCCGGTTGCACAAGAACTATTGCAAACTAATGTGCTGCAGCCGCAACGCGGTAAAAAGAAGCAGCTTGTGGATCTGGCAAACAAGAATGCAAAAGTGGCCCTTGGAGAAAAGTTTTCATTGATTGAACGCGATGAAAGCCGAACAATAAAAGCTGTCGAGAACCTGGGAGAAATCCTGGGAATTATAACCCCACACCGAATTGAAGCCTTCGATAACTCAAATATTCAAGGAACGGATCCCGTTTCAGCGATGGTGGTATTTATTGATGGAAAACCAGAGAAACGAGAATACCGGAAATATAAAACCAAAAGCGTACAAGGACCTGATGATTATGAATCCATGAGGGAAGTAGTCAGAAGAAGGTACACCCGTGTGCTAAAAGAATCTTTACCTCTTCCAGACTTGATTGTGATTGATGGAGCCAAGGGCCATATGAGTGCTGTAAGAGACGTCCTTGAAAATGAACTGGACTTATTTGTTCCAATTGTCGGCCTTGCCAAAGATGACAAACATAGAACGAGCAATCTTCTTGCAGGCGAAGACGCTATGATCGTTCCGCTTGAGAGGACAAGTCAGGAATTCTACCTCCTCCAACGAATACAAGATGAAGTCCACAGATTTGCGATTACCTTTCATCGTCAAATTAGAAGTAAGAGTGTCTTTCAATCAATTTTGGATGAAATCAGTGGAGTTGGTGCTACAAGAAAGAAAGCGTTGATGAAGCATTTTGGATCAGTTGCAAAAATGAAAGAGGCGACGGTAGAGGAACTTCAAGCTGCTAAAATTCCTAAGCCGATAGCTGAAGAAATTTTTAAAAAACTTCGCGAATAAGTGTTGTAAGGATTCTTATTGTCTGATATAATCACTATTAATTTCATAATGTGCCACTTCAAATCGATGAAGTGATGATAGAGGTGCGAACTTCAAAAGTATGTAATCGGAGAAGAAAGAGCTTCCGAGATGATTACGGAAAGGGGAGGATCGCCGAAGTAAAAAAAAGTCTCTTTTTCTTTTTTTTACTGGTTCTGCGTTTAAGAAATGTAGGACTGTCAGGTTGTCTTTGTGCTGCCTGGAGAGCTATCTCACCGCGTGAACGGATTCTTTATTTTCCCAATCACAGCAATGAGACCTTAGCTCATTGCTGTTTTTTTATATCCTCAAAAAAGCTGCTATGGCTAAATGCGTACTGAGAACTATCTAACATTATGATGAGACTACAGATTCTGTAAATTAAATTTTAGCTGTTGATTGTAGCACAGGGCGTAGACTCCAACACTAGGGAGAGATCACTCAGGCTTGCTGAGGAGGCTCTCGTCAGCCACTAGGAAAGCGAAGTCGGGTGCGAAAATCAACAACGGCGAACTAACTAATGAAAAGGGAATGGTGCACATGTCAACGATTGTTGTACAGAAATTCGGAGGAACATCAGTAGGATCGGTTGAACGAATTCAGCATGTAGCAAGTCGAGTCATTAAGGAAGTGGAAAACGGACACAAAGTGGTTGTCGTCGTATCGGCTATGGGCAAAACAACAGACGAACTGTTAACTCTAGCAAATGCAATTAACCCCCACCCAAGTAAACGCGATATGGATATGCTTTTAACAACAGGAGAACAAATTACCATTTCCCTATTGGCAATGGCCTTGCAAGTTAGAGGCCATGAAGCAATGTCTTTAACAGGCTGGCAAGCAGGAATTCGCACAGAGCCAGTACACGGAAACGCAAGAATTACGCATATTGAAACAGATTTGTTAAAAAGCTACCTGGATTCAGGGAAAATTGTCATTGTCGCAGGTTTCCAAGGAATTACTGCTAGTAACGAAATTACAACACTAGGCCGTGGCGGTTCGGATACAACTGCGGTTGCATTAGCTGCTGCTTTAAAGGCAGAAAAATGTGATATATATACAGATGTGACAGGGGTATTCACGACGGATCCTCGTTTTGTGAAAGGTGCAAGAAAGCTTGCAGCAATTGCATATGATGAAATGCTTGAACTGGCCAACTTAGGTGCAGGTGTGCTTCACCCGCGTGCGGTTGAATTTGCAAAAAACTATGGCGTACAGCTGGTTGTACGGTCCAGTATGGAAGAGGAAGAAGGAACGATCATTGAGGAGGAAGTATCCATGGAAAAAAATCTAGTTGTTAGAGGAATAGCATTTGAAGACCAAGTTACGCGCATTACAGTATGTGGCTTGCCAAATGAACTACATACATTATCCACCATTTTCACAACATTAGCTCAGCACAGTTTGAATGTGGACATCATCATTCAAACAAGCATGGATAAAGATACAACGAATATTTCTTTCTCTGTTAAAACAGTGGACGTAAAAGAAACTATTGAAGTGCTAGAGCAACACCAAGGGCGTCTCGGGTTCACTGGTATCGAGCAGGAAAGCGGGTTGGCGAAAGTTTCTATCGTTGGATCCGGTATGGTATCCAATCCCGGTGTTGCGGCGGAAATGTTCCAAGTCCTAGCTACAGAAGGAATCCATGTCAAAATGGTAAGCACTTCGGAAATCAAAGTTTCTACTGTGGTAGATGTTGCAGAGATGGTTCGTGCGGTTGAGGCACTTCATATGGCATTTAAACTCGGAGAAGAGTCTGTTGAGAGAGTATTAAGCTAAGAGAACGTAGTTTTTGTATGTGTAGTGCCCTTTTCTTGGTGAAAAGGGTACTTTTTTGTGGAGATAGACCGTGTGAAAAGTTATTTACTGTCCGTAAGGTGGAAATACGTGCCAAACTAGTTAAAATACTTTCCATAAAATGAAAATACGAGCGAAACGTACCTAAATACTGTCCGAAAATAAAAAAATACATGCCGTTCGACAACGAACGACATGTCCTATTAAATTGCCACCCTTAAGGAAGTAACAACCTCTTCAACAAAAGTTAAGGCCAACCACCCTGGAGGCAGCAACATTATCACTTATCCCACTGTACCGTAATTAAAATCTCTTTTTTCTTTTTTTGTTCTTCAATCGCTTCCGCAGTTTTGCCTTTTATACGTTGGATTTGCTCGGCAAGAAAACCAGCTTCAAGTTGGAAAGTGGCATCTTTATTCAAATCAAGACGGCGCGTCACCATTTCCCCGCGGATCACGTACTTAACTTCATGCTTGTTTTGCTCCATTAATTCAAGCTCTCCCCAGCCTGCTTCTTTAAAAAACTGGCCGATTCCCTCTTGAGTATCAATGGTAAACTTGCGTGCGAGCTGTTTTCCTGCCCAATAGATGACCTGGGTATGATCTTTACCTAGAAGGTCAGGTAGAAGCATATCGCGGATCAGTTCGTACCCAAAGATAGGGACTTGAATTTGTGTGTCCATCACTTGTTGTTGGTTGTTCGATTCAGTCATTTAGTTCCCCTCTTTCTCTACGTTCATTATATACCATCCACCCGTGTTAATAAATGAAACGTATGGAGTATTTTATTCTATTAATATATTTTTATATTTTTCTGATAATTAAAGATTTGTAGAAGTAGTTTTAAAAGTGCAATTTTTGGTCGCGTTTTCTTGACGCTATACATATAGGGGAGTAAAATAAATATGTCACATATTTGTCGATAAATCTGTAAAGGCTTTCATTTTATTGAAAGTTTAAAAAACAAGATGGAGAGTTCAATGATTTTTTACTATAATAGATAGTGAAAAACAGAACTTACAAAACATCTAATCTATTTTTTTACTTGAAAAAGGGGGTTAAGTGATGGCAACTGAACGTGAATTCTTACTTCGTAGGCTCCACTCGTTACTAGGAGTCATTCCTGTTGGTCTTTTCTTGGTTCAGCATTTGGTGATCAACCACTTTGCGACAAAAGGGCCAGAATCATTCAACAAAGCGGCACATTTTATGGAAAGCTTGCCGTTCCGTTATGCACTAGAAATTTTTGTAATCTTTCTTCCGATTCTATTCCACGCTATCTACGGCTTATATATTGCTTTTACAGCAAAAAACAATGTAAGCAAGTATGGATTTGTTCGTAACTGGATGTTTATGCTTCAGCGCTTTACAGGAATCGTTACATTAATTTTTATCGTATGGCATGTATGGGAAACGAGAATTGCAGCTGCACTTGGTGCGGACGTTAACTACAACATGATGGCAGATATCTTATCTAGTCCGTTCATGTTCTGGTTCTACCTTGTTGGGGTAATTGCAACAATCTTCCACTTCGCAAATGGACTTTGGTCTTTCTGTGTAAGTTGGGGAATTACAGTAACTCCTCGTTCTCAACTTATTGCAACCTACGTAACAATTGGTATTTTCTTTGCATTATCTTTCGTAGGGGTACGTGCAATTCTAGCATTCGTTTAATCAGCAACTATTAAGGAGTGAGTTACACATGAGTAAAAAAGTTATCGTGGTCGGCGGTGGACTTGCGGGATTGATGGCAACCATCAAAGTCGCTGAAGCCGGTGTACCAGTTGATCTATTTTCATTAGTACCTGTTAAACGTTCTCACTCAGTTTGTGCCCAAGGTGGAATTAATGGGGCAGTAAACACAAAAGGAGAAGGGGATTCTCCATGGGAACACTTTGACGATTCTGTATATGGTGGGGACTTCTTAGCAAACCAGCCTCCTGTAAAAGCTATGTGTGAAGCGGCACCTGGAATCATCCATTTACTAGACCGTATGGGAGTTATGTTTAACCGTACTCCTGAGGGATTACTAGACTTCCGCCGCTTTGGTGGTACACAGCATCACCGTACAGCATTCGCTGGTGCTACAACTGGACAGCAATTGTTATACGCATTAGACGAGCAAGTTCGTCGCCACGAAGTATCTGGTCTAGTAACGAAATATGAAGGCTGGGAGTTCTTAGGTTCTGTTATTGATGACGATGGGGTATGCCGCGGAGTTGTCGCCCAAAACCTTACAAGCATGGAGATTGTATCATTCCCTGCAGATGCTGTTATTATGGCAACCGGTGGACCTGGTATCATCTTCGGAAAATCAACAAACTCTGTTATCAACACAGGTTCTGCTGCATCCATCGTGTATCAGCAAGGTGCCTACTATGCAAATGGTGAGTTCATTCAAATTCACCCAACAGCCATCCCAGGAGATGACAAGCTTCGTCTGATGAGTGAGTCCGCTCGTGGTGAAGGTGGACGTGTATGGACATATAAAGACGGTAAGCCTTGGTACTTCCTTGAGGAAAAATACCCGGCATATGGTAACCTTGTTCCACGTGACATCGCAACACGTGAAATCTTCGACGTGTGTGTTAACCAAAAGCTTGGTGTTAACGGTGAAAACATGGTGTACTTGGATCTTTCTCATAAAGATCCAAAAGAATTGGATATCAAACTTGGTGGAATCATCGAAATCTATGAAAAATTCATGGGAGACGATCCACGTAAAGTACCAATGAAAATTTTCCCTGCTGTTCACTATTCCATGGGCGGAATCTGGGTCGATTATGATCAAATGACCAACATCCCTGGACTTTTTGCTGCAGGCGAGTGTGATTACTCTCAGCATGGTGCAAACCGTCTTGGAGCAAACTCCTTACTATCTGCCATCTATGGTGGTATGGTAGCTGGTCCAAAAGCTGTAGAATATATGAATGGTTTGGAAAAATCCACAGATTCCCTTTCTTCCTCTCTTTTCGATCGCTATGTAAAAGAAGAAGAAGCAAAGTGGAACAAGATCATGACAATGAACGGTACAGAGAATGCTTATGTACTTCATAAAGAACTTGGAGAGTGGATGACAGACAACGTAACCGTTGTACGCTACAACGACAAGCTGAAGCAAACGGACGAGAAAATCCAAGAGCTTCTTGAGCGTTATGATAATATCAACATCCACGATACAGCAAAATGGAGTAACCAAGGTGCTGCGTTCACACGTCAGCTGCAACATATGCTTCAGTTAGCTCGTGTTATCACAATCGGTGCGTACAACCGTAATGAAAGCCGTGGAGCACATTACAAACCGGACTTCCCAGAGCGTAATGACGAAGAATTCCTAAAAACGACAATGGCGAAGTTCACAGGTTCTAAAACTGCACCTGAATTCTTCTATGAAGATGTAGATGTAAGCTTGATTCCGCCGCGTAAACGTGACTACTCTAAGAAAAAAGGGGGTAAAGAATGATGGCTGAGCAAACTAAAACTGTAACGTTTAAAGTGAAGCGTCAAGAAGGTCCCGAGGGAACCCCTTATTATGAAACTTTTGAATTACCTTACCGTCCGAACATGAACGTAATCTCTGCACTTATGGAGGTACGTCGTAATCCTGTCAATAAAGATGGAAAAGACACAACTCCTGTAAACTGGGATATGAACTGTTTGGAGGAAGTATGTGGTGCGTGTTCGATGGTCATTAACGGCAAGCCGCGTCAATCCTGTACGGCACTTGTTGACCAATTAGAGCAACCTATCGTTCTTGAGCCGATGAGCACATTCCCTGTTGTTCGTGACCTTCAAGTAGATAGAAGCCGCATGTTCGACTCCTTGAAAAAGGTAAAAGCATGGATTCCAATCGATGGCACATATGACCTTGGACCTGGTCCTCGTATGCCGGAGAAAAAGCGTCAATGGGCTTATGAGCTTTCCAAATGTATGACATGTGGTGTTTGCTTGGAAGCATGCCCGAATGTTAACAGCAAGTCCGAGTTCATCGGTCCTGCACCACTTTCTCAAGTGCGTCTATTCAATGCGCATCCAACTGGGGAAATGAACAAGTCTGAACGCCTAGAAGCAATCATGGGAGACGGAGGCCTTGCGAACTGCGGTAACTCACAGAACTGTGTGCAGTCTTGCCCGAAAGGTATTCCTCTTACTACATCTATCGCTGCGCTTAACCGCGACACAACAGTTCAGATGTTCAGAAACTTCTTTGGTTCCGACCAAGGCTAAAAATCATCAGAACGCCTCTTACCAATAAGGGGCGTTTTTTTACAAAAATATATGTTAGAAAATTCAGAATGGTATAGTTGACAGTTGATTTCCGTTCCAGGCGCTTCGCTTTTCTGCGGGCGGTCCGGGAGCCTCCTCGGCAAGCCTGCGGGGTTTCCCCTGTACCTTCTTCCCGCGGAAGTCTGCGCGCCTTCCACTACAATTAACTAGGTGTTCCTTTCAATTTTTTTATCATTAAAGCAGTTCCCCCTGTTGACTGAAGTGCAAGGTGTGAGACTCCTGCGGGGGATAACGGTAGGTTGAGACCCCACATGCGAAGCTGAGGAGGCTCAAGCACCGTCCCGCGGAAAGCGAACACCTGGAACGAAAGGAAACAGGGGGTTATACCGTACAATACATTTTTAATAATGGGGAGGAACCGTTTATGAAAAAGCCAGCTTATATAGAAGATTTGCAACAATGGATGAATGAGTTCTCATTCAGTCATGGTGTGAAAGTAAGATTTTCCGAGACGGATATGTTTGGCCATTTGAACAACACAGTACCATTCGTTTATTTTGAGGAAGCTAGAATAGAGTTTTTCAAAAGCCTTGGCTTTATGCAAGACTGGACACAACAAGGAAGTAACACCATCCCAGTCGTAGCGGACCTGCAATGTGATTTCCTTCAGCAGGTTTATTTTGGAGAAGAACTGGAGGTTAGCGTGAAAGCACAGCAAGTAGGAACCTCTTCGGTTGATCTGCATTACCTAGGTAAAAAGGGGAACGGAGACCCATGTTTTGTTGGAAGAGGACGTATGGTACAACTTAATAAGCACACTGGAAAAGGGGAAGCTTGGAGTGATGAACAACGAAATCTCTTTCTTTCCCGAGAAACATTGAAAAAATAAAAAGAAATCCGACTAAATACATGTAACTCCCGCCCTCCTTCTAACATATTATACCATGACTAAATATACACCCATCCGCTAGTTCAGCTCTGGCTAAGGCAAGGAGGGTTACAATTATTGAAGGAGAAAGAGTTTCAACCAAAGCCATTGCTTACCAAAAGAGAAAGAGAAGTATTTGAGCTGTTAGTTCAGGATAAGACAACCAAAGAGATTGCTGGTGAGTTGTTTATCAGTGAAAAGACAGTTCGAAACCACATTTCAAATGCTATGCAAAAGCTGGGAGTGAAGGGGCGTTCCCAAGCAGTTGTCGAGCTTCTTCGCATGGGAGAATTAGAGCTTTAACTTAAACCGCCGACTATCTTCTAACCATACAGTTATGAGTGGTAGTCGGTTATTTACCTATTATTAAACCCAAGTATTTCTATGTGGGTAAATATGTTTATAAGCCTTTACATCTTGCATTTTATATGAAAACATAAGAAAATATACTTAACTGACAAAATGACTACATGACATCTATGTTCAGATAAATAAAAAGAAAAAAGGGAAGAAAGAGGGTCGAGAATGACAAATCAGAATGAAGCAGTATTGCAGGATCCGCAAATGGTTGCAGATATTGAGAAATCGTTGAGATACATAGCGACTTTAGTAAAACAAAAAGGTCGCGAAATATTAAGCAATTACACTATTACCCCTCCACAGTTCGTTGCATTGCAATGGCTTTTAGAGGGTGGAGATATGACAATTGGTGAATTGTCTACAAAGATGTATTTAGCTTGCAGTACGACCACTGATCTTGTGGATCGTATGGAAAAGAATGAACTTGTTCAACGTGTGAAAGATCCTAATGACCGCCGTGTGGTACGAATTCATCTGTTAGAAGAAGGAGAGCGCATTATCGCGGAAGTAGTAAAAAAACGTCAGGACTATTTGCAAAACATACTAAAGAACTATTCCAAAGATGAAATTTTCATGTTAGAAAAGTGTTTAGCACGATTACATCTAGAAATGAAAGAATGAGGGATTTAGTTGCAAAGACCAATTGGAGTTATTGATTCTGGTGTTGGAGGGCTGACCGTTGCGAAGGAAATTATGCGTCAGTTGCCCAAAGAGCGCATAATTTACTTAGGAGATACAGCGCGTTGCCCATATGGACCAAGACCTGTTGATGAAGTTCGTCTTTATACATGGGAGATGACAAGGTATTTGTTGACACATGATATAAAAATGCTTGTTATCGCTTGTAATACAGCTACTGCAGTCGTGTTGGATGAGATACGGGAACAATTAAATATTCCGGTCATTGGAGTGGTGGACCCTGGAGCCAGAACAGCGTTAAAGGTGACATCTAACTATCAGGTGGGTGTGATAGGAACTGTGGGGACGATTAATAGCGGTGCCTATGCCAATGCCTTGAAATCCATTAACAATGAAGTGAAGGTAGAAAGCTTGGCGTGTCCAAACTTTGTACCGTTAGTTGAGAGTGGTGAATTTGAAGGGGAACGTGCAAAGGAAATTGTAGAAGATACCCTTCACCTTTTTAAAGGATCGAAAATAGATACGCTGATTCTTGGCTGCACGCACTATCCGCTATTGACTCCTACCATACAGGCGGTAATGGGGGAAGGCATTCAATTGATTAGTTCTGGTGATGAAACAGCACGAGAAGTGAGTACCATCCTCAATTTTAAAAAGCTGTTGAATAAAAAACAGCGTACAGAGAACCATCAGTTTTACACAACCGGATCGAAAGAACTTTTTGAAAAGATAGCAAGTAAGCTTTTCGAACAGCCCATTGAGAATGTAAAGACGATCGTGTTGGACCCGATAGGAATATAATGAATGTTGAAAACAGGACGGAAGCTTTTCGTCCTGTTTTTTGCTTTTATTTTTAGTAGGACAAAAGTTTTTCTAAAGCTCGGTCTATTTTGTTGAATAGCTCGTATACATAATAGTACAAACCGTCTTAGGAGGGAAACCTATGTCTCATAAAAAAGTGAAATTGACTGCTGCTGCCGTGCTTGCTTCTTCTGTATTGTTATCTGGATGCGGATTATTTGGAGGTGACGAGCAGGCAGGAAAAGAAGAGGATATTCCGCAAGATGTTTCATATGTAGATGATGCTGCAAGTGAAACTGGTGCAGAGAATGAAACAACTGGTGAAGAAACGGAAGGGGAAGAGGCAGCTGTTTCGGAAAATGTGCAAAGAGAACTATACTTAATTGATAGTAATGGATACGTTGTTTCGCAGACATTGGAGCTCCCAAAAACCAATGAAGTGGCGAAGCAGGCATTAGAATACTTAGTTGCCGGAGGTCCGGTGGATGAATTGCTTCCAAATGGCTTTAGAGCAGTATTACCTGCTGGAACAGAAGTCGACGTAAATCTTAAAGAAGACGGAACCATCGTTGCCGACTTCTCAAAGGAATTCACTAATTATGATGGAGCAGACGAAGAAAGAATTTTACAGGCTATCACTTGGACGTTGACACAGTTTGAAAATGTGGAAAAAGTCCAAATCATGGTGAATGGACATGAGCAAACAGTGATGCCAGTGAATCAAACGCCGATTGGTGATGGCGTGAGCAGAGCCAATGGTATCAATTTTAATACTGCTGAAGCAGTAGATCTGATGAATTCACGTGCTGTAACATTGTACTTTATGGCGGAAAGCAGTAACGGAGAGCCCTATTATGTACCTGTCACTTCACGTTTAAGCTTGGATAATAAAGACAAGTTTTCTGCGATTGTAGACGCGCTGATCAATGGCCCTTCTCATACTTCAGGTTTAACCAATGACTTGTCGAATGAAGTGGCTCTTCTGGATGAGCCAGTCTTGGTTGATGGGAATCTGGTGTTGAACTTCAATGAGGCTATCCTTGGCCTTGAAGGAAGAATTGTATCCAAATCCATTGTTGATTCGCTGGTACTAACATTAACAGAACAAACTGGTGTTGAAAGCATCGCGATTACGGTGGATGGGGAAGGCGATTTGATGGCGACTGATGGTACAAATATCTCAGAGCCTGTCGCACGCCCTGAAAAAGTGAACACAGGCAGGTTTTAACGTGTGAAATTTGCTATACTAAGGAAGAATGATTAGAAGAGGTGCTTTGTTGCCTCTTCTTTATTTTATTGGGATACAAAAGGAGCTTGTAAGAATGTCTAGATCAGAAGGTAGAGAGCAAAATCAAATAAGAGCAGTTGAAATAATGACGAACTACATCACTCATCCTGAAGGATCGGTATTAATTTGTGTTGGTAACACGAAAGTTATTTGTTCGGCTACGATAGAAGACAGAGTACCCCCTTTTATGCGCGGCGGGGGAAAAGGCTGGATAACAGCGGAGTATTCCATGCTACCGCGTGCAACTGAAAAAAGAACGATGCGTGAATCCACTAAGGGCAAGGTAACCGGTAGGACAATGGAAATTCAGCGGCTGATTAGCAGGGCTCTACGTTCTGTTGTAGAGCTGGACAAAATAGGCGAAAAAACGATCTGGATAGATTGTGATGTTATTCAGGCGGACGGAGGCACAAGAACCGCGTCTATCACAGGGGCTTTTGTGGCAATGGTACTTGCTTTTCAAAAGCTAGTCGAAGCAAAGAAGATAGCAAGTCTCCCTATTACAGATTTTTTAGCTGCAACTTCCGTTGGCGTTATGGAAAATGGACAAGCTTTATTAGATTTAAACTACATAGAAGATTCCACTGCCCAGGTGGACATGAACGTCATTATGACCGGCTCATTGGATCTGGTTGAACTGCAAGGAACGGGAGAAGAAGCAACTTTTACAAGAAAACAGCTAAATGAACTGTTGGACTTGGCTGAAGAAGGTGTATTACATCTTGTAGAAGAGCAAAAGAAAGCGTTGGGAAATTTGGCACATAGTATCATTGGTAATGGAAAAGGAGAAAATTAAGATGACTGACATAATTATCGCAACCAATAACCCCGGGAAGGTAAAAGATTTTGAAGTGATTTTAGAACCAAAAGGATTCAAGGTGAAATCACTTGCCGATTTTCCAGAAATACCTGATGTGGAAGAAACAGGTACAACTTTTGAAGAAAATGCTTTATTAAAGGCGGAGGCAGTGTCAGCACACCTTGGGAAGATCGTCCTTGCAGATGATTCCGGCCTGGAGGTAGATGCATTAAATGGTGAACCCGGTGTGTACTCAGCACGTTATGCGGGTATGGAAAAAGATGATAAGAAAAATATTCAAAAGGTACTCCATGGGATGGAAGGGGTTCCGAATGAAAAACGTACTGCCAGATTTGTTTGCGTCCTTGCAGTTGTAGATCCTTCTGGTGAAAAATTTACAGTCCGTGGAACGTGTGAAGGGAACATTGCTACGGAACCGATTGGAGAAAATGGATTCGGCTATGATCCTATTTTTTATGTGAATGAGAAACAAAAGACGATGGCCCAACTCTCTAAGGAAGAAAAAAGTGAAATTAGTCACAGGGGAAATGCAATGAAAGAGTTAACCAATCAGTGGGAGTTGTTTTCCCGCAAAAATTAGGAGTGGAAGCATGAAAGTTCTAATTGTTAGTGACAATCATGGACAAGCAGAGGTGCTAAGGCAAATAAAAGCCCGTCATCACGGGGAAGTGGATTTTTTCATCCACTGTGGGGATTCTGAACTTCCTTCTACAAGCGATGAAATGAAAGGCTTTTATGGGGTAAGGGGAAACTGCGATTTTGACGATGATTATCCTCAACAATTAACAAAGGTAATCGGCAACCAACGACTTTTTGCTACACACGGCCATTTGTATCAGGTGAAGTCTTCTTTATTACCATTAAAATATGCTGCTGAAGAAGAAAGGGCGAATATTGTATGTTTCGGTCACTCTCACATTGCAGGGGCAGAATATTTTGATGGAATTCTCTTTATTAATCCAGGCAGCATCGAACTTCCGCGTATGACACGGAATAAAACCTATGCTATACTAGATGCAAAAGAATCATGTTATTTTGTACACTACTATAATGAAAAGGGAGAAAAACTTTCTTCCCATACATTCGAAAAGTGATAAGAGAGAGGGGATTCCTCTCTCTCTATTAAAGAAGAACAGACGCATAAAATTATTTAAGAAAAGTTTTTTAAAAACTGTTGACTTTAATGTATGTATCTCATATAATAAATCTTGTCGCTGCTGATAATTAGTGAATATTTCTTATCGGTAAGTACATAATTTAATTTTGTCCCAGTAGCTCAGCAGGATAGAGCACGATCGAATACGCTGCCTGAAAAAACTTCAGCGTACCGATTTTGAACACTTCCTGAGTTATCATCCCAGCAAAATTGGGACGACGGTATGAAAAAAACTATTGTTATCCTATTTTTAATTTTGTCCCAGTAGCTCAGCAGGATAGAGCAACGGCCTTCTAAGCCGTGTGTCGGGGGTTCGAATCCCTCCTGGGACGCCACTTATTTAAAAACACTATGTACATTTTTATGAACACTTTCTATGAAGAGTGTTGATGAAAATGAGGCATGGTGTTTTTGCTTTTTACCCAAAGTCGAATAGAGCACTTTCATTTAACAATTTGGTAGTTTTGGTAGCTGTACAGTAGGATAACGTGCTTCTATTAGACAAAAGAGCAGTGTATTATACCCGTACGGTTGAATAGAGAACTCCTATTAGACAAAGAAGTATCCCCGATCCCCAAACTGCCAATAGACTGCAATACGTATTATCCCACTCTTTCACTTGTGCTCCCCTCCAAACATTGATAAACTTGTTTCAAATATTTTTACAATAAAAACAGGACGGCTATTACATATGAAAAAACCAAAAAAGATAGTGGAGTTCCCTAATCTAAAGCAGAGACTGCTGGAAAAAGCGATGCAAATGATGAAAGAAAAAAAGTTTTCTGATGCGTTGGAGCTCTTTGAACAGGCCCGGGAAAATGACTATGCCTATGCGGAAGTGGAGCTTGGCATGGTAGTTTGCTATATGGAACTTGGTCAGTTAACAGAGGCAAAAAACCGTTGTAAAAAAATGCTTAGGGAAGATGTTGGAGAGTATTTTCATGTGCTTCAGATATACATAACGATTCTCATCCAGTTAAAAGAGTATGCAGAGGTCAAAACCACGATTGAAGCAATCCTTGAAGAAGACAAATTGCCTGCACAATATGCGCAGAATTTTTATCAGCTCTTGGAGTTTGCCAGAAAGATGCTGCCTTCAGAAGAAAATGAATCAATAGAACCAGATTATCATGACCAAGAGGATGAATTGTTTTTACTTCATGAAGGGACTGTCCAAAAGCAATATGAACTCATCCAATCGTTGAAGCACCGCAACATTCGGCCGCTCATCCCTGACATTCAACAATACTTAGAGGATGAACTAAAGCACCCTGTTCTCAAAACCTTTTTGATTCATATTCTAGTTGAACAAGGCTGGGACAAGGAGACAGAAGTTATAAAAATGGGTCAACGAACGATCATTGTTCCTTCCAATTTAAAAAGTGGTGAAGAAGATCCTTTCTTAAACAAAATTATCTCTATACTGGAAGATAAAGTGGAAAGTGACAATCCCACTTTATACGAAGGTTTAAAAGAAATGCTTGTCCGCATACATACGGTTCAATTTCCCATTCCATTCACACCAGACAAACCGGAAGTATGGGCCGCTGGCTTGCATAGAGCTGGGGTGGAACTATTTGGTTTGGAAGCAAGCGACGAAGAGTTGGCAGCGCAATACCACGTTTCTGCTCTAGAAGTGAAGTCTGTCACACGGGAGATCAATAAGCTTGAAGATTTTTCATATTTACGATTATGAGGCTATGTGTTGAACTCATCTGGGATTATGTTATAATGTAAGGGTTGTAAACTGTATATACGATATAGGTTCTTAAACTAACCTCTTGTAACAAGGGGTGTTTAAGACTGTGTACTTGCAGCAAAAATGTAGAAAACAACAACCACCATGTTGTGGTTCATCAGATTAGATAGTGTGTCATCATTATCTTTTTTGAAAATAGATGTTGGAGGGAAAATTATGTCTGCTAAATGGGAAAAGTTAGAAGGTAATCAAGGTGTATTAACAGTTGAAGTAGATGCTGACACTGTTAACAAAGGTCTTGACGCAGCATTCAAAAAAGTAGTTACAAAAGTTAACGTACCAGGATTCCGTAAAGGGAAAATTCCTCGTGGAATGTTCGAACAACGTTTTGGTGTAGAATCTTTATATCAAGATGCTCTTGATATCATTCTTCCAACTGCTTACTCTAACGCAGTTGTGGAAACTGGAATCGAGCCTGTTGATCAACCAGAAATCGACATCGATACAATCGCTAAAAACGAAAAGCTAGTTTTCACTGCTAAAGTAATCGTAAAGCCTGAAGTTAAACTTGGCGAATACAAAGGATTAGAAGTGGAGCGTCTAGACGCTAACGTTACGGACGAAGATGTAGAAGCTGACTTAAAAGGCCTTCAAGAGCGTCAAGCTGAGCTTGTTGTAAAAGAAGAAGGAACTGTTGAGAACGGCGATACAGTTGTAATGGACTTTGAAGGATTCGTAAACGGCGAAGCATTCGAAGGCGGAAAAGCGGAGAACTATTCTTTAGAGATCGGTTCTAACACGTTCATCCCAGGTTTCGAAGAGCAATTGGTAGGTCTTGCAGCTGGAGCGGAGAAAGAAGTTGAAGTATCTTTCCCTGAAGAGTACCACGCTGAAGAGCTTGCTGGTAAGCCTGCAGTATTCAAAGTAACGGTACACGAAATCAAAACAAAAGAACTTCCTGCACTTGACGATGAGTTCGCGAAAGATGTAGACGAAGAAGTTGAAACGCTTGAAGAGCTTAAAGCAAAAACAAAAGCTCGTCTTGAAGAATCTAAGAAAACAGAAGCTGACAACCACCTTCGCGACACGCTAGTGGACAAAGCTGCTGCTAATGCAGAAGTGGAAATCCCTGATGCAATGGTGAAAACTGAAACAGACCGCATGGTTCGTGAATTCGAACAACGCCTTCAAATGCAAGGTATGAACATGGAGCTTTACTTCCAGTTCTCCGGTCAAGATGAAGAAGCTCTTCGCACTCAAATGAAAGAGGATGCAGAAAAGCGTGTGAAAATGAACCTTACGCTTGAAGCGATCTCTAAGCTTGAAAACATCGAAGTAACAGACGAAGAAGCAAACGAAGAAATCGAAAAAATGGCTGGCATGTATAACATGTCTGTTGACCAAATCAAGCAAGCATTAGGTAGCTTGGAAGGTCTTAAAGAAGATTTGAAAATCAGAAAAGCAATTGATTTCCTTGTAGAAAACAGCAAAGATGTTGCATAATAGAGAATAAGAGACAAGGCGCGACTTGATCGTGCCTTGTTTTGTACCATCTAGACCTTTTTTAAAAGCTCTGTTGACGAATATAGTTAACTTCAAAAAGTTTTATAGCTGTTGATTGGAGCATCGGGCGTAGACTCCTTCGGGAGGCAGCGCTTAGAGGAGACCCCGCAGGCGTAGCCGAAGGAGGCTCACGTCAGCCCCGAGGAGAGCGAAGCCCGGTGCGGAAATCACCAGCGGTGTTTAACAGACCTTTTTAAAAGTAAAGTTTTCCGCTTTTTCCATTCATCACTGTGTTAGTAAAATGAATTCATGGATACAATAGTACGGACCCATCTTCTAAAATATCCATACATAACCAAAGTGTAATTATTAGAAATGTTAGGCTTAAATGTGGTAAAATGCAGTACATAACTATTTTTTAAGAGTGATGAGTTTTTCTCATTTTTTAGGAAACCAGCCGATGGATGGGAAAAGAGAGAAATGATAAGGGGTGAAACAATTTGTTTAAATTTAATGACGAAAAAGGACAATTGAAGTGTTCTTTCTGCGGAAAAACACAAGATCAAGTTCGTAAACTTGTAGCAGGTCCAGGCGTATACATATGTGATGAATGTATTGAACTTTGTACGGAAATCGTAGAAGAAGAGTTGGGTACAGAGGAAGAAGTAGAATTTAAAGACGTTCCAAAGCCAAAAGAAATTCGCGATATCTTAGATGAATATGTTATTGGTCAGGAGTCTGCGAAGAAATCTTTATCTGTAGCGGTTTATAACCACTATAAGCGTATTAACTCTAACAGTAAGATTGATGATGTAGAGCTAGCAAAGAGTAATATTGCCATGATCGGACCAACTGGTAGCGGTAAAACTCTTCTTGCTCAAACACTTGCAAGAATCTTGAATGTACCATTTGCGATTGCAGATGCGACTTCCTTAACAGAAGCTGGTTATGTTGGGGAAGATGTAGAAAACATTCTTTTAAAACTGATCCAAGCTGCCGATTATGATGTGGAGAAAGCTGAAAAAGGAATCATCTACATCGATGAAATTGACAAAGTAGCGCGTAAATCTGAAAATCCATCCATCACACGTGATGTATCTGGTGAAGGTGTACAGCAAGCGCTATTGAAAATTCTTGAAGGTACTGTTGCAAGCGTTCCTCCACAAGGTGGACGTAAGCACCCACATCAAGAATTCATCCAAATCGATACCACAAATATCCTATTTATTTGCGGTGGTGCATTTGACGGAATCGAACAAATCATCAAACGCCGTCTAGGTAAAAAGGTTATTGGCTTCGGTACTGCGGAAACAAAAGCAGATGATTTAGAGCAAAAAGAATTGCTTGGAAAAGTATTGCCGGAAGATTTACTTCGTTTCGGTTTAATTCCGGAATTCATCGGCCGTCTTCCTGTTACAGCAAGCTTAATGCCGCTTGATGAGGATGCTCTAATTGAAATCCTTACTAAGCCTAAGAATGCACTTGTAAAGCAATATCAAAAAATGCTTGATCTTGATAATGTGGAACTTGAGTTTGAAGATGGTGCATTGTCTGAGATTGCAAAGAAAGCGATCGAAAGAAAAACTGGGGCGCGTGGATTGCGCTCTATCATTGAAGGGCTTATGCTTGATGTAATGTATGAGTTGCCTTCACGTGAAGATATCAAAAAGTGTGTAATTACAGCTGAAACAGTTGCGGATAATGTTGCACCTAAATTAATTTTAGATGATGGTTCTGAGTTGAAAGAAGACGAAAAGACTTCTGCTTAACCACCACAAAAGCACTTTCCTACGGGAGAGTGCTTTTTTTGAATGAAGAAACACATAAACACCGTCGATTTCCCCTCCAGGCGCTTCGCTTGCCTGCGGGCGGTCCGTGAGCCTCCTAACAATACTTCATTGCCATTTAAAACTTAAATCAGATAATACTTGGAAATTTGAGCTGTTGATTGGAGCAAAAGACGAAGACTCCTCGAAAATGCTACGCATTTTCTTCGTGCGATGAATCGCTGCCGAAGCCTTCCTTGTCCTGAGGGAGATAGCGCTAGGTGGAGACCCCGCAGGTGTAGCCGAGGAGGCTCACATCAGCCCCTAGGAAAGCGAAGCCATTTGCGGAAATCAACAGCGATGTTTAAACAATTTCAAAATCAAAGACTTTTTCAATGGCTTCCTTCGTAGCAGTGTCTCTCCGCGCCTTCCACACCAATCAATAAACCATCTACATTCACTTCAGTTATACCCTCCAATCTTTTCGCAAAAAGCCTATTTTAACCAAATATTTTTTATTGGATTATTACCCAATCCCACGGAGATACTACCATATAATCACATCAAGAATGCAGGAGGGTTTCTATGTCTTTTACAGGTATAGCACTGTTCATACAGCTTTTCTTCGGGGTCATTATTGGCCTTTATTTCTGGAACCTGCTCAAAAACCAACGGACGCAAAAAGTAACGATTGATAAAGAATCGAAAAAGGAAATGGAACAACTAAGAAAAATGAGAAGTATTTCACTCTCAGAGCCACTTGCAGAGAAAGTAAGGCCAACAAGCTTCAAAGAAATAGTGGGGCAAGAAGATGGAATCAAGGCATTGAAAGCGGCTATTTGTGGGCCAAACCCTCAGCATGTCATCATTTATGGACCTCCAGGAGTAGGAAAAACTGCTGCTGCAAGGCTTGTTCTTGAAGAAGCCAAAAAGAATCCAAAGTCTCCATTTAGAGGGTCTGCTGTTTTTATTGAATTGGATGCAACAACTGCTCGTTTTGATGAAAGAGGGATTGCAGATCCGTTAATTGGTTCTGTGCATGATCCAATCTACCAAGGTGCTGGCGCAATGGGACAAGCTGGTATTCCCCAACCAAAACAAGGAGCTGTAACACATGCGCATGGAGGAATGCTTTTCATCGATGAAATCGGGGAACTTCATTCCATTCAAATGAACAAATTACTTAAAGTCTTGGAAGACAGGAAAGTATACTTAGACAGCGCGTATTACAGTGAAGAGAATAACCAAATACCAACGCATATTCATGACATTTTCCAAAATGGTCTGCCTGCTGATTTTCGCCTTGTAGGTGCAACCACCAGAACGCCTAATGAAATTCCACCTGCCATTCGATCTAGATGTATGGAAGTTTTCTTCCGTGAGTTGGATCAAGAAGAATTGGAAGCCGTCGCTAGGAATGCTGCATCAAAAATCAATATGATGGTCGAAGAAGAAGGAATCAGCCTGCTTGCTTCCTATACAAGGAACGGTCGTGAAGTGGTAAACATGATGCAAATTGCTTGTGGACTCGCAATTACTGAAGACCGCGACACAGTTAAGATTGAAGATATTGAATGGGTGATTCACTCTAGTCAGTTGGCACCTAAATACGAAAATAAAATAAAAGAAGCGGCACAGCCTGGACTAGTGAACGGGCTGGCAGTTTTCGGACCTAACTCAGGAGCGCTTCTTGAAATTGAAGTGACCGCCATTCCTACCGAAGAGAAAAAGGGTACGGTGAACATCACAGGAATTGTGGAAGAAGAAAGCATGGGTAATCAAGGGGGCAAATCCATACGGAGAAAGAGTATGGCAAAAGGCTCTATTGAAAACGTTATTACTGTCTTAAGAAAGCTCGGCGTACCTGCTGCTGATTATGACATCCATGTCAACTTTCCTGGGGGAATCCCAATTGATGGGCCTTCTGCAGGAATTGCAATGGCAACGGGAATCTATTCGGCCATCTTCAAAATTCCTGTCAGTAATCTTGTCGCAATGACAGGAGAAATCAGTATTCACGGAACAGTTAAACCAATTGGGGGAGTCATACCTAAAATAAAAGCAGCAAAACAGGCTGGGGCAAAGAAAGTCATCATTCCCGCTGATAACATGCAATCCATAATTAAGGAAATCGATGGCATTGAAGTAATCCCGGTAAAAGAATTTCAAGAAGTCTTGGATCTTACCTTATTAAGAGAAAAGATTATGGAAACGAGCGTAGAAAGCATTTTGCATGCTCCAATGAGCATTCCGAAAACCGAATCCATGTAAATGGTAGGCAGGCCTTGCGATGGTCTGCCTGTTTTTCTTCCCTAAGCTTTACTTATTGCACTAATGTCTTGAAAAAGGTAAAATTTTTACTACCATTTCTATATTAAGTTAGGCAAAATTGTAAAAGATAATAAAACAATCTCTTTTATAAAGTTAAACGGTCTCTTTAATTAGACAGGGCTATTTAATTAGGATAGAATTGAACAAAGATACATAAAGGAAGAGCGTACGGGGGTGTTACCATGGCAACAAATAAGGAATATCATGTTCCATTATTGCCTTTAAGAGGACTGATGGTCTATCCGACAATGGTGTTACATTTGGATGTCGGAAGAGAGAAATCGATAGAAGCGTTAGAGCAAGCGATGTTAGGAGACGACATTGTCGTACTTTCTACACAAAAAGAAGTAGGAACGGACAATCCTACAAAAGAGGACCTATACTCTTGGGGTACTTTGACAAAAGTGAAACAAATGTTAAAGCTTCCTAATGGTACGGTTCGTGTCCTGGTTGAAGGGCTCGAACGTGCAAAAATAGAAGAATTTATCGAAAAAGATACACATTGGGAAGCCAAGCTTTTGACTTATCCCGATACAGAAGAGAAAGATCCGGAAGACGAAGCCTTAATGAGAACTTTGCTGGATTATTTCCATACATACACAAAGCTCTCCAAAAAGACAACGGTCGAAACCTATCATACCGTTTCAGATATAACAGAGCCTGGAAGAATGGCCGATATCATTACGTCACACTTACCTATTAACATGAAAGAAAAACAGGACATTCTTGAAACGCGAGATGTGAAAGAGCGACTGAACAAAGTAATCAAGCATGTAAATAATGAAAAAGAAGTACTGCAATTAGAGAAGAAAATCGGTTTACGAGTGAAGCGTTCCATGGAACGTACACAAAAGGAATATTACCTTCGTGAGCAGATGAAAGCAATTCAAAAAGAGCTTGGCGACAAGGAAGGTAAAGGCGGAGAAATTGAGGATCTAAAAGAGAAACTTGAAAAGATCGGCATGCCGGAAAATGTGAAAAAGACTGCATTGAAAGAAATTGACCGCTATGAAAAAATTCCATCGAGTTCCGCTGAAAGTTCTGTTATCCGCAACTATATTGACTGGTTGTTAAACCTGCCTTGGGAAGAAGCAACAGAAGATCAATTAAATATTATCAGAGCAGAAGAAATCCTTAATGAAGACCACTTCGGTCTGGAAAAAGTGAAAGAACGTGTGTTGGAATATTTAGCGGTTCAACAGCTGACCAAATCACTGAAAGGTCCGATTTTGTGCTTGGCGGGACCTCCGGGTGTCGGTAAAACTTCCTTGGCACGATCCATTGCTAAATCCTTGGACCGCAAATTTGTCCGTGTTTCTCTTGGTGGAGTTCGGGACGAATCTGAAATACGCGGTCACCGTAGAACGTATGTTGGTGCCATGCCGGGACGAATTATCCAAGGTATGAAAAAAGCGGGAACCATTAACCCTGTTTTCCTTTTAGATGAAATAGACAAAATGTCCAATGATTTCAGAGGTGATCCATCCTCTGCATTACTGGAAGTATTAGATCCTGAACAGAACTTTAATTTCAGTGATCACTATATCGAAGAACCTTATGACTTATCCAATGTCATGTTTATTGCCACGGCAAACAATTTGTCGACAATTCCTGGACCTCTGCGTGATAGAATGGAAATCATTACGATCGCAGGTTATACAGAAATAGAAAAGTTAAATATAGGGAAAGACCATCTGCTACCTCGTCAGGCAAAGGAGCATGGTTTACAGAAGAATCTTCTGCAAATAAGAGATGAGGCATTAATGTCCATCATCCGCCACCATACTCGTGAAGCAGGCGTGCGTAGTTTGGAAAGACAACTTGCTTCTATCTGCAGGAAAGCTGCCAAACTCATCGTTTCCGGTGAGAAGAAAAGAGTAGTCATTACGGAAAAAAACCTTGCTGATTTCCTTGGTAAGCCGAAATTTCGTTACGGACAGGCGGAAGAGGAAGACCAGGTTGGGGTGGCAACAGGCCTTGCCTATACAACTGTAGGTGGCGATACGCTATCCATAGAAGTATCCTTATCACCAGGTAAAGGGAAACTTATGTTAACCGGTAAGCTTGGGGATGTGATGAAAGAGTCTGCCCACGCAGCATTTAGCTTTATTCGCTCGCGAGCAGACGAATTGAATATTGATCCTGATTTTAACAATAAAAATGATATCCATATTCACGTTCCAGAAGGTGCTGTTCCAAAAGACGGTCCATCCGCCGGTATAACGATGGCGACTGCCCTAATTTCTGCATTAACAGGCAGACCGGTCAAAAGAGATGTTGGAATGACGGGGGAAATCACGTTAAGAGGGCGTGTGCTACCAATCGGCGGATTAAAAGAAAAATCCCTGAGTGCACACCGCGCAGGCCTAAAAAAGGTTATACTACCTAAAGAGAATGAAAAAGATTTGGATGATATTCCAGAAAGTGTGCGAAAGGATTTAACGTTTGTTTTAGTATCACATTTAGATCAAGTGTTAGAACACGCATTAGCAGGAGAGAAAAAATGAAAGTAACACAAGCAGAAATAGTCATAAGTGCCGTAAAACCAGAACAATATCCAAGTGAGCTTTTGCCGGAATTCGCCTTGGCGGGCCGGTCCAATGTAGGAAAGTCATCTTTTATCAATAAGATGATCAACCGAAAGAACCTTGCAAGAACTTCCTCCAAACCGGGAAAAACACAAACATTAAACTTTTACCTGATTAATGAAATGTTGCATTTCGTCGATGTACCTGGTTATGGTTTTGCAAAAGTCCCGAAATCCGAGCGTGATGCATGGGGCAGAATGATGGAAACCTACTTAACAAGCAGAGAGCAGCTTCGAGCTGTCCTTCAAATAGTAGACCTTCGCCACCCACCATCTAAGGATGATGTTACGATGTATGAGTACCTGAAGCATTATGAGCTTCCTGTAGTCGTCATCGCAACGAAAGCAGACAAAATTCCTAAAGGCAAATGGCAAAAACACTTAAAAGTAATAAGAGAAACCCTCGGAATGGATAAAGAAGACGAACTAATTCTCTTCTCTTCCGAAACAGGACAAGGCAAAGATGAAGTCTGGGGCATGTTGCAAAAAAGAATGAAGTAAAACCGAAACTGCGAATCAGAGAATGAATGCTCTGAACGCAGTTTTTTGGTTTAAAGTGAGGAGTAAATCAAAGTGCAAAAGTTATTTTACAAAGACCCATACATACAGACATTTACGTCAACGCTGGTAAGTCAATCACAAGACGAATCAGGAAAATGGTATGCCATATTAGACCAAACCGCCTTTTATCCTGAAGGCGGCGGACAACCTTATGACACAGGTGCCCTAAATGACCAGAATGTTCTAGAAGTACAAGAAATCAACGGAGAAATCAGGCATTACCTAGATAAGCCACTTCCTGAGACATCACAGCAAGTCAAAGGTAATGTTGATTGGGATCGACGATATGATCATATGCAGCAACACGCGGGACAGCACCTTTTATCTGCTGCATTTGAAGAGCTATTTCATTATAAAACCAGAAGTTTTCATCTGGGCAAGGAAGTGTGCACCATTGATCTGGATACTACCAAGTTGACAGATCAAGAGGTGATCGAGACGGAAACACTTGTAAATAAAATAATCCTAGAAAATCGTAAAATAGAGACCAAATGGGTCACAAAAGAAGAACTTTTAGACTACCCACTAAGAAAAGAGCTGTCAGTATCGGAAAATATCCGCCTAGTCATCATCCCAGATATTGACTATAGCGGCTGTGGAGGAACACACCCTCATTCAACGGGAGGAGTAGCTTCTCTTAAGATACTTGCTCTAGAAAAACAAAAGAACATGATTCGAGTGACCTTTGTTGCAGGAAATCGCGTCTTAAGACATCTTCATCAAAAACAACAGGTCGTTTCCGAATTATCTGCGCTATTAAATGCTCCACCACATGGAATGGAAGAAGCGGTCAAAAGAATCTTGGAGCAAAGTAAAGAACAGGCAAAAGAACTAAAAGATATGAAAGAAAAGCTACTAGATTACGAAGCATCTGCTCTTTCTTCTAAAACGGAAGTAGTTTCAGGTCTCACAATATTAAAGTCTGTGCTTCTAAACAAGGAAATGGCCGAACTTCAAAGTATGGCACGTAAATTAGTTTCAGCTAAAGAGGAGATTAACGTGTTTCTTTTAGCTGAAAATAAAGGGAAGTTGCAATTTGTCGGGGCCAGAGGAAGCAGTTCTAATCTCGATATGAGATCTGTTGGCAAAAAAGTCTTTGGTTTCATCAATGGAAGAGGAGGAGGTAGAGAAGACTTCGTCCAAGGTGGTGGAGAAACGACACTGACAGGCGAAGAAGTGTTAGAAAAAATAACACATCTGTTATCAAACGATTAAAAAGTAGAATAGATTTCATAGCTTAAATATGCAAGAGGCTATGGAATCTATTTTTTTGTTTTTTAAAATAATGAAAGTTTTCAAAAAAATGTTTATTAATTCGGAAAATCAGGGAATAGGATGTACAAGGAGTAATTCAAAGCATACATACGATACATAGGTAGTGAGGGCTTCTGAAGTTGGAATTTACTGAATTGTTAACAAATATGATTTTAAAGCTTATTTGTGGTAGTTTTCCGTAATTGTTAACATAAAAGGGAGACGAAAAAATGGACACTAAGGGGGATTTTGGAAATTGAAAAAAAGGGTATTGTTAGTCACGCTATTTGTGCTGTCTACGATTCTAGCTGCTTGCGGCGGAAAAGTGACAACAAGTGAAGGGTATGAGTTAGTAAAAGAAGGGATATTCATTTTTGCTGCTTCAGGAGAATTTGCGCCATTCAGTGTTACGGATGGAAATGGAGAAATGACCGGTTTTGATATCGAAGTCGGAGAAGCCATCGCTGCTGAGCTGGGTCTTAAACCAGATCAGGAAAAGTACACATTTGCGAGTATTGTTGAAGGAGTAAAAAGCGGACGTTTTGATGCCGCAGTAGCAAGTCATACCATTACAGAGGAAAGATTGAAGGAAGTAGATTTTTCTACGCCTTACTATTATTCAGGTGCTCAGATTTTTGTAAGACCTGACAGCGACATCCAAACTTTAGCGGACCTGGAAGGTAAAGAAATCGCAGTTTCCAGAGGGTCTACTTATGCAGACCTTGTAAGCGATATCTCAGACAACATTCAAAATTATGATAGCGATGTAGTTGCCTTAGAGGCATTGAACAATGGCCGTCATGATGCGGTGGTAACAGACTTTGTAACTGGCCGTGAAGCGATTGGATCCGGCATGGAGTTAGAAGGCCGTGAACTATTAGAGCGCAGTGAACAGGCAGTGGGAGTTGCAAAGGGTAATGAAGCACTTCTTGAAGCCATCAATGATGCATTAGAAACATTACGAGAAAACGGAAAGCTAAAGGAAATAAGTGAAAAGTATTTTGGAGAAGACATCACTACAGACCCGGATGCGCAAGAATAACGAGCTGACCTTCAGCTGACCATAAAATCCAGTTAAAAATGTGTGGTGTTCATTCACCACACATTTTTTATCAGCGGCGCTCAATAGTAACAAAAAGGAATAATAAAAAGTTTTATAGCTGTTGATTGGAGCAAAAGGCGTAGACTCCTGCGGGGGAGAAGCGACAATGTTGAGACCCCGCAACGAAGTGAGGAGGCTCAAGGTCGCCCTGCGGAAAGCGAAGCCGTTTGCGGAAATCAACAGAGGAGTTACACGAATTATAAAAATAAGGAGAGTGAAACCGGCATGCCCAGTTTTTTGCACTTTTTTGAAGTATTTATGAATACATACGATATGTTTTTCAAAGGGATGATAAGAACCCTTCAAATCACCGCGGTTTCCATTGCTATCGCGCTAATCATCGGGTTGTTTTTCGCTTTCTTAAAAATTTCAAAGATAAAAGTGTTAGAATGGATTGCTAATACTTATATATTCCTAATACGAGGGACACCGCTAATTGTGCAGATCTTTGTTTTTTACTTCGGGCTCGTCACGTTAGGAATATCTCAATTCTGGTCTGTCACACTCGCTCTCGCCTTCCATAACGGTGCGTATATCGCAGAAATATTCCGTGGAAGCATCCAGTCCATAGACAAAGGACAGATGGAAGCAGGTAGATCACTCGGCATGACAGGAAATCTTACGATGAGAAGAATCATCTTGCCACAAGCATTCAGAAGAGCTTTACCGCCTCTTGGCAACCAGTTCATTATCTGTCTAAAAGATTCCTCCCTTGCTGCATTTATCGGCTACTATGAGCTATTTAATGTTGCACAGACGCAAGGTGCGAACTCATATGACGTTATGACATATTTATTAGTCGTTTCTGTGTACTACTTGTTCCTTGTGGGATTGATTGGGATTGTTGTAAATCTATTAGAACGTAAATTCTCAGCAAGTGAAAGATAGGAGGTAGGACATGAGCAATAAAATAGAAGTAAAAGACTTAAATAAATCTTTTGGGGACCTACATGTCCTTAAAGACATATCTTTGACAGTGAAAAACAAAGAAGTTGTGTGCCTAATTGGCGCTAGTGGGTCAGGAAAAAGTACTATTTTACGTTGTTTAAACTTTCTTGAATTAAAAGATAGCGGTTCTATTGTTATTGATGGAAATGAAGTAGATGTGAAAAAAGATAATCTGAACAAAGTTCGTCAAAAAGTCGGGATGGTATTTCAGCATTTTCACCTTTTCCCGCATAAAACAGTACTTCAAAATGTCATGGAAGCCCCTATCCAAGTGGATGGCCTAAAAAAGTCCGAAGCGAAAAAGAGAGCTTCCGACCTTCTTGCAAAAGTAGGACTCTCTGATAAGGAAGATGTTTACCCAGAAAAACTCTCAGGAGGGCAAAAGCAACGTGTGGCGATTGCCCGTGCCCTTGCCATGAAACCGGATGTCATGCTCTTTGATGAACCAACATCCGCCCTTGATCCTGAGTTGGTAGGGGAAGTACTGAAAACTATGAAAGAACTCGCCGAAGAAGGAATGACCATGGTCGTCGTTACCCACGAAATGGGATTCGCCCAAGAAGTCGCTGACCGTGTCATCTACATGCACGACGGCAAAATCGTCGAAGAAGGTCCCCCACAGGACCTCTTCAACAATCCCAAAAACCAACGAACAAGAGATTTCCTAGAAGCCGTTTTATAATGAGAAATCAATTGAGAGATACAGATTCCCCCTGTTTTCTGGAGTGCAAGTGTGAGACTCCTGAGGGAGATAGCGGTAGGTTGAGACCCCGCAACGAAGTGAGGAGGCTCAAGCACCGCCCCTAGGAAAGCGAACACCTGGAACGCAAGAAAACAGGGAGTACAGGGATGATTTTTAGCTGTTGATTGGAGCAAAAGGCGAAGACTCCTGAGGGAGATAGCGCTAGGTGGAGACCCCGCAGGCATAGCCGAGGAGGCTTCAACAGCGGCGTCTAAACAACAACCCGAAAAAGACCTACAACAACGGACTAACACTCCATTGCTTGTAGGTCATCCTTTATTTCTTCTTAAACACAAAAAACGCACCAATCAAAATCAACAAAACCGGCCAAAAAGTATGTAAACTAGCAACTCCCGTCTCTACCACACCTAGCATCTCCATAAACGTATCATAAAAAAGAAAGAAACTAGCAAGAATACACAACAAGACTCCCTCAAACATCCCGCCCTTCGTCTTCTGTGAGCGAAGAATAAAACCAATGCCAATAATCAAAATGATAACAGCAAAGTGATCGGGCCAAACATCTACCTTATCCTTAAGCTGAAAATGCAATCCGCTTCCAAGCAAAACAAATCCAGGAAGGATGTTTGGATAATCACTCTGTTTATAGGCTTGTAATAAAAGTGCAATTCCTGTAATAACGAGGATGGTGGACCAGTGCAGCATCCCTTCCCACAACACTATGTTTAATTGTTGTAACAGGAAATATGAACCAAATAATAATAAAAGCAAACCAGGCAGAAAGCTATTTTTCTTCATATTTTCCTCCTTGAGATTGAGGCTGAAACCTTGATTCTACAATGAAATTCTGTTAATGTACAAGTTGGTGAATAAAAGAATTGTAATGTCTGTAATATATAACTAAGAGAAATCATGAAAACGGTGTATTTTCATGATTCTAATTACTGAATTGGAAACTATTTGTTCACATTTTAACAAATGTATCTAGCATTAGTCATGTTATAATTTTAGTAGATGATATTATTTTTTTGTGGGGGTGTACGAACAAGTGCATATCATAGTAGTCGGTGTTAATTATAAAACGGCCCCTGTTGAAATACGTGAAAAACTAACATTTAATCCAGCTGATCTGAATAAGGCAATGATGGCTCTAAAGGACCAGAAGTCCATTTTAGAAAATATCATTGTTTCTACCTGCAACAGAACGGAAGTCTATGCAGTAGTTGATCAGTTGCATACTGGACGTTATTATATTAAAGCTTTCCTTGCAGACTGGTTCGGTTTAGACAAGGAAGAGTTTTCTCCTTACTTGAACATTTATGAAAATGACGGGGCGATGGAGCATTTGTACCGGGTTTCCTGTGGATTAGATTCCATGGTGCTTGGGGAAACACAAATCCTTGGTCAGATCCGCACAAGTTTTCTTGCCGCACAAGAATATAAAACGGTCGGAACCATTTTTAATCAATTATTTAAACAAGCTATCACTTTAGCGAAACGTGCGCATTCCGAAACAGATATCGGTTCCAATGCCGTTTCAGTAAGCTATGCAGCGGTGGAGCTTGCCAAAAAGATTTTCGGGGATTTAAAGAACAAGCATGTACTAATTTTAGGCGCAGGGAAAATGGGAGAACTCGCCGTCCAGAATCTTCACAGCAACGGGGTAGAAAAAGTTACGGTCATCAACCGTACCTTGGAAAAAGCAACAAACCTGGCGAATCGTTTCGCAGGCCAGGCAAAGTCCATGCAGGAGCTTTCCTGTGCGTTGGTAGAAGCGGATATTCTTATCTCTTCTACCGGTGCCAAAGACTATGTTTTAACTAAAGACGATATGACCTATGTCGAGCGAATGAGAAAAGGCCGTCCACTCTTTATGGTGGATATTGCGGTTCCACGGGATTTAGACCCGGAATTGGATAAGTTAGAGAGCGTCTTCTTATACGATATTGACGATCTTGAAGGAATAGTCAATGCCAATTTAGCAGAACGCAAGAAAGCGGCAGAAGAGATTGAACTGTTCATTGAAGAGGAGATTGTGGAGTTTAAACACTGGTTGAACACACTTGGTGTGGTTCCGGTCATTTCCGCATTACGTCAAAAGGCGCTGGATATTCAATCCGAAACGATGCAAAGTATCCAACGAAAACTTCCTCATCTTTCCGAGCGTGAGATTAAGGTCTTAAATAAACATACGAAAAGCATCATCAATCAGATGTTACGCGACCCGATTTTACGTGCTAAAGAACTTTCAGCCGAATCTGACGCTAAAGAATCTCTAGAACTGTTCACTAAAATCTTTAATATCGAAGAGGCGGTTCAGCAAGAAGTTCAAACACAGTATTATACTGTGAAAAAGGAGAAGAATTCTGCGGCTCCTGTAGGAATTCCGCTTCCTCAAGCTGCGACATACAGGTCGTAAGAGAGGCTGTTAACTATGCTAGAGATGACAATCGCAAGGCTATACGAATTAACGATTCTTCTTTATGCCTTAAGCGTGCTCTTATATTTTATTGATTTTCTTCAACATAACCAGAAGGCAAATAAAACAGCCTTCTGGTTACTTGCAATTGTATGGGTATTGCAAACGGTTTTCTTATTTTTACGAATGCTTGATACCGGCAGATTCCCAATTTTAACGCTTTATGAGGGGATGTATTTCTATACGTGGGTATTAATTACCTTTTCTCTCATCATTAACAGAATCTTACGGGTTGATTTTATTGTGTTCTTTACAAATGTCATAGGATTCTTGGTATTGGCATTGCACACGTTCACACCAGTTCAGCATGAATCCCAAGTGGTAGCGCAAGCTCTAGTTTCCGAGTTGCTCATTATTCACATTACAATGGCAATCCTGTCTTATGGTGCCTTTTCCATTTCTTTCGTATTTTCCTTGTTATATGTCATTCAATATCGATTGTTAAAGGAGAAAAAGTGGGGCAAACGGTTATTGCGTATTCAGGATTTGGCGAAACTTGATCATATGTCCTATGTTTTGAATGTAATTGGAGTGCCGATGCTCTTGCTTTCGTTAATATTAGGTAGCATTTGGGCGTCTGTAAAATTGACCGAATTTCAATGGTATGACATGAAAGTGATAGGCTCTTTCATTGTCATCACTGCATACAGTTATTATTTTTATCAAAGACTTGCCAAAGGAATAAGTGGGAAGGGTATAGCAAACTGGAATATTGCTGCGTTTTTAGTCGTTCTCATTAACTTTTTCCTGTTTGGCAGATTATCAAATTTTCATTTTTGGATCTTATAGGAATCCCATCGGCTTTGGGTAAGGAGGAAATATGAGAAAAATAATTGTAGGTTCTAGAAGAAGTAAGCTTGCTTTAACCCAAACGAACTGGGTCATCGACCAACTGAAGGCATTAGGTGCGCCTTTTAGTTTTGAAGTAAAAGAAATTGTCACAAAGGGAGATCAAATCCTGGATGTTACTTTATCTAAAGTTGGTGGGAAAGGCCTTTTTGTAAAAGAGATTGAACAAGCGATGCTTGATAAAGAAATAGATATGGCCGTTCACAGCATGAAAGATATGCCGGCAGTACTACCAGAAGGCTTGATGATTGGGTGCATTCCTTTCCGTGAAGATCACAGAGATGCATTCATTTCTAAGGATCATGTAAAATTTGCTGATCTGCCAAGTGGCTCTATTGTGGGGACTAGTAGCCTGCGACGTGGAGCACAGTTGCTAGCTAAACGTCCGGATCTTGAAATTAAATGGATTCGTGGAAATATTGACACAAGACTCGCTAAGCTTCAAAACGAAAACTATGATGCCATTATTTTAGCTGCAGCAGGCCTTTCGAGAATGGGTTGGTCAAAAGATGTTGTAACGGAATTCCTGGATGAAGATCTATGCTTGCCAGCAGTTGGCCAAGGAGCTCTTTCCATTGAATGCCGTGAAGATGATGCAGAATTGCTTGAAGTTTTAGCGTTATTCACGGATTCTGTGACACAAAAAGCAGTCACGGCAGAACGTGCTTTCCTTCACAAAATGGAAGGCGGATGCCAGGTGCCTATCGCTGGATATGCAACTGTGGGTCAGGATGAAACCATTACACTGACGGTATTAGTAGGTGCCCCGGATGGTTCTCTGCTATATAAAGAAAGAATTACAGGGACAGATGCAATGAAGGTCGGATTGGAAGCTGCCGAGAGTCTGACGGCACAGGGTGGAAAGAAATTAATCGATGATGTGAAAAAGGAGCTGGATCAGTAATGGATCGTACTTTGCCTTTAGCCGATAAACGCATTCTTATTACAAGAAGCAAAGAGCAGGCAAGGTACTTTTCCAAGCAGATTCAGTCACTCGGAGGGACCTCGCTTGAAGTCCCTCTTATTCAATTTCAACAGGTTTCGAATTACGAAAGTGTCGCTGCCGATATTAAGGCAAACATAGCAGACTATGAGTGGATTGTATTTACGAGTGTAAACGGTGTGAACTATTTCTTTGAACTCTATCAAGGTCATTTGCCAAACAAGATTGCAGTGGTCGGAGCGAAAACAAAACAAGCAATGGAAGCGCTTGGATATAAAGTGGACCTTGTACCAAATAGGTTTTCTGCAGAAGATTTGGTAGATAGTTTTGCAAAAGAGACAATCAGTTCGATTTTACTTGTTCAAGGCAATCTCGCTCGGCCCCTTTTACGTGAAGAACTTAGTAGAATAGGGTACAATGTTAAGCAGATAGTTGTCTATGAAAACATGATTCGAGTGCCAGAGGAAAAGGAATGGAAATGGCTGAAAGAGGGAAGAGTTGACCTATACACATTTACTAGCCCTTCAACTGTGCATAACTATATGGAACTTTTCGGGCTGCCAAAAGGTCCGGTGGCAACCATTGGCCCAATAACGAGAAATGCTGCAGAAAAAGCTGGAATTAATGTGGCAATCAGTCCATCTGAGTATACAATGGACGGTCTCTTAGAAGAGATCGTGCAATATTTTAAAAGGGAGGATACATAATATGAAAGACTTGCAATTTACTCGTCATCGCAGATTACGAAATTCAGATAACATGCGCTCATTGGTGCGTGAAACATATCTACATAAGGAAGACTTTATCTACCCAATTTTTGTAGTGGAAGGGGAAAATATCAAGAAGGAAGTTCCTTCCATGCCTGGCGTGTACCACCTGTCCTTGGATCTGTTAAATGCGGAAATGGCGGAAGTTATGGATCTAGGAATCAAATCAGTTATTGTGTTCGGTGTGCCGAAAGAAAAAGATGAAGTGGGAACGCAAGCCTACCATGACCATGGCATTGTGCAGCAGGCAATCTCCCAAATTAAAGAAAGCTTCCCAGCGCTTGTAGTTATTGCAGATACATGTCTGTGCCAATATACGTCCCACGGTCACTGCGGGATTGTGGAAGAGGGTCGGATTTTAAATGATCCAACACTTGACCTGTTGGCGCGCACAGCTGTCAGCCAAGCACGTGCCGGCGCGGACATCATTGCTCCTTCAAACATGATGGACGGATTTGTTGCGGCAATCCGTGCAGGGTTGGATGAGAACGGCTTTGAAGATGTACCGATCATGTCCTATGCTGTAAAATACTCGTCCGCTTTCTATGGTCCATTCCGTGATGCAGCACACAGCTCCCCTCAATTCGGAGACAGAAAAACGTATCAAATGGACCCTGCAAATCGCCAAGAAGCACTTCGTGAAGCAGAGTCTGACATGCTAGAAGGAGCGGACTTCCTAATTGTGAAACCTGCCATGGCATACTTAGACATCATCCGTGATGTGAAAAATAACTTCAATGTTCCTGTCGTAGCCTATAATGTGAGTGGCGAATACTCCATGATCAAAGCGGCAGCCATGAACGGATGGATCAACGAACGAGAAGTAGTGATGGAAAAACTAATAGGCATGAAGCGTGCCGGTGTAGACCTCATCATCACCTACTACGCAAAAGACGTGGCGCGTTGGTTGGATGAGAAGTAATAACCTGATTTACTAGGATGAGTGGATTGGAGCGGAAGGCACTTGACTCCTCGAAAATGCCTACGCATTTTCTTCGTGCGATGTCTTGCTGTCGAAGCATTCCTTGTCCTGCGGAAAGAAGGGACAGGGATGACCCCGCAGGCGCAGCCGAGGAGGCTTCTGGACCGCCCGCGTAAAGCAAGTGCCTGCAGCGAAAAGGAACGGTTAAGTTTAAGTTGTAATCCATTTCAGTTAAAAGAAAGGATGATAGAAGAATGAGAAGTTATGAAAAGTCTAAAGAAGCTTTTATAGAAGCATCCAAACTGATGCCAGGCGGCGTGAACAGCCCAGTACGTGCCTTTAAATCAGTAGACATGGACCCAATCTTCATGGAGCGAGGAAAAGGCTCTAAAATATACGACGTGGACGGTAACGAATACATAGATTATGTCCTTTCTTGGGGACCACTAATCCACGGCCACTCCAATGACCGCGTTGTGGAAGCTATTAAAAAGGTAACAGAATCAGGAACAAGCTTTGGTGCTCCAACACTAATCGAGAACGATCTTGCTAAGCTTGTCATTGAAAGAGTACCATCCATCGAAGTAGTCCGTATGGTTAGCTCCGGAACTGAAGCTACGATGAGCGCACTTCGTTTAGCACGTGGATATACAGGACGCAACAAGATCATCAAGTTTGAAGGCTGCTATCATGGCCATGGCGATTCCTTGTTGATTAAAGCAGGTTCTGGTGTCGCTACGCTTGGATTGCCAGACAGCCCGGGTGTACCAGAAGGTGTCGCGCAAAACACGATTACCGTGCCTTACAATGACTTGGAAAGCATCCGTTATGCATTCAAGGAATTCGGAGAAGATATCGCAGGTGTCATTGTAGAACCTGTAGCTGGAAACATGGGAGTGGTTCCGCCGCAACCAGGTTTCTTGGAAGGCTTGCGTGAGGTAACAACGGAATATGGCGCAGTATTAATCTTTGATGAAGTAATGACTGGTTTCCGAGTGGATTATCATTGCGCGCAAGGATATTACGGCGTAACACCTGACTTAACATGTCTTGGTAAAGTTATCGGCGGAGGGCTTCCTGTTGGCGCATACGGCGGTAAAAAAGAAATCATGGCACAGATTGCACCAAGCGGCCCGATCTATCAGGCTGGAACTTTGTCTGGTAACCCGCTTGCTATGACAGCTGGATATGAAACCTTGGCACAACTGACTCCTGAAACGTATAAAGCATTTGCCAAAAAAGCTGATCGTCTGGAAGAGGGAATTGTCGCTTTAGGTAAGAAATACGATGTGCCAGTATCGGTAAACCGTGCAGGTTCTATGATTGGTTTCTTCTTCAATAGTGAGGAAGTTGTGAACTATGATGTGGCGAAGTCTTCAGATTTAGGATATTTCGCAAAGTTTTTCCGTGAGATGGCAAACAATGGAGTATTCCTGCCACCATCCCAATTTGAAGGATTATTCTTATCCACAGCTCATAGTGATGAGGATATTGAAAAAACATTAGAAGCGATTGAAAAATCGTTTGCTGCGATAAAAGGATAATGAGATTTATTCTCTCTGCCCGTTCTTATGCATTGCTAAAATGCGTAAGGACGGGTTTTTGTGTTTTGTTTTTTTTGGGGGGAGGGTTGGTTGTGCATTT
The DNA here is from genome assembly GCF_001293645.1 of Bacillus sp. CHD6a. Lineage (GTDB taxonomy): Bacteria > Bacillota > Bacilli > Bacillales > Bacillaceae_I > Sutcliffiella_A. The sequence goes on from NZ_LBMD01000006.1 coordinate 224,875, forward strand.
CCCAAGTGAGCTTCTACATTTCCCAGCATTACTTCTACCGTTCAAAAGAAACCTTCTACACTTAACCCAAAAACCACAAACAAAATCAAACCAACATACCACCAAGATCAAACAACCTAACATCAAATCACATGCAAAAACATACAATCTACTAACCACCCCAAATTTCAAAGCCCCCTTCGCCAAACACCGTAAATCTCCTGCAAGGGTCTGACCCCCTTTTCAAATTTTTCTTTCAACTATTCATATTCTCCCAAATTCCATCATACATCTTTATTGATATAGTAAATTTTTGATAGGTGTGAAAGGAGGAACCCCTTTGTCTTCAGAACAGCAATCGTGCTTGCGGTTTTCAGTAGAGGAGTCTATATGGTTTCAAAAGGGACAGGAAGTATCTGAGCTCATCTCCATTGCGTTAGATCCTGATATACAAATTTATGAGCAGGACCAATATGTTTCCATACGTGGAGCTTTATTATTAGCGGGGGAATATCATGTGAATGCGGAGGCGGACGATGAGGAGGAGTATCAACCTCAAGCCCGTGTTGTACAGGAAGTAGAGCAGCGAGAAGATGGTGTCTGCGTATTGAACCATCGCTTTCCGGTCGATATTACGATTCCAAAGAACAGAATTCAAAGTTTAGACGATATTTATGTGGCGATAGAGTCATTCGACTACAGCGTGCCAACTAGAGGCTGCTTGCAATTGGATGCAGAGTTGTCCATCTCTGGTATTTATGGCCATCAACAAAGTGCCCCGGCCTGGGAAGAGGATCAGGAAGAATCATTTGAATATGAAGTGGAACCAAATCGGGACCATGAAGAATCATATGCTTCACAAAACCAATCACATCTATACGATCAAGAAACAGAGGAAGAAACAGATCAAGATACTGAACAAGAAACAGCTGATACACAAGAAGAACAAGAAGAAGCGTTTGAATACGAGCCAATGTATCGAAGTGCAAACTCCGATAATGAATTTGAAGAAGATACCTACCAGTACTATACCGAGGATGATGAAGACGAAGAAGAAGAAATCCTCAATCAAGATGAGATAGATAGAAATATGCAATACAACTACAATGAAGAAGGCGAATATGCCCCATTTGAAGTAGAGGCAAGAAAAACGCCTGCGGTAGAGGAAGAAGCGCCATATAATCCTGCTGACTTTATTTATCAAAATAAAGAAGAGGACGCGTATGCCCCGCTACATTCCTTACATGGAGGGAAACACTATCAGAACGAGGACGAAGCATCAAACGTTGTCTCCCTATTTGATAAAAGGAAGGGCCAACAGGCGGTTGCAGATCCGCATCAATATGAGGATTATTCCGAGGAACCAAGAGATGAGAACGATTTATCTCTGACCAAAATTTTTGCAGATGAAGGTGGAGAGGATTTCACCAAATTGAAAATATGCATCGTTCAGCAAGGAGAGTCAATGGACCATATTGCTGAACGATATGATGTCTCCATCCAGCAGTTGATCAGGGTCAATAGGCTTTCCACAGATGACCACATCAACGAAGGGCAGTTGTTATATATTCCGGTAAAGGCTTCCTCTAAGAGTCAATAACCGGCTTTAGAGGAAAGTGAGGAGGGGGTGACCTTTCTCACTTCTTTTTTACCTGTAAAATATCAGAGGAAGTGAGTTTTCGCGATGCAGACAAATGAGCGAAGCGTAGAAGAGTTAGTGTATCAATATGGCATCGTACCTGAATATATCGAACAACACAGTGGGGTTTGGCGAGTTGCAACGAATAAAGGAGCATTTGCTCTTAAAAAGATAAGGAAAGAACAGGCATATCCATTATTCCGCAATATTCATTCCCTTTTTCAGCGTGGAATTAAGACGGTTGTACCTATCTATCAAACAAGGCAAGGCTATTATTTTATTGAAAGTTATTCAGATGCATACTACTTGATGCCGTGGATTGAGGACAATGAGGAGCGAGAGCTGGATTTCAAGGACAGCTTGATGTTCAAAGAGCTAGCCAAACTTCATAGCATGACGGTTCAAGAAAAAGAGTATCCAGAAGAGGAGTTCACCGCATTTTACGACCGGCTTTCGGAGGAATGGACGAAAGAGCAAGAGGACTTAGAGAAATTTGTGGATGTATGTGAGAAAAAGCTGTATATGTCCCCTTTCGAGCTTCAAGTATGCACTTACGCCCATGAAGTATCACTTGCACAGAAGTTTTCCCTACAAAAACTGGAAAACTGGCAGGAGGCGGTAAAGGAAACAAAAAAACACCGTGTAGCCATCACACATGGAAGGGTATCATTTCACCACTTTGTAAAAGATACAGAGGGCAGGGGCTATTTTATTAGCTGGGAACGAGCAAAGCAAGCCGCACCTGCAAACGACCTTATCTCTTTTTATCAACGATATTTGAGAACATATCCACTTTTTTGTGATGACTGTATTGACTGGTTCTATGAATATCAAAAGGGATTCAGCTTGCAAGAATATGAAAAAGATCTTACGCTAAGTTACCTTTCGCATCCTGCGTCATTTATGCAGGCAATAACGCAGTTTCAACAGCCCCCGAACCCAAACCAAAGAAGAGCACACTCTGAGCGAGAGTTAGTGAAAAAAATTCAGGGAAGCTATTGGCTGACCAAAAACATTGAGTATGTAGCAGGCAGAATCAATCAGATTGAAGAGCAAAACAAAAACAAAGAGGCCCAAACCAGTTAAGCTGGATGGGCCTTTTTATTGAAAAATAGTTTTATTAAAAATGCAGTAACCATGTTGATTGTAGTGGAAGGCGCGTAGACTCCTACGGGAGGAAGGGAGATGGGAGACCCCGCAACGAAGTGAGGCCAATGAAAAACTGATAAAATAAAGTTTTTTATTTATTCCTAGCTGTTGATTGGAGCAAAAGGCGAAGACTCCTGAGGGAGATAGCGCTAGGTGGAGACCCCGCAGGCGTAGCCGAGGAGGCTCCAGCAGCGCCCCTAGGAAAGCGAAGCCATTTGCAGAAATCAACAGCGCTGTTTATAAAAATACTAAAATCAAGACTTTTTCAGTGGCCTCAACAAAGTGAGGAGGCTCCCGGACCGCCCGTGGAAAGCGGAGCGCCTGGAACGAAAATCAACAGGTAAGTGTAAAAAATATATAATACTAGGGTACTAATAAATTACCTGTTCACAGCCTTTTGCAGTAGCGCATCAGTCAACACCGACAAGTTGATTGTCGATTGATTGATTTCTTTAAAAGAATTAACAATGATGTCTAGGTCAGCTTTATTTTTGTTGAAACGGTCCAGATAGTTATCCATCTCCATTTTGACGGTTACAATACCGCCCTTCACTTGGACGATATTCTGCTGAGATTGCTCGGTCACTTTGTGCATAGAGGTCATCATGCTCGTCACATTGGTGATTTGCTGATCACTTTTATCAATAAGTACTTTGATCTTGCTGCTAAGTTCCTTCGAGTTTTCGGCAAGTTTGCGTACCTCACTGGCAACTACCGCGAATCCACGGCCTTCATCACCGGCACGTGCTGCTTCAATGGAAGCGTTTAGGGCCAATAAATTGGTTTGATCTGCGATATTATCGATTCCTTGTGTCATCGTGATAATTTCTTCTGATACAGATTTCAATGTGTGCATCTCTTCAAGTGATTGACTGACTTCCTTCATGACTTCTTCAAAATTCCCTACCATTTTCTCCATCTGCATCTCATTGTCATTCGTTAAATGCAACAAGTTTTGGCTGCTTTTTTGTGTGAGGTCGGTGTCCTTCAAGACTTCTTCTGCTTTTAAGGTGACAGTTTGAATCGTCTCTTCCGTTTCTGTCACGGTACCGGCAACTTCTTCACTAATTTTCGTAAGCTCAGCCTGCAATGTGCGGTTTGCTTCATTAGCTTGTTCAAGCAAGTCAATACGCACATGGATATACTCTTCCACGACAAGCTGTGAGTCCAAGTTTATTATATGTGTCAACCCAGTTAACGTAGTGACCAGGTCCTTTGGATTGTCCTGAAGTAACTCCACCACTTTCGGAAGAAGAAGGGTCTGCATGGCGGAATAGGTAGCCAAAAACCATGTGACAGGCAGATGAACCCCGTTGTGTGTTTGTCCGATTCTTTTTCGCATTTTATAGAATTCTTCATCAAGTTTTCCGCTTAACAAACTTTGAAAATAGAGAACAAATACTGCCTTCAGTCTTTCCTTACTTGAGTTGGTTGTGGCAACCTGGTTCATCGGAGGTTGTTTATATAAATGTTCAAGTACTTTTTCGAGTACTTCATCTAGCAGTTCAAATAGGATTGGTTTCGCATTTTGTAAAGCTTGCAGATGTTCCTTTGTAAATCCCATATAATAAAGACGGCTTGCTAAATCCTCGTCCTTTGAATGGCCGACAACATCTTGTCTTTGAGGAAACTGCATCTCAGCAGTGTAAAGAACTTTTTTAGGTTTTTGCATAAATGAAATCATGGACGTCTCCTTTTAATGTCGAAATTGGTAGAAAATTCTTGGGTTTATGTAGTATTATGGATGATTTTTAGGAAATAAGCTATAGGCAATGTGTCGAAAAAACAAATAAAAACTGCCTCAAACGGTATTGAGGCAGTTTTACATGTGGCCTAGATCCATTCCAAATGAAAGCAAATGGCAACCACGATGCAGATCGCAAGTATGAGAACGTCAAAGGTTGTGGGAAGAAAGATGGTACGTATACCTTGAAAGACACAGATAGGTATTATGAATTGTGCGCATACCCCTCGAACCTGTCTCAACCATGGCGGCAAGGAATAAGGGTTATATTTTCGCATATGGTACCTCCTTAAGCACACTTTTCTCAATGTATATATACCTAAGATATGATTTGGTGCGAAAAATAGTGCCCAGTTCGGAACAAATATTTCTTTTTGTGCATAACTTAATAAAAAATTGGAGAAGCTTATTGACTATTAGCATATCCTTTATGTAACATAGTAAGGTAATAAGATAACGATTAAATACAGTGACAGGGAAGAGTACAATTGCAGACCCCTTTAGAGAGGGAAACCATCAGCTGAAAGGTTTCTCAGGAACGTCGGATTGGAAGGTCGCCCTTGAGTAGTTTCAGCGAACGCACTGCGTCTAGTAGTTGAAACCGGTGGAGAGCCGTTAACAGGTTTGAGTGTACAGGGGATAGTCTATCTATTTATACCCTGTAAAAAAAGGTGGTACCGCGAAACTTAACTCCTTTCGTCCTTTTATATGGATGAAGGGAGTTTTTTATTTGGTTCTGTTTACACCGCTGTTGATTTCCGCACCAGGCTTCGCTTTCCGCGGGGCGGTGCTTGAGCCTCCTCACTTCGTTGCGGGGTCTCAAGTCTACCGCTACCTCCCGCCGGAGTCTTCGCCTTGTGCTCCAATCACCAGCTAGGAATTAGCTTTTACATGATTTATACAGAACCATTTTCTAAAAGAGAACAGGAGGAGAAAAAAGGATGGAAATGAATGAAGTAAACCTTCCGACAAAATACGATCCACAAACAATCGAAAAAAACCGTTATCAATACTGGTTGGACGGCCGCTTTTTTGAAGCGACAAACGACCAAGACAAAACACCATACACAATCGTTATCCCACCACCAAACGTAACGGGCCGCCTTCACCTAGGTCACGCATGGGACACCACCCTGCAAGACATCATCACACGCATGAAACGCATGCAAGGCTTTGACGTTCTATGGTTACCGGGAATGGACCACGCAGGAATTGCGACGCAAGCGAAAGTAGACGAGAAGCTGCGTAACCAAGGAATCAACCGTTATGACCTTGGTCGTGAAAAATTCATGGAAGAAGCATGGAAATGGAAAGACGAATACGCGAAACATATTAGAGAACAATGGTCCAAGCTAGGACTTGGCCTTGATTACAGCCGCGAGCGGTTCACATTGGACGAAGGGCTTTCCAAAGCGGTTAACGAAGTGTTCGTAACGCTTTATAGAAAAGGACTTATCTACCGTGGGGAGTACATCATCAACTGGGATCCGGCTACGAAAACGGCTCTTTCTGATATTGAGGTAATCCATCAAGATGTTCAAGGTGCCTTCTATCATATGAGATACCCTCTGACTGACGGTTCTGGTCACATTGAAATCGCAACTACCCGACCGGAAACAATGCTTGGAGATACAGCCGTTGCGGTTCATCCAGAAGACGAGCGCTACAAGCACTTGATCGGAAAAATGGTAACACTGCCTATCACTGGCCGTGAGATTCCGATTGTTGCCGATGACTATGTGGACATGGAATTTGGTTCAGGTGCCGTGAAAATTACACCTGCACACGATCCGAATGACTTCGAAATCGGAAACCGTCATAATTTAGAGCGCATCCTTGTTATGAACGAAGACGGCAGTATGAACGAAAAAGCTGGCAAATACAATGGTATGGACCGTTTTGTATGCCGTAAGCAGCTTGTAAAAGACTTGCAAGAAAGTGGCGTTCTTTTCAAAATTGAAGAGCACATGCATTCCGTTGGTCACAGTGAGCGCAGTGGCGCGGTTGTTGAACCGTATCTTTCTACACAATGGTTTGTTAAAATGCAGCCTCTTTCGGACAAAGCGATTGACCTTCAATCTCAAGAAGATAAAGTTAATTTTGTACCAAACCGCTTTGAAAACACTTATATGCGTTGGATGGAAAACATCCGTGACTGGTGTATCTCCCGTCAGCTATGGTGGGGTCACCGCATTCCTGCTTGGTATCATAAAGAAACAGGTGAAATCCATGTTGACCATAACCCGCCTGAAGACATTGAAAATTGGGAGCAGGATACAGATGTACTTGATACATGGTTCAGTTCTGCACTATGGCCGTTCTCTACCATGGGCTGGCCGGAAACAGAATCTCTCGATTACCAACGTTACTATCCAACAAGTACCTTAGTAACTGGTTATGATATCATTTTCTTCTGGGTTTCCCGTATGATTTTCCAAGGACTAGAATTTACTGGCGAGCGCCCATTTAAAGATGTTCTCATCCACGGACTTGTTCGTGACGAGCAAGGGCGTAAGATGAGTAAATCCCTTGGTAACGGTGTCGATCCAATGGAAGTTATCGAAAAGTACGGAGCGGATTCTCTGCGTTACTTCCTATCAACAGGAAGCTCACCTGGTCAAGACCTACGCTTCAGTTATGAAAAAGTAGAATCGACTTGGAATTTTGCCAACAAAATTTGGAACGCATCCCGTTTTGCTTTGATGAACATGGGTGACATGAAGTTTGAGGATATTGATTTGAGCGGAGAAAAGTCCGTTGCAGACAAGTGGATCCTGACTCGTTTAAATGAAACGATTGAAACAGTAACGAAGCTTGCTGAGAAATATGAGTTCGGTGAAGTAGGCCGTGCCCTTTACAACTTCATCTGGGATGACTTCTGTGACTGGTACATCGAAATGGCGAAAATTCCATTGTACGGCGAAAATGAAGCGGAGAAAAAGACAACACGCTCTATTTTAGCTTACGTATTGGATAACACTATGCGCCTGTTGCACCCGTTCATGCCATTCATCACTGAGGAGATCTGGCAGCAGCTTCCTCACGAAGGAGAGTCTATCACGACTGCCAAATGGCCGGAAGTTCGCGATAGGTTAACGGACAAGGAAGCGGCAGCAGATATGCGTTTACTTGTAGACATCATCCGCAGTGTTCGTAACGTTCGAGCAGAAGTGAACACGCCAATGAGCAAGCAAGTTAAATTGCTTGTAAAAGCGAAGACTTCTGAGATTGCAGAGAAGCTTGAGGGCAACCGTTCTTACCTAGAGCGCTTCTGTAACCCAAGCGAGCTGTTGATTGGAACCGATGTTGCTTTAGATGGCGGCGAAAAGGCGATGACAGCAGTGGTAACTGGTGCGGAATTAATTCTTCCTTTGCTTGGACTAATCAACATGGACGAGGAGATTGCCCGTCTGAACAAGGAACTTGCGAAGCTTGATAAAGAAGTGGAGCGCGTGCAGAAGAAGCTTTCCAATCAAGGATTCATCGCGAAAGCACCTGCAAATGTTATCGAAGAAGAGAAAGCAAAAGAGAAAGATTATGTAGAAAAGCGTGATGCTGTTCAAGCTCGCATAGATGAGTTGAAGGGATAAGTGCTTTTTATGAGATAAATCCTGAGTGGGTGTCCTTTTAGGTGGGATATCTGCTTGGGATTTTTTTTGATTGGGGACGAGGGGGAGATGTCGATGGTGACAATGAGGTAAGCTGTGCCGATATGTTAACATGCTATGTGTGTCGAAAATTGTTGAAAGGTCGAAGGTGGCGTGTAAATGGTAGAACCTCACTTGTTAAGAGTAGAAGGTTTCAGCAAAACGGTAGAAAGTCCTTTGGGAAATGTAGAAGGTCATCTGGGAAATGTAGAACCTCAAAACTTCAAACTCTAAAATTCCCCCTATAAAATCAATTCAACTACGCTCCGGCGAACCTCCTGGAGGTAGCCGAAGCGTCATTTTATCCAATATCCATCAATGAATCCTTCCAAATCTCCTTGGCACTTCCGATCATTGACTGAGTTCCAACAACAAAAATAAGAGTAGGCTCCAAAGTCCGTACCATCTCAACAGCCTCTGATAGCAACTCAGCTTCCATCGCCCCAGCATGATATTTCCGTGCAACCTCAAGTGCATCTTCAGGAAACGTTTTATGCGAGTTATCCGGTCTCGTCACAACCAAAATATCCGAAAACCCACTGCAAACCTTGATGACGCCTTCATAATCTTTATTAGAAGGCACCGCAATAATAGTAACGACCTTCCTGGAATCTACGAATGGCAGGATTTCCTTTAAATAGGCAGCGGAAACGCGATTGATGGAACCATCCAACACAACAGTTGGGTTATCAGCTACAACCTCTAGTCTACCAGGCCACCTTAACTCCCGTAATGCCTCTTTCAATAAGTTGCCTGGAAGCATTCTTCCAATTACTGTTTCACATGTCTGAATCGCAAGTGTCGCATTTTCCACTTGAAAGGATCCCAATAATGGAAGCGATAGATCATAACCTCCCAATCTGGTCTGTAATGTAAAACTACTTCCATTCAAACTAGCAGAAACATTTGAAACCGTGTACTCCTTACCAAAATAAGCCGCTGACCCGCCAAGCAAATCACGCATCATCCCCAGCGCTTCCTCGGACTGTTTCCCAATCACAGCATATTTCGTACTTTCTTTCACAATCCCAACTTTATGCCCCACGATATTTTTCAAAGAATGACCAAGGAAACCTAAATGTTCTTCCATCACCTTTGATACAACAGCCCATTTATTTTCCAACACATTTGTGTCATCATACGTGCCGCCGCGGCCAATTTCAATTACATTGATGTCGGTGCCTTCAGATTGAAAGTGAGCAAGTGCGATAGATAGCAAGATTCCTGTCGGCCCAAGGTAATGTTGAGGATTTTGAATAGAAGCTGTAATGCTATTAATGGCAGGTACATGTCGGTTTAAATAGGTAAGAAATGCTTTATCGGATATTGCTTTTCCATTCACTCGAATGCGCTCATTATAGTTAATCAGGTGGGGGGAGGTAAATAATCCAACCTTCCACCCCATCTTTTGGAGGATAGCAGCAATCATCCTTGATGTGGAGCCTTTTCCTTTACTTCCGGTAACGAGAATTACTTTGTCACCGGAGGGGATAAGGTCAAGAGTATGCAATAGTTCCTTCGTTAAATGGGGTGCCCGTGTTAGCGCATCATTTTCCTCCTGTTGAAAGGGCTTTGCTTTTAGCAGAGAGGAGTAGATATAAGGAACAGCTTCCTTCATTGTATGAAATGTCATGCAGGTTCCCCTCCATATCCAAGCGTTTGTAAAATAAATTCTAAGTACATTCTCACGATATTAATGTCACTTGTTAGACATAATGTTCGACAACCAACCACATCTTCTATTTCATTGAAAAGGAGACGCCCGTTTTCATCAAACAAAAAATCAATGCCAACGAGGCCGAAATTAAACTGTTGAATTATTTTATTTACGACAGTACGCTCAACTTCATTCAGAGTATAGGCTTCTGCCTGTCCCCCTAATGTGAAGTTGGCTTTAAAGCTTTTTGGATTAGACCGAAGCACAGCTCCAACGATGGTCTGCCCTAATACATACACTCGTAGATCTTTACCAGGTGATCCGGCAAGTGGTTGAAGAATAATGGAACCTGTAGATAGGTGCTTATGGACTGCTTCCAACTGTTCAACTCTCTCCACCATAAACACATCCCCGCCGCCTCTGCCTGTCCGCGCTTTTACGATAAAGGGGAATGGAAGTGGCAGATTTCCTGTCAGGAGATCCTCCGATGACTTGAAATACGTATTCAACATCGGTATTCCTTTGCTTGCTAAGTATTGATGGGTCCTCGCCTTATCATTACAAATAACGGAAACGTGGTGGGAGTTAAAGCATGGAATGTTCAAGCGTTCTAGCTGCTCATTAAAAAGTGGATCGATGTTTCTCATGATCACAAAGTCTGGTTGAGCCATCGATTCTTCATCTAACATAATGACCAATTCATTATGTTGAACTCCAAATGAGATTCGGGACTGGAGGATGAAATCCAACTCCATATCCAACTCTTTTGCCTCGTCCAAAAACCATTGAATAAAAGCTTGATTCTTTTTTGCGTGTTCTTCTTCGTATATAAGCCAGCCTTTCGTCCTCATTGCTTGAACTCTCTCCACTTCTGCAAAATATGTGGAACGATATAGGTCGCAACATTGACTCCCGTACAATCATAAATATTTTTGATATGGGCATTGGAATTAATTTCACACACAAGCGGAGAACCGTCTTCAGCAAACAGGAGATCTACCCCAGCGAAGTCTGCACCAACAAGTTTTGCGCTTTTAATCGCGACTTCTTTTTCAATGTCTGTTGGTTCATACTTCAACATTTTTCCCCCGTTGCTCACGTTAGCCCTGAAATCAGTTTCTGAGACACGCATCATAGAGGCAACTACCTCATCTCCCACAACATTCAGGCGAATGTCCTTGCCTTTACTGGAAGAGATGAATTCTTGCATAAGGAAAGGTCGGTTACCTAACTCCTTTACTTTCATGAGCAGTTCATCTATAGAATGAATCAAATAAACCTGCATGCCAAATGAACCGTAGGCTTCCTTTAAGACAAGTGGAAAACCAAGGATTTCTGCAGCGTGGTAAAAGGGTTCTACATTCTCATGGGCGTGAAAAACCATTGGCGCTAAAAGGGTTTTGGGCATTGGTATCCCGTGATCTGCAAGAGTTTGAAATGTGAGCGATTTGTTATCACAGATTTCAATGCAGGCAGCACTGTTATAAACGGGGATTCCCATTTTTTCGAGGTGGCGTGCAAGTAACACATCTTTATCAAGAAAAAAAACGAAATCTGGCAGCTCCTGATGGTTATGCACTCCTTCTACTATTGCGCGGCCGTCTGCAACAGTCGGAAACAGTTCATTATTTTTCAATAGCTTAGTGGAGATATGATATTTTCTAGCTTCCTTATCAAACCATTCTGCTAAATGGATAAATTTTTGCTGAGGTAGATTTCCGTTATAAATAATCCAGCATACTAAATTTTTCATGTGTGATCCTCCATTTATGCGAGATAATGAATGATAGTCTCCAGTACTTTTAAGAACTTTCTTGAAAAAAAGAAAATAATTCGTAGGTGAGTCCTAATTGTTGATGGCTCTGCTACCGATATATTTAACAGACTGCTAAAGACATCTTTATCATACATTTTCAGTACTTAGGCTTTAAGGTTTTGTTACGGTACAATAAGATTACCTTATCCACTTCTTCAATACCAAGCAAAGGTTATGATTCTATTGGTTAAGTAGATGATATTGCTTGTTCCAAAAGTGGTTTAATATTGGCGTTTTTCTAGATTCTTTATAATAATGTTTAACAGGATAGATAAAAGTATGATAGTATCCTGCTTTTTTAATAAACTCTTTCTAATTCAAGTGATGTGCCGTCTTATGAATAAGAAGTGGCTCATAACAGAAAAATAGGGAAAACTCGAAGGCGTTTGGCAATTTGTTAATCATAGCTCCACCTTGAGTTGTTAATACTTTTCATTTTAACCTAACAGATAAGCAAAAAGGAGATTAATATGTTTTTGTCATTTAAAGATTTGCAAGAGCAAGTGAATTTTACGATCAAAAATGAAATAAACCTAGGTTTGAACAGGATTATACAGTTTCTAGAACGAGTCGGTAATCCGCAAAATCAAATCCAGGTTGTACATATCGGTGGAACAAATGGGAAAGGATCCACATTGCGTTTTTTAGAAGGGGTATTAAGAGAAACAGGAATGAAGGTAGGCGTGTTTCATTCACCAGCTTATCAATTCATCAATGATCAACTCTCTGTTAACGGAACGTACATAACAGATGAAGAAATGATAGATATTATTCAAGTGTTTACTAAACATGGATTAAATGAAGCGGGGTTAACTGAATTCGAACTGCAAACAGCCATGGCATTTTATTATTTTGCCACCATCCAAAAGGTCGACATCGCGTTGATTGAGGTAGGACTTGGGGGAAGAGATGATTCCACGAATGTGATGACACCAGTGCTTAGCATCATCACTAACGTTGGACATGATCATATAGGTTTCCTTGGATCATCAGTTGAAGAAATTGCCTATCATAAAGCAGGTATCATTAAAAATGGGGTGCCGATTATTTCCGGGGAACATAAGTCGGCGGCGAAAGAAGTAATTCAAAAAGAAGCTTTGCAGAAAGAAAGTCCCGACTATTTTATTGAAGAAGATTTTTCATATCGATTAGAAGAAGGAGATACGTTCTCTTTTCAATCTGCGGCCAACACCGTAGAGGATTTAGCGTTATCCCTGTATGGAGAGCATCAGGTCACAAACGCTTCATTGGCCATCATGGCTTATTTCTTATTAATAGAAAAGTGGGAAATAGAATATAATGAAAGAGTGTTAAAAGGTGGGCTATTGAAAGCCGTGCACCCTGGAAGATTTGAAATCGTTCAAAAAGAGCCTCCCATTATTCTTGATGGTGCCCATAATGAAGAGGCTATGGACGCGTTAGTGAATACTATAGATAGGAAGTTTTCCAATAAAAAGATAATAGTACTTTTCAGTGCCTTAAAAGATAAACCTATTGATAAGATGGTGGGTATATTAGAAACTATCGCGGATGAAATTATTTTCACTTCCTTTGATTTTCCTAGGGCGGCTCGTGCAGAGGATATTTGTAAGGTGAGCAAACATCATAAAAAAGAGTTTGAAGAGGATTGGAGAATGGGGTTACAGACTGCTGTATCAAGGATTGGAAACGATTCAGTGTTACTGGTCACCGGTTCCTTATACTTTATCTCAGAAATTAGGACTAAACTCACAAAAGAAAGGGGAAAGAAATAAGGGATAATCATCCTATTTTTGTTGTGACAAATGTTAGAAAATTTGATAATATTTAATTATTATGAAAGTGTATTGAAAAAAGGATAAAGAAGGGAGGGGTTAGTTTGGTGGTTCAAGCAGTAAGTCGCCAAAAAGAAGTGGTAATCTGGACAAGCTTTTTTCTGATGGTTCCCGTCTTTTTGTGGCTCGGATATCAGCTTTCTCCTGTTGTGGTAGAAGATTTGCCGATGTGGCATATTATTGGATTTCTGGCGCTGGCTATCATACTCGCCCTAATCCCAATCGTCGTCGGAGAGGTACCTTTGTTTCTGGCACAGGGTGTTTCCTTGGCAGCCCTCTTATCCTTTGGTATATTCATTGAAATGATTGTGACCCTGGTTTCCGTACTGGCATTGATGGCTTATATGCGCTTAAATAGGGAAAACAGATTGAGGATTCCTATCAATATGCTTATGTTTTCAAGCATTTCCTTAATTGCTGGTTTCGTATTTTTTATATTGGGTGGAACCCCAGGAGATACGAGACTATTGAACATTGGTGTCATCACGCCAATTCTAGCGCACGAACTAGTTTATTTTACGCTCAATACTGTGGCACTTTATTTTATACAAGTACAAATCTATGAACGCAAAAGCAAATTCATCACACCTGATACCAAATGGGATGCTGTTACAAGTATCATGGTCTTACCGGTAGGCTTGATCTTATACATACTCTACGAGCAAGTTGGTCCAATAGCATTGCTATACGTAGGATTGCCTTTTGTCATCCTTACACTGATTCTTCAACTCTATCATTCTAGCCAAAAGGTTAATGTTCACTTACAGCAAGCAGCGGATGTGGGCCATCAGTTGACAGAAAGACTTGATACACAAGGTGTACTGGATGTATTCCTAGATAAAATATCGACGCTTTTTAAGGTGGACTATGCTGCCATTATTGATGTAAATGGAGAAAAAATCATGAATATCCTTCGCGTCATGGACAAGCAGAACAGTGTGGAGGCAAATGCTATTTTACATACAGACGATGAAGAGCTTCTGGCTTATGTGCTGAGACGTGGAAAAAGCGTATGTTATATCACCAAAAAAGAGTGGAAGCACATGTCTAAAACGCATCTTCCCGCAAATATTGAGAGTCTAATGTGTGTTCCGGTTATTCGAAATCACAAAATTGAAGGACTTGTATTGCTAGCGAGCACATCTAAACGGACTTATGATAAATCTCAATTGATGATTGTGGATATCCTTTGTTCATACTTTGGAGTTGCAATGGAAAAAGCTCGCCACTATCAAGAGACCAAACAAAAAAGTGAACGCTGTGCATTAACGAAACTATACAACTATCGTTTTTTTGAAAGTGTATTGGATAAAGAATTCGATAAATTAAACAAAGGACATTCCAAATCTCTGTCCCTCATGATGCTAGATCTGGATCACTTTAAGAAAATTAATGATGTGTATGGACACCAGAGCGGCAATGAGATTCTCATGCAGGTTGCTGAAAGGCTCACCTTCCTTGTTGGAAGTAAAGGGACAGTTGCTCGTTATGGGGGAGAAGAGTTCGTCATTTTACTCCCTGATATGGAACGAGGACAATGCTATGAACTTGCTGAACGTATCAGGGTGAACCTTGCGACAAGATCTTTTGCATTGAAACAACATATTAGAGATACGCAGGGAGCTCAAATGGTGAAAGTAACAGCAAGCATCGGCTTCGCCACAGCACCTGATGATGCCGAGGATACACTTGACTTGATCCGGCACGCTGACAGAGCGATGTATGTAGGGGCGAAAAAGGCTGGAAGGAATAAAGTTGCAGAGTATCGGAAAACTTCATAAATAAAAAAACTCTCGCCGGGTTTGCTCGCGAGAGTTTTTTGTTGTTTGGTTAGTGGATGGTAATTTGCGTGTAAATCTTATTCAGCGCTCCAATTCCACAACGCCACTTCGTCAACTTGAATGGAGCCTATCCACTCTTCTTCCTTTAATGAGAGTACTTCCTTTGTCGGTCCGGTAATGACTACACCATGATGGGAGATGCCTTGATCTTCTAAGTAAGAGAGAGATTCTTTTAGTTGGATATCTCCATGCATCTGTTGAATTTCATCGAATTCTTTTTGATAGTCAGCTAAAAAGCGGAGTGTTTTTTTAAAGTATTTGTGCAGCATTTCAGTATCGCCTTCTACATAATTTGGTGCAGCACGAGTTTCAGAGCTTGAAGAACCTAAGAAAGATTTCTCTTCTGTTTTAGATATAAGCTTCCAATCATCGCTATGGAAAATTGGATAGTTGGGGAAACCAATATTTGATGTTGGATAATGGTCCTCTGCTTCTATAGATAGTACGACAGGAAACCAAAGTAAGTCCAAATCTTTTGCTTCAAATAGTTCAAACACCTTTTCCGTCGGAAGAACCTCATCAAATGTCACGAAAGCTGTAGAAACAGTTCCTTCTGGCAGCATTTCTAGCCTATCCCACTCAGAGGACGAATCTATTTCGTACTCTGAAAGTAAGGAAGGGTGATGGATTTCTGGGAGTTGGTCGTCTTTACCATAAAACTTCTTATCTACAAATCCCATCTTTGAGAATAGAAAATTCACTTCCATTTCGCCAATAGGGTATGATTCTTTCCCTACTGTTTTACGAAGTTCCTTTGTTGCGTTCATAGTTAAAAACATTCCTACTTTGGTATCTGCAGTGTACTTGTTTGCATATGGATCTGTAATCACTAGGGAAAAGTTGATCACGTCACTTAATTTTTGCGACCGGCTATACTCATCGGAAAACCCGTAATAATAGAGATTTGTTGAAAAAGAAGATACCATGAGAATTACTAGTAAAAGAGGAATAACTGTTAGTGCAGTATTTATCCGCGCCTTCCACTTGCTTGCCCGCAATATTTTTCGTTGCTTTGATTTTTCCAAAGTGGGCTTCATCCATTGTTCTTCCTGGGCACTCATTTCTTTTTCAAACTCTACCTTTTCTTCGGATGTCATGTCGTTTTTATCATAGCGTTCTAATTTTTTCTTAAAGTCATCATTCATTTATTTCGCTCTCCTTTCTTTGAATGGTTCTTAATTTTTGGCGAGCGCGGTAGAGCAGGACCTTAAAGTAGGTATCCGTTACGCCCATCGCTTCAGCAGCTTCCTTGTAGGTGAAACTGTGATAATCATAGAGAAGAATCGCTTGCGCCTGCTGCTCATTCAGCTTGTTAATGGCGTCCATCGCCTCGGCAACCTCTGACTTTAAGAGAACTTCATGTTCTGTTCCTTTCCCTTTGCTAAAAAGTCGTTGAAAAAAGCCTTGTTCCTTCACGATGGTCCGTTTGTGTTTCCTGTAGTGGTCAATAAACGCATTATGAGCAATTCGGAACAACCAAGGCTTCACGTCCTCACCCCTGTAATTCTCCAAAAACAAATAAGCCCGTAAAAAAGTCTCCTGTACAAGATCTTCCGCAAGGTGATGCTCCCTGCATAAAGAAAGGAGGTACCGGAATATATCCTGCATGTGTTCTTCGTAAATATCATCAATGGATTGTTTCATCTGGCCCCCCTTTCACAACACTAACGGCTGAAATGAAGAAATGTTTCAAGCAAAATGAAAAAACTTAGAAAACTAGAAAAATCTATAATAATTGTTGTATTTTGTAGAAGTCGTTCTGCTATAATTGTAGATATATAGGAAAATGTTACTAGGAGGATGGGGAGTTTTGAAATATATTATACATGTTACCGTCTGCTTACTGATTGTACAGGTGCTTTTATCGTCAATATCACCGAATTCAGTTTCAGCGACCACTCCAACCAACAATGACCAACTCTCATTGAATTTAAATAAAGTGGAACCTGCTAGAAAAGAATTAATTCTTCAAAAAGAAGGAAATCAAAATGTTGCAAGAACTTCATTGAATTTTGAATTATTCCGTGAAGGGATGCTCCTTGAAAATCCTAGGAAACCATTAGACGTGGTGTTTGTATTTGATAAATCTGCCTCCATGAATTTTTCGTTGCAGAAGAATATTTCACGATTAGAAAAGGCTAAGGAAGCAATGCAAACTGCAGCGACAGTGTTTAGTGCAGCAAATGCAGAAAGAATTAATAAAGATAGATTTGGCTTAGTCGAATTTAATAGTAAGGAAACAGTCAGGAAGTTTAATGGACAAGACCTTACCTCAAATATTAATCAAATAAGTGATGTTGTTAAAACCATTACTGCTCCTGAAGGTACTACGCTCAGTGGAACCAATTATAGTGCTTCCCTTCAAGCAGCAGAGGATCTACTTAAGAAGTATAAAGAAAGTTCTAGGGAACAAGTAATAATTTTCCTGACAGACGGTGAACCGACAGTCCTTTATACCAAGGATAAACCTCTAGGGGAATATGAAAAAGTCATCCAAAAATGTGTATGGATTTTCTGTAGGGAAGAAACGGAAAGCTACTCATATGATTTAATAAAAAACCATAAAGACACATCAGATAGAGAATTTATAATATATACAAATGGAACATATAAGATAAACCCTAATACCTTTAATCATGCAGGAAATAAAATTAAGTTTGCTAGCGACGCCAAGGTCTATATAGAAAACCATGCTCAAGAAGTCGCAGCAAATATTACAAAAAAAGAAAGTGGAATCATCCTTTACCCTGTTGGATTTGGGGAAGCCAGCATCAACTATTTAAACAAGCTTGCCAGCAAAACAAGCAATGGTGAATCCATGGCCATTGAAGCGGGAGGCACGGATCTGAATCAAGTATTTGAAGCATTGGTTAATGAAATTGATACTCCATCTTTAAATAATGTAGTAATTGAAGTGAAAATTCCAGAAACCGTTACTGTTGAAGAAGCTCCTGGAGTTAAAGTAGAAAAAAGGAATGGGCAAACCTACGCAATGGTTACTCCATCTAACGGTCGTGTCCAATATCATGTAGGAGAGCCTCCCGGGGTAGTATCCGTTCCAAACCTACCATTAAAGTTCAGTGCCCGTGGTGATTATTTTTTTGAAGTAAAATGGAAATACACCGACATTAAAGGCAAACCAACAGGATACACCTATTCTAAGGAAGTAAAAGTGTCCGTACAGGATCAAGTTGCTCCATCATTTGAATTAAATATGAGTTTATCAAGTGAAGCGCCAAAAAGTAATGACATCATTCGTTTGCAAAAATCAAATGTGGCGAATGAGAACTGGGACAGCTTTTCAATAGAATACACCATTAAACCTTATGGTAAGCTTGCAAACGGAATCAATGGTTCTTTAAAGAACATCCAGTTAAAGCAAAAGTTACCTGCTGGTTTAAAAGCAGAACTAAAAAACGGAATGATTGAAAATCAATTGAGTGACGGCTCTACTGAAATTGTCTATAATATCGATGCAATTCGTTATAACTCTGTTAATGGTAATCTTCAATTCTCAAAAGAAAATGAAAAGTTGTCTATGACGGTAAAGGGCATACACAGTTTCAATGCCCAACCTTTACCTGACCCAATCATATCTTTTGTAGACAATGAAAATCAGTCTAAAACAGCTGTTGTTACCAACAAGCCGCTAGAAAAAATAGAAATGGTTATAAAACTAGTAGATGGGGATATCAATCCTGTAGTGGAATATCGTGGCAACCATGCAGGAAATATTGGTAAATACAATAAAGGAACCGGACAATTATTGTCATCCATCACCCTTCGTGACAATAATAATGAAGCATTCATTAACCCTATCTATTCTATGGAGTTTGGGGAAGGAAAAAGGTCCATTACTATTAAATATGCCAATGGGACGACAAGGGAATTCCCGTTAACTCCTCAAGTAGCAGTCAGGTTAAAAGATTCTTTGAACAAACTGTCTATCGGAGATAACGGAGAATACACATTCAATAAGCAAGCGGAAGTGTTTTTTGATAAAGTTGTCCCTGGTTCTTCAACTCAGAGTCAATATGAAGTTCGCTTTAAAAAGCCAGGCTCATTAATCTACTCTAATTGGCAAACTATCAATCCGTATGAATATCTGTATTCTGTGAGCGAATACGGAAAAACCATTGTTCAAATTAAAGCCAATGGAGGATTTATTAGAACTCCCTTTGAGGAGACAGTCATCCTAAATTACAATGGTGTGAACGACTTCAGCCTTAATTATCTTGACGAAATGTTTATTGGAGAATCGCAGCAGATAGGAACTATTTTTGAAGGTGCAGCTGGTCTAATTGATTTAAAATTGAATTGGAACACTTCTAATAATCAAGTGGCTACAGTTGACTCTGCTGGTGTAGTGACTGCAAAAGGAGTCGGAGTGGTAACCATTACTGCTTCGTTGCAAGGTCAGGAGCTTACGAAACAGGCCATCATTAGGGTGGTAGAGGTTCCAGACTATACACTTGAATTCAAAAAGCCAGTCTATACTACCGAGGTAGATAATTCATTAAACCTTCAAAGTCAAGTAAGTATTAACCCTCCAGATTTAAATGGAAGAATACAAGTGAAGGTTGTCTGGAATTCGAGTGATCCTTCTATCTTTGCAATAGAACAAAATGGAAACGGAGTGGGTATGTCTAAAGGTGTTGTAATGGTGACTGTGACATCCACCGAAGATAGTTCTATACGTGCTTCTACCGTCGTTATGGTAGAGGAGAAAGATGATGGAGGGAGTAATCCTTCAAAATATGAATGGTGATCATAAATAAATCAAGGAGCTCCTACGCTTAAGGAGCTCCTTGATTATTTTACTGTTGAGTCATCTACTATAACTCTTAATCTGTCTGCTATAGGTAATCTTGATACTTGACTGACAAGTACATTTGGGTCATGAACTACTTGAAAACGTGTTTTCATTCCTTCTTGATCTTGGGCAGGAGTAATAACTTTACTCCGTTCAGTGTTGCCTCGGAAAGCGTTAACGATTAATTCCTTCTTTGCGAATAACCCTCCATGAATATGAAACATTGATCCTACACCATACAAAGTCGCTTTGTCTTCGGTATAGAAAAAAGCTTTAAGCGGGGTGGTTTCATTTGACAAGTCGTAGATGTTTTCATTTTCTTGTTCCATTTTAAATTCGTTGAACTCGTTAATTCGCGTGATGGTTAACGGCCCGTTTGAGAAAAGAACTAACTGTTTTGACTCGTCGATCCCCTCAATATTAGTATTAGAGATAAAACTTTCTCCAAAAGCATATATCACACTATCAAATTTAATTGTATCGTTTTCTTTTATTGCGGCTAGGGGTTCTTCATTACCATTAATGATTAGATCTCCATGTACAACTACTGTCCCGGTGATATCCACAGGAGTATCTACCATGTCGATAGATAGATCTCCTACAACCACAAGAGGTTTTTTGATAGAAACAGAGTTGTTGAACGCGGCAGTAATGGATAAATCTCCGTTTATCACCATTTCTTTATCTAATACAATGGGACCTACTGCGCTGTTAATGGCGACAGGTTGATGGGAAACAATGGGCCCGTTTATACTATTTATCGTTCCCATATCAAGCAGTATATTATCTCCTTGCATAACTTGGGGCAAGGTACTTTCATCTAACAAAATGACCTTGTTGCGGATAGCCTGTAGAGAATCTCCTGTATCAAGATCTGAGGTTAAGACAGGCTCAGGTAGAGACAATTGGTCATTTAACACCCTTAAATAAGTCTGTTTGAAATCAACATGAACAAAATCTTCGTTCCCTGAAAAAATCTCTGGCTTGTCAGATTGATAAAAAAATGATGGAAAGAGTTTGTCAGTAGGTAACCATTCTGCTGGGATATTAATTTCTGCATTTGCAACGAGAGTGTCCTTTACAGTAATGTTTTTTTGCACATCAACATTTCCGTTAATTGCTGCAAAAGGAGTAGAAGCCGTTCCATCTCCGTTTAAATCTGTAAACTCTGCTTCATTTTTTATCAGTAAGTGATTTGCAATGACATCCCCATCCACATTAGGAGAGCCATGAATATTTAGTCGTCCTTCTTCCTCTGAAGCACTATAAGAACCAAGAGCATAGTCTAGAAAACTTGGTGCAGGAGATAATACAATCCGTTTCTTAACGGTTTTTGTATTGGGTGCTTCGCCATTTACAACGGAAAACTCATAAATTCTTGTAAAAAGCTCCTGTTTCTGGTCAGTATATAGATTAGTGATATCTTTTACGGTGAAGTCAGGGTACTTTTTCTGAAGACCATCCGTAATCCTATCTAGAGAGGTTTGATAATTAGATGGTAAATCTTCTGCTTTAAGGGGTATGTCTACCACTTGTTCTTTAAATGTTGCAATGAGGAAGTCAAGTTGTTCTTTTCCTTCATAAATATTTTCGTACCTATCAAGTTGAACTTGTGTCCGGATTGTACCACCCAGTGCAACGGTTAAAAGGGAGATTCCCAAAATCATGAACACCGTAACAGTAATCAAAACCACTAATAGACTAGATCCCTTTTCATTCATCTGAACACACCTCATACACTATTAATATCCGAACTTGTTATAAAATTCTATTGGTTCTACATACAATCTGTTTTTCTCATTACTATATATTTCATGAGAAAGGCTAAACTGAAAGGTTATAATGCCACCTTTACATGAAGATTTTTCCAAACTTGTACATTGGAAATCAAAAATAGGCAATTCTGCACCTTTTTCATCTTTAATCGCTTTGATATGATAATTATCGTTATTTAGCTTAACAGATCTTTCTTTCATTTCATCTTCAACTAATAAAGTAGTGGTGAGAAGTATATCCTTTTCAGACAGAGCGTTATCCACTAGTTGAAGTTCCACCTTTTGAATATTAGCACTATCTTTTTCCGTTGAAGTAACAAAATCTTTATTACTTAATTGAAGTTCCGTTTTTCTAAAAAGAGATATCTCTTTTGTATTTTCATCAAAGACTACATCATCTGGCGAAAAAGCATAGAATTCGTTCAATACGTTGGCAACAATATAGTCTGCTTCTTCTTTCAGCTGACTTTCAATACCGATTTTTTTATATAAGTTAATGCCAGTGATAAAAACTCCATAGACTGTACTAAGAACAATACCACTGATTGCTAGGACAGCCAGCAGTTCAAATAACGTAACACCATCTTCCTTTTTCCAATCATCTAATCGTTTCATGGCTTAGTACTCCCTGGATTACGACATCATCTCTTTTATCCTTCCACTCTAGCACTACATACACTTTTAGTAGATGGTCGTGGATAAATTCATTTGGCTGAAGCAAATTACTGAAGTTTTCTTTGTCATTATCAATTAATTCCTTAATACTTGCAGGAAGATTTTGAACGGAAGGGTCATCTTGGGAAATTAGATTTGACAAAGATGATAGCGTCTCGGAATCATTGTATTTCATCAAAAAAATCGAAATATTAGTCTTAGATGAATAAACTTCATTATTAATTAAAGGATCTAATATGGACAGGCAACGCTCTTTATCATCAAAGAGGACAATACCATCTGAGGTGGCATCACTTGTTTGAGAGTCATTGTTCTTTTTGATCGTAACTTCTTTATCACAATACGTTTTATCTAGTGCAATGATATGTACATTTTCATTTGAATCAACCTCGTGAGACAAGTACCCATTGAACTTATTGTAATTTTGTTTCTCCACGTAGTTCATAACATTACGGGCTATCTGCGCAGCAATGGTCTTATCCTCATTTTCATTCACATAACTGTAACTGTTATGAAAGAAGCTCATCATCCCAATAACAACAACAGAAAGTATAGTCAGGGAAAGCAATACCTCTAATAAAGTGAAACCATTTTGTTGATTAAAAAGTTTTTTCATCTATGATTCTCCTATTTCAAATTACCTATCTTTATTATACAATAACAATAGTCTACTTAGTTCTACAATTTTTGTAAAAATAGATAGAAAGTGGTGAGATTTTGGAGTTTTTTAATTATGGAATTGCAGTAGTGTCATTTTTCCTGTTACTATTATTTTTCTTCCTGGTTCCATTAAAGTTAACGAAGACAGGAAAATGGTTGTTGCCTGGGATCTCACTTTTAGTTAGCTTAATCGGCTTATACATAATTGATATGTTTACTTTATGGCACAGTATTATCTTAATGGTGTTTCTTCTACTTCTAGCTGCAATTCTTCTTCAACGATTACCATTATTCATTAACACTTCTCCTTATGATGAAAATAATTCAACTAATCAAGGTACAGATGATAAATAAATTTTTTCAAGAGAATAAAACGGGGGTTGCGGGATGCGGAGCTTAAAATTATTGATTGTCCTAATAGGTTGTACCGGATTTGTTTTTGGATTCTCACAAATTGGGGGGATATTGGCAGGAAAGTGGCTTCCAGAGAATACTTCTTTTGCGGAAGAGACCATGATTGCTAATGAAGAAGTAAGTAACCACTCAAAAGACGAAGCAGCTGCAAAACTGGAAAAAGCAAAAAATGAATGGGTTACAAATGATACAATCTATCTCGAATGGACAGGTGAACTTCTTCCTTTTCCAAAAGACGCATTTATCTATCAAATACCCGAAACAATTGATTTTGTGGAAAGTGGATCGGAAAACGGATTGAAAGTAGAATTACCTATAGGAAAATTACTCGAACAAATAGAAACGATTGCACAG
This sequence comes from Bacillus sp. CHD6a, assembly GCF_001293645.1. Classification (GTDB taxonomy): domain Bacteria; phylum Bacillota; class Bacilli; order Bacillales; family Bacillaceae_I; genus Sutcliffiella_A. Next base: position 248,852 of record NZ_LBMD01000006.1, read on the forward strand.
AGCAGTGATATTTTTTCATCGCTCGATTCAGAAACTTTGAAAAAAGATATGGAAAATGTAGCTTCACAGCTAAAAGAAGGCGACCATACTTTTTCTCTAGCAAACTATTTGACAGAAGAGGGGATCGCTGGAGAAACATCTTTGATTGCCGAAGTATCTTTATCTGGAACATCTAGTGTGGAAGAAATGACGGACGTGTTTGGGAATCTAGAATTCATTATTCCTGGGAACACAAGTTTTTCTGTTAATGAGTGGATAAAAAACGAACATACTAATCTATCAGATGAAGCAGCAAGTATCTTTGCATCTTTAGTATATGAACTTATTGGCTCTACAAACTTCCATATTTCAGAGAGGCACATTTCCATTGAGATGCCATTATGGGCATCTGAAGGATACGAAGTTCTTATACAAAAGGATAAAATGGATTTTGTTTTCCATAACCCAAACCCTAATGATTATAAGTTAACATTCAAGACAAGCAACTCCAAAATTTCAGGTGAATTAAATGGTGGGCCACTTCCATATGAGTATATTGTAACTCAGGTGGAAAGAAAGACCCTCTCTCCCAAAACAATTGTCCAATATTCAGCTACACTTCCAAGCAATAGGAAAAATGTAAAAGAAAATGGTCGGGACGGGACATACATACATCTTGTAAGGACTGCAACGGACATGGAAGGAAATGTGGTAGAATCCACCGTCTACAGTGAGGATTTCTATGCTCCAATCCAACGAGTGGAGCAACACAGTCTGTCTACACCAGCGGTAGTAAGTAATCCAATTGTTACTACTCCCCCAGTGAATATTGGTTCTAATACTGGTACGAATAGTAATACGGTTACTCCTCCAGGTGCAAGTGGTCCTATTACCTCGAATACAGGATCTAATACGAACACAAGTAACAATACTAACTCGTCTGGAAGTACCCAATCCAACACTTCTGTAAGTACGGGTACAGAAAAAAGCACTGCCCCATCAAGTCCTGAAAATGGAAATGGTGGATCTAACACTGGTACTACTCCGCCATCTAATCCTGGGCAAGGAACAGGAAAATAAAACGAAAGGATGATCTGTTAAAATGGTTCAAATAAGAAAACGCCTCGGTGATCTCCTTGTTGATGCCGGAATCATTTCAGAGGAACAACTTCACAGCACGCTAAAAGAGAAAACAAAAGATCAGAAATTAGGAGATGTACTGCTTCAAAAAGGATATATCACCGAACAACAGCTAATTGAGGTTTTGGAATTCCAACTGGGAATACCCCATGTTAGCCTATATCGATATCCTTTTGATGAAAAGCTAATACATGTGATATCCAAGGAATTCGCTAAGAGAAATTTACTTATCCCTCTAAAGAAAGAACATGATAAGCTTTTCGTTGCGATGGCAGATCCAATGGACTTCTTTGCTATAGATGATTTAAGGTTATCAACTGGCTTTGAAGTGGAACCTGTAATCGCGACAAAAGATGATATTCTACGTTCCATTACGAAATATTACGATTCAACGGATTCTATAGACGATTTATTTATTGGATTTGACTCTGTTGAGGAAGTAAAGGTTGTACAAGAGGAGAGGGTGACAGAAGAGGACTCTCCAATTGTTCGTATCGTAAACCAATTATTGCAGAACGCAATTCAGCAAAGAGCAAGTGATATCCATATTGATCCACACGAGACGAAGGTTGTGGTGAGGTATCGAGTAGACGGAGTTCTACGCACGGAAAGGACATTACCAAAACATACACAAAATGTGTTGATTGCAAGAATAAAAATCTTGGGGAAAATGGATATTACCGAGCACCGCATTCCACAGGATGGCCGAATTAAAACAAACGTAGATTATCACCCTGTAGATGTGCGTGTTTCAACACTTCCAACCGTATTTGGAGAAAAGGTCGTAATGCGAATTCTTGATATGAGCAGTACATTGAATGATATCTCACAGCTGGGTTTCAATGGGAAAAATTACGACCGTTTTATGGAACTGATCAATCGCCCAACCGGTATCATCTTAATTACAGGCCCTACTGGTTCCGGTAAATCTTCTACCTTGTATGCTGCACTCAACAATCTTAACAATGAAGAGGTAAATATTATCACAGTAGAAGATCCTGTTGAGTATCAATTGGAAGGGATCAATCAAATCCAAGTCAATACGAATGTTGGAATGACCTTTGCTAAAGGGCTGCGCGCAATCCTACGTCAGGATCCAAACGTTATCATGGTAGGGGAAATTCGTGACCGTGAAACGGCAGAAGTAGCTATTAGAGCTTCCTTAACAGGTCATTTAGTCTTAAGTACCTTACATACTAATGATTCGATTAGTACTATTACTAGATTAATTGATATGAAGGTAGAACCTTTTCTTGTAGCTTCTTCCATTAACGGTGTATTGGCACAACGTTTAGTAAGGAAAGTGTGTCGTGATTGCGTTAAACAAGAAGAACCTACCGCAAGGGAAATAGAAATTTTTGCGAAACGTGGATTAACAATTGACCATATCTCAAGAGGCCGGGGTTGCGGGACTTGTAATATGACTGGTTACAAAGGCCGTCTGGCAATTCACGAGTTGTTGATAATAAATGATGACATGAAAAAACTCATTATGAACAATGAACCTTTCTCAAAAATTAGAGACCTTGCAAATGAAATGGATACCATTTTCTTAATTGATGACGGTCTTGAAAAAGTGAAAAAAGGATTGACGACAACTGAAGAAATATTACGTGTCGCTTTATCAGAGTAGGTGAATGAGGATGATTGAAAAAATTAATAATTGGCTTCATGCAGCATATGAATCCAAAGCTTCTGACATTCATCTATCGGTTGGTGTGCCGCCTGTCTTCCGTATCAATGGAGAACTCAAGCGATACGGAGAAGACACGCTTAGCCCTGAAGACACGGAAAAATTATCAAAACAGATGATACCTGAATTTATGTGGGATCGCTTTGAAGAAAAAGGGGAACTGGACTTCTCTTATAGTGTACCTGGAATTTCACGATTCCGCGTAAATGCGTACAGGCAACGAAACTCTGTAGCGATAGCAATACGTATTATCCCAACTAGAATTCCGTCATTGGAAGAATTGCAACTACCATCCATTCTTCAAACACTAATGGACAAGCCTCAAGGACTGGTTCTTGTAACAGGCCCGACAGGAAGTGGGAAGTCGACCACATTAGCTTCCATGATTGACTTTATGAACAAAACCCAGAAAAAGCATATCATTACACTGGAAGATCCGATTGAATATTTGCACCGGCATAATCAATGCATGATTGATCAACGTGAGGTGGGTATTGATACAAGAAGCTTCGCATCAGGTTTACGTGCTTCTTTGCGTCAAGATCCAGATATCATCTTGGTTGGAGAATTACGCGACTTAGAAACAATACAAACAGCAATTACGGCAGCAGAAACGGGGCACCTTGTGCTTGGTACTCTGCATACAACAAGTGCACCATCAACCATTGACCGTATTATTGATGTATTCCCTGGCCCTCAGCAGGCGCAAATCCGTATCCAACTTGCATCCGTACTGGTTTCTATTGTTTCACAACGGCTGTTTCCAACCATCGATAGACAAGGACGCAAAGTGGCCACCGAAATTTTAGTCAATACACCTGCAGTGGCCAATCTTATCCGCAACGAAAAGATTCATCAAATTCAAAACGTGATGCAGACTAGCAAGGCTCAAGGGATGCACACACTTGATATGAGTATTAAAAGACTCATTCAACATGGAGATATAAGTCGTTTGTCAGCCGAAAGCTTTTTACAGGAGTCGATGCATTATGCCTAGGTTTACCTATACCGGCAGAAATACAGCCGGCAAACAAACTGGAAACATTACAAGCAGCTCACGCCGTGAAGCTTTTGTCGCTCTAAAAGAAAAAGGAATACGTGTTATGAATTTAGAAGAGGTACCTGAGTCTATTTTTACAAAAGAAATAACCTTAGGAAACCCTGTCAAACTTCGTGATTTTGTTATCTTTCTTCGCCAGTTTTCCACGCTAATCCGTGCAGGGATATCAGTGGTAGAGGCGACAAATGTTCTAGCTCAACAAACCTCTAGTAAGGTATTAAAACGGGTTCTTTTTGATGTGGAAGAAGAAATGAAGCAAGGAAATCCCTTATCAGAAGCAGCAGCCAAGCATCCGAAAATCTTTTCCACGGTGTTCATAAACATGATCAAAGCGGGGGAAGCAAGTGGAGCCCTTGATGATACGCTTGATCGCCTCGCAACACAATTTGAAAAACAGAATGAAACAAGACAAAAAATTGTTTCAGCATTAACTTACCCACTAGTGCTAGGTGTAATAGCAATCGGCGTAGTTATTTTCTTACTTGTTGGTGTAGTACCAACATTCGTCGCCATGTTTAGTGATTTTGGAGCGGATCTACCATTGATTACGAGATTCGTCCTCGGAGCGAGTGAGTGGATGCAAAGCTTCTGGTGGCTATTCTTGTTGTTGGTAATTAGTGCTGTAACAGGCCTGATGGCGATGAATAAAAAGAAGCAAACAAAGTACTATATTGACTATGTTTTATTGCGTGTTCCTATTTTCGGACCGCTACTTCAGAAAGCGGTTATTGCCAGGTTGACTAGGACGCTCAGCTCCTTATTTTCCAGCTCCGTACCTATTTTACAAGCAATATCAATCGTCGAAAAAATTGTCGAAAATGAAGTCATCGCGAAAGTGCTTGCTGATAGTAAAATAGAACTAGAAAAAGGGGAATCACTAACAGGCCCAATGAAAGAACACTGGGCGTTCCCACCACTCGTAACGCAGATGATCACCATTGGAGAAAGCACAGGATCACTGGATTCTATGCTGGATAAAATCGCAGAATTCTATGAAAAAGAAGTTGATTATGCGACCGATAGATTAAAAAGTTTAATAGAGCCATTAATGATTGTTGTACTTGCGGTGATAGTCGGGACTATAGTCACGTCTATACTAGTTCCAATGTTTGATATTTTTAATCATATACAAATGTAGAAACGTGTAAAATCTTATTGAAATTTGAAAGACAGTATAATAGAATGATAGTAGAATATGATACTACATATTTCCATTTAGGGAGGAAAATTACGATGTTACAAAAATGTAGAAAAATGCTAAAGAACGAAAAAGGATTAACCCTTATCGAGCTACTAGCAGTTGTTGTTATTTTGGGAATTATTGCTGCGATTGCTATACCTAGTATTGGTGGGTTGATAGATAATACAAAAAAAGATGCACATGTTGCTAATGCTCAACAAATGGTAAATTCCGCTAGATTGGCGATTACTGGAGATTCAAAATATCAAACAGGTACTTGGTATGTCAGTTTAGGATATTTAGAAACTGAAAACTATATTGAGGTCTTAAAAGACCCTCATAGTGGTGACACTACAGATGCTGGATCAAAAGTAGGTTATATGAGAGGCGGAACCGGTGCACCAATAGCAGAATCGGGCTCAGGACTAGCGACAATTACTAATGGTTCTTATGTAAAAATTGAAAATGGTACCCCAACTCAAGTAAGACTACAAAATGAGCAAACAACAAAGAGAGGAATTACTACTGCAGTTAATGTTTCCAACTTAAATAGAGATGTTGTTAATTAATACTTCTTTTGTATTTGTATCCGCCCTGCTCCTAGGCTCCTTCTACAACGTAGTCGGCCTACGAATTCCAAAGGGTGAATCAATCGTAACACCAAGATCACATTGTACAAATTGCAAGACCACATTGACGGGGCTAGATTTAGTTCCCGTCCTTTCATATGTTTTTCTTAAAGGGAGATGTCGGCACTGTCATAAGTCCGTGTCTCCTATTTATCCATTATTCGAGCTATTAACGGCTGTGCTTTTTGTCCTCGCTCCTCTTTTAATGGGATGGACGTATGAACTGATTGTTGCTTGGACCTTCATTTCTATGTTGATTATCATTGTCATATCAGACTTGCATTATATGATTATCCCAAACAAGATTTTACTTTTCTTTTTAGGACTTTTTATCATAGAACGTTTTTTCATTCCGTACCAAACGATACCCGAGCATCTAATAGGAATGGCAGTTGGATTCATGATCCCCTTTTTGGTCGCCATCATCTCCAAAGGCGGTATGGGTGGAGGGGACGTTAAATTATTTGCTGTACTAGGTTTTGTTTTAGGCTGGGAATTAGTAATACTTACATTCTTTCTTTCATCACTAATCGGCATGATTGCAGCACTAATTGGAATGCTGTTAGGAAAAGTGAAAAGAGGTGTCCCGTTTCCATTTGGGCCATCTATCGCCCTCGCTGCAATTATTACTTATTTTAAAGGGGAACAAATACTGAATTGGTATTTTACTTTACTCTTCTAGTAAATTATCTTACATAAGGAGCTTTCTGGATGGAATTCTCGTTTCTGCAACCAAAGCAAAACAACTTCATAAATATTATTATCCGTGACCATGTCATTCGAATGGTAGAGTTGAAGAGTTTGGATCCTCTCACCGTCAAACGCACAAATGAGCGTTTTTTGCCGCCTAATATCATTCGTGATGGGAAAATTGTCGATGAAAATGTTTTTCGTCTGATTTTAGAAGAATGTGTAGAGGATTGGGGACTTAAACGAAAGCATGTACGTTTTGTCGTGCCAGATCAATATGTTGTCACACGAAAACTGACCATCCCGTCTAACATTATGGATGATGAAATAATTGGTCACTTGTATTTGGAGTTAGGTTCCACCATTCACTTACCTTTTGAGGATCCAGTATTTGATGTGCATGTACTTCATCGTTCGGAAAAGACAGAACTTGTCCTTTTCGCTTCCCCAGAAGAAGTCGTCACTCAAATGTCCACTTTACTTGAAGAAAGTAAATTAAAACCAGCAGTGGCAGATGTTTCATCTCTCTGTCTGTACCGCCTCTATTATGAGTTCGGTCAACGAAATGAACAGGATCACCTGTTAGTCGTTCATTTTGATGTAAGCTGTATTACGTTAAGCATCTTCGTCAACCATGTTCCTGTTTTTATGCGCACGGTTGCTTTTCCTCAGGACATGAAGGTTTGGGAAGTATCGGTTACCAATACGCAGCTGGAATGGGCAGGGGATATAGTTCAATTTAATGTCTTCTTAGAAGATTTTATTGTGGAAGTGGAGCGAATCATGAACTTCTTCCGTTACTCCTTAAATCAAGGAAATGAAGAAATCAAGCGTATTCTTCTTCATGGCGACCATCCAAATTTCCCATTAATATTATCAAAACTCCGAGAAAAAATTTCTGTAAAAGTAGATACGTTTGAACAAGTTGTTTATACACAAGACCAAGATACGGTTGACCCGAAATACTATTATTCTCTAGGGTTGGCATTAAAAGAGGTGCAATAATGCTAGTTGATATCGACTTATTACCAAAGAGAAAATCACGAAATCTCACCACACCTCTTGTGTATGGCATTTGTGCCTTTTTCCTATTGTTTGTAGCAATCATTCTTTTTATTTTTTCTAATATGGTGAATAATGATGTGGAGACGGCGGAACAGGACCTTGAGATGGTGCAGCAATTAAGGATTGCAAAAGAAGAGGCGATAAATACACCCCAAAATTCTTCTTCCGCAAAGCGTCTAGAAGATACAGTAGCATGGGCAGAAGAGTATCCTCTTGAAATGGTTCCAGTCATGCAGGACTTGATCAGATTGCTTCCAGAACGCGGGTTCATCCAAAGTTTTTCTTATGATGAAACTGGACTATTAAACCTTTCTGTTCAATTTGACGAATCAAGAGATGCTGCGTACTTTCTCTATCATTTAAATGAATCACCTCAATATCATTCTATTGATCTTTCATCTATCTCTACTGTTGAGGTCGGGGATGAAGATTCGTTAGATGTCCTTCCAAGGTATGTTGGTCAATACACGCTTGGTTTTGACAGAACTGCATTTCAGACAATGGATCAGTTAGAAGAAGAAGGTACAGATGATGGCACGGAAACTGATACAGAATCGGACGAGGACGGGGGCGAGGATCTATGATGATTGAGTTAGAGCGCAAACATTATATTCTTCTTAGCTCCTGTGTTCTCCTTATTGTATTAGGAATTGCAGGCTTCTATTATTTATCCTATGCACCAAAGGAAGTTCGTGCTGAACAAATTCAACAGGAAAAAGCAATTGAAGAGCAGCTTATTCAAGTACTAGAACAACAAGAAGAAACTGCACAGGTAAATGGTAGTACAACAGTTGAACTGCAACGTAAAATTCCTGTGACTCCTTTTCTGGAACAACTCATTTTGGAACTAGAAAAAGCAGAAGTGTTATCTGACAGCACCATTGTAAATATGTCTTTTGGAGAAGCGGAATTTGTACCTGCTTCTACAACTTTGGAAGAATATGAGACGATGCATGATGAAGAAGTTGAGACAGTAGAAGAAGAAGCGTATCTTCCGGAAGGATTGAAAAAAGTAACAGTCAATTTGTCCGTCGAATCGGAAGTATATGAGGATCTGTCCACCTTTCTTAGTTCACTAGAGAGTTTAACTAGAATTACTCAGATAGAATCGGTTAATTTCACTGGTCAGCCGGAGGTCACATCAACAGAGCAAGAACTGCAACCATTAACTTATTCTGTGACGCTTTCAGCTTTTTATCATCCAGAGTTGGAAGATTTAATCGAGGAACTTCCTCCTTTGTCCGTCCCAGAACCTGCTAATAGAATTAATCCATTTATCGACAATGATTAAATTATTTCCGTGGAAATGGTCGAAATAGTTAGTCCGTCAAAGAAAGTGTCGGAAAAGAATTAGGACAAGACGACAAAAGTCTTGTTCTTTTTTTTATGGCCTATGATAGGATGAAACAAATCTGATCAAGACAAAAATTGTCAAATGTACACGGAGGTGGGAAAAGTGGACAATCACCAGGTGAAAATAAAAATTAATGGGAAAGAAAACTCGTATGGCTATGGTAAAAAGAAGAAAAAACACAATAAGGAAAAAGTTCAGACACAGCAAAAGGATGTTCCGGTAAAAGATAATCTCCCTGAAGAGGAAAAGCCAATTATCATAGTTGATGAAACTGCAGCCGCAGCGGAAAAAAAAGAGGAAGAATTCGAGTGGGTCCTTCCAGAAGAAACACCAGCGAAACCGAAAAATAACAGTAAAGATTCTTCAACTAAGCCCTCTTATATTGAAGATCTCCGTCAGCTAAACAAGGAAAAAGGAAAAGGATCAAAAGTGCGGCCAGCCCCGTTTGGAAAAAAGAAAAAATTAGTCCCTCCATCTTTCTCTAAACAATTATTAGTTTCCATAGGAATGGCAATCGGAATTGGAACCTGTCTCGGTTTTCTCATTCTAGGAGTCATGAACATGTCAGAATCACCGGGGAACCCTTCTGTGCCTACATCTGCCCCGGCCCCAACAGGTTCAAAGGAATCAACAGACACTCCAGCAGCTGCAAATGGAGATGGCAGTGCAACCATTCCTGCTCAAAATATATCGGTTCTTCAAGCAGGTGCTTTTTCCACACAGGATGGTGCAAAGGCGGAAATGGACAGACTGAAAGCTGCTGGTTTACCTGCAGTTGCTGTCGGGTCTGAACCAACTTTTGTTTTAATGGCGGTAGGTCATAGTGTAGATGGAATGAAACAGATTGCAACTGGAGTGCTTGATAAAGGCTTTGAACCTTTCGCGAAAGAAATGACCATATCAGAAAAAACATTTGATTCCCTTACGCCACAAGATACGCAGTTATTGCAGGAGGGACAAGTACTGTATAATCAGTTAACGGTGGCGACTGCACTTTTAATACAAGGTGGTTCTCTAGACAACGCAACAGCAGAAAGTCTAAATGCTTCCTTTGAAAAAGTAGCAGCCATTAAAGATGCTGAACTATCAGAAGCAACTAAAGGATGGAAAACATCCCTTGACGGAGCCTACCAAGACCTAAAATCCTACCAAGATTCTAAAAATGCCCAAACCTTATGGGGTGCCCAACAAAAACTTTTAGATGCCACGGCATTTTTGTATTAGAGGATAAGTGGATTGGAGCGAATGTCACTTGACTCCTGCGGGAGGAGGCTTCCGGACCGACCGCGGAAAACAAGTGACTGTAACGGGAAGTAACGTGTAACGTATAACGAAAGCCTCAAAACCAAATTTTGAGGCTTTTTTTCTGCTCAAAAAACAATCTTTCTAAAACGCCATAAGATATTTGTTCCAACGACTTTCTTTGTGTTAGGATTAACCTGTATCTCTCAAAATTTCTAACTATTTGCGGAAGGTGATAAAACATGAAACCTCTTATTTTAGCCTCAGGTTCCCCCAGAAGAAAGGAACTTCTCCAACAAGTACATCTCCCATTTAAAGTAAAGGTTAGCAATATTGAAGAAACTTTTGACCCAGAACTAACACCAGAAGAAATCGCCACTACTCTTGCTTATCAAAAAGCCCAAAGTGTGTTCCAAGAAAATCAAGAAGCGGTTGTGATAGGCTCTGATACGATTGTCGTCCTGGGCGATAAAGTTCTTGGAAAACCAGAAGATGAAGAAGAAGCAAGAGCTACGTTAAGAACATTAAGTGGAAACACTCACTATGTCATCAGTGGAGTGGCTATTCTCAGTAAGGAAAAAGAGCTAACTTTTTATGAAAAGACATCGGTTACGTTTTGGGAACTGACGGATGAGGATATAAACTTCTACATTCAATCAGGAGAACCGATGGATAAGGCAGGTTCTTATGGTATTCAAGAAGTAGGAGCTCTTTTTGTAAAAGAAATTAAAGGAGATTACTTTTCTATTGTGGGGCTTCCGCTTTCAAGAACGGTTCGTGAATTGAAAAGTTTTCGGTAAAATGAACGTAGCATGACCCTCCATTTACTTAAGGAGGAAAATGTATTGGAATCCACTAAATCCACAGCACTGATGATTAAAGACTACCCTGAAGATCAACGTCCAAGAGAGAGAATGATGCAGGATGGCCCCAAAAGTCTGTCTAATCATGAGCTACTGGCAATTCTGCTTCGTACAGGATCCAAAGAGGAATCGGTTCTGCAGCTTGCAAACAAGTTGTTAGTGAACTTTGAAGGACTTCGATTGTTAAAGGATGCATCTATGGAAGAGATTACGGACACAAAAGGGATCGGGAAAGTAAAGGCTGTCCAATTAATGGCTGCCGTGGAGCTTGGGAGAAGAATTCACCGGCTGCAATATGAGGACAGGTATGTCATCCGGTCGCCTGAAGATGCAGCGAATTTTGTCATGGAGGATATGCGCTTTTTATCACAAGAGCATTTTGTCTGCCTTTACTTGAATACTAAAAATCAAGTTCTACACCAGCAAACTGTCTTTATTGGAAGTTTGAATGCGAGCATCGTACATCCACGCGAGGTGTTCAAGGAGGCTTTTAGGCGTTCAGCAGCATCCTTCATTTGTATCCATAATCACCCTTCCGGTGACCCCGCTCCAAGTCGTGAAGACATAGATGTGACGAAACGACTCAGCGAATGCGGAAAGCTTATTGGCATAGAGCTTTTGGACCATTTAATCATTGGGGATCAGAAATTCATCAGTTTGAAAGAAAAAGGCTATGTGTAAGTACTATGCTTTTTTCATATCCTACGCTATAATATTACTCATGAGTTTGGAAGGACAACCTTCTTAATCCATCAAATTTCTACAATAAACGTTATCCACATGTTAATGAAAATATATGGGCATGCTTCGTCCTTTTTATCACTTTTCATTTACCACTATTACGCATTAGTATCAGAAAGGGAGATACACTTATATGTTTGGAACGAGAGATCTTGGTATTGACTTGGGAACAGCCAATACATTAGTTTTTATTAAAGGAAAAGGAATTGTTGTGCGTGAGCCGTCGGTAGTGGCGCTGCAAACCGACACACGCTCCATTGTTGCTGTCGGAAACGACGCAAAGAACATGATTGGTCGTACGCCGGGGAATGTTGTCGCATTGCGTCCGATGAAAGACGGAGTTATTGCAGACTACGAAACAACGGCAACGATGATGAAATACTATATTAAACAAGCGTTAAAAAATAAAAGCTCCTTCTCTCGCAAGCCATATGTGATGGTATGTGTACCATCCGGAATCACGGCTGTAGAGGAAAGAGCGGTAATTGATGCCACTCGCCAAGCTGGCGCTCGTGACGCGTACCCAATTGAAGAGCCGTTTGCAGCTGCAATTGGTGCGAATCTTCCGGTTTGGGAACCGACAGGAAGCATGGTGGTGGATATTGGTGGCGGCACAACAGAAGTGGCCATCATTTCTCTTGGTGGAATTGTTACCAGCCAGTCCATTCGTGTTGCTGGAGATGAAATGGATGATGCAATCATCGCGTATATCCGCAAAAATTATAACCTGATGATCGGGGAGCGTACAGCGGAAGCATTGAAGCTTGAAGTTGGTTCTGCAGGAGATCCAGAAGGCATTGAACCAATGGATATCCGTGGCCGTGATCTATTGACAGGTCTACCTAAAACGGTAGAAATCACTGCTAAAGAAGTGGGAGAAGCGTTAAAAGACACAGTAACTGCTATCGTTGATTCTGTAAAAGCGACATTAGAGCGCACTCCACCAGAATTAGCTTCTGATATTATGGACCGTGGAATCGTTCTTACCGGTGGCGGAGCCCTACTTCGCAACTTGGATAAAGTAATCAGTGAAGAAACGAAAATGCCGGTTATCATTGCTGAAAACCCGTTGGATTGTGTTGCCATTGGAACAGGGAAAGCATTAGATTATATTGATGAGTTTAAAAAGAAATCAAGAGATTATCGCTAAGTAGGTGTTAAGTCATGCCACAATTTTTCCTCAATAAAAGGTTGATTATTTTGTTGGTGAGCTTAATTTTTCTGGTGGCATTGATTGGTTTCTCTTTAAAAGAACGGGACGATTTGACATGGCCTGAACAGTTTGTGAAAGACACGACAGGTTTTGTCCAATCTATCTTTTATAGGCCCGCACATGTTGTCGCGGGTTTCTTTGATAATATAGGATATCTAAAGGATACGTATGAAGAGAATAAAGTGCTGCGTGCTAGACTAGAAGAATATGCTCTCTTAGAAACGAAAGTCCAAAAGCTAGAACAAGAAAATGAAGAAATTCGCGAAGTGATCGGCGAGCTTGATTCACTAAGCGACTATGAACCAAAACCAGCCACAGTGATTGGCAGAAATCCAGATCAATGGGTCGAACAAATTACTCTGAATAAGGGTAAGCAAAATGGTGTGGAGAAAGATATGGCCGTTATCACATCAGGCGGCTTAATTGGTAAAATTAAGCAGGCCAATGCTTTTACTTCCACTGTACAATTGTTGAGTTCATTGGATCCTAAGAATCGAATCTCTGCCTACATACAGGGAGAAGAGGACATCTTCGGATTGATTGAAGGATATGATGAAGAAAAAGGTGCCTTGCTGTTAAAAAGAATTCCTCACCAAGCAAAAGTAAAAGAAGGGGAGAGCGTCCTATCCTCTGGCCTTGGTGGTGTATTCCCAGAAGGATTAATGATTGGGGAAGTAACGGAAGTAGTGGCAGATGAGTATGGATTAACGCAAATGGCCTATGTAAAACCTGCTGCTGATTTCTATGACATCAACCAAGTAATGATCGTTAAACGAACACTAATATCAGGTGATGAACCAGTCGAATCAGAAGAAGAAGCAACTGAAGAGGGGGGCTCTGAGTGAGAAAATACGTCTTACCAGCCCTGCTTCTTTTCTTGTTTATCCTAGAAAGTATGAGTGTCGACTTCTTTGGCCTGCACAGTTTTCATGAAGAATGGATTATAGTGCCAAGGTTTATGCTGATTGTCATTGTTTTATGTGCCATTTACACAAGCCCATATGTCGGTTTAATTTGCGCGATGCTCTTTGGCTTTTTGTACGATGTAGTGTACACAGAAATTTTAGGTGTGTATCTGTTTGCATTCGGAATATCCGTCTATATCGTGTCTAGTATCTTACGATTTGTGAATACTAACTATTTGATCTCTTTCTTAATGGTGCTAGTGTCCATCTCTATTACAGAGCATCTCGTATTTGGCATTCACTCTCTAATTGGAACCACCGAACTGACACATTCCGACTTTCTTTCCATTCGCATGGTACCAACACTCATCTTCAATGCCAGCATCGCTTTACTACTGCTCTTCCCAATCAAACTGTTCATGGAACGCCTGGCAATCGAGCAGAAAGATGAGTTGACTTAAAAGGAAATATAGAAAAGTTGATTAATAAATTGGATTTCTAGCTGTTGATTGGAACGGAAGGCTGAGACTCCTGCGGGGGAGTAGCGACAATGTTGAGACCCCGCAGCGAAGCGAGGAGGCTCAAGGTTGCCCCGCGGAAAGCGAAGCCTGGCGTGGAAATCACAGCGGCGTTTAAACAATTCTAAAATTTATATAAGCCCAATCCCTACCAAAAGGGACGGGCTTTTCCATTACATACTAATTCTAGCAATCTTTTTTTATTTTATAAGAATAGGAAAAAGGAAATAGAAGGACAATGTCGAATTATATACTTGTTGAGGTGAACGTCGTGAATAGACAAAAACAACAGTATGTAACCATTAAGGGCACAAAAGAGGGCCTAACTCTGCATCTCGATGATACATGCTCATTTCAAGAACTTTTAGCTGAAATAGAAGCAAAACTAACGTCGAATAGCAATCCAGACGAAACCCCGCTCCTTGGAGTACGTTTAAAAGTAGGGAATCGTTTTCTAACTAATAAGCAACAAGAAAAACTGCGAGATGTCATACGAAGCAAGAAAAATTTTATCGTAGAAGAAATCGAAAGCAATGTCGTCACAAAAGAACAGGCCATTCAGTGGAAAAAGGAATCAGAAATTGTTCCCGTTGCACGGATGATCCGTTCTGGACAAGTCCTTGAGGTAGAGGGAGACCTTCTCCTCATTGGTGATGTGAATCCCGGTGGGACAGTGAAGGCGGGCGGCAATATCTTTATTCTTGGCGCATTACGAGGTAGCGCGTATGCAGGACTTCAAGGAAAAAAAGATGCTGTCATTGCAGCGAGCCTTATGAAACCAACCTTGCTTTCAATAGATAACACGATAAACCGCGCTCCAGATTTAAGTGAGCAACTAGAAGGAAGCAGTGAAATGGAGTGCGCCTATATAAATGATCAAGATCAAATTGTCATAGACCGCTTACAATTGCTTTCACAACTAAGACCGATGTTAACACGGCTTGAAAGGAGAATGTAACAAGTGGGAGAGGCTATCGTAATAACTTCTGGTAAAGGTGGAGTCGGAAAGACAACAACTTCTGCAAATATCGGGACGGCTCTTGCCTTGCAAGGAAAAAGAGTATGTTTGGTAGATACAGATATCGGGCTTAGAAACCTTGATGTTGTCATGGGTCTTGAAAACCGTATTATTTATGACCTGGTGGACGTGATCGAAGGACGTTGCAAAACACACCAGGCCTTAATCAATGATAAACGATTTGAATGCTTAAAACTTCTTCCGGCTGCCCAAACGAGTGACAAGACGGCAGTCAAGCCAGAACAGATGAAGAAACTGGTTGCAGAGCTAAAACAAGACTATGACTATATCATTATCGACTGTCCGGCAGGAATCGAACAAGGGTTTCAAAATGCCATAGCAGGCGCCGACAGAGCCATTGTCGTGACCACACCTGAAGTTAGTTCTGTTAGGGATGCAGACCGAATTATCGGACTGCTTGAAAAAGAGGAAAACATGGAACCACCAAGACTTGTCGTCAATCGTATCCGTAACCACATGGTGAAGAACGGTGAGATGCTGGATGTTGATGAAATTGTATCTATCCTGGCAATTGATATTATCGGAATTGTGGCTGACGATGACAGTGTCATCCGTGCCTCCAACAGCGGCGAACCAATCGTCATGGACACAACAAGCAAAGCATCCATTGCCTACCGCAACATTGCAAGGCGAATCCTGGGTGAATCCGTTCCATTACAATCCCTTGAAGATGAAAACAAGGGAGTTATGTTTAAAATTAAAAAATTCTTTGGTGTACGCTAAAGAATAGGTGAAGTCGTCTCTTTAATAGGGATGGCTTTTTTATTTTTAGAGAATAAATGAGCTTTCAATAAAAACAGTTTCCCTCGTCATATCCTCCCCGGACAAGTCATAAAATGGTACAAACCTATTTGCGGGAAGGGTGTTTGTATGAATGAACGGATAGCAGAAATAAAGAGAAGGGCCGCAAAGAGAAGACGTCAGAGGCAGAATCAGTTGCCGAAACGGAACAACATAGGATCAACACAACAGTTAATGCGTGATGAAGAAAGGTATGGGGGCGCAGGTTATACCTCTTTTGAAGGAGGTCCAGATGGAGGCGGAGGTCATCCGTTATTTAACAAGGAGCTTTTCCTGTTTAAGATTTTGGCATCGGCGATTCTTGTGCTGGTGGTAGCCATTATGTTTCAGAATCCTACAAGTACTTTGGAAAAGCCGCGTCAGTTTGTTTCTAAAACGATGGAGCAGAGTTTTCAGTTTGCAGCGTTCACTTCTTGGTATGAGGATAAGTTTGGGAAATCATTGGCGTTGTTGCCATTGCCAAAGAGTGCCGATCAGCCAAACGTCAATGCCGATGATTATGTTATACCTGCTTCTGGACGAGTTTTCGAAAGTTTTGAAGCGAATGGTCAAGGTGTGATGGTGGAAACAATGGCTCATTCGAATGTAGAGGCAATGAATGGTGGGTTCGTTTCGTTTGTGGGGAACAGAGAGGATACAGGCAAGACCATTATCATTCAGCATCCTGATGATAGTTATACGTGGTATGGACAGCTTGGCGAAGTAGAAGTAAAGCTCTTTGATTTTATTGAAACAGGCGATGTGCTCGGCAAAACGACGGTGCTTGAAGATGGTTCGAAAGGCATGTTTTATTTTGCCATCCAGAAGGATAATGAATTTATCGACCCTATGCAGGTGATTTCATTTGAATAATAAATGGCTGAGGCTAGTACAGAAGATTCATGTACATCCACTAATGTGGTTTCTCGCCGGATTGGCCATTTTAACGGCAAATTTTCGGGAGCTGCTTGTTTTATTTATTATTATATTTATCCATGAAATAGGCCACGGGATTGCGGCAACTCACTATAATTGGCGCATCAAACAGGTATTGTTGCTGCCATTTGGCGGGGTTGCCGAGATGGAGGAGCATGGAAACCGTCCGTTAAAAGAGGAATTGGTTGTGACGCTTGCTGGTCCGCTGCAGCATGTATGGCTTTCAGCAGGCGCATTTCTTCTTTTCAAGTTTGGCTATCTTTCTGCAGGCATGTGGGAGATGTTTTTTACTTTTAATATCATGATTTTTCTCGTGAACCTTTTGCCGATATGGCCGTTGGACGGTGGTAAGATCATGGGGTTGTTGTTTAGTCGTACTTCTGCTTTTGCGCAGGCGCATGAACGAACGTTACAAGCTTCCTTTGTGTTTTTGGCGCTTTTCTGTGCAACATATCTGGTTATTGATCCGTTGCACATTAATATATGGATCATCACAGTGTTCCTGTTTTTCTCCATATATACAGAGTGGAAACAGCGGCACTTTGTCTTTATGCGCTTTCTGATGGAACGTTATTATGGAAAGAATAATTCGTTTTCTACGATTACCCCGATTGTTGTGGATGAAAAAGAGAAGATACATCAGGTGCTTCAGAAGTTTAAGCGTGACTGCAAGCACAATATCATCGTAATGAAGGGGAATGACAAACTGCCTCCGCTTGACGAAAATGAATTGCTGCATGCTTATTTCAAGGAGAAGTTGACGACAATTGATATAGGAGATATCCTGTATTCATACTAAAAACTTCACTTCGAAAGCTGAGGCTAATTCATTGATAGAGTTAATTATGGATATGAAGGCGACGGAAAAAAGAGTCGCGATAAAAGAGGATGATAAAATTGTCGAGTTGCTGATAGATCGGCCGACAACGCATCCGATAGAAGGGAATATGTATGTTGGTCGCGTTGTGAATGTCCTGCCAGGCATGCAAGCCGCTTTTGTTGATTTTGGACAAAAGAAGCCAGGGTATCTTCACCGCGACCATTTGTGTTCCTATCAAATCTCCACCCTTTCTAAAACGGAGAAGGAACAGAAAGGGATCTCTCATTTTGTCCATGAAGGGGAAGCGATTCTTGTGCAGGTAGTAAAGGAGGGGGAGGGAACGAAAGGGGCAAAATTGACTGGGCTTCTAGAGTTTCCAGGTACACATATCGTGTATCAGCCTTATGGAAAGTACAAAGCGATTTCCAAGAAAATGTCGGATGCAAAAAGGCAGGAATGGCGGAAGCTTCTGCAAGAGTGGCTGACTTCCGATGAAGGGGTTATTTTACGAACGGCAAGTGAGCATGTTGCGGCAGATGTGGTAGAGGCAGAACTGCTGGAGTTGCAGCGACAGTTTCTTGAGGTGCAGGAGAAACAGAGTGCATCAGTAAAAGTACCTTCCCTTGTCCATGAAGAGGATCATTTCTTATCAAAAATCATCCGGGAGATTCCACCTGCTGAGGTAAAACTTGTGGAGGTAGATCATGCGGGGACTTCCCAGCTTTTAAAAAAGAATGGCTATCCTGTCCGATTTTATCAAGGTAAGGAAGGCATTTTTAAAAGAAGGGGCATGGAGCAGGAACTTGAGAAAGCGTTGAAACGGATTGTTTGGCTGCCAAGCGGCGGATATATCATTATCGAACATACTGAAGCGATGACGGTCATTGATGTGAACACAGGTAAATACATAGGGAAAACAGGGCTGCAAGAGACCGTGTTGAAAACTAACCTCGAGGCTGCGGTGGAAATAGCGAGACAGCTTCGGCTAAGGCAAATCGGTGGTATCATTATTGTTGATTTCATTGATATGGCAAATGACTCGGAGCGACAACAGGTTTTTAGTCAAGTGAAGGGAGCGGTTCAGAAAGACCGCTCACATGTGAGAGTGATTGGATTCACGGAATTAAATCTGTTGCAATTGACGCGTAAAAAAGTTCGAGAGCCGTTAACGAAGATGTTGTTGCAACCATGTTCTTCTTGTGACGGGAAAGGTGTGGTGTTTTCTGTTGATACCGTCACCTACCAGCTGGAACGGGAACTGTTGGAGTTTAAGGGGAGCGATGTGGAAGCGGTAGTCGTGGAAGCAAGTCAGGAAGTGGTGGACAAGCTAATGGGGTTGCCAGATATATTGGAGCGAAGCGGTCTCCAGATTTATTTTATAGAAAAAGACGTAGCACCACGTTTTGACATACGTTTTGCCGGTTCTGTTGAGGACGCGAAAGAAAGGGTAAAAACGCTGTGAAACCTTATTGACATAAGGGTTTGGAATATGCTAAGATGTTCTTTGTTAGTTTGTAGCACCCGTGCTACAACCGCACAGTCCAGGTTCCATGAAATATGGGCGTGAAATTCGTTACATATACCTGACACTGGCGAGTCTGAGTCTATTGAGGAGGTGCAAGAGAATGTACGCAATTATTGAAACAGGTGGTAAGCAAATCAAGGTTGAAGCAGGTCAAACGATCTACATCGAAAAACTTGATGGTGCTGCTGGAGATGTAGTAACTTTCGACAAAGTTCTTTTCGTTGGTGGCGACAATGTTAAAGTTGGTAGCCCACTAGTAGCGGGAGCAACTGTAACGGCTAAAGTTGAGAAACAAGGTCGTGCGAAGAAGATTACTGTATTCAAGTACAAAGCGAAGAAAAACTACCGTAAAAAACAAGGTCATCGTCAACCTTACACAAAAGTTACTGTTGATGCAATCAACCTGTAATTTAAAGGTGATCGGATGATTAAAGTTACAATTAAGCGAGACGATCACAAGCTGATCCAATCGTTTACCATAACTGGACATGCTAACTTTGCCAAAAAGGGTGCAGACATTGTGTGTGCCGGTGTATCAGCTGTATCTTTCGGTACAGTGAACGCGGTCATGTCATTATGTCAAGTCACTCCTGATATAGAGCAAGGTGCAGATGGATTTTTAAAGTGTTCGGTCCCATCCGGCTTGGATGAGTCGACATTTGAAAAAGTACAACTGTTGCTAGAAGGTATGGTTGTGTCTTTAGAGACGATAGAACGTGACTATGGAAATTATATAACCATTTCTAAGTAGGAGGTGGAATACATGTTAAGATTAGATCTTCAGTTCTTTGCTTCCAAAAAGGGAGTAGGTAGTACTAAAAACGGTCGTGACTCTCAATCCAAGCGTCTTGGCGCTAAGCGTGCAGACGGTCAACAAGTTTCTGGTGGTTCTATTTTATACCGTCAACGCGGTACTAAAATTTACCCAGGAGCAAACGTTGGACGTGGAGGAGACGATACATTGTTCGCGAAGGTTGACGGAATCGTTCGTTACGAGCGTCTAGGCCGTGACCGCAAACAAGTTAGCGTATATCCTGTTGCTCAAGAAGCATAATTCCAAAGGAACTCTAGCCTATGTTTAGGTTAGAGTTTTTTTAATGCCGCGGATTAATGCGCCGCATAAACTGCCCAGCTGTAGATAGCACATGTAACTTGAAGGTAACTTTACATTATTCGACGTCGTTAACGAAAATCCTTTGGGGGTCTGACCCCCTTTTCTTCTTTTTTTATGCTATAATCGACATAGTTAAGTAGGATTTGGAATTAAAGTTTGGACTAGGAGTACGGTATTATGAGAAATAGAGGGACGTTGGATGTGTTGCGTCATTCGAGGCATGATTGGCTTAATCAGATTCAGTTGATTAAGGCGAATTTGTCGCTTGGGCGTTTGGAGCGAGTGAACAATTTGATAGAGGAGATTGTGCTAGAGGCCAATCATGAATCCAACTTGACGAATTTACAAGCCCCTGCATTTGCGGAATATCTGATTACTTTCCATTGGGAACCGAGATTATTTTCGATGGAATATGAAATTATCGGAGAGCCTGTAAATCTGTCAAAAGCGGATGAGCTATTGTACAAATGGATTTCTTCTTTGTTTACCGACCTAGAAAATGCGGTAAACAAAAAAGCAGATAACCATTTGTTTTTAAGTTTGCATATAGAAGAGGCGGAAATTCGTTTCTTTTTTGATATAAATGGAATACTAGAAGATACAGACTTTTTAACGGAGTGGCTGCAAAGACAGCCGGAGAGTTTCTCAGTGGTTGAACAAGAAATAACCCTTGAGCAAAGTACCATCCAAGTGTCTTACAAGTTTTAAAAAATGAACGCAAAAGGTATTTATTTACCTTTTGACATATCGGAGTGAATAATCAATGTTTGTCGATCAGGTCAAGATTTATGTAAAAGGTGGCGACGGTGGGAACGGAATGGTTGCCTTTCGTCGAGAAAAATATGTACCGGATGGTGGACCAGCCGGCGGTGATGGTGGAAAAGGAGCGGATGTCATTCTTCAAGTAGAAGAAGGCTTACGCACACTGATGGATTTCCGTTACAAACGTCACTTTAAAGCAAACCGTGGAGAACACGGAATGTCTAAAAACCAGCATGGAAGAAATTCTGAATCCATGATTGTAAAGGTTCCACCGGGAACTGTCGTTATGGACGATGATACAAAAGAAACATTGGCTGACTTAACAGAACACGGTCAGCAATATGTAGTGGCAAAAGGTGGACGCGGTGGTCGCGGTAATACACGTTTTGCTACACCAAGAAACCCTGCTCCAGAAGTTTCCGAAAACGGGGAGCCAGGTCAAGAGCGCTATGTTGTCCTTGAATTAAAAGTTCTTGCAGACGTTGGACTTGTTGGCTTCCCAAGTGTAGGAAAATCAACTCTTCTTTCTGTCGTTTCGGCAGCAAAACCGAAAATTGCAGAATACCATTTTACTACTATTGTCCCTAATCTTGGGGTAGTAGAAACCGAAGATGGCCGCAGCTTTGTTATGGCCGATCTACCTGGCTTGATTCAAGGGGCACATGAAGGCGTGGGGCTTGGACATCAATTCCTTCGTCACATCGAGCGTACAAGAGTCATCATCCATGTCGTGGATATGGGTGGATTAGAAGGCCGCGATCCTTTTGAAGATTACAAAACAATCAATGAAGAGTTAAAAGAATACAATCTGCGTTTGACTGAGCGTGCGCAAATTGTGGTAGCAAACAAAATGGACATGCCGGATGCTGAAGAAAATCTTGAGACATTCAAGCAGCAAGTAGGCGATGATGTAAAAGTTTTTCCTATCTCTGCGCTAACTCGCAGCGGTCTGCGTGACCTTTTATATGCAGTAGCGGATGAGCTGGAACATGCACCAGAATATCCATTATATGAAGAAGAAGCAATTGAGCAACGCGTAGTTTACAAGCACGAGGAAGAAGAACTTCCATTTATGATTACACGTGATCCGGACGGTGCCTATGTACTATCAGGTGAAAAACTTGAAAAACTGTTTGTCATGACAAACTTCAACCACGAAGAGTCCATCAAACGATTTGCCCGTCAGCTTCGTGGTATGGGAGTAGATGAAGCATTACGTGCACGAGGTGCAAAAGACGGCGACATCGTTCGTCTACAGAAATACGAGTTTGAATTTGTTGAATAGATTGGTCAGAGGGGATAATTCATTTTATCCTCTCTTCTTTACATATGTATAATTTTGATTGATAAAAAAAGGAGAGATATCCGATGTTAGAGGAGAAGTTCTTTTTAGTGCGGGAGGACGTTTTGCCAGAAGCGATGAAAAAGTCGATTGAAGTAAAAGAGATGCTCGCACGCGGAAAAGTGGATTCCATCGCTGAAGCAGTTCAAAAAGTGGACCTCAGCCGCAGTGCCTTTTACAAATATCGGGACACCGTTTTTCCGTTTCACACCATGGTAAAAGAAAAAATTATGACCTTGTTTTTTCACCTGGAAGATCAAACAGGTGCATTATCACAACTTCTGGCAACGGTAGCAACTGTCGGCTGTAACGTGTTGACCATTCACCAGACCATCCCGTTACAGGGAAAAGCAAATGTCACACTTTCCCTTGATATGTCTGGCTTAAAAGGTGATATCAACGCTTTACTTTCGATGTTGAAGCGATTAGAATTTGTAGATAAAGTAGAGATCTTAGGGACAGGCGCTTAGCTTTAGTGCTACCCTTAGGAAGCATAGTGGAGATAGGGGAGTAGAGAGCATGACGAAAATTGGATTTTTAGGACCGAAAGCAACATTTACCGATATGGCAGTTACAAAATTTTTTCCGGAGTCTAGTAAAAAAGCATTTTCCACGATACCTGAGTGCATGGATGCGGTGTTAGAAGGCAAGGTCGACATGGCAGTCGTTCCACTTGAGAACGCAATTGAAGGCTCTGTAAATGTGACACTTGATTACCTTATTCACGATTGTCCTTTGCCGATTGTAGGCGAACTGACCATTCCAATTAGTCAGCATTTATTAGTTCATCCTGATCATATAAAAAATGGCGGAGAGCTGGAAGTAATCTACTCCCACTCCCACGCAATTGCCCAATGCCATAAATACTTACATAAAAATTTTCCGAATGCAGTATATGAAACCACGTCCTCCACTGCCGCAGCCGCAAAACTGATTTCCGATCACAGGCTTTCCAAAATGGCCGCGTGCATTGCGAATTCGCTTGCTGCAAAAGAATATAACTTAAGTGTGTTGCAAGAAAATATTCATGACTATGACAACAACCATACCAAGTTTATTATCCTCCATCGAGATGAGACGGTGATGCTTCAAAATAAAGAGTACACCAATGCGGGGGAGAAGACTACCCTCATGGTGTCGCTCCCTACGGACCAATCAGGTGCACTACACCAAGTGTTATCAGTATTTGCATGGAGAAAGTTGAACCTGTCGAAAATAGAATCCCGCCCAATGAAAACGGGTTTGGGTAACTATTTTTTCATTATTGATATTAATGAGGAAGTAGAGCATCCGTTAATTCCACCAGCGATCGAGGAGCTGGAGGCACTTGGTTGCTCGGTAAAAGTGTTGGGGAGATATAAAAGTTATTTGTTGAAATAGTTTTGTTTTGTTGGGAAAACTCGTCTAAGGGCGCTGAAATTAGATGCATCTTTGGGCGGTTTTTTTGTTGTTGATGGGGGAGGGCATTTTATACGACATTGAAGAGAAGAAGAAGCAGGGTGAAAAGTGAAATAAACCGTTGTATACGCCCGAAGCCGAGAGAAAGTAGGAGGAAAAGTGAAATAGATGCGTTCTATATGCCGAAGCGTGAGAAAGTAGGAGGAAAAGTGAAATAAAAGCGTTCTATATGCCCGAAGCGGGAGAAAAAGCAGGTGATTGGTCTAATAGAAACTTGTCTCTCTGGCCGAAACCATATCGACCTTTGCAAACCGGTAGTAGAGAAGCCCTGTCTCCGCCCGAAATAACAGCAACCTTCGCAAACCGGTAGCAGAGAAGCCTTGTCTCCGCCAGAAACCACCGCAATCTTCGTAAACCGGTAGTAGAGAAGCCTTGTCTCCGCCCGAAACCGCCG
>NZ_LBMD01000007.1 GCF_001293645.1 Bacillus sp. CHD6a
GACCGTTTTCATAATTTTGTTCGTTTTTGGGGCGTAGATAATGCTTTTTTTTCCTTCTATAGGATAGTTCATTAAAATTTCGTCTCCGTTAAGGCGTATAGAACGCTTCTATATAACATTCACCACAATTTCCCTAGCGTTCGGTCATTAATAATCCTTATATTGGAAAAAAACCCCTAAAATAAAATAAACTAATAAACCCAAACCACCAACAAAAAAAGAAGATCCCCCTTACCCACAAGGGATCTTCTCCTTCTTTTTAAAAAACAAATTAAGCTCTTGAAACGTAAGAAGAATCAGTCGTATTGATAATCAATACGTCTCCTTCGTTTACGAAGAACGGTACGTTAACTGTTACACCAGTTTCCATAACTGCTGGCTTAGATCCGCCGGAAGCTGTGTCGCCCTTGATGCCTGGCTCTGTTTCCGCTACTTTAAGTTCTACTGTATTTGGAAGCTCGACTCCAAGCGTCTCGCTTTGGTACATCATGATGGCAACTTCCATGTTTTCTTTTAAGAATTTCAGTTCGTATTCGATTTGAGCAGATGGAAGCTCCAACTGGTCATAGGACTCGTTGTCCATGAATACGTGCATGTCGCCGTTTGCATAAAGGTACTGCATTTTGCGGTTGTCGATCTGTGCTTTTGCTACTTTTTCACCAGCACGGAATGTTTTTTCTTGGATAGCACCATTACGTAGGTTACGTAATTTAGAGCGTACGAATGCTGCTCCTTTTCCTGGCTTAACGTGTTGGAAATCCATTACACGCCAAATGCCATTGTCCACTTCAATTGTTAAACCTGTACGAAAATCGTTTACTGAAATCATTTATTAGTTCCTCCTAAAGCTATGTAAAATAATGCCCTACCCGTATTGTATCCTTGAGTACCGTACTCTAGTCTACACGACGTTAGATACATTTTTACAAAATAATAAGTTCTTTTGTAGAGAAGGAAAGTGTTTCGTTACCTGTTTCTGTAACGATTGTATCGTCTTCGATACGCACTCCGCCTAATCCAGCGACATAAATACCAGGCTCTACTGTTACAATCATTCCCGGTTCTAGAACTGTGTCTGATTTCACAGATAGAGAAGGACCTTCATGCACTTCCATTCCAAGTCCATGACCAGTAGAATGTCCAAAGTACTCTCCATATCCTTTTTCCGTAATATAATCACGTGTCAATGCATCCGCTTCACGGCCGGTGATACCTGCCTTAATGCCTCTCATGCCTCGTAACTGTGCTTCTAATACAGTATCATAAATCGTTCTCAGCTCATCGCTTGGCTCACCCACAGCAAGTGTTCTTGTAATATCAGAGTTGTAGCCTTTGTAGTAAGCTCCAAAATCAAGTGTTACAAACTCACCTTTTTCAATCACTTTATCTGAAGCGACGCCATGAGGTAGGGCAGAGCGGTAACCAGAAGCTACGATAATATCAAAGGATGATGAAACAGCGCCTTGTTTTCTCATGAAGAATTCTAACTCGTTGGAAACATCCAATTCTGTTAGCCCTGGCTTGATGTATGTAAGAATATGTTCAAAAGCTGCGTCAGCAATCTGTGTAGCTTCCTTTAATATCTTAATCTCTTGTGCACTCTTAATCAAGCGTAACTTTTCAATAACGCCAGAAACAGGGACAAGATCTGCTTTAATCGTTGTTTTGTAGTTTAAAAAGGTAGAAAAAGTAACATGATCTTGTTCGAAGCCAAGTTTGGCAACTCCAAGGTCTTTGACCACATTTGCAATTTCGTCTACCAGTCCGCCTTTATGCTGGACGATGTCAAAGCCTTCACACTGTTTGGCAGCTTGTTCCGTGTAACGGAAGTCCGTAATGAATACCGCTTTGTCTTCTGTTACGACTGCCACACCTGCCGAGCCGGTAAAACCAGTGATATATTGGCGGTTCTTTCCGCTTGTAATTAGTAATGCATCAATTCCTGAAGCTTGAAAGCTCTCTCTAAGTTTTGTTAATTTTGTCATCTTGCTATTCCCCCTTGTTATGATTTAATAAAGCTAATAGTGCCAGTTCGTATCCATAAAAGCCAAGGCCTACAATCTGGCCTGTTGTTACAGGTGCGGTAACGGATGTGTGTCTGAATTCTTCCCGCTTATGTATGTTGGAAATGTGCACTTCCATTACCGGTACAGTTATGCTTGCAATGGCATCGCGAATTGCATAGCTGTAGTGGGTGAAGGCACCAGGGTTTATGACGATCCCGTCGAAATGGCCTTCCGCATCGTGAAGCTTATCAATGAGCTCTCCTTCGTGATTGCTTTGGAAACAAGTTAGTTCACACGAGTTTTTTCCTGCAAATGCCTGAAGTTGAGCTTCGAGATCCTGCAATGTTTGACTGCCATATACTGCGGGTTCCCTTAAACCCAATCTGTTTAGGTTAGGCCCGTTGAGAACAAGTAAGCGCATTCCTAAATCTCCTCTTTTTTTACTCTTATCCATTTCCGTTTCAGGTGTTCGCTTTCCGCGGGCGGATTGGAGGCCTCCTCGGCTAACGCCTGTTGGGTCTTCCCAGTCCCTTCCTTCCGGAGGAGTCTCACACCTTCCACTACAATCGACAAGGAAAACACTCTAAATTAATAAGAAAAAGAATGTCCAATTACTGAACATTCTATCACATTCCGTTATCCCCTACTACTCATTCGATGAGGATTGTGTTTGTTGGTTGGAGTTCTGTTTGTCCTGATTCTGCATTTCATTATACTCAAATGAGATGGAATACCCTACAAAAACCCCGAACAATATGTACAAGCATACATTTGTCACGTTCGTATCCAGTGTCAGTTCTTTCACTGTCTTAATGGAAGGAAACATTGGGTTTAATAAGAAGAAAACAAGTCCCCATAATGCAATGCCGTATACTATCCCAATCCAGAATTGCTGAAACTTTTTTAGGATTGCGGCATAAATGAGCGCAGCGCCGATGCCAAACAACCCAAGCATGATGAAACTAATAACATGCCCCAGCCATCCCTTTTTCCAATCCCCAAGTGCCCAGGGTTGAAGCACCACATTCGGACTAATTTCGGTAAAACTAAATATGTAGGCAATATATCCAATAATACTCCAAAGCACGCCACCGACAAAGCCGGTAATGATTACTTTTGTCATAAACCCCATCGGTTCTTCTTTTTGGTTTTGCTCTAATTTCTTATTATCACTCATTATTTTGCTCCCTTTCTTCTGCATCATTACACATATCTTTCCATAAGAACGACGGAACCATACAGTACAAGGGAACTTTTTCAGACAAAGAATCTCAGAGAGTAGAGGTTTTTTCAAGATTCGGGTAGAATATTAAGTAATAGAAATTTTTTCTTCTTAGAAAAGTTAGGTTGGTGCTATTTATGTCAAATGATTCAAAACCTGTTTATGGAGGACAGGCTGTGGTTGAGGGTGTGATGTTTGGCGGAAAACGCCATTATGTTACTGCCATTCGCAGAAAAGATGACTCCATTGAGTATCTTCAAGTGCCAAGAAAAACAAATCCGACATTACAGTCGCTTAAGAAAATTCCTTTTATCCGAGGAATCGTTGCCATTGTGGAAGCAGCAGGGAATGGATCCAAGCATTTGAATTTCTCCACGGAACGGTATGATGTGGATCCGAGCCAAGATGAGGAAGAGATTTATAATAAGAAAGAGCCTTCCAAACTGGAAATGATTCTTAGCGTTGCAGCTGTCGGGGTATTATCCTTTATCTTTGGGAAGTTCATTTTCACGCTTGTGCCTGTTTTTTTGGCAGAGCTAACAAAGCCAATTTTCCCGGGAGATTTTGCACAGGTATTGATTGAAACGGTTTTTAAATTGATGCTTCTATTAGCATACATATACTTCATTTCCTTCACCCCTATTATTAAAAGGGTATTTCAGTATCATGGAGCAGAGCATAAAGTGATTAACGCTTATGAAAACGGGAAAGAATTAACTGTAAGCAATATACAAGCACAATCAAGATTACATTATAGATGTGGCAGCAGCTTTATTCTATTTACAGTCGTTGTAGGCTTCTTTATATACCTTCTTGTCCCGACAGATCCTTTGTGGTTACGTGTTTTAAATCGTTTAGCACTCATCCCCGTCGTTTTAGGTATCTCTTTTGAAGTATTGCAGCTTACAAACAAAGTCCGCGAAATTCCTGTTTTAAAAGTTTTAGGGTATCCTGGCCTTTGGTTGCAACTGCTAACAACAAAGGAGCCAACGGACGACCAAGTAGAGGTTGCCATCCTTTCCTTTAAGAGATTATTGGAATTAGAACAAGATTCAGAGAAAAAGATTACCGAAGAAATAGTATAAAAATCCGCAACAAGCCTTATCCTAGAAAATATACTATTAAAACAATCAGTGGTGGTAACCATCGAAAACAAGCATACTGGTTACCTGGGAGGTGGCGAAAATGAAAAGAAGCTATCGGAAGCCAATTTTTTATACTCTAGTTTCTTTAGCAGCTTTTTATTTGATTATTCAATTATTTAGCAATCCAGGAGGATTATTTACGAGTCTCCTTTTAATTGTAGGGGGTGCAACCGTATTTTATTTGATTTTCCGCTATTTTATCCAAGGGAAAATGGGAGTAAAAACGGATGCCCGGTATAGTAAGGCTGTGAAGCAATCTAAAAAGAAATACGCAGCAACCGGAAACGCAAAACCATCTATCAGCCCGATTACATCTAGCAGAGATCGTGCAATCTCGAAACCTGCAAAACCGTCCGTACCAAAACGAAAATCCCCATCCCATCTGACCGTCATTGAAGGGAAAAAGGGCAAAAAGAAAAACCGCGCTTTCTTTTAAAGAAGGAAGCACGGTTTTTTCTGTATCAGTAACACCACTTCATCAAAAATGCCTCCGCTCTTTTTCTCCCTATCTCCACCAGTCCTCTTTTCCTTTCCTCAGTTAACGCAAATTCCGTGAGGGCAATATGGTCCATCGGGATAAAGATGATATCCTTCTCATGGCGACTTGAGATATGCTTGGCATCATGAGCATCTTTCATCGTCTCAAACAACGCACCAAACATGGTTATGGCATTATTTATTTTGTTGACTGGCCGATCCTCTTGTTTTGCACTTAATTGAATTCCAAGTACAGGACGAACTTTTGGGATGCGATCATTATCGAATAGCCATATTGGAAAATTACTCAATACTCCGCCGTCCACAAATAGATAGGTAACGCCCTTGCCCTTCAATTTTACAGGTTCAAAAAAATACGGAATACTGCAGCTCATCCTAACTGCTTTTGCTACAGAAAACTTCTTCGGATCCATATTATATTTTGGAAGATCATCTGGAAGGATAGCAATGGTACCACTTGTCAGATCAGAAGCAATAATTCTTAAATGGTCCTTAGGCAGATCACCAAAAGTTCTTATTCCCTTTGCAGCAAGCTTTTTCTCCATCCACCTCTCTAAAACATCCCCCTTATACAAACCAAGTCTCCAATACAAAAGCAGCCACTTCGTAATGGGGGAAGGCAATAATGTCCTTCTCTGATCCAAAAAATTCATAATATCTGTTTCATCTAGCATGTTACGGATTTCGTTTGAGGTATACCCTGCTGCTGTAAACGCGGCGACAATAGAACCCGCACTTGTCCCTGCTAACCGCTGAAACTTTAATCCCCTTCCCTCCACTGCCTGAAGCGCTCCGATAAGCGCAAATCCTTTGATTCCGCCACCTGAAAACACACCATCTATCTTCAATGGAATCCCTCCATCACATTGAAACGGATAACTTCCTTTTACATCTTTAATAAGGAAACGGCCAAAATATACCCTTTTCCTTGTCGAGAGCAAAAAAAGAGACAGACCTCACTGCCAAATGGCAAGGTCTATCTCCTTACTGGTTCTCTTCATTTTGTTTTTGTATGGTTTGCAAAGCTTCCACACGTTCTTTTTCCTCTTCAAAGTATTGAACAAGATCACCAATACGATCAATGGCATTCCAGCTTAAATGATGCTCAATGCCTTCTACATCTTCATAAATATTTTCCTCATTTACACCTATCACTCTTAAGAACTGCTCGAGTAATTCATGACGATATACTAATCGCTTACCGATTTTCTTTCCTTTAGAGGTAAGAACCAGTCCGCGATATTTTTCATAAATTAAGTACTGGTCTTTATCAAGTTTTTGAACCATTTTTGTTACAGAAGAGGGATGTACCGCCAATGCTTCGGCAATGTCTGAAACCCGTGCATATCCTTTATCTTCAATCAACATGTATATCTGCTCTATGTAATCTTCCATACTTGGGGTAGGCATAATATCCCTCCGTTTCCAATCCACGTTCTAAGCCGTCATATAAAATGATACCCTAACTCACGGGGGATGACAAGTTAGGGCTTTGTATAATTCTTTCCGTATTGCTAACTGTTGAAATGGAAGATTGGTATGTCGACTTTCACCTCTTTCAAGGAGTCTTGTTTTCTCTTGTAGCTTTGGGGTGTTTTCAGATTTAGAGTGGCTTTCTCTGTTACCGTTTGGATATTATGTGGATGGTTTTTGGGGGAGGGTGCGCTTCTCTACTACTGTTTTTACTTCTTATCGGTGGGTTCGGGCGCAGAGAGTGCTTCTCTACTACCGTTTTTACTTCTTATCGGCGGGTTCGGGCGCAGAGAGTGCTTCTCTACTACCGTTTTTACTTCTTATCAGTGGATTCGGGCGCAGAGAGTGCTTCTCTACTACCGTTTTTACTTCTTATCGGTGGGTTCGGGCGCAGAGAACGCTTCTCTACTACCGTTTTTACTTCTTAGCAAGTGGATTCGGGCGGAGAGTGTGCTTCTCTACTACCTTTTTTACTTCTTATCGGTGGGTTCGGGCGGAGAGTGTGCTTCTCTACTACCTTTTTTACTTCTTATCAGTGACTTTGGGCGCAGAGAACGCTTCTCTACTTCCGTTTTTACTTCTTAGCAAGTGGGTTCGGGCGCAGAGAACGCTTCTCTACTACCGTTTTTTTCTTCTTAGCAAGTGGGTTCGGGCGGTGAGAGTGCTTCTCAACTACCGTTTTTCTTCTTAGCAAGTGGGTTCGGGTGGTGAGAACGCTTCTCTACTACCGTTTTTGATTTTCATCAGGGATATTGGGTGTTTTAAGTGGAGACACCCCCGCTCTATCCCCATAACAAAAACGAGTATGGAATACACTAGTAATCCATATGTAGCTTTAAAATAAAGTTTGATCAAAAATATCTCACAAACCCACATCTTTCGTTAACTTAAAAGAACCCGTTTTGAAAAAAAGATTGATTAAAACAGGTTCTTTATTTGTGAAATATTACACATTTTTTGTAAAAAAGTTTGATCGTTTTCTGTGATTCGATCTTCAACAAAAGCGCCCTTTTATGGAATATGCCTTTTCTTAAACTATATTATTAATATTTGATATCCCTCTGAAGGGATATTCATAAATTTCTTTAATTATTTCCCGATACCAAATTATTTAGATTTAGAAATCTAAATCGGAAGTTTCTCCGGTTATAACATTTTTATAAAGCTTTGCTCCATCTTCCGTCTTTACTATTTCAAAGATTCCGTATCCCTGAGCCATAACAATAAAAATTTCATCATCTGTTTGCTCCCTCGTTAAGATTACCGCATATTCTTTTCCTGGCTCCATATTATAATCGTGCTCAGATGTGTAAGAGATAAATTTGGTTTCTTGTTCTTCTCTGGAGAGTTTGGTTAATCCCATTTTTTCTAAACCACTGTATTCATTCCCAACCCAAGAATCCAATAGGTTGGAGATTCTAATGTCTCCCCCTCCGATATATATCGTTTTTTTGCCGGATAAGGCTTTACCATAGATAGTTTCCTCAATCTCCACTTCTAACGGAGTGAAGGGCCTATAGGTATAGAAATTTTCATATTTGGGGAGTATTTCAGCCTCCCTACTAGTGTTAATAACTTGTAGGTGTACAATAGATGTCCCTTCTAGAATTAGGTTCCTTGGTTCTCTGGGATCCAACGCCCAAATGTTCTGGCCTTGAGAGACGGAATAAACATTCTCGGGGCTAATTTCTTCTTGGTTACTAACATTCTCTTTGTTCTCTATAGTTAGTACCTTCTCACTATGGGTTCCAGCGAGCTTTTGAAAGTCCTTATATTGACCACCATTACTCCAATTTAGGATTGCTGCCATAGTCAAAGTTAGCAATGTGGTGGCAATTATCTTTCTATTGAAAGGTATACCTCTTTTGAATTTAGCCTGACTCATTTCCAATTCCTTATTAATACGTATAGAGATATTGCTGCGTTTTTTTTCATTTATCTTATGATTTTTAGGAAACGATTGAAGCTCATTGTGGAGTCTGGAATCTTTCATATTTCTCTCCCTCCCATCTTTTTTTCCAGCGCCTTTAAAGCCCTATGGTAGCTGAGATTCACTTTACTCTCACTCCAATTCAGAGCTTGCGCAGTTTCTAGAACAGACAGCTCGTTAATTCCCCTTAACAAAAGTACGTCATAATAGCTTTGCTTAAGCATTCTTATTGCCATATAGAGCTCCAGCTTCCTTTCACTTAAACCCACAATTTCCTCTGGGGATTCCGAACCCTTTGCTGTCAAACTGAATTGTAAATATCGATTTCTTTTTAGCTCTTCTTTCCTTCTCTTTCTACTTTCATCAATCGCCACATTTCTGGCAATACTTATCAGCCAAGTTCTAGGGTTTGATTTACCCTTAAATTTATGTATGTTTTTTACTGCCTTAACAAAAGTCTCTTGTACAAAATCCTCCACATCCATACAGCCCGTGTAATAGATTAGGAAATTGTAAATGTCATTATGATATTCTTTGAACCAATCAGTTATCTCGTTTTCTTCTCTCATTCTTTCTCCCCCATGAACCCATATACTCATTAGACGATAGTTTTCATTAATTCTTTCACTTGAATATAAATTTTTTCATGTGTAATTAGTTATTTTTAATCCTTTTAAGATTTTAACAGAAAAAAGACACGTTGATTTACAACGCGTCCAAAGGAGTAGAGTTTAAATGGTGGCTGCACTTTTACTCCTCAAATGCGCCAGATTGCCGAAGACTCGATTTTCGAGATAACTTTTATATGTTCTTCGGAAGCTCCTAGTTTGTTGAGGTACAATTTCAAGCAGTTGATAATAAAATTTATTTTAATTTTTATCAATCAATCCGTCACCTCGCAATTGCCCCCCATGCGGTAACGATATCCAATCTAAACTGTAAATGTTATTCTTTGACTCATCTTGATATTTTGCTGAAAAAGAAATAACATACTCTTGATTTTCTTCTATAAGATTATATACATTAGCATCCTTAATTAATACCTTAAATGTTTCTCTATTTTCACTTTCTTCATAAGCATTATAGCCTATAATCCACATTTGAAGATATTTTCCTGGTTCAACATGATAACCTTTTTCCTCTATATACATTCCGCCAAAACTTTGACTGGAATACACATTCTCACTTCTAGCTCCAATAAAATAATAAAGAGCAATTAAAACCATTGGAATTAGGACAACTATCAGGATTAATATAATTTTCCTATCTCTCATAGTAC
Source organism: Bacillus sp. CHD6a (assembly GCF_001293645.1). Lineage (GTDB taxonomy): Bacteria > Bacillota > Bacilli > Bacillales > Bacillaceae_I > Sutcliffiella_A. Next base: position 9,554 of record NZ_LBMD01000007.1, read on the forward strand.
ACCCTCCTTTCTAAACACCTTATTCAAGAAACCTACCCTATTACTTAATACCAATTATTTCATAATCTAAAAATTCCTACAATATGATATTTTCTTTGGCCACGCCAAAAATGGCGCTGATCCTTGTTCCTGGATTGCGCCCTTTAATTGAATATGGTCCGGAATTACATCTCTTTATAAAATCAACTTTTCCAAAGAGAAACTTTACCATTATTAAAATGCAATATTTCATCAAAGATATGGAGTTTATCCTGGTCCAATCCATGAGCAGCAATTACAATTATCTTTCCTTCCATTTTTAATTTCTTTAGTGTATCAATGGTTTGATTCAAATTTTCTTCATCCAGTGCATTGAAAGGCTCATCCAGTAATATCAACTCTTGATCTTCCATTATCGCTTGACATAAACCTAACCTTTGCTTCATCCCTAATGAATATTCTTTCACTATTATATTACGATCCTGAAATAAATTTACTTGCTTAAGGGATGCCTTTATTTGCTCTTGTGATGTTTTATTCTTGATGGAAGCAAGGTAATTCAGATTATATAATCCGCTTTGATTTTCCAGGAATTCTGGATTTTCAATCATTACTCCAATGTCTAAGGGTTTGCTGTACTTTATAGTTCCAGAACTTGGTTTAATTAACCCACCTATTAAACGAAGAAACATTGTTTTTCCGCTTCCGTTATGCCCTTTTAATAAATAGATATTTCCACTTTCGAATTTCATTGTAATATCTTGTAAAATCACTTTCTTTTTTATTCGTTTTGAAACATTCATTAAATGAATCAAAAATACCACACTCCTTATTTATAAACACTCTTTGTATCTCCCTGCAAAAATAACTGAAATAACCAATAGAGGTGTAGCAACCATTAGATAAAGCATCAAAAGATAATCCAACAAAGATTCAGACATTCCAAAATGCCAAACGATATTAATAATGGTTGCAATTGATAGAAAGTTCATTCCTATATTAAGAAGAATCGCTAATGTATGATTGGAGAAAAGTAAATAAAGCAATGCATAGAAAAAATAGACATATAAGCCAAATAAATAAAGGTATAAAAAGTGAACAATTGAATTAAAAGATAAATCAATTTTAATGTTAAATATAAACGCAAACATGGTTATTAATACTATGGTTGTTAGGACGTAACTCAAACTAATAACCATACCTCTTCTAATTATTTCAAGAGTTAATTTTCGTTGGTATCGAACAAAAATCATTGGTTCCAAAAATTCTCTTCTTGTACAAAAAATAAGTAACGCTATAAAAATGGCATTGTTAAAGAGTAGTTTTTGAGATTTCGTTAGAGTCAAATAGAGCATAGTATCATTTATTGCATAGGGATGACTTGAAATGTTTCTGTACTCTAAAAGAACATAACTAAATACACAAATGTAACAGACCATCCATATTAACAAGCTTTTTGAGACTTTCATACGATATATTCCTTTGAATGCACTTTAATATTTAATAGATATAAAATTGTACATAATGCTATCAGGAAAATAGGTAAGGATAATGCGAAAGACAGAAAATACTTGATGGTACCTTCTTGAATAGGCATATATAAAATCAACAAATAAAAATCACTCCGTAATACCGCACCAACAATTCCTAACCCACTCATTATGTTATTCAAATTCATTTCAATAAAAGCATCAATGAACATCGTAAGTGTATAAACAATAATAGGAAATGCCTGAATAAAATATTTATTCTTTAAGAGGAAGGAAAGTAATGTTGTTATTCCTACAAGTAGATAGATAAATGTAATCAATAATAAAATGTGTCCTATCATTTGCCATGGATTCATGTTAATCCATAAGGTTGCTCTCTGCGTTGAGTAAACAGCCCCTGTAATATAAGTGAAAAATGCTAGTACACTAAAATAACAGACGATAAAGGAGAATATATAAAGAAATTGAGCCTTTAAGACTGTTTGAAGATATTTTTTATACACCACTCTGGCCATAATTAAATTTCCGTATCCTGATAGTAAAACCGAATGGGTTTGAAAACCGAGATGGATTCCAAAACCAATTAGAAGTAATATAACGAAGATAATATAATAGTCTGTTGACGACAAGAACTTATCAAAAAACGCCATAGATGTATAACTATTATATATTTCAATCGTAGTCGCTAAATTCATGTCTTCTTGTGGAGATTGGATTTGTTCCGCCCATTGTTTTTTTTCTACAAAAGTCATGTAATAACTAAGAACAACTGGAATTGTAATGACAACTGCAATAAATATATTAAATTTTGACTTAAAATATCTCACTAATTCTTTTTGTAACAAATCGCTACTCCTCCTAAAAATGTATTGTATTATACTAGAGATTAGATGGCCTAAAATCTCCTTTTAAACCATTTATTGGATAAGATCCGATTAGAAATGTATTTTCAGACATAGCGTTTTACTTTTCAGGTTTTCTCTTGATTCCAAAGATTAATTCCTTTATCTTTATTTTGAATATTTCTACTTCCCCTAAATATCTCTATTAACCAATATTCGGCTACCACCCTTAAAATCCCTTTAAACAATCCTACCATTCGAATCCATCCCTGTTTAAATTGAAAAAGCTTGTTCAACAATCTGGCCCGATTGCTGAACAAAGATTAATCTGGATACTTCCAATTAGGACCAGCACAATAACATTTTTTTCTTTATTTTATATATTCTTCTGCCTCTTACTTATATACTCTTCTAAATCAGGTTTTATTTTTTTAAAATTCTTGGCTTCTATTGCACAAGATTCCCTCAATTTCTCCCATCTCACGTAATTATGTTCTTCTAACATTTGATCTATCACGATGCAACAACGTCTAATCCGAAACTCTCGAACTGTTTCTGTAATTTCATTAAGCAACTTGTTAGTCTTTGGTAATTTTTCCACATAACTTTTGATTGAGAGGTTGAATATATTTAATCGTTTGCTAAATAGTTTACCTGTAATTCTAGTTGGCTTTTCTAATGCTATTAATTCTGGATAAACTTCCTTTATCTCTTGGTAATATTCTTGATCGCGTAAATTCCAGTCAGTTGCATTTGTTACCGTTGTTGCCTGACGTGTCTGAGGTAAATTAGCATCAAACCATTCTTTATCATTTTCAGATAGATACTTACATGCTCTTTGGAATTTTCGCCATAGCTGTGTTCTCGTAACATCAGGGCATTCCTTTATTGCTTCTGATAACAAGGAACGATAATATTCAATACGGTTTTCAGTATTATTTTTTAAAGTAACATTCGGATTATTCGGAGTATGCAGGGTATCACGTTTTGAAGGGAATTTGGCATCAAGCCATTCTCTATCATGATTATATAAATATGTAAAAGTTTTCTTTAAATCCGTTTGAAATTGCTTTCGGTTAGCATCCGGGTATTTCTCTCTCCACTCTAATAATTCTGCACGATATTTTTCAGTGAGTTCTGGGGATGTTATTTGAAGATCAATTAGTTTATAAATTGTCCTTTCACTTACATCTAACTCTGACGCAATTTCTTTACGACTTATTTTCATATTTACTAACTCTTCAAATTTTTCTTCCCATACATTGCCATAAGCTGTTATACGACTTTTACGCCACTTATCTTCCTCATTCTTATCTGGCCCTATTCTTGTATATTCAAAACCACATGAACATGAAAATTTACCAACAGGAACGTCCTTCTTATTATTTCTTATCAATTTCACCTCTGATATTACCAAATCTTTATAATGCTTCGCTGCTTTATTCAAACAAGGCCAAGGTCCACTCCCGAATGGACCATTATCTTCTTTTATTTCTAAAAACGAGTCAATATCTTGAACAAAGAAATATAGTAAAAGCAAATGACGAAATGGATGTACACTATTCCTCGAATAATTAGTAAGCATTATTTGCAACCATTGATTTTGTCCTTCAACTTTTACTGGTGACTCATACTTTTCCAAAAAACCCGGTGGAAACTTTGATAAAAAGGCTTTAAAAAGTTCTTCTCTTTTCAATCTAGTATTTGACAATATCCAATTATTTTCTCTCAAGAGCGTCCTATACTTTTGAAAGACTTTTTCGACGCTAAATTGGTTGATTGGTATTTGCAGTAATCGATAAGCCATTTTAGCTAACTTAACTTGTACCTCTTTGAATTCACAGGAATCACTTTCCTGTAAATCAGATAAATCCATTTTTCTTGTATCAAATCTTATGTACCCATGCCTGCTAAATACTCTATAATCAACCGGATACATCTTCAGTTTCATTTCATGGTGTGGACAATAATCAATACCTTGAAGCTGATGCTCACGGTGAACATATGGTTCACTGTATATATTAATATCGTTGTTGGCGCACTTTGAACAATAATATAACCCTTGTTTCCTACTAATTTTACTACCTGAAATTCCCAATCTCCCATGTATACCTTGTCCATTTGTACGGACATCTTCTAATACTTTCTTTTGACGCTCAATCGTAATAAATGGAGCGAAATATGGATATATTGTATTTTGGGCTAATAAGCTCTCTACTGAATAATTACTCCCCAAATTTTGCACCAATGTAGAGAAATGACTCCCAAACTCTATACTTGGTACAACGGTTCGACTTTTGAATAATTCCTCTAATGTATCTACAAAGTTGATATTACCATTATAAAAATGATAACGGCTGATAGCGGAATAAATCAATTCATTCGGGTAAGGATCAGTAAAAAACGGGAGCAAATAAATCACCACACTTTTATATTTCCAGTAAAATTAGCAATTTTAAGTTCAGAATAGTTCACTAATTGGATCTTTAATAAAGTTATTTTGTTTTAGATAATCATACGGATGTTTTTTCTTTGCCAAGGCTTTTTCTCTTAATTCTAATAAAGGCAAATTGATCACTTTACTTTCTTTTAAAACAACATTCTGGAGCTGTTTTTGATTCATTTCCATAGCCTGTTGAATAACTTGCAGTTTTAATTGATTATATTCGATATCCATGGGATTTTTCTCGACAGTCTTTGCAACTAATTTTCGTATATCATTTGCATCCAAAGCAGTAAAAATCCCTAAAGCAGCTATTTCCACACTTAAATTTTCAATCGTATCTCGACGTTTATAATCTATTGTGTTTAAACGCTCTTTCATCGCGTCTTTAACTTTACCTTCGTATTCAGTGCCTTTCTTATGAATAATCATAAGATCGTCAAGATTTATCATAATATCCTCATATTTGTACATCGCTTTTATATTATTTTTCCTAATTGCATTAAGCATTGGCTGGATAATTTTCATATCGACCTTTGCTGTTTGTCTCAGCACCTGTGGAGTTATTTTTTCATATATATTCTTTTCATCAAATAACACTCGTTCTTGTGCAAGAATAAATAAATTCACAGCCACTGCAGTAATGCCCTGACACTCATCATAAAAAGCCTTCTTAAGCTCGTCAGACAGCTCTGTTTGTTCTTTTAAGCACTGTATATTCCAAAGTGTTTCTAAAAAGAATTCCCATTCCTCACTGTCTTCAGCCATTCGATCCCAGAAAATCGACCCATCACTTGCTGCTCTACGTGCTTGGCGAAAGTTTCCTTTAAATAGTAATTGTGCCTTCGGAGTTCCAATTAATACCATTGGTATTCCTACAGTATTAGACAATGTAACAAAGAAATTCAACATTTCTTCCTGTTCCTCTTCGGAATTTAAGAGATGCTGGAGTTCATCAATGACCAACACACCAATACCATATAAACTCGCGAGTGAAGTCATATACAATAGCATTGTTGATGTCACTCGTTGGAAAGACCCAAACTTCTCCAAATAGTGAGTACCTAGCAAATCATCAATTGCTTTAAAAAAACTTTTGCATAATGTTGACAAGTTTCCATCATAGGGACAATCTATTTTTAACCAAACAATTTGAGTACGATTAAAAAATTGATCTTTATATAATTGATGCTTAATAACTTGAGGATACATTAGCAACAAACGTTCAATCGCAGTTGTTTTACCAATACCAGAAATACCAATAATCGCTAAACTATCAGCCGTAGACCGTAAATGTTTGAGCTGTTCTTCAATATATTTATGAGCCCCTTCCTCATCTTCACGTAGCTCGTGTAACAGCCGAATACGTTCTAAAAAGGTTTTATCTAAAGGATTGCGTGCTAAGTATCCTCTTCGAGTTAAAGTTGATAAACGACGTTCTACTTCAAAATGACTGGGCAATGGTTGAATAAAGTTTTTAATACGTTTCAATACATGGTAACGAATGTTTGTTTCTCTTTTTTTATCTTGTTCAGTAATCCGTGGAGTGACCATAAATCGTTCCAATACATCATCTTCAGTAAAAATGGGTGGAAGGGCTTCAATAAATGGATTGTTACAATACTCAGGCAGTTCTTGTTCCTTATAATCCGCCTCTTCAAAGTCACCTTTTAATACTAGGTCATTTACCTTTTCCATATTCCTCATCTCGCTTCTTTCGTAATTTATCCATTAAACGTGAGGATGATTTTTTCGATGTATCTTCTTCAATTTTTTCTTTTGTTGCAAAGTCTATTACAGATGCTTTCTGAACGAATTGTTCAGACTCTAAATCAAATTGCTCAACTTGACGATTAAGCTCTTTTTCAATAGTCTTGTTATCGCTAATATTTGCTAGCTTTTCTTTTTTACTTGTTGTTTGGTGCCGTGATTGTTTCTTCATCTTTTTAGCTTTATTTATGATATCTTCAAGCATTGCGTCAGTATTGATAGTGAGTTGCACTTGTTTTGATCGTTCAATTTCCTCAAGTTCATTTCTTAATTGTTGTTGGAAAATAATTTCCTCCAAGAAGTCATGTTTATATTGATAACTTGGTTCAAGTAAGCTACAGACTTCAAAATCCTTACCGCCATCATGTGGAATATAAATTTTTTCTACATTACGAGGATCATAAACGATTTCAATACTTTTATTTTTTAATTTTAGGTACCATTGTTCTTCTAATGACTGTTTTGAACCATAAAATAAATTCTTAAACTTTATACCTGCTCTTGAAATCGTTGCATTTCCTCGTGGTAATACATTTAATCGCAAAATATTACGATCAACTGTTCTTAATCTACCTTTACGATTTTTGATTCCCCAATTCCAAAGATTTATCGGTGTAGGCACAATACTATCGGCAATCATTTCTTTTTCCATCGGATATTTTTCAATAATTTTATGATTGTGATGTAATATTAGTGTGATAATAACTGCTGTAAATTCTTTAAGATTTAACGTTGCATCTAAACGGTAGTCCCTATCTCCACGCTCGCGATATTCCTTTTGAATAGCTCCCGGAGCTTTTTGTTTCACTTTTCCATTAAGAGTACGGAATTTACGTTCCACAATCCCTTTTAAGTCACCACGATAAGCTGTTGTATTTTCAATTTTAATATTTAAGTTATTAATTAAGTTTTCTACGGAATAGCCCTCAAATTCCCCGCGGTCGGCAATGATGATTTTAGGTAAGTGGTGTGATGGCCATTGTTCTTCTTCAATATCAATATTGTATTTCTTACAAAACTCTACTTTATCAGAGACCATATTATCTAATGCCATCATTGCTCCTAACCATGAAGGTCCTTCTAATCCAACATATAAACCTGTTATTATTCGAGAGTAGACATCGAGAACAGCATAAATAACGGGGCGGCCAATGATTCTATTTATATCAAGTGAGCTAACCAAATAAATATCAGCAATCGTAGCGTCAATTTGAAAGCGAGTACCCGGACCATTTGTTTCTGATTTTGAGTTGCTTACAAGGGGACGATTTTTCAATTCAAATTCCTTGGCACTAATTCGAGATTGAATATCCTTTTTTGGATCTTCAAATTTCTTAAACCAATAGTAAAACTGATCATAAGAGGGTATCCGATTAACTTCCCATACACGATATTTCAATCCACCATTTTCTTTATAACGATCTGAATAAAAATCACGTAAAATAAAATGATAAACATCAGTTAGTGTATAATTATTTGTTTTTCGGTAATATTTATTAATTGCATTCTCAAACTGCAACTTAACTTCTTCTGTGATATTAATACCTGTTTGATATTCTCCACTAACTGTTACTTTTCTTGGCCGACCAGCTTTTTCTTTCGCTAATGTTTTTTCTTTGCCTCTACCACCAGAGTTTATATAATCAGGGATCATAGCATTTTTGCTCATACCACGTTGCCAGTAGCGACTAAGAATTTTTTTTATCTTTGTTTTTCCTAATCCAGTTTTCTCCACAATTTCAGATATTTTTTGCTCTCTTCCTTTTTTCTTTAGTAGATTATTCATATTGGATATTATAAATTTCTCAACTATATCCCAGTCTTTTTCACGCTTCTTAAATTGAACTTCTGTAAGTTCATTATCTGAAATTGCTTTAACATATGGATCATTGACAGCTAAAAGTTCTCCTTGATTAATATCTGTTTCTAAAGATGTATATAACTCTTGGGTAGGCATAGCACTTGTAGTATCAATATCGACAATATAAACATATGATTCTTGGATATCTATTACACGAATTCTTTTTGAATTACAGCTGTACTGAAATACCTGATTGATATGAATCATCCGTATCTCACCTGCTCTAATTGCATCTCGTTAATTGAATCTATACCTAGTGGTTGTTCTGCATTAATTGGCTCCAGCATGTTAATTTTAATAATTTTTTTAGCTAACAGATGATAAAACAATGTTAAACTGCTACCTAATGGAAGGTGTACCGCTTTATCAAAATTCGCTGTAACTGTGCGAATACTTTCTTCTGTATGTATCAGTTGTTGAAGAAGTGCCATTGCTAAATCCTCAATGTGCAATCCATTCATTTCACTAAAAGAATCAAAGTCACGAATATCATAATAGTCATGAATATAACTAATATTACGTGCCATCGTTTTTGATATTTCTTCTTCTGTTACAATCCCCCAATCAATATCTCTTCGCTGCCAATACTCTCTTTCTATTTCAAACTTCTCAAGAACCCGCTCATTTAACAGTTCTTCTTTCATCTTTATTGTTCGAGCAACTTCAAATACGCCTTTTCCTTTATCTAAAGTTAATAAAAAATCCGATGTCATCACTATCGGTTCACCATTCTTAGGGTCAGTTGGATGTTTTATACCTAGCTCTTCCGCAATAATAATTGTTTCTTCCAACGGCAATAAAGGAAATTGTTCTCTTATATCAACAACGAAGTCTGAGTATTCAGTCAAGTAAAAATAATTTCGTTCCAAATCAGACAAGAAATCGTGTTGCCTACCTGTTTTAATTCCTTTCAATCTAGTCGAGCGACCTAATGAAGAAACATCCTGAATATTTAACCACGGCTTATAATCTGGACCCATACCAGAGCCACGACCTTCTTTAATCCATTTATCGATTTTTGATGTTCTGGTTCTTTTAGACATAAAAAAACACCCCTTTAGACAATATTATCCAAAGAGGTATTTCTTCGCAACTTTTTTATAAACATCGTGACTTTTTTAAAACCATCGCAACTTTTTTACAAACATCGCGACTTTATTTCAAAGCTACACCATACTCGTTTTGTTAAAATTATAATCCACACTTCAGCTGCGCACCGCAATCTGTGCAAGTATTACAACCGCCGATCTCTTTTACTGTACCAATTCGACATACTGGGCAGGTGTTGCCTACTTCTGATCCATATTGTACATTCGTTGAACGTAGATCGTTAATCGTTTCAACAAGCACTACAGGCTTTTTGACGACATCTTCCATTTGGATCTGTTCGCCTTCATCCATTGTGTTCTCTTCCGCTTTTAACGTTAGTACCTGGGAGTCACGGCTTCCATCCACATAAACGGTACCACCTTTTGCTCCACCTTTATAAAGGCGTTCGTACACATTTTTAACTTGATCGACCGTATATCCTTTTGGTGCGTTTACCGTTTTGGAAATGGAACTGTCAATCCAGTTTTGAATGATGCACTGAACATCTGCATGTGCTTCTGGAGCAAGTTCCATTGCGGAGATGAACCAGTTCGGAAGGTTCTCTGCATCCGCTTCTGGGTTTGCATCCAAGTATTCTTGAACGATGTCCGCTTTTACTTCAATGAACTTCCCTAGACGTCCACTGCGGAAGTAGGAGAAGGAGAAGTATGGCTCAAGTCCTGTAGATACTCCTACCATCGTTCCTGTTGAACCAGTTGGAGCTACTGTTAACAGGTGAGAGTTACGGATACCTGAAGTCATGATGCCTTCTTTGATATCTTCCGGCATTTTGCTCATGAAGCCTGTTTTAGTAAATGCTTCACGAAGTCGGTTCGTTTCTTCTACTGTTGCACCTTCTAAAAATGGGAAGCTCCCTTTTTCTTTTCCAAGTTCCACAGAAGCACGATATGCAGTGACTGCGATCGTTTCAAATACTTTATCAACCAGCTCATTTCCTTTTTCAGAGCCGTATTCTGTTTCACAATAGATTAAAAGATCGTGTAATCCCATTACTCCTAAACCAACACGGCGCTCTCCTAATGCTTGTTTTTTATTTTCTTCTAAGAAGTAAGGCGTTGCATCGATTACGTTATCTTGCATTCTAACGCCGACTTCTACTGTTTGTTTTAGCTTTTCAAAATTTACAGTTTTCGTTTCCTTGTCTGCAAATTGAGCCAAGTTAACAGCTGCTAAGTTACACACAGAGAAAGGTGCGAGGGGTTGTTCCCCACATGGGTTGGTTGCTACAACCTTTTGTCCGTATGCTTTTGCATTGGTCATATCGTTGGCATTGTCGATGAAGAAGATTCCAGGTTCAGCTGAGTATGTTGCACAGATATTGACTAGGTTCCAAAGTTCTTTTGCCTTAATCTTTCTGTACACTCTCACCTTGTGACCAAGTTTCTCCCACTCTCGTACATCTCCAACTTCTGACCATTGTTCATTGTAAATAGCCATTTCATCTTTATCGTATGCTTCCACATCAGGGAAACGAAGATCAAAGTCAGCGTCGTTTTCAACAGCTTCCATAAACTCTTTTGTTAGGGTAATGGAGATGTTGGCTCCAGTTAGGAACTCTGAGTTATGAACGGTGTAAGTTCCACCAACTTTTAACTTCTGCTCTGCATCCTTGATGATGGCTTCTGTAAATCCGCCATATCCAGGGATGTGCTTGAAGTTTGTAACAGATTGGTACATTGTGATTTCCTGATCTGTTAATGGAGTGAACTTCAGTTTATCCTCTGCCGCTTTTTTGATGCTTTCATCGTTTGTATTTTCAATTAGGTAGCGCAAAATTCTCGGGTTTTGCATTTTGGAGATGATGAATTCGACGATATCTGGGTGCCAGTCTGCTAGCATAATCATTTGAGCCATTTCGTTACGCCGATTCGCTGAATCGACTCTCTATGTCACCATAGAGTTCAGACCATATCTTACACTTTTTATAAAAAGTGTCCTCGCACTTCGGATTCGCTTGAATCCTACTCTACTCACTTCTACCAAACTTCGGCATGTTTTCGATGGTCGTTGAACCTTCACCATTTGACAGGTGCTTGGCTGCTGATTATCTTTTTCCACTTGTTGTTTTTAAGCATTCACGCTCACCGTTTCCAGTCACGTTGTAGCCAACAAGTCATGAAAGACTTTCCAGCAATTCACGAGGTTTGTTTATAGACGAGGCACTTAAGCTGATTTACCACGTCTTGATCCACCTTGTTCCACAAGATGCGTCAATTTTGCAATGTCATCCAACCAGGAAACACTACCAGAGGATTTACCGTTCACTCCTCTTGCAAGTGCGTTTCGTGGACGAAGCGTTGATCCGTTTGTCCCAACCCCGCCTCCGCGGCTCATGATTTCCATTACCTGTTTACGGTGTTCCGATATTCCTTCACGGGAATCTTGCACAAACGGCATCACATAACAGTTGAAGTAGGTTACGTCTGTGTCAGCTCCTGCACCGTACAACACACGTCCTGCCGGTACGAAATTCATGTTAACCAATTCATGATAGAACTTTTCAAACCATTCCTGGCGCTTCTCTTCTGTCGTTTCTACGGCTGCCAAGCCTTTGGCGTTACGTTTGGCAATTTGCTCGTAGAAGACTTCCAGTGGCTTCTCAATGACATCTAGGGAACGAACAACAACGCCTGTTTCCACTTCACCTTGCTTTGTCAGAACTCCACGATACTCTTCTTCAATTAGTACAGAAGCCTTCTTGGTAGACCAGTCTATGTCTTGAATGAAACCAAGACCTCTTGCAGGGAATTTGGGATCTTCTTTAATCGTTAATACAACAAAATCTCCAGCAGTAAGGGTTACTTTTTCTGTATCTTTGAATGCGTAACGATCGAGCATGACCAGGCGGGAAACACCTTTATGTGTGGTGGTCATGTCCTCTGTAATGGGGTGTACTTGAGGAAATAAGGTGATGTCCTTGTTCAAACGTTCTACATTAATTTTCAATTTGTCTTCATTAATTGCAATGGTCATAATTACAACTCCTCTAAAACTAGTAGTTCTACCAAACGTTACTTTTGTAAAATTTGTTTGTACAGTTAAGGTATCATATCTGCAGGCAAGATATCAACATATAGTATATAAAATATTTTCGACACTACTATATATAGATTTTCCGCGGAATAAATCTAAATTTGTCAAATTGTAAAAGGGTCAATTTAGGGAGGATAATCAAGAGAAACGAAGATTATATTCTATTTTCGAGGCAGAATGACTTTTTTTGTCGGTTGCGCATTTTTACGAAATATAGCAAGCCTACTGTACCAACGTTTAAAGAAAATCCTTCCTTTTTGACGAAAAATATTTTTTTATTTTTCATTCTTGACTTTTTACATATCTAGTCGACTCTTTACACTACCCTACTAGATGTAGTGCAAAACAAAAAGATAACGAGAAATATGCTCCTCGTTATCTTTTATAATTCCACTCGTCTGTGGAATATTTCTTTTCCATTATGGCATGTACTTCAGCTAATTCTGCTTCTGTCAGCTCATATGTTTCAAGTGTAATGTTAAGTCCTTTTTCAAACCCTTCATAAAAAGCCTTCTTTGCTTCTTCCATGGTAACTGGAGACTCGCGAAGAGCATTGATTGCCACCGCTTTATTTTTAAAATTCTTCTGCATTCGTTCCTTTACACGTTCGCTTGGGTAGTTGAATAGGCTAAATAACATGTCCTCATCAATATCTAGTAGAATGGAGCCGTGCTGCAGAATGACACCCTTTTGGCGTGTCTGCGCACTTCCGGCAACCTTTCTTCCTTCCACTACAAGTTCATACCAAGATGGTGCATCAAAACAAACGGAAGAACGGGGATTCTTCAGTCCTTGCTTTTCCTCTTCTGTTCTTGGAATAGCAAAATATGCATCTAGCCCAAGCGCTTTAAAACCTTCTAAAATACCTTCTGAAATAACTCGGTATGCCTCTGTTACGGTTTTCGGCATTTCTGGATGCTCTTCCGAGACAATAACACTATAGGTTAGTTCCTTGTCATGAAGGACACCGCGACCACCTGTAGGTCTTCTGACAAACCCAAGACCAAGTTCTTTTACACGTTCCATATTTATTTCTTTTTCTACTTTTTGAAAATAACCGACAGACAATGTCGGAGGATTCCAACCGTAAAAACGGATAGTTGGTGGAATCATGCCTTTGCTGTGCCAATCTAATAACGCTTCATCAAGCGCCATATTAAATGCAGGAGATTGATTTTGTGAGTCAATAAACCTCCAAGTTTCTCTCGTCATGTTATGTACCTCATTTATCTTTATATGATGAATTAGTCTACCAAAAGTACACCGGGAATTCAAAGTTAAAGCTTGGCAGTTTTTTAAAGCTGACTAGTAGAAAAGGATGACATTTCGGACGAGCTTTTATATAATATACTTTGGTATAAAAAGAAAAAGAGGGGTTGTCTAGTTTGGCTTTATACGTAACATTAGGAATTTTGGCAGCATTTATTGTCTATTCAGTGATCATGTTCATTTACCAACGTAAAATTCTAACAACCTTAACGGAAGAAGAATTTCGTGCTGGTTATCGTAAAGCGCAATTGATTGATGTTCGTGAACCAAAAGAGTATGAAGGCGGGCACATCCTTGGCGCAAGAAACATCCCTCTATCTCAAATGAAAATGAGAATGAGAGAGGTAAGACAAGACCAACCTGTCTATATTTATTGCCAGAACACTATGCGTAGTGGTCGTGCAGCTCAAATGTTAAAGCGTAAAGGGTACACGCAGCTTTATCAACTTAAGGGCGGCTTCAAGCAATGGGGCGGTAAAATTAGAACGAAGAACTAATAGATAAGAGCACTTGCAGAGTATGAGAAACTGCAAGTGCTCTTTTGTGTTTATTGAACGGTGTTGTTTATTGTTTGGTTGATTTGATCGATATGACGTCGCTCATGGAACCCAATTAGTTGTACCCATTGTTGTGCGGAGAGGTCGCCAATCCAGCGGTGATTAAAGCCGTATTTATGTAAGATCTCTTCATTCACTTCTTGGATGAATGTGTTCAGGTTAGCTCTGGATTGTTCCAGCAGATTGATTAGTTCTGCTTTTGTGTATCGGTGTTCAGAAGGAGTAATATCTTCCGGTGCCACCACTTTATATGTTCTGTTGGCTAGGATTTTTGCCAAATTTAATTCTTTCTCTGCTACTTCATGCTTCACTTCAATCGCTTTTCTTAGGCCGTTGGTGATCTTGTTTTCAATTAGATATAAGTGCTCTACGTTTTGAGAGACTGTCCAGAGGTTTTCGTGCTTTTCGTGCAGTTGTTCTTCTGAGATTCCTTTTAATACTTCCAGCAGTTCTTCTCGTGCTTTATAGGTTTGCTCATAGTACATTTGCTTTTCCCTCCCCTTGTTTCTACTTTTATCTTACGGGTTTTTGTGGAGTTTGAGAAGTGAAAAGAGATAGGACGTAATGGATTATGGCATTAAAGTGATCGTACGGAGTCGGCATGATGCGGATATCAAGAAAAAATGGAATATATCGAGGAAAATTCCGTTATATCAATAATTCTCTGGATATATCAATAATTTTCAGCATATATCAATAATTTCTGAGATATATCAAGAAATTGACACATTCACACAAATTCCGACACCATTAAACCCACAAATTCCCGTCTACGTCTACACACCCCCAAAAAAGAGAACAGGTCCCCCTGTCCTCTCTCCAATCAATATTCGATTCAAGCTTCCTTCTGATAACGCAACACCGGCTTACGCGCTGCCAGCGTCTCATCCAATCTCTTAATTACGGTCGTATGTGGTGCCTCTTGTACCACTTCCGGATTTTCTTCCGCTTCACGCGCAATCTGAATCATCGCTTCAATGAAGGAATCCAATGTTTCTTTTGATTCTGTTTCTGTAGGCTCAATCATAATACATTCTTCCACATTCAATGGGAAGTAGATGGTTGGCGGATGGTAGCCAAAGTCAAGCAGGCGTTTGGCGATATCCAATGTACGAACCCCAAGCTTCTTCTGGCGCTTACCGCTCAATACGAATTCGTGCTTACAATGTCTGTCAAACGGCAGGTCGTAGTGTTCTGCCAAACGGCGCATCATGTAATTCGCGTTTAGTACGGCATATTCTGTTACTGCTTTCAGACCATCTGGACCCATTGAGCGGATATACGTGTATGCACGAACATTAATGCCGAAGTTGCCGTAGAACGGCTTCACGCGGCCGATAGATTCTGGACGATCGTAGTCGAAACCGAACGTGCCGTCTTCTTTTTTCACGACTAATGGCTTAGGCAAGTAAGGAATTAAATCCGCTTTAACGCCGACTGGACCGGAACCAGGGCCACCGCCACCGTGAGGACCTGTAAATGTTTTATGCAAGTTCAAGTGAACCACATCAAAGCCCATGTCTCCAGGACGCGCTTTGCTTAGCACTGCATTCAGGTTCGCTCCGTCATAATAAAGCTTTCCGCCTGCATCATGGACAATGCGGGCCATTTCTAAAATATTCTCCTCAAAAAGTCCTAGTGTGTTCGGGTTGGTCAGCATCAAAGCGGCCGTATCTTCCCCTACCACTCTGCGAAGATCCTCTAAATCTACCAAACCGTTTTCGTTGGATTTTACCGTAATCGTTTCAAGACCAGCGACTGTTGCAGATGCCGGGTTTGTTCCGTGAGCGGAGTCAGGTACGATAACTTTTGTACGTTTATGATCATTGTTTGCTTCGTGGAAGGCGCGAATCATCATTAGACCTGTCCACTCACCATGGGCTCCGGCAGCAGGTTGAAGTGTCACTTCGTCCATTCCGGTGATTTCAACCAAGTGCTCTTGTAGGTCGTGCATTAATTCCAATGCACCTTGGACAGTGGACTCATCCTGCAACGGGTGAATATGTGCGAAGCCTGGGAATCGAGCTACGTTTTCATTGATTTTGGGGTTATATTTCATCGTACAAGAACCTAGCGGATAGAAACCAGAGTCCACACCGTGGTTACGATTACTCAATGCCGTATAGTGACGCATAATATCCAGCTCGGAAACTTCAGGAAGTTCTGGCGCTTCCTCGCGGATGTATTCGCTTGGGAAAAGTTCTGCTAAATCTACTTCTGGTACATCGTTTTCAGGCAAGCTGTATCCGATACGACCTTCTCTGGACATTTCAAAAATGAGTGGTTGATTTTGCTTCTTCATTGCTGATGAGCCCCCATTTCTCTCGCTAGTGTGTCGATTTCTTCTTTCGTGCGTAACTCTGTAACTGCAAGTAGCATATGGTTTTCTAATTCAGGATAGTAAGTACCCAAGTCATACCCACCAATTAATCCTTTTTCAAGAAGTTTTCGATTAACTTCTTTAATTGGAGTGGACAGCTTTACAACAAATTCGTTGAAGAACGGCCCGGTGAATGTTACTTCAATACCTGCTGCTTCTAAAGAGCGCTTAGCATATTGCGCTTTTTGGATGTTTTGTACTGCCATTTCCTTCACACCCTTTTTGCCTAGAGCCGTCATGGCAACAGACGCTGCGAGTGCATTCAATGCCTGGTTAGAACAAATGTTGGAAGTCGCTTTATCACGGCGAATATGTTGTTCACGTGCTTGCAGAGTCAGAACGAAACCGCGTTGGCCTTCCTCGTCCACTGTTTGTCCTACTAATCTACCAGGAACTTTACGCATTAATTTGGATGTTACAGCAAAATAACCACAATGCGGTCCTCCGAATTGAGTCGGGATACCAAATGGTTGCGCATCACCTGTTACGATATCAGCACCAAATTTCCCTGGAGGTGTCAGCGCACCAAGTGCCAACGGGTTGGAAGAGACAACGAACATTCCCTTTTCTGTATGGGCAATTTTTTCAATTTCTTGCAACGGTTCCACTTGACCGAAGAAATTTGGATATTGAACCATGACTGCCGCAACGTCAGACGACATCATTTCTTCTAATGCAGCTACATCGGTTACTCCATTTTTTGTTGGGATTTCTACCACTTCTACATATTGTCCTTTTGCATAAGAAGTTACCACTGCTTTAGCTTCAGGGTGAACCGCGCCTGAAATAAGAACTTTTTTCTTTTTCGTATGACCGCAAGAAAGCATCGCTGCTTCTGCGAAGGCTGTTGGACCGTCATACATAGACGAGTTTGCTACATCCATGCCTGTTAGTTCACAAATCATTGTTTGGAATTCAAAGATTGCTTGCAGCTCCCCTTGTGAGATCTCAGGCTGATAAGGTGTGTAGGCTGTATAGAATTCTGAACGGGAGATAACATGGTCTACAATGACCGGCATGTAATGATCGTATACGCCAGCACCTAAGAAGGAAGCATGCTTTCGTAAATCTTTATTTTTAGCAGCAAGCTCACTTAACTCGCGCATCAATTCTGATTCGGATTTTGCTTGTTTAATTTTTAGTTCTCCGTCAAAGCGGACGCTTTCCGGGATGTCTGAAAATAGTTCGTCAATAGACTGTACTCCTATTACTTGCAGCATTTCCTGAATGTCTTGGTCTGTCATCGGTAAATAACGATGTTTCATGTGAGTTCCCCTCTCCAGTTAGTTTTTCGGGCGTTGATAGAATGGTGCTTTAACCACTTTTGCTTTAAGACGCTTTTTACGAACTTGCACTTCCACTTCTGTTTCAAGATCTGTGAATTCTTTTTTCAAAAGTGCCAGACCGACATTTTTCTTTAAAGTTGGAGATTGTGTACCAGTTGTTACTTCTCCTATTTGGTCTTCCCCTACAAAAACTTCATAGCCGTGTCGAGGAATACCTTTGTCTATCATTTCAATCCCAACGATACTGCGAGGTGCGCCGTTTTCTTTTTGCTCTTTTAAAACTTCTTTGCCGAAGAAATCTTCTTCTTTGTTCGTTTTGACTGCGAAACCGATACCAGCTTCAATCGGAGTTATGTCTTTTGAAAGCTCTTGACCGTAAAGAGCAAGCTTTGCTTCAAAACGCAAGGTGTCACGGGAACCTAACCCACAAGGAACTAGACCGTCTTCTTTTCCAGCCTCAAGTAACGTGTTCCAAAGTTGAACTGCGTCCTTCTGCTGACAATAAATTTCAAATCCATCTTCTCCTGTATAACCAGTTCTAGAAACAAGCGCTGAAATACCATCAATATCTACATTTTCTTTAAATTTAAAAAATTTAATTTCTGAAAGGTCTGCGCTAGTAAGTTTTTGTAAAACTTTCTCGGACACTGGACCTTGAATTGCAAGCTGTGCGATATTCTCTGAGATATTTGTAACTTCTACTTCTTCTATTGCATGGCTTTTTAACCAATCGTAATCTTTTTCTATATTGGATGCGTTCACAACAAGCAGGTAATCCTCATCTGCTTTTTTGTAGACTAGAAGATCGTCTACCGTCCCTCCGTCCGGATAACACATTGCTGTGTATTGTGCACCACCGTCTTTGAGTTTGGAAACGTCATTTGTCATCATTTTCTGTAGGTAAGCAAGACTGTCTTTTCCTTTTACTTCAATCTCTCCCATGTGGGAAACATCGAATAAACCGGCTTTTGTTCGAACCGCTTCGTGTTCTTCTTTAATACTTGAAAATTGAACAGGAAGATCCCATCCACCAAAATCAATTGTTTTACCACCATGCTCTTTGTACACATCAAACAATGGTGTTTTTTTAAGTTCAGTCATTACTTTTCTCCTCCTTTTACTAACCAAAAGAATGTAAACCTACTAGTTTGCCTTTTTGCTCTGTTCCAAAAAAGGACAGAGAAACTCCTTTTTCAAAAAAGAGTTCTCTGTCCTTTGCACCTGAAAGTTTACCTTATGTAGAAGGCTTTCCCCTTTGGTGGTTTATTCTGAATGAATAGGAATAAACGCTCTCCAGAGTTGCGTCCAACAAGAGTCTTTTTGCCTGAGAGATTCACAGTCATTCTGCTTGCTCCTTCGGCGCTGCCGTATTTTTGAAGGCAGTCTCTCCCCTTGTTCTCATTCGCCATATAATATTTTCTTCAAACATGGTCATACTAATAAAAAGCTACAACATTCATGTTTATATAGCCAGGCAAACTGCCTTAAAAAGCTCACTATTATCCTACCATTAGACAAAGGAATCTGGCAATATAAAAACACTTATTATTATTATTTTTAAATAGCTAAATGTTCGTGTTTAATCAAGTAGATTATCAATATTTTCTAATGAAAACGCTATCCTTTTGTAACATACTATAAATTGGATAATTCAGAAAGGATGCACAACAATGAATGTAGAGATTGTTTTTGATAAAGAATGGCAGGACGAACTGTTAAAACGAATGGAAGATGATGGTCCTTGGGCTAATTACGAACTATTCAAGCTTGCGTTAGAAGTAGAAAATCATCTAAGCATTCCAGAATTTGAAGGGTTGCTTGCTCCTTCCCACCTGCCACAACTGACTCCACTTCCTCACCAATTGGAAGTTGCCAGAAATGTGGTGGAGGAAATGAACGGGAAAGCCATACTAGCCGATGAAGTGGGGCTAGGTAAAACCATTGAAGCCGGTCTTATTCTTAAAGAATATATGATTCGAGGTCTAGTGAAGAAGGTATTGATACTCGTACCGGCTTCGCTTGTGTCACAATGGGCGGTTGAATTGAATCAGAAATTTTACATCCCTGCTATCGGTCAAAAAAAGAGTTATGTGTGGGAGCAATGTGATGTAGTAGTCTCTTCCATTGATACCGCAAAAAGGAGCCCGCACCGTGAAATCATTAATAGCTTAGAGTACGACATGGTAATCATTGATGAGGCTCATAAACTGAAAAATAATAAAACCAAAAACTATGAATTTGTGCAGAACTTAAAGAAAAAGTTCTGCCTTTTGTTAACAGCCACTCCTATTCAAAATAAAGTGGAAGAGATTTTCAACCTAGTTTCCCTTCTAAAACCTGGTCACCTTGGGAGCGAGAGTAATTTTACGGAAGTATTCCGTGCAAAAGACAGAAAACTTGAGAATGACGATTATTTAAAAGAACTCGTCAATAAAGTGATGATTCGAAACAGGCGCGGGGATACGGGAATTGATTGGCCTAAACGCAATGTGGAGTCTTGTATCATTGAATTTTCTAAAGAGGAACAGGACCTTTATGATGCCATTAACCAGCTAAAGACAGATCCTTATGTGCCGATTACTAGTCAATTCTCCATCATGACCTTACAGCGGGAAGCATGCAGCAGCAGGGAAGCCGTTTACTATACCGTTAAAAACATGATTGAACGCAAGCAACAAGAAAATCCACATTATCAACCTTCACAAGGGCTTTTGAACATTTTTGAAAAAATTGATTTGGTTGGACGTAACTCTAAGGCAGAAAAGGTTTTAGAGCTAATTAGAAAAGTAAATGACAAGGTCATTATTTTCACCGAATATAGAGCAACTCAAATGTATCTTCAATGGTTCTTAAAGCAAAATGGTATCACGTCTGTTCCTTTTCGTGGTGGCTTCAAAAGAGGCAAAAAGGATTGGATGAGAGAACTGTTTAAAAATCATGTGCAAGTACTGATTGCGACAGAAGCCGGTGGCGAGGGAATCAACCTTCAATTCTGCAACCATATTATTAACTACGACCTACCTTGGAACCCTATGAGACTTGAACAGCGTATTGGCCGGATTCACAGGCTTGGACAAGAGCGTGATGTGAATATCTATAATTTTGCCACAAGCAACACTGTCGAGGAACATATTTTGAAGCTTCTTTATGAGAAAATCAACCTGTTTGAACGAGTCATTGGGGAGCTTGACGATATCTTGACGAAAATGGAAATCAAGAATTTAGAAGAGCACATACAAGATATCATGCTTCATTCCAAATCAGAGGGTGAAATGAAGATAAAGATGGAGAACCTCTCCTCTATTATTGAGTTTGCCGATCAGATGAAAAAGGAGGAAGGCCCACATGCAGCAGCGGGAAATTCATAGATTTTTGGAGCGCTATTTTACGGCAAACAGCTGTGAAATAGTCGAGAACACGAACAGCCATCTTGCCGTGCAATTGACCATTGATATGGACAAAGAGCTAATGAACCGTCCATTCTATTGGCACTATCTAGAAAAAACGGGCGGAGTACCGAATCCAATGAAAATGACATTGATTACGGACAGCAACAAGGCACCTGAAGAATTAAAAGGGGATCATGTCCATTTTGGCTCTCCACGTATGCATCAAATTTTCGAATCTACGAAAAGTCTTGCAGGGTATATTCGTCTGTATGAAAACATTCCTTCTCATAACGGTGCAGGCCATCTTCCCCTCCATCCTTGGTTAAATGTAAATATGAAAGTAAGTTATCAATGTGACCGCAAGAAGGACGTTATAATGTCACTTGGTATCCATCTGATTACAGGTACGATTGTAGAAAAATTCCAAGAAGAAGTGGGAAAGATCAATCTGACACCTAAAATTCCTGATTTTTGTTTTACCATGACTCCGATTATTAAGCCCGCAAGTGGCCTTACTAGACTTGAGCATTATGTAAATGGATTTATTGCAAGTGAAGATCATCAATGGGCCGAAGATGCGCGGAAAAGATGGAATCAAGATCTCCAGCTTTTGACACATTTTTATGAGGATGATGATGAAAAACCAGAAGCCTATGAAACAGAAAAAAAAGCCCTTCAAGAGCAATATGAACCGAAAATACATGTAACAATCATTAACGGTGGGCTCTTCTATATGGGTCCTAATTTTATCAATGACATACACAGTGGTAGATAAGGCTACCATTGTGTATGTTTTTAACTTAAATAATAGTATATCCAGTACATATGTAGGACTGTGACAATGCTATATCCACATACGGCAGTAAGGCAGACCACTTTAAGTAGGTTTGACTTGAGTTTTAGGTTGTGTTTTATGAAAAAGAGTAAAATTGCGGAAACTCCAAGTTTAAAGAGTAAAAATAAGGAAGGACTTGTCTCATAGAGGGATTCCATTAGGGGGTTGCCTTCATTAATTAATTGAAAGTGCAGGCCAAAATAGGTAGCAACTCCATCAAATATGTTTAATAGCAGCAGTGCAATTAATAGCTTTTTAACCATCCCACACCTCGCCTGTTCTCTTATAAGAACTATTATACCCAAAATTTTCTCAATAATACAAGTATATAGTTCTTTTTTGAGAACGAAGTTGAGCGGGAATAAAAAAAAGAGCGAGTCTATAGGTAACAAACTAGACTCACTCACTTTTATTTATTTTATCGGTATCCAAATCTCCGAGTATAGGTCTGGATTCGAAGGGTCTTCGTCTGTGTACAATTCAAAATCCGGTGCTCCTGAATGTTCGTAGCTGTTAGATGGGAACCACTCTGAGAAGATACGCTTCCAAGTATCTTGCATGGCGTGCGGCATAGGTCCGTGTACTTCAAAGACTACCCATTTTGATGCAGGAATCTCCATTTTCTCCAACTCTTCTGGTATCTCCCCTTCTACAGAAGTAGCCACCCAATAGTCCATAACTTGATCCGACTTCATCTCTTCCGTTGTACCTTCGCACACACCGAGTACACCTTTAATGGAACCATTATTCAATGCAAACAGCTTATCTGTGAAACCTTCTGCATTCACATCCTGCCAAAACTTCGGGATGTCCCTAGACTGCTCATCATTAGCACATGAAAATCTTCTTTTTTTCCCAGCCACTGTAAATGCCTCTTTGTTCACTACACTATACTTCATCGGTTCTGCCCCTTCCAATGTCACCTGGATCACCAGGCGGTTATAAGTTTGCAGCTTCCCTTCATGCTTCCGCACTTCTGTTGGAGAAGTACCATGTTGCCTTCGGAATGCCTTCGTGAAAGCCTCAGGAGTGTCGTAACCATATTTGTAGGCGATATCGATGATCTTGTTGTCTGTTGTAAGCAATTCCTGTGCAGCAAGTGTCAACCTTCTTCTTCTCATATACTCTGCAACCGATGTATCCGTCAACAAACCGAATGTGCGTTGAAAATGAAAGGAAGAAACATTTGCATGTCTAGCTATATCCCCAATCGTAATGTCTTCTGTCAGGTTCTTTTCCATATATTCGATTGCCAGCTGAATCGACTCTACCAACGCCATATTACCTCACCCCTTATGTCTATCCTATCAGCGTGAACAATTGATTTCCTGTTCGTTTGTGCTATGTTTTGGCAGGTTTCTTAATCGATCTGCTTCTCTAATATTGTCATGTAAATAGGATTCTGTTTTAGGATGGTTCACTATGTCATCCGTCGTCATCCAATGAACAGCCTCCACCTCATCCGGACTCTTCGGATAGGGCTCGCCACTTTGCCATTCACACAAGAATACGATGTCTACAACTTCCCGGCCATCCGGTAAAACAAAAGAAGTATTTCGGACATACGTCGTGTTATCATGAACGCTGATACCCACTTCCTCCATTAACTCACGTCTCAAAGTCCGCTCCAAAATATTGGAAGAAGCACCCTCTTGATCAACCGTCCCGCCAACAAAGGAAAGCAGCCCACCTGCATGCTCCTCCTTGCGACTCCGCTCAATCATTAACCATTTGTCCCCTCTGTACACAGCACCCTCTACATTAATGAAAAACATCTCTAATCCCCCTTATTTTCTGGCTTTAATAATTAGTGTCGATGGAAACCTGCGAGTTTTGTAAAGAGAATAGTAGCGGTCAGATACAGGAGCGTCCTCATCTTTAAAACGTGCACCCTCCTCACTTTCCACTACTTTCTCAATAGTAAAGCCCGCTTCAATTAATTCGTTTATGTAGGTTGCCAGTTTTCGAGTGTGAATAGTCATTGGTGCATCTTCCCCTTTAAATTTTTCAAAGGTGTGTAGCCCTTCATGCTGATATGAGCCGCCTAAAGTCATGACACCATTTTCGCTCCTAATATGAGCGTACAATGGGTGATCCCAGCTGAAAAGGAAACTTCCTCCTTTTTTCAGATAAGAATGGATTAAATGTAAGGTTGTCTTCAAATCCGTCGTCCATCCCAACGCATAGATGGAATAAACACAATCAAAATAATCTTTAGGAAGGGCAGTTTCCAGTTCCATCGGTGCACAAAATAAGTGAGGTTCCAGGCCTTGAAGAGTCCTTTCTGCAACTGATTTTTGCTCGGAGGAAAGGTCCACTCCCCACAGTTCACTTACACCTTTTTCCTCCGCCATGTACTTTAAAGAATGACCACTTCCAAACCCGATATCCAACACCTTTTTGTTTTGTAAATCATCCAAAAGCTTCAATTCATCTTCAGTTTGACTGAAAGGCCCGTAACTAGGAAGGGCGTCCACCCCGTTGAAATAATGGGCGACCTTGTCCCAGCTTTTGCGATTACTTTCTAATAGTTGATTCATCTCTATTCCCCCTTTATATCTTTAATAAAAGCGATTAATCTGCTTGATTCCTTAAAGCCCATCCCAATGTGGAAATCATAGCTTACATGATTGTCCAAGTGGATGTCCGATCCGATTTGTTTGCAGCCTTTCTTTTTAAGCCACTGTTCTCCTACCTGCACCAGCTTTGCAGAGTACCCTTTCCTTCTGTACTGTGGCTTCACATATACCCCTTCTATGTACCCTGTCGGTGATGATTCCGTTCCTTCCACATAATCCATTCTGATAGAAAGATGGATAAAGGAAACAAACTCGGAACCTAAGCGGTAAAATAAAATCTTGTCCCGATTGGAAGCCATCATCTCATGAAAAGACTCATAGAGTTCTTCCTTCGTGCTTTCCGGCCAGAGGTCTAACGCCATTTCGGTGTAGTGCTCTTTATGAGCGGTCAAAGCTTCTACTATATTAGGATCCTCGGTATCATCTTGTGTTTTTAGTTCTAATCTTGCCAGTTGCTCTCCCCATGAAGCCATCTCTGTTTCTACAAAACCAGCATTCTCATACATCTTTTTCGCTAAGTGGTTTTTTGGTTCAAAGCCAAGCACGACATAAGGAATACCTGTGGAGTTTGTGTATCTTATGTCCTCGAGCACTTCATAAAGAGCAGACTTTCCATATCCTTTCCCTTGCGATTTTTCATCTATCATTAAACGGTAGATCCAGTAGTTCCCGTCATCCGCGTCAATACCATACATCGTAAAACCAACCATTTCCTCTTCCACATAAACTCCCATTGCCTTAAATTCAGGTAAGAACTGCACTTGCGCAAGGGAATACAGATTCGATGCGACGAAGTTTTGTTGGTTCTCTGATACTTTTAATTGAATTGCCTTCTGCCAGTTTTCAGCTGTTATTTCTCGTAGTGTAATTTTCATGATTTTGTCCCTCTTCTATTTTTTAATATCGTTTCATAACAGTAGAATAGTGTGGATTTCCTCATTATCTTTAATAAAGGGTGATCGAGATGACTGACGAAAAAATAGATAAAAGAATCCCCCAGCCTATCAGAAGCGATGGGGCAGGAGCACTTGATCTTGGCCCGAGAAATGTACTGAGAGATCTACAAAATCCTGATTTGCTCGTACCACCAAAAACGGATGCCGGTATTGTTCCAAATCTGCGTTTCTCCTTCTCGGATACATCTATGATTCTGAAACATGGAGGATGGTCCAGAGAGATTACGGTCAGAGAACTTCCCATCGCTACCACTTTGGCTGGTGTTAACATGAGTCTAACCGCAGGTGGTGTTAGGGAGCTCCATTGGCACAAAGAGGCAGAATGGTCCTATATGATTCTCGGACGTGCCCGCATTACTGCTGTTGATCAGAACGGAAAGAATTTCATTGCCGATGTCGGTCCTGGTGACTTATGGTATTTTCCACCAGGCATCCCCCATTCCATTCAAGGATTGGAGCATTGTGAATTCCTATTGGTTTTTGACTCTGGAGATTTTTCCGATTTAAGCACCCTATCCATTTCCGACTGGTTTGCCCATACGCCAAAGGAAGTATTATCTGCAAACTTTGGAGTTCCTGAGAGTACATTTGACGATCGGCCAAAAGGACAGGTATACATCTATCAAAGCGAGGTGCCCGGACCTCTTGAAACGCAGGCTGTCTCATCACCTTATGGAAAGGTTCCTCTTCCATTCAAATATGAATTGCTAAAACAGCCACCACTTGAATTTTCTGGAGGATCAGTTCGCATTGTCGATTCCACCGTTTTTAAAATATCCAAAACCGTAGCAGCTGCACTTGTGGAAGTGAAACCCGGGGGTATGAGGGAACTCCATTGGCATCCCAACAATGATGAATGGCAATATTACCTCACAGGAAAAGCACGTATGACCGTCTTTCTTGGGGACGGGACTGCCCGAACCTTTGATTACATGGCTGGAGACGTCGGTTATGTCCCATTTGCAACCGGACATTATATCCAGAACACAGGCGATGAAACGGTTTGGTTTCTCGAAATGTTCAAAAGCGATCGGTTTGAAGACGTTTCCCTGGCCCAGTGGATGGCATTGACGCCAAGAAAGCTGGTGGACAGCAATGTCAATGTTAGTTCCTCCTTTACAAAAAACATACGAAAAGAAAAAGAACCTGTAGTGAAGTTTCCACCTTATACGTATTAACCTAAGAAAAAGTAAGACTGGTGGAAAGCCCGGTTAATGCTGACGGGGCCACTGAAAAAGTCTTTGATTTTAGAATTTTTATAACACCGCTGTTGATTTCCGCAAATGGCTTCGCTTTCCTAGGAGCTGATGTGAGCCTCGTCGGCTACGCCCAAGCCACTAAAAAAGACCTTGATTATGAAATTTTATTAAACACCGCTGTTGATTTCCGCAAATGGCTTCGCTTTCCTAGGGAAGGTGCTTGAGCCTCCTCGCAACGCTTGAGGGGTCTCAAGCTACCTTTATCTCCCTCAGGAGTCTTCGCCTTTTGCTCCAATCACCAGCTAGGTATCATAAAAATTTTACGGTATTAGTTTTTCAGTAGCTTCGCTAATACTGATGGGTCTCTCTTTTTCTTGCATACCTTAAAGATAAAACAATAGATAGGACAAAGGCGGCAATCCCTAGCAAGATATATGGCAGTAGATCTGTCCAATGAAATGGTGCTTTATGAAGGTAGACAGCTTTTACCCACTCCCCGCTACGTTCTTCAATTGCAATGGCTGTCTCAGGAGCAAATCCCTCAATGTCATAATACTTTGTGCCTTTATCATAAAGGTTGGATGCATCTCCATAATAGTTGCCAGAGTACTCATCAGCCTTTCTTTTAACCTCCCCAATCTCATTACCTAATTCTTCTTTAGTAAGTCGTTCATCGGTCACCTCGTACACTCCGCCTTTATAAACTACAAATGGATAAGCCCAGTCCAAGGCCAATACGTTATTAGAAGCAAGGAATGTGAAAAGGAGACTTAGTAATATTTTCTTATTCAACTACTCATCCCCTTATAAAAAGACATTCTTATTAATTCTATTTCCGATAGCCTAAAACCTTCCCCTCGATATTTTCTACTGATAAGGACCCAAAAGTAATGCTATCCACACTTCTCCACCAACTATCACCAATTACAAAAACATGATTCTCAGGTATTTGATATTTTTCAAGTTCATGTTCGTTAAGTGAGTCTTTTATAGCATCATTTCGGGGATTGTTTACTGCATTTCCGTAGAATGTGTCCAATTTTTTGTTGTTTATATATATTTGTCCACCATTAATATGAATGATTTCGCCAGGCAGTCCAACTACTCTTGAAATGGATTTGGGCTCTCCGTATGAATCTTTCATATCAAGTTGATATAATCCATCTTCAGGATATTCAAAATACACAACGTCCCCTCGCCTAAATTCATTATCGTTATAATAGTCAGGGTCAATCACAATAGGCTCTTTATAGTAGTTATAATCATACCTATCCATATTGTCGCTTCTATGTTCATACAACAACATATCTTTTTCATAATTCACTCTGTCTATTGTCTCATTTGTGATGTTGTCTGTAATGACTCCGGTATTTTTTTGATCACTAAATAATAGGGGAAAGACCATAAAAAACAAAACAGCTATAGCGAGGGTACTCACGCTATATATAAGATTGCGACTCCGCTTTTTTTGAGGTTTTCTTCCAATTTTCAAAATAACACCTTCTTTACTATCCTCCTTAAAAGACACATCATTGAAAATATATTGATTCATTTCTTTTCGTAATTCCTTTAATTCTTTTTCAATCATTGCCAATACTCCCTTCCACAAAGTGAACTCGCAACAGTTCTTTCCCTTTAGATAGCCTCGTTTTAACCGTACTGAGGTTAACATTAAGTGTGTTGCTAATATCCTTCAAGCCAAGCTCCTCATAATAAAAGAGATATACAACCTCTCTATATTTCAGTGGAAGGTTCAATACCATGTCAGCTATAGTTTTCTTGTGTTCTTTCACCAGTATTACGTTTTCAGGGGTCTGGGTTTTATCCTCTACTAGCCGTCCAAACAAGTCAGAAATCCTTACTTTCCGGTAATGCCAACTCTTGAAATAATCTTTACATTTGTTGATAGTTATCCTATATAGAAGAGTTTTTGGGCTTGCTTCACCTCGAAAATTATCTATGTGATTGAAGTAGCTTACAAAAGCCTCTTGTACAAGATCTTCAGCAATCTGAAAATCCTTCACGTAGGAATATGCTAACTTCACCAAGTCGCTACCGTATTGATTCATAATACTTTCAATATGCATTTTTTTCGGATCATGTTGATTTAATGAATCTTCCAAGCTGTCTTCACCTTCTTCTCTATTAAGTTTAAGGATTAGACGACGCTACCCCTTGGAAAGTTTGGAAAATCTTTCTTTTAATTTTACCAAAAGAAAAAAGCAGGAGTTCTTCTTTTTGAAAAGAAAATCTCCTGCTCTATGATTAGATGGCCCATTCCCCATCTGTCATGATTGCTTCTATAACGCCTTCTTCCGTTTCTCCTTCTATGTTAAGCTCCCCTGAACCAATCATGAAGTCCACGTGGATCATGCTGGTGTTAATTCCCTTTGCTTCTAACTCTTCTTTACTCATTTTTGCGCCTCCCTCAATATTGATTGGATAAGCAGAACCTAGAGCCAAGTGACAAGAGGCATTTTCGTCAAACAGTGTATTATAAAAAATCACTTCTTGCTTGGAAACTGGTGAGCTGTGAGGTACAAGTGCCACTTCGCCTAAATGCAGGGCTCCTTCATCGGTTTCCAAGAGTTTTTTCAACACTTCATATCCATGCTCTGCAGTGAACTCTACCACCTTGCCGTCTTTAAACGTAAGGCTGAAATTGTCTACCAAATTTCCGTTTAGATTTAACGGCTTAGTGGATGCCACTACTCCGTTTACCCCGGTTTTTACAGGTGCCGTAAATACTTCTTCTGTTGGAAGGTTCGGTACGAAATAAGTACCTTGATCGTTGTTCATTCCTCCCCCAAGCCAAACCTGTTCGTTTGGCAGCTCAATAGTTAGGTCCGTTCCTGGGGCTTTGTAATGAAGTTTTTTGTATTTTTTCGTATTTAGTACTTGTAATTTATCTTGTAAGGTTTTGATGTGTTTATTCCAAGCTTCTACAGGGTCGTTTTCATTCACACGTGTTACTTGGAAAATGTTTTCCCACAGCCTTGCAACCTGTTCTTCAGGAGAATTATCTGGATATAGCTTTGCTGCCCACTCTTGTGATGGTACGGAAACAATCGCCCAGCTGACTTTAGCAGTTTGAATATATTTCCGGTAGTTTTGCATGGCTTTTGCTTGAGCTTTGTTAGAAATAGAAACGCGCTCAGGGTCCACATCTTTCAGAAGATCTGGGTTGGAAGCAACGATGGACATAAATGCCGCTCCTTCTTCCGCCATTTCCTCCATTCCTTTTACTTTCCACTCACGAACAGTCTGGAGTGAGTCTGTTGAGGCTGTTTCATATGTAATCTTGGTTAATTGTTCATCATTCCATTCAGTATGTACGTATTTTGCACCAAGCTTGTAGGCAAACTTGGCCACCTCTCTGACAAATGGTGCTGCTGATATAGGGGCATTGATGACTAGAGGCTGGTTTTCTTGCAAGTTGATCCCAACTTTTAGCGCAAGTTTTGCGTATTTAGTTAATTTTTCTTGTAGCACTATGTATTTCCTCCTTTTGGTTGATGAGAATATTGTATCATAGGATGCGGAATTGTAGGTTTAGTGAGAATTTATATATTTTCACGAGGGGAACTTCACTGGCTCAAAGGGGATTTTATCTTCTGAAAGTGTTATTGTAACTATTTTTAGGATGATTGTGACTTTTTGATGAGTCATTGTAACTTTTCTGACGCTCATTATGACTTTTTCAACCGATATTGTAACTCTTTCACGCCTTCTAACCTCCAATCAGCCACAAAAAAAAGACCAACCTCTCCCATAAAAGGAAAGTTGGCCTCGTTCTATTCCATGCTTACACATTAAACTTCTCTTTCACAAATTCCACTACTTCTTCTGCAGTGCTCATGCTAAGAATCTCTTCACGATAGGAAGCAGCTTCCTCTTTTGAGATTCCACGCAATTGGCTTCTTGCAGGAAGGATGGATGTCGCGCTCATGCTGAACTCGTCTAGTCCAAGTCCTAAAAGAATTGGAATTGCGATTGGGTCGCCAGCCATTTCTCCACACATACCGGCCCATTTACCGTTTTTGTGTGCAGCTTGGATGACATTATCCACTAGGCGCAAGATTGCCGGGTTGTATGGTTGATACAGGTAGGAAACCTGTTCGTTCATACGGTCCGCTGCCATTGTGTATTGAATTAAGTCGTTTGTTCCTATGCTGAAGAAGTCTACTTCCTTCGCAAAAATATCAGCCATCACAGCTGTGGATGGAATTTCCACCATGATACCTATCTCGATATTTTCGTTAACAGTTGTGCCGTTCTTCACAAGCGCTTCTTTTTCTTCTAAAAGAATGGCTTTTGCTTGGCGGAACTCGTCCAATGTTGCAATCATCGGGAACATGATCTTCAGGTTTCCGTAAGAGCTTGCACGCAATAAAGCACGAAGCTGTGTACGGAAAATATCTTGTTCTTCTAAGCAAAGGCGTATCGCACGGAAGCCTAAGAATGGGTTCATCTCTTTAGGAAGGTTTAGATAAGGCAGTTCCTTATCGCCACCGATGTCCAATGTGCGGACTACAACAGGTTTGCCTTCCATATTTTCAAGAACCTCTTTATACGCTTTGTACTGCTCGTCCTCTGTCGGAAGTTCAGTTCTACCCATATATAGGAATTCTGTACGGTAAAGGCCGACACCTTCTCCGCCATTTGCAAGAACACCCTTCACATCTTTAGGAGTACCGATATTTGCAGCAAGTTCGACTTCTTGTCCGTCAGAAGAAAGACTCTTCTCGTTTACAAGCTTAGCCCACTCTTTTTTCTGCTCTTCGTACTTCTCTTGCTTTTCTTTGTATAAAGCAATTTCTTCTTCTGTCGGATCGACAATAACCGCACCGTCCAAACCATCAATAATGACCATTGTGTCATTTTGAATAGTTTCCATCACGTTCTTTGTTCCTACTACTGCTGGAATTTCCATGGAACGTGCCATGATCGCGGAGTGAGACGTACGTCCACCGATATCAGTTGTAAAAGCTTTTACATATTGACGGTTAAGTTGAGCAGTGTCAGAAGGAGTCAAGTCTTCCGCAATGATGACAACTTCTTCTGAAATAAGTGCAGGATTGGAAATTGTTACACCTAAAAGGTGAGCTAGCACACGTTTTGTCACGTCGCGGATATCCGCTGCACGCTCTTTCATGTACTCATTGTCCATTTGTTCGAACATGTTGATGAACATGCCTGCTGTTTCATCCAAAGCAAACTCAGCATTTACACTGTCGCTTTTGATTTTATCTTTAATTGGATTTAAAAGTTCAGGGTCACTTAATACAAGAAGGTGTGCAGAAAAGATTTCCGCCTTATCTGCTCCAAGTTCTTTGTGGGCGTGCTCCTTGATTTTTTCCAATTCAGTTTTAGAGATCTCTACTGCTTTTTCAAATCTTTCCACTTCCGCTTGGGCATTGTCGATCGTCTTTTTGTCCACAGATAGCTCTGGGTTTTCAAGACGATATGCTTTCGCAATGGCAATCCCGCTAGAAGCAGGTATACCTTGAATCGTGTTTGACATTATTCCCCTAACCCTTCTGATTTCAAAGTTTCTTCAATTGCAGAAATTGCCTCGCTCTCATCAGAACCTTCTGCCACAATTTTGATTTCCGCTCCTTGAGGAATTCCTAGAGACATTACACCCATGATGGATTTCAAGTTTACAGATTTACCGTTATACTCAAGGTTTACGTCTGCATCGAATTTCCCTGCAGTTTGCACCAATTGAGTTGCCGGACGTGCGTGAATTCCTGAATCTGCTGTTA
This sequence comes from Bacillus sp. CHD6a, assembly GCF_001293645.1. Taxonomy (GTDB): domain Bacteria; phylum Bacillota; class Bacilli; order Bacillales; family Bacillaceae_I; genus Sutcliffiella_A. The sequence goes on from NZ_LBMD01000007.1 coordinate 42,300, forward strand.
CTTTAAATGTTTTTTCTGCCATTGTAATCAAACTCCTTTGAGATATGTGTATTTTTTACTTTTAGAAGCTATTCCACTAAAAGAACTTGTTCCCTCTAATCTTCTATACCCTGTAGCTTTCACCAGTAACCGCGGTGAATATGTAGGAAAGAGTATAGAAAAAGGCATGAGTAAGGGCTTGTCTCTATAAAAGGGTGCACTCGTCCCCTTAGTATGGATCAAAACCTCTTCACTCATGCCTGATCGTATCAGTAACACGTAAAGTTCTTATCTATGTTGAAAGCATTTGCATGAACATTTAGTTGAACGCTTCTTAACTGTCCGATGAGATTGTAGCATACAAAACAAAAGTTTGGCAATACTTTTGCCTCACTTCTTCTTTTTGAATATCATCATGATGGCATATGGAATGACGCCAAACAGTTGGAAGGCGATTGGAGAACGCTCCTGCTTTCTAATTTGCCTTTGCTCTCGTTTTACTTCTTTCGGTTGATCCATGTAGGTAACCAATTGTTGTGTCACATATTTTACATAATCATTTGTCTTCAATGTCATCACCGCCAAAAGGAAATACTTTTACCTTTAGTGTTGACGGTTATTCCATGTTTTAATCGCTCTATGTACAGCTTCAACCGCTTCATCCAAAGAAAGGGCTGTTGTATCCAGTGTAATATGGGCTTGCTTGTAGAACGGGAGACGATTACCAAATAACTCAAGAATTTCTTCCTTTTTTCTTTGTTGAATGAGAGGCCTTGTTGTATCATTTTCTAACCGATTCCATATTACGTCTGGATCTGCGTAAAGAAAGATGACGCACCCGTTTTTTTTCATCCATTCTATGTTTTCTTGCCTCGTTACAATTCCTCCTCCAGTGGTGACAATAATATCTTCAGAAGGAAGAACTGTTAAAATTTTCGACTCTAGCTCGCGGAAATAATTCTCTCCATACTTTTCAAAGATATCCTTTATTAACATGTTTGAGTTATTTTCAATCATGAAGTCTGTATCCATAACAGAGACGCCGAGTTTTTGCGCTACTGCCTGTCCAATAGTAGTTTTCCCTACCCCCATAAAACCTGTAAGATAAACATTTTGCATGCTGATTCCTCTCTTTCTTAACTGCCTGAAACATATTACCATTATAGGAGAAAAAGCACTTGCTGGAAACGGCAAGCACTTTTTCATCACTCTTTTTATTTATCAGGCATGATCCAAATTATTTCAGCAGTCCGAATGAAAAAGCTGGAGTCTCCTGCCAGTAGTACGACATGATCCGGCTTAACATCTTTCAAATTGCCTCTAATGGAACCACGTGTTGTCTCAATTACCACCTCGGTCCCCACAATGCTCTTTAAAGTATGGTACACATATGGCTCTACCACCATATATTGAATGGGCATTTCATTATCTGCTTGACGCATTAGGCGAAAACCTCCTTTATCACTGTACATTTATATGAATAGGGCAGTGAGTTGGTGAAGAAAAAAAGGACTAAATTTAATTGGTTTCATACCAAGCAATAACTTCTTGAATGCCCATGTCATAAAGGATGGTCGCCTTGTATTCCCTGCCTTCCGTTGTGGAGCAACTAATCATTATTTCTTTTTTGTCCCCTACATCTTTTGAGGTGACAGAAGCTTCTCCTGTCGGAAAAACATAGACGGAAGAAGGATTACTGCCTTCCATTAATGACTCAGCTAGGGTTGTATCCCATGTGTATTTCATCATAGCTTCTAATTCCATCTGCTGATTGGTTTCGTGGTAAAATAACTTCTCAAGACGGAAACTCTCTATTTGATGAAGTAAGAAAGCAGACATTAGAACACTCATAAACATGGTAACGGGAAAAATATACCCTGCTTCCCTCTTAGTCTGCATGCCATTTAACTGGAATTGCACTAACTCTGAATTCATAGGTAACTTCATCCATTCCTTTCAAGTTAAAAATTGCTCCATTTGCACGGTCCTCAAAGTCAACTTTTTTTACATGATGAAGTAGTAATTCGTGACCCGTACCATCTACTCTTCGTCTTATTTTTTGCTGAAAGAATTCATACGTCACTCTTTGTCCCTCTTGGTTAATGATGACAAAATCTCCTTGTTCCACTGAAGTCTTTTTGGCAGTCCTTACTTCCCGCGTCGCCTGTTGAATAAAAACCTCTAGCTCAAATGGATGGATACCATCCCTTTTTTCAGTCAAGATAACCAGATTTTTTATCAAAATTGGGAACAAAGCAGTAAGAATCAATATGACGGAAAAGCAAATCAGCACTTCCAATAGGGTAAATCCTCCGTCTTTACGGATATCGTACATATACACACCTTTCTTTCTCCAATAACTGATAATCAATATAGGAGACACACAATAAGGGAGGGACGGTTTCTTCTTTTAATGTAATGGTGTAGACATTTCCATCTTTATAAGAGGTGGTTTCCTGAAACACATCATCTTGAGAACGAATATTTTCCAGTTCGAGAGTCAAAATAAATCGTGCTTGTTGCTCTAAAAAAAATCCTTTTCGTTCTTGACTCATTTTGACAAGACCAGGAAGTAGTACAGATGCAATCACCATCCAAATGACTAGGGTTGCCAATACCTCAAGCAACGTGAATCCTTTATCACTATTCCACATAAAAGCGGCCCTTTCCAAGTGTAAAGACATATTGATAGAGTTTTTTATCATCCACATATATTGCAATTGCCCCAGATCTGTTGATGCTGCCGTTGCCGTGATAGGTAATTCTCTGCCCCATCGTTCGTGTGTCTATTTTTATAGAAGAATGATACTCCCTCACCACAAGTTCATTTATTTGAAACGTTCCCTGCCGAATTCGATAATAGTTCTCGCTTGGCGTAAAGATGATATACACACTCTTCTTTGAACTTAATGCATATTGTTGGGCGAACAAGAGATCATTGCTTAATTGTTCGTTAAATTGCTCGCTTATATAGCTTTCTTCTGTAGAATTTAATGTCAACACTGTCACGGAAAGAAGGACAGAAACGATAGAGATAACAAGTAATGATTCTAATAGTGTGTAGCCCCCATTCGTCCTATATTTACTCTCCTGCAATACTAGCAATCGCCTTGTTATCAACAATTGTAATGACACTTCCGTTCGGACAATTTAATGTTGCCGTTGTCTCATCAAAACGGTCAGCAAGATAATCGGGGGTATTCAGATCATCTATTGTTGTTACATTACTTCCAGTATCTAACCGATATGCTTGCATCTGTGCTTCCACCATGCTGAGAAGTGCCTCGCACCCCTTATCGCCGATCACACTTGTATTCTTTGTGACGTTTGGAATCATGATTAGCAACAACACCGTGATGACAAGCATGACCAAAAGCATTTCTACCAACGTGAACCCGCGATCATTCATCAGATATTTTCTCATTTATAACCCTCCTAATAATTGAAACATTGGAATGAAAATACAAAGATACAAAACAAAAACAAACCCGCCTACGCCAAGGAACAAAATAGGTTGTATTCTTCCCAACAACTTTTCACTAAACTCCTGCATTTTTACTAGTAAAAGCCTGCTGTATTGTTCAAGTTCTAACCCTAATTTACCGTTCTTTTGTCCGTGAACAATTACGATAGAAAGCCCAGGAACAAACACTTTCTCGCTTTCCACTAACTTTTCTAATTTTTCACCTTCTACCAGCCTGTACCGAAATTCTTTTGCTTTCACATGAAAAAAAGGGTGATAGCGTTGCTGTTCAAAAACAGTGATGGCTTCATTAATGGTCAACCCGCTTAATAGCAATGTGCTGAGCTGTTGTGTGAAATAATGGGAATAATGAAGGGAGAGGAAGGTTTTTACAATCGGGATTCGCATTAACATGCTTATCCTCCTAGAAGGTGATGTTCGTTTCTCATAAACCTTAAAAAGTAGATAGGTTGTAAGAAAACAGAACACGAGTATGGACACAAAGATTGGAATACGGACTACAAGGTTGAAGAATAGGGAGATGACTGGACTTAAGGAGATATTCATTTGAGAAAAAAGCAGATGAAACTGAGGCAATAGAATCAATTGAACAAAAATGAACATGATTAACACGAGAAAAATAAGTAGAATCGGATATTTGAGAATAGAAATGGTTTTTTCGCGATAATGCCTTTTCCGCTCAAGCATATTTCCCCCTCTCTTAAATGCGAGACCAAGGTTGCCATGTTTCTGGGAGAAAAACACTAAGGACAATATATCCTGGTGGAAACGAAGTCCTTCTAACACCCTATGAACGCTGTATCCTTTTTGTAATTCCTGTATCGCTTCTAGTAAATTACGTTTTTTGTCTGCTTCAAAGTGAATGCTCATCAACTCTAAAGCCTCTAACAAAGAATACCCATTAGAATATAACTCACCCATCCTTTTTAAGAAATCCTCCTGAACTTTCAATGACCACCCCTTATTTTCTTTTTCCATCAGTTACCCATCTTTCATATTCCCTCTGGTGAATAAAACCTAATGCAATCCCTTTTTTAATTACTTCTTTCAAGGTTGGATAACATAGGTGCACTTTTGTTCCTTTACACTCCTCCATCACCTTTGACAATTCCCGCCCATACAAGAGTTCATAAACACTTGCTAACCTGTGACTTCTATATTTTTTGCAAAAAGTAGTACATTCTCCTTGGCAATAAGGACATTTCAACTCCACTAATCTTTGTGCCGAAATTGCTATTAATGTTTGTTCCAGCTCCTGTTGGCTGACTCCGAACTCTAACAGTCGATGAACTGCTCCTTTTGCATCTCTCGTATGCAAGGTGCTTAACACTAAATGACCTGTCAACGACGCCCTTATTGCAATCTTGGCAGTTTCCTCATCCCTAATTTCCCCAACCATAATAATATCTGGATCGTGCCTAAGAATCGCCTTTAATCCAGAGGCGTAGGTAATACCTGCCTTTTCATTTACCTGCACTTGCAATACATGTCTGCTTTTTCGCTCAACAGGATCTTCCAAGGTGATGATATTGCGTTGCAGCATATTTTTTGATTCTTCTAAAATGGAATACAGAGTAGTGGTTTTTCCTGAGCCGGTAGGACCGGTAAACAAAACAAGGCCATGGGAATGCTTCATTAATGAAAATAATTTTCTGGTAGAGTTAGGAAAAAGGGATAGGTGTTTGATAGGGAATTGGTTTTCATCATGCGGCAGAATTCGGATAACCAGGCTTTCCTGGTTAACTGTCGGCAACGTAGAGAGTCGAAGGTTAATCGGTTTGGAGTCAACATAGAGCTTTAAGGCGCCGTTCTGGGGTTTTCTTGTCTCTCCTATGTCCATTTCGGCCTGGAACTTTAAGTGAGACAACATTCTTTCATAAATTTCAAGCGAGAGTTCTTCCTGATCATAGAGGTAGTGATCGAGTCGAAAAAGGACTTTAGCAGACGCTTCTAGGGGTTTAATGTGAATATCTGAAACTTGTAATCGGACTGCTTGACGGACAATTTCTTCACATTTCTTTTCAATATTCATTTGTCACCTCAATTTTCATTGAATTTAAAGATAGTGCGGGTAGTGATGGATAGCTCCTTTCTAAAGAATTTACTGCCCTTATATTATTCTTCAAAAAATGACAGATTCCTTCAAGATTTTTAATTTCCTCAAAAAAAGTTCCTCTCTTTAAAAAGAACAGGAACTTCTAAGATATTCGTCCACGATACGTCCAATCTTCTGAATTGCTCGCTTACCGGAATGATTATCTTCCAGATTATCTACTAGAACTGCCATTACCAAGGTCTTCTCTCCATAAGTCACAATTCCACAGTCATGTTCCACGCCTGGCAGCTTGCCAAAATTATCCTCTATCTTAAAACTAACGTGTCCGCCGGTGGAATCCACCACTTCCCAAACACGTTCCTTCAACTCCATCAATCGGATTTCAGTTCCCCTCATGTGCACTTGCGACCATTTCCCTTGCTTTATCTGGGCCAACAATCTTTTCGTTATATAAATGGCATGCTACATAGTGCTTGTCTTCTACTTCCTGCCACTCAGGGATTGATTGGCTGCATGCGTCCATTGCATGCGGACAACGGGTGCGGAAGACGCAGCCGCTTGGCGGATTTATCGGGCTAGGTATCTCCCCTTGGACAATTTGTCTTTCCCTTCTGTCTTCCACATCCGGGTCTGGTATTGGTATGGCAGATAGCAAGGCTTGTGTGTATGGGTGCAAGGGTTTTTTATACAGTGCCTTACTTTCTGTCAATTCCATCATTTTTCCAAGGTACATTACCCCAATACGATCACTGATATGCTTGACCATAGATAAATCATGGGCGATAAACAGATACGTTAAGCCTTTTTCTTTCTGAAGCCGTTTCATTAAGTTCACAACTTGAGCTTGGACGGATACATCCAATGCAGATATCGGCTCATCTGCAATGATAAAGTCTGGATCCAAGGCAAGCGCGCGGGCAATACCTATTCGCTGTCTTTGGCCCCCGCTGAATTCATGGGGATAACGGTTCGCATGCTCACGGTTCAGTCCAACATCCTCCAATAATTGATAGACTCGCTCTGTTCGTTCCTTACTATTTTTATAGATTCCATGTACTTCCATCGGTTCAGTAATGATTTCTTTTACCGTGGAACGCGGATTTAATGATGCATAGGGGTCTTGGAAAATCATTTGCATGTTTCGATGGAAGGCGAATTTCTCCTTCTCCGATAAACTGTGGACATCTTTTCCGTTAAAGGTTACTTCCCCTGCTGTTTTTCCATAAAGACCAATGATGGTCCTTCCGGTGGTAGATTTACCGCAGCCAGACTCACCAACAAGGCCGAAAGTTTCCCCTTGATATATATCAAATGATACGTTGTCTACCGCTTTTAAGGTTTGTTTTTTTCCAAGGAAAAAATATTTTTGCAGATTTTTCACTTGAAGTAGTTTGTTTGGCATAATTATTCCCCGTCCTTTTGCCAGTACCTTCTTGCTGCACATAGTTCTTTTTCATAGATCGTATTTTCCATAGGAAGAATCTCAATATCTCTTCCAGTTTTCGGTGAGTGTAATAGTTTGTCGTCTCCATGATAGATTCCAACGTGGTGAAGTTTTCCTTTTCCTTCTTCATAAGCAAAAAACAAGAGGTCTCCGGGTTCCAAAGCATCAAGCTGTACCTCCATCCCCTCTTTTGCCTGGTCATGGGCATCACGTGGAATAGTATACCCGTTTGCTTTACACATTGTATAAGTGAAACCGGAACAATCCATGCCATAGCCACTCATGCCACCCCATAAATATGGAAGGCCGAGAAATCTCTCTCCCGTTTGAACGATATCCGCCCCAGAGCCTTTAGGGATGAAAGCTAATCCGTCATAAACTGAAGTAGCATCCGCTCTTAGCACTCCTACCTCACCATCAGGAAGCTGCACCTTTACTGTCCCTTCCTCTTTTATCACCACAGGTAAAATGGTTTGAAAGCTAAGCTCAAGTAACTCTTTCTTCGTTGTTGAAAATAAAGGAGCAAGATTGCTTGTCACCACTGCTACAGGGCCTTCTTGTAGTTTCCAGTCCGACACTTCCGTAACTTGACATTTTGGAACCCAGCCTGGATATCCTCTTTGGTCCTTCGATGAACCCTGGGTCAAAGCAATAATATGGTAATAGTTCTCCTTCTCTTCCAAAACGAGAACTTCCTGACCGAAAAGTAATTGGGACTGGATGAGGTTGGAATCACATAGTTCTAGTCTAGTTTCAAAGTTAAGAGAATCTAGCCAACTTTTTATATCGGTAGGATGGGAGGTGGCTTTTTCATCCAGTTCTCTTGGTGAATCATAAGATGTCCAAATGGTAGCAACCGGTACATTAATGACATATTTACTCAACGTTGACTCCTCCTTTTACATGTACATCAGTAATTCCTAATCCATTGGCATTTGGAAAACGAATCTTTCGCCCGTTATAGATGATACCGCCTGTAATAATATCCTCGGCCAGCATAAGTGGTGCATCAAAATCGAAACGAGTGATGTTGCTTTTACTGGCGGCAAAATGCGCCGCTGCTGTGATGCCTAGCCTTGTCTCGATCATGCTGCCCACCATACACTCGACTCCATAGGTTTCTGCGATACTATTAATTTTCTCAGCCTGGAAAATCCCGCCCGACTTCATAAGTTTGATATTTATCAGGTCTGCACTTCGAGTTTGGAGTACTTGAAGGGCCTGTTCCGGTGTAAATACACTCTCATCTGCCATTATCGGTGTTTCCACTGAGTCGGTAACCTGTTTTAAGCCTTCTAAATCGTGAGCAATGACAGGTTGTTCCACAAGCTCGATATGCAATCCCAGGTCTTCCATTTTGCGAATACCGCGTATGGCTTCTTTTGCCGTCCAGCCCTGATTTGCATCCAAACGAAGTTCCACCGCATCTCCAACACGGCTTCTGATTTCTCTAATCCTGGCAATATCTGTCGCCATATCGTCTTTCCCTACTTTTACTTTGAGAACAAGGAAACCTCTCTCTAAATAAAGCAAGGCGTCTTCCCCCATCTCCTTCGGGGAATTGACGCTGACGGTGAAGTCTGTTTCAAGTTCCTTTTTAGCCCCTCCCAAGTATTGATAAAGAGGTAGCTTGCTTTGTTGGGCCAAGCAATCATAGATGGCCATATCCACTGCAGCTTTTGCACTTGAGTTACGGAATAGTGATTTATGTAGTTTTTGCAGTAACGGTTCATAGTTTAGTAGGTTTTCGTTTAATAGGATTGGTTTTAAAATTTGTTGTATGGCATACTCCACACTATCAAGGCTTTCCCCTGTGATAACATGTGTTGGAGGTGCCTCCCCCCATCCGATTAGACCGTTATCACAGGTGATTTTCACTACCACCGCTTCAGCAACATGCACCGTACGCAACGCTGTTTTGAATGGTTTGGAAAGAGGAACTGCCGTTCGAAAAGTCTCTACTTGTTGTATGTTCATGATTTCCTCTCCTTTCAATCCACTCCTGCTTGGATGATTAATGTCTTGTTATATGTGTTCAGTTCCGCTTTCGCACCATGAGGCACCGCAATATTCGGCGAGCAATGGCCAATTTGGAAACCGCTCATAGTCGGTTTGTTGGCATCTTGTACATGCTGAGTGATGACCTCCCCTAGCGTCAAGGAAGCTTTTCCCTCATCTGGTACACAATTATGAAAATTTCCAATGACAATCCCCTCAGCATCCGCAAATTTCCCTGCCATTTTCAACTGATTAAGCATTCTGTCCACTTTGTATGGTTGTTCGTCAATATCTTCAAAGAAGAGGATCTTACCTTTGGTCTGCAACTCAAATGGAGTTCCAAGTGAACTTACAAGTAAGGTTAAATTTCCGCCAACCAGCTCGCCGGTTGCAACGCCCTCATTCATCACTTCAAGGGGGGAAAGTTCTTCTGAATACAAAATTTCGGTTGGTTCAAACAGCTGTTGAAAATACGCTTTTGATAGAGGGTGGATGCTATTGAGACCAATATCAGAGCTCAGCATCGGACCATGAAAGGAAGTTAATCCTGCCTGTTGGTAAAATGCCTGATGTAGAAAGGTAATGTCGCTGTAGCCCCAGAAAATTTTGGGGTTATTTTTTATAATGTCATAATCTATGTTGGAGGCGATCCTTGCCGTTCCAAACCCACCACACGCACAAAAAATAGCCTTTACTTCTTCATCTTGAAACATCGCATGCAGATCATCCAGCTTCTCCTCATCCTTTGAAGCAAGGTAACCGTATGGAGCATCCACGTACTTGCCCATCTTTATCTTCAATCCTAATTCTTCTTCCAAAAAAGGTAATGCAAGTGTCAATTTTTCTTGTTTCGGGGGGCTTGCAGGTGCGATGACTCCGACTGTGTCACCTTTTTTCAAACGTAGTGGCTTCATACTTCGCCACTCCTCTCCTGTATAGTTTCTATCAAACTATGTATATGTATGGTCATGACATATGAGTATGTATTCCCTATTTCAATGAAAAGGGTGTTCCATGAACACCCTTCTCCTCTAAAAATTTAGGTTTCGTTAAACACCGCTGTTGATTTCCGCACTAGGCTGCGCTTTCCTAGGGGCGTTTGGGGAGCCTCCTCGGAAAAGCGCCTGCGGGGTCTCCCCTAAACGCTATCTCCCTAAGGAGCCTTCGCCTATTGCTCCAATCAACAGCTAGGTTGCTGCAAAAATCAACAGTTTGCTTTAACAGAGCCAAAACTTATAACCTTTTATTCTTTATCTGCCCATTTCAGTTCGATGTATCCAACAGGATGGCGAACGATTCCTTTTACCGCTTCGTTTTGAAGATAAACATGGTTATAGAAATACAAGGGGATGATAGGCATCTCTTCAAACAGCACCTTTTCCGCTTCGTACATTAACTCAAATCGCTTAGCTTCGTCTGCCTCGTTTAGAGCTTTTTGAATAAGGTCATCATACTTGGAATTGGCCCAGCCCGTACGGTTCATAGAATGACCAGTCTGGAAATTCTCCAAGAAGTTGATTGGGTCCGCATAGTCAGCCAAGAAAGAGCTGCGGGAGAATTGGAATTCTAAGTTTTTTTGTGCATCAAGGAATACATTCCATTCCATGTTTGCAAGTTTCACATCTACTCCCAGGTTGTCTTTGAACATTTGTTGTAGTGTTTCAGCAATACGCTTATGCTCATCACTTGTGTTATAAGTCAATGTTACTTCTGGTAATGTTTCATATCCTTCTTCTTCCATTCCTTTTTTCAATAATGTTTTTGCCTCTTCTGCATTAAACGTTACAAGATCTCCGTTTGTCTCTCGGAAATCATTTCCCGATGGGTCACTGAAACCCTTTGCTACAAATCCTTTAGCTGGCTCTTCTTCTCTTTTTGTAATGTAGTCCACAACATCTTGTTGGTTCACTGCCATCGCAAATGCTTTACGAATGTTTGCGTTTTGGAAAGGCTCCTGTTCTACACCGAAACGGAAGAAGTAAGTTCCCGCTTGCTCCCCGACATTAACTTTCCCATCTTTAAATAACTGCTCACTCACATCTGCAGGAACTCCTGAAGTATCCAGGTCTCCTGTTTGGTACATTTGGTACTCGGTATTGGTATCATTCACCATTGCCCAGTGAACTTTATCAAGCTTCACTGCATCAGCATCCCAATATTGATCATTCTTAGCCATTACAAAATGACTTTCATGCTCCCACTCGGCAAGATTGAATGGACCATTTCCTACAAAAGAATCCGCTTCTGCAAACCACTGTGGATTTTCAGAAGCAACCTTCTCATTGATTGGGAAGAAGGCTGGATTTGTAATTACGCTTAAGAAATATGTTTGTGGTGCTACAAGTGTTACTTCTAATGTTTTTTCGTCAACCGCTTTTACCTTCACGTCGTCAACAGAGCCTTCGCCGTTGTTATACGCTTCTCCACCTTCAATAAAGTATCCCAGGAAGGCAGCAGGAGACGCTGTGTCAGGGTTTAGTAGACGTTTCCAGGCAAACTCAAAGTCTCCTGCAGTAACATCGTCCCCATTAGACCATTTTGCGTTTTCACGGATATAGAATGTATATGTTTTTCCATCTTCTGAAACATCCCATTTTTCTGCTGTAGCTTCCTGCGGGAGATGCTGGTCATTTAGGCGAGTCAGACCTTCCATCAAGTTGTTTAGTGCGTTCCAGGAATAAGAGTCAAAGCCGATTGGTGGGTCTAATGATGTTGGCTCCGATCCGTTGTTCAGACGAAGAACCTTTTCTCCTGTTTTGCTGTCGTTGTTGTTTGTGCCTTCGTTTGTGTCGGTGCCTGCGTTGTTGGTTGCTGTACATGCAGCTAAAACGAACACAAGCATTGCGGTCATTAATAATGCCATTACCTTTTTCATGTGTTACTCCCCCTTATTCATACTTAAATGTTTATGACACCGCTGTTGATTTCCGCACTAGGCTGCGCTTTCCTAGGGGTGCTGCTTGAGCCACCTCGGCTACGTCTGAAGCCACTGAAAAAGACTTTGATTTTGAAATTTTACTAACCACCGCTGTTGATTTCCGCAAATGGCTTCGCTTTCCTAGGGGCTGACGTGAGCCTCCTCGGCTTCGCCTGCGCGGTCTCCACCTAGCGCTACCTCCCTCAGGAATCTTCGCCCAGTGCTCCAATCAACAGCTATGATTCTATTTCACTATAAGTCTTACCTTATAGTTGAAATCACTGTTTTAACTGGTTTAGGAGCTCTTGGGTCTTGTAGCCAACAATCTACATGATGTTCCTCCGACAAGGTTGTATTTATCGGATATACTCGCTCACATACCTCCATCGCATGCTCGCACCTTGCTGCAAAAGCACAGCCTGTCGGTGGTGAAAATAAATCAGGTGGAGACCCTACAATAGGCACCAGTTCTTCATTTTCTAAATCGAGCCGAGGAACGGAGTTTAATAGACCTTTTGTATACGGATGTTCTCCTCTGTAGAAGATCTCTCTCCTATTTCCAGACTCCACAATCTTTCCTGCATACATGACAGCCACACGGTCTGCCACCTGTGCTACTACACCGAGGTCATGAGTGATAATAATGATGGAGACGCCTGTTTTCTTTTGGATATCTTTAAAAAGGGTTAGAATTTGAGCTTGGATTGTCACATCAAGTGCCGTTGTTGGTTCATCTGCAATCAATACTTCAGGTTGACAAACAAGGGACATTGCAATGACAATACGCTGCCTCATTCCTCCACTGAACTGATGGGGATATTGCTTTAGTCGTTCTACCGGACTAGGAATCCCGACTAGATTAAGCATTTCCACCGCCTGTTTTTTTGCTTCTGCTTTAGATACCTTCTTATGTTGTATGATCCCTTCCATAATCTGATCTCCAACCGTCAGGGTAGGATTCAATGCTGTCATCGGATCTTGGAAAATCATCGAGATATCCGCTCCACGAATTTTTCTCATCTCCGGTTCTGACACTTTCGTTAGGTCTTTTCCTTTAAAAAGAATGGAACCTTGCGTAATGCGGCCCGGTGGTTCAGGAATCAAACGCATAATACTTTGAGACGTTACACTTTTCCCACAGCCTGACTCCCCTACGATGGCAAGCGTCTCCCCTTTATGCAAGTCAAAAGTTACCCCGCGGACCGCCTTCACTTCGCCACCGTATGTTGTAAAAGCAACATGTAAGTCTTTTACTTGAAGTACTTTTTCCATGATGTCATTTACCTCCTCAGCTTTGGATCTAGTGCGTCTTGTAAACCGTCTCCAAGCACGTTAAACGCAAACATGGTCATGGAGATGAAGAATGCGGGGAAGAAAAGGCGCCACCAATGTCCTGAAATGATTGTTGGCAGTCCATCATTTGCCATTACACCCCAACTCGCATAAGGTGCACTCACACCTAATCCGAGAAAGCTCAAGAATGCTTCGGCGAAAATTGCTGCTGGTACTGTTAATGTCATCTGGACAATGATTGGTCCCATCGTATTTGGAAGAAGATTCTTTCTGATAATTCGAGATGTTTTCGTTCCAAATGTTTTAGAAGCAAGCACAAACTCATAATTCTTGATTTGCAATACTTGCCCCCTGACAATCCTCGCCATCCCAACCCAACCTGTCACCGTTAGAGCAATGATGATAGTCAGTAATCCAGGTCCCATCACAACCATAAGTAAAATGACAACCAACAGGTAAGGAAGTCCATAAAGCACTTCCACTACACGCATCATGGCGTTATCTGTCTTGCCGCCTTTGTAACCTGCAATTCCCCCATAAACCACTCCGATAATAAAATCAATTAACGCGGCCATTAAACCAACAAACAAGGAAATTCTGGCACCATACCAGGTACGGGTGAAAACATCTCTTCCCAGTTCATCTGTACCAAAAAGATGGGTGAAAGATGGTGGTTGATTTTGATTAGGCAGATTTGTTTCCGTCACACTGTATGGAGATAAAATTGGACCAAGGATGGCCATGATGGTCAAGAATACGAGAAAAACCAACCCTGCCATCGCCAGTTTATTTTGCAAAAGCCTTCGCCAAGCGTCTTGCCAGTAGGAAAGACTTGGCCGGACAACAGCCTCTGCTTCTTCCTTGTTTTTATCAACAGGTTTAAACCATTCATCCGGGACTCTGTTTTCCTGATTTTCTTGTAGTTTACGCTGCGCCATATTAGTTCCCCTCCTTTTTATGAAGCTTAATACGAGGGTCTAATATCCCGTAAGCTATATCTACAAGAAAAAGCATGATGATTAAAAACGCACTATAAAAAACGGTCGTTCCCATAATGACTGGATAGTCACGGGAGTTGATACTTTCCACGAAATATTTCCCCATGCCGGGAATGGCAAAGATTTTCTCAATCACAAATGTTCCTGTCAAAATCCCTGCTGCAAGAGTTCCCAAAATAGTGACAACCGGTAGCAGCGCATTTCGAAGCGCGTGCTTAAACACAATTTTTACAGGGGATAACCCTTTTGCTTTTGCAGTTCGTATGTAATCCTGTGTCAATACTTCCATCATGCTTGCTCTAGTCAATCTAGCAATAATTGCCATTGGACCGGTTGCAAGAGCTAAAGTCGGTAGGACCATATGCTTCCAGCTTGTCCAAGTGGCAGGTGGAAGCAAGCCCCATGTAACTGCAACTTGCTGTATGAGCAAGGTAGCAAGAACAAAATTGGGAATAGATATTCCGAACACTGCAAAGGTCATTCCCATGTAGTCAATGACACCATTTCGCTTAAGAGCAGCAATCACTCCCAGGAAAATACCTGAAACAACGGCAATAATTAAAGTAATCATCCCAAGCTCGAACGAAATTGGAAATCCTCGTCCCAACATGTCGTTTACTGTTTGGGACGGTTGTTTAATGGACGGACCGAAGTCCAATGTCACTAATGTCTTTAGATACATCGCGTATTGCACCGGTATCGGCTTGTCCAAATGATAGTGTGCTTCCAAGTTGCGTTGAACCACATCGCTTGTAGAGCGCTCTTCATTGAGTGGCGAACCCGGAATGGCATGCATCAAGAAGAATGTCAATGTGATGATGACCCATAAAGTTATGAGCATTGCTAGTAATCGCTTTGTTATAAAAGTTCCCATTCTCCCACTCACACTTTCTTTACTATAGGGTTTTATGTAATTTACTTAGAAGAATTCATCAACAGAATGTTGTTCGCATAGCCAATTCTGTCATGACAAGCATGGCCTGATAAGCTTCTTTTATATTTTTTGCCTGATATTTTACAATTGTTGTCCCAGGCTCTATTTCGGTTCCAGGCATAAGGTTTGCCCATTCTGCCTGTCCGTAGTTGGCAAATTCTATACGTAACGTTGGATGATCAGGCGGTACCAGGGGCTTTATATTATGTATGTCATCCAATGCCTTAGATGTTCGTTCTTTAATTAGTGCTCTTGCTTTCATGGGAGTCAGTGATTTCGCTGCAGAACGTGAAGCCGCTTCCTTGACAACTGCACAATGTATACCGGGGATAAGCCCTTCTGCTTCAAGGGCTGTTTGGTCATCCCCTGCCACCATGATGACCGGGACCCCATAATAACCAGCTACATAGGCATTAAAGCCAAATTCGCCAAGTTGCACGTTATTTATATACATATTTC
Source organism: Bacillus sp. CHD6a (assembly GCF_001293645.1). Taxonomy (GTDB): domain Bacteria; phylum Bacillota; class Bacilli; order Bacillales; family Bacillaceae_I; genus Sutcliffiella_A. The sequence goes on from NZ_LBMD01000007.1 coordinate 57,862, forward strand.
TTACACCAAAAATCATGGAGTGTGTCATGACACCTTTCATTGAAGCTCTTGCATGATATCCTACAAAAATGGCAGCATCAAAGCTATCATCTAATCCTTGAACCATAGAAAATGGTTTCACATCACCTGTAATCAATTTCGTTTCAGGGTGAAGATCCTCAATCAGTATGTTATTCATTTTAGAATGACTGTCATTGACGACCACTTCCTTAAGGCCTTTTTCCAGAGCTGTTGTTACGACTGCATTTGCTTCCTGGGTCATTATCTTACGACCACGTTCATAGTTATGCAGCCTGGCATCGACATGGGTATGGTCTACTAGACCACTAATTCCTTCCATATCAACCGATATATATAAATTCATCCAATTACCTCCTTTCGTGTAACAATTTTCTTAATATTATAACAGTGGTATGTTTATGATTCAATCAAACTAGAAAAATATGAGTCTAATTATTCAGACTTTTTATACATATGCACTATAACCTTATAAAAACGAGTATGAACTTAGAAACATGTCATTTTTTTATTCAAATTTTTGTATGAAAATGCTAATATTCTTGATTTTAAACGTATTCTATTAAAAAAATTAGTATATTTTGGTATTTCATTTCATAAAAAAAGATCCAGATCGGAGTATATCTCCTTGTCTGGATCCTTCCATTCTTATTTATTTTAAGAGCTTCAACGATTCCCTTATAAAAGCAGGAATATCATCCGGATTTCTACTAGAAACCAACTGATCATGACATACGACCACTTCCTTGTCATGGAAATGAGCGCCTGCGTTTTGCAGATCAATTTTAATTGAAGTATATCCAGTGATGTCTCTTCCTTTAAGGGCTTCTGCCGTAATTAGTAATTGCGGTCCATGGCAAATAGCAAAAACCGGCTTTTGGTCATCCATAAATGCTTTGGTAAAGGTAACAAAGCGATCATCCGCTCTTAAAATGTCCGGTGAGAATCCTCCCGGGAGCAACAAGGCATCGAAATCTTCTGGACTGACATCATCAATTCCTGCGTCAGTCGTGACCTCCACTCCATCCGTTTTACCTTTAACGGTTTCTCCCTTGGATTTCTCAATAACTGTCAACTTGTGACCAGCCTCTTCAAAAGCTTTGGCAGGTTCTGTGTACTCTGAGTCTTCAAATTCATTGGTTAGTAATACTGCAATTTTTTTACTCATTATATAACGACTCCTTTTTGTTAGATTGCTCTGCTGCAAGGATGATTCGTTTTTGCAATATATTCAGAGCTACTTAGCTACATTAGATAAAGTACCCGCCAGCAATCAAACTAAACGTTTCCTTGCGCATCCGGCAAGAACTGCTGAAAAATGGAATCCTTCTGAATGGGATAAATCTCTTTACCTGCCACATCGTTAATAATTGTTTGGTTCCGGATGACTGCCAGACTTAAATTGGTAGCTGCTGTACCATGAGAATGGTCAAGATTGGTGGACATATATATATGATTCATTCTTTCTTTCTTCCAAACTAAGCGAAACTTCTTGTCTACTTTGAATTCCTTTTCACTTTCCCATTGGATTTCCTCTTTATTATTCCAAATCCACTTAGGGATGTGAGGTTTGTAACCTGTTGCGAGTACTACCTTATCTGCTTGCACCGTAAAATCTACTCCCTTCTCCCATTGATGGCAGGAGACGATTAAGGAGTTATCTTCCTCTTTAATAGCATGTACTTCTGTTAAGGGCTGTATGGTGATCTTTTTATCCCGCCCTTCAACTGAACGGTTGTACAGAAGGTCATAGATCATACTTAAAGTTTCTTTGTCCACCCCATTACGGACCGTATCCAATCTTGCCAGTGCTTCTTTTCGTTTTTCATAGGAAAGAGAATGGTAATATTGAACATAGTCTGGCGAGAATACCTCCTGTCCAAGCTTTGCACTTTCCAGCTGAGCAAAGGTGGAAGATCGAGTGTACCAAGTAAGAGAGTAGTTATGATGCTTTTGATCTGCAAGCAATTCATAGAAAACCTCTGCAGCACTTTGGCCAGATCCAACGATAATAACGGATGAGGAATCTTTAATCTCATTAACAGCTTGTAAATACTTACTTGTATGAACCAAATGTTCACTTTCTTCCATATTGTTTGGGATGAAAGGGACACTTCCTGTCCCAACTACAACATGCTTTGCAAAATACGTATCGACTTGAGATGTATCTGCGTTTTTTACCTCAACTTCATAAACATCCCCGTTGTTAGAGACCGCCACTACTTCTGAATGAAATTGGCAGTTTTGAAGTTGCTCTGAAACCCATTTTGCATAAAGATTATATTCTCTTCTAGGGATATCAAACCTACGATAGAAGAAAAATGGAAAAAGCCTGTTCTGGTTATGTACATAATTGAGGAAACTGTAAGGACTTGTCGGATCAGCAAAAGTAACCAAGTCCGCAATAAATGGAACTTGCAAATCAGACTGTTCAATAAGCATACCTGGATGCCAGTTGAAACACTCTTCTTTATCAAAAAAGATGGAAGAAAGATCAGGCTGCTTTTCTATTAATGCCGCCAACCCCAGATTAAAAGGTCCTATCCCTATTCCAATAAGGTCATATATTTTATTCATTGACATCAGTCTCCCCATTTTAACTAGAATGTCTTATTTATACCCTTTATTCCCAAAAATACTTCCTTTTAATATGGTAAAAGAAAAAAGGGACAGAGACTTAGTCTCTGTCCAATAATCCCGTGTACGAAAGGAGAAGGAAGCTGCACACGATATATTTTATGCATAAATCTATGAACTGCTTGGTCATCTATCTCTTATCAAACGCACATTTTTTATTGTGTTGGAAGGTCAATCGTGACAGTTGTCCCGTTTCCTTCTTTGCTTTCAAAACGAATATTACCTTGATGTTCTTCAATAATCTTTTTGGTTATTGTCAATCCGAGTCCCATTCCTTTTTCCTTGGAAGTGAAAAAAGGACTACCGATATTATCCATATTGGAAGACGAGATTCCAATCCCATCATCTTTCACTTGAATACTACTTCTTCCCTCTTCTGAATTTGTCAAACCGCTAATGGTTATAGTCCCTCCGCTAGGCATCGCTTCCATGGAGTTCTTAATTAAATTGATAAATACTTGTTTGAGATTATTCTTGTCCCCTCTTACCATCGTTTTAGGATCCAACTTTTCAATGGAAAAGGAAATGTTATAATTATTCGCTTCATTCTCCACTAAGTTGATTACATATTGGAGGACTTCTAGTATCGGAATAAGTGTTAGTTCCTTTGTTTGAGGTTTAGATAGAACAAGCAGCTCTGAGACAATATCATTTATTCTATCAATTTCAGATAGCACCATTTCCACATGCTTTTTGTTTGCATTTCCAGACCTTTGGATCAATTGAATAAACCCCTTAATTGAGGTTAACGGATTTTTTATTTCATGAGCAATACCCGCAGAAAGTTCACCAACCACGGATAGTTTCTCTTTTGTTACCAACAATTGTTCCGTTTTTTTCAGAGATGATATGTCTCTTCCTATCGTAACAAGTGCTTTTCTCCGCCCATCCGCATGAAACAACGGAACCTTAATCACATCAAATGTCTTCTGTTCCCCATCTGCAAGGCAGAACGATTCCTCATCCCGAGAAATCTTGCCTCCCTTCCAGGTCTGCTCGTCTGTTATCATACAATATTCAAAAGCTTCCAAAAAATGTGGAGAATAAGCCCCTAACTCTACATCCGTCTTTCCTTTGTAATCAACGTTTTGCAAATCATAAAGCTCTAGACCATATTCATTTGTTTGCAGCCATCTACCTTCACCGTCTTTGAAGCATACAAAGTCAGGCATATTGTCTATTAGAGTTGACAGCTCTTGTTCCTTTTGTTCAAGTTCCTTTAATGCCGCATGCTTTTTCAGAATCACATATAACAGTATCGTCGTGAAGAGTATAAAAAGCCAGCCTTTTAGAAGGTTAATATATTCTGAAATAACATAATGGTCGTTTTGCTTTAGTACGTATATCCAATAATCAGTCAGTCCAATCCATACAAATCCAAATAACAGATAAATTAAAGGTATAAACTTTAACCAATTTTTCTTCATAAAATACCTCTTATATCTTTAAAAATAGTTTCATTTCATTAAAATATTCTAATATTCATCTGATACTTTCATTATATCTTTTAACCTGAAATATAGATACAAAGTCCCACTTGGGAAAGTCAGATGAAAATTCATCGAATTATACCTAAAAGTCATTATACACTTTCCCGCACTGTTATTGCTAGTTACTTTCTCAGTATAGTTCTTTTTTCACATGTATTAGAAAAGTTTTAACCAGGAACCAGCTGGGTATATATTTGGTAAAACAAAGATTTATTGGGAGGAATTTATATGGAAGATAGAGATGTGAGAGTTGAAAAAAGAGAAACTAAAGAAGATCGCGGTTTAGTCGCTTCAACATTCATTAAATATACTGCCTACCTCATAATATTTTTTGGAATCATTTGGTTCATTATCAGTTATTTACTACCAATGTTCCAATAAGCAAACAAAGCCCAAGTCTTTGCGGACTTGGGCTTTGTTATATTTTCATAATTAAAGAATGGTTCCAGAAAACTGAGGCATTTGTAAAGGGATGGATTGAATCTTTTCACCGTCAATATCCACTGCCCACAGTTTGTAATTCGGTTTTCCTCTCAACCAACTCTGATCCTGAATAAATAACACCCTGTTTCTGTCACGGAAGAATACCGGCTCAGTGATTAAAGTACGAAAACTTGTAATAGGCTGAACTTCTTTCCCACTCACATTCATGGTGTACATTTCATAGATATACTCTGACTTTTCACGAGGATTTTCACTTGCAGCGGAAAACGCAATGATGTCACCAGTAGGAGAGAGTTTGCCGCTATAGATAATATTTGTTTTAAATTCAAAACTAGGATTTACATATTTCTTTTCCATTGTTTGAGTATCCATGATAATAAAGGAAGAATACAGGCCTTTTTCTTCCTCTTTTCCCCACTCTACATAGCCAAGTTTCGTTCCATCTTTTGTTAAAGAGAGACTTCGCTTTTTCAAGCTTTCATCATGAGTTAGTCTCTCCTTCTTGTCACCCTTTATTGAGATGGTATATAAGTCGATGTTAGTTGGCCCTTCCTCCATTTCATTGCCTTCTTGATATTTCTTTGCTGCTAAATAGAAGATGGATTGGTCATCTTGGGAAAAAATCGCATCTGTTATTAGTTCACCATCTTTTGAAAGGCGGACGAGATCACTACCATCACTATTCATAATGTAAAGTGATCTAGTTAATGTGTTATCACCTTTTTCTTGGGATAAAAAGAGGATCTTATCCCCCTTGGAAGAAAAACGAGGATGCACATGGCTTTCTTCCTGCCTTGGGTAGGTAAGTTGATTGACATTACTGCCATCAACATCTGCTTTATATAACGCTCCATCCCCGCTTTGAAAAAAAGGAAAAACGATCGATTGATCGTCAGGAGACAGGGCCACTGTCTCCCCGAATCCATTATCAATAGGAAGCCATGACCGGGTAAATCGTTCTGAAAAGAAATATAGAAGGACGGATATGATGATGACAAATCCTATGAGGGAGATGGTGAATAGCTTTAATGTTTGTTTTTTCATCGGTATCAGCCTCTTTCTCATTGATAGAATTAGTTGTTGGTAGTTTACCCTCAAATGGAAAATCCTACTTATTTTTTACTAATCATTTTTAAAAAAATGCAAAAAGCAACCTAATAAAAGATTGCTTCCGTCAAATAGCATTCATATAACTTTATTTTGCTGTGTTTATAATTTGTTTAAGGATGATCTCTAGAGTGTTCGGTGCGCTGTCTTGGGACATGTTTTTTTGGAGTTGCTCTTTCTCGCTCTTAAGCACCTCTAATTGGTTTAAAAGTGTTTCTGTTGTAAGGTCCTCTTCGAATAAAACTTTTGCAAACCCTTTTTTCTCAAACGATTGGGCATTTAATATTTGGTCTCCCCTGCTTGCATTCCTAGAAAGGGGTATTAATAGCATCGGCTTACGTAACGCCAAAAATTCAAAAATTGAATTTGCGCCCGCTCTTGAGATGATGAACTCAGATGCTGCTAAAACGTCTGGTAATTCTTGATTGATATATTCAAATTGCTTATAACCTTTTACCCCTTCAAAGGAACGGTCGACGTTTCCTTTTCCACATAGATGAACAATTTGATATTGCTCTGTTAATTGTGAAAGTACTTGACGTAAGGTTTCATTGATTTTTTTCGCTCCAAGACTTCCTCCCATTATGGTAAGTATCGGTTTTTTCTCATGAAATCCAAGCCATGCTCTTCCTTCTTGAGCTTTGCCTTGAAATAACTCTTCTCTAATAGGAGAACCCGTAAATAATACTTTATCCGATGGAAAGTGATTCATCGTCTCGTCAAAGGTGACAAAAACCTTTGTCGCAAACTTGGTGGCAATTTTATTTGCAAGCCCTGGTGTAATGTCTGATTCATGAATGATAACAGGAATCTTCAACATTTTTGCAGCCATTACGACGGGTACTGTCACAAATCCCCCTTTAGAAAATACAACCTTTGGCTTCATTTTTCTTAATATAATTAAGGCTTCCATGGCCCCTTTAATAATTCTAAGCGGATCGGAAAAATTCTTCCAGTCAAAGTAGCGGCGAAGCTTTCCACTTGAAATTCCATGAAAAGGGATATCCTCTTTACCGATAATATCCTGTTCAATTCCTTTTCTTGAACCAATATATGTAATATCCCACCCAGTGGCTTTTAATTTATTCATAATTGCAATATTGGGTGTGACGTGACCTGCTGAGCCGCCGCCAGTGAAAACTATTTTTTTATTCGTCATGGTATCAACATCCTTCATGTCATTCTCTTCTTCTTATTATTAACGAAATATGCGTTAAAGGCAAAGAGTTTGTGCAACAATGACGTTACCACAATACATCCATTACGTAAAACAGGCCATTGAACTATAATACAAATTTAATGGCCTGTTTTCCACTCATTTGATGTTTCTTGAAGGCAATGTTTCCCTGGATAATCGATATGGAAGTTGTTGCAACGTTCTTGTTACATTTTCTAGTTTTTGTTCTATTCGATGCAACAAATAAAACGTAATCACAATCGGGAATCCAACTTCACTTATCCATGTCCACCATTGATCCATGACCTCTCCTCCTTTTTTTAAAATAGGAAAGGCCTACTGATTAAGAGTAGACCTTTCCAAAGTTTGTTACGCTATTTCAAATTCAGTTACGTTACGTTCAACAATCCTGGCGCTATCCTTTGAGACAAAGTTTCCACCTTTAGAGGTAAAAACATTTGCGGCAATAATTGTATCCATTGCCCCTTCCATTTCCACCTGTGTTAGACCTGCTCTAGGATCATCAACGGACACCTTGACCTTAGAGCCCTCTTCATTAAGGAAGATTAATTCTAGTGTAAACATGTACACACCTCCTTTCTTTTATAAGTTAGTTGCATTAACTAATTAGCCAAGGAAGTGCAATTCACTACGTCTAACATTAGAAACAGGTGTTGTCTGGAGACCGGAAATTGCTCCTGCTGCTTGTAGTAGTGCGGTAGCCTCTGCATCTACTTTAATATTGTTGTAGTTTTTCGTACGGTACAACAAGTTCCCTTTTTCATCTTCCCCTAATTCATACATCAGGCGAAGTTGGACATTTTCTACTGCGTAATCTGCCATGCTCTCACCCCCTTTCACCTTCTATATAAAAAGTTAAAGGGGAAAAGTAGTGAACAAATGAAAAAATATTATTTTATTGGTTTAACACCGCTGTTCCTTTCCGCAAATGGCTTCGCTTTCCTAGGGGCTGACGTGAGCCTCCTCGGATACGCCTGCTGGGTCTCAACCTACCGTTACTCCCCGCTGGAGTCTCCGCCATTTGCTCCACTCCACAGCTAGAAATTACAAAAATGAAATGTTAATTAATCAAAAAAAAGCCATTCCATCTTCAAAAAATAAATGGAATGGCTTTATATAAATATTATGAAACAGATTGCTTTAATTCAAGTTTGGATTTTTGTCTGGAAAGCTTCTGCAATGCTGATTCGTTATAGCCAACAATCAACTTTCTTCCACTAGTGATGATAGGTCTTCTTAGCAGCTTCGGTTCCTCAATGATTAACTCAATTAGCTGGGAAAGCGATAACTCATTAACATCAATCCCGAGGTCCTTAAACGTTTGGCTTCTAGTCGCTAAAATTTCATCTATTCCTTCTGTAGTTAACGAAAGAATCTTCATCATTTCATCTTTGTTTGGTGTTTCTCTAAAGATATGCTTCTCTTGAAATTGAATGTTATTTCCTTTCAACCATTTCTTTGTCTTTCTACATGACGTACAACTTGGGTAACTGTAAAAAATGATTTCATTCATCATGCTTACCTCCCCGTTTTCTTCAATATTTTATGTTAATCACATTGTATACCAATTGTATAACTTTTGTACAGTAAAATGATAACTATTTTTTGAACAAATTGCGACAACGTTTTTTCTTTATGAAAAAAGCAGGTTTTCTGTTTAACTTTGCCCTATAATGGAAATAGGTATGATAGAAAAATAGTTGCATAATCATTTTGGAACTGGAGAAAAATGTACTTATCTTGTAATCGTCACAAACTAGAAACAAACGCTTATTTACAAGTAAAGTATTGGTACATTATAATAGGTAAGTGACAAGCATAAGGATTAGTGCGTAAGGAGGGGATACATATGGATCGTATGTACCGTGTAATGGGTTTCTGGACTGGGATTTTTGCGGTTATGTTTTATCTTGGCCACATGACTCAAACGTCTTTACTTTTCTTCGGACAAACGGTATTCTTCATTTTATTAAGTTATCTTAAGCTATCTGAACGTATGTACATCTATATTTTCGGAGCATATTTAACAATTTTCTTTGTTGCCTTCTCGTATTGGACAACATTTATGATGGTGCCTGGATCTGGTGGTCATTAAACATACGTAGCTCAACAATAAAAAGCGATGACTTATGTCATCGCTTTTTATTGTTGTTCCGATTGTATTAACCTGTGCCATCTATTCGTGCTTTTCTCATGAATAATGACATGAAAGGCGTTACTCCAGCTGCCATCCATAATTAAGGTCCTGATCGCTCTGTTTTGCTTACTCTTCTCCGAGAAAGGATTTGGATCCTGATTATCTTGGAGGTAGTCAAGTACTCCTGCAGCTACAAGGAATTCTCCCTGTTTCATCGTTCCTATATGAGAGAACCCCAACTCATTAAAGCACTCTTCTAAAGCATCAAAATGTATATGGGAGGTTAAATCCATGTCAGCAGGATATGATAACGGATCATTTATTAGTTGATGTCGGTAATAACCACGAAGACTGCCATTTATTAAATCCTGACTGGATAGTTCCGAGAAACGGTATCCATAATCAATCGTTATAATGGTTCCTGAAAGCAACCACTCTCCAATTATTTTGGCAAACTTCATCATCGCTAAGGGAATTTCCATCCTTTGCCCATCAGAAAAACTTAACTTGTTTCTCATAATATATGCAACGATATCCTCATTATGGAGAGGTGCGCTTTTCTCCGCTAGTCTACCCTCTTCGTTTATTGTTACAAAAACTTCCTTTAAAGACCCATTCGTGTATTCCACAACATGTACAGGTAATGCATCAAACAGTTCATTGGATAATAGAACACCCTTTCTAAGATGTTCAGGAACTTCTTTTAATGAAGTAAAGTAGCTCACAGGTGCCGTGTGTGGTATCGTGGTTTGTTGCACTTTTATATGATAGGAGCTTGTTTCCACCATCACATATGTCAAGCGGTCATAGAGCGGTGCATCAAGAAGCATTACCTCTCCCAATAGATGTTTGGCAAACCTCCCATTTCCACCGCCTACCTCGATAATGACTGGTGGAATATCTGTTTCATGAAAATACTTTACCATCAGTTTTGCAAATAGTTTCCCGTAAACGTTGTGGACATTGCTACTTGTGATAAAATCGCCACTACTACCTACCTTATTTTTGGGTTTCATATAGTAGCCTTCACAAGGGTGATAGAGTGCAGCCATCATATATTCCGAATAATTCAGTTTTCGTCCCGGGGCCTTTTCTATTTTTTCTTGTAAAAATGTTGGAATCATTCCTTAAAATCCATTAAGAAATGGGTTGCTATCCATTTCCTTCTGAATGGTTGTAGTCATTCCATGGCCAGATAAAACGGTCGTTTCTTCTGGAAGCGTCAACAGCTTGTTGTGTATGCTTTGTATAAGCTGATCGTGATTGCCACCTGGGAGATCTGTTCTTCCTATACTGCCGGCAAAAAGAGCATCACCTGCAAAAACCACTTTACTGAGTTCATGATAAAAGCTTACACTTCCAGGTGAGTGGCCTGGCGTAAACAATATTTCCAGCTCGAAATTAGAAATGACCAGTTTTTCTTCAGACTGAATAAGATGGTCAGCAGGCAAAGCTGTTATCTGCCCAAGTTGAAAAAACTGAGAGCCATTAAGACTTGGATCACCAAGCCAATTCTTTTCTTTTTTATGTACATATACTGGTATGTCCCAGTGTTTGCGAACGGCATCTACTGCACCTATGTGATCGAAATGTGCATGTGTCAATAATATAGCTAACGGTTTAAGCGCATTTTCCTCCAAGTAGGAATTGAATGCTTGCCCTTCACTCCCGGGATCGAAAACGATGCATTCTTTTCTTTCATTTATTAGGAGGTACGCATTCGTTTGCAGCGGCCCCAGTGGTAGCTGTTTCCATTTCATTTCTTCCCACACCTTTCCTTGAAGTATCTATCCATCTATTTTACACTAAGAAGTAGAACTTGAGAAACGAAAGGAAATTGCCTATGAAGTCAATGTTCGGTTTGGAGATACAATGTGCAGAGAATAAACCGCAATACTTTCAGAACCTTCTCTTGCAATTTAAACAAATAGCCAGTATTTTTGATTCTGATGACAGCATGCTAATTACCGATTCTGCCATGGAGGCAAAAGTCGTAAAAAACATGCTGATGGACCGAAGTATACTAGAAGAAACGTATTCACTTTCCCTTATAGAAAATCCAATTGCCACAAGTCTTTTCACCGATTATGGTTTTGTTTCAGAAAAAAACAATCATTATCTGTATCAAGATATGATATCCATATTTACAATTGAAAGCGGTATACAAGTTAACATAGATATGTTTCTCATTCAATTAGAGGAATCAATTATCGCTATAGAGGAACAATATAAGAAATCCTATATTATTGATAAAGAAAATAAAGAATTTATGCAGAAAGTAGCGCAAGCATATGACATAGAAGTGTCAATTTTTGACCTCGACAAATAGTAAGAAAACATTTAAAATGTAAATGGAGTGTAGTGTAATGTTCCATTACATACTTATTTTTCGGAATTTCTTTTAAATAGAAATGGAAATGATCTCTGAAAGGGGCGTTAACCTTGCCATTAGTTATTATTTTTGGACTCGTAACACTTTTATGCGTATTTGCACTTGTCCGTTCCCTTAAAGAAAAAAACTTCTTAGCAGTTCTTTTCGCATTTGGAACAGTTGCAGTTTTTGGTTGGTTTACGGTAATGACAGTCATTGAACACGGTTACCCTGTAGCACATTAATTAACAAAGACAAGAAAAAGAGTATCCATCCGCACGCGGAGGGATACTCTTTTTTTTGTGTTAAGTGACATAAACCAAAATCAATTTGGTGAATATACTATATTTAGGGATTTAAGGTAATACTATAACTAGCAAATTTGTAGGAGGGTGATATGGTTGGCATTAAGAACATTGTGCGGGAGTTGCAGTGGGACAGGAAGAAAAAAGCTCTTCATACTGCCCTTCTATAAGAAATGTAACAAGTGTAAAGGACAAGGCCGTTTAACAAAAAGTTTCTATATATAATTAGATAGAACATAAAAAATGCCAGCTCACTCACATTTGAGATCACCGGCATTTTATTTATTTTAAGCGTTTAGATTCTACTGCGCGCAGCTTATCTTCCATTTGTACACTTTTGTCCCTGCGATCATCTATCCTGATGTTGGTTGCTACACGGTGAAGGCCTTTTTGGAAGGGTGCCTCATGGATAACTTGTACCACGTGCAATAATGTCGGGAGCTCTCCCTCTATAATGGTACTCATCGGAGTTAATTTATAGTCGATTTTACCTTCTTTTTTAAACCCCTCTAATATATCTTGAATATCTGCAACATAGTCACTTACACTTGGACCATTGGTTCCAATAGGAATAACGGTGACATCAACAATTGCCATTCTTTTTACACCCCTCTTTTAGGATAATTCCACTAGTTTTACTGTTTTCATTGTTGTTGGAATTAATAATTGCTCTAATTGGTAGCCGTATAGACAATAAATACCGTTTGGAGAACATTTTAATGGTTTGTTCTCCATATCTTTTGCGAGAACTTTCTTCTGTCCAGTTGTGCTGTCAAATGAGATAAATTGAAAACCATCGATATATCCATCTGCATTCCCAGCGCGATTTGATTCAAATGAATAAAACATTTTTGAGTTCTCTACCAAATCATAATAGGGAATAAAGTAATTGGAATATAACGTGAGTAATGGCGCTTCATAGGATTGTATTTCTTCCGGTTCGCTAAAACGAGAAAACGAATAAGATGCTATTCCATTATCATCCACTGATCCAACAGTTAACAGGAGGTTGTCATAGGTATGAAACATTACGACACTTTCCTTGAGCTCTCTTTTTTCATTTGTCTCAATATTCTCAGCGTATAGCGGTGCTTCCAAGGAAGGCATATCATGATTCCAATCTATATAAGCTATTTCTTCATTTGGAAACCATTGGACAAACGGATCTGTCACATCTTTTTTTACCATACTTTCGTTCCTCACATCAAGCAAAAAGCTATCGTAAGACCAGTCCTCCTTAAATGATGAAACAACTAGCTGTTGACCAGAAAAGGGACTCCACGAAAAAACAATATCTATGGAGTTATCAAATTTCCATTCTACAAGTTCTTCTCCTTTATCATCTAGAACTCTTAACTTCCCTTCTGTATCGGAAACGGCAGATCGAACAAGAAACATTTCATACGTCTTATTTGCTTCTACTGACATTATTAGTTCTTCAGATTTATAAAATACATCTGTTTCACCGGAAATTAGATCAAAGGTATGAATGACGGAACCTGTTCCATCGTTAACTATATATAATACGGTTTCATCATTCAACCATTCTGAAACAGCATTAAATTGATCAAAGGGTATAGAAAGCTTTTTAAGTTGCTCATTATGAAAGTTTGATGGGTTGAAAGGCTTTTGTTTTTCTTGGTTTGAGAGAGCAGGTGCGTTACTAACTTCCTTGGGGTGAGAAGGAGATTGACATCCTAACAACATACAAATTATGATACAGACTACCCAAAAATTCTTTTTCATTGCACCCCTCCTTTTTTCCTATCTTAATAACGATTATGAGGCAGGAAAGGTTTCAATACAAGCGAAAAAAATTAATATTCCTACAGTAATAATTTTCAATTCAAAAAAACGGCAAGCTGGCTGCTTTGCCGTTTAAGTGTATAGGGAAGCTAAAAAGATCCCGAGGGTTTTTTGATAGATCGTATCGTATTGGGACAATGGAAGAGGGTTAATCCCTTTACCAAGTTCCAAAGTGAAGCCAGGCTTTTTATATTCCTGAATGAACCAATCTTTAAATCCAGCATGACTGTCGACATAACGAACGCTTTTATAGGTACTGACTCTTTCAAATTCCTGCGCGATTCTTTCACTGCTCTTAGGTTCCAGCCCTTCATATCCCCAGTAGAACTCTTCTCCTTGGGTGTGAACTGCAATTACCTTATTGAAGTTTTCTTTTTCGACCAGGTTTGCCATTGCGACTGCTTCAGGTTCAGTCAAGGGCAGGTCACCGGGATAATCTCTGGGGGAAGGCACTTTCTCTTCTTTTCTAATCTTCTCAATGTTCCAATTGGCAGGGAAATGTTTATTTAAGTCTACTCCGTTAATGTTTGCCTTCCATCCCAAATAATCAGGACGATTCAGATTAATACTTTCCACAAGCTCCTTGTATGGTGTTTCAGTCGGAGGACCATTCAGCACAAGATCAACTCCGTCAGGGTTTACCATAGGAACAATGGAAAGCTCTGATTGTTCATATAAAGGTTTACATGAAATCCCTCTTAGTGGAGTAAAGTTAGTTAAACATCTAAGATAGTCGTTAAGTAAATTCATAATTACCGAACTAGTTATCCATTCGTTTGCATGAAAGCTGCCATTCCAATGTATTTTATTTTTCCCTTTTCCTAATCGAATGTGATGAAGTGGTTTTCCCATCACAGATTGTCCAATAGAAGTGCATTCCATAAATGGATAAATGTCCTTTAACTTTTCCATATCATTTTTTAATGATTGATAATCATATCGCTTTTTAGGATTCACTATGTTTTGTGTGATTCTATAAGGAAGGTTCAGAACATCTCCAGTTTTTAAATGAACAACGTCTTTCTCTTGATTCAATAACAGCAAACAATCAGGTGACAGATTTACTTTTTGAGCGATTGTATAGATGGTCTCCAATTCTTGAAGCCTATAATCTCTAGGCACATACCCTGGAATAGCTATTTCTTCTCCTTTATTAAGGGGTTCTGAACCAGAAGATATCCCAGGGTTGGAATCGCATATTAAATCTAATGGCAACCCAAATAACTGGCTATAGTACCATAAGGTGTCGCCTTTTCTTGCCAAGACCTTCATTCTAAATCACCGCCCACCATTAACATTTATACTTATCCATATGGTGAAAAGGTAAAATTTAGAACGATACGTCAATGAGTAAACAAAAAACACCGAAAGCAATTAACCTGCCTTCGGTGTTTTAATTTTATTCTTCCATTTTGCTTTCGTCCATCTGGATGGATGTACCATCATAGAAACGAAGCAAATCTCCGTATACAATTTCATCGGAATATTGAAGCTCTTTTTTCGCTTTTTCCATGTAAGGCTCACATGCAGATTGGTCTGTCTCTTCTTCCGTTTCCTTATCATAGCAAGCGTTTTTTGCATAAACCACTTTGTCTGTTACAAAACTACCGTCACGGAATACTACAAAATCATTTCTGTCTTCGGAGAAAAGATCTGCACCGAATTGAATATCATTTTTGGTCTCCATGCCAAGTAAATGTTTAATAGTAGGCTTAAGATCAATCTGTCCACCAACTGTATCAAATTCTTTTGGATTTTTATCCGTCACACCTGGAATGTGAACGAACATTGGCACACGCTGCAATTGAGCATTTTCAAAAGGAGTAATTTCTTTTCCTAAATACTGGCTCATCGCTTCGTTATGGTTTTCAGAGATACCATAATGATCTCCGTACAAGATGATGATGGAATCTTCATAAAGACCTGATTTCTTTAACTCATCAAAAAGGACTTTAATTGATTCATCACTATATCTTACTGTTGGGAAATAGCGATTTAAAGTACGACTGTTAGAATCGAATTCATCTACAAATTTATCTTCTTCATCCAAGACGAATGGGAAGTGATTGGTTAACGTAATAAATTTAGCATAGAAAGGTTTTTCTAAATCCTGCATGTATGGGATAGATTGTTGGAAAAACTCAATATCCTTTAAACCCCAACCTACAGAATTTTCTTCGTTTACATCATAATTTTCAATATCGAAGAATTGGTCGTATCCAAGTGATTTATACATGACATCACGGTTCCAGAAACTTTTGTTGTTTGCATGGAAAGTAACCGGTGTATAACCTTCTTCTTTAATTACGTTAGGTGTTGCTGTATGAAAATCATTTGTTCCATGAGTGAAGAATACGGCACCGCGTCCTACAGGATATAAGGAATTATCTAATAAAAATTCAGAGTCAGACGTTTTCCCTTGACCTGTTTGATGAAAGAAGTTATTAAAGTAATAACTTTGGTCTTTTAATTCATTAAGGAACGGAGTGATCGGCTCACCGTTAATTTCCTTATCAATTACAAAGGATTGCATGGATTCTAATTTGACTACTATGACATTTTTGCCTTTTGCAATACCATAAAGATCGTCATTAGGTGCTTTATAACTTGCGTTAATATAGTTTTGAATTTCAGCAAGTTCGCTTCCGTCCGCCATCGCACGTTGTGCACGAGTTTTGGATTGGATAACAGCATCATACACATGATAGTTGTACGTACCCAAGTTCTTCACGAGGATTTCACGATCAAATGTACGAGTCAATAATTGAGGTCTTTCTGTTTCAGCCAAACCTAGGTTGAAGAGAAAAATACCAACAATGGATAAGAAGTACATCTTGCGAACTTTTGGTCTCCATGTGCTCATGCTTACAAAAGAAGGAGTCCACTTTGCAATGGCAATCAGAATAATCACGTCTGTAAACATTAGTAAGTCAATTGGTGTCATTAGTTCTGTTATACTACCGCCTAGATCACTCATGTTACCTGATTGAAAAAGTAACGGGATGGTGATGAAATCATTAAAGAAACGGTAATAGACTGCATTTGCATAAAGTACAAATGAAACGATAAAACTTGTAATAATCAGGTACCGCTTCATTCCCTTTTCTTTAAAGAAGAGGGCAAAACCGGCAATAAGCAGGACAAAGCTTAATGGGTTAATGAATAAAATAAATTCTTGTTTTAGAGATTCAATGGTAATGTTAAAACTTGTTTTATATACGATATATGTTTTTATCCAGAGCAGGACAACTGCAATTAGGATAAAAGGCACTTTTGATTTAAAGGCTTGCTTCATCTTTTTACCTCCTTATAGCAAAGACAGGGAAGCTCTTTATTAGATTTGATATTTATTATTATTGTTTAAAAAAACTTTTTAGATGTATCCATGACCAACTTTTCATCACTCAAAAAATTTGGCTACGACATATCTTAAAACTTTTTTTACAAAAAATCAATGGATAATTAATACTGTATTTATATTAAAGAGCTAGAATAATAGTCTTGGCGTTGCTTGCAACTATATATAATAGACGCGGTAC
This sequence comes from Bacillus sp. CHD6a, assembly GCF_001293645.1. Classification (GTDB taxonomy): domain Bacteria; phylum Bacillota; class Bacilli; order Bacillales; family Bacillaceae_I; genus Sutcliffiella_A. The sequence continues at coordinate 74,914 of NZ_LBMD01000007.1, forward strand.
AAGCCGAAAAGTTTCAAAAAACAAAGATGTTTTTTTATTCTAAATAGTCAAACAAAATGGAGGCTTCTTATAAGAAGCCTCCATTACGCGCTATTCTCGCTTCTTTCTATCATTTTTACCCAAGAGACAGAAAGAATAAACTATACACTTTTTTACAATTTTGTTTTGGCCAGATACGCCGCTCCGATTACTCCGGCATCGTTTCCTAGAATTGCTTCAGCAATTTTCACGCCGACTTTGGTTCTTGGAAATAAGTATTTTACAAAATGATGACGAACAGGATTTAATAATTTATCTCCTGCTTTTGATACCCCTCCACCAATAACGATTTTCTCCGGGTTCATGGCGTTTGCCAAATTTGCAAGAGCCAATCCTAAATAAGAAGAGACTTTATCGACAACGTATTGTGAAATTTCTTCTTTAGCATCCGCCTGTTCAAATATTAACTTTGCGGTCAAACCTTCTTGTTGTGCTAATTCTTCCAGCTTGCTTCCTGGATTTTCTTCCATTGCTTCTTTAGCAAGACGAACAATTCCAGTTGCAGATGCAATCGTTTCCAGACACCCTGTTTTTCCACAGTTGCAAGGCGCTCCACCTTCAGGTATTACAGTAATATGCCCTATTTCTCCTCCGGCACCGTTTATGCCATGAACAATTTCTCCATTGGTAATAATACCGCCGCCAACTCCCGTTCCGAGTGTAACACAAATGAGATCCTTAGATCCTTCACCGGCACCTTTCCACATCTCCCCAATTGCAGCAAGGTTCGCGTCATTATCGACTACTACTGGTAATCCAGTTTCTACTTCTAAGAGATCTTTAAGAGGGTAATTTTCCCAGCCTAAGTTAACTGCTTCATATATTAAACCTGTTGCCATATTGACTGGACCTGGTGCACCCATTCCCAGTGCTTTTAATTTTGATTTTGATTCCCCAAGTTCCTCTAATTTACTATCTATAGCCTTTGCGATATCTGTTGTAATATTTTTTCCTTTTTCACTTATATCTGTTACAATCTCCCATTTGTGAGCGATTTCACCGTATTGTGTAACAAACGCCATTTTTATCGTCGTGCCACCTAAGTCGACACCTACTAACCATTTGTTTTCCATTTTATTTCACCTTTTCTTTATCTTAATTTGGATAATTCTTGTCGCAGAATGATCATGGCGGACTGGAACATGCTTGCGTCCAATACTCCTGAGCGATAGAGCTCCCTTATTTCATCTTCCATCAGCTCTAGATCTGCTATTTTGTCGCCTGTATAAATGAAGGCTCCATAGCTTTTTAAGAGTTGTCTTATGTCTAACATTGTTTTCATGACTTCACCTTTTCTGCTTTACTAGTTGAAAGGGTTTACGCTCCATTTTTAGTATAAAGGATTCACTTGTGGCGTCAAGCAAGAAAACGTAAGAAAAACCGAGAAAACCATGCCAGTCCTTTTAATTCTGAAAAGCTTAAGTTGGATGGTTAACCTCCGGTGTTCCTTTCCGCAATTGGCTTCGCTTTCCTAGGGGCGGTGCTTGAGCCTCCTCGCAAACGCTGAAGCCACTGAAAAAGACCTTGATTTCAAAATTTAATTAAACACCGCTGTTGATTTCCGCAAATGGCTTCGCTTTCCTAGGGAAGGTGCTTGAGCCTCCTCGCTTCGCTGCGGGTTCTCAAGCTACCTTTATCTCCCTCAGGAGTCTTCGCCTTTTGCTCCAATCCACAGCTAGGAATCATAAAAAACTTCACGTTATCATTTTTTCAGTGGCTTCGCTACAACTGCGGGGTCTCCACCTAGCGCTAGCTCCATCAGGACAAGGAAGGTTTCGGCAGTGAAACATCGCACGAAGAAAATGTTTAGCATTTTCGAGGAGTCTTCGCCATTTACTCCAATTCACAGCTAGGGATCACATGAATGAAAAGTGAATGATGATATTTTAAAACTTAAACATTCCGTGGTTTTGACTTAACCTTAATCGAATGAAGTAACCTTGTTAATTGAAGTGGAAGGCGCGTAGACGCCCGCGGGAGGAAGGGGCAGGTGAGACCACGGAAGGCGAAGCCTGAGGAGGCTCGCTCCGCCCTCAGGCAAGCGAAGCGCCTGAAACGGAAATCAACCTATTAAATGCTTTCTTAATCTTCATAAAAAAACGGATGGATTTAGGGCCATCCGTTTTTCTTTATAAAATTCTTATTATCTATCCGGATCTTCCGAGTGTAGGATGGTTGGTCTTCTATTCTTTAACGGAATTGGTGACCGTATTATAACATCACGGAATCCTCTGTAGTTGAATGGGATAAATGGCCATAGGTAAGGGACATTGTAGGAATTCATCATCATCAAGAATACAATGAGAATGACAAGCCCGATCATAAAGCCAATCACTCCAAACAGGTAAGTCAATAAAAGCAACACAATTCGAAATAATCTATTTGCCAAGCTAAGCTCATAACTTGGTGTTGAAAATGTTCCAATAGCAGCGATGGCCAGATATAAAATTATTTCTGGTACAAAAAGACCTACTTTTACTGCAACGTCTCCTATGAGAATAGCCGCCACTAATCCAAGGGCGGTACCTAATGAAGTTGGCGTATGAATGGCTGCCATTCTGAGCATGTCCATCCCGATTTCAATTATTAGTATTTGGGCAATTAATGGTACTTCACCCGTTTCAGTTGGCCCGATATACGATAGTTGGTCAGGAAGTAACTGTGTATTCGTTGCCAGCAAGTACCATAAAGGCAGTATAAATATAGACGCCCAGACTGCAAGGAACCTAACGAGCCTTAAGTACGCCCCAACAACTGGTTTGTTTCTGTACTCTTCAGCATGTTGAAGATGATGCCAAAAAGTAGCTGGAGTTATAATAACACTAGGAGAACCGTCTACTATGACTAGTACATGTCCTTCATATAAATGCGCTGCTGCTGTATCTGGCCGTTCAGTGTATCTGACTGTAGGATAGGGATTCCAATGTCTTCCTCCTACGAACTCTTCTAGCGTCTTTTCGGCCATTGGCAGGCCATCTGTATCAATGTTTTTCAATGAATCTTTAATTTTTTCCACCAGATCTGGATCTGCCAGTTCATCCATATAACAGATACTAATATCCGTCTTTGACCTTCTTCCAACCTGCAAGTATTCCATTCTGAGTGAACTGTCTCTTATCCTTCTACGGATTAATGCACAGTTGAATATCATTGTCTCGACGAAACCATCCCTGGAACCGCGAACCACTCTTTCCATGTCAGGTTCTTCTGGACCTCTAACAGGATAGGTTCTCGAATCAATAATGATTGCTTCCTCAAGTCCTTCTACAATGATGACAGTTGGACCTGCAAGAACCTGATCTACAACTGTTTCCAAATCGTCTGTTTTTCCAATTTCGACATAAGGTATGTACGTCTTTAATAACTTGTCCAGAGGTTTTTCATCCAGATCTTCCGGCAATAGGTCGGATAGAAATTTCATTAAAAACAACATAATTTCATCTTTACCGAAACCGTCCACTAAGAACATCCCTATTTTTCTACCTGCATAATGGAGATCAAGAAAGATTAAGTCAAAACTTTTATCAATTGCCATTCTTTCTTTTAAATATCCAACATCTTCATCGAAATTCCCCGACATTTTTTTGGTTGGTTTATGCCAAGTCAAAATGATTTCCTCCTAATTCATCAAGTATTAGGTATGAAGTACTTATCATCTTTTCATTTTCTGCTAATCTCAATGAAAAAATACAAGATCGCATAAAAAAACAGCAGGACCTTCCCTCTCAAAGGAATGGTAAGTCCTGCTGCTTTCTAGACATCTAATCTTCTTTTAATCCATCTATCTCTGTGCGAAGGCTATTATAAGCTTCCACATTAGAATCAAGTTCGATGGCTTTGTTAATGGATATGGACGCCTTTTCAGCCTCATCCAGCTCCAAATAGACTAATGCTAAATTATAATGCGCTTCATGAAAACTAGGTTGTAAAGTAGTAAGGGTTTCTAATCGCTTTTTCGCATTCTCTATTTTGCCTTCTTGAATATCTATGTAGGAAAGATAGAAAAGGACCTCAGGGAATTCCTCTTCCCTTCCCTCTAGGTCGATAAGCAGATTATATGCTTCTTCATATTCTTCTTGTTGAATGAATGTTTCCGCCTGTTTAATGAGAGCAGTTGGGTTTTCAGCATTGTATCCTTCTTCTAATAAAAAGAAAGTTAATACAGATGCTGCCGCTAAACCAATCATTCTTTGGATGAATTTTTTGTGATTCGGTAAATGCACAATAGCTGATGCTAAGAAGCCACCAATCAATCCCCCAATATGACCTGCATTATCAATACCTGGAATGGTGAATCCGATCGCTAGATTTATTCCTATTAATACAAGAATGTTTGTACCCATTGTCCGGAAAAATAACTTAGGATGGGTTATCCCAACAAACAAAAGCGCACCAAAGCAACCAAAAATTGCCCCGGAAGCACCTGCAGATAACGATGAGGTGAAAACAAAACTAGCTAAAGAACCAGCAAATCCGGCAAACAAATAAATTGCTAAAAAGCGAACGTTCCCATATATTCTTTCCACTGCAGTGCCTAGGTAAAATATAGCCATCGTATTAAGAATTAGATGAAGAAATCCAATATGGAGAACGATAGGGGTAAAGAAACGCCACCACTCCCCTTCCAAAATGGCTGGGTTATATTTTGCACCGTATTTAATCAACGTCTCAGAATCCTGGCTTCCTCCATTTGTCTCAAGTAAATAGAACATTACTAAGTGTAAAAAGATAAAAAAGTAGGTGAAAAGGGGTTTTCCATGTTGAAATAAGGACCTTTCTTTTTTATCTCTTAATGAGGATGCGTTTAGAACACGTTGCTTGAGTTGATATAGTCCGTGATCATCTAGTCCATCCTGCTCCTTAATGGTTATCTCATCCCCAGTTACCTGAGAAATCCTATTTAATGCTTTTTGTGTATTGCCTTCATGCAACACGATAGAATGAAGTTCTGTTTTTTCACTTACAAAAGGTGCTTCCACCCTGAACTCCCAGTCATCCACTGGAGGGTATGAAGATACATATATATTGAATGCGTTTAGGTGCCGCTTCCGCAATTGCTGCTTAAAATTAACAACGTGCCTGGATGCATTTTCAATATCTCGTTGAAGCCACGTGCTCCAATCTAGATCATGTCGATAGATTCTAATGATTGGTGCTTTTTTATGGGTAAGGTTTTCTAACCATAGTTCATTTTGATCTGGAGAGATATGTAAAATCCGGTATTCCTTTATTACAACAAATTGTTGAATGATCTGCCAAAATAAGATATCTTGTTTCAATTGCGCACCTCCTCGTTCCCTTTATTTTAAATGGTCCAAGGAGAAAAGTAAAAATATAACGATACAAATGTCTTTTCTATAAACTGTGCTCAAGCAGGTTAATTATTAATTTCAAATCTCGCAGCTATAACAGAAAGTGATTTTGACAGGTCATTCAATTTCTTTCCTATTTCATTTGTGTACTCCATCTGTTCTACCTGATTTTCACTCGCTGTTAGCATTTCCTCTGAACTCGCTGAGGTTTCTTGCGAGACAGAAAGCAAACTGTCAGCTGCAAATTCTAAATTTGGTAAAAACTCTTTCCACCCCTTCAAGTCCCCGTTAATGATAGTTAAATTCTCGCTCACTTCTTCCATTTCAGACATGAGTTCATCAAATGTAATTTTTGAAAGGTTTGCTATATGTAAGTTATCTTTAATTTTCATATGCATGTTTTCAAATTCATTTACAGCTTTTGCTGTTACATTTTCCATTTGGTCGATGGAATTTGTAATTTCCTCGGCGGCAGAAGTTGATTGTTCTGCTAGATTTCTTACTTCGTTAGCAACAACAGCAAATCCTTTCCCTGCATCGCCTGCTCGGGCAGCTTCAATGGTTGCATTTAGTGCTAATAGCTTTGTTTGCTCAGCCATCCCTTTAATCAACCCAACTAATCCTGTAATCGAGACGGAGTAGTCTTTTACATGTTTCACAGCGTTGGACAAATCCTCAAAATCCTGTTCAAATTTAAGAATAGTTGTGATAAGTTTCTTCATGTGTTTTTTCCCTATTTCAGCAGAGCCCTCCATTCGATTGGAACTAGAAAAAACATGTGTCATATTTTTTTGCATTTCGTCCATAATGCGTTTCATTTCTTTAATTGACTGAACGCTGGTTTCAGAACTAGAAGAAGTTTGCATTGCCCCTTCTTTTACCAAATTGATGGAACGTATTAATTGGTGTGTGGACACCATGGAATCTTCTGATGAAATCCCGAGGTGATTACCCGTCTCTTCTAACTCTTTCGTCGTTTGTTTAATCTCTTTTAATACTTGTGTCATATTATGAATCATGGAATTATAGCTTCTGTTTAATGACACAATTTCAGGAATAGATGTCTTTATGTTTTTTGCAGGCCGAAGATTCCCTTCTCTTCCCTCTCTCATTGCTTCCGTAAGAACAGATAAGGGCTTTGTTAAGGTTCGAACGAAAATTAAAGTAATGCAAGTAAAAAGCACGATACTACCAATGATGACCATAAGTGTGAAAAAGCCAATATCATGGACAGGACTTAAATAGGAATTAGTTGGAATGATTAAACCATAAATCCCATCCAACTCCTTCATCTCCCTAAAGGAAATAGTATATTCCATTCCATTAATACTCTCTTTCAAAATGCCGGTCTTTCTGTTTACCATTACTTCGATCATGGAATCTGTGATATTAGGAAGGTTACCTTCACTTACCTTGAATGGCTGTGTTTTGTTATTGGTTATGTAAAAAAAATCCGAAAAGATCCCATCCTCTTTCAAGGTATCCCTTTGTGAGCGTATGTTTACCTCTAATTGCTGCATAAAATACGCTTCATCACTTATGTATGTAAACTTTAAGTTTTCTGCAATATAACCCATAAGCTCGACTTCTCTAACAAGACGGTTTTCTATACTGTTAACGGTCATTTCTTTTGATTTGATATAAGAAACTAACCCGACTGCCGAAATAGACGCCAACATCAATGATATAAAGAGTAGAAATAGTCTAGATCCTAGATTTATTTTACTGATGGAATGTTGTATTTTTTCGTCCATTCTCTTTTTCTGTTTTACTAGTTGTTTCATCCAGTGATCCCCCTGTAACTCCTATTCGTCTAACAGAACGAATTATAAAGGAAGAATATTAATGTAATGTTAATTTTATGTAATTTTAATAACAAAAAAAAACCACCAGCAACTACTGGCAGTTTATCCCCTAAATACGGATTGTAAAAAGCGGTCGCGTACAAACGGTATGTCCATTCCAAATGCCACAACAAATCTCCTGATGCTAGCAATTCCCAAAATATAATTCAGGATTTTATATCGACTTTGGTAAATGGCATATGTACCAACGCCTATAAGAAAAATTCTCAGTAAGAATCCCATTGTCATCCCTCCTATCTATATTTTGCTTAAAAGTTAAAAAAACATGCCCAAGAATAGGCATGTTTTAGAATACTTTATCTTTTATTTCTGAAAGCACTTGAACAGAGTGTTGAAACTGCTCCGTCTCTTTTTCAGTTAAGTCAAGTTCAAGAATTTCTCTAATTCCGTTTCTATTGACGATAGCAGGAACTCCAATGTAAATGTCTTCACTTTGATATTCTCCATCCAAATAAGCCGAAACGGTCAATATGGAGTTTTCATTTTGAAGGATTGCCTTTGTCAACCTGACAAGACCCATGGCAATCCCATAATAGGTTGCACCTTTTTTCTCTATAATTTGGTAGGCTGCATCTCTTACACTGACAAACAATTCATTTAGATCATTTTCTTTGTACTTTTCCTGTTTTGCCATTAGCTCTAAAATTGGTTTTCCACCAATATCAGCTTTACTCCATACAGGCAGTTCCGTATCTCCATGTTCCCCAATGATACAAGCATGTACATTGCGGGCATCTACTTGAAAATAATCACCGAGAACATAACGGAATCTAGCCGTATCCAGAATGGTTCCAGAACCAATTACCCTCTCTTTAGGCAGGCCTGAAAACTTCCAAGTAGCGTAAGTTAAGATATCAACTGGATTAGTTGCAACGAGGAAGATGCCATCAAATCCATTTCCCATTACTGCCTCCACAATACTTTTAAATATTTTCGTATTCTTTTCGACAAGATCTAATCTCGTTTCACCTGGTTTCTGATTGGCACCGGCACATATCACTACAATGTCAGCATCCTGACAATCCTTATAGTCACCATACCAAATTTTCGTTGGTGTTGGCGCAAATGCTATTCCATGATTTAAGTCCATTGCATCGCCTTCTGACTTCTCCTTGTTCAGATCAATCAACACGAGCTCTTCTGTCACACCTTGATTCAATAAGGCAAATGCATAACTTGAACCGACAAATCCTGTTCCTATCAAAGCAACACGACTAATTCCGTTTCTCATGGTATCTCCTCTTTTCACCTAGGTTACGTTACAACTTTATTATACCAAAAAAGATTGTGAAATACTGAGCAAAATATTACTATTTCGTTACATTAATATCAGAATAGTGATGACACTCGAAATCAAAATGGACGAGATGTTGACGACGTCGTTGTTCACCCACGTATTGCCTTTTACTAATTGTGTAGCCTGATGACAGTGTTCTTTTTTTTCCACAAGTTTTCCACACACATTACATTTGTAGGCGGATTGCACAGTTGCACCTAAGAATGTATCAATAAAGCAACCCATCACTCCCATTGCGGTAAGCAGAAAGGCTATAGTAATAGTTATTTCACTCCATAAAAAGTAGGAAACTACACTTATTAAAGCAGAACCTGCAACTGACGCAAATGTTCCCAGTAAAGAGATTGCCCCGGACGTTCCTGGGTCCACTGTTTTCATCTGTTTGATTGAGAACGGCCGCTTCTTGCTTAGGGAACCTATTTCAGATGCCCAAGTATCTGAGTTCGCGACAGCAATGCCAGCAACAAAGCCGTAAATCCAATAATCAGCAGGAAAAAGATAAGCCAACACCCCTACTAGCGCAGGTACTCCACCATTTGCAATAACTTGAATAATATCACGTTGCGAACCTTTTTCGTGTATATCTGTAATACTTTCCTTCTGCTTACGATTATATTTACTCCAAAAGCTTGAGGTAACAAAGAATAATCCAATCAAAAGGAGACCATATCCTTTAAATCCTAATGCTATAAAAATCCCTACTAGGAAGGTTCCAACCGCTCCAGAAGCAGCTAATGCCTTTAGCTTATATCCCCCCAATGCTAACGCTATAATACCTATTATTAATAGAAGCTCATTTTCTAATAATGCAGTCATACACGACCTCATTTGTCACAATTTTATGTACGGGTATATCATAATCGTCGATTGGAACTTTCTTAACCAGTTGTTCAGTAAATGACAATGATACTTTAGAGCCAATGTAATCGGCCAGGTAACGATCATAATATCCACCGCCGAATCCTACCCTATATCCTTCCTCATCAAAAGCCAGACCAGGTACTAGAATGATTTCAAGCATATATTTTTTGCATATTTCTACTTCTGTGACGATGGGCTCTTTTAATCCAAAGTAGACGGTTTCGAGTTGGTTGAAGTTTTCTAGGAAATAAAACTGCATGCTTTTATTCTTTGGAAAGCACTTCGGTACGGCCACTTTCTTTCCTTCTTCCCACGCGTGCATGATAATGGCTTCTGTGTCCACTTCAGGATAACGAGAAATGGTCACAGCAACTGTTTGTGCATCCTGCCATTCTTTTGAAGCAAACAGCTTATCGTGAATTGCTTTGCTTTTTGCTGCATGGCTTGAATGATCCATGCACCCTAGCATTTTTTTCATCTCTTCCCTTAACATACTTTTCTCTTTCATACCTTGCCTCCTAAGACATTCATACTCCTACCATACCAAACTTTTTTCAAAGCTACACCCATAACGGAAGGAAACAGGCTGTTAAAGCAATCTATTTTGTCTAAGCAACTCTCCCCTGTTGACTGAAGTGAAGGGGGTGGGACTCCAGCGGGAGGTAGCGGTAGCTTGAGACCCCACAGCGAAGGAAGCCACTGAAAAAGAGCTTGATTTTGAAATTCCACTAAACATCGCTGTTGATTTCCGCAAATGACTTCGCTTTCCTAGGGGCACTGCTGGAGCCTCCTCGGCTACGCCTGAAGCCACTGAAAAAGACATTGATTTTGAAATTTCACTAAACACCGCTGTTGATTTCCGCAAATGGCTTCGCTTTCCTAGGGGCACTGCTGGAGCCTCCTCGGCTACGCCTGCGGGGTCTCCACCTAGCGCTTGCTCCCTCAGGAGTCTTCGCCTTTTGCTTCAATCACCAGCTAGGAATCACAAAAAAAATTTACGTTAACAGTTTTTCAGTGGCTTCGCTACGCCTGCGGGGCCTCCACCTAGCGCTTGCTCCCTCAGGAGTCTTCGCCTTTTGCTACAATCACCAGCTAGGAATCATAAAAAACTTTATGTTATCAGTTTTTCAGTGGCTTCCAGCGCAGCGAGGAGGCTCAAGCACACGCCCCGCGGAAAGCGAACTCCCATAACGGAAGGAAACAGGGAGTTAAAGCAATCTATTTTGTCTAAACAACTCTCCCCTGTTGACTGAAGTGAAGGGAGTGAGACTCCAGCGGGAGGTAGCGGTAGCTTGAGACCCCACAGCGCAGCGAGGAGGCTCAAGCACACGCCCCGCGGAAAGCGAACTCCCATAACGGAAGGAAACAGGGAGTTATTATTACTCCTCCGAACTTTATTTTCCCCATCCCGAAAAAAAACTGGCATTATAAAAAAAATAATGATATTATAGTAAGGTCTGAATTGAATGCACTATATGTTTGGAGGGATAACGATGCGCGTAAACGTAACTTTAGCTTGTACTGAAACTGGTGATCGTAACTATATCACTACTAAAAATAAACGTAACAACCCAGATCGTCTTGAGCTTAAAAAATACAGCCCAAGATTGAAAAAAGTAACTGTACACCGTGAAACAAAATAAGCAGCAGGATTTTCCTGTCTGCTTATTTTTTTTGCCCATTATCCAGCTTCTACAGGGCTAATATTCTTTTTATTTTTAACTTTCACTGACGTATTCGTCTTATACCCTTCGCTAATCTGATACCTTGGAGCAATCGTTACATTCCTCAAGGATGAAGGAGAGGTTTGTTCAATGGTTACATCATCCCAAACAATACTCCTGCTTAACTCACAATCCTTTGTTATTTTGGAGCTTTTACCGATAATGGTATATTTGCCAATAACCACATGGTCTCCCAAATAAGAGTCGTTTCCGATATATGCCGGCCGATTAATGGTCACATTGTCTTCCATTTTCACATTTGAACCTACCCATAAGTTTGGCAGTACCTCTTCAGCAGCGATATTGACTCGTACTTTTTTATCAAGCATATCATATTGTGCCTGCCGGTAATCCTCATGGCTGCCAATATCTTTCCAATATCCATATGCATGGTACCCATATAGGCTCATGCCGTTTTTAATAAGCCTTGGGAAAATGTCCTTGCTGAAATCATACGCTTTTCTCTTTTCCATCATACATAATACAAATGGATCTACTACATAAATACCTGTATTTACAATTTTACTGAACTCCTCGTCTTTAAGTGGTTTTTCTACAAATCTTCTAATATGTCCTTCTTCATCCGTATCAACAACTCCAAACTTATTCGGCTTTTTGACTTCCTTTGTAAAAATAGTAAATAACGAATGTTTTTGGACATGATAGCGCACCCCTGCCATCAAGTTGAAATCCGTTAACGCATCTCCGCTAATTACTAGAAAAGGTTCATCAAGAAGATGCTCAGCATTTTTCACGCTCCCCGCAGTGCCTAAGGGAAGTGTTTCTTGGAGATAGGTTATTTGTACGCCCCATTGGGATCCATCTCCAAAGTAGCTTCTGATTTTATCGCTTAAGTACTGAAGAGTGATGATGATTTCTGTGATTCCATGCTCTTTTAAGAGTTCAATGCTGTATTCCATGACAGGTTTATTTAGCAGTGGCACCAATGGTTTTGGGAGTTTTTGTGTTAACGGCAACAGCCGGGTACCTTTTCCCCCAGCCAATATGACTGCTTTCATATGCTTTATCCCTCCTACTGGACGGAAGAAGTAGTAACTGTTGTCTCATAAACCGCCTCTGTCTGATCTCTTACATCTTCCCAGTTGTATTTTTGGTTCACTTCATTTAATGCTTTTTCTCCGAGTTGTGAACATAGCGTTGGGTTATCGATTAAAGAATATATCTTTTCACAAAGATCTATGGCATTTCCAGGCTCAAACATCAGACCGTTTTCTCCATCTTTAATGATAGAAGAAAGTCCTCCAGTCTTAGCCCCTATAACAGGTTTACCAGCTGCCATTCCTTCTATGGCCACTATCCCAAATGGCTCATATACGCTTGGTACAACCAGCATGTCACATCGCTCTAGTAAGGTAGCTTTTTCAATTTCATTTACATGACCAATAAACAGAACGTGTTTCTCCAGCCCAGCCTGTTTAACTAATGCTTTAAAATCTGACAGGTATGGCCCTTTACCAGCTAGTATAAAAAGACATTCAAGAGAAGTTTCATTTATTTTTTTTGCAGCATCTATTATTGTCTTTATTCCTTTTTCGGGGACCATTCTACCCAAAAAAAGGATTAGGTGTGAAAACGATCTTCGTTTTATAAATTCCAGTACGCTTTCACTTCGCTCGTGGGAAATGGCAACACCATTAGGGATCACATAAGTTTTCTTTTTCCCGTTAATGTTTTTCTCCACTTTGTTCTTCATATATGGGCTACAAACAATCAATACATCGGAATGTTGAATCAATAACTCTTCCCATTTTGCAGTTTGCAGCTGCATTTTGGTAGCCATATTGCTTCTACCTTCTTCAAGTGCATGTATGGTTGACACGATTGGACGTCTCATATTTTCTTTCAGTGCCCTTGCAGCAAATCCCACAAGCCAATCGTGGGCGTGAATGATAGTAATTTCATTTCGACTATCTACGTTCCGTACCTGTTCCACCAAATTCATATTGGTTTGCGCGACAAAAAGATGAAAATCATCATAAGTACACTCGACTTCTTTAGCCCTGTAGACTTTTATCCCCTCCACTGTCTCCGCATCAGGTGCTCCTAGGCAATGTGGGGTCACAAGCGACACATGATGTCCTGCTTTTACCAACTGTCTGGACAATTGCCATACATGCTGACCAAGTCCTCCTAACATTGCAGGGGGAAACTCCCAGGATAACATGACAATATGATAGGTATTTTTTATTTCTTCTTGTAACAAATGATTATGTGATGAGTGAACAGAATAGAATACATCAGAAGTAACAGTTTCCTGAAATGTTCCAGAATTTAACTGACGTGCTTTTTGAAGTTCAAATGAGGGTTTTTCATAAAAAGTATATGCAGCATTCAACTGCTGCCATTTTCTTTTATCAATCATATTTATTGGTTTCCACAAAGCTTGGTTTTCTAAAGGCTCTTTCATGCTGCGATTCATTTTCAACTTATCGCTTTGAAAAAAAGGAAAAAATTTGTCCGCTTTTCCTACACCAATCTCCGCTCGTAAGAAATGGAATCCGGTGATCTCCGGAAGAGTTATGCTCCCACCATTCATTTTGGCTATTATATCTAAGATGAAGACATTGTTTCTACTAACCTGTGAGCTTCCTTTCCAACCTATTAGCCTAACAACCAACTCTTCCTCCCTTAATGGCTGATAAGCTTTAACAAAATCCTTTCTCCATTGATATACTATCCATTCAACTTTTGGTTCTCCATCATCATTCAACATCAACTTAATAAATTCCTTATCCGATCCAATGTTGCTCATGGTCCAAACCTCTTCCCCCACGAATCTATCTTTTCTATCATCTTATCACGTGAATTTTCTTTTCCACAACAGCCGGTTTTTGTCGTCTTTTGTGTTATAACGTAAATTTTTTATGTCCGTTGACAAAAAACGTTCACAAAACCGTCATATGTTTCTGAGGAATTTGTCGAAAGACTATTTTTCCATCTCTACTCCTATGATATAAAAAAGAGAGAAACTTTTATCTGAGGTGAAAAAATGTTAATTGCAAGTATAAGTTTAATCATTATTGCAGTCGCTGTGATTGTAATTTCCTTCTTTGTGGATGACAAATTTGCTGATTTAGAAAAGGAAATGGAGCAGTTATCCTTTGATGTTGTACAGGACAAATACAAGTTGGAAAGAAAAATGAAAGTATTAGAAGAAGAACTATTGGGTGGAACTACTCCTATACATAAGGTAAAAACAAAAAGACAAGCAAGCCACCAAAATGTAAGTGAAGAAGATGTTGCTATATCTCTTTATCAAAAAGGATACACCCCTTCTCAAATCTCTCAATTCACTTCCACTTCCATGGAAAAAGTAGAACAGATCCTTCAATCTGCTAACCTAAAAGGAAACGTAGCCAATGAGAACTAATCTTAGAGCATTCGCAATTGGCATCCTTTTCGCAACTGGAGTAATGGGAGTTGCTTATTCTATTGTCAGTGCAGGGGCAACCACATTAAATGAAGAAAGTATTCAGGCATATGCTGCAGAAAATGACCTACACGTGTTATCAAAAGAAGAGTATGACGAGTTATTGCCTGTAGTAGAACCGGTTGAGGAATCAAAACCAGAACAAAAAGAAGCAGAGAAAGAAGAGAGTAACAGCAACGAAGTGGCAACAGAAGAAGAAAAAGAAGAACCAAAAGAAGAAGAGAATAAACCTTTTGAAATTGTGATACCAGACGGCATGGCAACTTACGAGATTACTGCGTTATTAGCACGCGAAGGAATCATCGAGGATGACAAGAAGTTTGACGAATACTTGGAAGACAATAACATTGCTACCAAGGTACGTTCTGGAACGTTCACGATGAAAAAAGGCATGAGTTATGAAGAAGCTGCAGACGTTTTAATAAAATAGCTATAAAACATGAAAAAGCACCTCGCAGACATTGGAGGTGCTTTTTTGTATGAAACTAAGGTAATCTTACTTTCAACTTCCGGCAGGATAACGATAGGACCGCTCCCCAGTCCTCCCTGCCCCGACTTTCCAACGGGAAGGAAAACTGCTACGATATCCTAATCTCTTCATTACCCTTTATCTTTTACCTTCAATAGCCGCAAGCTATTTAACGTCACAAGCAGTGTTGCTCCCATATCGGCAAAGATTGCAATCCATAAAGTGAGCCATCCTGGTATTACCAACAATAACGCTAAAACCTTCAATCCTAATGAAAACGAAATGTTCTGCTTAATTATGGTCAATGTTTTTCGGCTCAATCTGATGGTGAAAGGAAGCTTACGGAGGTCATCACCCATCAACGCTACATCTGCCGTTTCCAAAGCGGTATCGGTCCCCGCCCCTCCCATCGCTACTCCTACCGAGGAAGCAGCAAGGGCAGGCGCATCGTTAATTCCGTCCCCTATCATCATCATGCTTCCATGCTCTTCTCGCAATTGTTTGATATAACGAAGCTTATCTTCCGGAAGGAGACTTGATTTGACACGGTCTATTTCCACCTCATGTCCAATTGCTTCGGCAGTCCTATCGTTATCACCCGTCAACATGTATAAATCCGAAATACCCAATTCCTTCAATTCTTTTACACTGGAGACACTACTTTCTCTAATCTCATCACGGATCCCAAGAACTCCAAATATTTTGTCAGAAGATCCGACGATAATCACTGTCTTTCCTGCATTTTGTAGCTTATGGATACTTTCAGTTAACCTATTCATTTCAGAGTGCTCTTCAGATAAGAACCAGTTAGGACTTCCCGCTTGATAAGTAATACCTTCAATAGAAGCCTTTATCCCTTTCCCTGCTACTGATTCAAAATGCTCCATGGCATAATCGGTCTGAGCTACACCCATCTGGTTTGCTTTCTGGAGGATTGCTGAAGCTAACGGGTGAGTCGAACCACTTTCTAGAGTTGCAATGATTCTTAGAAGCTCTTCTTCTGTTATATGGAAGGCCTGAACATCTGTCACTTCTGGTGCCCCGCGAGTAAGCGTCCCCGTTTTATCAAAGGCTATTGCTTTGATTCTCCCTACTTCTTCAAGGAAGACCCCACCCTTGATTAAGACTCCATTTTTTGCTGCATTCCCAATTGCTGTCACAATCGCAATAGGTGTAGATATAACGAGCGCACATGGACATCCAACAACAAGTACAGCAAGCCCTTGGTAAATCCAGGTGTTCCAGTCAGCCGCAAGGAACAACGGTGGAACTATTGCTACAAGGAAAGCAATCATAATGATGAGTGGTGTATAGTATTTCGCAAACTTATCCACAAATGCCTGGGAAGGTGCCCTTTCTGCCTGGGCTTCCTCCACAAGATGAATGATTTTAGCAATTGTGGTGTCCTCTACCCTTTTGGTAACTTCCACCTCTAGAAGACCATCCTCATTGAAGGTACCTGCAAACACTTCATCATTCACACTTTTTGATACAGGTATGCTTTCACCTGTAATCGCAGCTTCACTGATGGATGCCCCACCTTTCACAATCTTTCCATCCATCGCAATTTTTTGACCAGGCTTTACAAGCATACGGTCGCCAATCTTAACATCTTTTACAGAAATCTGTTTTTCCGTTCCTTCTATTAATATAGTGGCCTGTTTAGGAGAAACATTCATAAGCGATCGTATCGAAGCTCTTGCCTTTTCCATCGAATAAGATTCTAAAGCTTCACTTATCGCAAAAAGAATGACGACCGTAGCACCCTCTCCCCATTCACCGATAATTGCAGCACCGATGATGGCAATAGTCATTAACGTCTTCATGTCAAATTGAAGCCTGATTAGATTATTTAATCCTGTAAAGAATAATCTGTATCCGCCTATTACAATAGATGCAGCGAAAAGAATAGTGGTAGAAAGATGATCTTCTCCCTGCTGAAAAAATGCCACCCAGCCAGACACAAGAAATAGGAACGAAAGCAGAACATTTGCATGCTTTTGATAAAAAGGAACAGAGGGTTCTTCAGGAAGTTCCTCTTGTTCGGAAGAAACCTTTAATTTATCAAACGCTCCAGCTTTTTCTATATCACTTATACTTGCAACTCCACTTACTGAAATCTTAGATGCACCGAAATTTACTCTTGCCTCCGTTACACCTTCAATCTTTTTAACATTGTTCTCAAATTTTTTGGCGCAGTTTGCACATGATAATCCTTGAATTCTATATACTTGGTCATTGTTATTTTTCACGTGATTTCACCTCTTTTTGATGGGTAAAGGCGATATCGATTAGTTGTCTAACATGATTATCATCTAAAGAATAATATACAAGCTTTCCTTCTTTCCTGAACTTCGCCAACCCAAGATCCCTTAAAAGTCTGAGATGATGAGAGGCAGTTGCGACGGTAGATTGAGTAATCGTTGCAACATCATGCACACAAAGTTCTTCTGCTAAGTTGAGTGCCTGCGCTATTTTCAACCTGGTTGGATCTGATAAAGCCCGGTATATTTTCGCCACATCAGTTGTCATCGTTTCATCTATTTGTTTCTTCACATTTTTTACTTTTGTTTCATTTGCACATTCTTCTTGACACTGCGGTGTTGTCAAAACTTCTGAACTAGACTTTGTTGACATAAAAAACCCCTCCACATTCAAACATTCATTTGAATATTAGTATATGCCAACTTAGCTAAAATAGTCAATACAATCAGCTACAATCATAGAAGATAAAACAAGAACCCTGAAATCGTAGACATACTTATGACAGAGAGGACAAACGCTACCACCAGTTTTTTCTTAAAGATGCTATTTAATAATGCGACTTCAGGCAGACTCGCACCAGCTGAACTGATGAGCAAAGCCATAACAGGTCCCAAGGCCATTCCTTTTGCTATCATCATCTGGGATATGGGAATCATAGTAGAAAGTCGGATATATAGAGGTATACCTAATATAGCCGCAATCGGTACAAGCCACCAATTTTCTCCTCCAAGATATTGTGTAATCAATGAAGTTGGTACAGCGCCATGAATGAAGGCACCAATGGCTGCGCCAATCAATAAAAATGGATAAACAGTTTTCATTAGTGTAAGTGTTTCTTTCCAAGAATGTTTGAGGTCGAACCGCTTGGTTTTCGGTTGATAGTTCTTCAACAACACATTTTTTAATTGCTTTTCAAAACCTAATCTACCCAAGAGTAGTCCAATCATAATAGAAAGAGTCGATGTGGTTAGAGTATAAATTAGAGCTACCTTCCACCCTAGTAATGCTGTCATAATAGTCAGGATGGTCGGATCCAGAACAGGTGATGCAAAAAGGAATACCATCACAATCCCAAAAGGTATTTTTCTTCTTAATAATGAGACCACCATTGGTATGGTGGAACAAGAACAAAATGGAGTAATAAAAGCGAACAAGACAGCGAATAGAGAACTTAGGAGAAGATTACCTTGATTTAGCCACTTCTCCTTTTTTTGAAATGGTACAAAAGATTGGATAATCGAAACCAAAAACGTAATGAGAACAAACAGGACCGTTAATTCCAATGCAATGTATAAAAAACTTGTAATTACTTCTTTCCACATAAAAAACCCTCCTTTATTTTATTTGCATTTTGCAAGTATTAACTTTTTGAAAAAGCAAGTATCACAACTTGCTTAATAAAACGGCTTACAGCACATGTTACTTTTGCTCATCGCCGCATTCAATATTTTTAAAGATTCTACAACATCAGTGCTCTCTTTTTCGCTTAAATTAGAAAAGACATTCGCTAAATAATGATGCATTTGTTTATTGATTCCATCTTCCATTTCCTTGCCTTTCTCGGTTAGGTATAAGTGATACATTCTTTTGTCTTCAGTAGACTGTCTTTTTTTCACCAATTCCAGTTTCACCAGTGTTTGAATTTGCCTGCTAAATGTGGTGATATCCATGCCGATTGTTTCCGCTACCTGTTGCATGGAGGGTCCCTGTGATCTTGCTAGTTCGTAAAGAATATGACTTTGCACCTGAGAAATATCAGCTTTTTCTACCGTACAACAATTTTTATTCAACATCCCAAACCTTCTCATTGTAATTTGAAGAACTGCCCTTATATCTTCCATTTTTTCACCTCTTACTTTTATTATAGTTATTTACTTGCACTTTGCAACTAATAAACATTTCATATTTTTACATTTTCCTTTCTAGTGCTAACCGCTTAAATTAGCGCTAGAAAGGTTTTAATATTCTTAAGGCAGTAACAAAATCTTCCCTAACTTTCCTTTTTGCTTAAAATAAACTTGGGCTTCTTTAGCTTTGTCTAACGGAAAAGTTTTATCAATGACAGGCTTTATTTTACCTTCAGCTATTGACTGAAGCATATCTTTAAATTCTTCTCTAGTACCCAACACTGATCCATACAACGTAATATGTTTAAGATAGACGGTTCTAAAGTCTAGTTCTGTCTTCTGACCCCCAGCAGATCCTGATATGCAAAACTTCCCCCCCTTCTTTAACACTTGAAGGCATGTAGAAAATAAAGCATCCCCTACTACATCTAACACCGAGTCTATCGGCCCTCCATTCACATTTAGAATTTCTTTAGAAAGGTTTTCTGATTTATAGGATAATACATGAGTCGCACCTAATTCTTTCATTTTTTCCTCGTCATTGAGATCCCCTACGATTGCAATGACCTTCGCGCCGAAAACTTTTGAGGCAATTTGCACATTTAACGATCCTACCCCTCCGTTCGCTCCTGTTACCATCACACTCTCGCAAGGTCGGATTTGAATCTGATTTACCATATGCCATGCAGTTAATCCGCTTACTGAAAATACAGCGCTTTCCTCATAACTAGGAAGAGGCATATCCAAACAAAGGTCAGCAGGCCACACGACGTATTCTGCATATCCACCATCATATTCTGATCCTATAAAAGACATGTCTTCGGAGATATGCTCCTCCCCTTCTTTTCCACTAGAGGTAAACGGGAATAAAACGACATCTTTTCCAATCATAGATTCTTCCACCAACGCCCCTACATTGACTATCGTACCTGATATATCGGATCCAGGTGTACGTGGAAAATTTACTCCTTCTGGCCTCCATCCGGACTTAGAACCAGTCCCGTATGCTCCTTCTCTCATCCAAATTTCCGTATTATTTATCGCACAGGCTTTCACCTTTACAAGTACTTCATTTTGTTTTGGATTAGGTATAGGTATGTCTACTATTTCCAACATATCTACATTCCCATATCCGGTTACTTGAACGGCTTTCATAATACCAACACCTTCACTTTTTTTCTATCACCATAATAGTAACATTATCTTCATAATAAAAAAAAGTAAGCGTATTCCTACACTTACTCTTTCTCTCTCTAACAACAATCACTATCCTTCAATCCTAAGAGAACTAGTCCTTTTCCTTGCGGTGTTTCTTGAACATCCAAGACAAGGTCTGTTGTCATGTTTTCAATTCTCGGATCAATTGCCACTTTTATTGAATTTACTGTTTCTACTTTATCATCTGCTTTTGCCTCATCCAGAGACAATCCTATTTGTGGGCTTCCTCAGCCCCAGCCTGCAAAGTAAACACGTATGTTGCTTACCCCGTTTTCACGTAAAATATCAGTGAGTACATCTCTTGCTTCGTTTGAAACCTTCAAGGCCAGTCACCTGCCTTCTTATTAATTTTCTAATGCTCGTTACATTCTTTCTTCGTTTTTGTCGTACATGTTTTGAAGCACTTCTTTTAACTCTGGCTTCACATTAATAACAGGACGGATGGAAGTTGCAAGCCTTTCAGCTTCTTCAACAGTACTAGCTTTCCCCAAGTGAAGAAGGGTACCCATGGCAACCGTTCCGGTTCTATTACGCCCTCCGGAGCAATGGAAGTACACTTTCTTTCCTTCTTGGTGAGCTTGTATAACATATTCAATAGCTGCTTTCACCGATTCATCCTGTTTGGATGCATCATCTACAATTGGCATATGGATTCTAGGAAGATTGTCTTCCACGTTATCCGTTTCCGCCCGCAAGTCTATAATAACATCCAGGCCTTCGTTTGTATGTGCTTCTTTCGCTTGGTCCGCACCACCAATAAAGACATTTTCTATTAATGATTGATAGTTTTTTTCATTTGACATATTGATTCGCTCCTTACAACAAACTCTCTTTTTCCCATGACAGGATGGCGCATTTTTTGTGTGTGGACTTTACTCTTTGTATCCAAGGTAGTTCCTGTTTCCCTCTGCCTGATAAAACTTGATCTGTTGTATCTGTATTAGCAAAACTTTGATTAATGACCCACCAACGCGGGGTTATGGAAGCACGCTTAAGGTCAGCATGTAATCTTTCAGCCTCTAGTATTGGGGTTGCTTCCGGCAAAGTAACGATAAGCACTGCTGTTTCTTCGGCATTACGAAGGCGTGGAAGCAGGTTTTTCACTTCTTTTGACACCTCACCAGCTGAACGTAACAGTTCCTTTTGATACGATTGAGCTGCGTCAAGTAATAGCAATGTATGTCCAGTTGGCGCAGTATCGATGATGACTACTTCTTCATCCGCCTGACCAACTATCTTGGCAAACTTCTGGAATACCGCTATCTCTTCAGTACAAGGTGAGTTTAAATCTTCCTCAAGGTATGCAAGTTGCTCCTCGCTCAGCCCTTCTCCCGCTTGTTCCAACACATGCTTTTTGTAGGATTCTACTTCTGCTTTAGGGTCCACCTTACTAATTGTGAAATGCTCTTTCCTTGTTTTATTTTTTAACGCATGTTCCAAATGCGCAGCAGGATCCGTTGTTGTGAGATGCACTTTCACATCTTTTTCTGCAAGCTTCATTGCAAGTTTTGCTGCGAGTGTAGTTTTACCAACGCCACCCTTTCCCATCGTAAAAACTACACGAAGGTTATTTTCAACAACATCTTCTGCCACGGAATTAAAAACAACAAGTTCAGTAAGTATCTCAGACTTTTCCTGACCAGATTCTTCCGTTTGTAACGTTTCCCCATTTAACCAAACTTTTAACGAGTCGATTCCGGTTAATGAATACGAAATATATGGAAGGTACGTCATTGGAATATGATTAAATGTACTCATGGCAATTTCCAAGGCTTTCTGTTGCTTTTTAAAAAATGCCAAGGATACTTCATCGTCTAAGACTGGCTTTTCCATTAACCCATTTATTATTAGCTGCTGATTATGAAGCCCAATTTCACGCAACTCCATAGAGGCACGCGCAGCTTCCAGAATTGGCGATTCATCAGGTCTTGTTACCAAAAGCAACTGAGTTTGGGAGGGATCTGACAGTGCCTGCACCGTTTGTTCATACAGTTTCTTTTTAGCCCCTAGCCCGGAAAGGGGTCCTAAACAGGAAGCTCCGTGTGTACTTTCCTCTAGGAAATTGTTCCACGCAGAAGGCAGAGAAAGCAGCCTAAGTGTATGACCTGTTGGAGCTGTATCAAATACAATCACATCATATTGCCCTGTTACCTCTTTTTGTGTTAATAACGTAGAGAATTGGTCAAAGGCTGCAATCTCAACCGTACATGCTCCTGATAACTGTTCTTCCATCGTAGCCAATACTGATTCCGGGAGTTTGCCTTTATAAGGACCAATTACACTTTCCCGATAATCTCTCGCCGCTTCCTCAGGGTCAAGGTTGCAGGCAAAAAGCCCTTCCACACCTGGCACTTCAGAAATGTCATTGGTTATTTCCGTTTGAAACACATCCTGCAGGTTGGAGGCGGGATCGGTGCTAACAATCAACACCCTCTTTCCTTCTTCGGCAAGTGCAATGGATGTAGCACATGCTGTGGACGTTTTACCAACTCCACCTTTACCTGTGAAAAATAAGTATGGTGCTTGTACCATTGTTTTCGGTTGGAATGTTGGGAGCATAAAGCCACTCTCCTAGTTAATTGAGTTTAGTGTAATATTGAGATTCTTTTTTGGTTTTTGAGAAATCAGTTCCTCTACTTTTATACCTGTCCATTCAGCGAATTCCTCATTTGTAGGATAATCTGACACCTTCCTAACTTTGCCATCGACTAGAACAACAGGGAGGCAATCTGGCCCCTTTTCCATTAGTAAATCATTCACCAATTGGTTTGTAACAAACGGTTCAGGCTCTGAACCTAAATTATAGCGAGTGATTTGGACTCCTTTCTGCTGCAAGGAGTATACAGCACTTGCCACTCTTGTAAGTTCCGGATCCACACTTGGTCCACATACGCCAGTTGCACAGCACATTGCAGGATCATATATTTCAATTTTAGGCATTTTTAAACTTCCCCTTTCCTGTATAGAAAAAATAGCCGAGATATTTCGCTCGGCCATTTTTTTTTATTTACCAGTCTCAGCAAACGTTTTGATTCTGTCGCCGATTTCGTCACGTACACGTTGGAAGAACTTCCACTTGTCTTCCTCTGTTCCTTCTGCTTTGGCAGGATCATCAAAGCCCCAGTGTACTCTCTCTTTGTTTGGCGGTGTTGCCGGGCAAACATCTGCTGCGTGACCGCAAAGTGTTACGACTAGATCAGCTTTTTTCAAGATTTCAGGGTCGATTGTATCAGATGTTTGGTTAGTGATATCCACATCCACTTCGTGCATTGCTTTTACTGCGTTTGGGTTTACACCGTGTGCTTCAATTCCTGCTGAGTACACATCCCATTCGTCACTAAGATATTTTTTCCCCCAGCCTTCAGCCATTTGGCTGCGGCAAGAGTTACCTGTGCATAGGAAGTAGATTGTTTTTTTAGTCATGATGAAAAACTCCTTTTAGTAATTTGATTTTTGCTTGACGGTTCCGGGTATTCTTCGCCGAAGCCACTGAATTAGTCTTTGACTAAAGGTGTCGTTTAGACACCGCTGTTGATTTCTTGAAGTGGCTTCGCACGAGTCTCATACCCTGCACTACAATCAACAGGGTGTGTCTTAACCAATAATGAGTAGCCAGAAATATAAGCCTAATAGCGTGATGAATAGGGTTGGGATGGTTAGAATAATACCTACTTTGAAGTAGTATCCCCAACTTATCTTAACACCTTTAAGGCTTAAAACGTGTAGCCATAGTAATGTTGCCAAGGAACCGATTGGTGTAATTTTTGGACCAAGATCAGATCCGATAACATTTGCATAGATTAACGCTTCACGGATTGTTCCTGTTGTGGCTGTGTCTTTGATTGCAAGGGCATCAATCATGACAGTAGGCATGTTATTCATGAAGGATGAAAGGATGGCTGCAATGAACCCCATAGAAATGGTTGCCACGAAAAGTCCTTCATCAGCTGCCATTTGAATGACGTCAGTTAGCAGGTTAGTCAACCCTACATTTCTAAGACCATACACGACAACATACATCCCAATAGAAAAGAATACGATGGCCCATGGTGCACTTTTCAGAATCTGTTTCGTGTTGATTACCTGGCTGTTTCTGCTTATTAATAAAAAGATGATAGCAACAGTTGCCGCAACGAACGAAACAGGAATACCGGCAAATTCACTAGCAAAGTATCCGACTAGGAGTACCGCCAGTACAATCCACGACAAGTTGAAGAGCTTCTCGTCTTTAATCGCTTCTCTTGGTGCCTTCAATACAGACATGTCATAATTTTCCGGAATACTTTTACGGAAGAACAAGTAAAGCACCACGATACTTGCACCAAGTGCAAAGAAGTTTGGAACAATCATGCGTGAAGCATATTCGACAAACCCTATTTCAAAAAAGTCAGCTGACACTATGTTTACTAAGTTACTAACTACTAATGGCAGTGAAGTAGTGTCTGCAATAAATCCACTAGCCATGATGAACGGTAAAATCATTTTTTCTTTGAACTCTAGATTCCTCACCATAGCCAGAACAATTGGTGTCAGAATAAGAGCGGCACCATCATTCGCGAAGAAAGCAGCAACCACTGCTCCTAGCAACGTGATATAAATGAACATCCTAACGCCGCTACCTTTTGCGAAACGAGCCATGTGCAAAGCCGACCATTCAAAGAATCCCACTTCATCTAAAATGAGGGAGATGATGATCAACGCCACAAATGTCAATGTTGCATTCCAAACGATACTTGTTACATCTATTACATCCGTAAAGGTAACAACGCCGAAGAGTAATGCAAGAAGTGCTCCTCCGCAAGCCGACCAGCCTATGGATAAACCTTTAGGTTGCCAGATAACAAATATTAATGTAAGTAAAAAAATCAAAGATGCTAAAATTATATCCAGCAAAATTTTTCCCCCTTAACAGCAAGTAATTCTAAGTCCTTTTTCCTCTAGTTCTTTCAACTTATCTTCAAGTGAAGGAACATGCACTAGTATAGAAGTGATTAAACCATAGTGCGGATGTTCTGTGTTAATGGAATACATAATCCATTGACCTTTTCTTGATTCTTTAACCAGACCCACTTCTTTAAGTTTTTTCACATGCTGACTAATAGAAGGCTGACTCATTTGAAAAATCTCAACAAACTCACATACACAGCAATCGTGATCTTGTAGAAGAGCCAACATGGAAAGTCTCGTTTTATCTCCTAAAATTTTCAGGGTGACAGCCGCTTCTTCCATTTTCAATACTTGTTGCATACGCACACCTGCCTTTGGAAAAGATAAGTAATATAACCAAACACTTATATAACAATATGCTTATATAATAAAACACTTATATGTTTTTTTCAAGCTTTCTCTCGTAAAGAAATTGTAAAGAATGATTGTAGAATTATCAGATAATTGATATAGTATAGGTAAGAAAGCGCTTCCAAAAACATATGAGTGGGAAAGGTGATGCTGTGTTATGATGGATTATCAGTACAGGCGACGAGCTTTTCAAAACCTACATGTGGAACAAGAAGAAGCAAAAATTGACCTAAAACAGAATGTTAGAAAATCCAAATCGGTGCTGGCTTCTATAGCCGCGTTCTTTTCCTTTTTTCATCACACACCTTAAGGAGCTTACATGCTCCTTTTTATTATGTCATTTTATCTCCAATAAAATTTCAGGGAGATTTCTATATAGTTGGACCTAGCTTAGATTAGAAGTTAGTTCTCCACAATATCAGCAAAATGAGAAGTGAGAGTAACTCTCTACTACCAAATAAACGGGTAAACTGGGGGAGAGATACTCTCTCTTCTACCGAAACAGCAGCTCCACCGGGTATACGGGAGGAGAGATGCTCTCTCTTCTACCGAAACCGCAGCTTCACCCCGTAAACGGGCGGAGAGATCCTCTCTCTTCTACCGAAATAGCAGCTTAAACGGGTAAACGGGCGGAGAGGTGCTCTCTCTTCTACCGAAATAACAACTTCACTCGGAAAACGGGCGGAGAGATCCTCTCTCAACTAACGAAATAATAGCTTCTCTGGGTAAACGGGCGGAGAGGTGCTCTCTCTTCTACCGAAACCGCTGCTTAAACGGGTAAACGGGCGGAGAGATCCTCTTTCTTCTACCGAAACAGCAGTTTCACCCGGTAAACGGGCGGAGAGATCTCTCTCTTCTACCGAAACAACAACTTCACCCGGTAAACGGGCGGAGAGATCCTCTCTCTTCTACCGAAACAACAACTTCACCCAGTAAACGGGCGGAGAGATCCTCTCTCTTCTACCGAAACAACAGCTTAAACTCGTAAACGGGACGAGAGATGCTCTCTTCTACCTAAACAACAGCTTCACTCGGAAAACGGGCGGAGAGATCCTCTCTCTTCTACCGAAACAACAGCTTCACCGGGTAAACGGGTGAAGAGATGCTCTCTCTTCTACCGAAACAACAACTTCTCCTGGTAAACGGGACGAGAGATGCTCTCTCTTCTACCGAAACAACAGCTTCTCCTGGTAAACGGGTGGAGAGATCCTCTTTCTTCTACCGAAACAGCAGCTTCACCGGGTAAACGGGCGGAGAGATCCTCTCTCTTCTACCGAAACAACAGCTTCACTCGGAAAACGGGCGGAGAGATCCTCTTTCTTCTACCGAAACAACAACTTCACCCGGTAAACGGGCGGAGAGATCCTCTCTCTTCTACCGAAACAACAACTTCACCGGGAAAACGGGTGGAGAAGAAATTTCGCTCCACCAAACAAAGAGACAATGGCGTAAAAAAATACGGGACAAAATGATTTGTCCCGTTAATTAACTATTTATTAATGACCTGAAGTAGCAGATAAACCTACTCTGTCAATAAGTGTTTTACTTTCATCATTAAGGCCAACGATGCTCACATTTTTACCCAGCCTTTGATATTTTTGCACTGTTTTGGAAATGGCAGTAACCGCGGATTGATCCCATATATGCGTGTTACTGAAATCAATGATCACTTCTTTTGGATCATTATTGTAATCAAATAAATCCACAAAATGACTCATTGTTCCAAAGAACATTTGTCCAGAAATTTGATAATGCATGACATCTTCTTTTAATGTCATAGTAGCTTTGATCTTCGCCATCTTCCAGCCGAAGATTAATGCACTTAGCACAACCCCTGCGGCTACACCTTTTGCAAGGTCGTGAGTATAAACTACGATAGAAACTGTTACAACCATTACTACTGCGTCTGCGCGAGGAATTTTGTGTAGTTCTCGAATCGACTGCCAATCAAATGTTCCAATAGAAACCATAATCATTACTCCAACAAGTGCAGCCATCGGAATCTGAACCACTACATCTCCAAGGACCATAATGAGGAATAAGAGGAATGTACCTGCCACTAATGCAGAAAGCCTTCCACGGCCACCTGATTTAACATTGATAACAGATTGTCCAATCATGGCACAACCAGCCATCCCACCAAAGAACCCGGTTACGACATTAGCGATACCTTGTCCCTTCATTTCTCTGTTCTTATCACTCTTTGTATCTGTCATTTCGTCAACAATAGTCGCAGTTAATAAGGATTCAAGATTCCCTACGATAGCAAGTGTAAAAGCATAAGGAAGGATAATCATAAATGTCTCCCATGACAAATCTACCATTGGGATATGGAAGAACGGTAAGGTTCTTGAAATTTCTCCTTGATCGCCTACTGTACTCAGTCCAAATCCTCCACCAAAAAGCGTAATGGCAGTGATAACAACAATTGCTACTAAAGCAGATGGTAAAGCTTTAGTGACTCTTGGAAGCAAGTATATAATGGCAAGTGTAGCAATGACAAATCCTACCATTATCCAAGATCCTCCTTTTTCTGGAGTAAAATGGACCAATTGTGCCGTAAATATCAGGATTGCTAAAGCATTAACGAAACCAATAATTACTGCTTGAGGAAGGAACGATATAAATTTCCCAAGCTTAAATACACCCATTGTTATTTGTATGATACCTGTTAACACTGTGGCTGCGAATAGATACTCGATTCCATGATCTGCCACCAATGTAATCATTAATAATGCCATTGCGCCGGTTGCAGCCGAAATCATCCCTGGTCGTCCACCAGTAAAAGCGATAACCACGGCAATACAGAAGGATGCATAAAGACCTACCATCGGATCTACACCCGCAATGATGGAAAATGCAATTGCTTCTGGAATGAGGGCTAATGCTACGGTCATACCGGCAAGTACGTCACCACGCACGTTGCCAAACCATTCTTGTTTTAAGTTTGCTACGTTCATAGCACACCTCTTTCTTAATTATTTAGTTTTTTGACTTCCTACTCTCAAGAAAGTCGGGTCCGTTTGCAACAGAAAGAATCATACCACATATTTTCTAGAGTGAAAATCAGCATGAAAACGAGAACATGCGCAAATACCTCTTTCATTCTTCTATTTTCTCTATTAATCTCTTGATTTTGTATATCTGTAAAAAAATAGACATTGCAACATGAAAGAAAGCTTTGTTCATTAAGAACAAAGCTTTCTTTCTTTTAGTCATTCAATTCATAATGACTACCCTTTACAAGGTAGAAAATATTCTCTGAAATATTGGTCGTATGATCGGCCATACGCTCAATGTATCGGCAGATGAAGCTCAATTGGGTAATTTCAGGAATCAAATCCGGATGGTCTTTTGTCAACTGAAGTAGCTCACGGATGTTTTGACCGTAAAGCTCGTCCACTTGGTCATCCATGTCTGCTACTTTTTTTGCCAAGACTACATCCTCATCATAATATGCTTTCAATGCAAGTGATAGCATTTCTGTTGCTATGCTATGCATTTTCTCAATTTTCTCAATCTGGATGATTGGTTGTGTATTCTTACCGATTCTTATCGTCGATTTTGCAATATTTACGGCAAAATCTGCGATTCGTTCTACATCCGTGGAAATTTTAATCGCTACAAAGATTCTACGTAAATCAATCGCCACTGGCTGTTGTTTGGCAATAAGAAGAATGGCAAAGTCATTAATCTCTTCATCTAAACGGTCTGCCTTGTTGTCCTCTTCAATAATTTGAAGTGCAAGGTCCACGTTTTGATTTGTTAAGGCGTCAATGGATTTACCCATTGCAATTTCAGCCAAACTTCCAAGTTCCAATAATTTATCTCTTAACGCTTCTAAATCCACATGAAATTGACGCAATACCATCTACCTCTTCCTTTCTCGACCTTTATTATCCGAAACGACCAGTAATATAGTCTTCTGTACGTTTATCTGAAGGATTGGAGAACAATTTATCTGTTTCAGAATATTCTACCACTTCTCCATTTAAGAAGAAAGCTGTTCTATCGGATATACGTGCAGCCTGTTGCATATTATGCGTAACAATGACAATACTATAGTCTTTCTTTAGTTCTTGAACGAGTTCTTCCACTTTAAGCGTAGAGATAGGGTCAAGTGCAGATGTTGGTTCATCCATTAAGATTACGTCAGGCTCGATAGCCAAACAACGAGCGATACATAGACGCTGCTGTTGTCCACCGGAAAGACCGTAAGCATTTTCTTTTAGGCGGTCCTTCACTTCATCCCAGATAGCTGCTCCACGTAAGCTTTTTTCCACAATTTCATCAAGGACTTTTTTGTTACGAATGCCATGAATTCTTGGTCCATAGGCAATATTGTCATAAATGGATTTCGGAAACGGATTAGGTTTTTGGAATACCATTCCTACATTTGTTCTTAGTTCTTCTACTTTGTAGGATTTACCTAAAATATTCTTCTCACGATAAAGGATGTCACCAGAAACCCTCACACTTGGAACCAGTTCCACCATTCGGTTCAATGTCTTGATATAAGTGGATTTCCCGCATCCGGAAGGTCCGATAATTGCCGTCACTTCGTTTTCATAGATCGGCAAATTGATGTTTTTTAACGCTAAATTTTCGCCATACCATAGGTTTAAATCTTTTGTATGATACACAATGCTTATGTCTTTTGGAGTGATTGTTTTAGAAGAAATGTTCTTCGTTTCACGCTCAGGTACCGTAATTTGCATAGATGATTCCTCCTAGGATTAAAATCTTCTTTGGAATTTATTTCGAATAACAACTGCTATGGAATTCATGACTAATAAAATGAAAAGTAGTACTACGATAGTAGCTGCTGCTAAGTTCGCATATTCTGCGACAAGAGCTGCATCAATTGTCCAGTAGTAAATTTGCATCGGAAGAACCGTAAATTTGTCAAAAATCCCTTCTGGTAGCGGAATCAACAACGCTGGAATTCCCAATACAACTAGTGGAGCAGTTTCCCCGATAGCACGGGATAACGCAAGGATTACTCCTGTTAAAATACCCGGTAATGAAGCTGGCAAAACGATATTCTTGATTGTCTGCCATTTAGTCGCACCCATTCCGTAGGATGCTTCTCTTAAGTAACCAGGAACAGAGCGAATTGCTTCTTGACTAGCTACTACTACGATAGGAAGAACTAACAATGCCATTGTCAAACCACCAGCCAGAACGATATTTCCAAGGCCAGCCGCTCTCACAAATATAGTTAATCCCAAAATACCAAATACAATGGAAGGTACACCTGCCAAGTTAGAAATGTTTGTTTGTAAAAATCGTTGTAGGCGTCCTTTTTTTGCATACTCTTCTAAATATATAGCCGTTCCAACTCCAAGAAACAAAGTGATTGGGGCAACGACTAACATTAGCCATAAAGTACCCATAATGGCACCCATGATTCCAGCTCGATCTGCCATTGTGGAAAGTTTATTCGTAATAAATTGAAGATCAATCCAACCCATACTTTGTGAAATAACACGGTAAAAAAGAATAACCAGTACAACAAGACCAAGTAATGTCGCTGCTAAAAATAATGATTTAGCAATTTTGTTCACCGTTAGTCTTGAATTCATTTTCTTTTGTACTTGCGTTGCATCAACATACTTCATCTTAATATTCCTCCCTATACTTGCGAGAGATATACTGGGCGATCAAATTCATGACAAGTGTAAACACGAACAGTGTCATCGCAACAGCATACAAGCTATAATATAAAGTTGAACCAGCTGGTGCATCTCCACCGGTTACTTCCACAATGTATGCAGTCATCGTTTGCATAGATTGTGTGACGTCAAACGTGAAATTCTTTGTACTTCCACTCGCAATCGTTACAATCATCGTTTCTCCGATTGCACGGGAAATAGCTAGAACAAATGATGCGACAATTCCAGACATAGCTGCAGGAACGACTACTTTCCACGCTACCTCAAGTTTCGTTGATCCGAGTGCTAATGCTCCTTCTCTCATTGCATTAGGTACGGAGCTCATTGCATCTTCCGATAAAGAGGCAACCATTGGAATAATCATAATTCCCATTACTATTCCTGGACTGAGGATATTGGTTGGTTCTAAACCAGGAATGATTTGTCTTAATAGAGGTGTTACAAAAGTGAATGCAAAGAATCCGTAAACGATTGTAGGTATACCTGCTAGCACCTCTAAGATAGGTTTTAAAATTCTTCGTACTCTATCCGATGCATATTCACTTAAGAAAATTGCACTCATTAAACCGATAGGAATTGCCACAACCATTGCAATAACGGAGGAAATAATCGTTCCTGTCAACAAAGGAAGCACACCAAATTGTGCATTTTCCCCTAAAGGTTTTAACTGTGTACCAGTAAAGAAATCAAGAAACGGAATCCTAGTAAAGAATTCTACTGTTTCAAATAATAAAGTAAAAATGATACCTAATGTTGTAAAAATAGAAATTGTTGCGATACCCAAAAGAAACTTTGGCACAAACGCTTCAATAAACCGATTTGTGTTCAGAGTCGTCTTTTTCTTATTGATTAACTCTCTCACATTGATGCTATCTTTCTGATTAGCCAATTTGAAATCCCCTTTCATCCTTTACCCTAACGTAACAAGGACCATCCAAAGCCTATTTTAAAAAATACATAGAGGAAGATGAGCAGCAAGAAGCCCCTCATCTTCCCTGAAAACTTACTTTAAACCTTCAAGCTCTTCTACTGCAGCTTTGATTTCTTCATCTTTCAATGGAGCAAATCCTGTTTCACTTGCAACAGTTTGTGCATTTTCCATTGTGTAGATTGCATAGTCAAGTACTTGAGGCTTTTCTTTCGCCATACCTACATTCAAGTAAGTGTATACTGGACGAGTGAAGTTTGCATAGTCACCGTCTTCAGCGATTGTGTCAAGAGATGGTTCTACAGGACCGTTACCGAAGTCAACTTTTACAGCAGTTAATTTATCTGTGTTGCTTGCATAGTAACCATAACCGAAGAATCCGATAGCGTTTTTATCTTTAGAAACTAGGTCTACTAGTGTAGAGTATTCTTGTTGTAAGTTAACACCTTCAACTAAGTCTTTTTCTTCAAGGATTTTTTCCCAGAAGAATTCATATGTTCCGTGGTTTTCATTTGGACCGTAAGCTTTGATTGGCTCATTCGGGAAGTCTGGGTTGATATCAGACCAGTTCTTGATATTGCCTTCAGCTAAGAAGATCTTTTTCACATCTTCTTCTGTTAATTCTTTAGCCCAGTCGTTTTCTTTATTGATTACGATTGTTAAACCGTCAAGTGCAACTTTCATTTCCTTTACTTCCATGCCAAGCTCATCAGCTTGTGCTTTCTCTTCATCTTTAATTGTACGAGACGCGTTATTGAAATCAGTTCCGTCTTCTACTAGGAACTTCTTAAATCCAGCAGATGTACCAGCACGACTTACTTCAACAGAAACGCCCTCTTGAGCTTCAGTCATGTATTTTTCAGCCATTAGAGACATAAAAGGAAATACTGTTCCAGACCCATCAATTACTACACTACCTTCAAGTTCTTCTCCGCCTTCAGCTGAAGACCCTTCGTTACCACCGTTGTTTGCATTCCCACATGCTGCAGCGAATACTGCAAGTGATGCAACGATAGCTAGTAATAAAAAACGTTTGAAGCTTTTCATTTCTTTATTCCCCCTAAGGTTTTTGTTTTTGTTGATATTGATGTTTCTGTCTTTATCTTGCCCTACGAATAATAGAATATAACTTATGTGTTAACTGTGTATGAATCAAATGTAAAGGTTTTGTAAATGTCGCTTTTTTTGTAGTTTTATTGGCCAAAATGGATTATTTTAGTGCATCTTTGCTATTGTAATTTTTATGAAGGGGTATAAGGACACAAAAAAGCACCCCGAGTTGGAGTGCTTCTTTACTATTACTTACTCTGTTTCTTCTTCGTTAGTTTGTTCTTCTGATTCTTCTTGTTTTTCATCCTCGTTTTCTCCATTAGCACGTTCTTTCTTTAAGTTGAAGTAAGCATCCATAACCGCATCACCAATTCGTGTACTTATTCCTCCTGTTACATTAAAGTCCGTAGATGCATAAGGAACCATAATGGCAAAAGCAATTTCTGGATCGTCATAAGGAGCATAACCTACTAAATTAAAGTTCAGCGTCTCGTAAGAACGTTTCTCTCCATTAGGAAGTGTTTCTATATACCTTGATTGTGCTGTTCCTGATTTTCCTGCAGGTTTATATTCCTTCATTTTAGAACTTTTTGCCGTTCCTCGCGTTCCATGATAAACCCTGATAAAACCGTCCTGTACTCGCTTAACCTGGCTATCTGTCATGTCTACCCTGTTTAAAACTTTAGGTTCAAATGGTTCCACTACACGACCCAAACCTTCTCCATTATTTGGTTCTCTAATTTCCTTAACTAATTGAGGCTGCATTCTATAACCGCCGTTTGCAATAGTAGAAACGTATTGAGCGAGTTGAAGAGTAGTGTAAGTATCATATTGTCCGATAGATAAATCTAGAAGTAGACCTGGGATACTAGTATCTGTGCCTTCAACTCCTGAAGATTCCCTAGGAAGGTCAATGCCAGTTTCTACCCCTAATCCAAATTGGGCTAAATATGATCGGAATGTATCATAGGCTGCCGGAGGGATAAATAATGGCTGCCTCGGCTGGTAATTAGCACCAGCAATAGCCATAGCAATTCTAAACATATACACGTTAGAGGACCTTTCAAGAGCAGTTAAATCATTAATACTCCCCATATTTGTGTATGAAGCTTTTTTAAGTGCATCATTTCCTCGCCCGATATAAACTGGCGCGTCATATAGGTAGGATCCGGGTTGAATTACACCATGCTGAAACCCAGCTAGCACGGAAGCTCCTTTTACCGTTGAACCTGGTTCATAAGCTTCTTGAATAGCACCCAATGCATTATCATAGATCTTTAATTGCCCATCTTCTTCATCTCGGATTAATTGTTTTCCTGCAAGTGAAAGCACTTCACCGGTTTTGGGATTCATGACGACTACAAAAGCACGGTCTAGAAATCTCGCCTTGGCACTGGGGGTTGCTCTCGTTTGAAGCATTTCTTCAATTAATACTTCTTCGACTTTCTGCTGGAATTCCATATCAATCGATAAGATCAAATCTTTACCACGTTGTCCATCATAAACCTTTTCCTGACGAAGCAAATTTCCACCTGTATCTGTCACATTACGCACTCTTGCCTTTTGACCTTGAAGAACATTTTCGTATTGTGCTTCTAATTGTGAGGTACCGATACGATCATTTCTACTATATCCACGTGCAAGAAACTCATCAATCTTTTCACTTGGTATCCCTGACTCTGAAGTTGAAACTTTGCCAAAAACAGAATCTAGAGTTGATCCATAGGCATAAGATCGAATGAAATCTGTTGTAATATCTACACCAGGCAAGTCTGTCAGCATTTCACTAACCATGGCAAATTCTTTTGCCGTCACATTTTGGTTTTTAACTATTTGGGGGGTCAATGCATACCCTTTATTAAATTCACGAAAAATAGCAAGTACCTCTTTTTCTTCTTCCGTAATCTCATCTAATTGCTCTTTCGTAATTCTATCTAATTGCAAATCGTATAAGTCACTTTCTTCTATATCACCATCTGCAACCTTTTTTCTGTCTTTATCTGTTATTAATTTTGCCGCTTCTTCAGGTCGGGTCAAAATCCAATAGTCTTTCTTATCCCTCTCCTGAATCTTTTCAGTATCCATCGTTATTATTTCAGAAAGTTTTTTTGCAACCTCCAACTGTTCCTTTGAGGAGGTGGATTGCATTCTCGTATATGTAATCGCATTTAATGGGGTGTTGTCTACAACTACATTACCATTGCGATCATAAATTTTCCCTCTTGGTACTAACGTATTTACCGTTACGTTCTCGGTCCGGTCTACCTCTTTCCTGTAATCTTCCCCGAAAACAATTTGGACAAATCCAAGTCTTAATATGAGGGCTGAGAACAGTAAAAAAACCGCAAAAAACAAAAGGTTTAAGCGCGAGGGGACGTAATTTTTCTTTTTCTTTTTTTGCTTTTGATTGGTCATCCTTTACACCTTTTCATTAATTATTTCGAGTGGCTACTAGAAGCAACTTGTTTATAAAAAGTAAGAGACACCTACGTTAGTTTGTATAGGTGTCTGTGTCTTTATCTATTGTAAAGGAAATCGCAATAAATTTCTATTAATAAATCCCTATTAAGGAGTTGATTCTCCTTCCCCGTCTCGCAAAGTTGTCACAATTGGGTGTGGTTCATCTTTTGGAGAAGGAATCGGTTCTAATTCTACTTTGCGGACAAATGGATAGATTAATGCGTGTCCCGCTCCAATCACACACATTAAGATCGGAATACTTTTTTGCGTATCAAAAAAGATGACAGAAATTAAAAACAAGATAATAGAAGTAATCCGTCCTAAATTCAGGAAAATTTCCCTGACAACAATATATTCAATGCGCATCTCTGCTGCTTTCCACCCTCTGCCAATCACATCGTAGGTTAAGGATACATATGGAACTAACAACAACGGATAGGCAATTGCGATGGTTACTGCGTACATAAGCAACTTGACATAAGTTAACTCAAAGATAAGAAAGAATATCGCTCCATACAATATCAATCCTCCAAAAAGGATCGCTTTTTTCCTGAACTCTTTCTTAATAAGTCTCGTCGCCAGATAGTAACAGACAAATGCAACAGCTGAGTTTAACAATCCAAATGTACCTAGTGCCATTTCACTGTTTGTCGTAATAAATACCAAGACAGAAACTGCAAAAAGGAAAGTACCTTCACGTAACCCTTGAAAAAAGTGTGCATTCGTTATGTATCCCCAATTCGCATTATTTTTTCTCTCTTGCAAAATTCGCCGTAATTCGAAACTTCCTTCTGCCCCTCGCCTTTTTAAAAATAGACTTAAGATTACTGCAGCAAAAAAAAGAATGAGGGAGATGGTGAAAATTACTGTGTACCCAGTAAACTTTTCTAATGTAGAGATAATATAACCTGCCGCAAAAGGTCCAATCATTCCTCCTACTGAAGTCAATATCCCCAAAAATCCATTAAAAAAGTCCCTGGTTTCTGGCTCGGTAATTTCAAATGTCAATACGTTGAAAGCAAGCCAGTAGAAACCATATCCTATCCCAAGCAGTGCTCCCAACAGCAATAAATAGGTGGAAGCTTTGTCCCCAATGAACAAAACAAACAAATAAAAAAGTGCTAAGAATACGACTCCTAAACGTAGCACAATGACACGATCGATTTTTTTTGCCCATCTTCCTGCCAAAATAAATGTTAATGGTTGAAAAATAACGATTGCTAAATTGTAGAAGCCCAGATCGCTGAATTCGCCTGATTGCTTCCAAAGGTACACATTTACAAATGTATTGGATAGAGCGATGCTGAGAGAATAAAGTCCACCGATGATTAATAGTAGCATCAGGTCTTTGTTTACTTCGACATCGCCGATTAGTTTTTTTAGTGCAGCCATTATTACCCCGCTCCTTTATCTAGGTTTATTGTGGCTAAAAGGAGTGGGAGTTATGTACTTTGATTTTTCAACATCTTGAGGCAACTGTTTAACTCCGCTGTTGATTTCCGCAAATAGCTTCGCTTTCCTAGGGGCGCTGCTGGAGCCTCCTCGGCTACGCCTGCGGGGTCTCCACCTAGCGCTATCTCCCTCAGGAGTCTTCGCCTTTTGCTACAATCACCAGCTATAGAACACATAAAAAAACTAAAACTCCCATCCACTTATGGATGAGAGTTTATGGGTTAGAAATTATTTTGCTTCGTTGTAAAGTTTTCCTACTACATCCCAGTTAATTACATTGAAGAATGCGTTGATGTAGTCAGGACGGCGGTTTTGGTAGTTTAGGTAGTAAGCGTGCTCCCAAACGTCAAGGCCAAGAACTGGAGTCTTGCCTTCCATTAATGGAGAATCTTGGTTTGGCGTGCTTGTAATTTCAAGTTCGCCGTTGTTTACCACTAACCAAGCCCAACCAGAACCGAAACGTGTAGCTGCAGCTTTTGCAAACTCATCTTTGAAGTTGTCAAAGCTACCAAATTTGCTAGTAAGAGCGTCAGCCAAATCACCGTTTGGAGAAGTAGCGCCACCTGGAGTTAAGATATTCCAGAAAAGACTGTGGTTCGCGTGACCACCACCGTGGTTGCGAACAGCTGTTTTGATGTTTTCAGGAACTGCATCCATATTGGAAATTAGCTCCTCTACACTTTTACCTTGAAGTTCTGCTTGTCCTTCAAGTGCAGCGTTAATACCAGTTACGTAAGTATTGTGATGCTTTGTGTGGTGAATGTTCATTGTTTCTTTGTCAATGTGAGGCTCCAATGCGTCGTATGCATAAGGTAATTGTGGTAGTTCGTATGCCATAATTATCTCCTCCTAATGGTTATGTAATAAAATTGAACCAAAAAAGCAAGACTTTTGGTCCGTTAGTTTCAGATTACCAAAACTTGTACAATCTTTCAATTAATCTGCTTGACTTCCTGAAAATAATTATTCCCTATTAAATAGATAACTCTTGGGACAAGCGATACATACTTTCATCAATCTTATGTGGCATGGAGAATACTTCATCAAAAGAATAATCAACTATCTGATTTTTTTCCATTCCCACTGCCCTGCCGGCTTTTCCTTCCATTAATAATTCAACAGCGCGACCCCCTAGTCGACTTGACAGGACACGGTCAAATGCAGTTGGTGTTCCTCCTCTTTGTATATGTCCAAGAACAGATACCCGTGTTTCTAATTGTGTTTCTGTTTCAATCAGTTTAGCAAAATCCATTCCACTGCTAACACCTTCAGCAAGGACAATGATCGTATGTTTTTTCCCTCTTTTTTGCCCACTCTTTATTCGCCCTACTACATCTTGGAGTTTAAACCCTATCTCAGGGATGATAATAGTCTCTGCTCCACCTGCTAGACCTGCCCATAAAGCGATATCCCCTGCATGACGGCCCATCACTTCAATAATAAATGTACGTTCATGAGAAGTTGCAGTATCTCTTATTTTATCGATAGCGTCAATTACTGTGTGAAGTGCTGTATTAAATCCGATAGTATAATCTGTTCCAGCGATGTCATTGTCAATGGTTCCTGGCAAACCAATACACGGAAAACCATGTTCGGTTAGCTTTTGTGCGCCACGGTAAGATCCATCTCCGCCAATAACCACTAGTCCTTCAATTCCGTGTTTGTTCAACTGTTC
Source organism: Bacillus sp. CHD6a (assembly GCF_001293645.1). Lineage (GTDB taxonomy): Bacteria > Bacillota > Bacilli > Bacillales > Bacillaceae_I > Sutcliffiella_A. Next base: position 113,800 of record NZ_LBMD01000007.1, read on the forward strand.
TATACCTTTTTGCTGCCCTTCAAGGGTTTTGAATTCTTCACTTCTAGCTGTATATAGAACGGTTCCGCCGCGGTGGATGATATCTCCAACAGATCCAAGCTCCAATTTTTTTATATTACCAGCCATAAGTCCTGCATACCCCTGATAGATACCATATACATTTAAGTTGTGGTATATTGCTTTTCTTACTACAGCCCTTACAGCCGCATTCATTCCAGGCGAGTCTCCGCCACTTGTTAAAACTCCAATTGACTTCAAGTTATTCACTCCTTTATTGTACCTACTATTGCTATAGCACAAATGTGTCCTTTTCAAACACTTCTAGTATAACCTTGTTTATATGAAAATAAAGAACACAATGATCATTATCCCCTGGATAATCCCCTTCACCAATGCACTGCTGAAGAGACCGACGACAGACCCGAATCCGGCTTTCATGGAGGATTTTAAACCATTTCTATTAAACAGCAGTTCACCAATAACCGCTCCCAAAAAAGGCCCAAGAATAATACCAGCTATTGGGATCACAAATGGACCAACCAACAATCCAATAGTACTCCCCCAGATAGAGGCGTTGCTCCCGCCAAACTTTTTAACACCTAAAAGGTTTGCAAAATAGTCAGCGACAAATAGTAAGATGACAAATAATACGGTGATGGTCCAGAATAAAAAAGTCAGCTCTTCGAAAGAGAAAAGCACACCATAAAGAATAAATCCACCTACTAAAAAGAGCACACTTGGAATGATAGGATAGACGAGACCAACAAATGCAATGACAAATAATGCAATAATTACGGTCCAATACACGATTTCCACTACAAAACCCTCTTTCATAAATTTTAAAAAAACCAGACCCATAAGAGTCTGGTTTATTATACGTTATTAACTATTATAAAGTTTCGTGATCTTCGCCTAGAACTGCCTCTGCGATATTTACAGCATGATCGCCAATTCGCTCAAGGTTACTGATAATGTCAACAAACACAATTCCAGCTTGACCGGAGCATAATCCCTCATTCATACGTAAGATATGTTTCTTACGAAGTGAGCGCTCCATTTTGTCAATTTGATCTTCTTTCATACGAACGTCATTTGCAAGTGTTTTATCGTTTGTGCGAAGTGCTTCAATGGATTCTTTTACAGTAGAAACTGTTAGTGAGAACATTTCCTCTAGATCTTTCTCAGCAGCCTCTGTTAACTCCACTTTGTTTGCAATTTGATAATCCACTAACTCGACGATGTTCTCGAAGTGGTCACCGATTCTTTCGATATCTCTTACTGTATCCATTAATACAGAATGTTCTTCTGACTCAGTATCTGATAAAGAACTTGAAGATAATTTTACAAGATAGTCAGTAATTTTTCTATCAAGGTTATTAATCGCTTCTTCCACTTGATAAGCTTGTTCAGAGTACTTCGTAACACCAGTCTTTAAATATTCGTGTGTAGATTCAAGTCCAACAACAGAATATTCACCCATTCGAAGCACTTCTTCCTTAGCTTGTCCTAAAGCAAGTGATGGTGATTGTTCAATAAAAATAGGATCAAGATGCTTAGGCTTATATTCTACAAAGCTGTCTTCACCTGGAATGATTTTTGTTACAATCAGCGCAAGTAGACCGATAAACGGTAATTGGATTAAAACATTGGCAATGTTAAATGATCCATGTGCAAACGCAATCGTCATCTCCGGGTTCAGATCAAGTTTTTGTTGCAGAAATTCCACATATGCTTGGAAAGGAATCAACAATATTAAAACAATGACTGTACCCAATACATTAAATAGTACATGGGATAATGCAGCACGTCTTGCAGCAACGCTTGCACCAAGAGCAGCTAAAACAGCTGTAATCGTAGTACCAATATTGTCTCCAAAAAGTACAGGTAATGCAGCTCTAAGATCCATTGCGCCTTGTCCGTAAAGTTCTTGCAGAATCCCTACCGTAGCACTTGAACTCTGAACAATAACGGTAAAGACCGTTCCAACAACTACCCCAAGAATTGGGTTATCACTCATGGTTACCGTTAAATCAATGAATGCCGGCAACTCTCGTAGTGGTTTAAGTCCACCACCCATGATCTTCAACCCATAAAATAATGTACCAAAACCAAAGACTATCTGACCGAAGTATTGGATTTTCTGATTTTTAAAGAAGAATAACAAGATAGCACCTACCGCGATAATTGGTAGGGCATATTCATCTATTTTAATACCGATGATGAATGCTGTTACGGTTGTCCCGACGTTTGCACCCATTATTACACCAATCGCTTGGCGAAGTGTCATGAACCCTGCACTTACAAGACCTACCGTTAGTGCTGTTGTTCCTGAACTAGATTGTATCAGAATGGTTACGATAATCCCTGCAAACACACCCATTAGGGGATTCGTAGTAAACCTATCTAATATATCTCTCAACTTATCACCAGCTGATTTCTGCAGTCCGTCACCCATGTATTTAATCCCGAAAAGGAAAATACCCAGACCACCAATAAATTCAAAAATTAACTTCTGAACATCCAAGTCCAATACATTCAACCCCTTAATAAAAACTATCTAACATCGACAAAAATCTACAAAACCAAATACAATTATTAACCTAATATCATTCTAATGTAAATACCCTTCACGATAAATTTACATTATCTTTACAAACTGTAACTTGAAATTTACATTAGTGACTGTTATGCAATTAATTATTGTTCACTTACTCAATTTAAGATAACATGAAATGGATATATTACTTTAAAAGGACTGATAGGAATTGACTATTTTCTCTCAATTTATAAAGAGCATGTATTCCCCAAAAGCAATGGCATCCTTTCGCTTTCAAGGAATAGGTAAGACCATATTATACGTATTTTTTCTTGTTCTTATATCTTCTATTCCCATGTTTATCACTTTTGGAACTAGTGCAGTGAAACTAGTGAATAGTACAGAAGAATTTTTGCAAGATGAATCCCCAGACTTTTATATTCAGAACGGAGAATTTTTTGCAGATATAGAAGCACCTTTCATTGTAGATGAAGAAGGTTTTGCAATTATTTTGGACCCTGAAAATGAGTTATCGTTAAATGAGATTTACTCTTACGGTGATGTTGTAGCCATCCAGTCAAAGGAAATAATATTTAAAGGAGCAGGACAGACCGATTTTATCCCATTAAGTGATTTTCAGGGAACAAAAGTAGCAAAAGAGGACTTACTTCAATTTATGGACTCTGTGGGAAGCGCATTTCCTATCATCATTACAGTACTAATAGTAGTAGGGTATCTATTTTTTACAGCTACTAAATTCATTCAAATCTCTATTTTAGGTATGTTTGGCTTACTACTTAAGAATATGTTAAAAAGAAATAATTTACAGTACCGACATACATGGGTCTTAGCTGCTTATGCTGTCACGCTTCCTACATTAATTTTCACGATTCTTCAGGCAAGCAGTTTAGTACTACCATATTCATCATTAATTAGCTTTGCTGTGTCTCTTTTTATACTCTATCTTATTATTAAGGAAGTAAAAATTAAAAAGCCGACTACCACCATTAATTAATAAAAAAAGCACCGACAAATTTCACATAATTTGTCGGTGCTTTTTTGTTATTTTTATCTTGAACAAGCATATAGTTAAATATGCTTGTCTGAGGGGGAAGTTAAAAATGATCCGATTATTCGTTGCAGCTCTAATTCTCGTTACCGTCTACAGCATCTATTACGATTTATCATCAGGCACCATCCCTGAGCCTGCCGCTCCTGTTGCAGCTCCTGTTCCGGTTACTAGTCCTGATACAGAATCAGAAAGTTCCACCCTTTCCTCAACCACTAACAACCTTTACATAGAAGTTGAAATAAAAGCTGGCGATACCGTACTCACTGTCGCGGAAAAGATTGCAAACAAACCAATTCCAGTCTCCATCACACAACTTGTAGAAGACTTCCAAAATCTAAACGAAGGCATCACCCCAGAAAAAATCCAAATAGGCAAAACCTACAAGTTTCCTGTCTACTAACAGCCAGGAAACTTTTACATTATATATAAATTGAAATAGACAACCCAGTTGATTGAAGTGGAAGGAGCGCAGACTCCCGCGGGAGAAAACAACCGTTAGTTCCAGTCTCCTGAGAGTCAGGAAACTTTTTCACTTGTCAGATGTGATTACGATTGTTAAAATATGTTGGGAGTTAGTGGATAATACTAGCTTTTTCTCTCATTACAAGCTACTCTTATGAATAAAGATGTTTTGATCTGTAGATCATTCCTAAAGGAGCGATTCACTCGTGAATGAAATAATACATCGTACAAAAACACGCCCGGTTAAAGTTGGAGACATTACAATCGGCGGCAGTAACGAACTATTTATCCAAAGTATGACAACAACTAAGACACATGACGTAGAAGCAACGGTAGCAGAAATTAAACGCTTGGAAGAAGCCGGCTGTCAGGTAGTCCGTGTAGCATGTCCGGACGAGCGCGCAGCTAATGCCATCGCTGACATAAAAAAACAAATTAACATCCCGCTAGTTGTAGATATTCATTTTGATTACAAACTGGCTCTTAAAGCAATTGAAGGCGGAGCAGATAAAATCCGTATCAATCCTGGTAACATCGGCCGACGCGAAAAAGTAGAAGCCGTTGTAAAAGCGTGTAAAGAAAAAGGTATTCCAATTCGCATCGGTGTAAATGCAGGATCTTTGGAAAAACGTATTATTGAAAAATACGGGTACCCAACTGCAGATGGCATGGTGGAAAGTGCACTTCATCACATCAAAATTTTAGAAGACCTAGATTTCCACGATATCATTGTTTCTATGAAGGCATCTGATGTAAACCTAGCTATTGAAGCATACGAAAAAGCAGCAAAAGCTTTTGACTATCCACTTCATTTAGGTATTACAGAATCAGGAACCCTTTTTGCAGGTACAGTAAAAAGTGCTGCCGGTCTTGGAGCAATTTTAAGTAAGGGCATCGGAAACACGTTACGTATTTCCTTAAGCGCTGATCCTGTTGAAGAAGTAAAGGTTGCACGTGAACTATTGAAATCTTTTGGTTTATCATCTAATGCAGCAACACTTATTTCTTGTCCTACATGTGGACGAATTGAAATTGATTTGATCAGTATTGCAAATGAAGTAGAGGAATACATCTCTACGATTAAGGCACCAATTAAAGTAGCTGTACTTGGTTGTGCTGTAAATGGACCTGGGGAAGCACGCGAAGCTGATATTGGTATTGCCGGCGCACGTAACGAAGGATTACTTTTCCGCAAGGGAGAAATTGTCCGCAAAGTGCCTGAAGCTACCATGGTGGAAGAATTAAAGAAAGAAATCGATAAAATTGCAGAAGAATACTTTGCAAAACAAGAAGAAGAAAAGGCAAAAGCTTGACACCAATTGGTGCCAAGCTTTTTTTTTGCCGTTTAAATGGATAAACCATTTAGGTGGTGTTAAAACAATGGTAGAACAAAGATCCCAACGACAATGGAAACGATACCGATTCCAATTGCCCATGCTCCTAACCCTGTTGCCCCACGCTTGCGGGCAATAAAGCCGACGATAATACCGGCAGCTCCCATAATGATTGGTAGGAAGAACAACGACAGGATGGATAAGGCTAACCCTAAAATCCCTAGTCCTCGTCCACTCATTCCCATTACGTCACTGCGCTCTTCTTCAAAAATTGCTTCGCGTTCTCTGCTTCTGTCAGATTGTACAACAGGAGGCACTGCAGCAACCTCAGCTGCATGCTCTTCTAAAAAGTCCCGATGTCCCTTCGCTCTAGAAACATGAGGTTCTTCATAAGCCAAGTCTGAATCAAAACGGTCAAGTTTCTCTTCGTTTTTCTCAAATTCACTTGCCATTCGTATCCCTCGCTTTCTTAAGAAGTTAGGAGCATTAATTAGTATGAGCAACTCAAGGCAAAATCATCTGTGTCAAACTTTGTTAAGTTTTGTTACCTCTCCTTCAGTAAATTGACTAAGAAATAAACAGAAAAAAGGACAAAATATGATAAAATAAGTGTAGCAATAGGACTGGAGGCAATTATGAGAAAAAGATTTGGGATTGACATTGACGGGACGTTAACCTGCCCTTCGACTTTTGTACCTTTTATCAATCAAACACTAAACAAAAATATAACTTTAGATGATATGAAACAATATGATTTGACCCCTCTTATGGGTTTAGATGAAGCAGGTTTTTGGAAATGGATGGACGAGATGGAACCAATAATTTATCAGGATGCACCACTTGCCCAAGGAGCAAAATCAGTTGTGCAACGATGGAAAGATGAATTTGAACTCTATTTTATCAGCGCCCGCAGAAACCATTTATTTGAAGTCACAGAAAACTGGTTCACTAAGCAAGCCATTGATTACGACCACTTAGAATTAATTGGTACACACAATAAAATTGCTGCAGTAAAAAAACATAACATAGAACTTTTCTTTGAAGATAAACACGATAATGCCTGTGATATAAGTGAAGAATGTGACATACCTGTCATATTATTTGATACTCCATACAACAGGGAACCTATTCCTGCAAACGTACACAGAGTCTTCAGTTGGAAAGAGGCAGACCAAAAAGTACAATCGATACTACAAACAATTAGCGCTTCACGATAAAAAATAAAGGAGAGTGGATTAACTTACATCCACTCCCCTTTTTAATTTGACCTAGACATCGCCAACAGAAGTTTGCTTTCAATTGCCTTTACAAAGTCTTCTGTACTAAGATCTGTTCTATTTGATCCCATATCACGGATCATCAACATAATGTCTACAAGATCCTCTCTTTTTAGAGAGGAAAACTGTCCGCTCTTCGCTGTCATCTCATACACCCTTACGCATCTTTTAGAACATGTTTCGTGTTTAACCGTCCATTTTCAGAGGGCACACATGTAAAATGGGAGGTAATTACTATATATGAGATAATTCTAAATCTGTTACTTTAGACACATTCCGGGCACTTACCATATATCTCAAACTTGTGGCCAGTGATGTCATACCCTTTCAAATTATCCTCAAGGTCCTTCATCGGACAAGTTTCAATTTCCTTTGTCTTACCGCACATCATGCATATAAAGTGATGATGGTGATGTTTGGTGGAACAGGTAAATCGAAAATGTTTCTCTCCAGAAAGCTCTGTACTCTCTAAAATTTCTAATTCCACGAAAACAGCAAGGTTACGGTAAATCGTATCAAAGCTTAAACCAGGATAATTGTCTTTCATCGAGTCCAACACATCTTTTGCAGTCAGATACTTATCTTCTTTAGCAAACAGTTCAAGCATTTCCTCCCTTTTCCCGGTATATTTATATCCTTTTTCTTTCATTAAAGTGAGCGCCTGCGTTACATTCATTTTTTTACACCCCTTACTTTATTCCAAAGAATGGTGAATATTAAAATAAGAACCGATAAGATTACAATAGTCCCTCCAGGTGCAAGATCAAAGTAAAAAGACGATATCAATCCACCAATCACTGCAATTTCCCCGAAGATGATTGCCAATACGATCGTTTGCTTAAAGCCTCTACTCAAACGCATGCTTGCAGCAACAGGCAATGTCATAAGAGAGGAAACTAATAGGATTCCGACAATGCGCATAGAAGCAGCAATGACGAGGGCTACCATGATGATAAAAACTAAATGAAATACACGTGCATTTACTCCTGACACCTTTGCATGCTCTTCATCAAAGGAAAGAACAAAGAACTCTTTATAAAATAAAACGATGGTGAGCAACACGCCAATCGTTACGATAAAAACTGTCCAAAAATCAGATGATGTCACAGCACTTACACTACCGAATAGAAAATTGAATAGATCTGTATTAAAGCCATCTGCAAGGGAAATAAAGATTACTCCAAGACCAATTCCAGATGATAAAATAATTGGGATAGCAAGCTCCTGGTAATGTTTATAAACACCTCGCAGTTTTTCTATAAACAGGGCACCAGTCACAGAAAACGCCATTCCAAAATAGATTGGGCTCACACCGACCATTAATCCGAATCGCTTTTCCACAAGCAGGCTTGCAGCAATTCCGGCCAAGGTCACATGACTCAAGGCATCTGCAATCAATGAAAGTCTTCTTACTACGACAAAAACACCTAAAAGCGGTGCCAAAAAGCCAATTAAGATCCCTGTATAAAATGCATTTCTTAAAAATTCAAATTGCATAAACGCTGATATCATTACATATGCCCTCCATCATGGTGATGGTGATCATGACTTAAAACATGCACATCATGTCCGTAAAACTGTGAAAGATCATTTGTGCGCAATTTTTCAAACTCATCTGTCACACCGTGAAAATGTAAATTTTTGTTCAAGCATGCCACATGTGTCACTTTCTCGGTAATCGTTCCCACGTCATGTGTGACCAGAATTAACGTGATGCCTAGCTTTTTGTTCAAGTGGGAGAGCATAGAGTAAAAATTTTGCACATTTTTAATATCTACTCCAACCGTTGGCTCATCTAAAATCAAAAGTTCCGGTTCACTCACTAAAGCCCTTGCGATAAATACACGCTGCTGCTGTCCTCCTGATAGATCTCCAATATTTCTGTCGGTGAAATCTTCCATCCCTACCGCTCGAATGGCTTCTAGCACTTGCTTTTTGTGTTGTTTGTTGAAGAAACGCAATAGCCCGACCTTTGAAACAAGTCCGGTTGAGACCACTTCAAAGACGGTTGCAGGAAATCCGGAATTGAAACTGTTTGCTTTTTGGGAGACAAAACCAATCTTGCTCCATTCCTTAAACTTTCGAATATCTTTACCAAACAGTTCAATGCTTCCCTTTTGAGGGCGCAAAAGTCCAAGAATACACTTTAAAAGTGTTGATTTACCTGAACCATTAGGTCCGACAAGCCCAAGAAATGCACCTTTTGGCAAGCTCAAATTTATATTTTCAATCACATTTTGTTTTTCATATTTATAGGATAGTCCCTTGATATCGAGTACTTTTTCCAATTTCATCACACCTTAAAAGATAAGAATCATTACGATTTTATAACAATTAATTAGTATACAACAGGTGGTGAGAAAAGTAAATATTAGCGCCTTGTTTTGATTTGGCTCAAACATTTATTTATGAAGACAACTATATGTGTTTTTTAATGCCGAGATTGTCATCATACCTACACAACAATAAAGCTCAAACAAAAAAAAGCCCTATTCAGGCTTTTCCCATTATAAGAGGCAAGCGGTAACAAAAGGTAGAACCTTCTCCTAGTTTGCTGTCGATAAATAACTCGCCATCATGGTCTTCTATTATTTTTTTACATAGCGGAATGCCTAAGCCATTTCCCTTTTCCTTCGTTGTGAAGAAAGGTTTACCGATTCGATCCAACACATCTTCGGCCATGCCTTTTCCGTTGTCTACCACCGTAATTTCATAAAAGGTATCCGATTTTTTTGCTCGTAGCAGAAACAATTTGTTTTTCTGTTCCGGTGCGTACGCTTCAATGGCATTCCTTAAAAAATTTAACATAACTTGTTTGATCATTGCCTCATTGACCAATACCTGCTCTTCTACTTCATCAATTTCAAAATCGAAATCTATATTATGTAATAAACATTCTGATTGAAAAATATAAACCAAGGACTGCAAAATATATTGAGGCTGTATCAGTTGCTTTTTCACTTTTTTTCTAGATACCGATAAAAAGTCCTCAATAATGGAATTCATACGATTGATTTCTGCCATGATGGTATCGTAATATTTACTCCAATTGTTCGTAATCTGGGAGAGCTGAATGAACCCCTTTATTACAGATAAAGGGTTTCTCAATTCATGCGCCATCCCTGCAGAGATTTGAGAAACAGATTCCATCTGTTGTTTGTACACTAAAAGGTTTTCAAATTTTTGTTGATAGGAGCGGTCATGGATGATAAAAAATACTTTCTCCGAACGTTCAAATAAAATCCCTTGAATCTGGTATAACACTTCATCGTCATAACAAATTCTTTCTTTGAACTTCTTGTTACGGATAACCTCTTCGTAAATCTCATATAACTTATCCTTCAAAAAGACAGGCGTTAATAAATCATCAAACTCAAGGTTTATATAGTCTTCACGAACATCAAGTTCTAACAATTTTAAGCATCTGTTGTTGACGTATTCAATCATACCGCCTTTAGAAAGGACTAATATAGCGATATCTAATGAGTTTGTCATAAATTCATTGACCTTTAATGATTGTTCTATCGTACCGTAATGAAGTGGCAAGACGACTGAACTATCTTTATTCTCAATTACATGTCCTGACAGATAGATACGTTCTCCAGAAAGAATTCCTGTATAAACGACTTCATAAAAATTACCGTTGATCCGGTGAAATAAAATCCTCTTAATTTCTTTCCCGTCCGAATTGGAAATGTCCTTCAAATATGTATAAACCTCTTGACGATAGCTCGATGGAAAGCTGAGAAAAAAAGAACGATTCTCTTCTAACACTGATAAAAAAGTGCTGGCTCTCTCATTCCATTCTTCAATAAAGCCATTCGCATTCAGGATAAGCCTTAGGTCTGAACTTAAATATTGAAAAATATCTTGTTCTTTTTTATCTATTATAAACGACAAGGTGACTCCCCCTCGTTACCTTCGAATATCATTTGTTCATGGAATATTTTAATTATACAATAATTTCCCAACAGTTGTCATATTATTTCGTAAAGGTAGCCTTTTTGTTTTTCCAACATAGGCTAAGACGGGAGGGATAATATGATGAACATTTATCAACAAATCGTAAATAAGAAGCTTCATAACATTACGGCAGAAGAATTAATGAAGTATAGCGGGGAATACAATATCTCCTTGACACTGGACCAGGCAAAAAAAGTATCCGCTCTTTTGCAGTCCAAAAAAGTAAATGTATTTAACACGTCTGAGAGAATCCAATTAATGAAGGAAGTTGCGAAGATTACTGGCCACGAGACCGCTAAGAAGGTTAATCAGCTATTTTTGGAGTTTACAAAGTAAGAAAATCAGCTAAGAACAAAAGAACTTTAGGTGATGGATAATCACCGCTGTTCCATTCCGCAAATGGCTTCGCTTTCCGCGGGACGGTGCTTGAGCCTCCTCGCTGCGCTGCGGGGTCTCAACCTACCGTTACTCCCCCGCTGGAGTCTCCGCCATTTGCTCCAATTCACAGCTAAAAAATTTCGTAAAAGGTACGTTCTTGCTTATTCAATTAATTCGGGTAGATACTTTCCATATACCCCTCGTTGAATGAAGATGTTTGTTGATTGGAGTACAAGGCGTGCAGATGCCCGAGGGAGGAAGGGACCCTCACAGGCTTAAGCCGAGGAGGCTTAAGGACCGCCCGCAAGCAAGCGAAGCGCCTGGAAAGGAAATCATCTGTCTTTAATGTTTTCTAATTACAAAAAAAGAAGCAAGGGTACTTTTTATGTCCCTTGCTTCATTCTTATTAGTCATTCACTATTTTCGCTAATAGTTCTTCATCAAACTGCTTGTTTTTGAGCATGGAGATTTCATGTTTGTATGGCGGTTTACGATCTTTTTTATCTTCACCAACATATGGCGTCTCCAATATTTTTGGAATATGTTTTAATTGATCATGATGAACAATATAATTGATTGCATCAAAGCCAATATGACCAAATCCTATGTTTTCATGACGGTCTTTACTAGCCCCGCAAGCATTTTTACTATCATTTATATGAAGCACCTTCAGTCTGTCCAAACCAATAATGTCGTCAAACTGCTTAAGAACTCCATCAAAATCATTTACAATATCGTATCCAGCATCATGCACGTGACAAGTGTCCAGGCAAATGGAAAGTTTCTCGTTCAGATGGACTCCGTCAATAATCGCTGCAAGTTCTTCAAAAGTACGACCACATTCAGAACCTTTTCCTGCCATGGTCTCTAATGCAATTTGAACATTCTGCTCTTTGGTCAGTGCCTCATTCAATCCCTTAATTATCTGGCTGATCCCAACTTCCGTTCCCGCACCGATATGGGCTCCTGGGTGGAGGACAATCTGTTTTGCCCCGATAGCTTCCGTTCTTCTTACTTCTTCAGCTAGAAAATTTACACCAAGCTCGTAAGTTTCTGGTTTCTGAGAGTTACCAATATTAATTATATATGGAGCATGTACGATGATTTCTTTTAAACCATGCTCTTTCATATGAGCAAGACCCGCTTCAATGTTAAGGTCTTCAATTTTTTTTCTTCGTGTATTTTGAGGAGCTCCTGTATAGATCATAAATACGTTTGAACCATAGGAAGCAGCCTCTTCGCTTGCAGCAAGCAACATTTTCTTTCCACTCATGGATACATGCGACCCAATTAGTAAGTTTTCCATAACATCACCTCTTTTAACAATCAGCCTTTATTTTATCATAAGGATGCCATGAAAGGTTACCGTGTTGCTCATGATTATCTTTTCTTTAGGCGGCGTTGTCTCTTTTTGTATTGCTCTACCTCGTATTTGTGTTTCTTTTTGTAACCTGGTTTTACTTTCGAAGATTTTTTAACAGCTGTTTTCGCTGCTACATCAATTTCATTAATTTGTTTTTTACGGTTTTGGCGTTTGTTTCGTGGACCGATTTCCACCAACTCACCGTTTTTCAAATCCATCTGAGTAAACTCTATCCCCAACTTTTCAATCTGAGCTAGTGCATTCTCATCTGTTGGTTCATAAAGCGTAATAGCATTACCCGAATAATCCGCACGCGCTGTACGTCCAACTCTGTGTACGTAGAAATCAAGGTCTGAAGGAAGCTCATAGTTAATAACATGACTGACTCCTTTAATATCAATTCCTCTAGCAGCAAGATCTGTTGCTACCACGTATTGATATTCTAAATCATTAATTTGTTTCATCATCTTTTTCCGTTCACGCGGGTTAAGATCCCCATGAATTCTGCCTACTTTTAACCCTTGTTCAAGCAATGCATCTGCCACTTCGTCTGCTTTTTTCTTTGTGTTGGTAAAGACGATTGCAAGATATGGATTATATTGCACAAGAACATCATGCAATAATTTCGTTTTACTCTTGGATTTAACCGGAATAAGCAGGTGTTTAATTTTCGCTGCAGTCACCTGTTTAGGTGCAACATGTGTATACTTCGGATTTTCCATGTATTTGCGCAAGAAAGGCTTCAGTTTTTCAGGTATAGTCGCTGAGAATACCATAATCTGTAGATTCTTCGGCATTGCAGCAGCAACCTTATCAATATCTTCAATGAAACCCATATCGAGCATAAGGTCCGCTTCATCAACTACAATTGAACGGGCAGTATGAACTAAAAGCGCATTTTCCACCATTAAATCTTTAATACGACCAGGTGTTCCGACTACAATGTGCGGTTGTTGTTTAAGGCGATCAATCGTCCGTTGTTTGTCCGTACCACCAATATAACAACGTGCAGTAATCATGTCTTCACCAGTGCAAAATTTAGTGATCTTCAATACTTCTTGGTAAATTTGATTAGCAAGCTCTCTTGTAGGTGCTGTAATAACGGCTTGTACTTCTTGTACAGAAGGATCAATTTTGCTCAAAATCGGGATCAGGTAAGCATGTGTTTTTCCTGTTCCTGTTTGAGACTGTCCAATGGCACTTTCTCCGTTTAACAGGGAAGGAATCATTCTTTCTTGAACTTCTGTCGGCTTTTGAAATCTAAGTTCTTTTACCGCTTCTAAAATGAACGGTTTTAAATTAAATTTTTCAAACGTTGTATTCATGTATTTACCTCCACTTTTAAAATCATGCATGGAATATGTATCTATGTCATTATTTTAAAGTTTCTATTTTCATTATCGAGTTATTCGCGTTCCGATACGTTCTCTTTAACCCCAAACAACTATTATAAAGGAGTTTTGGTTTTTTGGCTACACTACGGTTGTGCCCATTCTTTCCAGACAATAAACATTCCAAGCACTATCCGCATAAATTATAGGAGACCAGAAAAGCTACTTACATTCCGGCAATTATAATTTTTCACGAAAGAAAGGAGGCTTACCATGTTTTTTGGACCGAATCGATCGATGCCACCTATGCAGCAACCTACCCGGACTTCCCCATTCCGAATGGGTCCAGGGCCAGGTCCCTCTCCGTTCATGCAACAGCCGCAGAATAACTTGTTCAATATGTTTAATATGCCCAATTCAAACATGTCCAATATCCCTAATCAAATGTTAAGAAACCCATCTTCCCTTATGGGAGGCGCTGGACGAGGAATTGGCCTAGGTGGAAATAGCGGTGGAGGTGGCGGAGGACTGCTCGCCAAACTCTTAGGTAGAACAGGAGCTAGAAGCATTGGGAACATGGGCGGACTTGGTCAATTGGCGAATACAGGCGCAGGTGGAGGACTTGGTCAACTCGCGAATGCAGGAACCCTTCAGCAACTAATCAATCCAAACAACCTGACAGGTATGCTTGGAAATGTTCAAAAAGCGTTAAAAATGGCAGAAGGTGTCATGCCGATGGTTCAGCAATATGGACCTCTTGTAAGGAATATGCCTGCCATGCTCAAGCTTTATAACGAACTGAAAAATGTTGATGAAGACGATGATACTGATAATGAGTCAACGGAAGAAGCAAAAGCAGAAGAGGTTGAAAGTGAGAGTGCGAGTGAGAAAGCAAGTTCAGGGAAAAGCAGTAAGAAGAAAAAAGGGAAGAAGGCCAAAAAAAATCCTACTTCTACAGAGCCCGAAGAAAAGGAAAAAACAGCAGGCAGTTCCGCACCTAAACTTTATATCTGAAGTTCCTAATATCTTCTTTTGTACTAACCTTCTTATTTATACTATAATAGATGGTAAGTAGTGAGAGAGTGTTTATCACTCTCTTATTTGATGTAAGGAGGGTTTTCCCTATATGGAACTTATTAAAATCGCCCCTCGTGGCTACTGCTATGGTGTAGTCGATGCTATGGTGATTGCAAGAAATGCAGCATTGGATAAAACATTGCCACGACCAATCTACATCTTAGGTATGATTGTTCATAATAAACATGTTACAGACGCATTTGAAGAAGAAGGAATTATTACATTGGACGGTGCAAACCGCCTTGAGATCCTTGATCAAATTCACGAAGGAACCGTCATTTTCACTGCTCATGGTGTCTCACCAGAAGTTAAGATTCGCGCTAAGGAAAAAGGATTGACCACCATTGACGCGACATGCCCGGATGTTACCCGTACACATGACCTGATCCGCATGAAAGAAGCACAAGGGTATGAAGTTATTTACATCGGAAAGAAGGGACATCCTGAGCCAGAAGGTGCGGTGGGAGTTGCTCCTACCATTGTTCATCTAGTAGAGACACTGGATGACGTGGAGGCATTGTCGATTGAAAGTGAGAAGATTATCGTAACCAACCAAACTACTATGAGTCAGTGGGATGTAGCCGACATCATGGTTAAGGTTCAAGAAAAATACCCCCATGTCGAGCAACACAAAGAAATTTGCCTTGCTACACAAGTAAGACAAGAAGCCGTGGCAGAACAAGCAGGACAAGCAGATGTCACTATAGTCGTTGGAGACCCAAAAAGCAACAACTCCAACAGGCTGGCCCAAGTTTCCCAAGAAATTGCCGGAACTCCTGCTTACCGAATTTCCGATATCAGCGAGTTAAATGTAGAATGGTTGATGCAGGCTAGCACGGTTGCAGTTACAGCTGGTGCTTCTACACCAACTCCAATCACTAAGGAAGTTATCCAGTTTGTGGAGCAATTTGATCCGTTGAATAAAGATACTTGGAAGACTACGAAGAATGTACCTTTGCAAAAGATTTTGCCGAAAGTGAAGAAGGCGAAAACTTCATAGGTTGACCGCACCCTCTTTTTAGAGGGTGTTTTTTTATGGATAATGGTTGGAGGCTTAAGATTCCGAACGTAAATTGAAACTATATTGCTTGTATTTTTACCTTTGATGCTTTTGTGGACGAGCTTCGGGCTTATAGAACCGTTCTATATTACCTTTACAGCTTTTACCGAGGAGTTTCGGGCATGGGGACATTTTCTCTCCTACCGTTTTTCCTTTCCCCGGAGTTTTATGGACGGAGAGACACCTTCTCTCCTACCGTTTTTCCTTTCCCCGGAGTTTTATGGGCGGAGAGACACCTTCTCTCCTACCGTTTTTCCTTTTCCCAGAGCTTTTCAGGCGGAGAGACACCTTCTCTCCTACCGTTTTTCCTCTCTCCGGAGCTTTTCGGGCGGAGAGATAGAGACACCCTCTCTCCTACCGTTTTTCCTTTTCCCAGAGCTTTTCGGGCGGAGAGACTCCCTCTCTTCTACCGGTTTTCCTTTCCCGGGAGTTTTTCGGGCGGAGAGACACCCTCTCTACTTTCCCCAAAGCTTTTCAGGCGGAGAGACACCCTCTCTACTTTCCCCAAAGCTTTTCAGGCGGAGAGACACCCTCTCTCTCCACCCTTCACTGAACTATTAATGCATTGAGTCCCCCATCCCTAAAAAAAAAAACGAACCACAAAGGATCGCTTCTCCAAAAAAACATCACATAAATCTAAAGGGATCTGTATTTGTCTCGGAAACTACAACCTCAAGCTCCCAATTCTTCTCCTGCACTGCCTCTTCTAATCGCCGTGCGACACCTTTTTTCATAATCTTCTCCGCATAGTGTCCTGGATCGACCACATTCAATCCAATTGCCATGGCATCATGTGCGGTATGGAAATAAAGATCTCCTGTCACATACACATCTGCTCCGGCGAACTTTGCAGCATGGATATATTTATTTCCGTCTCCGCCTAATACCGCTACTTTCTTAATCTCACTGTTTAAATTACCGACTACTCGGACATTTTCCACTTCAAGTCCTTTTTTTACATGAGAAGCAAAATCAGCAAGCGACATTCCTGACTTTAACTTTCCAACGCGCCCCAAACCAAGGGAGTTCATCTCGTTTTCAAGCTTGTAAATATCATAAGCTACTTCCTCATATGGGTGAGCTTTAAACAAAGCTTTCAAAACACGCTTCTCAATTGAAATCGGGTATACTGTCTCAACCTTCGTCTCTTCTACTTTTTCAAGCTGACCTTTTTTCCCAATAAAAGGATCTGTCCCTTCTAAAGGTAGAAAACGTCCTTCCCCCTCTGTTGTGAAAGAACAGTGACTATAGTTTCCGATATGCCCTGCCCCTGCTTCACCCAGAGCCTCAAGAAGTTCTTCTGCATGGGTAACTGGAACAAATACACTTAGTTTACGGAGCTCCTCGTGATAGGTTGGAACCAACACTTTTACATCCTCAAGTTCTAGAGCTTCAGCCAGCAGGTCATTTACGCCACCTTGTGCCACATCAAGATTTGTATGAGCCACATATACACTGATGTCATGCTTGATGCATTTGGTGACGATTTTCCCGGCAACTGAATTATCCGTAACAGTTGGAAGGGCTCGGAAGATTGGCGGGTGGTGCGCAATGATTAAATCAACTTTCTTATCAATTGCTTCGTCTACCACCTCTTCAAGCACATCAAGTGTCACCATTACTTTATGAATTGGCTTATTCAACGTTCCAATTTGAAGTCCAATTTTATCGCCTTCGACAGCATATTTTTTAGGGGAGAACTGTTCGAACCAATCAATAATTTGCAACCCATTAACTGTTTTCAAAACCCAATTCCTCCTCTACCAGTCTAATTTTTTCCGTAAGTTCTCTTCTTTTTTGTTCATTCGCCTCCGTCTGTCCTGCTGCGTCAAGCTGAGCCACAATTTTTTTCCAATGCGCAAGCTCATGTGTCCACTTTTGTACAAAGACGTCATTTCTTTCCTGCGCAAGAAACGGTCCTACAAGCAAATATGCGTCTTTGTTCACAGAGTAAGGTTTATTACTTTCTCCACGTTCTGCCACTAGAATTTCATATATTCTTCCATCATCCAATAAAATTTGTTCTGCAACAAGTTCCCATCCATTTTCAAGCAACCATTCCCTGATCTTTTTTGCACCAATATTCGGTTGAAGAATAAGTGTTTGAACTCCCGCTAGATTTTCTTTACCTTTTTCAAGGATGGATTGAATTAAAGTACCACCCATTCCGGCAATAGTAATGCATGTAACCTCATTAGGGGAGATTACTTCCAAACCGTCGCCTTTTCTAACTTCAATGACCTTTTCTAACTCTGTTTTTCGAACCTGTTGAATGGCAGACTGAAAGGGACCTTCTACCACTTCACCCGCAATTCCTCTTTCAATCATTCCCTGCAGATAAGCATAGCAAGGCAGATAGGCATGATCTGAACCGATATCTGCCAATACACTGCCTTTGGGGATAAAAGAAGCAACTGCTTCTAAACGTTTTGAGAGTTTTAATTCATTCATGTCTTTTTCCTCTTTACTTATGTATTTGAATTCCTTTGTAACAAGTATAAAAAAAAATCCTTCACAAATGCAAAGGATCTTTTATATGTGTAACATTTTGCTAAAAAAACAAATCTTACTCTTCGCCCTCTTCACTTTGAGCGCCGTTAGCAAGCCACTCAGCAAGAACTTCTGCTTCTTTAGGTGTAGCTAGACCAGCAGGCATAGCGCCTTGTCCATTAACAATAACGTTTTGAATTTCTTCTTGGGATAGACGGTCACCAACATCTGTTAATGCAGGTGCAGCGCCTGCTCCTTCCAAGTTACCGCCGTGACAGCCGATACAAGAGTTTTGTTGGTAAAGCTCTTCTGCAGACAATTCTACAGTTTCGTCTTCACCGGACGCAATTTTTTCAGCCTGATCAAGTCCAACGAAAGATAAAAGGAACATTAGTCCAAGACCTAATACCGCGATAAATGCAAAAGGAATAAGCGGATTACGATTCATGCTATTCAAACCTCCTTATGTACATGTACGTGTGTCTTATCTTATACAAGCACTCTCTATTTTACTTTATATTTTACTATAGGAAAAGACTTAAATGCCAACTTCTCTCTTAAATTCACAGTTTAGACAAAAACCTTCACCATGGTAGATGAAGGTTTTTGTATTTGGTAACTTTTATTGTGCCTTAAAATAAGAAAAGTGATGTGTTTTTGGGAAGATAATTTTGGATCCGATAAACACCGTTGTTGATTTCCGCAAAAGGCTTCGCTTTCCTAAGGGCGCTGCTGGAGCCTCCTGGTCAAGCCTGCGGGGTATCCACCTAGCGCTATCTCCCTATGGAGTCTTCGCCTTTTGCTCCAATCAACAACTATGAATCATCTAATTAAACTCCAAGAGTCCTAGCAATAACCATTCTTTGTACTTCGGAGGTTCCTTCTCCAATTTCCAGAAGTTTTCCATCGCGCATGAACCGCTCTACATGGTATTCTTTCATGTAACCATAGCCGCCATGAAGTTGAACAGCCTGATCTGCAATTTCCATGCACACTTCTGATGCATAAAGTTTGCACATGGAGGCTTCTTTGGTGAAAGGTCTTCCCTGATCTTTTAACCAGGCAGCTTTATACACCATCGTTCTGGCAAGTTCGAGTTTCATGGCCATGTCTGCCAGTTTAAATTGGTTGATTTGAAAGCTTGATAAGGAACGGCCGAATTGTTTTCTTTCTTGAGAGTAAGCGAGCGCTCGCTCAAAAGCTGCCTGAGCAATTCCAACAGCCATAGCACCGATTCCGATGCGGCCTCCATCAAGCGTGATTAAGAATTGTCGAAAGCCTTCCCCGCGTTTACCTAAAAGGTTTTCCTGCGGCACACGGACATCTTCAAGGACAAGTTCCGTTGTGTTGGAAGCGTTAAGTCCCATTTTTTCATAGTTATCAATTACTTGAAACCCTTTAGCGTCTGTTGGAACGATGACTGCAGAGATTTCTTTCTCATTGCCTTTTTGATTTGTGATAGCCGTTAATGCCAAATGCTTGGCATAGGAGGCATTCGTAATGAAACATTTGTTACCATTAATAATGTAATCTTCTCCATCTTCTACAGCAGTTGTCTTTGTACCGCCTGCATCAGAACCGGCATTGGGTTCAGTCAATCCAAATGCACCCAGTGATTCTCCTGTACAAATTGGAACCAGATATTTTTGCTTTTGCTCTTCTGTACCAAACAGGTTTAATGGTGCGCCACCTAAAGATACGTGAGCAGAATAAGTGATACCTGTGGATCCACAAGCTCTGCTCAATTCTTCTACGACAATGGCAAAACTAACTGTATCTGCACCTGCTCCTTCATATTCCTCTGGAAAAGGAAGTCCCATCATGCCTAATTGTGATAACTGTTGAAACACTTCAACAGGGAATTTTTTATCCCGATCTCGTTGGAGAGCCCCGGGTGCAACCACTTCATCTGAAAACTCTCTAATTGTTTTCTTAATCATCGCTTGTTCTGCCGTTAAATCAAAGTTCAAAATCTTTCCCCCCTTGTTGTTTGGAAAACATTAGCAAGAGCTAGTATTTAACTTCCATCCTACATTACATTGAATACGCTTTCATTTTCATTATAATGGATATAAGGGAATTTTCACAACTTTTAAAAATAACTAAATAGTCAATAAGTTACATTAAGATAATATTTGCTACCAATAAAACCATGGTTATTATTGCAGAAATGTTTAAATAGTACCATTTCTTAACATAGCCGATAATAAACCATAAAAGAGTCTGGAAGGTGATGATAATAAAGGTTAACGGCAATTGAAAAGAGAAAACTTCTATTAAATTAATGGAAAGAATAAGTATGAGCAAAGCAAGTACAAAGACCGGTATATGTATGTAAGATCCTTCTTTTAGAAAAATAAAATATCCAAATATAGAAAGAAGAACGAAAAAAGTTACCAGGAGCATTTGCAAATGAACTGGCATTTGAGTAAAATAAATGACAAGAAATGTTATAGGAACGAGTAAAGAAATCAGACATGCAAAAAGGAGAGAAAATAAC
Organism: Bacillus sp. CHD6a; assembly: GCF_001293645.1. Classification (GTDB taxonomy): domain Bacteria; phylum Bacillota; class Bacilli; order Bacillales; family Bacillaceae_I; genus Sutcliffiella_A. The sequence goes on from NZ_LBMD01000007.1 coordinate 134,643, forward strand.
TTTCTGCTTCCTTTAGCTGGTTGGGTCACACCTTCTCCTTCTGTATATAATGCTAACAGATAGTCACAATATTGATCTGGCAGGATACGATTTCTTTTCCAATAGTTGATTTCTTGAATAAGGGTTTCTTTTCGAAGTTTATTCACTTTTGTTAACACTCCAATTAAAGGTGTAAATATTAAAAACTGAATATTATAAAATTATCGAATTCCAAAAAAAGAGAAATAGCTTACTCTTTTTAAGAAAAAGCAAACTATTTCCATATGCCTGATTCTATTCCAGAAAATCTTTCAGACGTTTGCTGCGGCTAGGATGTCTTAGCTTACGAAGAGCTTTTGCTTCAATTTGTCTGATACGCTCTCTAGTTACTCCAAATACTTTTCCTACTTCTTCAAGAGTACGAGTGCGACCATCATCTAAGCCGAATCTCAGTCTTAATACATTTTCTTCACGGTCAGTAAGGGTATCAAGAACATCTTCCAATTGTTCTTTCAATAATTCATATGCAGCATGATCAGAAGGAGATGTTGCGTCCTGGTCTTCAATAAAGTCTCCAAGATGTGAATCATCCTCTTCACCAATAGGTGTCTCAAGCGAAACTGGCTCCTGGGCGATTTTGAGAATTTCACGTACTTTATCCGGTGTCAGATCCATGTCTTCTGCAATCTCTTCTGGAGATGGTTCGCGTCCTAAATCTTGTAAAAGTTGACGTTGTACACGGATAAGTTTGTTGATGGTTTCCACCATGTGCACAGGGATACGAATTGTTCTCGCTTGGTCAGCAATCGCACGGGTAATCGCTTGACGAATCCACCAAGTTGCATATGTAGAAAACTTGAATCCTTTACGATAATCAAATTTTTCTACTGCCTTAATCAGACCCATATTACCTTCTTGGATCAAATCAAGAAACAGCATTCCGCGGCCTACATAACGCTTTGCTATACTTACAACTAGACGTAGGTTAGCTTCTGCCAGACGACGTTTCGCCTCTTCGTCACCTTCTTCGATTCGGTTTGCAAGACTGATTTCTTCCTCAGCAGAGAGAAGATCTACACGTCCGATTTCTTTTAGGTACATTCTAACCGGGTCATTGATCTTCACACCAGGAGGTACAGTCAGATCATTCAGGTCAAACTCTTCTTCCTTCGCAAGTTGCTGCGTATTCGGGTCATCATCAGATTCTGTTTCACCAATAATTTCTACACCCTGTTCACCAAGGTATTCGTAATATTCGTCCATCTGATCGGACTCTATTTCAAAGCCAGCCATCTTTTCGGCTATCTCCTCATAGGTTAGGACACCACGCTTTTTACCTACTTCGGTGAGTTGTTCTTTTACTTGTTCGATGGTCAATTCTGTTTCCATCTCTTTTGATTGTGCTGATTTTTCAGCCATCAACTGTCCCCTCCTTCCAACATTGAACGCGATAAAGAGGTATATTTATTGTTTTAACTCTTTTTTCATTTGGATTATTTCCATCGCGATTTGTGCAGCACCAAGATAATCGTTTTGTGCTTCTGCTTGTTTCTTTTCTTGTTCTTTTTCTTTTATTGTTAACAATTTTGGATAATTAAACACCTGTTTCATATAATCATGTAGAACTGCATCACTTAATTCTTCTTCAAGTGTTAGCATACCCAGTTCAGAAATAATTTTCTTGAGCGATTGCTCAGGTATACGCTCCATGAAAATACTGATATTCGGCTCATACCCTTCTTCGTAAAATGCATATAGATAGGTAGCAATCGCACGGTGCTCTTCGATGATAAAAGAGCCTTCAATGGAAGCTTGCACCTTTTCAGATACTCCCCTATCTTTGAGCATATGTGCCAGCAAATAACGTTCAGCATTTAAATAAGCCGGTTTTAGTGCTTGCGTAAAGATTTTGGGTTTGTTAGGTATATTTATTCTATTCTGCTCGTTATAATCCTTTTTTTGCACTAAAGATTTATAAACTTGAAACTGCTGCTGTTTTAAAGCTTCCAATGAGATGGAAAATTCATCAGATAACTGACGAAGGTAATGATCCCTCTCAACCGCTTTTGACAGCATGCTAATTTCTTTTAGAACATCTTCCACATACCGCATCCGTTCGCCTTCGTCCTTCATATTCCTGCCCTTGCGTAAGTACCTCAGCTTAAAAGACATGAACGTTAAACTTGCCCCTATTACATCCTGCTTAAATGAGTCCGAGCCTTTACTACGGATATAGTCATCAGGGTCCATTTTATCTGGCATCATGGCAATTCTTACGTAACATCCTTGTTGTATGAGAATGTTTGCTGCTCTGTAGGCTGCTTCAATTCCTGCATTGTCTCCGTCATAACAGATGGTGACATTTTCAACATGCCTTCTTATTATTCTGGCCTGCTCTTCGGTCAAAGATGTTCCCATCGTTGCAATTCCATTAGGCAATCCTGCTGTATCTGCAGCTATGACGTCGGCAAATCCTTCAAAGAGGATAACCTGTTCTTGCTTTCTTATATGAGGGCGGGCCTGATGGAAGTTATAAAGAATTTTACTTTTATTAAATAGTGGAGTTTCTGGTGAATTCAAATACTTCGGTTCACCTTCTCCAAGCACTCTTCCAGAAAAGGCGATAACATTCCCTTTATGATCATGAATCGGAAACATTATACGGTTTCTGAAACGATCAAAATACTCCGCTGTATGCTCCTTTTCAATTAAAAGGCCGGCCTTCTCCAACAGCTGCTGGTTGTAGCCTCTTTTCGTAAGGAACTTTAAAGCGAAGTCCCAACTGTTAAGTGCATAGCCAACGCCGAATTTCTTTAACGTTTCGTCGGTAAAACCTCTTCCTGTCACATAATCATATGCTTCTTGGCCCTCTTTTGTATTTAACAGCAAATGATGGTAAAATTTATGCAAAAGCAAGTGTGCATCCATCATCCATTTCGTTTCTTTCGATTGGCCTGTTTGTTCTGTTGCAGTATATTCCGGTATTTCTACTTCTACATTGGAGGACTTGGCAAGTTTTTGGGCAGCTTCTACAAAACTGACACCCTCGATCTCCATGACAAAATTGAAAGCATTACCGCCGGCACCACAACCAAAGCAGTGATAGATTTGTTTGTCTGGGGCAACAGAGAAAGAAGGAGTACTCTCCCCATGAAAGGGACAAAGTCCAAAATAGTTGCGACCTTGCTTTTTCAATTGCACATATTCACTTATTACATCAACAATGTCGGTAGACTGTCTAATTTGATCAATGGTTTGTTCAGGAATTCGATAATTCATAACAACACTCCGTGACTTACTATTTCTATCTCTATTCTGGAATTCCTGCAATTTTCGACAAAGTTTTTTTAAGTGATTGAACAAATCTTTCTCTGTCTTTTATTGAGAAAGCTTTTGGGCCCTTGGAATAGTTCCCTTTTCTCCGTTCTTTCGCAGATAGAAATCTCATATGCAAGCTCAATGCCATTTCACTCTCTTCATACTCTTTTCCACGAGGAGTGAGAACATAAACGTTTTTGGACACAAGCATGCTTGCTAGACCAATATCTTGAGTGACTACTACATCATTCTTTTTTGCTTGATTTAAAATATAAAGGTCAGCAGATTCTTTTTCGTCGTCCACATAGACCCAATTTCCTTCTGTTTGGTTGGTCATGACATGGGAGTAAGAAGCTACGTAGCACACATCCACTTTATATGTATGACTTACTCTACTAATTTCATCTTTAACAGGACACGCATCTGCATCCACCAAAATAATAGGTTTGCGATTATTTTGCATGTTAAATGGTTTCTACATCCCTTCCCAAAAACCTTCTTTTTTCGATATGTTTTTTTGTAGTTGTCGAACGAATTTGTTATATTGCCCTTGACTTATTGCTATTTTTAGTTTATTCGATAATCCATCACTCTAAACCCTATCGAGGAATTTTTTATCACAATTTTTTATTATAATATAAACTTTTCAAATTGACTACTGTTTCACATCGAATAATGAGTAATATGAAATCATAAAAAAACTGGGCAAAAAACCGCCCGGTCCTTATAGTCGATTGTTTAATCGTCGCTGTTTCTTTCCGCAAATGGCTTCGCTTTCCTAGGGGCTGACGTGAGCCTCCTTCAGCTACGCCTGCGGGTCTCCACCTAGCGCTATCTCCCTCAGGAGTCTCCGCCTTTTGCTCCAATCAACAGCTAGGAATAAATAAAAACTTTATTTTATCAGTTTTTCAGTGGCCTCGTTGAAAGCCGAGAAGGCTCTCGAACCGCCCGCAGGCAAGGGAAGCGCCTGAAACGGAGATCAACAGGATTTATAACTTTCTTCCCTTTAGAAAAAGAGCACTCCTAAAAGCGCTCTTTACTTCAAACGGTTATTATAAATGTTAGAGATAAGGTTGGCCGTTTCTTCTACGGCTTTATTTGTAACATCTATCACTTCACAACCTATTTTATTTACTATTGTTTCAAAAAATGCCAGTTCTTCTTTTATTCTTTCTAGGTTAGCATAGGCAGCTTTATCATTCAGCCCCAATGCTTTCAACCTTTCTTTTCGGATATCATTCAACTTTTCAGGAGAAATCTTTAGTCCGAAACATTTTTCAGGATTCACTTTAAAAAGTTCTTCTGGTGGGTCAACCTCTGGAACGATAGGTACATTTGCCACTTTTAGGCGTTTATGGGCAAGATATTGGGACAAAGGTGTTTTAGACGTTCTAGAAACCCCCACTAGCACGATATCCGCTTTAATGATGCCCCTTGGATCTCTTCCATCATCATACTTCACAGCAAATTCTACTGCTTCTATTTTCTTAAAATAATCATCGTCCAATTGCCTTACCAATCCAGGTTGGTACTTAGGTTTTACCCCGTATTCCTGCTCCATCAAGTCCACAAGAGGTCCGATGATGTCATACACCTTTACGCCTTCCATTTTTGCCAATTCTACAAGATGCTTCCTCATTTCAGGGACAACAAGTGTAAAGGCGATAATACCTTGATTAAGTTTTGCAATAGAGACTACTTCAGATAATGTAGCAATGTCTTCTACATATGGAATTCGTTTGAGATGGAAGTTCGCCCCATTAAATTGGCTGATAGCCGCTTTTACTGCCAACTCTGCAGTTTCTCCGACGGAATCAGATACGATATATACGGTACGTTTTTCCATGATTCTCCTCCAATCTAGATAATTTCATCGTGTGCCAAGGCAACCAGCACTTTTGTAATATTCGTTTTTGTGATTCTACCGATTACTTCATAACCTTTATCCGTTTGCTTAACGACAGGAAGAGCATCTATTTGTTTTTCAATCAGCTTTTTTGCTACATCAATAATTAAGTCTTCTTTAAAGCAATACGTAACATTAGGCATTCTAGTCATAATGATGTTAACGGGTATAGAGGTTAGCTCCTGTTTACCGATACTGGCCCTTAAGAGGTCCTTTCTAGAGAGCACTCCTACTATGATGGAGAAGTTGTCCACTACAAAAAGAGTTCCCACATCTTCTAGGAACATGGTGCAGATTGCGTCATAAACAGAAACACTTTCATGGACAACAACCGGTATAGACTGGTGGTCATTCACTTGAATTTTATTTATCTTATCGGATAAAAGTTGCGATCCTGTTTTTCCAGTGTAGAAATAACCGACTCGAGGACGAGCATCTAAATATCCCGCCATGGTTAAAATAGCTAGATCAGGACGAAGGGTTGCCCTAGTCAAGTTTAGTTGATCGGCTATTGCTTCTCCGGTAATCGGTCCTTGTTCTTTAACTATTTGCAAAATAGTTTCTTGCCGCTTATTCAGTTCGATTTTCGTTCACCACCTAATGGGTTATAAGGTGCACTTAGCTGAACGGGTGCCCTCCGTTTTTCTATTTGTGACATACTGTATATGTAAATATTATATACTAATTATACTGATAAACAGAAGAATTGGAAAGAGGCTGACTAAATATTGTGAGGAATGCATTAGTCAGCCTCTTTTGTGTTTTTAACTATTTTACCATAGGGTATTTGGTTTGTCTTTTTTTATCACTTTACGATGATGCCATTTACATTTCCAAAAATGGATATAACTTTTGCCATATCATCCATTAGGGCCAGGCGGTTTGTTTTAATTGCTTCATCATCTGTCATTACCATGATGTTATCAAAGAAGTCATCAATAGCAGGTTTTAAGGAAGCAAGTTCCTCATATGCTAAGGAGAAATCTTGTTCTGCCGCAGCATTTAGCACAAGATCCTTTTTGTTGTTAAATTGTTTATAAAGCTCTTGTTCTTGCTCTTGACTCAGTAAGTTTACTTGAACTTCAGCAGAAAAAGTTGCTTTCTTGGCAATGTTGCATACACGACTTAATGATTCCATCGTTTCTTTGAAGTCTGCTTCGTTTTTCTTTGATTCAAGTGTTTCTGCTTTTTTTACAGTGGAACAAACATTCTCAAGTGGCAGCTCTAACAGTGCATCCACGATGTCATATCTTACGCCACGCTCGGAAAGATTGTTCTTAAGTCGTAATTTGAAGAATACTAAGAGGTCCTCCATGATCGCAGTTGCATCTTTTTTTGCAATACCTTTTTCAACATAGCGTTCAACAACTGTGTGCATGAATGTTTCCAAAGAGAAGGTCCACTCTTTGTTCAAGATAGTCTGGATGATTCCAGATGCTTGACGTCTTAAAGCATAAGGATCCTGTGACCCTGTAGGAATAACTCCAATAGCAAAGAAACCAACAATGGTATCCAGCTTTTCAGCGATGCTTAAAATTGCTCCTACATCCGAAGAGGGGGTCTTGTCATCTGCTGATCGTGGCATATAGTGCTCATTAATCGCCTTAGCAACTATTGGGCTTTCTCCTTTAGTCAATGCATACTTTTCCCCCATGATTCCTTGGAGCTCAGGGAATTCATAGACCATGTGGGAAACAAGGTCGAATTTATAGATTGAGGATGCACGTTCAACATGCTTTTGCGTTTCATTGTTCACCTTTACAATTTGTGCTAGGTCAGCTGCAATGGCCTGAACGCGTCTCACTTTATCGCCTGTTGTTCCAATTTCTTCATGAAATACGATTTTATCCAACTTCTTAATAGCATCGTCTATGACAAGTTTTTCGTCTTCCTTAGAGAAGAATGCAGCATCAGATAGTCTAGCTCGAAGTACTTTCTCATTTCCTCTTGCTACATTATCTAAGTTCTCGTGATTACCGTTTCGTACAGTAATAAAATATGGTAAAAGCGTTCCCGCTTCACTTTTTACTGGAAAATAACGTTGATGTTCTTTCATAGATGTAATTAATACTTCTTCAGGCAACGTTAGATAGTCAGATTCAAACGTTCCAAACAATGCTGTTGGATACTCTACTAAATTATTCACTTCTTCTAAAAGGTCTTCATCCACAGGAATGTTCCAACCATTCTCTTCTCCTATGATGGAAAGTTGTTTCCTAATCGCTTCTTTACGTTCCACAGCATTTACAATTACATAGTTAGAAAGCAATTCTTCCACATAGCTACCAGCGTCTTTCAATTCAATTTGACCACCAAGGAAACGATGCCCAGTGGAAACTCGATCCGCCTTTACCTTTGCAATCTGTACCGGAATAATTTCTTCGCCAAATAAAGCAATCAACCATTTGATAGGTCGAACATATCTTAGATCTTCATCAGCCCAGCGCATATTCTTAGGAAAGTGCAGGCTAGTAGCAACAGATGCAATACTGCCAAGAATTTCTTTCGTTTCTTTTCCTTTTACATGCTTTTTAACATGCGCATATTCTACACCATTGATTTCTTTAAAATATATATCTTCCACTGTTAGTCCTTGGCCTCGAGTAAAACCTTGAGCGGCCTTTGACCATTCACCATCAGCTGAAAGGGCGACCTTTTTAGCAGGACCCTTCGCTTCTACGGTAACATCTTCTTGTTTTTCTACTAGGCCTTCAATCAGAACTGCAAGTCTTCTTGGAGTAGAGAAAGCATGAATATTCTCATAGGCCAACTGGTTCGTTTCAAGCCAAGATTTCACTTTATCCTGAAGCTGATTCATGGAATCCGTTACGAATCGCGCCGGCATCTCTTCTAAACCGATTTCAAATAAAAAGTCTCTCTTATTCATTGGTGCTCTCCTCCTTTTTCAAAATTGGAAAACCTAGCTTTTCTCTTTCCTCATAGAAGGTTCTTGCTACTTTACGTGCCAAGTTCCTTACGCGACCGATATATCCAGTTCGTTCGGTAACAGATATTGCACCGCGAGCATCCAATTGATTAAATGTATGGGAGCATTTTAAAACATAATCGTATGCTGGGTGGACGAGGCCATGCTCCATCTGGCGGTGTGCTTCTTTTTCATAGATATCAAACAAAGAGAACAGCATATCCGCATCTGATGTTTCAAAAGTATATTTGGAATGCTCATATTCTGGTTGTAGGAAGATATCACGAACGGTAAAACCTTCTGTCCATTCCAGGTCAAAGACATTTTCTTTATCTTGAATATAAGATGCAAGTCGCTCGATACCATAAGTAATTTCTACAGACACCGGCTTGCATTCAATTCCGCCAACTTGTTGAAAATAAGTGAATTGCGTAATTTCCATTCCATCTAACCAAACTTCCCAGCCAAGCCCTGCAGCCCCAAGTGTGGGAGCTTCCCAGTTATCTTCTACAAAACGGATATCATGTTTAAGCGGGTCAATCCCTAGTTTCTTAAGTGATTCTAAGTATAGTTCTTGGATGTTGTCTGGTGACGGCTTCATGATTACTTGGAATTGGTGATGTTGGTATAAGCGGTTTGGGTTTTCGCCGTAACGGCCGTCTACAGGCCTTCTGGATGGTTCAACGTATGCTACGTTCCATGGCTCTGGGCCGATGCTTCTTAGGAATGTATAGGGGCTCATTGTTCCGGCACCTTTTTCTACGTCGTAGGCTTGCATGAGGATACAGCCTTGTTCTGACCAGTGGTTTTGCAGGGTCAGGATCATGTTTTGGATGTTCATTTTGACACCTTCCTTTTTTTAGTTGTTGCTGGTGACTCCTTTCGATTTCCGTTCCAGGTGTTCGCTTTCCGCGGGACGATGCTTGAGCCTCCTCACAACGCTTGCGGGTCTCAACCAACCGTTATCCCCCGCAGGAGTCTCACACCTTTCACTCCAATCTACAGGGAAACTTATTCTTCGTTAAAGCCACCACTAATTTGATTTTCAAATGTTGGCTGTAGGACAAAAAGGGAGAACCTCTTGTCTCTATGCCAACGGTTGTTGTCAGCATAGGGACGAGAGGTTCTCCCGCGGTTCCACCCTATTTGTAAAAAGGCATAGCCTTTTTACCACTTTATCCGTATTGCTCCAGAACGCCTTCCTTACCTCTTGATTCCCTAGCTCACACCACCCTAGGTTCGCTTTAATCGAGTTTGATAAGTACTACTTTCCTTCAACGCAATCTTTATGAATGTACTTGGATAATAAATGATTTCTTTTACAAAGTCAATCAGGTTTTTCTTTTTTTTCAGGAAGATTTGCTTTCAATGAACCTATTTGCTTCAGAAAGCGCTTGGATTTTAACATTATCCCAGAATAAGCTTCATAATATTCATCAATAATGAAGCGCAGCTCTTTTCTTGTTTCTTCTTTTAGTGACAGGTTTCCAATTCTGTTCAGGTCATAATAGTAAAATGTCCGTAATAGTCTTAAGGTGGCTGGAGAGACTTTTATTAGGTATGGGTCCTTGTGGAAGCATCTATTGCAAAGGAAGCCTCCTTCTTTAATAGAAAAGGCAAAGGTACCTTCTGTCGCACCACAAGAAGCACAGCGGTTTAACTCAGGTGTAATACCGATGACATCACACATTTTCATTTCAAAAATAAACGTCAATATTTCTGCATCGTATCCATCATCAATAAAGTGAAGTACTTGGTATAAAAGCTCATAAAGTGCCGGATTCCGCTTCCCTTCCTCTGTGGTTCTATCCATTAATTCAACAATGTAAGAAGCATAGGCTGTAAGGAAGATATCCTCTCGAATAGATCTCATGGATTCCATGATTTCACCTTGTTGGAGGCTTCCTAGTCCTGTCCCTCTTTGGAAGACAAAGGTCCCATGGGAAAACAACTGGGAGACAGCGGTAAATCGGCTGCTAGGCTTGTTTGCACCTCTTGCCATCACCCCTACTTTTCCGAGCTCTCTTGAATAGATGGTAACAATCTTATTATTTTCACCATAGGCATTTGTTCGAATGACAATGCCTTCACATTTATGTAGCAAATCGTACACCGTCCATTTTTCTGGGTTTTATTAATTGTACGTTTTACAAAATAAAAAGGCAATCTACAACACTTACGTGAGTAAACTGCCTTAATAGATGGTCATCTGTCATTATGAAATTGGTAAGTCACGATTAGCTAGCTCTTCTGTCTGTTCGGGTAAATCGCCATTCTCTTTCTCAAGCTCTTTGAAAAGAAGATAGGTATCAATATTACCTGTTTCTTTAAAGACCTTCCAGGTAAAATCCAACATTGTAAACTCCACCCTTTCTGTAGTAAAGACCAGCATGCCTATTCCAATTCCTATATGACTATGATGACCGTAGTAGGGTCAAAACATGTTAGATAAATTTTGTAAATTCAATGCTACGAATTGACTATATTCCGCTCGTCTTTCTGATTTTAGTATTCGTCTTCATTAAAACCAAAATCTCTAAGTTGCGACTGCTTGTTACGCCAATCCTTCTGGACTTTCACCCACAGTTCCAAAAACACCTTGGATCCTAGCAATGCTTCAATGTCCACTCTGGCTTTTTGTCCCACTTCTTTTAAGACTTTTCCTTGCTTGCCGATGACAATCCCTTTTTGTGAATCACGTTCTACTACGACAGTAGCCTGGATATCGACCATGTCCTTGTTTTCTCGCTTCTTCATGGAATCAATTGCTACTGCAATGGAGTGTGGAACTTCCTCTCTTGTCAGATGAAGCACTTTCTCCCTGATCAGCTCCGCAACAATGAAACGCTCAGGATGATCGGTAACTTGGTCGGCCGGGTAATATTGGGGGCCTTCTGGAAGGAATCGCTTAATCTGTTCTAATAAAACTTCTACATTATTACCTTGCAGTGCAGAAATCGGAACTATTTCTTTGAAAGGATACAATGCTTTGTAAGTTTCCATTAATGGTAAAAGGTCATCTGGGTGTACTTCATCAATTTTATTTATTACCAAGTAAACTGGAGTTGACGTTTCCTTCAATTTTTCGATAATAAATTCATCGCCTTTTCCTAGACCTTCTTTTGCATTAATCATAAATAGAACTAAATCAACTTCTTTTAAGGTATTTTGCGCCACCTTCATCATAAAATCGCCAAGTTTATGCTTCGGTTTATGAATGCCTGGTGTGTCGATGAAAACAATTTGTGCATCGTCTTGCGTATATACACCCTGAATTTTATTTCGAGTTGTTTGTGGCTTATCACTCATTATCGCAATTTTTTGGCCGATAACTCTGTTCAAAAATGTTGATTTTCCAACATTCGGCCTGCCAATGATGGAGACAAACCCTGATTTATAATTGGTAGTTGTATTGTTATGCATTCAAATCCTCCGGTGAGAAAGCTCCAGGCAGTAATTCAGCTACTGTTAATTCCTGTATATCACCGTGAAGGTTTGTCAGGATTACTTTAGTTTCAGGTGCACATAGCTCAGATATTACTTGACGGCAAGCTCCACAAGGTGGAACAGGACGTTTCGTATCGGCTACAACAGCAATCGCATCAAATTCTTTGATACCATCTGAATACGCTTTAAAAAGCGCTGTTCTTTCTGCACAGTTACACATACTATATGCAGCATTTTCAATGTTGCATCCGCGATAGACCTTCCCGTCTTTACCTAATAATGCCGCGCCTACTTTAAACTTGGAGTAGGGTACATAAGCCATTTCTCTTGCTGCTTTTGCTTCTTGGATTAAAGCTTCGATGTTCACAGTTACTCTTCCTTTCTTCTGTAAGCTTCGGGTGCGCGTTACTTATATTTTACCTCAAATCACTTTTTAAATCACCCTTAAATTTTAAAAAATTTTAAATTTTCAATTTATTTAGCAGTAATATTGTGGTGAGTTATTTTTAACAAAATATTGAATACTTATCCACCTGTTAACTGCAGTGCAAGGCGAGAGACTCCAGCGGGGGAGAAACGGTAGTCTTGAGACCCCTAAGGCAAAGCGAAGCCACTGAAAAAGGCCTTGATTTTGAAATTTTATTAAACACCGCTGTTGATTTCCGCGGAAAGCGAACACCTGGAACGGAAGGGAACAGGAGTTATAATAATTCACCTATAAAAAAATTGTAATATAAGGGCCAAATAAGATTACACCAATTATAACAGAGATACAAGCAAAAACTAAGGCCGCAGAAGCAGCCACATCTTTTGCCGTTTTTGCAAGAGGATGATACTCCTCTGTCACAAGATCCACCACATTTTCGATAGCCGTATTTATTATTTCAATGACAAACATCCCACCGATTACAAGAAACAGGATGAGCCACTCCACTTTTGTAATCTGAAAAAATAATGACATTCCAATCATTACAATAGCTATAAAAACATGAAACTTAATATTTCTTTCCGTTCGAAGGACAAACATTAGCCCCTCAAATGCATAGGAAAAACTAGAAGTAAATGACCCTCGATATCCTTTTCGGTTACGATCGCGTGAGTCCATAGGCATCCAGGATTTCTTTTTGTTTATCAAACATAACTTTTTCATCTGCTTCGTTTTCATGATCATAACCTAACAAATGCAATAGGCCATGCAAGGCAAGAAATCCGAGCTCCCGTTTTACGGAATGGCCATATTCTTCTGCTTGTTCTTCTGCTTTTGGAATGGAGATGATGATATCTCCAAGCATACGAGGTGCATCTTCATCATAATGGATTTCGATTTCTCCCTCTCCCATCTCTTCCATCGCAAAAGAAATGACATCTGTAGGACGGTCCTTGTCACGATATTCTCGGTTAATCTCCTGAATTCTGTCATTGTTAACAAAGGTCACCGATAGTTCAGCACCGGTTTGAATAGACTCTTTTTCAGCAGCAAATAGCAATAGATTTTTTATATCAGCCCACTGTTCTTCTGTCAGTCTTGTTGTTTCATCTAACATATCGACTTCTATCATGATTCTTCTTCCTCTCCTTTCGGGTACTCAATTCTTGAATGGAAAATTCCTTGCAATGTTTCACAGAAGGACTTGCCGATTTCTTCAAGCTCCTTGAATGTCAGATCACAGTCACTATATTGTCCATCTTGAAGACGGTCTTTAATAATAGCCTTTACTATTGTTTCAATTTTATCGGGGGTCGGATTGTTTAATGACCTTACCGCCGCTTCTATACTGTCGGCTGTCCCTACGATTGCTGCTTCCTTGGAAGTAGCTTTTGGTCCTGGATAGCGATATTCTTCTTCTTTGATATTTTCGTTTTGTTCTTTTGCTTTATGATAGAAGAACTTCAATAACGTCGTACCATGATGCTGTGCTGCGATGTCGACGATCTCTTTTGGCATATTATGATCCTTTAGTATTTGAGCGCCGTCCGTTGCATGAGCAATAATTATGTTTTTACTCGTCTGAGGAGGGAGCTTATCATGAGGATTCGCTCTTCCCATTTGATTTTCAATAAAATAATGCGGCCTTTTTGTTTTGCCTATATCATGATAATAAGAAGCGACCCTTGCAAGCAGTCCATTCGCACCAACTGATTCACATGCAGATTCTGATAGATTGGCCACCATCACACTATGGTGATACGTGCCTGGAGTTTCCATTAATATTTTTCTGAGCAATGGATGATTTGGATTGGAGAGCTCAAGCAACTTCATGGTGGATAACATTCCAAAGCCCACCTCAAAGAATGGGAGAATTCCGATAGTAAGAACAGCTGAAACCACACCAGACCCGACTGCCATTGTCCCATTGATACCGAGTTCTAACAATTCGTTCATGCCAGTTAGGTCTCTGTTTGTCAATAGAATCAATGCAATAACCGTCACCACGTTTATGAATGACACAAAGAGTCCAGTCTGAAGTATTGTAAGTCGTCTGTTATGCTGATTTAAGAATAATACTGATGCCACAGCCGAAATAATGAGATATGACCCAACTGTATAGTTCATGGCTCCTGGAACCATATTAAAAATAAAACTTCCACAAATACCAAAAATGATACTTGAAAATATAGCAATGCGATCGTTTATCAACATTTTAATAAGCATAGCCCCCATTGCAACCGGGGCAATATAACCAATTTCAGTCGTATTAAGCGTTTGAAAGAAACTAAAGATTTTTAATAAGATTAACGTGATAGAAAAAATTAACAAATACATAGTCAAATACGTATTTTTACTGTGAATCGCAGTATCAATGTTTTTAAACAAGTACACCAGCGCAAAAATCATTAAACCAATAATGATTAACAGTCCAGCATACGGTGCCACATTGTCAGATTGATTAACAAATCCAGCTGCGGTAAGAAGCCTATATGTCTCACGGTCAATAAATTGGCCAGCCTTTACAAGTGTATCACCTTGTGAAATTCGTACAGGCTCAATTGCGTCAATTGCCTGTTGCTTTTTCTCCTGCGTTTGGGCAGAATCATAAATTACATTTTGGATAACAGAAATGCTAGAAATATTAATAATAACACTTGGCACATTTCCAGATTGTGAAAGCTCCGTTCTAGCAAGGTTTTTTGCTTCACTTGCGTCTTCAATTGTATGTATATCTCTAGACATAGCGTTATTGATTGCTGTTACGGATGCGTTTTTATATCTAGTGAGGTCCGCTTCCTTAGAAGCAAGCAAGAAGAGCAGATTTTCATCTTTCAGCTCTTTTTCCCAACGCTCCGGGACTTGTCCTTCAAGTGTTTCTTTTAGGAGTTTTAACTTTTCCGCGTCTGTAAGCTTAATTGACTCAGGTTGTTCTTCGGTCTCTGAGGAGTCTGCCCCTCCCTGTGGAGGAGGTGAAGTTTCCGGGACTTTTTCGAGTTCTGCAATCTGATTCTTCGTGTCCATCAGCACTTCGAAAAAGTTCTCCACTCTTGCAATTTGCTGATACACTTTATCCTTGTCTCTAATAAATTGATCAGGGACTTTATCCGCAGCCTCTTTTCTTAATAATTCTGTAGCTTCTCTATCTTCAAAACTATGAGGTGCCACAATCGTTTTTTCAGCAGTGCTAAATAGTTGTACATTTATCTTCTCAGGCTTAACATTACTAAACATAATACCAAACATAATAAGTCCCAACAGCACATAAATAATAACATGGTAAAACTTAAAAGCCTTTAAGTGTTGAAAAGAAATTTTCCAAGATTTCGATTTCTTTTTCACTGTTATTTGACTCCCTCCATAAACGACATCCCCAGTATTAAAAATCCTTTACAAGTGAAATAGCCCCAATAAAGGGGCTTTTATTTTGATTCTAGCTTTTCGTAGGCATCAATAATTTTCGCAACCAACGGATGACGAACAACGTCTGATTGTTCGAGTTCGATAAACTGAATGCCTGATGTATTTTTCAAGATATCCCGCACTACTGCGAGGCCTGACTTCATTCCTTTCGGCAAATCAACTTGAGATATGTCTCCTGTAATGACCATTTTAGATCCAAATCCAAGTCTTGTTAAGAACATCTTCATCTGGGCTGCTGTTGTATTCTGCGCTTCATCGAGAATGACAAATGCATCGTCCAGTGTACGGCCCCTCATATATGCTAAGGGAGCAATTTCAATGGTCCCTCTTTCTATTAACCGTTGGGTATGTTCTGAACCAAATACATCGTGCAGGGCATCATATAACGGTCGTAAATAAGGGTCCACTTTCTCTTTCAAGTCTCCTGGCAGAAAACCTAAGCTCTCTCCAGCTTCCACCGCAGGCCGGGTTAGGATAATCCGTTTCACCTGACCATTTTTTAAAGCGGTAACAGCCATAACCACAGCTAAGTATGTTTTTCCGGTTCCTGCAGGACCAATCCCAAAAACAAGATCTTTTTTCCTGATTGCGGAAACATACTGTCTTTGTCCTAAAGTTTTTACACGTATAGATTTGCCTTTGACATTCTTTGTTAACTCTTCATCGTAAAGTTCTTGAAAAGAGTGCATCTTGTCTTCTTTAGCAAGCTGAATAGCATAGATGACATCTCTCTCACTGATTGTAATGCCTTTTCGAATAACTTCTAATAAGTTTTGTATGACGCTATCGACCATTTCCACTTGTTTGACGTCACCGGATACATTAACTGTTTCCCCGCGGGTCACAATGGATACGTTCAATTCTTCTTCAATTCTCTTCAGGTTGACATCTTGATTCCCAAAAAGAGCAATAGCTTCATTTGGATTAGTTAGTTGTTGATTCATCATCACTAGTTCTTCTGACATTCATTAGTCTCCTTGAATAATTGGTTCGATTTTTACAATATTTTCAATGACTTGGTAATGTATATCTACACTTACTTTACCATTCTCCTTATGAGTGCGCAAAACTTTTTCTCCTTTTATCTCTGCATCTTCACCAAGATTCGAAAGAACCTGATTTCTTCCTATCTCCAAAGCTTGCTCGATGACTTCTTCGTCATCGTAAATTCGTTCCACTATCTCTTGTTCGTGGACAGTTTTTCCGACATAGGAAAACGGCAATTTCCACTTCCAAAAATAGAAAGGACGTTCCGCTTCATATTCCTCTTCACGTTCAAAATCCTCTTGGAAAAAACCCCATACCTTAATTTCTACACTTCCCACTCTCAGATAATGCTTATTATTAGCTTCTCCAGTCAATACAGGGAGCGTGGTCTTAATTGGTACATCCACACTAGTAAGATACCATGTTTCTCCTAGAACCTCTCCAACAGCCGCAATGGATCTTTTGTTATCCTCTCTTCCAATTAATCCAGAAACCAATACTTGTCCTTTATCTACATAATCATTCACTTGAACGAGTGGTTGTCCTTTTTCAACGTAAATCTTTGCCACCATTGCCTTCTTCTTCGCTACCAAGCTTCTTGGGGACAATGTTTCCAATTTTTCTGGTTCATTCTTCTCTACCACTTCAAAATGGTAGGATGTCCCATTTAATACCACACCAATCCAGGTTATTTCACTTATTGTGTCCGTTAAATACCGTTGAATACTTTCCACATCTTTTATGAAAAATTGAAATTTGCCTTTTTTGACACCAAGCTTGTCTAATTCTTGCATAATCTTATGCTCTGTTGCAGGCTCTGCTCCTTTAATTTCAATACCCCAGACCATATTAGATAATAAGAAAACAGTAAGGAAAGCCGCTATGATTCCAACTATCAATCCGCTATTTTTTAGAGAATACTGAGTTAAAAAAGGCAATCCTTTTCTCGTAAGAAAACGGAATTTGCAATCCTGATTTTTGATTAATTTCCTCAGCTTACGGACATCTTTCAGTAACACATGACATGTGTAAGACTCTTCTCCCAACTTCTTGACTTGCCATACCTGTATGCCTGTTCTTGTGCAGTCATTAAGGAATCTCTCTACCCCTTTACCATGAATAATTATTTTTACGGTACCAGAAAAAAAGTTCATCCATTGATTTTTCATGCGTATCCTCCTAATTTATTCTTCAAGATACATCACTTGACTAATTTTTCCTTCAAGTAAGATTTCTTCTGGCAAGATGGTCCTGATAACAAAAGACTCTCCTTTAACAAGGAGCTGTCCTTGTTTCAATAACAATCGGATTTCTTTATCGGTAAACGTTAACAGACCTCGGTGATTTTCAATATATATATGTATTTGTCCAATCATTGTAATTCGCGGCAGATCCATCATGACATCTGCGGGTAATTCCATATTGTTGGTGATCCAATTATTCATGCGGGAACGAAACTTCTTGAGCATGGAAAAACCCCCTTTCCTTTCATATGTATGAAGGAAGCAGAGGGTTTAATACAGAATTTTTCATGGGGGAAAGGGTGAGTTATAGATTAAGAGGCTACGCCTGCGGGATCTCCACCTAGCGCTATCTCCCTTAGGAGTCTTCGCCTTTTGCTCCAATCAACAGCTAGGAATCAATAAAAACTTTACGTTTTCAGTTTTTCAGTGGCCTCAAGTGTTGTGAGGAAGCTCACGGATCACCCGCAGGCAAGCGAAGTGCTTTGAACGGAAATCAACTGTGTTTCCACTTCCTTTAAAAAAATCCCTGCATAAAGTTTCCTTTATGCAGGGATTAGCGAATATTGATTATTTTCTTTTTGAAAAATGTTCTGTGTACACAGGACGATGAGGATTCCTTGAGCGAGGTTGGCCAAGTATTTCCGACCACATAACCCCCTCCACCACTCTGTTTGGCTTTATGCGATAACGGGAAGAAACTACTTTCCCTTCTGAAAGCTGTAACTCTTGTTTTAGGATAGGACTGTCTTTGGAGATTTCTTGTCTTTTTATCGACAACTCCTTAACTTCGTCTTTCACCTGATTCTGAATGGGGGAAACGTGTTCTTTCTTCTTTTCTACCTTCTCCAGATAAGGGTTCACTTTTTCCCGGATTTTTTGCTCCAGTTCTTCAAGTTTCCCTTCTCCAAAGATATCTTTATCCCAATCGAAACGGGGCTTTTCTTCTTTTTTTGGAGATGGTGCACTTTCACGCCGATAATCTTCATAGTCTTCTTGCCTTTGAGGTGCCTGGGTGGCAGTTTGCCGGCGTTGCTTTTGCCTTTGTTTTTGTTGCTCTTCTTGTTTTCCGCCTTTAAAAAGGGTCGAGAATATACCAAGCAAGACAAAAATTAGCCAAGGAGCCTGCTGAAGAATATCAAAAATCCATTCCATTTGCACATCATCCTCCCTTCCTTAAAAGGAGTCGCAGGAAAAGGGTCGCTTCTTCTCCCGCTTCATCTTTCTTATTTTTCACCGTCTTCTGGCTGATCTGTAAGTTTGCCGATGGAGTCTCTCATATCCGTATCAGCAGTGATATTCTTGATATTCATATAATCCATTACACCAATGTTGCCAGAGCGCAATGCTTCTGCCATCGCAAGTGGTACTTCTGCTTCTGCTTCCACAACTTTCGCACGCATTTCCTCAACACGGGCGCGCATTTCTTGTTCTTGTGCAACAGCCATTGCACGACGTTCTTCTGCTTTTGCTTGTGCAATTTTCTTATCTGCTTCTGCTTGGTCAGTTTGTAACTCTGCTCCAATGTTTTTCCCGATATCAATATCCGCAATATCAATGGAAAGAATCTCAAACGCTGTACCTGCATCCAAACCTTTTGATAAAACCGTTTGTGAAATCATATCAGGATTCTCAAGTACTTTCTTATGATCTGATGCAGAACCGATCGTACTTACGATACCTTCACCAACACGGGCTATAACTGTTTCTTCACCAGCACCACCGACAAGACGTTCAATATTTGCACGAACAGTGATACGAGCTTTTGCTTTCACTTCAATTCCGTCCATCGCCACACCGGCAATGAATGGTGTCTCAATTACTTTCGGATTAACAGACATCTGTACTGCTTCTAAAACGTCACGACCTGCAAGATCAATCGCAGCTGCACGTTCAAATGTTAATTCAATGTTTGCACGTTGAGCAGCGATAAGTGCGTTTACGACACGGTCCACATTACCACCGGCTAAGTAGTGACTCTCTAATTGATTCGTTGAAACTGCTAAACCTGCTTTATGTGCTTTAATGAGTGGGTTAATGACACGACTTGGGATAACACGTCTTAATCTCATCCCTACAAGCGTGAAAATACTTACTCTAACTCCTGCTGCTAATGCGGAAATCCATAGCATAACTGGCACAAATGTAAGTAAAACGGATAAAAAGATAATCCCAAGAACAACTGCTAATAAAATAATTAAAGTACCTGGATCCATAGTAATATTCCTCCTAAATATTATTCAACAGAATGGATTTCCCGTACAACAATACGAGAGCCTTCCGCTTTTACAATCGTTACTTTCCTGTTTGCTCCGATAAAGTTACCTTCTGTAACCACATCAATTCTTTCGTCGTTAATGACTGCGGTGCCGGAAGGCCTTAATGGAGTTAATGTTACCCCGTGCTGCCCTACCAATTCAATTCGTGAAACATTTGATACATATCCTTGCTCTGAATTGGTGGAATCACGGAGTATAATCCGATCAAACAAACGAATCTTCTTGCCGAATACGGTAAACAACAATACCATCGCAACAATTGTTACAAGCATAGCAATCAATAAGGATAACCCCATTCCTGCAATGTCATCTGTTGCCAAAAAGAAACTTGTCACCACAGCCCCAAGGCCAAGTATACCAAGTATCCCTCCCGGCACAAAGAGCTCTAAAACAATGAGCACGACACCTACCACAAATAAAATAATTGTTTCCATTCCAGCAAGCCCAGCTACCATATGTCCGTAAAAGAATAAAAGTAAGGCACTGATTCCCATAGCACCAGGTATCCCAAATCCAGGGGAGTATAGTTCAAGTACCAATCCTAGGGAACCTATTGATAAAAGGATCGGAACAACAACCGGATTCGTTAAAAACCTTGCCACATTTTCAGCAAATGTAACTTCTGAGGTAACAACTTTGGCATCCTCAAAGCCTAATTCACCAAGTAAAGCATCTAAATTTGTTACGGTGCCTTCTGAGTATTTAACTTCGAGCGCAGAAGATGCCCCAAGAGTAACTAAATCCCCTTTTGGTGCTCCAACTTCAGGAAGATCTAAATCTTTGTCAGCCATCCCAAGCGCATACTTCGGATCACGCCCATTAGACTCGGCAGCATTTTGCATTTCTCTTAACCAAAAAGATTGAGTTTTATCTTCTGCTGCACTACCATCTCCCGTAATAACAGCCGCCGCTCCCATGGAAGCATTTGGGGTCATATAGATTTGGTCAGCGTACAATGCCAAGTAGGCTCCTGCAGACAACGCCTGACTGTTGACAAAGGCAACCGTCGGAATAGACGTCCCTTCAAATTTATTCGCTATTTCAGTTGCAGCATCCACTAATCCACCAGGTGTGTGGATATCAAAAACAATTAGGTCCGCTCCATCTTCCTCAGCAGTTTGAATGGACCTGTTAATAAAAGATAATAGGCCTTTTTCAACGGTGCCCTTTACCGGAATAACATGGACCAGCTTCTCAGCACTGCTCGTATATGATGGGAAAAGCGGCAATGCCGACAAAATAAGTGCCAGAACAAAAGCGCTAACATAAGTAATACGAAGAACTTTTTTCATCGTGTCGTCCTCCTCTCCAAAACCTATTCATTTTATCATCACCGTAACCAGTATGTAATACGCACGATAAACCTCAAAGTTTCACGATGTTGAGTTTTTTTATGAAAAATTATAAAGTGTGGCGGTTATGTGAACAAAATGAAGAAGATATGGTAGGGAATATTGTAGTGTAGTCAACTTGCTTAAAAAATAGCACCTTACATAGGTAAGGTGCTATTTTAGGTTTTTATGAAAGATGTTGTTGTACAAGTTTGTTAACAAGGCTACCGTCCGCTTTGCCTTTAACTTTAGGCATAAGTGCTCCCATTACTTTGCCCATGTCAGCTTTTGAAGTAGCGTTCACTTCAGCAATCGTCTGTTGGACGATTGCTGAAAGTTCGTCTTCTGATAACTGCTCAGGCATATAATGTTCAACTATTGCAATTTCACCCTGTAATTTATGAACCAAGTCTTCACGACCGGCTTTATCAAATTCTTGGAGGGAGTCTTTACGTTGCTTTAATTCACGAGACAATACGGTAAGTTCTTCCTCTTCAGATAAGTCTCTGCCGTGCTTGATCGATTCGTTCTGAATCGAAGACTTAACCATTCGGAGTACGGAAAGCTTCTCTTTGTCCTTATCCTTCATAGCTTGCTTAATATCGGTATTTAAACGCTCGAGAAGACTCATTCTTACACCCTCTTGTTAAAATTTACGCTTTCTAGCAGCTTCAGACTTCTTCTTGCGTCTTACGCTTGGTTTTTCATAGAATTCACGCTTTCTTGCTTCTTGCAACGTTCCAGTCTTTGAAACTGAACGTTTGAAACGGCGAAGAGCATCTTCAAGCGATTCGTTTTTACGAACAACTGTTTTTGACATTCTAATTCCCTCCCTCCAGAACAACCACTAACATTTTCAGAAAAAACATGATCCCATAAATGCAAAAAAGCATGTATAGAACATGTACTTACCAATTATAATATATTCACTATTGATGGTCAACAATTATAAGGAAATGCTTTAAAACAATCTTGTTTAACTATTATTTCGATATAGGTTTATCACGTCGGAATCCTTATTTGCCAGCATATATTGAGATCTACCGAGGTATAGGGGAATCGAAAGTTTTTTCCAGTCAGGCAGTCCATTTTCGGTAAATAGACCTTTATCCTTGTAGAATCCAGTCATCTCCCCCACAAACCAGTCATGATCCCCATATGTTTGCTGGTCCATCAATTTGCATTCATATGCAATGTACGCCTCTTTTAAGATAGGTGCCGAAACTGTTTTTCCTTGTTCATATTCAATAGTAAGTTCTTTAAATTTATTCTGCTCTTTCCCTGTCATCATGCCAGACTGTTGTATGTAATGAGCGAATTTTTCAGGTACAAAATTAATCGCGAACTCTTTAGAGTTTTCAATGAGATGATGTGTATATCTTTCCTTTGCAATGGCCACCCCATAGATTGGTGGTTCGTAAGATATGTAGCTATGCCAACCTGCAGCCATGATATTTTGTTCACCGTTCCATTTAGCTGTTACCAGAGCAACCATGCCTGGGTAGCTATGCATGACGGTATTTTCCGTCCACTCCCTCATGTGTGTTCTCCCCTTTTCTTTTCTTACTTGTCATTCTTGTCCACCACTCGCCATATATTGAGATAGAGGTGATGGGCTTGTTTTCTATTATAACGTTATTAGCTGTATATTTAGCGATATTTTTAATTGGCATGACCGTTATGAGGTCAGGATTGCTTCAATTATCCGAGGAGAGGACAAAAGGGTACCTCACTAAATTTACCGATATGCCTTGGAAAGGTTTGTTGATCGGGATCCTCATTACAGGGTTATTGCAGAGCAGTTCTGCTGTGATGGTTATTACTGTCGGTCTAGTAGCAGCTGGATATCTAACCTTCTATCAATCCATTGGTATCATGCTCGGCAGCAACATCGGGTCTACTTTCATTACAGAGCTCATTACTATAGATATTTCGCAACTGATTTTCCCCATGCTTATTATTGGATTCCTATTTTTATTTTCTAAAAAGAAATTGCCCTTCAGTTTCGGGTCAAGCTTGTTTGGGCTTGGATGTTTATTTGTCGCGATGAGTGGCTTTGAATCACTGGCTATCCCATTGGCTGGTTTTCCGTCTGTGCAGGATATGCTTGCGATGACAAATAATCACCATCTATTTGGTGTAGGAATTGGAACACTGCTTACAGCCATCATCCAATCAAGCTCAGCTACTACGGGGATTAGCATGAGCTTTTTAAATAATGACTTACTATCTCTTTCTGCAGGAATTGCAATTATGCTCGGAGCTAATATTGGAACATGTGTGACTGCATATTTGGCTAGTATTGGTTCAATAAAAGAGGCTAAATTGACTGCGTATGCGCACATTTGGTTGAACGTAGTTGGGGTGGCAGCATTTTTCCCTTTCATACCTTGGTTGAGTGAGTTTGTGTCCACACTTGCTTCTAGTGGAGATGTGCAGCTGGCTCACTCAAGCTTAATTTTTAATCTGATTAGTTCTGCTGCTGCTTTGCCGTTTGTGCGACCATTTGCTAGGTTTGTGGAGAGGGTGCATGGGTGAGTTAGCTTTGGAGATGAGGTTGTTTGGTGGTGTCGGTTGGTGTTGGGAAAATGGGATGGGCCGTTCTGTTTGACCGTTTGTTGAGGTTTTTGTTTTCTGTTTGGGCGATGAGAGGTGTTCTCTGTGACCGTTTGTAAGAGATCTGTTGCTTGTTTGGGCGGAGAGAGGCGTTTTCTGTGACCGTTTGTAAGAGATCTGTT
The DNA here is from genome assembly GCF_001293645.1 of Bacillus sp. CHD6a. Classification (GTDB taxonomy): domain Bacteria; phylum Bacillota; class Bacilli; order Bacillales; family Bacillaceae_I; genus Sutcliffiella_A. The sequence continues at coordinate 158,645 of NZ_LBMD01000007.1, forward strand.
GCTTGTTTGGACGTTGAGAGGCGTTTTCTGTGACCGTTTGTAAGAGATCTGTTGCTTGTTTGGGCGGAGAGAGGCGAACTCTGCTACTGTTTGTAGAGATCTGTTGCCTGTTTGGGCGGAGAGAGGCGTTCTCTGTGCCGTTTTGAAGAGATCTGTTGCTTGTTTGGGCGTAGAGAAGCGTTTTCTGCTACCGTTTGTAGAGATTTGTTGCCAGTTTGGGCGTAGAGAGACGTTTTCTGCTACCGTTTGTAGAGATCTGTTGCCTGTTTGGGCGTAGAGAGGCGCTCTCTGCTACCGTTTGTAGAGATCTGTTACCTGTTTCGGCGTAGAGAGGCGCTCTCTGTTACCGTTTTACGAAATCTGTTGCCTGTTTGGGCGTAGAGAGGCGCTCTCTGTTACCGTTTTACGAAATCTGTTGCCTGTTTGGGCGTAGAGAGGCGCTCTCTG
>NZ_LBMD01000008.1 GCF_001293645.1 Bacillus sp. CHD6a
CCTGTTTGGGCGTAGAGAGGCGCTCTCTGTTACCGTTTTACGAAATCTGTTGCCTGTTTGGGCGTAGAGAGGCGCTCTCTGCTACCGTTTGTAGAGATCTGTTGCTTGTTTGGGCGTAGAGAAGCGCTCTCTGCTACCATTTGTAGAGATCTGTTACCTGTTTCGGCGTAGAGAGGCGTCCTCTGCTACCGTTTTACGAGATCTGATGCTTGTTTGGGCGTAGATAAGCGCTCTCTACTACCGTTTTACGAGACCTGTTGCCTGTTTGAGCGTAGAGAAGCGTTCTCTGCTACCGTTTTACGAGCTATTGTATCTATTCGGGCTATGAGTTTCCTTTTATTTACTTCAATAAAACCATATACCAAGATTTCTACCCTATTCGCGCTTATAAAACCCCTCTATTCGACCGTTTCCCAATTTTTATAACATATTTTGCTTATAGAATCTTCTATTCGCCCCTCCTGCACATCCATCCCTATGATTATGTAAACTACTATTAGGTCACATAGAAAAAGAAAACCCAAAAAGCACTCCCACAAGCAGGAATGCTCACGAGAGTGCTTTTCACACATCTTAGTAATCCGTATCAGCTGTTAATCCTTTAACAATAGCAATTCCAGAGCTTGCTCCAATACGTGTCGCTCCAGCTGCGATCATTTCTTCCGCACCTTTTGCATCACGTACACCACCGGAAGCTTTTACTCCGATTTCAGGTCCTACAGTTTGTCTCATAAGAGCGATGTCTGCAACAGTTGCTCCTCCTGTAGAGAATCCAGTTGAAGTTTTCACATAGTCAGCTCCAGCTTTAACAGCTAGTTGGCATGCTCTTACTTTTTCTTCGTTTGTAAGCAGGCAAGTTTCAATGATTACTTTAGTCAAAGCGCGACCTTTGGCAGCTTCTACTACTGCACGGATGTCTCTTTCTACTAGCTCATCGTCACCGTCTTTAAGTGCGCCGATGTTGATAACCATATCCACTTCAGTGGCACCGTTTTCAATTGCGTTAGTTGTTTCGAACGCTTTCACTTCAGGAGTATTTGCTCCAAGAGGGAACCCAATTACTGTACATACTTTAACATTGCTTCCTTTTAAAAGTTCTGCAGATGTTTTTACCCAAGTTGGGTTAACACAGACAGATGCAAAGTTGTATTCTCTTGCTTCTTGGCAAAGTACTTCAACTTGTTCTTTCTTTGTATCGGCTTTCAATAATGTATGATCAATCATTTCTCCAATATTTGTATGCATGTTCATACTCCTTTCAAGTTAAGAGGTCTGACCTCTAACATCATAACATGTTTCAATTATTTTGGCGAGTACAATGTTAGTATTGCCCGCAACTTTTTCTTCACGACAAAAAGTGACTCCAAAATTATGGAATCACTCTCTATATTTTCTTATGAACTCAGACGAATATTCTCTTCTTCAAGTCGTGGCGCATCTTCAAGGACGCGAACGAATTGTCCCTCGTTGTAAGGATATCCAGCTTTTACAATTTTTACTTTTACAAGCTTTCCGACCATTTCTTCCGTTGCAGGGAAAACAACCTTTAGATAGTTGTCTGTGTAGCCAACATATAAGCCTTGATCTGGTGCTTCTTTGTATATTTCTTCAGGAATGACTTCTAACACTTCGTCTTCAAAAGTGGAAGCATATTCTTTTGCCAGTTGATCAGAAAGTGCAATTAAGCGGTGAACTCGCTCGTTTTTCACTTCTTCATCCACTTGGTCCGTCATTCTTGCAGCTGGAGTTCCTGTACGTTTAGAGTACGGAAATACGTGCAGTTCCGAGAACTTATGCTCTTTAATAAAATTGTACGTTTCCATAAACTCTTCTTCTGTTTCACCAGGGAATCCAACAATTACATCGGATGTAATCGCAAGTCCAGGTAAAGCTTCTTTCAAGCGGTCCAAGCGTTCTGCGAAGAATTCCATCGTGTATTTACGGCGCATTCTTTTCAATACAGTATTGGACGCTGATTGAATTGGAATATGAAGGTGGCGTACGATTTTTTCGGAATTGTTTAGAACTTCGATTACTTCGTCGGTAATTTGACTTGCTTCGATGGAGGAGATGCGGATACGCTTTAAGCCTTCCACTTTTTCATCCAATTCACGAAGAAGCATGGCAAAGTTATAATCCTTCATGTCTTCACCGTAACCGCCTGTGTGAATCCCAGTCAAAACAATTTCCTTATATCCTGCATTGACTAATTGTTGTGCTTGTGTAACTACCTCTTGTGGGTCACGGGAACGCATAAGTCCGCGAGCCCAAGGGATGATACAAAATGTACAAAAATTGTTGCAACCCTCCTGGATTTTTAAAGAAGCACGCGTACGGTCAGTAAATGCCGGTACATCAAGCTCTTCATAGACACGAGCCTTCATAATGTTGCCGACGCCATTTATAGGTTGACGCTCTTGTTTGAACTGCTCAATGTAATCAAGCATTTTCACACGGTCTTGTGTTCCCACGACTACATCTACTCCAGGAATAGCCATAATTTCTGCAGGTGACGTTTGTGCGTAACATCCAGTTACACAGATAACAGCGTCAGGATTCTTTCGGATAGCACGACGGATTACCTGACGACTTTTTTTATCTCCAGTATTTGTAACGGTACAGGTATTGATGACATACACATCTGCCGTACCTTCAAATTCTGTACGTTCATAATTATTTGCTTTGAAAAGCTGCCATATAGCTTCTGTTTCATAATGATTCACTTTACACCCTAGTGTGTGAAAGGCAACAGTTGGCATGTTTTCCACCTCACATTAATTCAAAATGATACGAAATTGCGGCAAGCGCATAAAGCGGCGCCGTTTCCGTTCTTAATATTCTAGGCCCAAGCGCGCAAGGAACAAACCCATGTTCCACCAGTTTATCAATTTCCTTATCCGTAAGGCCCCCTTCAGGACCGAATACAAAAAGAATTGATTCGCTGTGTTGCAAGCTTTTTAGAATGTTTGCAAAAGAAGAACGCTCTCCTTCTTTTGCACTCTCTTCATAGGCAACCATTTTATAAGTATAGTCTTTACTTTTCTCTAAAAGTTGGGCAAAAGAAGCAGGTTCCTCAACCACAGGCACCATGGAACGATGAGACTGCTCAGCCGCTTCCTTAGAGATCTTATTCCAGCGTTCTACTTTCTTTTTGCCTTTCTTTTCGTCCCACTTCACAATGGAACGAGCAGCATTAAAAGGGATAAACGATTCTGCTCCGAGTTCTGTTCCCTTTTGTATCACTAGCTCCAATTTATCCCCTTTAGGCAGCCCGTTCGCAATCGTTACACGAACCGGAATTTCCGTTTCAGCCTTTTTCCATTCTACAATATCTGTTACTACCATATCATTGGTAATTTCAGCAATTTTACAAAGGGCCGTCTGCCTGGTTTCCGAACAACTGCATAGAATTTGATCGTCCACGTTCATCCTCATAACCCGTGTTATATGATGGACATCTTCCCCTGCTATGGTAATAGATGTTTCATCTATTTGATTAGAGTTAACAAAATAACGTTGCACCATCTTCACCCTCGCTTATTCTTCTTTTTTGGCGATAAATGCGACCCAATCTTCCATCATCATCGTTTCTTGTATTTTAAAACCTGACTTAATAAGGGCATCTTTCACTTCTTGCTTTTTCATACTGATGATACCGGAAGAAATGAATGTCCCACCGTTATCCAACACGCGGTATACATCATCAGTGAAACGGACAATAACCTCGGCCAAAATATTAGCAACAACCACGTCAACTGGGCCTTCTACATTTTTAAGCAAGTTATTCTGTTTCACCGTCACTGTTGGATGCACTTTGTTCAGCTTGATGTTGAGTTTTGCAGATTCGACTGCAACATCATCTAAATCAAGAGCAAGTACTTCCTTTGCATCTAGCATGGCTGCTGCAATACTTAAAACACCAGAACCCGTACCTACATCAATGACTTTATCTTGAGATTTGACTGTTCGTTCTATTGCTTGGATGCAGAGTACCGTTGTTGGGTGGGTGCCCGTTCCAAACGCCATTCCCGGGTCGAGCTCAATGATTTTCTCATCGGAGCTGACAGGCTCATAGGTTTCCCAGGTAGGAACGATTGTGAACTTTTCAGATATTTTGACTGGATTGTAGTACTTTTTCCATGCTGTAGCCCATTCTTCTTCGTTCACTTCACTGATGGAAATGTTGTTCAATCCAAGATCAATATCATAGACTAAAAGGTTATTGATTGCATCCTTTATACCTTCTACCGTTTCACCTAAAAAGCTGTTTACAGGCAGGTAGGCTTTCATTACAACGCCTTCTTCAGGGTAATCATCTGGATTGAGTTGGTATATCTCTCCGAATTGATCTTCTCTTTCTTTAGTAAGTTCGAATGGATCCTCTATAACCACCCCACTTGCTCCTGCTTCGTGAAGAATATGGGATATCGGTTCCACCGCCTCATTTGTTGTATGGATACTAATTTCTGACCATTTCATACATACCAACTCCAATCCTAGCTTCATAAAAGCTATTGATACTTGTTATTCACCTTTTAGAACACGTTTGACTTTTGAGAAAAAACTATCTTCTTGTTCATCCGGAGCTTGCCCGCTTGTTTCGGCAAATTCACGGATTAATTGTTTTTGTTTTTCTGAAAGTTTTGAAGGGGTCACCACTCTGATCTTAATATGTTGATCTCCTTGACCATAGCCACGTACATTGGCAATTCCTTTGCCTTTTAGGCGGAAATTCGTGCCAGTTTGTGTTCCGGCCGGTACTTTCAGTTTCACTTTTCCGTGCAATGTTGGCACTTCTACCTCGTCACCAAGTGCTGCTTGCGCAAAAGTAATAGGCATTTCACAATACACATCATCGCCATCACGCTCAAAGAATTCATGTCTGCGAACATGGAAGACTACATATAAGTCACCTGCAGGTCCACCGTTCACACCAGCTTCGCCTTTTCCTGCAACGCGTAATTGTTGACCTTCATCCACACCGGCAGGGATGTTGACTTTAATTTTATTGCGCTTTTTCACACGGCCTGCGCCATGACATGTTGTACATTTGTTAGGAATAGATTTCCCAGAGCCGTTACATTTGGAACAAGTTCTTCTATTAACGATTCGTCCAAATGGAGTGTTCTGCTCTACACTTTCCTGACCTGTTCCACGACATTGCGAACATGTTTCCACTTTTGTACCAGGTTTTGCACCTGTACCTGAACAGGTATCACATGTTTCTTCCACAGGAATTTCAATGGTTGTTTCTTTTCCAAAGGCTGCTTCTTCAAAAGAAAGGGTCATTGTATATTGTAGGTCTGCCCCTTGTCTTGGAGCGTTTGGATCACGACGTCTTCTGCCTCCACCTTGACCACCGAAAAACGTTTCAAAAATATCTTCAAAGCCAAAGCCTCCGTCAAATCCAGCGCCACCGCCAAAGCCTTGGTTAGGGTCTGTATGTCCAAATTGGTCATAGTGCGCTTTCTTTTGGTCGTCGCTTAGTACTTCGTAAGCTTCTTTAATTTCTTTAAATTTGTCCGCTGCATCGTCTGCTTTATTGATGTCCGGATGGTATTGTTTGGATAGCTTTCTGTAAGCTTTCTTTATTTCATCTTTCGACGCGCTTTTACTGACGCCAAGCACTTCATAGTAATCGCGTTTACTCATTAAATACCCACTCCCGTTTCATTCACATAAAGGTTATTGTATCACCTGAAAGAGGGAAAAAGCAATAAAAGTTATGTGCTTAACACCTCTAACTGGTTGACCTCCTTGTTGCCTTTCGTTCCAGATGTTCGCTTTCCTAGGGGCGGTGCTTGAGCCTCCTCACTTCGTTGCGGGGTCTCAAACTACCGCTATCTCCCTCAGGAGTCTCACATCTTGCACTACAGGCAACAAGGGGTTATCTCATTACATAAAAAGAAAGCCAAAGCCATGGCTTCGACTTTCTTTTTATCTTTATCAGAAAAGCCCTAGGACTTTATCTTATTTTTTATCGTCGTTTACTTCTTCGTATTCTGCGTCGACAACGTTGTCGTCGTTGTTTGCTGCGCCTTCAGCACCTTCTGCTCCTTGAGCGGCTTGTTGTGCTTGTGCAGCTTGCTCGTAAAGTTTCATGGAAAGCTGTTGGACGATTTCTTGAAGGGCATCCTTTTTCGTACGGATTTCTTCCAGGTCGCCTTTTTCAATAGCTGCTTTCAATTCTTCTTTAGCTTCTTCTGCTTTTTTCACTTCTGCTTCTTCCACTTTACCTTCTACTTCTTTAAGTGTTTTTTCAGTAGTGAATACAAGCTGATCTGCTTCATTGCGTAATTCTACTTCTTCTTTACGCTTTTTATCTGCATCCGCATTTTCTTCCGCTTCTTGAACCATGCGGTTGATTTCGTCCTCGGATAGTCCTGAAGAAGACTTGATGGTGATTGTTTGCTCTTTGTTTGTTCCAAGGTCTTTCGCACGAACGTTTACGATACCGTTTTTGTCGATGTCAAAAGAAACCTCAATTTGTGGAACTCCACGTGGTGCTGGCGGGATATCTGTCAATTGGAAACGACCTAATGTTTTGTTGTCGCTTGCCATTGGACGCTCCCCTTGAAGTACGTGAATGTCTACCGCTGTTTGGTTGTCAGCTGCTGTAGAGAACACTTGAGACTTACTTGTAGGAATAGTCGTGTTTCTTTCAATAAGCTTTGTGAACACGCTGCCCATTGTTTCGATTCCTAAAGAAAGTGGTGTTACGTCTAGAAGTACTACGTCTTTCACGTCACCAGTTAGTACTCCACCTTGAATTGCTGCACCTAGTGCAACTACTTCATCCGGGTTAACCCCTTTGTGTGGGTCTTTACCAGTTTCTTTTTTGATTGCATCTTGTACAGCAGGAATACGTGTAGATCCACCTACAAGGATAACTTTGTCAAGTTCAGAAGCAGAGATACCTGCATCTTGCAATGCTTGACGAACAGGACCCATTGTACGTTCTACAAGTCCAGCAGTTAGATCATCAAATTTCGCACGAGACATGCTTACTTCTAAGTGAAGCGGTCCAGCTTCTCCAGCTGTGATGAATGGCAGGGAAATTTGTGTGTTTGTTACTCCAGAAAGGTCTTTTTTCGCTTTTTCCGCTGCGTCTTTCAAACGTTGTAATGCCATTTTATCTTTAGAAAGGTCGATGCCGTTCTCTTTTTTGAATTCTGCTACAAGGTAATCGATGATAACTTGGTCAAAGTCATCTCCACCAAGACGGTTGTCACCAGCTGTAGAACGTACTTCGAATACGCCATCTCCAAGCTCTAGTACAGAAACGTCAAACGTTCCGCCACCAAGGTCATAAACAAGGATCGTTTGATCTTCGTCCATTTTATCAAGACCGTATGCCAGTGCTGCAGCAGTTGGTTCGTTGATGATACGTTCTACTTCTAAACCAGCGATTTTACCAGCGTCTTTTGTAGCTTGACGCTCTGCATCATTGAAGTAAGCAGGAACTGTGATAACAGCTTTTGTAACTGTTTCTCCAAGATACTCTTCTGCATAGCCTTTTAAGTGTTGAAGGATGATGGCAGATACTTCTTGTGGAGAGTACTCTTTTCCTTCAACTTCTACTTTGTAGTCTGTACCCATGTGGCGTTTAACAGACATGATTGTGTTAGGGTTTGTGATAGATTGACGCTTTGCCACTTCCCCTACTTGGCGTTCGCCGTTTTTGAAAGCAACAACAGATGGAGTTGTTCTGTTACCTTCTGGGTTAGGGATTACTTTTGGTTCGCCGCCTTCAAGCACAGCTACACATGAGTTTGTTGTACCTAAGTCAATACCGATGATTTTACTCATTTTGTTTTTCCTCCTATTGCAACTTACATTAATATGTAGTTTTTTATATTTTAAATTATTGCTTTACTTTTACCATGGATGGGCGGATGATGCGATCTTTGAGCTTATACCCTTTTTGGAACTCTTCCAAAACAGTGTTGGATTCTGCTTCTCCCTCTTCCACCTGCATGACTGCTTGGTGTAGGTGTGGATCGAATGACTGTCCAACTGCTTCGATAGATTCTAGTCCTTCAGATTTTAGTGCTTCCACTAACTGACGGTGCACCATTTCCATGCCTTGTAAAAATGTTTTGATTTTCTCATCCTCTGATTCTACTTTAAGCGCACGCTCAAAGTTATCAAGAGCAGGAAGTATATCTGTAACAAGATTTTGTGCACGGTATTTCTGTGCAGCATCTTGGTCAAGTCTCACTCGACGACGGTAGTTATCAAAATCGGCTTGTAAGCGAAGTAGGCGGTTTTCCGACTCCTCAAGCTTAGCTTCTAATTCAGAAATTTTTTGTTGTTCTGCAGAAACTACTTCTTCAACTTTTTCCGTCGTTTCTTCTGTTTCCTCTGTTGATACTTCTTCATTTTCAACTGTTGCTTGTTCGTTGTTCTCGTTTACCAATGGTTTCACCTCCCTCAAAGTGTAAAAATCATGATGTTTTTGCATGGTGATAGGACGGAGCAAGAACTCCATCCTCTAACAATATTTCCATGCTCAGTCCTTTTGATACAGTTTATTGACCGCCTGTGATAGGTCGGAACTGACAAGTTGCAAGAGACTGACGACACGGGAATATTCCATTCTGGTTGGACCAAGCAAAGCGATGGTGCCTAGCTGTTCGGGTCCGATGGAATAACTGGCTGAAATGATGCTGCAGCCCTCCATCCCAGGAATATTATTCTCACTGCCTATCTTTATATGGATGCCAGCTTCTTTTGCACGAATAAGCTGAGACAGGTCCTTGCCTTGGTCTATTAATAACATCAATGAACGAATCTTGTTGATGTCATTAAATTCGGGTTGGGCAAACATGTTCGTTTTGCCACCGAAAAACACCCTATCCTTTTCTTCCATGTAAAGAGTGGAACTTAAGGATTGCAGAATATTTTCGTAGTTTCCGATATGAGACCTTAAAAGGGTTGCCACTTCTTTATACAGCTTATTGATAAGCTCTGATAGGGGCACTCCGATTAAGCGCTCATTTAAGATATTGACCATTTTTTGTATATCAGATGAGTCCATAGTGGCAGGAAACGAAAACATTCGATTTTCCACATGGCCGGTATCCGTTACAATGATGGCAACTGCCTGCTCTGCATTAATCGGAATAATTTGAAGGTTTTTAAGCCTGTGATCCCTTACACCCGGTCCAAGGACAATGGATGTGTATTTAGTCAGATCAGAAAGAATCTGGGCTGATTTTTGAACCGTTTTTTCTAATTCATATATTTGCTCGCGAAAGATGGATTTAATTTCAAATACATCCCGCTTTGTCAGCCTTTCGGGAGAAAGCAGGTGATCCACATAATAGCGGTACCCTTTTTCTGACGGTACTCTTCCTGAGGAAGTATGTGTTTTTTCAATAAATCCTAATTCCTCCAAATCTGCCATCTCGTTTCGGATAGTGGCTGAACTGAACGAAATTTCATCTTTCTTGGAAAGCGTTCTGGAGCCAACAGGTTGTGCAGATCGGATAAAGTCGTCAATTATGACTTGCAAGACTAACAACTGTCGTTCTGTAAGCACTCAGCATCACCTCTGTTAGCACTCCTATTCATCGAGTGCTAATTCTATAAATAAATTACCAAATACCTATTCACATGTCAATCAGATCGCACCAATAAAAGCTTGAAAAACTTCATTACCTAGAAATTTCCCTTTTCTCGTAAGGCGTATATGGTCATTTTCGTGTTCTAATAGGCCTTTTTTAAGATTTTTTTCAATGGGATCCTTAAAAATTGTCAACAAATCTTCTTCAAATTTACGCTTGAATATAAAGCAAGAGACTCCCTCATTTTTCCTAAGCCCAAGGAACATTTCTTCTTCCATTTTCTCCGTTTTTGTTACCTTATGCTGATCCTTATACGGAAACCTCGTATCTTCTATAGAATCCATGTACTTTTTCAACGGACCATGATTGGCAATTCTCACTCCATCTATATATCCGTGAGCACCTGCTCCTATTCCATAATAAGCTTCATTGTCCCAATACGTAATATTGTGTTTGCTTTCATAACCCCTTTTAGCAAAATTGGAAATTTCGTATTGCTGATAGCCGTTTTTCTCCATCTCATCCAATAGCACTTCGTACATTTCCGCTTCTTCTTCTTGAGTTGGTAATGGAAGCTTTCCTTTGTTCATCAGATTATAGAAAACAGTTTTGGGTTCAATAATCAAGGAATAAGCAGAATAATGCTCCATCTCTAACGAAAAAGCTGTATGGAGTGTTTCCTTAAAATCAGCCACTGTTTGATCAGGGAGACTGTAAATTAAATCAATGCTGATATTTTCAAAACCTGCTTGTCTGGCATGTTCGATGGATTTAAAAACATCTGCTTTTCTATGGGACCTCCCGATTCTTTTCAAAAGATCATCATTGAAACTTTGCACGCCAAAACTGAGCCTGTTTACACCACCTTCTTTAAGGAGACGGAGCTTATCCAGAGACAAATCACCAGGGTTGGCTTCAAATGTGTATTCCATTTCAGGTTTTACCGGAAAATGTTTTTGAACCGATTCAAGCAAGTATGCCAATTGCTTCTCATTCAAAGCAGTTGGTGTTCCCCCGCCGACAAAGATTGTTTGTAGTCCTGCGGCAGGATGTCGTTCTATGGTATTTTTCATTTCTGTATCCATATATGCCAAGTATTCATCAACAGGCTGGTTTTTCAAGAATACTTTGTTGAAATCACAATAGTGACAAATATGTTCACAAAAAGGAATATGGATATAGGCTGATTTAATCATAAGATCACACTTTCGTTGTTTACTTCGTACCTGTTAGCTTATCACATGTGGCGCATGTATGAAAAAAATACCGCAGATTGAGCTGCGGTATTTTTGTTATTATTTTTTGTTGGCATTGTCGTCCATTTTCAAGACAGCCATAAATGCTTCTTGCGGTACTTCAACGGATCCGACTTGCTTCATGCGTTTTTTACCTTCTTTTTGCTTATCTAAAAGCTTACGTTTACGGGAGATATCTCCTCCGTAACATTTTGCAAGAACGTTTTTACGCATCGCTTTAATGTTTGACCTTGCAACAACTTTCTGACCAATTGTCGCTTGGATTGGTACTTCGAATTGCTGTCTTGGAATAAGTTCCTTTAGCTTTTCCACTATGATTTTCCCGCGCTCATAAGCAGAATCGCGGTGAACAATAAAGGAAAGGGCATCAACCTTCTCAGCATTAAGCAGGATGTCCATTTTAACAAGATGTGAAGGTTTGTATCCAATTAGTTCATAATCAAATGATGCATAACCTTTTGTATTGGATTTCAACGCATCGAAGAAATCATAAACAATTTCTGCTAATGGAATTTCATAAATAACGCTCACGCGAATATCATCCAAGTACTGCATGTCAATGAAGTTTCCACGCTTTTCTTGGCATAATTCCATAACTGCTCCAACGTAATCATTCGGCACCATGATTGTAGCTTTTACATAAGGCTCTTCTACTCGATCGATCGACTGAGGATCTGGCATGTTAGACGGGTTGTCCACACGCAATTCCTCCCCATCTGTTAAATGTACATGATAGATAACGGAAGGTGCTGTTGTAATCAAATCAATATTGAATTCACGCTCAATACGTTCTTGGATAATTTCCATGTGAAGTAATCCAAGGAATCCACAACGGAAACCAAAGCCTAGTGCTTGGGAAGTTTCCGGCTCATATTGAAGCGCAGAGTCGTTAAGTTCAAGCTTTTCAAGGGCTTCACGCAAATCATTAAATTTTGCAGAGTCAATTGGATATAATCCACAGAACACCATTGGGTTTAATTTACGGTAACCTGGAAGAGGTTCCGCCGCTCTATTTTTCGCATGAGTGATAGTATCACCGACACGCGTGTCTCCAACATTTTTGATGGATGCAGACAGGAAACCAACATCTCCGACTGTTAGTTCATCTAGCTGGACGGCTTTCGGAGTAAACACTCCAACCTCATTTACTTCAAACTCTTTGCCGGTAGCCATCATACGAATTTTATCCCCGACTTTAACAGTACCTTCCACGATACGGATGTAAGCTACCACCCCGCGGTATGGATCAAAAAGACTGTCAAAAATCAATGCTTTTAACGGTGCATCTGGGTCACCTTGAGGGGCAGGAATTTTCTCCACTACCTGTTCTAAGATTTCACCTATACCAATACCTGCTTTCGCACTAGCCAAAACAGCGTCAGATGCATCAAGTCCGATAACATCTTCAATCTCCTGACGAACCCTCTCTGGCTCGGCACTTGGAAGGTCAATTTTATTGATAACAGGCATGATCTCGAGTTCATTATCAAGTGCCAAATACACATTTGCTAATGTCTGAGCTTCAATTCCTTGTGCCGCATCCACGACAAGAACCGCTCCTTCACATGCAGCCAAACTTCTGGAAACCTCATATGTAAAATCGACGTGTCCAGGCGTATCAATAAGATGAAAAATATATTCTTCGCCATCGTTTGCTTTATATCGTAATTGAACGGCATTCAATTTAATCGTAATCCCGCGTTCACGTTCAAGGTCCATGGAATCAAGCAATTGATTCTTCATTTCCCTTTGAGTCAATGCAGACGTTTTTTCTAAAATACGGTCTGCTAATGTTGATTTCCCATGGTCAATATGGGCGATGATGGAAAAGTTTCTTATCTTTGATTGTCGTTTTAACCGTTCTTCTCTGTTCATTATCTGTTTCACTCCTACACTTTCGGCAACGTACACTATTTCTGATTATATCAATACGGACAAGAAGATTCAATGAAATTTGAACGGTTTGGGTTTTCACAGATAAAAAGATGCTTCCACCTAGGAGAAAATGGTGGAAGCATCTTTTTTATCCGACACCGCTGTTAATCAGCCTGTTTTCTCTTCGACCGTGTCTTGGACTTTGTTGAAGAGTCCGCTCATTATTCCAGAGACTCCGTCTGCTAACTTTTTACCGGCAGATGAGAAGACATTGTATGCTTTGATACCTTCTAACTTTTCTTGTTTTTCTTTCATATCTTCAGTGTCCAGTTGACGACCAAGAATTGTACCATTATACCCTTCAGCGGATTCCGCTACATGAAATACTTCTTCTTGAAAGGCTGGATCATCATACCCCTTCATCTTCCGCATTCCGTCATTGGCCTGTTGCATCCCTAAAAGCACTCCAAGAAACAATACCAGGGAAATGAATAAACATTTGACCATAAACCTCTTCATCGCACTTTCAGCTCCTTCTTATTTATCATTGTGCGTCCTCTTCAGGTGTCCCATCTACCTTTTCTGCCTTCCAGTAGATTTCCCCGAAAACTTCAGCAAAAATCTCAAGTGTTCTGTTCATCTCTTCAAACGTATTATCTACTCCTCCGACCTCTATCAACATAGAATTAGGAGAAAGATCTTGATTGTATATGCCATTACGAGTTTCGACAGCTGGTGGAACAAATATACCCTTACTTAAACCAGGGTGCAGTTTTTCCAGTTTATTATGAATCTGCTCAGCCAAGTATTGGTTCTTTTCAAAATTTTGATTTTTCTTTCCTATAACAAAATATAAACGAGCATGCGGAACACCGTTAATGTCCATCGTTGTACTTTTTCTTCTTCCGGAATCTCGGTGAACGTCAATCAGGTAGTTCAGGTCTTGGTTGCCTGCCATCGCCTCTTCGACGATTGGCCTTGTTACATCGTAGGATTGTCCATATACCCATCCTCTATTTTTCAAAGCCAACGCGGTATCCGTTGTATCTATGTCCGTCCCAATTCCACGTTGAATCAATTCCTCTTGAAGTTTTTTACCAAGTCGTGTCACATTTACTTCAGGGTGACTGGCAGCATTTGGACTTGTTACGCCTTCCAAATAAGGCAAAAATGATTCCCTCGAATGAGAGTGGTAGATAAAAACAGTTCGCTTGTCTCCTGTAGTCTGTGCTGGTGGAGGCGTATCTTCCCCTTCTTCTTCAATTTCAATGATGGAAGCTTGTCTCTCTTCTAGCAACACTTCCATCGGAGGAGATGATTCCACCGGCATATCCGTATAATTGACACCCGACCCCGCAACTAAAATTTCTCCATCATAATGAGCAAAACCTGGAATTTCATTACGAATAAGGCTGCGCGGGTCATCTAAGTTGAGACTTGTCGTAAGCTCAAACAAGGCGGAAGCATAGTTTGGCGCCTTTGCTTCACTTGAAAGACCTTGCGTAAAATAGGCATTAGTATACCCGAATATATGTAACAGCGACTCCCCTGAGAATCGTTTGGAAAACTCATGAATGGAGCTGGAGCTGACTCGATATTCTGGTTTTAGAGAAGTCATGACACCGGATACCGCAAAGACGAGAATAAATCCTAAGATCACTGCTACGACTGATTTTTTTAAGCTTGTCCCATTTAATATTACTATGCGTGAGGAGCGGTAGCCCTTCATTTTCTCACCCTTTCACATACTTGTTGCTACTATATGTATGCGAAAGGGTGAAAAGTAGAACTATGCCGTTTAGTGAGTATATGCGTCTACATTATCTTGATTCACATGATAGTGAAGAGCAGCATTTAACCCTTCTGCTATGACATTTGCCATATCTTCTATAAAATCATCCACTTCTTTTGGTGTTACCATCAAGTTATGACCAAGAGGCGAGAGAACCTCATGGATCAATCTCCGCTTCTCTTCTTCTTCAAGCGTCCCCACCATCCCAAGGAAATTTTTTCGGTGTTCCTCCCCTGGAAGATCCTCTTCGGTAAGCTTCCTTTTTTCTCCGAACGTCATACCAGCAGGCGCAAGAGACCTAGAAGGACTATCGCCTTCTTTCATCTCTTTTCCAAAATGCTTCAAAATGAAATCAATCGTATCACTTGCCATTGATACAGCATCGACTACAGTCGGAATACCAATAGCAATAACCGGAATTCCCAGTGTTTCCAAACTAAGTTCTTTGCGTTTGTTACCCACACCCGATCCTGGATGAATGCCGGAATCGGAGATCTGGATAGTCGCATTCACACGCTCAATCGATCGCGCTGCCAAAGCATCAATAGCAATGACAAAATCAGGTTTTGTCTTTTCCACCACACCGACAATAATGTCACTCGTCTCAATACCAGTAATTCCCATAACTCCAGGGATAATCGCACTTACCGGTCTAAATCCATCTTGAACTGATTCTGGCTGCAGTTGAAAAAGATGTCTTGTAATTAATAGGTTTTCGCATACTAAAGGACCAAGTGCATCGGGCGTCACATTCGAGTTCCCAAGCCCCACTACTAAACAAGTTGCATCTTTAGAGATATTAAGCGAGTTTAGGAATGCACTAAATTCTTTAGCAAAGACTGCTTCTACCTTTTTTTGAAGGTCACTGTCCTTTTGGCGAATCCCCGTTGTTTCAAGCGTAAGATAATTACCTGGTTTCTTTCCAGTCATCTCTGCCCCTTTGTCGGATATAGTGACAGTGGTGATATTAACTCCATCTGTTTGCCTTTCCTTTACCACTACACCCTCGATGGAAGAAACTGGTTGTGATGTTTGATCGCTTTCATTTGATTCATTTAGATTTTGCTGGTTCTGGTTTATCCCATTTTGACGGTTTTGTTTTTCAATTGCCATCTGATTGGCTTCAATTGCCAAATCGGTTCTTACTTCGTATTTACTTAAATCCAAAGGTTGTTGCGGTTTTGGTTGAGTCATTGATGCACGCCTCCAGCATTGCCAAATTTTAGTTTTATTTTGACCTTACATTCTTTTTTCATGCATTGGAAAACCCGCGTAAATAACATTCAAGAAAATTCCCTTGACTCCCTATTGCATAATCATTATGGATTTGATAAAATATCACTTGTTCTCATAAGTAAAGAAATGTCGAGTTTATATAATCTCGATCGTCGAATTGTATGGAGGTGAAAGATATGCCAAACATTAAATCTGCTATCAAACGTGTGAAAACTAACGATGCACGTCGTGCTCATAACGCTACTATCAAGTCTTCTATGCGTACTGCTGTGAAGAAAGTAGAAGCTTTTGTTGCTAACAACGATGTTGAAGGTGCAAAAACTGCTTACCTAGAAGCTGCTAAACGTTTAGACAAAGCTGCGCAAAACGGTATCATCCACAAAAATGCAGCAAACCGTCAAAAATCTCGCCTAGCGAAAAAAGTAAACGGAGCTACTGCATAATAAAAGGGCGATCCGGACGGGTCGTTTTTTTATTTTTTGTCCTTTGGGGGTCAGACCCCCAAAGGATTTTTTTGATTTATGTCGAATACCTTATGATACTGTGGTTTTCTGCTTTCCAGGTGGTGAGAAGTCCAAATGTCCGAAGATTTTTGGTTTTTGACCGAAGTTTCCGCGAAGTTGGCCGAAGTTTTCGCTAAGTTGACCGAAGATTCTAGCTATTTGACCGAACCAATTTTTCAAATGGCCGAACCGACATAAATATTGACCGAACAAGGTGGTGTAAATGTCCGAACCCCCTTAGAAATAGCTAAATGGTTGACCGAACCAACGAAAAAGTTGTCCGAACACTTTCGAAGAAGCTCAAAATGACCAAGAAACTACCCTTTTTGTTAAATAACGTCCCTCAACACTCCAATTCCCAATAGCACTTAATCCCAATACCCCTTAACAACACAAAAACCACCGAACATCAAATCGTTCGGCAGCTAGACGTGTCTTCTTATTCAATTAGTTCATTTCACCGGCGCAAGTTTAATCAGCAACATCTCCATCGCCAGCTGTTTATCTATTTTCCCACTCTTCATTAAATAGTCAGCCTCTGCAAGATCGTCTACCATTTTCATCAATTCTGCTCGTTCAAAGTATCGCCCTTGCTGGGATGCAAGCTTAACACGGTAAGGATGCACTCTTAAAATTCCAGCCATCTTTTGCTGACTATAGCCTTGCTCACTTAAATCTTTTACTTGATACAACAAACGGAACTGATTGGCAATCAACGCGTGCAGTTTGATTGGCTCTTCGTTGTTGCGCACCAAATCATAAAACAACTCTAATGCTTGGTCCACTTGCCTATGTACCATTTTTTCAATCAATTCGAATACCGAATGTTCAACAGATTTAGCTGCCAATAACTTCACAGTATCAACGGAAATCTCAGGCTCAGAAACACCAATATACATCGCCATTTTATTAATTTCCTGAGACAGAACCGAAAGATTGACACCGGCAATTTTCAAAAGTTCTTCTGCTGCCATATCACTTAGATCCGCTCCATTTTGCATCGCTTTTTCCTTCATCCACGTCTTGAGGTCTCGCTCTGCTAATGGCTGAACTTCAATAACCTCAGCCTGATTTTTTAGCTGTTTCACTATTTTTTTCCGCTCATCCAACTTCTCATAAGAGGCCTGTATAACAAATATGGTATAAGGTGCAGCTTCTTGTATGTATGCAAGAAATCGGTCTGTATTATGTTCGACTTTACTTTTACTTTTTTCTGCAGTTAGAAAGAATGGATTTGATAAGACCACCACTCTTCTTTCTCCCATAAAAGGCAATGTCTCTGCATCTTCAATAGCCACATCTACTGGTTGTTCTTCCATATCATAATAAGAAAGATTAAAGTCATGCTCTTCCGAGTTTAGCGCATGTTCTATAATGGAGTCTCTAATTTCTTTCATTAAGAAAGCTTCCGTTCCCAACAATAAGTATATTGGCGCAAAGTGTTTAGCCTTTATTTTCTTTAATGCTTCCATTCCCATTTTTTTGCTCCCGTCATCTGTTTCTGTATACCCTTATCGTACATGAGAATTATGTTGATTGACAAGCATCAAAGCCAGAGAAAAATGCAAAGGAGACTAGTTCTCACCTACAAAGAACTAATCTCCATTTTATATAAACGTTAACGATGCAAGCCCCAGGTAACTCGCCCGTCAACGATTGCCCCGTTTGGGTGTAATACTATGTTCTCCTCTAAATTGCGAACTATTTGTGACAACTCTTGTCAATGGAGGAAAAGCAAAAATGTCTGGTGGATTTTTTTTGCCGTATAGCTTATACTAATGTGTGATAGGAGGGATACTTATGAACGAATTTGAGAAAAGCGTCCAAAGTAAACGTAACGATGCAGTTGATTCTGGTGTCGGTTTTATCGTATCCTTCGGTTTTTTCGCAACAATCTTTGCAATGGCAACATTGATTCAGTACCTAGGATCTTAATGACGGCATAACGATACATACCGTCGTGATTCTTTTCCAAAGCCAGTTGTGAAAAGAATGAGGATAACTCAAAAGCTTCGCTATAAAAGAGACTGCGACTAACATGGTGCAGTCTCTTTTTCATTTTTGATACTGTATCCTATGGGATTAGGGTGGAAAACGTTCCTCCCCGATGTGTAAAATCAAAGAGAATTGCACCTTGAAGGTCTGTCCGATACACTTTTGCCTTCACATGTGATAAACGTTCGAGAACATCTTCGTGCGGATGTCCAAACCGGTTATTTCTTCCTACTGAAATAATGGCAACATCGGGACGAATAGTATCAAGAAAACCGGCAGTTGATGAGGTGTTACTTCCGTGGTGACCAACCTTCAGTACATCCACCTTAAGGTTTGGATTGTGATGTATTAAGTCCCGTTCTCCTTCTTCCCCGATATCACCAGTAAAAAGCCAATTTTTTTTACCCAACACAGCAAAAAGCACAATAGATCCTTCATTTTTACTATCATATAATTGAGAAGGATGTACATATAAAAAGCTCGTTTCCCCCTCCTTCCAACCTGTGTTAGGTACAGCCATTCCCATACCTACTCCACTGCGCTGCGCTTCTTTTATTATCTCCTGCTCAACTTTACCTTCACCAAATCCTTTCGGAACAATGACCTCTTCTATTCCTACTACTCCCCAAAGACTTTTCACATTGCCTATATGATCAAAATCCCCATGCGTCAGAATTAATTTATCAAGCCGCCTAACTCCTTCTGCTTTCAAAAATGGGACCAATACATCTGAACCGCTATGAAATTCCCTCCTCCTCTTCTCCCATTCTTCTTGCGGAAAACTAAACGCACCGCCAGTATCAATCAGATATCTGCCTTTATTAAACGGTAGCCGTATAAATATTGCATCTCCTTGCCCAATATCCAAGATCACTACCTTTCCAAAAGGATTAAAGTAATTGATATTCCAATGAAATACCAAACACAGAATAAGAACGACCACAGCAGACCGTCGTTTATTAACTTCCCACTTGTAAAAAAAGAAGATGATAGAAAAACCATAGGCTGTCATCAAAAGGATAGAAGGCTTTCCGAACACCAATGTGCCTATTGGAAATTCAGCGATTTTAACTGCAAATGAATTCATAAATGTCAACGGATAGGACAAAAAGGGAACTAAGAGGGAGACGTGATCTGGGGATAGTAAAAGGATAAAAAACAGCAAAAATGAAACAGGAAGTACATAAAGGGAATAAAAGGGTACAAATAGCAGATTTAGAAATGGGCTCCACAGAGAAAATTGGTAAAAGTGGTATAGAAGTAAAGGAAGGGAGGCAACTTGGGCAATTATCGAGACAATAAATAATTGAGCCACGCTGTTCTGCACTTTACGAAGGCTACTTGATGCCAAAAGTAACGACAGACTGACCGAGAAGGAAAGCTGAAAGCCTATATGATAAAGATAGTATGGATTCAAAATCAAAACAAAGATACATGCCAATCCAATGGTGTCTATGGAAAAAACCTTCTTTTTCATCAGTAACAAGGTAAGCGCCACCACTGTCATGGTTGCCGCTCTCATCACAGATGGTGCGCCGCCTGCAAGGAGGACATACAAGGGCAAAAGGAAAAGCAATAACAGATTCATCCACTGCCTGCTTAATCCACTTCTGATTCCAAAGTAAAATATTGCAGCCGTGATGATTCCAACATGCAACCCGGAAATTGCCAATAGATGGACGAGTCCCAACTGCTGATAGGCATCAAGTATGTCTTGAATAATACTGCTTCGGTCTCCGAATATTAATGAAACCATAAAACCGGCAGTGGGCTGATCCACATAATGATTAATTTCATTTATGCCTTGTTGCCTGAATTGTTTTATTGATGTTAAAAAGGGTGTTTTTGTTGGGGAGAGGCATGCTTGCGGAAGTGTATTCAGAGAAAGAATCCAGTGGATGTTTTGTTCATATAAATATTTTTTGTAGTTAAAAGCGTGAGGGTTACTTACTGGTTGGGGCTTCTTCAATATACCAGTCCATATACATTTGTCCCCAATCGACAGTTCACTAAGCTGAAGTGAATCTTCCTCCTGTTCCAGATAATATTCTACCACCAATACTTCATTCAGGTTGCTTTTCATTTGGAAACTGGCCTTGTTTCCATCCATAATAAGTGGAGAATGGACAAAACCTTGAAATTCAGTGTCATCTTCAAGATGCAGGGAGATATTATGGTGGTCCACGTAAGTCATATAGCTTGAAAAACCCACTGTGAAAAGGATGGACAGTAAAAATAATTTTCGAGGTTTTTCACCAAAGGAGAAGATTAGATAAAAAAATAACAGAGTAAGGATAAGCAGTCCCCAATGTAAATCCGACCTGGAGACTGCAATGCCCAAACAGCTTGCGATGGCTAAATAGGCATAAAAACCTGTTCTTTGTTTCATCGCATGTTATCCTTTTCTGCTGAATAGATCAGTAGAACGCTCATACCAGCATTTTATTTCTTCATCACTCGCACCGGAATTCTCCAATCTTTCAATCAGACTGTTAATGAATCCTAGTTTCTCCGGGTCATTCAAACTAACCGCCATCTCAGCCAACTCCACTTGCTCTACTCTTACATCGGCTTGTTCAAACATTTCCAAAGCATATGGATGATTTTTGTAAGCCATTGCGTAATAGACCGTTTTGATTCCTGCTTGAATGATGGCCTTACAGCAGTGAAGGCATGGAAAATGAGTGACATAAATTTCGGCTCCACTCGTTGGAACACCAAACTTGGAGCATTGAAGCAATGCATTCATTTCTGCATGAATCGTTCTTACACAATGATTGTCAATCACATAACAGCCTTCATCGATGCAATGCACGCCGCCTGCTATCGATCCGTTATATCCTCCTGCAATGATGCGCTTATCACGTACAATGGTTGCCCCAACGGCTAGTCTTGTACATGTACTGCGCAATGCAAGCAAATGGCTTTGTGCCATAAAGTATTGATTCCATGAAATTCTTGTCATCCTCCATCAAGCCTCCAGTTCCTTATAACATATTGCAATAACTCTAGTGTATCGACTCTACTCGAATTTCGTCAATTCAATTGACAACAGTAATTTCATTTCTTAACTTTTCAAAAGATTTTTGTCCAATTCCAGTGACCTGCATAAGATCTTCTATTTTCTTAAACAAACCACTTTCTGTTCTATGGTCTACAATGGCTTTAGCTTTGGAAGGGCCAATTCCGGTTAAGCTTGTCAATTCTTCCTCTGTTGCTGTATTAATATTTACCAACGCACCAGAGGTTTCAGATTCTCCATTTTCGTTTCTCACCGGTTGGTGGATCACTTCATTTACTACTTCCCCCTCTTTGGGAACAATAATAACCATTTCATCCACTAATAAGGCTGCCAAATTAACCTGATCAGAATCTGCCCCCTCTAAAAAACCACCTGCCTTTTCTACCGCATCGATGATTCTTTCTCCTGTTTTCATACGATAAACGCCAGGCTCCATGACATGTCCTTTAATATCAATTAGAATCTCTTGATTGGCAATCTCAACATCCTTAGGCTTGTGCACTTCTCCAGAGCTGATTGATTCCTTTTCTTCCCCTGGTACTTCTTCAATAAAACTTATTTGCTCAATAGAAGACTCTGCTTCACTCTCACTTAGACTTGACCAACCAAGTATGGATATCAGCGCTAACACACTGATTAGTACAAATATTTTAATTTTATGGACAGACCACAATTCTTTCATTGCTTTCACCTTCTATTCATAATAGTAAGTCTAAAAACATATAGTGTATGAGAAACTTTTTTGGATGGAGGAGGGAATAAACATGAAGATTGGAATGATCGGCACAGGCAACATGGGGAGAATCTTGATTGAATCATTTGTCGACTCGAAAGCAGTACCTCCTGAGAATATTACGATTACTAATCGATCCATAGAGAAGGCGTTTAAAATACAGAATAAATACCCTGAACTCCATGTTGCGGAGACTGCCGAAGAGGTGGTTAGATCTGCAGATATTATTTTTTTATGTGTAAAGCCATTGGATATACACCCCCTTTTAACGAAAATTAATAAAAAACTTACTGGTGATAAATGTGTTATTTCCATTACAAGCCCAGTATCTGTAGCCCAACTGCAAACATTGGTCACTTGCCAAGTAGCAAGAATAATTCCGAGCATCACCAACCGTGCATTAGCGGGTGTCACCCTAGTGACGTTCGGAGATAATGTGGATGAAGAGTATAGAGAATATTTACTTTCCATTTGTTCGCAGATATCTACTCCTATTCATATCAAGGAAAATGTTACAAGGGTTGCATCTGACATAGTGAGCTGCGGTCCAGCATTTTTTAGCTACATTTTACAAAGATTCATTGACGGAGCAGTAAGCGAGACGGCTATTTCTAAGGAACAGGCGACGGATTTGGCAAGTCAAATGATCGTAGGGATGGGTAAGTTAATTGAAAAGGATATTTATACATTACAGACATTACAAGAAAAGGTTTGTGTAAAGGGCGGTGTCACCGGAGAAGGCATAAAGGTGTTAGAAAATGAGCTTGGTGATGTGTTCCATCATGTGATTCAGAAGACGCATGAGAAGTTTGATGAGGACATTACAGAGGTTAAGAAACAGTTTCATTAAATAAGGTATTCGCTATCACTCGACAAATCCCTTTAAAATTTTTGTGAGTTATTTAAAAAAAGGCGCCCTTTGATTGGCGCCTATTTTTGTGCAACAAAAAACACTCTTTCCGCATGTTCAGCCAGATATTCGGTAGAATAATCGCCAGTTATAGATCTAACGGTAAATCCTATTTCTTCTAGCCACTTTTTGTATGTTTCCACTTCGAAAGTTCGTTGGAAATGCAATTCGTCAAAACGCAAATAGCGGTCTGTTTCTTCTTCTTTTACAAAAAAGGATAGCTCATGCTCCACGCTGTTAGAATGCTCCCCAGGAAAACTGTTCCAAATATAAGATACATCCTCTTCTACACTCGTAAAGGTATTGTTTATGAACACTTGTGTCATTTTATAAAGAGAGTGAACATCAAAGAGCAGAAGTCCACCTTTTTTCAACTGCTTGAAAGTTGATTGGAACGTTTTTTTTACGTCTTTCTCTGACTCTAAGTAATTTAATGAGTCGCAAAAAATCGTGATGCAATCCACCTCTTCAAAGCCTTCTAACTCCGCCATATTTTGCTCAAAAAGCGGGATGGAGAGCCCAGAAGCGGAAGCTTTTTCATGAGCGATGGCTAACATACTTTCTGATAGGTCAACCCCTGATACTTCCCATCCTTGTTTGGCAAAACGAATCGCAAGCTCTCCTGTGCCACAACCAACATCTACGACGGAAAAACGATCAGCGTCACCCTCCATATACCTTTGTTTAACCGTTTCAACAAAGGAGACCCACTTGTCATAAGGAACATCCTGCATCAATTGGTCATATATATGGGCAAATTGTCCGTAAGCCATATTACGTTAACTCAATTTGAATATCTTCACGAGGAGCGTCTCCCCAAAGACGTTCTAAATTGTAATATCCACGCTCATCTTTATGGAATACATGTGCAACGACGTCACCTAGGTCCACAAGAATCCAGCGAGCTTCATCAAAGCCTTCCATTCTGCGAACATGTTGTCCCCTTTCTTCAGCAGCTTCTTTAATGGCACGGGCAATTGCCTGCACTTGTTTGTCTGAGTTACCGTGACAAATTAAGAAATAATCTGAAACAAGGGAAATTCCTTGCATATTCAAAGCTACCAATTCTTCTGCACGTTTATCATCTGCAGCCTTTGCTGCAAGCTGTAATAATTCGTTTGACATTTATGTTAACTTCCTTTCTTTTACCTTCATAGTCATATCGTTATAAGCATGGAACGTATCGGGATAGACTGGTTGATTTCGCGTGATTAAGTATGTCATGGTATTTTTCATGGCTTGGATAACGGCGACATCTAGCGAGCTCTTTGCAGAATCCCGAACTTGATCAACACCAGGAAAGTCCCGGCCTGGCTCGATATAATCTGCTACATACAAAACTTTATCCAGTGTAGTCATGTTTATCTTACCCGAAGTATGGCAGCGTATCGCTTCAAGAACTTCATTATCTGTAATACCTGCTTCTTTTTCTACTAAGTACGCGCCTACAGGGGCATGCCATAGCTCATCATGAAACTGCAATAAATCATGGGGCATCTTCTGATCGATGATGATTCTACGCATTTCCTCTTTATCCCTAAACTTGGCATAATCATGAAAAATTGCTGCAAGCTCTGCTTTTTCCTTATCAACATCATAGCGCTCAGCAAGTTTGATTGCAGTTTCCATAACACCGACTGTATGAACATAACGACGTTCTGTTAGTTGTTCTTTGACAAGTCTTAACGCTTTTTCTCTATTCATATAGGCGTTTCTCCTCTATGATTTGTTTTACTTTATCCGGTACCAAGTATTGAGATGTCCATCCATTTTGCACACGCTTCCTTATTAAAGTGGAGCTTATGTCCATTTGCGGAGTTTCCACTTCTAGCACTGGGTACGGTGATGCGAAAGAATATCCCGGACGTTTTACTCCTACAAATGTGACGAGTTCGAGCAGTTTTTCTATGTTGTGCCATTTAGGCAAATACTCGACCATATCTGCCCCAATTATAAAATAGAAGCAGGTATCAGGGTACTTTTTTGCTAGCAATAACATTGTATCATATGTATAGGAGGGACCCTCCCTTTGAAGCTCAATAGTTTCCACCCGAAAGCGTTTGTTGGAGCTAACAGCAGCTTCAATCATTTTAACCCTTATAGGAGTTGGGGTAACGGATTTATTTTGCTTATGGGGAGGAATATGATTCGGCATAAACCATATTTCATCTAACGCAAGCTTCTGCCTGACATCATTTGCTATCAGAAGATGACTGACATGCGGTGGGTCAAAGGTACCGCCAATTATGCCCACTTTTTTCACGAAAATCCCTCCATCCCATTATCTTGGCAAGACGATTTGTTTGTTTTCTTTCGATTCTTTATAAAGTATGATGGTACTCCCAATAACTTGTACTAGTTCAGCTTTCGTACCGGCAACAAGTTCTTGTGCCACATCTTTACGGTCTTCATCACAGTTTTGTAACACACTTACTTTCAGCAGTTCCCTTACTTCTAATGCTTCAGAAATCTGCTTTGTCATATTTTCATTCACTCCGCCTTTTCCTACTTGAAAGATCGGGTCAAGATGATGTGCCTCTGCTCGTAAAAATCTTTTCTGTTTACCTGTTAACATGTTTTTCCTCCTAGATGTTCTTTTACTAATTTTTTCATTCTATCTGTATCGGGTAACTTCCCTGTCCAAATTTCAAACGCTAAAGCTGCCTGATAGGCAAACATATGGATGCCGTTTTGCGTTACAGCGCCATGGTCTTTTGCTTCTCGTAAGAATTTTGTTTCTAAAGGGTTATAAATGATATCACTAAATACTGCATGTTGTTTAATAGAGTTCAATGTTAGTGGTAAGTCATCAATTGTAGGGTACATCCCCACTGAAGTGGTTTGAACGACCACATCATATCTATCCAGAACTTTTGTGGCTTGTTCCACTGTAATACTTCGTGAGATCCGCTCCAAAGAAAATTCTTTGATTAAATCATCTGATTTAGAGACGGTACGATTACAGATATCGGCATGTATACCCTCTTCAATAGCCAAAGTGTAAAATATGGCTCTTGCAGCTCCGCCAGCACCGATAATAAGTACGTCCTTACCTTTAAGTTCCACCACTTCTTTTAAAGCCTCGACGAACCCTCTACCGTCTGTATTGTAACCAACAAGCTTGCCATTTTTATTGACCACTGTATTAACTGCGCCAATTTTGAGTGCTGCCTCTTCAACACTATCTAACAGTGGAATGATTGCTTCCTTATGAGGAATGGTTACATTGAATCCATTAACTCCAAGGGCACGCATACCGGCAACCGCCGTCTCTAACTCATCGGCATCTACATGAAAGGCATGATAATGCGCGTCCATTCCATTTTGAAGAAACGCGTCATTATGGATGAGGGGAGACATAGAATGTGCAATGGGAGATCCAATTACTCCGTAAAGACTCTTCATCAGCCTTCCTCCCTTTTAAATTAAAGATTTTCTTACCATGACTCCTACACCTTTTGGAACATGAGCCACCACTTTAATTCCTGGCTCATTGATTGTAACCCACCCAAGACCTGAGAAGACAATATCCGTTTTTTCCTCTTTTATCGTAAACTCATGCGCAACAAGTTCCGGAAATGATTCTACAAGGTCCTTACCTGGCGGCTGCAATAAATCCCCTAAGTGCTCTTTATACACATTATCTGCATTCTCAAGCTTGGTACGATGGATATAAAGGTCATTAGATACGTAGCATGTAAAAGAATTACGCCCGCCTTTTACATAATCAAACCTTGCCAAACCACCAAAGAATAATGTTTGAGCTTCATTTAATTGAAAAATCTTTGGTTTGATTTCTTTTTTAGGCGAGATGACTTTTAATTCCTTTTTATCAACAAAATGCGCCATTTGATGACGATTGATAATTCCCGGTGTATCAAACAAAGAAGCGCCGTTGTCCAACGGAATGTCAATCATATCAAGTGTTGTTCCAGGAAACTGAGAGGTTGTGATAACATCTTCCTCGCCAGAGAACTCGCGGATAATGCGGTTGATAAAAGTCGATTTCCCGACGTTCGTACAGCCAACCACATACACATCCTTTCCATCTCTGTAGTCTTCAATTGCCTGTGCTAATTCTTTAACACCTGTACCTTTATCCGCACTGATTAGAAAAACATCTTCTGGTTTCATGCCAAGCTCTTTTGCCGCTTGTTTCATCCAATTAATTACTTTATTTGGCTTAACGGATTTTGGCAGCAAGTCCACCTTGTTTCCAACTAGTAATACTTTGTTATTCCCGACAAAACGATGTAAGCCCGGCAACCAGCTGCCGTCAAAATCGAAAATATCTACAATTTTCACTACAAGTCCTTGAGTCTGGCCTATGGAGTTCAATATGCGGATAAAATCATCATCTGTTAAGGAAACATCTTGAATTTCATTGTAATGTTTCAGGCGAAAGCACCTCTTACAGATAACCGCCTCCTTATTTAAAGAAGAAGGAGGTGCATATCCCAATCCTTCTTGGTCCTCTGTCTGAATGGCCACTCCGCATCCGATACATACTATTTGTTCTTCCATATTCCTTAGTCCTCCCAATTTATCATACCTTTTCGCTTCATCCACGATAGGATTCGTCTCTCTACACGACGATTGAATTTAGTAATAAAACCGTCCGTTTGCGCAACCGGAACAACAAGAATGGTGTGTAAGCCAATTCGATTGCCTCCAAGCACGTCTGTCAGTAGCTGATCTCCAATTACAACCACTTCTTCTTTTTGGAGCTTCATATCTCTCAGTGCTCTTGTGAATGCACGTCGCATCGGCTTCCTTGCTCCATAAATATAGTTGATACCAAGTGGATCAGAGAACATCTTTACCCTTTTTAACTTATTATTGGAAACAATCGTTACTAAGATGCCTACCTCTTGCATTTCTTTAAACCATTCAATCAATGCAGGCGTCGCTTCCGGTCGATCCCATTCTACAAGGGTATTGTCCAAGTCCGTAATGATTCCTTTGATTCCCTTTTCTTTCAAGTCCATTGGCTTTATTTCAAATACACTTTTTACGTGTTGTGCAGGCAGAAAATACTTTATCATTTAATCACCCTCAATTTGTTTCTATAGTTATCGATATGAACATATTTATATGGACGTTTTACGTTCAAATTAGCACTTTACCATCTTACCTAAATTCCTTCTCCGTGTTAAGCATATTATTGATATTTCTAGTGTTAGCATGCATCTGTTTTCTAATAAAAAATATTGAAAATAAAAATTTTTCGACAAATTCCTGTCGATTTCAACACCTGTGGATAAACTTATCTACATTATACAGTGTGCCCTATAACGTTTACTGGTAATTATAAACAATATACCCACATGTTATCCACCGTTAACTGTGGATAACAGAACGGTTGTTCTAAAAAAAAATACATGGTAGAGTAATCGTAAACCTACAGAATTTACAATTATATGCATTACAAATGCAAAAAAGAACTAAACCTAAACATAATACTTACAACCATACATAGTGACTTTATTATAGGAGGTGTAGGGCAGAGGCCAATCTGATGAGAAAACTTTCTGATGAACTTTTACTAGAATCCTATCACAAAGCGACCGAATTGAAACTAAGCACAGACTTTATTCTCCTGATCGAGTTGGAGATTAAACGCCGTTCCCTGAGCTACAAAATAAAAGCAACTTCCTAAAAGAGCCGGTCATCTGGCTCTTTTTTGTATTAATAGGTTTCTAGCTGTTGATTGGAGCAAAAGGCGAAGACTCCTGAGGGAGCTAGCGCTAGGTGGAGACCCCGCAGGCTTAGCGAAAGGAGGCTCACGTCAGCTTCTAGGAAAGCGAAGCCATTTGCGCAAATCAACAGCGGTGTTTATAAAAATACTAAAATCAAGACTTTTTCAGTGGCCTCGGCTTAGCCAGGGAGGCTCACGTCAGCCCCTAGGAAAGCGAAGCCATTTGCGGAAAATCAACAGGGATGAAAAAGAAAGAAAGCTAGTGCTGTCACTAGCTTAGCCAAGTACCAATCTTTTGACCGACTTTTACCTCTTCCTTCTCTTTCAATGTTTCCTCCATCATAAAACCATCTTTCTCAAACAATAAAATAACCGTAGAGCCAAATGAGAAATATGCCATTTCTTCTCCTTTTACAAGCTGCTCCCTTTCATGAGTCAACTCGATGCTGTTAACAAACATTGCGCCAACCTTTACAATGACAACGTGTTTCCCATCGTGTTCCATTTCTGTCAACCTACGATAGTTTTTTGCCAGAGGTGCTTTCCCGTACTTTAATCCCATCTGATTAACAGGATAAGATTTACCGCCAAGTGTCCACTGTTTTGTGACATTTCCTGATATCGGTGTATGAATTTTATGATAGTGGCTTGGACTTAAATAAAGGACCATATAAGTTCCACCCGTATATTTTGTTGCTAACTCAGGATCTGAAAGCATTTCCCCAACTGAGTAATCGATCCCTTTTGCTCTCAGTTGCAGAGAATCTGTTATAAGCCCTTTCTTTTCAATTACCGCATCAACTGGGCTAACTACTGAGCTTTTTCCAGAATCTATCGGTCTGACATGAGGCTTTAAGTTACGAATGAAAAATTGTTGCAAGGTAGGGAATGTATCCATCTTTTCCTGCATTTCTTCGGTATTTATATTATATACCTTCGCAAAAGATGGGATAAACCGCTTGCTAAGCTTAGAACTGGCAAAACGCTTAACAGCCATTGAAGACATCTTATGATTGGTCAATTCAATAGCAAGTCTGTATATACTTTTCAACAAAATGCATTCCTCCAAATAAAATTTCCTCTATATAAATAAGATAATCAGTTGTGTGCGTTGTCTACTAAAACTCCATGAGTGATATTATAACATTTGAGCACCAGAAAAGGCATCCCTATATTAAGGGATGCCTCCACTATCTACCTATTTGTTTGTAAGTTGTAAAAACTCTTCCACATCTTCAAGCGATTTTTTCACTGCTTTTTCCCAGAAGTCTCGTTGTGTCAGATCAACACCTAAATGCTTCATTGCTAAATCTTCCACTGTCATAGATGCTGTATCTTTTAATAGTGCAATGTATTTTTCTTCATAGTTTGTCCCTTCTTCTAATGCTTGAGAGTAGATGCCCAATGAGAACAAGTATCCAAACGTATAAGGGAAGTTATAGAATGGAACTTGGGTAATAAAGAAGTGCATCTTGGAAGCCCAGAACGTCGGATCGTATTCTCCTAAAGTATCGCAATATGCTTCTTTTTGCGCTTCTACCATTAGATCGTTTAACTTTTCCACACTTACCAATCCGTTTTTACGCTCTTCATAGAATCTAGTCTCAAATAAGAAACGCGCATGGATATTCATGTAAAATGCTACACTGCGCTGTATTTTGTCTTCTAATAGGGAGATTTTCTCCTGCTCATCCTTTGCATACTTAACAGCAGCATCGGCTACAATCATTTCAGCAAAAGTAGATGCTGTCTCTGCAACATTGCTTGCATAGAAACGATTTAAAGTCGGCACTCCATGCATCGCGTGTTGATGAAAAGCATGTCCTAATTCATGTGCCAATGTGGAGACATTAGAAAGCGTTCCAGAGTATGTCATAAAAATTCTCGATTGACCGGAGACAGGGAAACTTGTGCAGAATCCACCTGGTCGCTTTCCTGCTCTATCCTCCGCCTCAATCCAGCGGTCTTCAAATGATTTCTTTGTAAATTCTGTCAGTTCAGGACCAAACTTGGAGAACTGTTCTATTATAAATTCTGCTCCTTCTTGATAAGAAAGAATTGTTTCTTCTGCAGATAATGGAGCGGACACATCATACATGTTTAATTTATCAAGGCCTAATAGTTCCGCCTTGCGTTCAAGATACTTTTTCAACGTGCCTTTATGGTCCGTAATTACTTGCCACATAGTATCTAACGTTTCTTGCTTCATTCTATTGTTCTCTAGTGGTTCTTTAAGTACAGAATCCCAGCCTCTTTGCTCATATACTTGAAGTCTGAATCCTGCCAGATGGTTTAAAGCAGATGCAATGGTTTCGGCCTGATTTTCCCACGCTTTTTTCCAGGCAGCAGAAACATTCTTGCGAACACTACGGTCTCCATTTGAAAAACGGTTATGGGCTTGTCCTACAGAAAGCTCCTTTACTTCTCCGTTTTCTTCAACCGGTATTTTAATTGTTCCAACGATCGAGTTATATAATTTACCCCAAGCATGATAACCATCAACAGCTAATGAAGTTACCAGTTTCTCCTGTGCTGCCGGTAACTTGTCACCCGCTCTACGTCTTCTTTCATTTAACACATATTCTAATGGTTGAAATACATCTCTTTGAATGAGACTCGCCCACGCTGCTTCATCAATATCAACCAGCTTTTCATCTAATGCACCTAGCTGCACCTGTAATTTCGCATGCAGTTGTGCAACTTTCCCTTGAAGCTGAGAAGCTGCCTTGTCCTTAACATCCTGTGCAAGAAGACAACCGATGAAAGCAGAAGCCTGTACCACTTTTTTGACGACATTCTCATAGGAAACCAAAATCCCTTCAAGATTTTCGGTGGAGAAAGCTTCTATTTGTTGTTCAAATGCATGAAGTTCTGATTGTATTTCTGTTAAGTATGTATGAAATGCTTCTGAATTGCTTCCCCCTTGGAAAAACACATCTAAATCCCAAGTTTCACTATATGTTTTCGTTGTCACTTTGTAACTCCCCCTTTTCGTTTCATGGATTAATTATAAACGAAGAGTGTAAATATTTCTACAATTCTAAACTATTTGATTAGCGTAAATTTCGTATTGCGAAATTTTTCACTTTTTTCTATAATAGAAAAAGCCTATGCGAAGAAGCATAAGCTTATCTGTATAAGTGATTTTTGCAATAATAAGCGCCGCCAATAAGCAACAAGATAAACAGTATCACTAGAAGGCCATACACCCAACCACCATAAAATCCAGGTCCGTATGGTCCAGGATAAGGAGGAGGACAACACCCATAACCTCCGTAAGGGTACCCGTACATACCAACAACCCCTTTCTCCAACCAACTGGGTATCTACACTACTACCATATGCACATCCCACAAAAGAGACAGGGCAAACGCGGAGAAAACCCCAATTAATTTTGGGAAAGTTCATGACAACTTTGTTACAGAATATTAAATTCCTGTGAGGGGTCAGACCCTCACAGGATTTTCGCCTTACACATCGAAACCCCTCGGCAAATTTCATAGCCAAGGGGTTTTTTATGTTATTGTTTTTTCTTTTCTTTTTCAGCACGGTAGAATTCATGGAACATTTTCATGAGGGCACGTTTTTCGATCCGTGAAACATAACTTCTTGAAATCCCCAGTTCTTTGGCTATTTCACGCTGGGTCTTTTCATCTTTAAGATCAAGGCCAAAGCGACCAACGATAACCTCGCGTTCCCTTTCATCAAGCACGTCTATATAAACCTTTATCTTCTCCAATTCCATATTAAGCTGTATGGTATCGATGACATCCTCTGATTCTGATTTCAGCACATCAATTAAACTGATTTCGTTTCCTTCCTTATCCTGACCGATTGGATCATGCAAGGAAACATCTTTCTTCGTCTTCTTTAGAGCCCTTAAATGCATCAATATTTCATTTTCGATACACCTTGCAGCATAGGTTGCTAGCTTCGTCCCCTTTCCGGAGTGGAAACTTTCGATTGCTTTAATTAAACCAATCGTCCCAATAGAAATTAAATCCTCTGAGTCTTCCCCGGTATTTTCAAACTTTTTGACGATATGTGCCACAAGCCTTAGGTTATGCTCAATAAGTAAGTTCCTTGCCTCTTCATTCCCTTCTGCCATCAGTTTCAGGTATTTCGCCTCATCCCCTGATGACAATGGTTGTGGAAATGCATTGTTTTTGACATAAGAAACTAGGAAAACAAGTTCTTTGATTAAGTATCCTACCGATGCTAGTATGCTTGACACACTTTCACCTCCATAAGAAATGCTTAGGCAAGAGCCCAGTAATAATTCTTATGTAGGAAAAGACCAACATGTGCAAGTACACTTCAAAATAAATCCAAATTAATGTGGCATATTATCAAGTCGTTAATATGTTATATTTATGTTACAATTCTGACGATTAATGGTACAATTTGATAAAGAGGAACAAATGTTCAAGAAAAAATCCTCCTATTAACATAGGAAGATTTTAGTACTTAATATAAGGATACTTTTTCAACTTGGAAGGTATGGTACCTTTACCGACTTTCACCACACTGTACTCTTGGAACAATGTTTCAAACCACTTAGAAACTTCTGCATATGTTTTATTCTTGTAATCAACAAGCTGGGCAACACGGTAATGCCTACGCGCCTTTTGCTCACGATCAACAACGATAAACCAAAAGCATGTAAGCTCAAAAGTGTTTGTACTAGTCGCCGACATGGTATCAACCTTCCTTTGTTAATTTATTTATTAATATAAAGGCGGTAACTCATTCGTTTTGTAATCATCAGAAGGACCCGCATGAGAAGTAACTGCATTTGCACCAAACAAAGTTAAGGAAACTACTAGAAACGTTAAGATAAACTTCTTCATTATCATTACCTCTTTCTACTTTTTATTTGGATTACTAATAAGCTATCTTAATAAGTATTTTACACTATATTGAAAATTCATATTTTCCTCAAAATTGAATGTTATGCCCATATAATCTATGGTTTTCTTCCGTTTGCTACCGTTTTCGCTTCAAATTATAACTCTAGGAATATTTTATTAGTTAGGATGTGATATATTGTGGATTTTTCTTTAATAGGAAAAGAGATAAAAGTCCTGCGGTCTGCACTAAACTTATCACAAGCTGAGTTGAGTGAGGGGATCTGTACGCAATCACAAATCAGTAAGATTGAGAAAGGGGAAGTATTTCCACTTGCTAATACCTTATATTATATAGCAGAAAGACTGGGTGTGGATATAAATTATTTTTATGATTTAGCCACTAACCCTCAATTATCATATGTAAAAGAGGTTTTTGCACAAGTTAAGGAACTATTAAACAGAAGTGAATTTGAAGAGGTTTACAACATTGTAGAAAACGAAAGGAAGAACCCTTTATTTGTTAATAACAGAAAAAATAAACAGTTTCTATTATCTACAGAAGGTGTTTGTGTTTATCATTTAAAAAACAATAAACGCGAGGCCTTAAGACTATTACAAAGTGCTCTGGACTTAACTAAAATGACTTCTAAATTATTAGGAGAGAGAGAAATAGAAATTCTTAATAGTATGGCTATTGTTCATTTTGAAACCAAAAATTGCGAAGAGGCATTAAGAATTTTTAATCATGCCATTAATTGTTACATGAAAATACCATATCATCATGACCCAACTATTAAAACTAAAATATTATATAACAAAGCTAAAACCCTAACAAGATTAAACAAACTCGAAGAATCTAATGACACATGTAAACTTGCGGTAAAATGGTGTGTAAAACAGAATAGTCTTTATGGATTAGGTAACTTATATTACCATATAGGTTATAATTATAGTCTATTAGACCATAATGACATAGCAATCGAATATTTCAACAAGTCCATTCAAATTTTCATGATTCAAGAGAATAAGGTTTTCGTTAAGCACATTAAAGAAAAAATTGATGAATTATCTGTCTTAATTGATTAAAAAAACTAGGCCTCGCAGCCTAGTTTTTTCATTTCTATTCCCCTATCAAGCCTTTCTTTTCTAAAAACTCTTTGGCTACTTCATAAGTCGTTTTTCCTTCTACGGTAACCTCGTAGTTCATGTTACGCATTTCGTCATCATTTATTTGATTTTCTAATTGATTTAGGATGTCTTCTAGTTCTGGATGTTCTTCAAGTGTTTCTTTTCTGAGTAGTGCCGCTCCTTGATAAGGAGGGAAAAGGTTTTTATCGTCTTCAAGTACTCGTAGATTAAATTGCTTGATTTCTGCATCTGTCGAGTAGGCGTCTACTAAGTTTACATCGCCATTTTCCACTGCCTGATAGCGTAGTTTTGCTTGCATGGTGGTAAGGTTTGGGAAGGTGATACCGTACACTTCTTGAATTCCTCGGTATCCGTCTTCACGGTCAGAGAATTCTAATGTGAATCCTGCTCTAATTTCATTTTTAGCACCATTCAAGTCAGATATTGTATTAATGTTATTTTGTTCAGCAAAGTCTTCCGGAATAGCGAGTGCATAAGTGTTATTAAAACCCATTGGTTTTAAATATACAAGTTCATCTTGCTCCAACAATCCTTCTTTTGCTTGCTCAAACACTTCCTCATCGTTAATGCTGACAGGTTCCTCTTCCAATAAGGTGACAATGGCTGTACCAGAATATTCAGGGTATATGTCAATGTCCTTATTTTTCAACGCTCGGTATACAAAACTTGTGTTTCCAAGTGATGGGCGCAATTCAACTCGGAGATCTGTTTCTTCTTCAATCAACAGTTTGTACATGTTTATGATGATATCGGGTTCTGCGCCAATTTTCCCACTGATGACCAGGTCAGCTTCAGTTGCTTTCATGACTGCAAAAGGAGAAAGGAAAAGAAGAACCACAACAATCCCTATGATCAGTGCTTTCTTACCAGATCCTTTTCTTGCAGCCGTTTCAATCATACGTAAAATGATATCGAACAATATTGCAAGGAGTGCCGCTGGAATTGCTCCTAATAAAATTAACGCATTGTCGTTTCGGTCAATCCCAAGAAGAATCAGACTTCCCAATCCTCCTGCTCCAATCAATGCCACAATAGTTGCTGTACCGATAATCAATACCATTGCAGTCCGTATGCCTGCCATAATAACAGGCAACGCAAGTGGCAACTCCACTCGAAATAACCTTTTCATCGAAGTCATACCCATCGCTTTTGCTGCTTCACGCAAGGAAGGATCTACTTCTTTTATTCCGGTATAAGTATTTCTTAATATTGGGAGCAATGCATAGAGAAATAATGCAATGACGGCCGGAACAAACCCGATTCCAACAAGGGGAATTAAAAGTCCGAGCAAAGCAAGAGAGGGGATTGTCTGCATGACCGCTGTTATTCCAATAACAGGCTCTGCAATACGTTCTTTTCTCGTTAACAACACACCAAGTGGTACAGATATGAACACCGCTATAGCCAGTGCAATGACCGAAATTTGAATATGTTCTAAGAGCGCGGTCCAAAGTTGATCACCACGGGCTGCATATAGTTCTTGAAGAAATGTCATGATACAAGCCCTCCTTCTCCGCTGTGCTCATGAAGGAAGCGAAGTACATCTTTCCTACAAAGGACGCCTAAAGGTTGGTTTGCTTGCATAATGGTAACAGCCTCTTCATCTGCAAGAAATGCAAGGAGTTCTCCAAGTGTTAGCTTACTATCTACTTCGCGGAAAGGCGTTTCTGAAGACCCTATTATCAAGTCTTCTATTAGTTCCTCGATGGTTTTCTGAAGAACACTGCGTCTATTCCCTATAAATGATTTCACAAAATCGTTCTTAGGTTTATTGACGAACTCTTCTGGGGTTCCTACTTGTACTGCCTCTCCTTCTTTCATAAGGCAGATCCGGTCGCCAAGTGTTAGGGCTTCGTTCATATCGTGTGTGACAAACACGATGGTTTTTTGGATTTTCTTTTTCAAGCTAAGAAAATCTTGTTGTAACTGTTCTCTGCTGAGTGGATCAAGCGCACTAAATGGCTCATCCATTAAAATAATAGGTGGATTGGCAGCCAAAGCTCTTGCCACTCCTACTCGTTGTTGTTGACCTCCTGATAACTCTGAAGGCTTTCGTTTTTTGTAGGTAGACGGCTCGAGTCCTACTAGTTCAAGCAACTCATCCACTCTTTTGGAGATGTCCGATTTTTTCCAGGATTTAAGCTCTGGGACAATGGATATATTCTCTTCGATTGTCATATGTGGAAAAAGTGCGATTTGCTGGAGAACATAACCAATATTCCAGCGAAGTTCATGGATATTATGGTCTGAGATACTTTTCCCGTCAATGAGGATATCCCCATTCGTAACATTATGTAATCGATTGATCATTTTCAATGTGGTTGTTTTCCCGCATCCACTCGGTCCGATTAGAACAAAGAATTCTCCTTCTTTAATTTCTAGATTAAAGGATTGGACGGCGGTTGTCCCATCTTCATATGTTTTTGATACATTCTTAAAGGTTATCAAAACCTTCTCACTCCCCCATCAAAGTAATTATTTCTCTACAGTATTTCCTAAATGCACAAACAATAAATACCCTACTTTTC
This sequence comes from Bacillus sp. CHD6a, assembly GCF_001293645.1. GTDB lineage: Bacteria > Bacillota > Bacilli > Bacillales > Bacillaceae_I > Sutcliffiella_A. Next base: position 37,117 of record NZ_LBMD01000008.1, read on the forward strand.
AGAGTGTGAAACTTCGTTTAAAAAAGACCATAAGGTACTGCACATTGCGTGGTATAATGAGGAATACTTTTTGTAATGAAAGGAGTCAACCGTGAGATTAAAATTTAGTAGTTGGTGTTTGATGCTTGTGCTTGTTTTGGCAGGTTGCACATTGGATGAAAGTTCCTCCACTGTTATAGAGAATGATTCACCTGAGATAGTACAAGAGCAAGCTAATCCAACCAGTGAAGCTTCTGCCGAAACCGAAACAGAGGGCCTAGAAAAGAATGAACCTGAATATGAAAGGACAGAGGTCCCTCTCGTTCGTGTTATAGATGGAGACACAATAAAGGTGAAAATAAATAATAAAGAAGAAAATATCCGTTTCTTGCTTATTGATACTCCAGAAACGAACCACCCTAGAATGGACGGCCCTCAGCCGTTTGGTCCAGAAGCGAAGAAGTTCATGGAAGAGTTCATGCAGGGGGGAAAAGTGGAAATAGAGCTCGATGTAAGCGAAAGGGACCACTATGGACGAATTTTAGCATACGTATATGTGAATGGTGTGTCAGCACAAGAAGAGCTTCTGAAGCGTGGATTGGCACGAGTAGCATATATATTCCCACCTAACACGAGATATGTAGATAGCTATCAAGTTATCCAAGAGAAAGCGCAAGTGGAAGGAATAGGTATTTGGAGTGTAGAAAACTATGCACAGGAAGATGGCTTTTTTCCTGAATACGTCGAGGACCCTGATGCTGAAGTTCCTACCAAAGAAAATCTTGTGACAGAAAGCTGCACAGTAAAAGGGAATATAAGCTCAAGCGGCGAAAAGATCTATCACGTTGAAACGGGTGCTTACTATGATCGGACCATTCCTGAAGCGTGCTTTAACACGGAAGAAGAAGCAGAAAAAGCGGGATACAGAAAGTCTATGAGGTAAGCTGGGATAAATGAAGAGGAGCCCGACTAAAGGCTCCTCTTCCATTTATTATTGTTCATCCTGCTCTTGTAAGATCTTTTTCAACTTTCTCGCTCTCCATACGAAGTACACTGCCCCACCAAGTAAAACAACAGTGGCACCCATCATCGTAAAGAGCTGTGAAGCTTCTTTCCCTGCATGCTGAAAAGCAACTCCAATATATAAAAACACACTGACGGTCGTTAAAATAATGGCATATCTAGTATAATCTTGTATCTTTGCTTGTAATACCTTCGTATTCATCTAGATTCCCCCCATCTATTATTCACTTTAACATAGTTTGCTAGGTTTTCCGGTATGTAATTTCTTCCGGAAACGTCAAAAGCCTTCTGCTGCTAAACAGAAGGCTTTTCCTATTAGAGATTGTTAAAAGTGATAGATAGCAGAATACTTCTCTTCTAAGTATCTTACCAAATATTTGGCATCCAGTTCTTCCCCCGTCACTTTCACAATTAACTCATTTGGAGAATATAGTTTTCCATATTGATGGATATTCTCTCTTAACCATCCGCGAATTGCCATGAAGTCTCCCTGTTCAATCTTATGATAGAAATCTGGCATCTCCTTGATAAAAGTGTAAAGAATTTGCGCTGCATAAAGATTACCTAGAGAGTAAGAAGGGAAATATCCGAATCCGCCAAAGGACCAGTGGACATCCTGAAGGACACCAAGTGTGTCTGTTGGTGGCGTAATTCCTAAATACTCCTCCATTTTTTCATTCCATACTTTAGGCAGATCCTTTACTTCATATTCCCCGGCAAATAAACCTTTTTCAATTTCATAGCGGATCATGATATGAAGATTATAAGTCAGCTCATCTGCTTCCACACGAATGAAAGACGGATCCACCTTGTTTGTAGCAGCATAGAAATCTTCCAATGTGATATTTTGCAGTTGCTCCGGAAAATGCTTTTGTAGATCTTTATAGAAGTAAGTCCAAAATTCCTTGCTGCGTCCTACCATATTTTCTAAGAAACGTGATTGAGATTCGTGTATACCAAAGGATGTCCCACTTCGAATCGCTCTTCCTTCATAGGCAGGGTTAACTCCTTGTTCATACATTCCGTGTCCTGCCTCATGGATGGTGCCAAAAATAGCGGAACGAACATTATCTTTTAAGTAACGGGTAGTGATTCGAACATCTCCGGTATTAACAGAAGAAGCAAACGGATGCACTGTTTCGTCCAAGCGGCCTCCTTCCATATCGAATCCGATTAAAGGCAAAATGTATTGATTAAATTTCTTTTGAGCTTCTATATCATATTCCTGAGCGAAAATATCCTCTCTTGGTTGGGATTTAGAAGCTTTAATTTTATTTAATATGTCTACACTTTTTTCGCGAAGCTCTTTAAACAATGGATCAAGCTTCTCAACAGTCAATCCAGGCTCAAACTCATTTAGCATCGCATTATATGGATGCCCTTCATAGCCATAATATTCACCGAACTTTTTCTTAAAAGCCAACACTTTTTCAAGAATAGGTGCGTAAGAGGTGAAATCATTCTTTTCACGTGCTTCTTCCCATGCCTCATTCGCATCATTAACAAGAATGACATATTCTTGATATTCATCTGCAGGAATTTTTATGGATTGGTCGTAGTCCTTTCTTCTCTCGGTCACACATGCTTTCGTTACTGCATCCAACTGTTCCCAAACATTTTCCTCTGTTAAGAATGTCAGCAATTCTCCCATTTCTTCTGAGATAGATAGTTTGAAAGCTTCCGTTGATAATGTTCCTCTTGCTTTTCCAAACAATGAACGCCCTTTTTTAGGTGCTTTTGTTTTAGAATCCCAGCTAAGAAGCCCCAACACGCCATTATAATGGCAAAGCTTCTCATCAAGCTTGTTGAAGGCATCGACTTTTTCTTGAACGTTCTTTTCTAACACAGGTACTGTAGACATGATAATCCTCCTAGTAAAAATAGTATGAAAATTATGTATTATTTTTATATTATAACAGATTTTTACTAGAACGCTAATCAACAACCTCAAAAAAGCCCTATAAGAGCTATGCTCTCATAGGACCTTTTTAGTAACTTTTACCCTTCAATAGCCTGTTTCAGATCTGCAATAAGATCTTCTACATCTTCAATACCAACGGATATACGTACCAACCCATCAACAATTCCAAGTTCTGCACGGCGTTCAGCAGGAATGGATGCATGCGTCATACGGGCTGGAACAGAAATTAAACTTTCTACCGCTCCTAAACTTTCCGCTAACGTGAAGTATTTAATTCTTGCTAACAGCTGATCTGCTTTCTCGGCACTCCCGATATCAAAGGACACCATACCACCAAAACCACCAGCTTGCTGTTTGGCAACCTCATGATTCGGATGATCTTCCAATCCAGGATAATAAACTTTTCCTACAAACGGATGGCTTTCAAGGAAATCAACGATACGGTTCGTGTTCTTTTCCGTCGCTTCCATACGAAGGCCAAGCGTCTTAATTCCACGCATCAATAACCAAGAATCCTGCGGTCCTAAGATGCCTCCCGTTGAATTTTGAACAAAATGCAGCTCTTCTGCTAATTTATCAGAGTTAACAACAACAAGACCTGCCACCACATCACTGTGCCCTCCAATGTACTTGGTCGCACTATGAAGAACAATGTCTGCACCAAGATTGATTGGTGTCTGCCAGTATGGTGTGCTGAACGTGTTATCAACAATCGTCAATAGATTATGCTTTTTCGCAACTAAACTCGCTTTTTGAATATCTGTCACTTTTAACAATGGGTTAGTCGGTGTTTCAATGAAAAGCGCCTTTGTATTCTCTTGAATCGCAGCCTCTATATTTTCCACCTTGCTAGTATCTACAAAAGTAGAACTGATTCCCATTCTGTTTAACACCTTTGTCATGACTCGGTATGTTCCACCGTACACATCATCTGTTAAGACCACGTGGTCACCGCTGTCAAACAACATCATAACCGCCGTTATAGCCGCCATACCAGAACCGAACGCAAATCCTGCTTTGCCATTTTCTAAGTCCTTGATTAATTCTTCCAGCGCATGTCTTGTAGGATTTCCAGTTCTGGAGTACTCATACCCCTTGAAGTTTCCTACACTCTCCTGTTTATACGTACTAACTTGATAGATGGGAGTGGAAACCGCACCTGTATGCGGATCTCCAAATATGCCACCATGTATCAACTTTGTTTTCTTATGCATATCAAATTCCTCCTTCATAAATCTTTTTGCTTAAATAGCGTTCGCTGCTATCGGCAAAAATCATCACAATGTTGGTTGCGGGTTGAGCTATTTTTGCTTCTTCCAACGCTGCATGAAGTGCTGCCCCTGATGAGCTCCCTACCAACAAACCTTCTTTTTGCGCCAATTCTTTGACACGCTCAAACGCATCCACATCATATACTGTGTGGATGGCGTCGAAGTATGTTTCATCCATGTATCCTGGTAAAAACTCCATACCGATGCCTTCTGTTTTATGCGGACCGGACTCACCGCCGTTAAGGATCGATCCCTCTGGTTCCACGATGACCGTTTTCACATCCGGGTTCTTTTCTTTCAGATATTTTGCTGTTCCCATGAATGTTCCACCAGTCCCAGCTCCCGCAACAAATACATTCACCTGTCCATCCAACTGCTCCCAAAGCTCAGGACCCAGTGTTTTGTAATAGGTTTCTGGATTGGCAGGGTTACCGAATTGCTGGGGACAATAGGAATTAGGGATTTCCTTGTTAAGCTCTTTCGCTTTCTCTATGGCACCCTTCATCCCAAGTGGTGTAGGCGTGTGAACAATGGTTGCACCAAGTGCCTTCATGAGCTCTTGTTTTTCCACACTGAACTTCTCCGGCATACATACCATCACCTTGTAGCTGGTGCCGACTGCTGCTAGCGCTAGGCCAATACCAGTATTACCAGCCGTTGGTTCAATGATCGTACCGCCTTCTTTCAGCTTTCCGGAACGAATCGCATCTTCTAAAAGCTCTTTTCCTAATCGGTCTTTAATACTTCCGCCTGGATTATAAAATTCAAGCTTAGCAAAAAGGCGCACCCCATTTGGCACCTCAAAATTAGCCAACTCCACGACAGGTGTATTGCCTATCAAGCCATGGACATTTTTAAAAACATTCATCATTTATCCCCCCGCAAACATTACTTCCGTGTGTTAAGCGTTTTTCAGCTCACTCAGCATATTTTCGATCAACATGGAAGAATGCAATGCTGCTTTACTTAGGAATTGATCAAAACTAATATTGGATTCTTTTCCAGCGATGTCAGACAGTGCACGTATTACCACAAACGGCACTTCAAACGCATGGCAGACCTGTGCAATTGCCGCCGCTTCCATTTCCGCAGCTTGCAGCTTGGGCATCTTTTCACGAACCGCTTCCACACGCACTGGATCATTCATAAAGGAATCTCCCGTTGCAATCAGCCCTTCCACAACCTGCATGCCACTTATATTCTCAGCAGCTTTTTTTGCTAAAGCCATAAGCTTTGCATCCGCTTCAAATGCTGCCGGCAAGCCCGGAACTTGTCCGTACTCATATCCAAAAGCCGTTACATCCACATCATGATGGCGAACTTCCGTGGAAATTACAACATCTCCAACATTTAATGCTGGCGAGAACCCACCGGCAGATCCTGTATTAATAACTACTTCAGGCTTGAAACGTTCTAAAAGTAAAGACGTACTAAGCGCCGCATTTACTTTCCCAATCCCTGATTTTGAAAGAACAACATCCACGCCATTCAATGTTCCTGTATAAAATTCACAACCTGCTACAGTTGTTGTTTCCATCCCTTCAATCTTTTCACGCATGATGGTTACTTCTTCTTCCATTGCTCCGATAATTGCTACTTTCATTATAAAATCCCTCTTTCCTTAATATGAGCGGCAGGAACATCCACCTCTTTAGAAAAGAGAACATGTAATGCCCACCTGCTATTGTTTTGTCGCTTCCATTACCCAGACAAAATGATTAAACCGCTGGTACTCCACTTCAAATCCATGCTTTTCGAAAATAGCTGTCAGGACATCCAGTGTTGTATAGTATTCAGTCTTTAAATCATTAGCAAGATTTAAAAACGTATGCTTTTCTGCCTGTTCAATTGTCGCTCTGTACGCCTCTTTATTTTCAAAGACCGTATCAGCAAATACTATTTTACCACCTTTATCAAGTAACTTTCCATAGTGCGCCACCGCTTCTTCCTTTTCTGCATCTGTAAGATGGTGAAACGCATACGTGCTGACAATCGATTTAATTGGTTCAGATGGTATCGGAAAGCTCAGGAAATCCCCATCTTCAAGGCTGACCGTCTTTGGAAGCTTTTCCGCAGCTTTTTCTCGCATCGTTTCGGAAGGCTCAATAGCAAAAACTTCATGACCTCTTTTCAGCAACTGTGTTGTGAGGTTCCCCGTTCCTACTCCAAATTCTACAACAGGACTTAATGCCTTAACGGCCACATCCTTCAGAATATCATCATACCCACGGAAAACTTCTGCATATTCTTGATCCTTCCCACTTACTGTCGCATCATAATAATTTGCCCAATCGTTAAACAGTTCGACGAATTCACGTCCCATAGTGATCACTCCACGAATAATTTATATAATTCCTATAAGTATAGTATGCTTTTAAGAAATAACTGTTCTCAATCTAACACATGTTTCTATTTTCTTCAATGAAAATGTTTGGTAGGATATACTTAGAAAGTTGGTAGGAGTAGGATTAGTGCAATTTCATAAGGACTACAAAACTACAAGTAGTAAACCCGACGAAAGGACTTGGAATTATGAATTTTGAATTTAGTTTGTTGGAAGATAAAGTGGAATTCTTTGAAGCACTTGATTTAAAAACATTAGAGAAAAAGATAAATGAGCAAATTGATCATAACCGAGCCATCATGCTCGGGCTTCACTCCGTTTCTCATCAGATGCATGTAGACGAGGAAGGCAGACGCTTTTATAGTGCGGTCGTGCATTTTAGGTTAAAAGGGAAATAATCTCTGATATGTGTAACTTTAAGGAAGAGCAGTTCGTCTAGTAAGTTGAGAAGGAGGCGGACTGAATGCGTGTATTAGTTATTGGTTTGGGTGTAGCAATGCTTTTCATTTTATCAGGATGTACCGGGCCTACAGGAGTGGATGACGCAGAATGGATGACACCCCCTGAAGCTGTTGTAATAGTTGATGGAGATACATATGAAACGGTGCGTGGGAGCTTCTGTTGGAGCAACAAACGTCAAGGAGGGTGTGAAGATCACTCCGGCTCTGTTGACCTGTTGGCAAATAAAGAACCAATCATTGTAGCTCCAGGAGAGGAAATAACAATCGACATACCAGATGGACCGGAGCCTAGTGAATATTCGGTAGATTTTTCGTTGACTGATCAATATGAGAACATTGTTGTCTTAGCAGTTGAGAACAAATTTAGTGCACCAACGGAAGAGGGGCTCTATTACTTCTCCTACTTTGCAAGGTGGGAAAATAAAACATATGACGGAGATGCCTACTACGCATTTCTGATTGAAGTGGACAAAAGCGCTCGGGAGTGAGCGTTTTTTTGTTAGTAGAGAATGGTAGCTGATAAAAAAAGAAAAGCCGATAGCAAATATATGTATCCATAGATGTAGTTCTTGATTCTTAACTGGTTGATTGCAAACCAAAGCATTGAGAAACTTAATAAAATAACTCCAGATGAAAGATGGATAAAGACAATGGTGATAGATGCAAGTGCAAAAAGCAAACCTAGCTTGTTGAAAATATTCAATTGTATAATGCCTCCTTTCAACCCCTAGTATTTAATATACGTTTTTATCTTGGTGGAAGTTTCAAAGAAAATATCTCCTATTTTTAAAGCTACCCTCAAATTTTAACCCCATAGAAGCTAAATACTTAGATGCAACTGAAGCAGAAGGTAATCCGAGATAACACCTTAACTCCTTGTTGTTAATCGTCTCTCCGATTAACAGTTTGTAATCATTAATCGCCTCTAAATGCGCAGTCTTAGAATAAGCGCTACACCCTTGGCAACCCCAAACTCCTCTTTTCCTAAGCATAGGGGCAGCTAAACACACTGTACAGAGTACACCTGTTATCAGTTCATTAACACTTATATTATAATGGTTGAGGAATTGGAAGTGATCCGTCGTATGCTTTTTTATGAGTGTCCTAGAGAGTTTTTGGAGGCCTTGAGTACTTAACATAATATTTCCTTTAGATATATTTTGATCGATCTCTTTGAGGCGATTGGGCAAGTTCGTATGAAAGGTGACCTTTTTTGTAATAGAAGGAGTTGTCTTAATGAGGGTGGCGTTATTGTGGGTCAGAACAATTAAACTTGCGATAGGCAGTGGAGGAAAACCATTCTTTTTTAACCAAAGGGAAAGTTGATGTCGTTGCCTGGAAATCTGCGAAATAGGGTCTCCTAGTTTCTCTATATCTTCACTACCTGGCAAATGTCTTAATAGCTGGTTAGCACTTTCATCAAATTCCAACTTACCAGACATATATTTTGAATCGAGTATTATGCAATGTGTTGGTGCCAGTAATAAGCTGTCCATTTGAAAATACCTGCTTTTTGGGTCTTCTAGTCTAAGACTATTAAGAATTAAATAGTTATCATTAGGCAGAAAAGTTAGGAAATAATCTAGCGCCTCTTCTCCTTTGTGACCGTAAGACAATTTACCGTGCTCTTGCTCTAAAATCAGATACTTTGGATGACTTTTAGGGACTCTTCGCAACCCAACTTCATGGGTCAGTAATTTATGAGATTTTTCTCGTTGCTTTTTAATCATTTTACCCCTCCTTTTTTGTCGATTCTTGTTATTTCTCTGTGCGAATGGTAGTTCCCTGCTAAAAAGTGGATATTTTTCAATTAAGTTTAGTTTCCTGTTTTATCCAAGAGATAGTTTAATGAAAAATACTGTCGGAAAACACCCATTTACTGTCGGAGTCGGGGCAAATACAAGCGAAAAATCACAAAATACTGTCCAAGATTTTTAAATACTGTCCACACTGAGTTAAATACATGCCAATCGACAAACCCTATCAAAGTTCGACATTCATCCCTTCCCCCGGTAATCTCACCATTCAACTCAAAGCCTCAAGTCCACCACCGCCTCCCCCACCAAAAGCCTTCAACACTTCAATCCCTTGCCCTTCCCCTCAAGTCCAATCCCACAAAAAAAGACCCACCCCCAATGGGATAGGTCCGCCGCCTTTATGATAAATCACATACTTTACAACGCCTTAACCTGCTCTACCTTAGTAGGTTTCCACCCTTTGTTGGTTACCCACTCCAGATAGATTTTGAAGTTCTCGCCGGTGGATTTGTTTTTGATGGACGCTACAGATAAGTGCTCGCTGCCGCCATTTCCTAGGAAGTATAATGTGTACTCCCCGCTTTTCATACGAGTAGCTGCTTCCACGGCTTTTAACTTTTCATTCCAGTCTACATGACCTTCTTCATAGACGGAGGTATGAGGCTCGGATTGAGACGTTCCAACAGGCCCCCAACCAGGATTGGTCATCGTTTTGATGACATTTGGGTCATCGGAGTTTTCGGAAACTTCTGTCTCAGAATCGTCGGCTTCTTCGGATTCTTCGTCTTTTTCCTTATCCTCTTTCTCTTTTTCTTTCTCAGCGGATTCTTCCGCTTCTTCCGTTTCAGCTTCAGCTTCTTCCTCGTCAGTTGGAGCAGCTTCCTCGGATTCTTGCTCGGTTTCGTTCTCTTCTGTTTCACTTAATTCCTGTTCCCCTGTAGCCAGCTGATTTTCGTTATCTGTAGCTGGGTCATTCTTTCCAAAGAACAAGGAGGAAGCAAGAACGATGATAAATATGAATACAACACCAATCAGGATATTCAAGATCATGTTTGTTTTTTTACGTTTGGTTGTTCGGCCGTAACGTGAGCCACCTTTGTTAAAGTCTAAAGACACGACAGTCCCTCCTAGTCAAAGCCAAATATAGTATAATTACAATAGCTTATTGTACCATCATTACTTTAAAAAGCACAGTGAAAAGGATTGCCATTATCTTTCTTGGTTTTGCCAGTTATATATTTCTTCAACCATTTTGGAGTACACAGATGAGACATTGTTCTCATCAACCACGTCTAATTCGACCATAACCATGGCATACTTAGGACTTTTGATTGGAAAATAACCTGCAAACCACCTATTCAATAATTCCCGGTCATCTTCCGTACGTTTTCCCGTCTGCGCCGTCCCGCTTTTTCCGGCAACTTCGTAAGAGAGGCCGTTCATCCTCCAACCTGTCCCTGTTTCTCCAGCTACTACTTCTCTGAGCAAGTGCTGGAGTTGCATTACTGTATAGGATGAAAGTTTCTCAACATCTCTATCATGGTCAGGAAAAGAAAACAATGTTGTTCCGTTTTTGTAAAGGATGTCACTGACCAATTTAACTTCCTTAGATTCTCCACCACGGGCTATTGTTGCCATCATATTTGCCACGGCGAGCGGTGTGACCTTGACATCTTTTTGTCCAATAGATGTCTGCGCAACCGCGAGGGGAACTCCTTTGTCTTCGTTGTTATCCCAAACCACATTCTCTTTTTCACGAGGAATTTGTACAAAGTCACTAAAGCCGAACATATCACCCTTCCATCCAACGGTTCCTGTTAACCCCAACATAGTTGCATACTTATCTAGTGCATTTTTATCTTTTTCTACCAACCGCTTTCCAATCTCACCAAAAGTATAGTTACAACTTTGGGCAAAACTTGCTTCGAGATTGATTGTACCCATCCGCTTCTTTTCATCTTCAAGCAGATTTCCCCTAATATCCAAATCACAATTAAACACCTTTTCATTATCCACTACGTTCTCCTCGATTGCCGCTGCGGTCACGACAGTTTTGAACACAGAACCTGGAAAATGGGGTTCTAGCATAAAGTTATGAGCACCCGCTCCTTTGGAGGGATTTTCTGGATCTAAGGATGGTCGTGATACCATTGCGACCACTTCATTTGTCTCTATATCGATTACTACCAGACCGCCCTTTTTCACTTGATAGTCATTAAGCGTTTTTTCCGCCAACTGCTGAATGTTCTTGTCAAGGGTCGTTTGGACAGTAAGAGGATAATAGGGATTGGACGGAGACATATACCGGACATCAATTCCAAATAAGGGACCTCCAAACCGATCAACATGATAGAGTAATTTTGTAGAACCTTCAGGAAGGATGATTTCATCAAACGCCTCTTCTAAGCCAGAGGCCCCGATTGGCGTATGCGGGGAATAGTTTTCTTTCTCCACCTTGTCTGCATACCGTTTCATAAATGTATCGGCGTCTTCGCCTGTCACACCAATAACGTGTTCTGCCGTTTTTTCATCTAGTTCAAACTGGCGATACAGTGCGACTATACCCGGATAATCAAGCTCATTAATTTGTTCCATTTTCTGATCCGTTAGACTTTCTGATAAAACGACTGGTTTTTCCGCATCAGCAAGGAGGCTGTCGATTTCAGATGTGTTTATCCCCAAAATACTAGCAAGTTCATCTTTTGGCCAATCAAGCCCATTCAGGAAAGGGAATAAGATGACACTTGGAAAATAATCGTGAGTAAGCGGAAGGCCATTACGGTCGATAAATCTGCCACGACCTTCATCGATTACAAGAGACTGTGTTCGTTGTTTGACGCTTGCTTCAATTAAGTTTATATGTTGATCGGTAAAGGATTCTGTGCTGATTAGTTGCACTTGAACAAGCCTTCCGATAAGCAGGCTTAAGAGCAGGACGACACAGATTCCAAGTTTATTGATTCTCCCTTTGATTAACCGTTGCATAAAAAAACACCTCATCAACATTGTTGACGAGGTGTGTTCTTTTTAATCAAAAGCTGTTTTCTAATTGATTTGTGTAATTGGCTTCATAGATTAAACGTTACTTTGCGCTACAGGCACTTGTCCGTCTAACTATATTCTACCAACGAATCTTTAAAAACAGCTTTTAAAAGTCTTATTTTACTGAAACAATCTTCACGTTCATTTCTCCGCCTGGAGTTTGGATGGTTACTTCATCGTTTACGCGTTTGCCCATTAGGGAGCTTCCCATTGGGGATTCGTTAGAAATGTTTCCTTCGAACGGGTCAGCCTCTGCGCTACCAACGATTGTGTAAGTTTCTTCTTCGCCGTCAGGTAGCTCAACAAATGTTACCGTTTTCCCAAGACCAACTGCATCTGTATCCTTATCTTCTTGGATGATTTTTGCGTTGCGGACCATTTGCTCAAGTAGCGTGATGCGACCTTCTACGAATGCTTGCTCTTCTTTTGCAGAATCATACTCAGAGTTCTCAGAAAGATCTCCGAAGCTACGAGCTATCTTAATACGTTCCACCACTTCTTTACGTCTTACAGATTTTAGGTGTTCTAACTCTTGTACAAGCTTGTCTTTTCCAGCTTGTGTCATTGGATATACTTTCTCTTGTGCCATGACTTTTCACTCCTTCTAGTAATTGCATTCCCCAATTTACGTTGTATCTTTATGGCAATAAGGTTCAAAGCCTATGTAAATGTGGAAAAAGATGTACCCATTAAATGGAATACATCGTCGCTCCTTCCACAATTGGAAAATTCTCTAGCTTCTCATATGTTATTACAAAATCTCTTTTTGTTCAAGAATTGTTTGAATTTTTGTTACCATCAGGTCAATTGCAACGTGATTTTGTCCACCTTCAGGGATGATGATATCTGCATATCGCTTCGTTGGTTCAATGAATTGATTGTGCATTGGACGAACTACAGTTACATATTGTTCAATAACTGAATCTATCGTACGTCCACGTTCCTTGATGTCACGCAGCATTCTACGGATGATGCGCAAATCTGCATCTGTGTCCACAAAAAGCTTTATATCCATTAAGTTACGCAAACGTTCGTCTTCTAATACCAAAATTCCTTCTACAATGATAACATCTTTCGCTTCTACTTCAATTACTTGAGATGATCTAGTATGAAGCGTGTAATCGTAGACAGGTTTATTGATTGTATCATAGTTCAGTAAATGTTGAATGTGCTCAATCAACAAGTCGTTATCAAATGCCAAAGGATGGTCATAGTTAGTTTGTAATCTTTCTTCCATTGGGACATCTGTCTGATCTTTATAATAGTAATCTTGTTCTAGCATTAAAATGGATTTCTCTGTAAAATGTTCAAAAATAGCTTTTGTTACACTCGTTTTTCCTGAGCCAGATCCTCCGGCTACACCGATTACGATCGGTTTTTTCCCCATGTTATTACTGCCCCTTTCGCATCATGTTGTTCGGATAAATCGGCTTTTCCACTTTGAATTTCACAATTTGTAATGGATGGCGGGCAGCATCCAGCTCATTGCCCTTCTCATCCCAAACATTCTCTATTTTTTGTGTAAAGTTTTCAATTTCCGGTCCGAAAAATTCTACTTCATCGCCTGGTTTAAAAAAGTTTCTTTGTTGCAAAGTCACCATTTGAGTTTCTCTATCATAGTCAAGTACCAGTCCAACAAAGTCAAAGTCTGTCTTCTTGCTATGGTTGCCAAACATTTGCTCTTTATACCCTGGAACCCCTTCAAAGAAAGCAGGTGCCGTTTCACGATTTGCACATTTATCGAGCTCTTCTAGCCATTCTTGTTGGATGGTGAAGTTCTCAGGATCTGCACAATAAGCGTCGATTACTTTGCGGTACACACTCACTACCGTTGCAACATAGTGTATGGATTTCATGCGCCCTTCAATTTTCAAGCTGTCGATTCCGAGTTCAATCATTCTAGGAATGGATTCTATAAGCTTTAAATCTTTCGGACTCATGGCAAATGGTGCATCACCTTCCGCAAAAAGTGCCTTTTCTTTGCCACCATCCAATTCGTACAAATCGTAATCCCAACGGCAAGATTGGCAGCAGCCCCCACGGTTAGAATCTCGTGCTGTCATGTGATTACTTAGCGTACAGCGTCCAGAGTATGCGATACACATGGCACCGTGAATGAAGGTCTCAATTTCAATGTCCACCTTCTCTTTCATTTCGCGAATTTCCTCTGCGCTTGTTTCACGGGCAAGTACGACACGCTCTAATCCTTCCTCTTTCCAAAACTGGACTGCTTTCCAGTTAGACAGGGATTGTTGTGTACTTAAGTGAACTTCAAGTTTAGGTGCCACTCTTCTACATGTTTCAATGATGAGTGGGTCAGCAACGATTATTCCATGAACCCCTGCCCCTTCAATGCCACGAAGGTAATCATCTAGGCCATCCATGTTTTCATTGTGTGCGAAAATATTGGTGGTTACATAGATGCGCGCGCCAAACTTTGCAGCAAATTGAACACCTTCCGCCATTTCTTCAAAAGTGAAATTTCCGGCATTGGAACGTAAGCCGTATTCCTGTCCACCGATAAAAACGGCGTCCGCACCATATTGAACAGCAATTTTCAATTTTTCCAGATTACCTGCTGGCGCAAGTAATTCTGGCTTTTTTACAATCACTCGTTTTCCGTCAACTATCTTGGAAATCTTATCATTTACATAAGTTGTCATAAAAGGCTACCTCCTTTTCTTGTTAATAGACTGTTTCTTTAAAGAAGAATCCAGTGTCTAGTGGACGGTGCTCTTGTTGAAGTTCTTCCATTTCGATTAACAAGTCCTCTTTGATATCTTCATAGACATCTCTGTCATCTGCACAGAGGTCAATTGCTTTTCTGTATCTTTTTGTTACTTCTACGATATATTCAGGTGTTTGTAATACACCGTCAATTTTAAAACTGTCCACTTTTGCATCTATCATTTCTTCTAGTTCATCAATGATGCACATGTCGTTTGGACTCATGATGTGTGTGCCATTTTCATCTTCATAAACAGGATATTTATTGCTTCTTTCTTTATCATGAAGGATCATCGCACGATCTTTGCCTTTTTCCACTTCCATCTGTTTGCCTTGATACTCAAAATAGTGGCCAAGCAATGAACGTTTGGATTGGAACATACAGGTCATGCCATGGACTTGAACTTCAATTTCCACTTCAGCGTTTTCTTTGATATCAACAATGGCATCCATGTTGATTTCTCGAGCCAACACGGCACGTTTGGAGCCTTTTCTGCCCCAATAATTACAGGTATAGTAGTTGGTTGCTGTCGTTTCCGTATTCCAATGCAACGGCATGTTTGGAGCAACTTCTTTTGCTGCCATTAAAACAGCCGGATCTCCGAAGATGACGGCATCTGCTCCTGCTTCATTTAAGAATTGAAGATAGTCGGATAACTCGTCCACTTTTTCATTATGAAAAAGTGCATTCATTGCTACATACACTTTTTTCCCGTGCTGGTGTGCAAGTTCAATAGCCGCTTTCACTTCATCTTTTTTAAATTCTCCGGCTAAACGAAGCCCGTAGCGCTCTTCTCCGACAACAAATGCATCTGCTCCTGCATCTATTAAATCCTTCAAATTTGTTAAGTCTAGTGGTGTCACTAACAATTCAGGTTTTTTCAACGTTCTTCACCTCTTTTTTTACTGATTGCAATTCCGTCACCTACAGGCAAAATGGTGGTGATGTAGTCCGGATGTTCCATCAACCATCTATTGTATCGGTCAATTTTTTTCACTAGGTTTTTCATTCTTTTCGGTTCTATCGTTTCGTGGTCTTCTGCTACCATCCCACGGAAGAGTACGTTATCGGTAATGATGATACCTGTTTGGTTTAGAAGGGTTTCATACATGGTAAAGAATCGTTCATACTGCCCCTTTGCCGCATCAACAAAAATAATATCAAACGCCGCTTCTTTTTCCACTAGATCAAAAACTTCCAATGCATCCCCAAATATCAGATGAATTCTATCTTGGAGACCGGCTTGTTCTATGTGCGCTTTTGCTTGCATGTATCTATGCTCATCTCGCTCTATTGTCACAATGGTGACCTCAGGTAAAGCTTGTGCCATCCTAATTGCTGAGTATCCGATAGCTGCGCCTATCTCTAAGATTGTTTTTGGCATGGATAGTCTTAAGAGTTGCAGAAGTGTTTCCATTCCAACTAGGTCCATGATTGGGACATTCTCTTTTTCTGCAAGGTTTTCCATTTTGGTGACGAGTTCATTTCTAGAGGGAGTGAGATTATTCAAATAAGTAATTATTTTATTATCATTGGCTTCCAACGGTGGACGCCTCCTTTAATCTTGCTAAAAACAAAGAAAATAGAGGTGACCTCAATGGAGGAACCCTCTTTATCGTTACAATTAATTTAGTTCAAAACAACTCGATATATTTTACCACAAAAAAATAGGGAATGCGAATTAATTTCGCGCTTCCCCATCCTATGACACTTATCCATTGTCCTGACTTGAAATATGTTCATTTTTGTCAATATTATGTTCTTCCAACGTTTCGTTGAATAGCACTTCGCCATCAGGTGTGGCTAGGAAGTAATAAAACTCCGTTTCAGCAGGACTTAATGCAGCTTGAATGGATGTTAAACCTGCATTGGCAATTGGTCCCGGTGGCAGACCTTGGTTTTTATAGGTATTGTACGGTGAATCCACTTCCAAGTCCTCATACAACGTTCGCTCTTTATGTTCTCCAAGGGCGTATAACACAGTAGGATCTGTTTGAAGTGGCATTCCTACATTAAGACGGTTGTAGAATACACTTGAAATGCTTTGACGATCTGCTTGCATAGTTGCCTCTGCTTCTATCAAACTTGCCATTGTCAGCAATTCATGTGTGGTTAAATCTTTATTACCCATGCCTGTTCGAACTGCTTCATCCTGAAGAACTTCATTTGTCTTTTGAAGCATTACATCGATGACTTCTTCTGCGGTAGGGTTTTCTACATAGAAAGGATAGGTTGCAGGGAACAAATAGCCCTCTAA
This sequence comes from Bacillus sp. CHD6a, assembly GCF_001293645.1. Taxonomy (GTDB): domain Bacteria; phylum Bacillota; class Bacilli; order Bacillales; family Bacillaceae_I; genus Sutcliffiella_A. The sequence goes on from NZ_LBMD01000008.1 coordinate 53,900, forward strand.
GGCATATTTTACGTCTTCGTCAAACATTTCATCGGTAATAACTTTCGGATATTTCTCTCTCATTTTTTCAAGAAACACTTTGTCATTTGCTTTTTCCAGAAACTCTTTTTCTGAAAGCCCCATTCTATTTTCAAGGATGACAGCAATTTGCTCTAATTGACGTCCTTCAGGTATAGTAATTTGGAATAATACTTCTTGTTGAACTCTTCCTTCTTTTAAATGACCGATAATTTCATCGAGATTCATTGAAGGACTTAACTCGTATTCTCCAGCCATAAATCCTGATTCATTCTTAAATTTTACATAATAACGAAACACTTTTCCGTTGTTGATGATACCGTTTTCCTCTAAAATCCGACCGATTGATGTTGGGGACGATCCTATCGGGATTTCCACCTTTTCGGTTTTGGTATCTTCCTCACTCACAGGCTGCAATGCATTTTTTATATAAAAATAACCGCCGCCAATCACACTAGTCAGGGCTAACATAAGTATGACAAATACTGTAAAGACAATGCGGCGCACAATCTTTGCTTCAAAATGTTTCTCTTTTAGTTTTTCTTGAATATAGTCTTTATTATTTTTTTCAGACAAAAAAAATACCCCCTCTCGTACACCTAACAATTATACAACAAATTCTTTATTTTTTTGACAAAAAGCATGTATTTTCTCTTTTCCGACACATTCCCACATCATATTTTACCATTTTTTTCGTATTAATCATTACTTTTTTCCTAAATATTTTGAATTTATTCGGTTGATTGATTTACGGTCATTCAGTAGTTTTGCCATTTTCCATCAAATTAATGGGTATGGTAAAATAAATTTGGAGGTAGAATATGAAACTTACACTTTATACTGACTACTCATTGCGAGTTCTATTATACTTAGCAAGTGCACCTGATCATAACAAACTCATCCAAATTAAGGAGATAGCTCAAGCATATGGTATATCAAAAAATCACCTTATGAAAGTGACCTTTCATCTTGGAAAGTTAGGGTATTTGGAGACGATTCGGGGCCGAAATGGGGGATTAATGTTAGCAAAAGAACCCAAGGAAGTGAATATTGGTGAACTCGTCCGAAAAACGGAAGAGGATTTTCACATTGTGGAATGTTTTCAAGATCACGCTTCCTGTGTAATATCACCTCACTGTAAGCTAAAAGGGGTTTTATATCAAGCGACACAAGCCTTTATTTCCGTGTTGGATCAATATAATTTAGAGGATTTGATTATTAATAAAGAGCAATTAGCCACTTTGCTATTTCCGAATACAGAAAGCTCATACAGCCAAAATAAAGAGAGCAAACAGGAATAGCCTGTTTGCTCTCTTTTTTCTTACTCTTCTTCTTCTGCCAAGAATGTGTTTAACATTTCTTCAATCATGTCCCACTCTTCATCCGTCTCTACAGGCTGAAGGTCTCCGCCTTCTTCTGATTCGCTAGGAACGAAGCTAGATGCATGAATTTCAATGTCATCCTGGTCATCATTTTCCGCACCAACTGGGTAATAAAGGACATATGATTTTCCAAATTCTTCAGAGTCAAATGTGAAAAGCACCTCACATAATTGCTCGTTTCCATTTTCGTCTACTACTGTAATATTTTGTTCTCCGTGTTCCATTATGCTCACCTCTAATTTATTGTTGACTGTCAAGATATCCTTGTAAAATGACAACCGCAGCCATCTTGTCTATTACTTGCTTTCTTTTTTTTCTACTTACGTCAGCAGAAAGAAGAATTCTTTCTGCTGCTACAGTAGAAAGCCTTTCGTCCCAATAAACGATTGGAAGTCCCGTTTTGGCAGTCAGCATTTCGCCATAATGCTTGCTGGCTTCTCCGCGAGGACCAATCGAACCGTTCATATTCTTTGGTAAGCCGATGACGACTTTTTCAGGCTTATATTCAGCGATGATTTGCTTCAATCGCTTAAAACCTAGGTTTTTTATTGCTTCATCAATTTTTATCGTTTCCAAGCCTTGCGCTGTCCATCCCATTTCATCACTGACGGCAACACCGACTGTTTTAGAACCGACGTCTAAGCCCAAAATGCGCATGTACTACTCCTTGCGGTGCTGTTCTAGGTAAGACTTCACTAATTCTTCAATTAGCTCGTCCCTTTCAATTTTCCGAATAAGCGTTCTTGCTTCTTTATGACGCGGAATGTAAGCTGGGTCTCCAGAAAGCAAGTAACCAACGATCTGGTTGATCGGGTTGTAGCCTTTTTCCTGCAACGCCTCATAAACTGTTATTAATACGTCATCCACATTAGCTTCCAATGCATCTTCCGGAAAGTTAAACTTCATTGTTTTGTCAAAGGAGCTCATCTTTTGCACCTCTCTCTTAGACTTCTTTTTTTCTAGGGTCCGTTAAATCCGCTTTTGATTTCCGCCATGAGCTTCGCTTTCCTAGGGGCTGACGTGAGCCTCCTTCGGCTACGCCTGCGGGGTCTCCACCTAGCGCTATCTCCCTCAGGAGTCTTCGCTCAGTGCTTCAATCAACAGCTCTAATATCGCAAAATCAACCGAAATTATTTTAACGTAGCCATTTCTATCTGCTTGTAAATTGTTACCTATATTGTACACCAAATGTCGGCAATGTTAAACGGATTTTATCCAATCTTCAACAGATTGTAATGCAGAATCGACTTGTTCCGGGTTTTTTCCGCCTGCTTGTGCCATGTCAGGACGACCTCCGCCGCCGCCACCGCAACGTGTAGCCACTTCTTTCACAACCTTACCGGCATGGTAACCTTTTTCAATTAGATCTTTTGTTACCCCTGCAGAAATGTTTACTTTTCCATCTTGTACACTTGCAAGTACTATAATACCAGAACCAAGCTTATTTTTTAAATCATCCACCATCGTGCGCAGGTTGTTCATGTCTGTACCTGCTACCTTGCTCACAAGCATTGTAACGCCATTGACTTCTTTTGCTTTTGATGAAAGGTTGGATGCTTCAATGTTTCCAAGCTTAGAAGCCAAAGATTGATTCTCTCTTTGCAGTTCTTTCATATCAGATAAAAGAACGTCGATTCTTGTTCCTACTTCCTGTGGCTTTGTTTTAAGCTTAGCTGCTGCTTCTTTTAACAGCTGTACTTGATCATTTAATAAGCGATAAGCGCCTTCGCCTGTCACTGCTTCCATACGGCGTGTCCCTGCTCCGATACCTGACTCAGAAACAATTTTGAATAGGCCGATCTCAGATGTATTTGGCACATGACAACCACCGCAAAGCTCCAGGCTGTATTCTCCAACTTGAACAACACGAACAATATCTCCGTACTTTTCACCAAACAATGCCATTGCACCCATTTCTTTTGCTTCCGTGATGGATTTGTTCTCAATGACAACATGGATGCTAGCCCAAATCTTTTCATTAACAATTGCTTCAATTTTCTCGATTTCCTCTTGTGTCACTTGACCAAAATGAGAGAAATCAAAACGAAGGCGGTCAGCCGTTACTTGAGATCCTGCTTGGTTAACATGAGTACCCAGCACGTCTTTTAATGCTTGATGCAGAATGTGAGTAGCTGTATGGTTCTTAATAATCTGCGCACGGTTTTTCGCATGAACTTCTGCTTTGACAGTCTGATCTGTACTCAATACACCCTCTTCTACTACGATTGTGTGTAGGTTTTGACCATTAGGAGCCTTTTGAACATCCTTTACAAACGCTCTACCTGTTTCTGTAACGATATATCCATGGTCAGCAATCTGGCCACCACTTTCAGCATAAAATGGTGTTTCTGCTAGGATTACTTGTACTTCTTCACCTGTTTGTGCCTCATTAGCAAGCTCACCTTTTTTTACGATGACAGAAAGCATTGTATCCGCACTAAGCTGATCGTATCCTATAAAGCTGCTTTCAGTACGGATTTCTCCAAGCACACCAGATTGAACTTGCATGGAACTGGAGTCTTGACGTGCAGAACGGGCACGGTCACGCTGCATTTCCATTTCTTTTTCGAATCCTTCGTGATCAAGCGTCATGTTCTGTTCTTCCACATATTCTTCTGTCAGTTCTACAGGGAACCCGTACGTATCATACAGTCGGAATGCGTCAGCACCGGAAACTACTGTACTTCCATCCTCTTTAGCTTTTGCAATGACAGTGGAAAGAATCGCCAAACCATCATTTAATGTTTCATGGAAACGCTCTTCTTCGGTTTTCACTACACGCTGGATAAAATCTTGTTTTTCTTTTACCTCAGGGTAGAAATCAACCATGATTTCCGCTACAACTGGCACTAATTCATACATGAATGGACGGTTGATGCCAAGTTGCTTAGCGTAACGCACTGCTCTTCTTAATAGACGGCGTAGTACATATCCGCGTCCTTCATTAGATGGTAAGGCACCATCACCAACTGCAAATGTCACGGTACGAATATGGTCTGCGATAACTTTGAATGCCGTGTCTTTTTCTGCGTTAGTACGGTATTTTTCACCGGACACATTTTCAGTCGCTTCGATGATAGGAATGAAAAGGTCGGTATCAAAGTTTGTCGGCACATCTTGAATAACGGAAACCATACGCTCAAGCCCCATACCTGTATCAATATTTTTCTTAGGAAGCGGTGTGTAAGTATGGTCTGGGTTGTGGTTAAACTCAGAAAATACAAGGTTCCAAATTTCAAGGTAGCGCTCGTTTTCTCCCCCTGGATATAGTTCTGGGTCATTTAAGTCGTTCCCATAACTTTCTCCACGGTCATAGAAAATTTCTGTATTCGGTCCACTAGGGCCTTCCCCGATATCCCAGAAGTTACCCTCTAAGCGAATGATTCTCTCAGCAGGTACACCTATTACTTCATTCCAGTACGTATAAGCCTCTTCGTCTTCTGGATGAATGGTAACGGATAATTTTTCAGGTTCAAAGCCAATCCATTTTTCGCTCGTAAGGAACTCCCAAGCCCAGTCGATGGCTTCTTTTTTGAAGTACTCTCCAATAGAAAAGTTACCAAGCATTTCAAAGAAAGTGTGATGACGCGCTGTTTTTCCAACGTTTTCAATGTCGTTGGTTCGAATTGATTTTTGTGCATTACAAATACGAGGATTTGCCGGGATGACACGGCCATCGAAATATTTTTTCAAGGTTGCTACGCCACTGTTGATCCATAGTAGGGATGGGTCTTCGTGCGGGACAAGGGATGCGCTTGGTTCTACAGAATGTCCTTTCTCTTTGAAGAAGTCTAGGAACATTTGTCGTACTTGAGCGGATGTTAGATGTTTCATTAGATTTTCCTCCTTTAAGTGTTACTGTTTCATACTCCTGTTTCCTTCCGTTCAGATGATCGCTTTCCGCGGGGCGTTGCTTGAGCCTCCTCGCTGCGCTGAAGGCCACTGAAAAAGTCTTGGATTAAGATATTGTTCAAACACGGCTATAGATTTCCGCAAATGGCTTCGCTTTCCTAAGGCTGACGTGAGCCTCCTCGGCTACGCCTGTGGGGTCTCCACCTAGCACTATCTCCCTCAGGAGTCTTCGCCTTTTGCTCCAATCCACAGCTCGAAATTACCAAATACAATATCATATCAGTTTTAACGTGACCTCCAGCGGGGTCTCAAGTCTACCGCTACCTCCCGCCGGAGTCGACCACCTTGCACTTCAGTCAACAGGGAAATTTGAAGAAAACAAAAAACTCCCGTCCCTAATAACAGGGACGAGAGTGTTCTCGCGGTACCACCCTGATTATGACAGAATAATTCTGTCATCTCTCAGATTGCTTTAACGGTGCAAACCGGCAGGATTTTACCCTGCTCTCTGGATTAGCTTTCCATTACCCTTCACCCTGGAATTCTTGCAGCCGCGGAATTCCTCTCTATGTGAGCAAATGCTCGTCTGGATGGTCTGTAACGTACTTAGATCCTTCTTTGAATTAGTTTATGTAGCTTGTATGCTTCGATTATATGCAACAGGAAGACCGTTGTCAATGTTTGATAAAATGAGCGGTAAGATGAGTTAAGGTAACTTTCATCACAGCGAATACTGGTACTGCCAAAATTAATCCTACCACCCCTGCCACCTCTCCTCCGATCAATAGCGCCAGTATAATGAACACCGGGTGGATATGGAGACTTTTCCCCACAATCAATGGCGATAAAATGTTCCCTTCAATAAATTGCAGACCAAAAATAATGATGATCACAAACAGTACCATTTTCACAGATATCGTCGCAGCAATGATTACTGCCGGAAAGGCTCCAATAATTGGGCCAAAATAGGGGATGATGTTCGTGATTCCAATGATTACACCGAGTACCAGTGGATATTTCATGCCAACCATCCAGAGGCTAGCGGTTGCCAATAAGCCTATTAATAAACAAACCGTCAACTGACCTCTTATATAACTACCCAGTGAGATGTCTACATCCTTTAAGAAGGCAATTCCTGGCTCCCTCCATTTTCGGGGCGTCAAGTACCAAACCGTTTTTTTCACCTGATCATAGTCCTTCAACAGGTAAAACACGATAAAGGGAATGACAATCAAAATAAAAAAGGAGTTCAACAAACCTTTTAATCCAGCTACAACTTTTGACAGGAGATTTGAAAGCATTGCTTCAAATTCACTAAATGTCTGATCTACCCTATCATGAATTCCATCCGGCCAACCAGATGTAGAACTATGAATCTGTTTGATCCAACCGCTGTATGTCTGGGCTAATCGGGGGAAGTTGTCTGAGAGCTCCCAAAGTTGATCAATGATAACTGGTATCCCTTTGTACCCTATGAGACCGATTCCACCAAAAAATAAGAGATAGATGATGAGGATAGCAATTGGTCTAGGCATCCCTCTGTTGTGTGTGTATTCTACAACAGGGTGTAATAGGTATGTAATGAAAATGCTGATAAAAAATGGAATACTAATAATAAACAAAACCTTCAAAACAGGCGCCCACAATGGACTTAATTTCATAAACACATACAAAATAATCATAACGAGTAGAAGTGTACCTAGGCGTAACAGCCATTTCTTCTGATTTTCCAAGAGAAACGCCTCCTACTCGTTATTCTCTATTTAGTTATCATTATTTATACAGGCCTTTTACTTCAACTCGGAAATGGCGTCTGCCACTGTTCTAATCATAAATTGCAGGTCTTCATCACTGATGCACAGCGGCGGTGACAAAGTGAGCACATTGTTAAAACCTGCGACTGTGGCTCCGTTTTTGCCAACAATTAAGCCTTTCTTTTTACAAGAGGCAATGACACCATTTATTCTATCTATTTCAATCGGCTCTTTTGTTTCCTTGTTTTTTACAAGTTCTAATCCTATTAGGAGGCCTTTTCCTCTAACATCTCCAACAAACGGATGATCAGATAGCCGGGATTTTAGTTCGCTTAATAAAACTGCCCCTTTTTCTGCAGAGCGCTCTATCAGCTTTTCATTTTCCATTATTTCAAGGTTTTTCAGTGCCAAGGCACATGAGGCAGGACTTCCCCCAAATGTATTAACATGACGCAAGTAGTCGTACTCCTCTGATCCTTTGAATTGGTCATAGATCTCTTTTTTTACAGCCGTGGCTGAAAGCGGCAAGTAGGCACTTGTAATACCTTTGGCCATGGTGATGATATCTGGTTTTACGCCATAATTCATGAATCCAAATGGCTTTCCCGTTCTCCCAAAACCGCAGATCACTTCATCGACGATTAATAGGGCACCATGCTTTTTACATATTTCAGAGACTGCTCCCATATAGTTGTCGGGCGGAGTAAGGATCCCTCCCCCTGTAATGATAGGTTCCATGATCATCGCAGCAATGGTTTCACTGAGCTCCCAAGTCATTACTTGATCCACATCTTTCACACATCTCATTCTCATAGGATCTTCTGTCTGAGGATCTTCCATTCTATATGTGTCAGGAGGCGGGATGTGTACAAACCCTGGAGCGAGGGGTTCATATTTATATTTCCGTTGTGCCTGCCCTGTTGCTGCTAGGGAACCCATTGTGTTTCCGTGATAGGAACGGTATCTGGAAACAATTTTATACCGGTTGCTATTTCCACGTTGCGCATGATACTGCCTAGCAATCTTAAAGGCTGTTTCATTGGCTTCCGATCCACTGTTGGAAAAGAAGATGACATATTCTTCTCCAAGCCACTCGTTTAGTTTTTCGGCAAGTTTAATGGCCGGGACGTGACTTTGTGTGAGTGGAAAATAAGCCAGTTCTTTCAGTTGCTCGTACGCAGCTTCTGCAAGTTCCGTTCTGCCGTAGCCAACGTTGACACACCACAGTCCTGACATACCATCCAAATAGCGGTTTCCATCAATATCCGTAATCCAAGCACCTTTGGCTTCTTTTACAACCATGGTAGAGGATGGATTGTAAGGCTTCATAGAATGCCATAGATAGCGATCATCTTGAGCCAACATGCTTTGGTCTTGCGTTTGATTTATTTTACCCAACGGAAACACCCTTTCTATGTGAGGAGCATTGCTAACCATTCACACTTAGAAATCTTTAAAACACCGCTGGTGATTTCCGCAAATGGCTTCGCTTTCCTAGGGGCGCTACTGGAGCCTGCGTGGTCTCCATCTAGTGCCATCTTCCTCAGGAGTCTTCGCCTTTTGCTCCAATCACCAGGTAGAAATCATCTCTATACTCTACACCTTATTTTAAAAATCGAATCTTGATGTGATCATTTTTTTCCGGGTGAAGAAATTGACGCCGTCTTTTCCGTTTACGTGAAGGTCGCCATAGAAAGAATCTTTCCAGCCGGAGAATGGGAAAAATGCCATCGTTGCAGGGACCCCTACATTGACACCAATCATTCCGGCATCTGCCTCTTCCCTGAACTGTCGGACTGCTTTGGCGTCTTTTGTATAAATGGTGGCCCCATTACCGAATCGTGATTTCTCAATATGCGACAATGCTTCATCAAGATCTTTTGCACGCAAAAGGCTTAGTACCGGTGCGAAAATTTCTTCCTTGGCAATCGTCATTTCAGGGGTAACATGATCAAAGATGGTTGGTCCCAAATAATGGCCTTCTGTCATTTCGTCCATTTCTTTTCGACCGTCTCGGATTAATGACGCCCCCTCAGAAACACCCTGTTTAATGTAACCGAGTACTTTTTCTCTATGACTTTCTCTAATAACAGGTGTTAATAAAACTTCCTCATCCATACCGTTTCCGATTGTCAGGGAGTTTGCTTTGTTTTTCAGCTCTTCTACAAATTGATCGTTATCTCCGACTACTACGACGGCACTGCATGCCATGCAACGCTGCCCCGCACTTCCAAAAGCAGATGTCAGAATATGCTGTGCAGCTTTTTCAATATTCGCGTCAGGCATCACGACATGATGATTCTTAGCACCAGATAAAGCCTGAACCCGCTTGCCATTCTTCGCCGCTGTCTCATACACATATTTTGCAACAGGCTGAGACCCTACGAAGGAGATCGCTTTAACATCTTCATGATCTAGTAAACCATTTACCACATCATGTGCACCGTGGACAATATTTAACACCCCATCCGGCGCTCCTGCTTCTGTAAAAAGTTCTACTAAACGATTAGCAAGCATCGGCGTCCGTTCCGAAGGCTTTAGGACAAATGTATTTCCGCATGCGATAGCGAGCGGAAACATCCAAAGTGGAACCATCATCGGGAAGTTAAAGGGAGTAATCCCCCCGACCACTCCGAGTGGATATCTATACATGCTAGAATCAATGTCTTCCGCTATGTTTGATAAAGTCTCTCCCATCATTAATGTTGGAGCACCTGCTGCAAATTCTACACATTCCAACCCTCTTTGTACTTCTCCATGCGCTTCTTTAAAAGCTTTTCCGTTTTCAAGTACAATCAGCTTTGCCAGTTCGTCATGATTTTGTGTTAATAAGTGATGGTAAGCATACATAATGCGTGCACGTTTAGGAACGGGTGTATCTTTCCAAGTTTTATAAGCAGTTTTGGCCGCCTTGACTGCTTCCACTACATCTTGTTTAGTTGAAATCGGGACCTTTGCCAAACATTCCTTTGTAGCTGGGTTTATGACTTCCATCTGTTCCGAACCTTTAGAATCCACCCATTTTCCATCTATGAAATTTTGCAATACCCTTGTGTCTTTTGAAGTAATTGTCATGTAATGTCCTCCTCATCCTTTAATAGAATTTTTAGAACTTATGACTATTATCTGACAAAATAGAAAGGCTTTCATTAGACAAAATGTAAAATGGATAAGGTTTCAGTCCTGACATTTTGCCAGAAAAAAATTGGCTCCCTAAGGAAACCAACTTTTTCCGCATATTATAGACTATACGTTTTACTATCTCCGTCCAAATAAGAATTGGTCGTATTCAAATATTCATACACCATAACCATAAATTCGATCACCAGTCTTTTTTCAGCAATCATGAAGTCTTCCCCCAGTAAGCTTTCCAGTTTTTGAATCCGGTGATAGAGAGTCTGCCTAACAATATAAAGCTTACTTGCCGTCTCTTTTTTTGAACCATTGCAGGAGAGATAGATTTTTAAAGTTTCTAAAAGCTTACCGTTATGTTTTTGGTCATATACAATAACAGGCTCCAAATATTCCATAACAAAATCACGAAGATCATGATGTTTTTGCATGAACGAAATCAAGCGGTAAATATGAAGGTCCTCAAAAAAAGAGAAAAATTCTTCTTTTAACAGTTGTTCCTGAATTTGCATAGCCTCCCAGGAAGATTGATAACTTTTGGAAAGCTGATCAAGTGGCAGCACATATTTCCCAACAGCAAAACGGAGTGAATAATTTCCTTTGTTGTCTTTATGTTTATCAATAATGCTTGCTACTCCTTCCGTTAACCTTTCCTTCCAGCCCCGTTCCTCCCTTCTATTAATGAGAATGACCGTTAGCGTATTTTTCATCTCTGTAAAGAATATCGAAAAACCATGTTGTTCAAAAATGGAGCGAAATAAAAGGGTTAGATAGGTTTTATCAAGTGCGGGGGCCTGCTGATTTTTCTTTTTACAAAGAAGTACAACTCCCCCTTTATGAAACACCGCATCATTACGACCAAGGAAATCCCTAATGGATTCTCTTTGCTGACCACCTTCAAGCCAGCTGCGGATCCATTCGCTTTCTTCTAGTCTCCTTTTCTCTTCCACATACAACCCTCTTAAAATATGCTGAGCCAGTGCTGTGATGGTTCGATCTAAAAGTAAATGATCAAACTCACTCAGTATTCGGTCTTTGGAAAAAATATGTATGATACCATGTTGCTTATCCAGTACCTGAACAGGCTCCATTAAATATTTTTCTTGAACGGAATCAGTTTTCATTGAACAAATAATTTTTTTCCGGTCATGGATAGGAACGTCAGGAATAAAGAACCTCTCTCCTGTTTTATTTTCGTAAATAATCTGAGATTCCAGGTGTTCTTGAAGATAGTGAAGTATTTCGAATTCGTGGGTAATGGTCAACAGTTTTTTGTTTAAGGTTTGAGAGTAGTTTTCTAGTTGAGAAATCATTTGATATTGCTGGTTAATCAACACAGTATGAATATCTTGCGTAATATCTACAAATGACACTTCGTGATGAAAGAGAATAAGAGGGAATGCTCTGGCATTAGCTAGATCAATGATTTCCTGTGGGATAGAGGGGATATAGGCACCTTTTTCAATACATAATCCTGCTGCCTGACAGTTAATGAGTTGCTGGACAAACGACTTGAATGTCTTGGTATTATTTCCAAAAGATACTCCGGTGGATAAAATAAGTTCTTGTCCATTCAGAAGCTTTTCGATATTGGTTATTTCCACAACATGTACCCATTTTACTTGGCGGTGTATACCTTTTTCTCCTGCTACTACTTCGGATTTTTCAAAATGTTTCCGATTCATGATCTCCTGTAGAGACAATATGGTTTTCATGTATTCACCTCTTTGTTCAAGATGGATGATCCAATTATGTACGACTAGGTCCTAAAACGATACCTTTATTATAACGTAAGCAGAACGTTTATTTAATTAAATATTCTGACAAAAACACACAAAAGAAGACATGTTGAGTACATATCAACATGTCATCTTCTTTTCTCTTAATTGTTTATTGGAAAATATAGTTGAATCTCTTGAACCATTTCCTGAAATTCACCTTCATCGTTGAAATCACTTGAATCCCAATTCTCCAAAATCCAATTTACCAGTTCTTCAGGGGAATTAAAGAACTCTCCACTTGAATCTGCTTTACGGATAGTAAACCTGTTGTTGTCCTCATCAATTGTTACTTCACAAGGATAGGCGCTTTCTTTGCATTTCAGTTGATATTCCATAAAATTCTCCTTTCACGATGCAGTTTACCAAATTTTATTCCTAGTTCATTCAAACTATGAAGCTTTCGTTAATTTTCTTGCTGTTGATGTTGCTTAATCAATAGGGAGGCAAAGTACTTCCTTGAATCAGCATGTTTAATATGCAGGGTCTCTTCATGGGAAATTTCTTTCTGGCTATCTCGTCGTTCCAGAACAAGAAAGGACCCCTCTAGATTCTCTTCTACTTCTTTAATACGAAATCCTTTATGGATGAAAAAGTCTATCTTTTCTTTTTCTGCTATATATTGTTGATAATCACTCAAAATATATTCCCTCCTTACTAATTTAGCTCGAAAGCTCTTTAGGTTCCTCAAACGCTTCTGCATCCTCCAAAATAACCCAGTCTCTTCCAACTGTAATGCCTAGGTACTTCTCATCATCTGGGTCATCTATTTCCGCCTGCTGATACTTTTTGAAGTACCAAAATTTTGCCAGGATGTAATATAATCCTCCACCAACAACAAAGCCGACAATAAAGGAGTAGTTTGCAAGATAGTAAGCGGCCGCCCCCCCTATAAACCAAGAAATAAATCCTGCTACATTGAAGCCATTTGTATACCTGAATTGCCCATTGTTCTCATAAAGGTCGTGAACATTCACACGACGTTTTCTTAAAAGATAGTAATCTGCAAACAAAATCCCCACAATAGCGGATAGAATTCCACCTACAACCAATAAAACGGGAATCAATATTCCGAACAAGTTCCACGGTTGAACAACAGAACCTACGATCCCTGCAATGACAACTCCAGCCCAGAACGGAACCTTAGGGCCTCCGACATTAGAGAAGATGGTGGCAGCCGGGATAAGATTGGCTGAAGCATTGGTGGACCACTGAGCAAAAATGATCATTAATAACAAAACACCTAGAACAATACCGCTAGCTGCCTCCTGCAGTGCGACAACAGGATCATAGTTTGATACAGCAATATATGAAACACCACCAATGGCCACCATAAACGTCTGTGTAATTGGTAAGGCAATGACGCTTCCAACAATGCTAGATTTGTTCCGTTTTAACCAGTTACGTTCATATTTAGGTGCTTTAATGAAGCGTGAGATAGATGGAATATCCGCTGCCAATGTTGCCCAAAATCCCATGTTACTGAATATTACAATTAGGAAAGCCGTTACTGCAGCACCACCTGTTACTGGACTTTCAATCCAAGACCAAACTTCCCTGCCTTGTTCCAATGCTCTGTCAGAAAGGGTGGTGTACATCCAAGCAGATATGATGATAATGATAGGGGCCGCAAGATCAGCGAAACGCTCTACCGCTTTAATGCCAAGAGCTGTATTAAGTAATTGAACAGCTGCAAAAATAAGAAAACACACAAACCAGTTATTAAATCCCGTCAAGGTAAAAAGTATGGCATTCATGGCGGTGGCACCGAAATAGGTGTTAATACCAAACCAGAAAGATGCAGCTAGGCCCCGAATAATGGAAGGGATATGTGTCCCTATCGTTCCAAATGGAGCCCTCATGTAGACCGGGAATGAGAGTCCGTGTTCAATTCCTATGTCTCCTGTAATGGTCATGAACAACCCAATGGCTACACTTCCAATAATGGTAGCAAGTATGACCCAACCTAGGGATAAGCTTTGTACGCCTGCTCCTCCTATGGCAAAAGCAGCAAGTACTACTGCCATGCCTACCCACATGACTGCAAAGCCTAGTGTGCCGATTTTTCTGTTCGAGTGAGAGATTGGCAGCAGGTCTGGCGATTTTAAGTAACTTTCATTCTTTTTCATCACAACACCCCATTTTAAAAAATTTAGTTATCTATCAACTCTTGCAGATCTCCGTTTCGGGTGATCGATTTCCGCGGGACGTGAGCTTGAGCCTCCCTCACAACGTTTTAAAGCCACAGAAAATGTCTTTGATTTAAGTTATTGTTAATACACCGCTGTTGATTTCCGCAAATGGCTTCGCTTTCCTAGGGGCGCTGCTGGAGCCTCCTCGGCTACGCCTGCGGGGTCTCCACCTAGCGCTAGCTCCCTCAGGACAAGGAAGGCATCGGCAGCGATTCATCGCTCGAAGAAAATGCGTAGCATTTTCGAGGAGTCTTCGCCTTTTGCTCCAATCAACAGCTAGGGATCATTAAGTTCATGAGATTTCCATTTTTCAGTGGCCTATAACGCTTCAGGGGTTGGTCTTAACCTACCGCTGGAGTCTCTCCCCCTGCACTCCGAACTGCAAGGGAATAACGCTTATTTTTGATATAACAAATGCTTGACCTAGGGTGATTTTGTAGGTCAAGCATACGGAGGTTGGTTGAATAGAATTGTTAGGTAAGTTGGATTAGATGGACAAGGTCTCGTTCTGTTTTAGTTGGGATGTTGCTCCATATTTGTTGCGTTTAATATACTGCCCGTTTCCTGCTTTCCCGACGAATTGCTTATCTCGAACGACAAAGTCACCACGCACCAAAACAGAAACTGGTTCACCGGTTATTTTCATTCCTTCAAATGCATTATAATCAACAGCCATATGGTGGGTAGACGCTGATATCACCCGTTCAAGGTTCGGATCAAAAATGACGATATCTGCATCAGCGCCAACAGATATAGTTCCTTTTTTCGGAAACATCCCAAAAAGCTTTGCGACTCTTGTAGAAACAATGTCAACGAACTGATTGATGGATATCCGGCCTTTTTTCACACCTTCTGAAAACAAAATGCTGACTCTGTCTTCAATCATTGGCCCACCATTTGGTATTTTGGTAAAGTCACCTTTTCCAAGCGTTTTCTGCCCTTCAAAATCAAACGAACATTGATCAGATCCCAAGGTCTGAAGCTGACCGCTCTTTAAGGCATTCCATAATACTTCTTGATGCCATTTATCACGCAATGGCGGGGACCAGACGTATTTTGCTCCTTCAAAGTTCGGTTTCTCCAAATAGCTTTTATCAAGAGCGAGGTATTGCGGACAGGTCTCGCCCCAAATTTCCACCCCTTTATTTCTTGCTTCGGCAATTTTCTCTACTGCTTCCGCACAAGATACATGAACGACATAAAGTTGAGAATCAGCTAGAGAAGTTAGTTGTGCAGCCCTTCCGGTTGCTTCTCCTTCCACTTCTGGAGGTCTTGTTAGGGCATGGTAAATTGGGTCTGTATTCCCATTTTCTAACGCTTCCTTAGTTAGATAGTCAATTACGTCTCCATTTTCAGCATGAACCATGACAAGTGCTCCGAGATCCTTTGCTGCCTTTAAGGTATGGAAAAGAGTTGCATCATCTGCCTGAAATACATTTTTATAGGCCATAAATACTTTAAAAGATGTGATACCTTCTTTCTCAATTACTTGTGGAAGCTCCTTCAACACCGTTTCGTTCATTTCACCAATCATCAAATGAAAACTGTAGTCGATAACCGCTCTATCCTTTGACTTGTCATGCCATGTTTTAATAGCATCTTGAAGGGGGCGGCCCTTTTCTGTCAGACAGAAATCAATGATGGATGTCGTTCCTCCAAAAGCTGCAGCCATTGTTCCACTTTCAAAATCATCCTTTGTCACCGTGCCTCCAAAAGGCATATCCAAATGAGTGTGAGGGTCAATTGCACCAGGAAATATATAACAGCCTTTTGCATCGATCACTTCCGCATCTGTTGAGGAAAGGTTGAGCCCGATGGAAGAGATTGTTTCTCCATCAATTAAGATGTCCGCTTCATACTGATCGCTTGCTGTTACTATTATTCCGTTCTTTATTAATTTTTTTGCTGCCATTTGTTCCATTCCCCCTTATTTAACCGTATCCACTTCACATTGCTTCAATAAACCAAGAGCTGACTGCCTGTCATTCCATGTCATCGGCGGCTGTTCATGCGGAAGCTCCACCATAGTGATAGCATCATCCACGGGACAGACTATAGAACATAGATTACATCCAACACAATCTTCTTCTCTTACCTGTAAGTATGGGTTTCCTGAAGAATCTTTCAGCATATCAATACACTGATGGGAAGTATCCTCACAGGCAATATGACATTTATTACAGTTGATACAGGTATCCTGATTGATTCTTGCTACAATTTTGTAGTTTAAATCAAGATTCCCCCAATCTGAATATTTCGGTACAGACTTCCCAACAAGGTCCATGACCCTCGCAATTCCTTTTTCATCTAAATAATTGTTCAATCCATCCAGCATGTCTTCTACAATTCGAAATCCATGATGCATTGCTGCAGTACAAATTTGAACACCTGTTGCACCCATTAACATGAACTCCACTGCATTTTGCCAGTTTGATACACCGCCCATACCGGAAATTGGCACATTTATTCTAGGATTTCGTGCACATTCTCCCACCATATTAAGGGCTATCGGTTTTACAGCAGGTCCGCAATATCCCCCATGGGCACCTTTCCCACCTACATGCGGTATCGTGTTCCAGCTATCAATATCCACACCAGCCAGGCTGTTGATCGTGTTAATCATACTGACAGCGTCCGCTCCTCCTCTGACTGCTGCTTCTGCCGTCACCGTGATGTCTGTGATATTTGGGGTCAATTTAACGATGACAGGAGTATTAGCCGCTTCTTTCGCCCAATACGTTTGCTTTTCCACAAGTTCAGGGACCTGCCCAGAAGCAGAACCCATTCCTCGTTCCGCCATTCCGTGCGGACAACCAAAGTTCAACTCTAGTCCATCCACACCAACCGCTTCCACTTTTTTCACAATTTCATGCCACTTTTCCTGTTTTGGTTCTACCATCAAAGAGGCAATGACGGCTCGATCTGGAAACCTCTTTTTTGTTTCTGCTATTTCCTTTAAGTTTACTTCCAATGGTCTGTCGGTAATGAGTTCAATATTGTTGAACCCGGCTACTCTCTGTCCATTAAAACTTACCGCTGCAAATCGAGACGACACATTGATGATTGGATCCCCAAGCGTTTTCCAAACAGCGCCTCCCCACCCTGCTTCAAAAGCACGCTGTACCTGATAACCAGAATTTGTTGGCGGTGCCGAAGCAAGCCAGAATGGATTAGGTGCTTTAATACCTGCCAAATTTATTGATAGATCTGCCAAATGCTTTCCCCCCTCTTTTACCTATTTAAGCCGTCTCCACCTTGTTTTTCACCAGTTTTTCATACAATGCATACGCCGTAAGCTTTCCTTGTTCCGCAGCAGTTACCACCATTGCCTCTCCTTGGCCCTTACCGAACACGACATCCCCGCAGGCAAATACTTTCGCATTGGATGTTTGATGTGTATGCTTATCAATCTTTACTACTCCACCATCGTGAATGAGACCAAATTCTTCAATGAGACTTGTATATCTTGTTTGACCTATCGCTTTAATTACTGCGTCTACTTGCAGTGTAAATTCGGAACCTTCCACTTTCACAGGCCTTCTTCTTCCGTCAGCATCTGGGGCACCAAGTTCCATCCTTATACATTCAATAGCCGTGACATCACCATTTTCGTTTCCGATAATTCTACTCGGTGCTGTAAGCCAGCGGAATTCTACACCATCCTGTTTTGCAAACTCATATTCAAAATCATAGGCAGTCATTTCTTCCTGGGTTCGTCGATATAATATTTTTACATTATCTGCGCCAAGCCTTACCGAACAGGTAGCACCATCAATGGCAGTATTACCTGCTCCAATGACCACGACATTTTTGCCTTTGAATTTATCTGTAATGCTATTGGTCTTTGTTTCTTTTACAAAGTCAATGGCATCAAATACTCCAGTCAAATTCTCCCCGTCAATTCCTAGCATCGGAACACTGGCCATGCCAATCGCCAAAATAACACCGTCATAGTGAGTCAGAATTTCTTTTACTGAAATGTCCACTCCCACTCTTGTATTAGTACGTATCTCCACATCCAAGCTTTTAACCTGTTCAACCTCCCAATAGGAAACACTCTTAGGTAAACGAAAGGAGACTATCCCATACGTATTCAGTCCGCCCGCTTCTTGCTCTGCTTCAAAAACAGTGACTTGGAACCCAAGTAGAGCCAATTCGCGAGCTGCAGAAAGCCCAGCTGGTCCACCACCCACAATCGCTACTTTTTTTCCATTGTATTTTCCTTTTTGGAAAAGAATTTGCTCGTTTTTGATGGCCCAATCTGTAGCATAACGCTGAAGATCACCAATGATAATCGGTTTGGTATGGTGATTCAGAACGCATGCCCCTTCACAAAGCTCCTCAGTCGGACAAACCCGCGAGCAGCTCGCTCCGACAGGGTTGGCACTCATAATTGTTTTAGCTGACCCTTTTAAATTACCGGAAGCAATTTTTTTTATAAAAGAAGGGATATCAATACTTGTCGGGCACGCTACAATACATGGTGCATCGTAGCAATATAAACAACGGTTGGCCTCTTCTACTGCTTCCCTGTCTGTTAAACCCGGTTTTGCTTCCATAAAGTTAACCGTTAAATTTTCTACATCAATTCGTTTCATGGCCCCTTTCACATACCCACTCCCCTTTATCCATTTCTCGCAAGAAAAAAAGGTAATCCATATCGACGGATGTGCCCAATATAAATACTGGTATCAGGTTCACAAACTGCGAATGAATTACCTCTTGTCCATTACGGCAAAAGTGCGGTCATTTCTTCATATGTCTCCGGTCGTCTGTCACGGTAAAATTGCCACACATCTCTCACTTCACGGATTAATTTTTTATTCATTTCACCAATAATGACTTCATCTTTGTCTCTGCTACCAATGGATACAAACGAACCTCGTGGATCAACTAAATAAGACTGTCCATAGAATTCGCCCATTTTCCAAGGGCCTTCCACCCCTACCCTGTTGATAGCACCAACATAATAGCCATTAGCCACTGCATGAGCAGGTTGTTCAAGTTTCCACAAATATTCTGATAAACCAGCCACAGTAGCGGAAGGATTAAAAACAATCTCCGCACCTTTCAAACCAAGCAGCCTTGCTCCTTCAGGAAAATGTCGGTCATAGCATATGTACACACCTACTTTGGCATATGCTGTATCAAAAATCGGATAACCAAGGTTACCAGGTTTAAAATAGAATTTCTCCCAGAAACCGTGCCCTTGATCTCCTACCCCAACTTGAGGAATATGTTGTTTCCGATATTTTCCCAGATATTTGCCGTCCGCATCAATAACAGCTGCAGTATTGTAGTACGTCGCAATTCCTTCTCTTTCATAAATGGGAAGTACAATGACAACCCCAAGTTCTTTAGCTAGGTCTTGGAACAGTTTGGTTGTGGGACCATTTGGAATTTCTTCGGCAGCCTCGTACCACTTGGCATTTTGTTCACTGCAAAAGTATGGACCGTAGAAGATTTCCTGAAGGCAGATAATTTGGGCACCTTTTGCTTTCGCTTCCCTTACAAGTTTAATGTGCTTTTCAATGGCTGCTTTTTTATGTAATTCAACAGCCTCTGAACCATCCACATCATTGGAAGCTTGAATCAAACCTATCATCACTTTGTCGGACATATATGAACCTCCTTTTGATGATTGCATGCAAAAAATAAATTATTAGAATAATTAGAACTTTATGTATATTCTACTGTCTTTAGGCTTCTATTTCACTATACATAATGTTAAATGATACAAGGGTAGGACTGTCCACAATGTAAAACGGAAATTAACTGTTTACATGAAAAAACCCGCTCCTGTTAAAGGAACGGGCTCATTTTAAGAAAACAATCGCTTGGCTTGCTTTCTCATCTTCTTCATATTGCGTTTGGAAGTCATATCTCCCAAAAAATTTTGCACATTATTATTTCGGCTTAGTCGAGTGGCAGCGGCTCCAAGGCCAATCATTAACAAGGATGTCATAGCTCTGTTCATGCGACTCACTCCCAAGTTTTAGTTACATACTAATTTGTCGATCGTCTTCATGAAATAAATCATCCAAAGAACTTAACGTCCCGTCCTCTTCCACCTGATGAGTATGGACCATTCCTTTGGATACGGACAGCTCAATAAAACAACCCCAACAATAATACTGATTCACACCGATTTTACCGATATCTTTACTTTTGCAATTAGGACAACAAAGGACCATCATTGACACCTCGCGTTAAGATAGTACAGAAACGACGACGGTATCTTTTCCAATGATAAGATCAGAAGGATTCTTTACAATTTTCTTTCCTTCCGACAAATCTGCAAAAAAACCGTCCGTTACCTCATATCCTACGATTGTGCCCGTTTCCTCTTCGAAATATACATCATCCAACAGCCCAAGCTTATCACCTTCTCCGGTTATAAAGGATTTCCCTTTTATACCGTGAAAATGATGATAATACACTTGTCCATCTTTTCTGGTTATCGGGGTAAGAGCATGGTCTCCCACCATGATCCCTTCATCACCAAAGGAGTGAATGTATGAAAAGGGTAGAAACTTCGCCCGGTGGAATATCCCTTTTCCATCGATGATCAGCCCTTTGATGCGTCCTGGTTCTTCAATGCAAAGATCCTTTACTCGGCCAACCTTATTACCAGATGCCATATCGTAAATTAGCATCCCAATTACTCGAGAAAATGTTCTCAAAGAATCCACCTCTTTTCGAACATTACTAGCTTTTGTTTGATTGGTTCTCCTAATACCGCGAAAGGTTTTCCATTTTGAAAATAGGTGTTTACATGCAAAAACAGGCCAGGTTTCTCCACCTTTGACCAAGCAGTATTTCGCAAATCGAATAGTATGTATAGAATTCGTTGGAGGGAGGTGAACATCAATGCCAAAACATTATTATTATATGAGTGAACACAAAATGACTATGGAAGAAAACGCTGCAGAATACGATTATAAACATGATAAAAAAGATCAGTGTAAGAAACATGACAAAAAAGACCGCAAGAAAGATCGTTCTAAATTAGTGGAATTTGCTTATGAAATATCAAACCCCATCGTAACATCGATACCTTTAACCTTCCCGCTAAGCACGCAGCCACAAGTCGTTGCTACAGCGACTCTAAAAGATGTTGAAAAAGGGAACGTAGTATGGCTAAATGGCCTTTACCATGTTAACAACAACTCACCGGAATTTGCAGATCTCTATACAAGAATTTATCGTGGTACCATCTCACCTGGAAACCTAATTTATCAAAGCATTGTAGAAATTGATGCAGAAGGAAACGACGATGCAACAGAATCTGTTACTCAGTTTGTGGATGTAATTCCTGCTGATGCACAGAATGTGACTTATTTTCTAACTGCTCAAAAAGGTCCGTTTTCTGAAGACCTGAATGTATTTGCATACGGCCCTATTACCTTCACTGCTACAGAAATCAAACAAGAAGACTAACTCTAAGTAAACTCCAAAGAAGCTTGCCCATAGGTGGACAAGCTTCATCCATTTACATTTTTTCGGACTAATCTTCATCCATAAAATCATATGGACTGACATTTTCCATGCCAATGTTGGCATCTCTCCAAAACGGAATCTCTTGTAGAACGGGATCTATGACGTCGTTGTCTGGTAAAACATCGGACTGTTTTATTTGTAGCCTTTCTTTTAAGGATGTTTGCCTTGCCATTTCATCCGCACGTTGCACGCCAAGCTTTAATGCTTCTTCTTCTCCACACAGAATTAAAAAGCGCTTAGCACGTGTGACAGCTGTATAGAGTAAATTCCGTCGTAACATCCTATAATAGCTTTTCACTATAGGCAATACAACAATTGGGAATTCACTTCCTTGGGACTTATGTATAGAACAGCAATAGGCATGAGTTATCTGTCCGAGATCTTGTTTGGTGTAAGTTACTTCATTTCCATCAAAGGAGACAATGACCATGTCTTGTTTTTCCGTATTTTCTTTTGCATAAAAGATGGAAACCACTTCTCCGATGTCTCCGTTGAAAACATTACTTTCTGGTTGATTGACAAGTTGCAGTACTTTATCACCCGTTCGGTACACTACATTCCCAAAACTCAATTCTCGCCGTTGGTCACTTTTGGGATTAAAAAGTTCCTGAAGCATTTCATTTAGTTTATCTATACCGGCAGTTCCTCTATACATAGGAGCAAGCACCTGTATATCACGCGCCGTATAGCCCTTGCTTTGCGCGTTTGCACATACTTTTTTTACAACGTCTAATAATTGCGACTGTCCACATTTTATAAAGGATCGGTCCTTCTGACCAGATGAAATGTCTGCTGGCACTACACCGGCTTTCATGTCGTGGGCCAACTCAATGATCGATGAACCATCTGCCTGTCTGTAAATGTCAGTCAGCTGCACGGTAGGGATTACTTTAGATGCTAGTAAATCCTTTAACACTTGTCCGGGACCAACGGAAGGAAGTTGATCTTCATCTCCCACCAATACGACCTGTATATCCTCAGGTAGTGATTTAAACAGTTGATTGGCAAGCCATATATCCACCATTGACACTTCATCCACAATGAGTAGCTTTCCTGATATGGGGTTTTCTTCGTCATGTTGAAACCCTTCAGAGCCATTCCAACCGAGTAACCTGTGAATAGTCAAAGAAGGAAGCCCAGTCGCTTCGCTCATTCGTTTGGCAGCACGGCCTGTTGGGGCGACAAGCATAATCGGAAAAGGATCATCTTTGCTGTAATCATTAGGTTCCAAGGAACAACCATGAAGGTCTGCGTACAATTCTACGATTCCTTTGATAACGGTCGTTTTACCTGTCCCTGGTCCACCCGTTAAAAGAAGCATGGGCGTCATTAATGCTTGCTGTATGGCTTCTTTTTGCGAAGGAGCATACTGAACCTTCAGTCTGTCTTCTAACTCCCCTAAAGCAAGTAAGAACTCTGACTCGGGAAATTGGTCAGCATATTGCGTCTGCTCCATTACCCTTTTAATATTCGTAACCACCCCTTGCTCTGAAAAATAGAGACTAGGTAAATAAACCTTTCCTTCTTCCGCTTTAAGTTTTCCTTCTTCTGTTAGTTGCATAATTTCCCGAGAAATGTCAGACTCTGCGACTAGGCCATGCTGCTTTTCGTTTAAAAGTCTGACGACCGCTTCCGTAAGCTGGTCTTCATGCACGTAACAATGACCTTCTTGCATGGAATGTTGTTCGAGCATATACAAGCAGCCGGCCCTGATGCGATCTGGATGATTTCCAGATATACCGAAGTGATTTCCGAGTTCATCTGCTCTGGCAAAACCAATACCCTCTACAGTTTCCACAAGCTCGTACGGGTTTTTCTGCAGCGTTTCAATCGTTTGATCCTTATAGGCCTGATAAATCTTCATCGACAATTGCGGGCCAAAACCAAACTGTGACAGGGCAATCATGACCTGTTCTAACCCTTGATGCTCCATCAACGTATCATACAGCAGTTTCGCTTTATCACCGGCAAGCTTTGGAATAGAATCAAGGACAGAAGGATTCTCCAGTATTTTGGAAATGGCATTTTCTCCAAGCCCATCTGCAATCTTCTCCGCCGTCTTTCTACCAATTCCTGAAAACAAATCACTTGAAAGATACTGGACAATACCGTGTCTTGTTTGTGGAATGTCTTTACGAAAGTGCTCCACATGAAACTGAAGACCAAACCGAGGATGTTCCTTCATCTGTCCGAAAAATATGTATGTCTCGTCTTCATGAATGCGAGGGAAATAACCAGTAACGACCGCTTCTTTTTCTTCATAGGCAACATTCGTCTCCGTCACTCTGATCCGCACTACAGAATACATATTAGATTCATTATGGAAGATAGTGACGAGATGCGATCCTTTAATAAACTTTTCATGTTCCTCGAATAAATCGAGAGAGGATTGTTGCTTTTGGTCCTTCATGGGATTTCCCTCCGTTCCCTAGTTTTCTTCTGTCAGAATTTTTTTCGCATGTGCAGCCAGCATGTGATCTGCCTGTACGTCCAATGCTTTATCCAGATTCTTCAACGCTTTTTCCCTGTTTTCTTGGTAAGCATAAGCAACACCCAAGTTGTAATAAGCATCCGCGTGCATTGGATCTAATTCTACTACCTTTTTGAACTCCATTGTCGCTTCTTTAATCAGACCTTGTCCTGCTAAGCAAAGTCCATATTGAAATCTTGCCTCTGCATCTTCAGGTTTTAGTTCCGCTGAACGCTGAAAATATGGCAGCGCAAGCTTTGGCTGTTCAAATTGCAATAAGGTCATCCCTAACATAAAGAAGATATCACTGTCATTAACTCCTTTTTTCATCGCTAGTTCAAACTGGTCTTTTGCTTCATTCCATTTTTCAAGCTGATAATAGACATTTCCAAGCCCATAATGAGCAGTTCCGATTCCATCGTCTTTTTCCAGCGCACGTTCAAAAAACTTCATCGCTTTCTCAAGTTCACCAACCGCACTTAAAACATTTCCAAAATTCACATAGGCTACCGCATTATCCGGATTTTCTTCAATCTCTTTTGAAAAAGCTGAAAGTGCCTCCTCGTATTTTCCTTCTTGAAGGTATTGAATACCTAATGCATTATTATCTTTCATATGTAATACACCTCATCCATTTAATCAGTCTTTTTAGTATATCATAGAGAAAACCTCCATTCCTTATGGAATCGAGGTTTTCACTTTTATCCTACATACCAAAGTTTTTCGTTGTTTTTGAACACATGATCAATCGTTCCCCCACCAAGACATTCGTCACCATTATAAAAGACAACTGCTTGTCCAGGAGTAATCGCTCGAATCGGTTCATCAAAGATAACCCTCACTTTATTATCTTCCAAGTGCTGAATCGTCACTTTGTTATCTGCTTGACGATATCGGAATTTAGCTGTGCATTTTGTACCATCGGCTGGTGGATTATCAGACACCCAACTGATATCTGTTGCAGTGATAGAATCGGAGTATAACAATTCGTTATGGAAGCTTTGCCCTACATAAAGGACATTCTTTTCCAAATCTTTTCCGATAACAAACCATGGGTCACCGCTACCGCCAATCCCGAGTCCTTGACGCTGTCCGATTGTATAATACATCAATCCGTCATGCTTTCCTTTGACTTCTCCATCCATGGTCAACATGTTGCCTGGTTGCGCAGGAAGGTATCCGCTCAGGAATTCTTTAAAATTGCGTTCCCCAATAAAGCAGATTCCCGTGCTGTCCTTTTTCGTAGCAGTTGCAAGGCCTGCACGTTTAGCAATTTCTCGAACTTCTGATTTTTCGATATTCCCAATCGGGAACATTACTTTAGATAATTGATCTTGGCCCAATTGATTCAAGAAATAGGTTTGGTCTTTGTTGTCATCAAGCCCGCGTAGCATTTTGTATTCACCATCGCGAAATTCCACTTGCGCATAGTGACCTGTAGCTAAATAATCAGCACCTAGGTCCAATGCATGCTCAAGGAAAGCCTTGAACTTGATTTCTTTGTTACACATTACGTCAGGATTTGGTGTACGTCCTGCTTTGTATTCATCTAAGAAATATTGGAACACTTTGTCCCAGTATTGTTTTTCGAAATTTACCGCGTAATAAGGGATACCGATTTGGTTGCAGACGCGAATGACATCATTGTAGTCTTCTGTTGCAGTGCAAACTCCGAATTCATCGGTGTCGTCCCAGTTTTTCATGAAAATACCGATTACATCGTAGCCTTGTTCTTTTAAGAGAAGGGCAGCTACGGATGAATCTACTCCACCAGACATTCCTATTACTACACGGGTATCTTTTGGTGCTTTTGTCATCTTGATCACCCCGTATTTAATTATAAAATTTGTATAACTCTGTTGCTTTACGTTTCAGGAGTTCGCTTTCCGCGGGGCGGTGCTTGAGCCTCCTCACTTCGTTGCGGGGTCTCAAGCTACCGCTTCCCCCCGCTGGAGTCTCACTCCTTACACTCCAAGCAACAGGTGAATATAATGGACTATTTTATTTATTTCGTGTTAGCCTTTTTACTACTTTGGCTGTTTCTTTGGCAGCGTGTGTGATGTCTTCGATTGTGTTTCCTAGTCCGAAGCTGAAGCGGATTGAGGAAGCAATTTTGTCTGAGTCTTTTCCGAACATGGCTACTAGGACATGGGAAGGATCGATGGAACCTGCTGTACATGCGGATCCGCTTGACACTGCAATACCTGCCAAATCCATGTTAACCAATAAGGACTCTACATTGGTCCCTGGAAAATATACATTCATCACATGCGGTAATGTTTCTTCTGAACCGCTGTTAACTTCGTAAGACACATCTTCTTCGCGCCAAACTTGTAGCATTGTTTCTTTAAAGCTGTTATACAATGCTACTTTTTCTTTTGCTTGCTCCATACTTATTTCAATCGCTGTTTTCAATCCGACAATCCCAGCTACATTTTCGGTGCCTGCACGTCGTTTGCGTTCTTGTTCGCCGCCATAGGTCAGGTTGGAGAATGTTGTCCCAGACCTTGCATATAAGAAGCCAACTCCTTTAGGACCGTTAATTTTATGGGAGGAAATGGAAAGAAAATCAATGCTTTGTTCTTCCACATGGATAGGAAGAAGCCCGAAAGCCTGTACAGCATCTGTATGAAAATAAGCTTGATGTGCCTTCAACAGATCGCCAATTTCGTTAATAGGCTGAACCGAGCCTACCTCATTATTCCCATACATGATGGTGACAAGAATGGTTTGATCGGTAAGTGCAGCTTTTAAATCAGCTAATGTAATCTGTCCGTGTTGATCGACAGGCAAATACGTTATTTCAAATCCTTCTTTTTCTAATTGTTCACATGTATGAAGAACCGCATGGTGTTCAATTTTCGTTGTAATGATATGATTACCACGCGTTCTGTTTGCTCGAGCAACTCCTATTATGGCTAAGTTGTCCGCTTCTGTTCCGCCACTTGTAAAAATGATTTCTGTCTCTCTCGCTCCGATGGAAGTGGCTGCAACGTGTCTTGCTTCATCAACAAGGTGCCTTGTTTTTCTTCCAAATGCATGGATACTAGAAGGATTTCCGAAATCCTCTCTCATGACAGGAAGCATACTATCGAGGACAGCTGGGTGCATGGGTGAAGTTGCCGCATGGTCTAAATAAATCTGTTTCAATGAGGACGCCTCCTTTCTTACTAGTTAATGTTTCCTTGTTCCACTTCTTAAATGTAGAACATGTATGCTTCTTGATCTCCGCCTTCATAATTGGCCAAATCATCAAGTGTTGTACTATCCAATACGTCTTTAACCGCATCACGGATCCGAATCCATAACTCTCGTTTGGCTGGTTCTTCGTCGTCAATTACTTCAACCGGGCTAATTGGGCCTTCGAGAACGCGAATGATATCCCCAGCCGTAATTTTCGTTGGTTCATCTGCTAAAATATAACCACCATAAGCCCCTCTTATACTCTTTACTAGTCCAGCATTACGAAGAGGTGCGATTAATTGCTCTAAATAATGCTCCGATAGGTCGTGCGTTTGGGCAATCGTTTTTAACGAAAGTGGACCTTCTCCTACATTTTTTGCGAGTTCAATCATTATCGTTAATCCGTAACGTCCTTTGGTTGAAATTTTCATCTCCGAACACCTCTACTCTTTCTATTCAATTTCTATATTTGAAAAGTTACCTCTTTATCTTTTTTATGTTGAATTTTATCAAGTAATGAGTCCGTTGCCCTTTGACAGGCAGGCAGCGTCAGGCCGACGATGCTCCCGATAGTAAGACTGAATAGTATGGTACCGATAAAGACAGGTCCACCTAACAGCCAACCTAAACATAATACTACTAATTCCATTCCTAATCTAATATATTGCACTTTCCAACCTGTCACTTCCGTCAAGGCTATCATTAGGCTATCTCTTGGCCCTGCACCGCAACGGGAGGAAATATAGACACCAATTCCAACTCCGATGATTACTACACCTAACAAGAGCATGGTAAGCTTCCCGATAAACAGGTCTGGTGTGTGCAATTGTGGGATCATCATATACAAATCAATGAAGATACCAACCATCAGCATATTCAAGAAAGCTCCTAATGGAGGCAGCTTTTTCGTAATCATAGTAGAAATCATCAAAATAAAAAAACCCACAATAATGGACCAGGTACCAATCGTGAGCCCGATTTGATAGAAAAGTCCAATGTGAAAGACATCCCATGGCGCACTGCCCAAGTCAGCACGTATCATTAAAACAATTCCAAAGGCCATAATGAACAGTCCGACAAAATAGATGGCCCATTTTGCCAAAAACAACCTTCTGACTATACTCCGCTCTCCTTGCATGCAGCCTCTACCCTTCTGTCTTTACTCGTTTCTGTCTCTTTTTAAAATCTATCCTATTATAGCATAATTTCAAAGGTTTTACATTTTGTCTGTTTTGTTTTAATGCATGATGCTAATTATGGTACAGTGGGGATAGGACACTAGATGTCATTGCACGCAGGAAGGTGTTTAAATGAACAATAAACCACTGGCCTTTCGGATGAGGCCACGCACCATAGATGAAATGGTAGGTCAAGAGCATCTTGTAGGAGAAGGGAAAATCATTCAAAGAATGGTAAAAGCAAAACATCTCTCCTCTATGATTCTTTACGGACCACCTGGGATAGGAAAAACGTCCATCGCCACAGCCATTGCCGGCAGTACACAATATGCATTCCGGACATTAAATGCGGTGGTACATAATAAGAAAGACATGGAAATAGTGGCAGAAGAAGCGAAGATGTCAGGCAAGGTCATCCTTATCTTAGATGAAGTACACCGACTTGATAAGGCAAAACAAGACTTCCTGTTGCCTCACCTTGAAAATGGACGAATTGTCTTAATTGGGGCAACCACGAGCAACCCCTATCATGCCATTAATCCTGCCATTAGAAGCAGATGCCAAATTTTCGAGCTCCATCCTTTGTCTGTAGCGGAAATCAAACAAGTCATCACGCAGGCGTTGAAAGACGATGAACGAGGTTTAGGTGACTATCAAGTAGAACTGCATGACGGAGCATTGGAGCATTTTGCGAATGGTTGCGGGGGAGATGTTCGCTCTGCGTTAAATGCATTGGAGCTAGCCGTACTTTCTACTACTCCAAATGATGATAGAAAAATACTGATTGGGGTTGAAACAGCTGAAGAATGCCTGCAAAAGAAAAGCTTCTATCATGACAAAGACGGGGATGGGCATTATGACGTTTTATCTGCGTTTCAAAAGTCCATTCGCGGCAGTGATGTGGATGCAGCTCTTCATTATTTAGGCCGTTTGATTGAAGCTGGCGACCTGGTTAGCATAGGAAGAAGGCTGCTTGTCATTGCTTATGAGGATATTAGTCTTGCGAATCCACAAGCAGGTGCACGAACTCTCTCTGCTATAGAAGCGGCAGAAAGACTTGGATTTCCAGAAGCAAGGATCCCTTTGGCAAATGCGGTTATTGAACTTTGCCTCTCTCCCAAGTCAAACTCCGCCTATAAAGCCCTGGATGAAGCCTTGACTGACATCAGAAAAGGATTAGTAGGCGAAGTTCCTGCCCATCTGAAGGACGCACATTATAAAGGTGCAGCCGCATTAGGCAGAGGGGTTGAATATAAATATCCACATGACTACCCTAGCGGATGGGTTGCTCAGCAATACTTACCAGACAAACTGAAACATAAATCCTATTATAAACCTAAAGACACGAGCAAATTCGAAACTGCCCTTGGTCAAATATATGAAAAAACGAAGAAGAAAAGATAAGGGGGACGCGTTTCCCCCTTATTTTTTATGTTAATCTAGTAAACTTTGTATATTCTTCGTCTTTTCTGGAAAAGATGGTAGAAAACGACCGTTTTAAGGAGTGGATTTGAATGAAAGTAAGACAAGATGCATGGTCCCATGAAGATGATTTATTGCTTGCTGAGACTGTTTTACGATACATAAGAGATGGTGGTACACAACTTGCAGCTTTTGAAGAAGTAGGGGATGCCTTAAATAGAACATCGGCAGCATGTGGATTCAGATGGAATGCAGAAGTCAGAAAAAAATATGAACCTGCTGTAGCTATAGCAAAGAAACAACGAAAAGAGAAAAAGCGTGCGCAAGAAAAGCTAGCAAAACAACAACAAAAAAGCGAATCTGTTACAGAAAAGAAAGCTAGCAATCAACCAATAGAAATGGAATGGCTCCCTGCACCAAAATTAGATGCTAATGAAAAGGTTAGCCTGCCATTTGAATACGAAATGGAAGAAGATGAAGAATACGCACCGCTTCCAGTGCGAAAAGAAAAAGCAACTGTAGCGGCACCTCCTTCCATTACTCTTGAGGAATGTATTCACTTTTTGCAACATTTCCATCAACACCAGAATTCCGATTATCGGTTGCAGTTGGAAAGTGACAGGCTTCAAAAAGAGAATCAATTACTCAAACAGAAAAACCAATCCCTTGAAAAGCAGCTTAAGAATTTAGAAGAACAACAAGTTGCGATAAACGAAGACTATGAAATGCTTGTCCAGATCATGGACCGGGCAAGAAGATTGACCGGCAACAGTGTGCAAGATGAAGTGATGTGAAACTGAAAACAAGGCCTCGTCATGAGTTGACGAGGCCTTGTTCTTTTTATTATTGTTTTCCACCGACACGTTGAATTTTTACATCTTTCAATATGTCATTGATTACGTACCCGCCAAGGATAAGTCCCGCTACAGAAGGAACAAATGCATTGGAGGAAGGTGGCATTTTTGCTTTGCGAATTTCTGCATTATCATTTCCTACCGTTTTACGAACATCCTCACGAATGACAATTGGGCTTTCATCTGAAAATACTACTTTGATTCCACGGTGTATACCTTCTTTACGAAGGCGTGTGCGGATGACTTTTGCAATTGGATCTGTATGCGTTTTAGAGATATCCGCCATTTTAAAGCGTGTTGGATCCATTTTGTTTGCCGCTCCCATACTGGAGACCATTGGAATCTTGCGTTTTAAACACTCTTTCATTAGATGAATTTTATAAGAAATTGTATCTGACGCATCAATCACATAATCCAAGCCGTAGCTGAAAAACTCCTCGTACGTTTCTTCGGTGTAAAACATTTTCAATGCAATTACTTCACAGTCAGGATTGATATCTTGAATACGTGCTTTCATTAGGTCCGCTTTTGGTTGACCCACCGTGGACATAAGTGCATGAATCTGACGGTTTACATTGGTAATATCCACATCATCTTTATCTACCAAAATTAGGCGGCCGACGCCAGAACGTGCTAACGCTTCTGCTGAGAAAGAACCTACCCCGCCTATTCCTAAAACTGCAACCGTGCTATTTTTAAGGGTTTCTAAACCTTCTTTTCCTATTGCTAATTCGTTACGTGAAAATTGGTGTAACACTGCATATCAACTCCATTTATCGCTTGTTTCATTTTTATCATCTTTTAAAGATTGTACCCGAAATCGAATATAACATACTTTGCGTGAAAAGCAAGTAGTCGGATAGGAATTTTTCTTTTTTACGAATTGGGTTTCAATACCTTATAATGAAGGGAATAGTAACTGAATATTATTTTTTATTGAAAGAGGGGAGTTTGTATTGAAGAATCTTTTAAAGGCCTTATCTTACTTCTTAGTTATTGGCAGTGGTTTAGTAACAATCTTTCGCTTAAACAAAACGAATAAACAGTTAATGGCAAGGGAAACAACATCTTTTCAAGTAAAGCAAACATTGGAAGCGATTGCTGCTACATTGGAGAAAACACAAGAAAGTGAGCGCAGTACTTCAGCAGAAGCCAAACAAAGCTCGTTGGATTCTGTTGAAAATGAAGATCTGACTTCAAAAGATGAGTTGAAACGAGAAGTAAA
Organism: Bacillus sp. CHD6a; assembly: GCF_001293645.1. Taxonomy (GTDB): domain Bacteria; phylum Bacillota; class Bacilli; order Bacillales; family Bacillaceae_I; genus Sutcliffiella_A. Next base: position 85,840 of record NZ_LBMD01000008.1, read on the forward strand.
GGAAGAGGCTCCCCCATTAATAAAAGCAAACAAGAATGCTCGTGGTGAATACATTTATCACGTTCCAGGCGGCGTTTTCTATGACCGCACGACTCCAGTCGAATGGTTTCATACAGAAGAAGAGGCGCAGGCAAAGGGGTACAGAAAGTCGGCGAGATAAAAGTTAAATGTGGTACAACCTTCATTTGGAGTGAGGGTTGTTTTTTTTGTTCGTTTTGGAAATTTAAGACAATGATGATGAGGTTACTCCTTATCAGGGAGTCATACGATACCTATTGGGACAATGTTGACGGGATTTCATCGTCTCGGGGAGTCATAAGATACCTATGAGGACAATGTTGATGGGTTCCCACCTTCTCAGGGAGTCATACGATACCTATGAGGACAATGTTCACGGGATTTCATCGTCTCGGGGAGTCATACATCACCTATGAGGACAATGTTGACGGGGTTCCTCCTTATCAGGGAGTCATACGATACGTATGAGGACAATGTTGACGGGTTGCCACCTTATCAGGGAGTCATACAACACCTATGAGGACAATGTTGACGGGCCCCCACCTTATCAGGGAGTCATACGGCAATTAACTCTTCATTATAATAGACACAAAAAAACCGGCATCCCGCAATAAAGCGAAATACCGGTTTTTGATCCGTATGTAGGCAAGTCCCAATCGTGCCGTCGTCGATGCCTTCGTTTTGATCCCCGCTCACAGCAGGTGGGTGCTCTGTTTCATGCGTGTAGTAAGTCCTCAACAAGGAAGGCATTTACGCAGCGACGAAAACTCTGAGCTCCCGTATAATCTATTGTTCGGTCAAAACAATAGGTTATACGACGAACACATCAGGACTTGCGACTTCTTGAAGTAATATTAACACACACGGTATTGATTTTCAACTTCTACCGTATAGGAAAATCTACTCTTTTTTATCAGCTAGCGATAAATGTAACTCGTCTAATTGCGCACCGGCAACTGGACTTGGCGCTTCTGTTAGGATGCAGCTTGCACTTGCCGTTTTAGGGAATGCAATTGTATCACGAAGGTTTGTTCTTCCTGCCAACAGCATCACCAATCGGTCTAATCCAAGCGCGATCCCACCATGTGGAGGAGTTCCATACTCAAATGCTTCTAGAAGGAAACCAAACTGCTCTGTTGCCTCTTCTTTACTGAAACCAAGAACTTCAAACATTTTTTCTTGGATATCACGTTCGTAAATACGTAAAGATCCTCCGCCTAGCTCATATCCGTTCAAAACTAAATCGTAGGCTTGAGCACGAACTTCCGCTGGGTTTGTTGCAAGCATTGGAAGATCTTCACGAACTGGCATCGTGAATGGATGGTGAGCAGCAAAGTAGCGGCCTGCTTCCTCATCGTACTCTAGTAACGGCCAGTCCGTTACCCATAAGAAGTTAAATTTGCTTTCGTCTATCAGACCAAGCTCTTTTCCAAGCTTCAAGCGAAGAGCGCCTAATGCATCCGCAACAACAGATTTTTTATCTGCTACAAATAGGATCAAGTCCCCTTCTGCGGCGTCTAGAGATTGGCTGAATCCTTGTTGTTCTTCTTCATTGAAGAATTTTGAAATCGGTCCCTTCAAGCCTTCTGCTTCTACTTTTAACCATGCCAGACCCTTAGCCCCGTAAACAGCAACAAATTCAGTTAAGGCATCAATGTCCTTACGGGAATATTTGCTTGCTGCACCTTTTACATTAATTGCTTTTACTTGACCTCCATTATTAACAGCTGCGCTGAACACTTTGAATCCACAGTCAACAACTTGCTCGGACAGGTCAACAAGTTCCATTTCAAAACGAGTATCAGGCTTGTCAGATCCATACCTGTTCATGGCTTCCTGATACGTAATACGAGGGAATTTTTCTGGAACTTCCACACTCTTCGTATTTTGCATTACCATTCTCATCATATCTTCCATCATGCCGATAATTTCTTCTTGTGATAAGAAGGAAGTCTCAATGTCGACCTGTGTGAATTCGGGCTGTCTGTCAGCACGAAGGTCCTCGTCACGGAAGCAACGGGCGATCTGATAATAGCGTTCCACGCCGGAAACCATTAATAGTTGTTTAAAGATTTGCGGAGACTGAGGCAACGCGTAGAACTCACCTGGGTGTACTCGGCTTGGTACCAGGTAGTCACGAGCTCCTTCTGGCGTACTTTTCGTTAAAATAGGCGTTTCTACTTCCATGAATTGCTGCTCGTTCAAGAATTCACGTATGGAACGCGTTACATCATGACGCATTTTCAACGTGTCAAACATAACAGGGCGGCGAAGATCCAGGTAACGATATTTCAGGCGGATGTCTTCGTTCACTTCGGTCTTGTTATCCAATACGAATGGTGGTGTTTTCGCGGCATTCAAGACTTCCATTGCTTCTGCATGCACTTCGATAGCACCTGTTTTTAAGTTAGGGTTCACTGTTGCTTCGTCACGTGCAACCACTTTTCCTTTAATATATAAAACGTACTCGTTACGTACACTTTCAGCAGTTTTCAAAGCTTCAGCGGAAACGTCTGGATTGAAAACGATCTGCACAAGTCCTGTACGGTCACGTAAGTCTAAGAAAATAAGACCCCCAAGGTCACGGCGCTTTTGTACCCAACCTTTTAATTCAATTGTTTCACCGATGGATGTTTGTGGTACTTCGCCACAGTTATATGTTCTACCTTGCATCATTTATCTCTCCCCACTTTTCTTTGCTGATAGGTATGCTACCGCTTCTGCAAAAGCAACTTCCTGTTGTTCGCCTGTTTCCATTTCTTTGATAGAGACAACGCCTTTTTCTAACTCATCATCACCAAATACGATGGTATATTTTGCTTGCAGGCGGTCCGCCGATTTGAATTGTGCCTTTAACTTTTTATCTTGATAGTCTTTTTCTGCTACAACCCCTGCTTTTCTTAAATCAAAAAGCAACTTTACTGCAGTGTCTTTTGCTTTGTCTCCAAGTGCGACCACATAGCAATCAATGGAATCTTCAAATGGAAACTTCACATTTTCTGCTTCCATAGCAGATATTAAGCGCTCAATGCTTAATGCAAATCCTATACCAGGTGTTTCTGGTCCACCAATTTCTTGAACGAGCCCGTTGTAGCGTCCTCCACCACATAAGGTTGTGATGGCACCGAAACCTTCTGATGTGCTCATGATTTCAAATGCTGTGTGGTAATAGTAATCAAGTCCTCGTACCAAGTTTGGGTCGATTTCATATTGAATGCCAAGAGCAGAAAGATAAGCTACCACTTTATCAAAATAGGCTTTGGACTCTTCATTCAAATAATCAAGAATAGATGGTGCTGTTGCCATTAATTCATGATCTCGGTCTTTCTTGCAATCAAGGATTCTGAGAGGATTTTTCTCGAGACGTCCTTGGCAATCACCACAGAACTCGTTGATTCTTGGTTGGAAGTGATTGATCAACGCATCTCTGTGAGCCTGACGACTTTCCTTATCACCTAAGCTGTTGATCACAACTTTTAAGTTTTTAAGACCTAAACTTTTATATAATTCCACTGCTAGAGCAATTACTTCTGCATCAATGGATGGGTCATTGCTTCCAAGCGCTTCGACACCGAACTGAACAAATTGACGGAAACGCCCTGCCTGTGGACGTTCATAACGGAACATCTGGCCAATATAATAAAGTTTTGTCGGTTGCGTAGGTGAACCGAACATTTTGTTGTTTATATAAGAACGCGCCACTGCAGCTGTTCCTTCTGGACGAAGCGTAAGACTTCTGCCACCTCGGTCTTCAAAAGTGTAAACCTCTTTCTGAACTACATCCGTCGTATCCCCAACACCTCTTAAAAACAACTCCGTGCTCTCAAAAATCGGCGTCCTAATCTCCTTATAATTATATAACTCACAAATCTCCTTCGCCTTCGCCTCAATATACTGCCACTTCTCCACCGTACCAGGTAAAATATCCTGTGTACCACGCGGTATCTGAATCGCCATTTACGGTTCCTCCTTATAAAGGGGTCAGACCCCTCTTTCGTTATTTAAAGTGGTAAAGAGGGGTCTGACCCTCTCTACGTTAATTCGTTACAACAATAAAGCGTTTTACATATAAAAAACTCCCGTCCCTTGTTTAGATTCTAAACAAGGGACGGGAGTTGTATGTCCCGTGGTGCCACCCTAATTGAAGTAGTTTGAAGGCTTAGCATGTTATGGAGATGCTGTGTGCCTATGGTTTACTTCCACTCAAGCAGTTAACGCCTGCAACGTCCATCTCCTAATAGAGCACTATCATGGTCTGCTGCTTTAGTTTTGCAGCAAACACCTGTTTTCATGCTTTTTCAGAGCGGATCCTACGGAGTGTTCATTCATTAGGTCATCAAGGGGAAATGCTTTCAGCCCAGGGCATCTCTTCTCTTTCCAAGTGTTTCCCAACTACTGTTCTCCATCATCGGTATCTAGTATTTTAGTCCATTAACGCGACTAGTTGTTATGTAAGATACTTGCTAGTATATATACTTTCAAATCAAATTGTCAAGGCTTTATTGAATTCGGTTCAATTGTTTTTTTAATGACTTAACATCGCGCATCGTAATACCGAACTCTGATGCGAGTTCCACGTATGTAGAATCTTTCTCTTTTTCAATGAAATCATGAAAACTCACCCCAAAAACATCTCTACTTCCATATGCACGATTATGTTTTTCACTAAATTTCATCTTTTTACGCTCCTTTTTTGCTACACTAGTATCTATCCTGTCCCTTTTTTGGCTGTTTCTTTCAAAAATAGCAGGAATTTTTTTCACTTTTGTAGAAAAAGACGTTTGAACTATAAATGAGGAGGACAAAATTTGGGTCACAAAGTACATATTTTTCTTATTGCACTTTTATTATTTTCTACCATCTTTTCGTTTTTGGACCCTTCCGATGTACAAGCAAACAGGACGGTCGTAGTTGCGACCGATGTATTGAACGTGAGGGAAACACCGGATGCAAATAGTACCATCATTTCCAAAGTCCAACGTGGTGAATCCTACCCTGTTGTAGAGAGCCAAGGGGAATGGCTGAAGATTCAAATCACTTCATCCAAAACTGGGTGGGTGGCATCCTTTCTTGTAACAGAAAGCAGTGAGGGCGCTCGCTCTACTGCATCAAGATCAAGCGATGAGGCCAATGTACAAGTTCTGACCGATGACCTTCGAGTCCGATCAGGTCCTGGTACAAATTTCTCTGTAGTCGGTTTCCTGCATGCAAATGCGACAGCCGTGCAATATCTTGAGGAAAATGAAAACTGGGTAAAAGTACATTCAGACGGAGTAGAAGGTTGGGTAGCAAAAGAATTTGTAACCATTCTTGCTAAAAAGAAGAAAGAACAGGCTGAAACTCCAGAAGAAACAGAACAAACGGAAGAAACGGGAGGCCAAAGTGCCACAATCACAACAGACGGGTTGAACATTAGGAGTGAACCTACGACCCAAAGCAAAGTGCTTGGCACATTATCAAGTGGTCATCAGGTAGAGGTAATTGCCATTCGTGGAGATTGGCTGAATATCTCATTCAACGGGACGGTAGGCTGGATACATAGTGATTACGCAAACATCATAAAATCCCCTTTAGACACACAAAATTCAGGTTCTCCAAAAGTGGAAGCAACCATTAAAGTTGCCGGCCTTAATGTAAGAAGTGAGCCCACTCTTAACGGTAAAGTGTTAGAGCAACTTCCAGAAGGTACAATTGTTATGATCATCAGTGAGAGAAATAATTGGTGTGAAATAGAATATGACAACGGGAAGACAGGATGGATTGCTGGTTGGTTTCTTGAAAAAAGCGGTGTTTCATCCCCGCCCTCATCTACAAGCAGCGACGGAACCATTGTAATCGTTGATGACGCTACCAATATTAGAAGTGCGCCTTCCACTGACTCCAAAGTGATATTGCGAGCAGACGAAGGAGAAGAATTCTCTATAGTAGGATTGGAAGATAACTGGTATAAAATAAAGCTGCAAGACGGTTCGGAAGGCTATGTCGCTGGCTGGATTGTGGCAACCAAAGGAAACGCGACCAGCGTAAAAAGAGCTGGTGCTGAACAATATTTATCCAATAAGGTAATAGTCATCGATCCTGGTCATGGGGGACGAGATGTGGGAGCAATAGGTGTGCAAGGTACGTATGAGAAGGACCTGACACTTCGAACTTCTCTTCTTTTACAAGACAAACTCAAAGCTGCAGGCGCCACAGTGTATATGACTAGAATGTCCGATACATCGGTCCCTTTGCATTCTAGACCACAAATGGCGAACTATCATGGCGCAGATGTCTTTTTGAGCCTCCATTATGATAGTATTGATGATTCAAGCGTTACTGGAACCACTACGTACTATTATGCCCCTTCTGATCAGGATCTTGCGGATAGTGTACATTCCTCTCTTGTATCATTTACAAATTTACGAGACAGAGAGACACGACAAGAAAACTATTTGGTATTGAGGGAAAGCATGCAACCTTCCCTACTTTTAGAACTTGGGTATATCAGTAACCGAGGAGAGGAAATAACTGTCCTTTCCGGTGATTTCCAAGAACGTGCATCCACTGCTATTTATCAGGGGTTGGCTCAGTATTTTAGAGGGAATTGACTAGTTATAAGTATATAATGTAAGAGGACCTCTAGAGTCAGAGGTCCTCTTTTTTGTTACTGTGACTTTTTGATGGACTATTGTAACTTTTATGTAGGTTATTGTGACTTTTACAGCTGCTATTATAACTTTTTTATCGCTTATTGTGACTTTTACAGCAGTTATTGTGATAATGGTACAATTTGACTAACAACTTTCCCATATTTCCACAAAAAAAAGCCGGCCACACACCTCCATAGATAGGCATGTACCCAGGCTTCGAACTATTATTTACTTTCCACTATAAACGTAACAGGTCCGTCATTGACAAAATCTACGTCCATCATGGCGCCGAACCTACCTGTCTCCACCGTCACACCTTTGCCACGCAATTCCTCGTTAAACGCTTCATAAATGGTTTCTGCATGATCAGGCTTTGCAGCGTCCATAAAATTAGGACGTCTCCCCTTCCGGCAGTCCCCATATAAGGTGAATTGAGAAACGGAGAGAATTTCCCCTTTCACATCAAGTAAGGAAAGGTTCATTTTGTCCTGTTCATCTTCAAAAATACGGAGGTTGGCCACTTTTTCCGCAACGTAGGCCGCATCTTCGTTAGTATCCTCATGTGTGACACCAACGAGTAGCATTAATCCTCGATCAATTTTCCCCACTACGTCGCCATCCACACGTACTTCCGCTCTTTTTGCTCTCTGTAAAACAACCCTCATACTAACAATACCTCGCTAACTTACTGCATTATTCTTCGAACAGCATAAATATCGGAAATCTGTTTGATCCGCTCCACGACTTTATGCAAGTGGTTAATATTATGAATCGCAATAGCCATATGGATGGTTGCCATTTTATTACGATCAGAACGGCCGGAAACTGCCGTAATATCGGTCTTCGTTTCGTTAACCGCCTGCAACACTTCATTTAACAACCCTCTGCGATCGTAACCTGTTATTTCAATTTCTACATTATACTCGCGGTTGTCTTTTACATCGCTTTCCCAGTCGACATCAATAAGTCGATCGTTCGTACCTTCCGCTTCAACGTTCGCACAATCTGCACGGTGAACAGACACACCACGTCCTCTAGTGATAAAACCTACGATATCGTCTCCAGGGACAGGATTACAACATTTAGAAAGGCGCACCAGTAAGCTGTCAATCCCTTGTACGACAACACCGGCGTCTTTGCGCTTTTTGACTGGAGCAGTTTTCTTTTTCTCGGCATTTTCTGTGATATCTGTAATTTGTTGTTCTTTATCACGCTGACGACGTTGTTTTTCAGACAGACGGTTTGCTACTTGAAGTGCAGTGATTCCGTTATAGCCGACTGCGGCAAACATATCATCTGCTGTCATAAAGTTAAACTTTTCTGAAACGCGGGTAATGTTTTCAGTGTTCAGAATTTCTTTTAAGTCAAAATCCATTGCCTTGATTTCTTTTTCAACAAGGTCACGGCCTTTTTCCACATTTTCTTCACGACGTTGCTTTTTGAAGAATTGACGGATTCTGTTTTTCGCCTGGGATGTTTGAGCAAGCTTCAGCCAGTCCTGACTTGGTCCATAGGAATGTTTGGACGTCAGGATCTCAATGATGTCACCAGTTTTCAACTTATAATCCAATGTAACCATTTTCCCGTTCACTTTAGCACCGATTGTCTTGTTCCCAATTTCCGAGTGAATACGGTAAGAGAAATCTATCGGCACAGATCCGCTAGGAAGTTCAATAACATCTCCTTTTGGCGTGAAAACGAACACCATATCAGAAAATAAATCAATTTTTAAGGACTCCATGAATTCTTCTGCATTCGTGGCATCATTTTGCCACTCGAGGATTTCGCGGAACCATGTTAATTTTTCCTCAAATGATGCACGGTCGTCTGCTTCTTTGTCCTCTTTATACGCCCAGTGCGCGGCAATCCCGTATTCTGCAATCTGGTGCATGTCACTCGTGCGGATTTGCACTTCTAATGGATCTCCCTTGGGACCAATGACGGTGGTATGCAAGGATTGATACATGTTCGGTTTTGGCATGGCAATATAGTCTTTAAAGCGTCCAGGCATCGGTTTCCAGCATGTGTGAATTATTCCAAGGACCGCATAACAGTCCTTAATGCTGTTCACAATGATTCGCACAGCTAATAAATCGTAAATCTCGCTAAACTGCTTGTTTTGTTTAGCCATTTTACGATAGATGCTATAAATATGCTTTGGACGGCCAGAAAGCTCAGCAGTGATTTCTACTTCTTCGAGACGTTCGTTTACTTCATCCATCACTTCTGAAATATACTGCTCACGCTCTGCACGCTTGCGTTTCATCAGGTTCACGATGCGATAGTATTGTTGTGGGTTCAAATAACGCAATGCGGTATCCTCAAGTTCCCACTTAATCTTACTGATCCCCAAGCGGTGGGCAAGCGGCGCAAAAATTTCAAGGGTTTCGTTTGAGATCCGTCGTTGCTTTTCTTGCGGAAGGTGCTTTAATGTCCTCATATTATGAAGACGGTCTGCAAGCTTAATCAAAATAACGCGGATATCTTGAGCCATCGCTACAAACATTTTCCGATGATTTTCGGCTTGTTGCTCTTCTTGAGACTTGTACTTAATTTTCCCAAGCTTTGTCACACCGTCCACTAGCATTGCAACTTCCGCATTAAAGGCTTCCTTGATCTCCTCCAAGGAGACAGATGTATCTTCCACAACATCATGAAGAAACCCAGCCGCAATGGTTGATGGATCTAGATCAAGGTCTACAAGGATTCCTGCGACCTGTATAGGATGTATAATATAAGGCTCACCGGATTTTCGATACTGTTCTGCATGAGCGTTTTTCGCAAACTCATACGCTCTCTCTAAAAAGGCAATATCGTCACCCTTTAGATAGCGTCTTGCATTATCTATCACCTGGTCTGCAGTTAATACTTGCTCATTTGCCATATTTCTACTCACCTTTTTGACTTCTTTTTTTATTTTTACCAAATAAATCCTATTTAAAAGCGCAAGCGCCTACTGTAATCATCTTAATTTTTCTTACCATTATGGACAGATTTCTTTCATTCTTTACTTGAATAGAACAAAAAAGTATATTGTTTTTATTATCGTGAAATTTTATGTAGATGTAAAGAGATTATGAGGGAAAAATAAAGATTTGTCGACAGATTTTTCAGGAATTGGTGTAAAAAATATACTTTTCTAATAAAAGCAGTCTATTTTCCTATCTTTTCATATTATTAATGAAAGCAGAAAATAGTACTAGGCCGTTATCACCATATATAAAAAAACTAGAGCAATGATTGCCCTAGTCATTTAATAAAGATTAGTATTTCATTAATGTAAGAATATCAAATCCGTCTAGTTTGTCGCGTCCATCTAAGTAAGACAGCTCGATAAGGAAAGCAATACCTGCAACTACTCCGCCTAGCTCTTCCACAAGCTTAATCGTTGCTTCAATTGTACCACCTGTTGCCAGCAAGTCGTCTGTAATCAATACGCGTTGACCCGGCTTGATTGCATCTTTATGGATAGTCAGTACATCTTTGCCGTACTCTAAACCGTATTCTACACGTGCTACTTCACGAGGAAGTTTCCCTTCTTTACGAACCGGCGCAAAGCCTACTCCTAGAGAATATGCTACCGGACAACCAATGATAAATCCACGTGCTTCCGGTCCAACAATTAAATCTACTTCTTTATCACGAGCATATTCAACGATTTGGTCTGTTGCATAACGGTATGCATCACCATTGTCCATTAACGTTGTAATATCCTTGAACTGTATACCAGGTTTTGGCCAATCAGGAACGATTGTTACGAATTTCTTTAAATCCATCTTCTATTTTCCTCCTATGAATGAACAGTGCATTGCTTGGTTAGATGCTGATCAAACCACGCTTTCAATTGTTTATATGATGAGTATAAAAACAAGTTTTCAAGCATCACTTGCTGTTGCTTTTTACGATAAGTTGGAGACTCTTCAAAGTCCCTTTTTTTCGCTGCATGGTTTAAAGCGATAAAACCCTTGTCTATTGTAACAAATTCTAAGTCAAAAAACACCTGTGATATAAAATCCACTGTTTCTTTTGACCAGCCGCGGTGCTTGGCTATATCTTCAGCATGTTTCCTCAAGTCAAAAGATCCTTTTTTTGCTAGTAATGCGTAGAACCATTTAAAGTGTTCTCTTGTCGGAATGGTAGAGAAGAAATGATTCTCCTTTTGATAGAAGGAGGCATAGATGCGTTCAGGTGTACTTTTGTGTAATAAATGGGACAGGTGCGTTTCTTCCGATGGGATATCCAAAATGACAACGTACTTTTCAGTCAAATCTACATTAGTATCCTCTGTAACCATGCTTGCATATGGACGTAATTCCGAGTGCAGATTTATTTCTTCCAAAGTATTTTCATTAAAATATAGGATGTGGAGTTTCGTTTTATCTATTCCATTTAAGGTTTGATTTAACTGTTTAATGGAACGGATATCGAAAAGCTGCCAATCTGTCACTCTTATATCTTTCAGGAAAAGTTGAGGCTTGCGGAAATTGTTCCACTCATTGATAGAGAGTTCTCCTAATACGTCAAGGGATGCTCCAGGGGAAACGTGATGATAGGTTTCTCCAAAGCCAAAGCCAACGCAATCCAGGGAACTTCCTTCCTGTTCAATGACCAGTTTGAGATGGTTGCTCTTGTTTCCAATCTGGCGAATCTGCTGAGGCAAGACACCTTTAACAAGCACTTTCGGTTTCGGATTGGCCACCCCGAATGGAGAAAGCATTTCCAACTGCTCGATTGTCCCCAGTGTAACCTCTTCCACCTTGCACTCAATATCCACCTCTGTAATGGGAGTGAAATCTTCCTTTGTCAGGATCTCTAACGCCTTTTGATTCATTTTTTGTCTGAGTTCTGCTACATCTTCTATTTTTAACGTCATGCCCGCCGCCATTGGATGACCACCAAAATGAGGCAAAATATCCCGGCATTCCGAAAGATTCTCAAAGAGATCAAAGCCAGCAATGGAACGGGCAGATCCTTTTGCCAACCCTTTATCCTCGTCAAGGCTTAATACAATAGTCGGTCTGTAAAAGCGATCTACCAGACGGGATGCGACAATTCCTATTACTCCTGCATTCCAATTGTTCCCCTCGACTATAATAAAACCATTATCTTCAGGCGGGTATTTCTCTTCCACTTGAAGGATCGCTTCTTCGGTTATTTGGGTCACAATTTGCTGTCTCTCTTTGTTATAACTTTCCATTTCGTCTGCAAGCATTTTTGCTTCTTCTGGATCATTTGTCATAAGGAGATGAACCGCCGGGTCAGCATTATCCAGTCTTCCTACCGCATTAATTCGCGGTCCGATAGAGAACCCTACCGTCTCTTCTGTTACCGTATGCAATTCTACTCCGCATTTTTGCAAAAGTGCTTTCAGTCCGACACGTGTGGTCTGTTGCATCTTTTTAATTCCTTTAGAGGCAAGCAATCTGTTCTCCCCTACTAATGGGACCAAGTCTGCAATGGTACCAATAGCAGCCACATCCAGCAGGTGCTCTGGGTTTTTACCCAGGAGTGCATGTGCTACCTTGTAGGCAACCCCTACACCAGCGAGATCATCAAATGGATAAGGGCAGGTTTCTTTTTTAGGATGAATAATGGCAAAAGCATCAGGCAATTGTGGTCCTGGCTCATGGTGATCGGTGATGATTAAATCCAAGTCTAGTTCTTTCGCCACTTTTGCCTCATAGATGGCAGAGATACCTGTGTCGACTGTAATAATCACAGAATACCCATTGTCTTTTGCTTGTTTAAAGGCATTTTCATTTGGTCCGTATCCTTCTGTAAAACGGTTGGGGATATAGAAATCTACCAGCGCCCCGACTTCTTGAAGGGCAGTAACCATAACGGTCGTGCTGCTGACTCCATCTGCATCATAGTCACCAAACACAAGGATTTTCTCTTCTTTTACAATCGCTTGATTTACCCTCTCCACGAGCTTGTCCATATCCTCCATTAAAAAAGGATCATGAAAATCTTGATCATTTGTATATAAAAATTCTTTTGCTGCATCTATTGTGTCAAACCCTCTATTCACCAAAAGGGAAGCAATAAGAGGGGCAATATTTAAAGACTGTGCTAATTGATCAACTTGTTCCATTCTTGATTGATTAATATTCCACCTAGATTTAGAAGCTAACAAACTAATTCCTCCCTTAGCCTTTCTAATTATACAAGAGAGTTGTTGTTGCTTCAATGGGTCTACAAAGGGTATCTGACCCCAAAAAACCAACAACCTATGTAACGTACCACACACACTGCTCGGGTTTGGTACCGCACTGAAGCTCTTAAGTCTATTTTTCAAAGTTATTTTTGATGCCTTTGAGCAAATGTCCGAAGTTTTCGGAAAGTTGACCGAAGTTTTCGGAAAGTTGTCTAAAGATTCCGCATAAATGTCCAAAGATTTTAAATTTCAAATGGCCGAACCACTAGCATTCTTGACCGAACCTCCCCATTCAAATGTCCGAAGAATCCCAAAATCTCAGCAATTTTTGACCGAACAAAGAACATAATTGTCCGAACCATTTTTCCACAACAAAAAAAGATGTATTTTTTTTAAAAAAAACACACCTTTTTTGCACCCCAGAGGTACCTGACCCCAATAACAAACACTTAAGAATCTTTTCAACCCAATGCTGGGATCTGGTACCGCAAAAACTAAAAACTACCGCGACCTGCGTCTCTCCCCAACTGTCTCCACCTTATTTTCTTCGTCTGTTACTTGCTTAGAAGATACTTGTTTTTCCACCGATGCCCCGGCATGCTTCTGCTGCATCCTTCTTTTTACCATAACCACCTGGTAAATCCCGATAGATCCAGCAATTACAATTCCCATTAAAGTTGAGAACAATATAACTAACACAAGCGGCCATTCTGCTGTCCCGAATAAATAGTTCACTTCAACTGGTGCAACATTTAAAACTGCAAAAATAGCAACAACGATAGTGAAAAGTACTCCTGCTAATAGGTACCATTGCGACTTCATCTTAATCTCCCCCTATAGGTCTTATTCAGAGTATGGATTGATATGCACAAACACATCCTGAACTTCTTTATTTTCAATAAGTTTTTCCTTCACGTTTTTACCTATTTTATGACCATCTTCCACGGTAATGTATGGGTCCACGGAAATTTTTAAATCAATAATGACATAGTGGCCATGTTCCCTTGCATGCAGACTGTCAATTTTCAAAACACCTGGTACAGTTAAGACAACATCTCTAAACTCTTCTGTGTCTTCCTCATGCATCACATGGTCCATTGTATTATGTATAGACTCAGACCCAAGCTGCCAAGAAATCCTGATAATCATGAGAGCTACCACAATTCCTGCTACAGGATCGAGATATACTAGCCAATCAACTCCGATGTAACCGCCTAATACTGCTCCACCAATTCCTACTAACGCTGCGATAGAGGAAAAGACATCTGATCGATGTTCATATGCATTGACAATAATGGCATCGCTTTTTATTCTTTTTCCCAAATTATACTTATATCGAAACATTATTTCTTTTACGATGATGGAAAAGACAACTACGTAAATGGCTAGAGCTTTTGGTGCCTTAATCGGTTCAAAGAATGCTTGAAAAGATGATTTACCAATTTCAAACCCGACAATCAATAAAAGGACCGCCACAATTATTGCAGCAATATTTTCTGCTTTCCCATGACCATATGGATGATCTTCATCAGGGGGCTGCTTTGCCGCCCTCAAACCTATGTATACAGCCAAAGACCCTGCAACATCAGATGCAGAGTGAACAGCGTCTGCAACGAGCGCCCGACTGTTAGCGACAATTCCAGCCCAAGCTTTCAATGCAGCTAATACGACGTTTCCGACTACCCCGACCAATGCTGCAAACTCGGCTTTTTTAAACCGCTCATTATGTTCCATAACCTACACCCCTTTGCATTCTCTTCTTCTATTGTACCCGAAATAGAGCATATCCTTCTCAATTAGTTAAGAAATAAAAATGCCACAGCACCGTAAACAGGCACTGTGACAGCAATAATTATACTTCTGGCTCTGGATCTTCTACAGGAGACTTCTTTGGTTTACTGATTTGTTTATATTTCCAGTTCATCCATAGCTGTGCGGCAATAAAAAGGGAAGAATACGTACCAACAATCAACCCTACCAACAGTGCAATAGAGAAATTAGTAATCGATTCACTGCCGAAAATAAGCAAGGCGATGACGGCGATTACTACAGTCCCAACTGTATTTAGGGATCTTACGAAGGTTTGCTGTAAGCTTTTATTCACAATATCTTTTAAATCTTCATATGTCTTAACCCGTTTTTTCTTTTTCAGATTTTCACGGATACGGTCAAACGTAACAATTGTATCATTGATAGAGTAACCAACAATCGTCAACAACGCCGCGATGAAAGTAATATCCACTTCAAGCCTTGTTAAACTGAAGAACGCAACGATAAAGAAGGCGTCATGGAACAATGCAACGATGGCAGCGAGTGCGAACATCCATTCAAAACGGATGGTTACATAGATGATGATTCCTACGGCAGCTATGAGTATAGCAAAGAATGCATTTCTTGCTAGCTCTTGTCCGACAGTAGGAGAGACCGTACTAACACTTGGCTCCGACCCATACTTATTCTGGACATATTCTTTCACTTCCGCTATCTCTGCCTGAGAAAAATCATCCACATATCTTGCAACGGCAATTTCATTATTATTTCCTGCAAGCACCACATCTTTTGGTTTCAAACCGATGGATGACAATTCTTCTGTTATTCCCTCTGCTGTCAGGCTTGTCTCACTTAGTATTTCCACCCTTGTCCCGGCTGCAAAATCAATACCAAGGTTTAAGCGGAAAACGGCAAGAACGATGATTCCTACCACCACTAAAGCACCTGATAGCATAAAGAATTTTTTGCGATGCTTTAAGAAATCCCAGTTTTCAAATCTGTTCGGTGGCTCTGTATTTTCATCTGTCATATTGATATCAAGGATATCCTCTTTTTTCACACCGAATAGATGTGGCTTATTATTCATAAACCTACTGTTCACCCACAGGCCAAGCAAAAGTCTTGATCCGAAAACAGCGGTAATAAAGCTCAACAGGATACTGACAATTAACATGGTAGCAAAGCCTTTAACAGAACTAGTTCCGTAAACAAACATGACTCCAGCTGCGAGAAGCGTAGTCAGGTTTGCATCTAGAATAGTTGAAAACGAGTTTCTGCTTCCTGCTCGGAAAGCTGACATAGCAGATCTCCCAAGCTTTAATTCTTCTTTTATACGTTCATAGGTAATGATATTGGCATCCACCGCCATACCAACCCCAAGGATCAACGCTGCGATACCCGGTAAGGTTAGAACCCCGTTCATCAATTCGAATACAAGGAGAATTAAGAATACATACGTACTCAAAGTTACAACCGCTACCAACCCTGGCAAACGGTAATATACAAGCATGAAAATCAGGATTGCACTAATCCCAATAATCCCTGCTAACACTGTTTTTTGAAGTGCTGTTTCACCAAATTTAGCTCCAACCGACGTGGAATAGATCTCTTCCAGCTCCACAGGTAAAGAACCTGCATTAAGAAGTTCTGCTAACTCCTTAGCAGATTCAATGGTGAAGTTCCCCGTAATTTGTACGTTCGTGTCATTAAATACACGATCTACACCGGCAGCAGAAAGATATTTAGGATCTTCTTTTCCTGCTTCCGCTTCATAGGAGTCCACACCTTCTTCAAAATCCAACCAGATAACCATCAGATTTTGTCCGATTCCCATATCTTTTACCTGACGGGTAACGTCTGCAAATTGTGAAGCAGAACGAAGTGTCAGTGCAACACTAGGAGCATTATTTTGGTCAAATGACTGGCTTGCCCCTCCCTCTGCCAAGGCTGAACCATCCATGAGTAGCTTGTCATTTACATCACGGAAGGTTAACTTTGCTTCGGTGGATAAAAGTTCTCTCGCCTTGGATTGGTCTTCCACTCCGGCAAGCTGGACACGGATACGGTCATCGCCCTCAATTTGGATGTTTGGTTCACTAACACCCAAAACGTTGACCCGTTTATTCAATGCACTGACCGTACTTACTAGTAACTCACGGTCCACTTCACTATTTTCATTGATAGGTTTTACTTTATAAAGGACCTCAAAGCCCCCTTGGAGATCAAGACCAAGTTTAATATCTTTTGTAATTGGGTTCGTAAACACTCCAATAGTACTTCCAATTAAAATAAGAAGTAAAAAGAATGCTACGATCCGTCCTCTTTTGACCATGCGTGAAAAATCCTCCTTCTGCACTTACAATCGATGAAATAACTTCCGTAGTATGGACACTAGGGCTTCATTCAAGTTTCAAGAATAATTATGTAAAATGTTTAATAAAAGCCGTTTGAATGCCATCATGTACCATTATGATTCATCCATTAATGCCTGTCAATTTTTGCTGAAAATTTAATCTTTTTCCGTTGTAAAATAGTTTGGAGCTTTGTACGCTTCAATGGTAATGTAGCTCATGTAGTCGGTGACCGATAAGCTGTACACATCATTGACTAATTCAAACAGTTTTTTGGTTTCGGGGCGCTTCCACTTCTTTTTTGTCAAGCATTCCCACAATTCATTTTCTGAAACGGTGTCATAGCCGAAAAGCTGAAATTCCTCGAGCTTGCTTTGCAGTATTGGCCCGAGATCGTACCGGAAAAGGTCATAAGCATGTTCAGTTGTTTCCTTTTTCATTGTTCATTGAACCCCCATTCCATTCACTCTTTCATTGTAATGCTTATTTCTAAAAACCTTCTTGTGTTCTCATTATCATCTTGATAATACTTGTCATGCTTGGCCTACTCTTGTGCATATAGATAATTGTATATGATAAGTCTGTAATTGAGAAGGCAGGGAATGGGATGACAAAGCAAACATTTTTAAGAGGGACCTTGATTTTAATAATTGCCGGATTGATCACAAGGGTTTTAGGTTTTGTCAACCGGATCGTGGTAGCAAGGTTTATCGGAGAAGAAGGCGTAGGACTGTATATGATGGCGGTTCCTACACTTGTACTTACCATAACCATTACCCAACTTGGCTTGCCTGTTGCCATTTCTAAATTGGTCGCAGAGGCCGAGGCCCAAGGGAATCACCGGAAAATTAAAAAGATTCTAGTCGTATCCCTTGCCACGACAGGAGCGCTCAGCATTGTGTTCACTCCCGCCATGATTCTCCTCGCTCCTTACTTATCCAATCATTTATTTACAGACCCAAGAACCTATTATCCATTGATGGCTATCGCACCAGTTGTTCCGATTATTGCCATCTCATCTGTTCTTCGGGGCTATTTCCAGGGTAGGCAGAATATGAAACCGTCCGCCATTTCACAAGTCATTGAACAGGTGGTGCGGATTTCATTAGTTGCCGCTTGTACAAAAGCATTACTTCCATACGGGATTGAATATGCAGCAGCTGGAGCCATGCTTTCCGCAGTTGTAGGGGAACTGATGTCCTTGCTTTATATGCTTTTTGTTTTCAAAAATAAAAAGTCCTTCCGTTTGCGTCGAAAGTTTTTTAACTATGTTGGTGAAGGAAAAGAAACATTCCGTGATTTAATGCGTATAGCCCTGCCTACTACAGGAAGCCGAATGATTGGATCTGTTGCTTGGTTTTTTGAACCAATAGTCGTTGCACAAAGCTTGGCTATTGCCGGTGTGGCTACATCTATGGCTACCAAACAGTACGGGGAACTAGTCGGATTTGCCCTTCCGTTGATGATGTTACCGTCCTTTATTACTTATTCCTTATCCACGGCGCTCGTTCCTGCCATTAGTGAAGCCGCAGCTAAAAAAAACAGCATCCTAATTGAGCATCGTCTGCAACAAGCATTGAGGCTTTCCTTTGTAACAGGTGGACTAGCAGTGGTCCTTCTCTTCGTTTATGCAGAGCCTATCATGTTATTGATGTATGGCAGCAGCAAAGCCGCTATTTATATAAAAGTGATGGCCCCATTCTTTTTATTCTACTATTTCCAAGGACCTCTGCAGGCGACATTACAGGCATTAGATCTCGCAAAAGCAGCCATGATCAACAGTTTCATTGGTGCCGCGGTGAAAACAGCTGTTATCTTTGTTTTGGCCAGTAAGCCTGTTTTTGGGATAATGGGAGCGGCACTTGGAATTGTTATTGGAATGATGCTTGTCACCTTATTGCATATGGCAACCATCATGAAGGCTCTTAACTACTCCCTTTATATCCGTGATTATGTAAAAAGCTTCATTACCATGGGAATATGCGTAATCGCAGGATTGTGGATGGTCGACCATTTCATGCTTGGCCTTGGCGTGGGACAACGGAGTGGTTTGATGATACTACTGACATGTCTTTTGTATTTGGTTCTTTTATTGGCTTTTGGATTAGTAAAAAGAGAAGAACTTGCAAGGCTGCCATTGTTAAAAAAGTGGCTGGCGAGGTAACCGGTATACGACTTGGGGGTGTCTGGATCTTATTTCTGGACACCCCCATTGCTTATTCATCAATCAAATCAATAAAAAACACTCCATTATCATAGCTACAGTAGGAAATTTTTTGAATATCTTTGTATCCAAGCGCTCTGAGTTGTTGTCTAAGCCAAAGATTCGTTTTGCCTATATTTTGTATATGTTCTTCCTGGATGACTCCATCCATAATTAGCGGCAGATTCATGGAGTCTTCTTCTCCTGCCAAGGCCCCCTCTTCCTTCTTTTTTTCAAATACTGATAGTTTCCCCGAATGTTCAAGAATGGCAAACTCAACATCAGCCACGTTTTTCACATTCTTCTCTCTTAGCTGGACCAGGAGGTCATCAAAGTTATATCTTTGTTTCCTCATGGCTTCTTCATCAATCTTGCCGTTATTGATAATGACACTGGGTTTCCCATCAATCAGATCTCGGACTCGTTCGCTTTTCAGCGATACAAAGGCGAGCATAATCTGTATACCCATTAATAAAAACATGGGAAGCAACGAATGGATTAGTGGGTCTTTCGGATTTTCAATTGCCATGACAGCCATTTCCGCAATCATGATAAACACGACCAAGTCCAAGACACTCAATTCTCCTATTTCTCTCTTTCCCATCACACGGAAAATGAAAAGGATAAGGAAATATAGAAAAATGGTTCTTGCAATGATCAATATGTATTCTTCCATCACATCCACTCCCCTTGAAATTAGACAATAGTCTCTTTAGTTTCCACGCAAAAAATATTTATATTCTATAATGACTCTTTGGTGAATATGCTTGTATTACTTAGCATGTACTATGAAAGGGGAAGAGTACGCATGGAATCAAAACGACTTAGTTTAGCTATCATGTATGGCTTGATTACCGTTTTTATGTTGGCAATTGTCATCAGTTTTATATTTTCTTTACTTTTGCGGTTCACCTCGCTTCAAGAAACTAGCGTGGCATGGATCATTTTGACCTTATCATTTATTACACTGTTTATTGGTGGGTTTATTTCCGGAGGGAGAGGAAAAGAAAAAGGATGGCTGCTTGGCGGAGCAACAGGAGGAGCTTACACGCTTGTCATTTTTCTTTTTCAGTATTTAGGGAATGATTCCTTGTTTACCATGCAGCAAATGTTGTTTCATCTTGGGTTTATCGGGATTGCCGCTCTTGGGGGTATTATCGGAGTGAATATCAGCGGTGGATATACATCAAAGGCCTAGCAAGTAAAACCGGGTTAAAACCGCCCGGTCTTTTTTTAGTTGCTTGGTTATTCTCCGCTGTTGATTACTGGAACCAAACGTTAGAAATGTGAGTCCCTCAACGGAGAAGGCTACGGAAAAAGTTTATGACTTCATTTTTTCTTAAACACCGCTGGTGATTTTCTCAAATGGCTTCGCTTTCCTAGGGGCGGTGCTTGAGCCTACTCTCAAACGCTATGGCCACTGAAAAAGACCTTGATTTTTAAATTTTATTAAGCACCGCTGTTGATTTCCGCAAATGGCTTCGCTTTCCTAGGGAAGGTGCTTGAGCCTGCTCGCAACGCTTGAGGGGTCTCAAGCTACCGCTATTTCCCTCAGGAGTCTTCGCCCTTTGCTCCAATCCACTACTAGAAATAGTAAAAAAAACTTTACGTTATCATTTTTTAAATGACCTCCAACGTAGTGAGGAGGCTCACGGACCGCCCTAGGCAATCGAAGCGCCTGGAACGGAAATCAACTGAATTTTTCACTTTCTTATTCTTAAAAAAAGAGCATGAACCCAATCGGGCACATGCTCTTTATTCATTAGTCTTGAACTACATCTCTAACCGCTTGACGGTCGTATGTAAGACGAGATCCGTCACCTGCTTTGATAACAATCTTGTCCTCATCCAATGCATCCACGATACCGTGTAATCCACCGATTGTAACAACTTTGTCCCCTTTTTGCAGGCTAGTCTGCATTTCACGAACTTGCTTTTGACGCTTTTGTTGTGGGCGAATTAACAAGAAGTAAAAAATAGCAAACATTAATACTAAAGGTAAAATAGCACCAGCCATTCCTTCCATGTTGTAACGCCTCCTTTCTCATCAGTCATGTATGGGAAGAGATTTTAGAAGTTCTTAGCATTCGGTTTATTGAATCCATATTTCTCAAAAAACTCTTCTTTGAAGTCCCCCAGACGATCTTCGCGGATCGCTTGTCTGACATTCTCCATTAATTTTACCAGAAAATAAAGGTTATGGTAAGTTGTAAGCCTAATTCCCAAAGTTTCGTCACATTTGATTAGGTGACGGATGTAAGCTCTGGAATAATTTGTGCAAGTGTAGCAATCGCACTCAGGATCAAGTGGTCCAAAGTCACGTGCAAACTTCGCATTTTTTACAACCAATCGGCCTTCACTTGTCATTAATGTCCCATTTCGGGCAATTCTAGTCGGCAATACGCAGTCAAACATATCAATGCCGCGAATCGCTCCATCAATTAGGGAATCAGGAGATCCAACACCCATGAGGTAACGCGGTTTGTCTGTCGGCAACCAAGGGGTCGTAAATTCTAGCGTGCGGTTCATGACATCTTTCGGCTCTCCTACAGATAAGCCCCCAACTGCATATCCAGGGAAGTCCATGGATACGAGGTCTTGTGCACTTAACTTACGCAGATCTTCATATTCCCCACCTTGAACAATACCGAAAAGGCCTTGGTCTTGTGGACGCTGATGTGCTTCTAAGCAGCGTTCCGCCCAGCGAGAAGTACGTTCTACTGATTTTTTCATGTATTCATGTGTGGCAGGATATGGCGGACACTCGTCAAATGCCATCATGATATCTGATCCAAGGTCGTTTTGGATGTGCATCGCTTTTTCCGGTGATAGGAAAAGCTTGTCTCCGTTCATATGGTTGCGGAAGTGTACTCCTTCTTCTTCAATTTTACGCAGGTCGCTCAGACTGAAAACCTGGAAGCCGCCGGAGTCAGTGAGAATCGCGCGATCCCAGTTCATGAATTTATGGAGCCCACCCGCTTCTTTCACAATTTCATTACCTGGACGCAGCCATAGATGATAGGTGTTGCTCAGGATGATTCCGGCACCCATTGCTTTGACGTCTTCTGGAGACATTGTTTTTACTGTCGCAAGGGTTCCTACTGGCATAAACACTGGTGTTTCAAAGCTTCCGTGTGGTGTGTGGACAATACCAAGGCGTGCGCCTGTCTGTTTACATGTTTTGATTAGTTCATATCTGATTGCTGTCATTGTATTCTCCTTAGAATTTCTATATAGCTCATTGTTTTGGTTGTTCGCTTCTCGCGGGCAATATGTAAGCTTTAGATGTCATAGGTTGGTGAAACTAAAGCGTTACTTCCAGTTGCAGATCCCTCGGCTCTCGATTAAAAATAGGCAGATGAATTTCTTGAGCAGGCAAACAGCCCATTTTTTTGTAAAAATGCTGCGTTTCAACTGCAGGATGAGCACCAATATAAAGTTTGTTCGCCCCCATCTCTCTCGCTTTTTCCATTGTTTTTCGGAAAAGCTTTTCTCCTATCTTTTGCCCTCTATAGGCTGCTGAAACATGGATAAACGATAGTTCGAGATAGGTTGATTCCTTCCCAAATTGGTCTGGTTCAATGACAGAAAACCCTAGTAGCTTCCCGTCTTCTTTCACACAGATTACTGCTCCACCTTTTTCGGCTGTTTTTTTGAGATGCGATGTGATGTTCTGTTTCTGTTGCTCGTTCCAATCATCTACAAAAGCATCCTCTTTTTTCAAAAGTTGATTGTTATCCAACACATAAACATCCTTCGTTTGCTGATACCGTTTAAAGCCTGATAGAAAATCTTCTGAAATCTCTTGTGGATCAAGGATAAATATGTTCATTCTTCTGCTCCTTTTCAAGAGAGTTCCATTATAAAATCAGCATTGCATCGCCAAAGCTGAAGAAGCGATATCTTTGTTTAACGGCTTCCTCATATGCATGCATAACGTGCTCACGGCCCGCAAGTGCGCTTACGAGCATGATTAAAGTGGATTTTGGAAGGTGGAAATTTGTTATCATGCCGTCAATGGCCGCAAAATTATAACCCGGGTATATGAATATGTTTGTCCATCCGTTCGCCTCTTTAAACTCTCCATGATCTCTTGCAATCGTTTCGAGTGTTCGTGTCGATGTGGTGCCGACAGTGATGATTCTTCCACCATTGCTGCGAACCTCGTTTAAAAGTCTTGCAGTGCCTTCTGACATCTGATAGAACTCTGCATGCATATCATGCTCTTCTACCGAATCCACACTAACTGGTCGGAATGTTCCAAGACCTACATGAAGGGTAATGAAAGCAGTGTGTACTCCTTTAACCTTCAATGCATCTAGCAGTTCTTCTGTAAAATGGAGACCTGCTGTCGGAGCTGCAGCTGAACCAGTTTCCCTTGCAAAGACAGTCTGATAACGGTCACGGTCTTCTAGTTGTTCTTTGATATATGGAGGTAGCGGCATTTCTCCTAAGCTATCTAATACTTCGTAAAAGATGCCTTCATATCGGAAATCAAGTTTTCTACCGCCATGCTCGCTTTCGCCGGTGCAAATGGCAGTTAAACGACCATCACCGAAGGATACCACCGTTCCTTCTTTTACACGTTTAGCAGGCTTGATGAGGGTTTCCCATGTGTCACCTTCTATTTGTTTCAATAGAAGTACTTCAATTTTTGCTCCTGTCTCACTTTTCACGCCAAAAAGACGTGCAGGCAATACTCTTGTATCATTTAGAACAAGGCAATCGCCTTCCTTTACGTAGTCCAAGATGGAGCGGAATGTGGGTTCGTGTGTTAGCTCCCCGGTTTGTTTGTTTAGAACCATTAGGCGTGATGCTTCTCTTTGTTCTAGTGGCGTTTGTGCGATCAGTTCTTCTGGTAAATGGAAATCAAATAAATCTATCTTCATAGTGTCACCTTTTCTTGTTTGCTTTCTTATATCATAGAGTCTACTTTAACTTTGTATCCTTCCGTTCCAGGTGTTGGCGTGTCCAGAGGGCGGTGCTTGAGCATCCTCGCCTAGATGGAAGCCACTGAAAAATTTCCCGAAATAAAGTGTTGTACAGACACCGCTGTGGATTTCCGCAAATGGCTTCGCTTTCCTAGGGGCGGTGCTTGAGCATCCTCGCTGAGTTGGAAACCACTGAAAAAGTATCTAAAATTAAGGTGTTGTTCAGACACCGCTGTGGATTTCCGCAAATGGCTTCGCTTTCCTAGGGGCGGTGCTTGAGCCTCCTCACTGCGTTGCGGGGTCTCAAGCTACCGCTATCTCCCTCAGGAGTCTCCGCCTTTTGCTCCAATCCACAGCTAGAAATCACTTAGTACATGAATATTCAGTTTTTCAGTGGCTTCCTTCGCCTGCGTGGTCTCAACCTACCGTTACGCCCCCGCTGGAGTCTCACACCTTGCTCTTCAGTCTACAGGTAGAATATTATTATCTAAACCGTCCAATAAAGTAAAATATAAGACTGAGTACGATGCTGATGATGATGGAAGTTACGATTGGGAAGAAGAAAGTTACATTGCCTTTTTTCACGACGATGTCTCCTGGGATTTTTCCAACGACTTGCCAAAGAAATCCTATAATTAAAAGTACTGCTCCAATTACCATCAACATTTTAGGCAGTTCCATTATTCTTTTGGCACCTCCATATGGAAGTGACGGTACACTAAGTCTGTCACGACCCGGCCACGTGGAGTGCGTTGGAGAAAGCCAATTTGCAAGAGGTATGGCTCATATACATCTTCTATGGTATGGGATTCTTCTCCGATGGTTGCGGCAATTGTATCCACTCCTACAGGCCCACCTCGGAACTTTTCAATGATGCCCATTAGTAGCTTATGGTCGATATGATCTAATCCAAGTTTATCTACCTGTAAGCGATCTAACGCTTCTTTTGCTAAAGAAGCACTAATGGTATCTTTTCCTAATACTTGGGCAAAATCCCTCACCCTTCTGAGTAACCGATTAGCAATACGCGGGGTCCCCCTTGCTCTTCTGCTTATCTCGGTTGCTGCGTCCTGCTCTAATCCAATCTCAAGTATTTGAGCAGTGCGCAGACAGATTTCCGTTAACTGTTCTTCGTTATAATACTCCAACCGGCTCAGTACCCCAAAACGGTCTCTAAGAGGCGCTGTTAGTAATCCTACTCTTGTAGTAGCCCCAACAAGCGTGAAAGGAGGAAGATCAAGACGGACAGACTTTGAGGTTGGTCCCTTCCCTATCACGATATCCAAGCAATAATCCTCCATCGCAGGATAAAGAACTTCTTCAATAGAACGATGAAGCCGGTGAATTTCATCAATAAAAAGGACGTCCCCAGGTTCTAACGCAGACAAAATGGCTGCAAGGTCTCCTGGACGCTCAATAGCAGGTCCTGCTGTAGTACGAAGTTGCACCCCCATCTCATTTGCTATGATGGCTGCAAGTGTCGTTTTCCCAAGTCCAGGAGGTCCGTAAAGTAAGACATGATCCAAGGTTTCCTGGCGCATTTTTGCCGCCTGTATAAACACTTCCAGGTTTTCCTTCACTTTATCTTGTCCAATATATTGCTGCAGGGTTTGTGGCCTTAAACTATATTCTAAAGAATGCTCCTCCAAGGTTGCATCCTGTGAAACCATGCGATCATCCATCAAGTGGTTCCCCCTTTCCTAAGTCAGCTGTTAAGTCCCATTATTTCAACAAGAGCTGTAATGCTCTTTTAACGTATTGATCTGTAGATAGATCTTCTTTTTTTAATGCAGGGACAATTTTCTTGATTTCCCGGTCACCATATCCTAATACTTTCAATGCCTCTAATGCTTCATCCAACGCAGAGCTGGAAGTTGACGTGACATTTACTTCTACATCAGGCTGAAAAAGATCTGGAAAAGCACTTGGTACAAGGTCGTTGAGCTTGCCTTTTAAATCTAATATAATTTGCCTTGCTGTTTTCTTTCCCACACCTGGGAATTTGACGAGGAATTTTTCATCTTCATTTTCTATGGCATGTACCACCTGTGCCGGCTGACCTGATGCTAAAATGGCAAGTGCCCCTTTAGGACCGATGCCTGTAACGTTTAAAAGCTTCATAAACAGATTTTTATCTTCTCTCGTTTTAAAACCATATAGGGCCAATATATCTTCCCTGACATGTTGATATGTATAAATGGTCACTTCTTTGTCGCGGTCGACTTGATAGATGAATGGATTTGGTGCATTCACTTGATATCCTACTCCCATCACTTCCACCACAACATATTCCGGTGACACGTATTCGACAAAACCTCTAATAAAATCGATCAACGTAAAAATACTCTCCTTTTTCGTTCAGCTTCTACTCTCCATTTTACCATGAATAGAAGAAACTATCGGCTCAAAAGAAAAAGATAGCATATTTTAGTACAATTGTTAAGGTAAATTAACCTCGGAATAGACCAATGCGAAAAACAGACCAGCAAGATGCCGGCCTGTTTATTGTTTTTTGGTCGTATAAGGCTTGAAGGTCTCCAATACCTGAACATAATCATCTTTGGTTCCCACTTTTATTCCACCTTTTAATTGCTCGTGCTGGTGGCTTTCCAATTTTCCTACATCAATTTGGAAAAAAGATTGGATAATCTTGGATGCCTCTGTTGGCTTTCCTTCATATATGGTTAGAATTCCTTCATTGGAGATTCCAAAGTATCCATTGGATTTCAATAAAGGTGATATGTCATCAATGTATTGTTGAAACACAACTTGTTCTCCATCGAGGTCGATAACCTGCCAATCCTCGTATTGAGCCCAAAAGTCTTCCATTGCCCAAACGGTCTCATCCAAAATTTCCTCACTGACCTCGCCATCGAGATAGATTCGTTCCAACACGACCTTCAATGTCAATGGACCGTTTACTTCAAACGCATCCTCAAGTACTTCTTCATCCACATATTCATTCTCATCTGCTGCACCTTCATAAGTGGCAAACGTATAAAGCAATCCAGATGCGGCAACGAAGACAACTACCAGTAGGATCCACTTTTTAAGTATGATGGGTTTCATTGTTACATTGCCCCCTCACATTCTCATTAGTTTAATTTCTATCCCAACAATTTATTGGTCTTATCTTTTTTAGTTTGACCATATTTAGGAATATTAACCATGAGAAGGGGAAAATTTCTACTTAAAAAAACAGCCCCTATCCTTAGAGGGGCTGTTCCTAAAAAGTTATCTTGTCATGGTGCGATAAATACCACGCATTGTTTGGTCCAAATCTTGCAAATGCCATTCTCCATTACGCAAATCATTGTCCACACTTCTGACTGTACTGTACACACTTGCATCAACGGCAACGCGTACATCTTTATTTTTCAAAAGCGGTTTAACTGCTTGACGCACTTCACGTTTTAGCTGACGGGTATCATCTGCTCCATTTTCCGGATTTACCGCAACAAGCACTTCATCCCCATTGATTAAAACACGGGCATCATCGACTCCATCCACCTTAGAAGCACGTTTAACGATTGAGTTAGCAAGGTTGCCATCATAATTGTTGTAATACGATGGGTTCCCAACATTCTCAATCCCGTTAAGATGTCCGTGATAGTTTTGATCTGTCCGACTATAATGTGGCGTATCATATCCAATATTTAAATCCCCGCCACCATAGTTACGGTTTGTTGCATTTCTGACTCCATTTTCTTTGTTACGTCTTACTCTTTTTTCGTCGTAGATCACAGAACGGTCCAGAATTTCATTTAAAGGACCATCATTATCCTCCAGAAGACGGGCATTTCCCCTTTCTTCCGGTTCGCGACGTGTACGGTCATTGTTTACATAAGGATTGTGTTCGCTTGTATAATACCCAATAGGTCTTGTTTCCTCATAGTACCTATTGTCTGTTGCACTTTCCTTTTGACCGCATCCCGACAGACCGCCAACTAAAAGTGCCGCAGAGGTTACAGTGAATAGTGACTTCCTCAATGTAAAAACCCCCTAACGAGTCAGTTGAGTACAAAGATGTACTCTCCATTAGGGTGACAAGTTAAGGGGTGTTTTATTTTGTTAGTTCTCTCCAAGCTTTTAAAATTTTGGAGGTCCGTATGCCAATTGACGTTTATGCTCTGTACGTTTATGCATTCTATCAATGATCTGCTTATCTTTTTCAGGAATTTCCTCGCCCTTAAGATAGCTGTCGATCATGTTGTAAGTTGTACCCATCTCATTTTCATCCGTCTGGCCTTCCCATAAACCTGCACTTGGCGGCTTACTGATGATGCTTTCCGGTACTCCAAGAACTTTCGCCATTTCACGAACTTCACCTTTGGTTAAATTCACAAGTGGAACTAGGTCTACTCCACCGTCTCCGAATTTAGTAAAATAACCAGTATGCCATTCTGCCGCATTATCAGTACCCACTACCAAATAACCATAATTGTTGGCGACTGCATAAAGGGTCGTCATACGAAGACGTGCACGTGTATTTGCATCACCAAGTCTAGAAGTTTCCTCATTCCATTCGCCTTTTTCCTTTAGCTGTTTTTCCATTGCAGAAAAAAGAACCGTGTGTGTCTCAGAAAGGTCGATGGTAGTATGGGAAATCCCACAGCTCTCAATCACTTCTAGCGCATATTCTTGATCTTTCGGGTCACTTTTACAAGGCATAATGACACCTAGAGAATCTTCAGGGAATGCTCTTTTGATTAGATGAGCGACAACAGCGGAATCGATTCCACCACTTACTCCCACAATTGCTCCATTCAGTCCTGCATCTTTTACTTTTTCTTGAATCCATTGTACCAACTTGGAAATTTTTTCTTCCATTACGTATTCTTCCCTCCAATTAGCTATATAAATTATTGTATCAGATTGTTGTAATACGTCAAAAATTGTTTGCGCAATTCCCAAGTAGAAACAAAGTAGGAAAGGTTGGCAAAGCTGCTAGGCATCTTTTTATCGCCGCTTGTATGTGAAAACTGGTTCCCTTCTCGTAAAATGTCCATAGGAAAAGATAACGCCGTCCTAAACCAAGGCTGTCCTTTGCCCGATTCAATCAAAAAGGAATGGGTCTGAAATAAACTGCTATTCCATTTGATAAAAGGAAGTATCCTGCTTGCATATTGGACATAATCCCACTCCTCATTTCCAATTGAAAGCAAATCATAATCAATTAAATACACCTTATTATCTGCAGCTCTAATAAAATTATGACTCGCCACATCACCGTGAAGAATCACTTTCTCTGTTTCCACATAATCTTTCATCAGCCCATCCAGTGCCAAGTGACTATAGTATACAATTTCACTGATTACTTGAGGGTTAAACCACTTTGATAAAAAGGGTACATGACTTTCAAAAATTTTAAGTCGGTTTTGCCATTTGACAACCGTGCTTTCCTGGGGTAAACCAGATGGCAGAATGGGTAGGAGTGCTTTACTGTGTTGATGGAAATTTTGCAGGGTATTCAGTCCATCTTCTCTATCCTCTGTCTTGGAGAAGCTAAACTTTCGCTTAGGTACAATATACTTTAACAACACCCATACTAACTCTTTTTCTACAAGGAGGAATGAACCATCATTAAATTTTTCGTACATAAGCCCCTTAAGAAAACCGTTCTTATGTAGAAGTTGGCTAACCTCTATGATGGTTTCCAGATTGCCAGGTTCTGAATAGCCCTTTAAAATATATAAACCATCCTCTGACTGTATTTTATAAAGATTATTCTTTATTTTGCTGTAGGAATGTATCGCAAGCTTTGTTTCCCGGCAGAGACGAAAGAAAAGACGATTTCGATTGAAATCGTCCCTAAAGATCGGTTGATCAGTTTTCATCATCAATTTCTGGACCTTCAAAATCCGATCCTTCATTTCGCTCTTCATTTGACATTCCATACCCATAACCTTGAGGATTATAATAGCCTGGAGCAACAGGATAGCCATAAGGAGCATAACCATAAGGAACATTTCGATAACCTTGAGGTGCTTCACAGCCACAATCTCCACCGGAGCTTGCTCCTGCGACTTGTTGCTGATCACCGTCCATTGGTCCAAATCCTGAACCTGGAGATACTGGCCCCATCGGATAGCATGGATACCCTCCCATTGGTCCCATCGGCATTCCTTGTGGCATCATTTGTGGCATTCCCATCCCTGGCATCATTCCAGGCATCATCTGTGGCATTCCCATTCCTTGCATACCATTTTGAGCCATTTGATCTTGAACACCCATTACGGCACTTTCCATCTCTTCATTGCTCATGTTCGGCATTTGGCCCATTTGTTGCATATGTTGCATTTGTTGCATCATTTGCTGTTGCATTTGCCCGTAATCAACATCTGGAGATTCTTCTCCTTGTTGCACTCCCATGACTTGGGATCCATCCATTCCTTGCATTCCAGGCATCATTCCTGGCATTCCCATTCCTTGCATTCCAGGCATCATCCCCGGCATTCCCATTCCTTGCATTCCAGGCATCATCCCCGGCATTCCCATTCCTTGCATTCCAGGCATCATCCCTGGCATTCCCATTCCTTGCATTCCAGGCATCATCCCTGGCATTCCCATTCCTGCGCCACCCCATCCTGGTCCCCATCCGTGATGGTGATGATAGTATGGCGGACATGGTGGGCATAACCCGCTTCCTGGTAATACAGGTGATACAGGATAGCATTCATCCATAGCTGGTTGTTGCACTCCCATGACCTGTTCAGGACTTTCCGGACTCTCTTCTTTAGGCTTTGGTATGTTTACAGGCATGTTCGCATTTGGCATGTTTACATTTGGCATCTTTATGTTCGGCATTTTAGCGTTTGGCATTTTAATGTTCGGCATCTTAGGCATTTTTTCATTAGGCTGCTTGTGCGGAACATTAACAGTCAAATAATTATTTACATCCACTTCAGGAAAATACGGCTTCAATTGCGGCATTTTCGGAGTGTATGGAGTTTTCTGCGCTTCTTTTACAGGTTGCTCTTTTACTGCAGGCTTCTTCGGCATCTCCTTATAAGGATGTTGCGCTTTAGGCGCCTGTACCCCCATTACTTGCTTTGGTGCTTCTTTCTTTACACCCATCACTTGGCTTTCTTTCTTAACAGGTACCCCTGCCATCGGCACTTTTATTTTCATTCCAGGCATAATCATGTCAGGATTGCTTAGTTGTGAATTCGATTTCTTTAGTTCTTCGAAGTTCACATTGTATTTCTGGGCAATCTTCCACAATGTATCCCCTTTTTGGACAATATGGATTTTCAAGGATTTTCCCTCCTTAGCAAAGTCTTTACAGTCTATGAGTTGAGTAGGCATTTTGCCACTATTCTTCACATCAACTTATGCGTCAAAAGGGGAGTTTATGATAAAAAACATGGACACCGCAGGGAAAAATATATTTTTCCGACGGTGCCCATTTTTATTATTCGCTTAAACACCGCTGATGATTTCCGCAAATGGCTTCGCTTTCCTAGGTGCGCCGCTGGAGCCTCCTCGGCAAGCCTGCGGGGTCTCCACCTAGCGCTATCTCCCTCAGGAGTCTTCGCCATTTGCTTCAATCAACAGCTAGAAACTGCATTCTTTTAAAATTCAACCCTAACAGTGCTTTTTTAGGCGTGTTCGAGCATTTTGTTTAGTGCTGAGATGGATTGTTGTGCTACATCATGTTCAACTTGGATTCTGTTGATGATTTGTCCGCTTTCGATGGATTCCAGTGCCCATAGTAGGTGGGGAAGGTCGATGCGATTCATGGTGAGACATGGACACATGTTTGGATTAAGCGAAACAATTTCCTTGTCTGGGTGCTGTTGGATGATTCTGTTTACCAAGTTCATTTCTGTCCCGATTGCCCATTGAGTGCCCGCTTCCGCTTTTTCTATTGTTTCAATGATATATTTCGTACTTCCTGCGAGATCACTTTTTTGGACCACTTCCCACGTACATTCTGGATGTACGAGAATCTTCATCTCCGGTTTATCTCTTCTCAACTGTTCGATATTGCCAAGAGTGAATTTTTCATGAACCGAACAATGCCCTTTCCAAAGAATTACTTTTACATTAGATGGGTCACCGTCGTATTCCAGTTCATCTGTTATCGGATTCCAAACTGCCATTTCCTCTAGAGGAATCCCTAAATCATAAGCAGTATTTCTACCAAGATGCTGATCTGGCAAGAATAAGATTCTTTCTTTTTGTGTGAATGCCCATCTCACCATTTTGTGCGCATTGGAGGAAGTAACAGTAGCCCCGCCCCTTTTTCCGCAAAAGGCTTTAATGGCTGCAGTGGAGTTCACATACGTCAATGGCAGCATTGTGTCGCCAAAAACCTTTTCAAGCTTTTCCCACGCCCGCTCCGTTTGATGAATATCAGCCATATCGGCCATCGAACAGCCTGCCCTCATATCAGGCAATACCACCACTTGATTTTCATTTGTCAAAATGTCTGCAGTCTCTGCCATGAAATGCACCCCGCAAAAAACGATATAAGAGGCAGTTGTATCCGCCGCAGCTTGTGCAAGTTGCAAGGAATCTCCTGTCGCATCAGCAAATTCAACGACTTCATCTTTTTGATAGTGGTGTCCAGGAATAAAAAGATCCGATCCAAGCTTCTCCTTTATTTCCATAACTCTTGTTCTCATTTCATCTGTTGTCATATCACGATATTTGGCAGGCAAGAGCCCGTTATCTTTTTTCACTAAATCTAATATGTTCATTTTAGTAAACTCCTTTCGCCCCAACATTGAAACTAATATCTAATGATTTTGCTGAATGGGTCAGCAGTCCTAAAGAGATATAATCCACACCAATGTCCCGGTAAGATGCGAGGTTGGTTAGATTAATACCGCCTGATGCCTCTGTTGTTATATGCTTTGGTACATGCTCAATATAATCTTTTATCTCTTCCGGTGTGCGGTTATCAAACATTATGACATCTGCACCAGCCTCCACAGCTTCTTGAACCTGTGCCAGCGATTCTGTTTCCACCTCAATTTTGACCATATGACCGACTTTTTCGCGCACTCGTTTAACCGCGTTTGTAATGCTTCCGGCAAACTCGATATGATTATCCTTAATCATTACACCATCATACAATCCAAAACGGTGGTTATAACCACCACCGCAAGTAACAGCGTATTTTTCCAACATCCTTAAGCCCGGAGTCGTTTTTCTAGTATCACAAACTTTTGTATGGTTGCTATCAAGTTCTGAAACGGCAGTTGCAGTCAGTGTCGCTATTCCACTCATTCGCTGCATCAAATTCAACGTCACTCTTTCTGCACCAAGTAAAGCCCTCATTTTCCCTTCCGCTTTTGCAATCACTTCCCCTTTTTCCAGTTTGTCTCCATCTTGTTTGAAAAGAGTTACCTGGACTGCTGGGTCAAGTAAGCGCATAGCTTCCATAACAATCTGTTCTCCTACGAAAATACCGTTTTCTTTTGCAATAAACGTTCCTGAACCTATTTCATTTTCAGCGAAAAGTGCCTCAGAAGTTAAATCTTTTTCCCCTATATCCTCTTTATAAAAATGACGCAGCATCTCTTGCAACATGATTATATTCATCTATCTCGTTCTCCTTTCCCATTGCGCTTTCTTCCTGTTGAACATGCAAAATCCGGACCTGCCTCCAAGAATCTTTAGCTACTGGAAAATCTGAACGAAAGTGGGCTCCACGACTTTCCTCTCGTTGCAGGGATGCTTCTGTAACCAGATAGCACAACTGAAGCATGTGGATGGTCTCTATTTCTTCTATTTTTAAACTATCTGTTAGATGATCTATTGCCTTGCAGTATGGTTGGAAAAGTCCCAACCACCCCTTTAACTCCAGTAGCCCTTCCCTATGTCGGACAATTCCAGCGTGCTTCATCATCATCTGTTGAATTTCTTCTTTTGATGGAAGTGGCACTGCCCTCTCCTGAATAAGCAAATCCTTTACTATTCTGCCAGTAGATGTTTGGTGCCAATGCAAATGAGAGTTGATGACTTTTTCTGTTAAAAGGTGATCTGCAAGCGTTTTGGAAAAAACGATGGTCTCAAGCAAGGAGTTACTCGCCAACCTATTTGCTCCATGCACCCCATTACAGGCAGCTTCTCCAACAGCATACAACCCTTTCAGCGTCGTTTCTCCATAAACGGTTGTATGAATGCCGCCCATATAAAAATGAGCCCCCGGAACGACTGGGATAAGATTGGACTTTAAGTCGATACCATGCTTTGTGCATAGCTTAGTGATGGCAGGAAACCTTGTCTGGAATTGCTCTACATCGGTGATATTCAAGTATACCTTTTCGCTATTGTCCAACTCTTGAAAAATGGCACGGGAGACAACATCTCTTGGTGCCAAGTCTTTAAGTGGGTGAACGTTTTCCATGAACCGATGACCCTTTCCATCTTGGAGAAACGCTCCTTCCCCTCGAACAGCTTCTGAAACAAGTCCAACCGCCTTTCCATCCACAGACAGCATTGTGGGGTGAAACTGCATGAATTCCAAATCGGTCAATGTCGCTCCTGCCTGATAAGCGAGAGACAATGCCATGCCGGTAATGTTCTCATTATTTGAGGTATAAGGATACAGAGAACCCGCTCCACCTGTTGCCAAAATCACTTTTTCGGCAAAGTAATTTGTTCGCTCTCCAATAGAATTGAGAGTTTGAACGCCACAGCATTGGTCATTTTGGACATGCAATTTGATAACGGTTTCATGTTCTACCATTAATACTTTTTTAGACAGCTTGGATTGAAGCCATTCCATCAATTGCTTGCCGGTTTGATCTCCTCCGGCATGAAGAATCCTTCTTTTAGAGTGAGCGCCTTCCATGCCAAGTGAAAAATCACCAAGAGCGTCGCGATCAAACTGCATCCCATTTTGAATTAATGCTTTTAACTCACCCGGCCCACACTTTGTCAGTAATTCCACTGCATCTTCCTCATTGTGGTAACACCCGGCAGCAAGCGTGTCTTCGTAATGCAATTGCCAAGAATCTGTATGTTCGATAGCACAAGCAACTCCTCCTTGTGCAAGAAAAGAATTATTATCATTTTTACTCGACTTTGTGAAGATAATCACATTCATATGTTCACTTAAATAATTTGCAGTCAACAAAGCGGATAGTCCACTACCGACTACAATCACATCTCGCTGTAAACTAGACACAAAAAAAACCTCCTGTGTATATAAGTGTCTTGACACCTATATTTACATATTTCTATACTAATGACAAGAGATTTTTTCTAAGACCGAAAGATTGCTAGATATTACTAAATGTAGCAGTCATCTAAGGGGAGGGAGTTTCCAAACATGATCTATCTCGATTACGCCGCTACTACCCCAATGAGCAACGAAGCCTTGGAGGCCTATCAACATGTGGCACGGAATTATTACGGAAACAGCAGTAGTTTACATGACACAGGAACCACCGCAGCGGATTTATTGGAAACCTGCCGCGGCGAGCTTGCACGGATAATTTCAGGTCAAAAAGAAGGTGTTTATTTTACAAGCGGTGGCAGTGAGGCGAACCTTCTTGCTATAAGAACCTTGTTAAAAGGCTGTGGACAAAAAGGAAAGCATATTATTACCACCGCAACAGAACATGCTTCCATTTATTCACTTTGCAGGACATTTGAAAAAGAGGGCTATGACGTAACGTGGCTGCCTGTGGACTCTAATGGGATTATTTCTCTTTCTCAATTAAAAGAAGCATTACGCGAGGATACTTGCCTCGTGTCCATTCATCATGCTAATTCCGAAACGGGAATCTTGCAGCCGCTAGAAGCAATTGGGGCACTCCTTAAGGAAGAAAACATTCACTTTCATAGCGATTGTGTCCAGACATTTGGTAAAATACCAATAGACGTGGAAAAGCTACAACTTACAAGCATCTCGATATCATCCCATAAAATCTATGGACCAAAAGGCGTCGGAGCCTTATATATCGATCCAAAAGCATCTTGGAAATCCATTCACGAAGGTGCTAGTCATGAAAAAGGAATGCGTCCCGGTACAGTAGACGTACCTGGTATCGCTTCTTTCCTAACTGCTGCCCAGATAATGGAGGCATCCATGCACGATATAAAAGAAAAGTATGAAACGATGCGAATCCACTTTCTCAGATTGATTCAACAATCTTGGCTTCCCATTATAGTCGAAGGAGAACGCGCACAAGGCCTTCCACATATCCTCGGCTTAAGAATACCAGGTATAGAAGGACAGCTCGTCATGCTTGAATGCAACCGAAAAGGCATTGCAATCTCCACAGGGAGCGCCTGTCAAATGGGATCCCAATCCCCTTCAAGAACTATGATTGCAACCGGGAAATCACCAGATGAGGCAAGGGAATTCATTCGCCTGTCATTTGGAAAACAAACCACGATTAAGGACCTTGAGCTTTCTGTTGAGGCTCTTAAGGAAATTATTGAAGAACAGATGAAAAGGAGCGGCTAAACTAATGACACAAGATAAGAAAGTACTTGGGGAAGAACGACGAAACCTCCTTTTGCACTGGCTGCAAACAGAAGACAAACCGCTTACCGGAGGAGAGTTAGCAGGACGAACGAACGTAAGCCGACAAGTCATTGTTCAGGACATCTCCCTCTTAAAAGCAAAAAACGAACCGATCCTTGCAACCAGCCAAGGCTACGTCTACATGAAACCTTTCGGGGAACAGGTAAAAAAAGAACGAATTATCGTGTCCTTCCACGAACCTCACCAGACAAAAGAAGAACTATATATCCTCGTCGACCACGGCGTAACAGTCAAAGACGTGCGTATCGAACACCCTGTCTATGGCGATTTAAATGCTTCTGTCATGGTATCTAGTCGCGCGGAAGTGGACGCATTTATACGAAAAATAAAGCAAACCAATGCTTCTTATTTATCTCAGTTGACGGATGGAACACACTTGCATACGATAGAGGCGGATTCCGAGGAGAAACTGGATGCAGCGTATGCGGTGTTGAAGGAAGCTGGGATGGTTGTGGAGTAGGTAGGCTTTGGGGCTTTGGGACTTTGGGGCTTTTGCGTGCTTCTATGTTACCGTTTGCTAGAACAGCGAAGGGTTTTGGGCGGAGAGAGGACTTCTCTACTACCGGTTTGGGAGCGGTGCGGCGATTTTGGGCGGAGACAGGGTTTCTCTACTACTGTTTTACTAAGATTTCGGTGGTTTATGGCGGAGAGAAGACTTCTCTACTACCGGTTTGGGAGCGGCGCTGCGA
>NZ_LBMD01000009.1 GCF_001293645.1 Bacillus sp. CHD6a
AGGAGAGACGGGTTCTCTCTTACCGTTTTTGCTTTGGTGGAAGGTTCTCGGGGGGAGAGATGTGTATTCTCTTACTGCTTTAGCTTTGGCGGAAGAGCTTCAGCCACATAGATCCATCCTTTTAACCATTCCCCCC
The DNA here is from genome assembly GCF_001293645.1 of Bacillus sp. CHD6a. GTDB lineage: Bacteria > Bacillota > Bacilli > Bacillales > Bacillaceae_I > Sutcliffiella_A. The sequence continues at coordinate 137 of NZ_LBMD01000009.1, forward strand.
CTCTCGTTTATCACCACCCGCACCCATCCACACAAAAAAAACCGACCCCCACAATCGAGAATCGGTCCTAACAAATTATAAAAAAATCTTATTTACCTGCATACTCAGCTTGATAGTTCTTAAATTCAGCTTCTGAACACAAGACAAAGTGCCCTGGTCTTACTTCACGCAACTCAAGCTCCTCATCCTTGGCATAGCCATGGGATGCTGGGTCGTAAGCGAAACGTTTACGGCTGCGCTCGGAGTCTGGGTCCGGTTGAGGGATTGCGGATAGCAAAGATTTTGTATATGGGTGGATCGGATTGTTGTACAGCGCGTCACTATCTGCAAGCTCTACAATTTTACCGAAATACATTACTCCGATACGGTCAGAGATATATTTCACCATGGAAAGGTCATGGGCGATGAACAAATACGTTAGCCCTTTTTCCTTTTGTAGCTTTTTCATTAAGTTGACAACCTGCGCTTGTATGGACACATCCAGCGCCGAAATTGGCTCATCCGCAATAATGAAATCTGGTTCCACCGCTAGAGCACGAGCAATACCAATACGTTGACGCTGTCCACCACTGAATTCGTGTGGGTAGCGGTTAGCGTGCTCTTTATTCAAACCAACAGTCTCTAAAAGTTCATGAACGCGAGCTAGTCGGTCTTTTTTTGATTTTGCCAAACCATGAATGTCAATGCCTTCTGCGATACAATCAGCAACCGTCATACGAGGGTTCAACGATGCAGAAGGATCTTGGAAGATCATTTGCATTTTACGGTTAAACTTCAGCAAGTCTTTCTTGGACTTTTTACCGTGTACGTTTTCCCCCTCGAAAAGTACCTCGCCGTCTGTTGCATCATATAGGCGGATGATGGTACGTCCGGTGGTAGATTTTCCACAACCAGATTCTCCAACTAAACCAAGCGTTTCTCCACGGTATATATCGAAATTCAAGCCGTCTACAGCTTTGACCATATTCGGCTTTCCTTCGTTAAAATATTGCTTCAGGTTACGAATTTCTACTAATTTTTCATTAGTTTCCATTGTTTCCACCGTCCTTTACCAAAACAGGCTTTTCGAAGTTTTGTGGCATGTGACGACGACGCTTCTGAACAGCCAATGGTGGTTCCACTGCCGGAGCATCTTCATGTAATAGCCACGTTTTCGCAAAGTGCGTTTTGGAAATTTGGAACGTTGGCGGCTCCATTTCCAAGTCAATTTGCATCGCATATTCATTACGTGGAGCAAATGCATCTCCCTTTGGAGGATCTGATAAATCCGGTGGAGACCCAGGAATTGCATATAACTCATCCTCATCCCCAAGATCAAGGTCAGGCATGGAGCTTAATAATCCCCACGTATATGGGTGGCGTGGGTCATAGAAAATTTCATCCACAGTACCTGTTTCAATGATTTGTCCACCATACATAACTGCTACTCGATCAGCCACATTTGCCACCACACCAAGATCATGTGTAATGAAAATGATGGAAGTATCAATTTTTTTCTGAAGATCTTTCATCAAATCTAGAATCTGTGCTTGAATAGTAACGTCCAATGCAGTAGTAGGTTCATCTGCAATTAAGACTTTAGGGTTACACGCAAGAGAAATTGCAATAACAACCCTTTGTCTCATCCCTCCAGAGAATTGGTGAGGGTATTGTTTAAAGCGTTCTTCTGGCATTGGAATACCTACTAGGCGAAGCAAGTCGATTGCTTTTTCCGCAGCTGCACTTTTACTCAATTTCTGGTGTTTGATGATTCCTTCCATAATTTGTTTTCCAACAGTCATTGTTGGATTAAGGGAAGTCATCGGATCCTGGAAAATCATTGCGATGTCTTTTCCACGGATACCTTGCATTTCTTTTTCAGAGAGTTTCGCCAAATCTTTTCCGTCAAATAAGATTTCGCCATTTTTAATGTTGGAATTATTCTTTGGCAATAAACGCATTACGGTTTTTGTAGTAACGGATTTCCCGGATCCTGATTCTCCTACAATCGCCAATGTTTCACCTTTTTTTAGATCAAAGTCAACACCACGAATGGCCTTAACTTCTCCTCCGAATGTATCAAAAGAAACATGTAAGTTTTTCACTTCAAGTATTTTTTCCATTGTCATTCACCTGCCTTTATAACTAGTCTTTCATTTTAGGATCTAATGCATCACGGAATCCATCCGCAACAAGGTTGAATGCGATCATCAACAAACTGATGATAATTGCAGGGAACACCATGATATGCGGGAAGATTTGCAAGGATTTAAATCCATCGTCTATTAGCGTACCAAGTGATGCCATAGGAGGCTTCAGACCTAATCCGATGAAGCTTAGGAACGCCTCGAAGAATATAGCACTTGGAATTGTGAACATCGTGTTAATAATAACTACTCCTACCACGTTAGGCAGTAAGTGTTTCGTAATGATTCGGTTATTGGTTGAACCAAGCGTTTTGGAGGCAAGGACATATTCTTGGCTCTTAAGCTTCAGAACCTGCCCACGGACGACCCTGGCCATCCCGACCCAACCGGTTATGGTTAAGGCAATGGTAATGGCAATAATTCCTGGTTCAAGTACAAGAATCATCAAAATAACGATGACAAGGTTTGGAATACCAACTAAAACTTCGATGATACGTTGCATGATGTTATCTGTACGTCCACCGTAAAAACCAGAAATCCCACCATACGCAACTCCAATTACCATATCAATGAATGCTGCTAATAAAGCAATGTATAAGGAAATACGTGTACCTGTCCAAACACGTGTCCATAAGTCACGTCCAAGACTGTCTGTACCAAACCAATAATAATCTGTGATACCACGTTGCTCGTATACATCTACTCCATTTCTTGTCCCATCAAGAATTCCCAGATTTTCAATTCCAGGTACTTTTGGAGGCAGATTTCCTTGAGTAACATTTTGTGTGTTAAATCCATGGTCATTCATGAATGGACCAAAGATTGCAAGGAATGCAATAACAATTAACACAACGGAACCTGCTATAGCAGCTTTATTTTTCTTAATACGCAACCAAGCTGTTTGCCAATAAGTCAAGCTTGGCTTTGCAATTTTTTCACTTTTACTAGGGTCTTGCACTGCCGGTTGGAATAATTCCTTAGGCAATTTTTCATAATTGTTGTTATTCATTATTTCTTACCTCCTGCCAAGCGAATACGCGGGTCGATAATTCCATAAAGAATATCAACTACAAGAACGATGACAATGAATAAAGCCGCAAAGAACAATGTCGTTCCCATAATTACTGGATAGTCGTTTGTTGTAATGGAACGCACAAACTGTTCTCCAAGGCCTGGGATCGAGAAGATTTTCTCGATTACAAGTGTTCCTGTCATCAAACTTACAGCCAACGGACCAAGAACCGTAACTACTGGAATTAGGGCATTTCTTAATGCGTGTTTTACTGCGATATCGTAATTTGAAGCACCTTTTGCACGTGCCAAAGTAATATAGTCTGAGCCTAATACCTCAATCATTTCTGTACGCATGAAACGTGCAGCAATAGCGATTGGGAACATTGCAAGTGCAATCGTTGGCAATACTGTAAATTCCCATCCTGACCAAAAGGCAACTGGGAACCAACCAAGTTTTACACCTATCCAATATTGTAATAATCCTGCGAATACAAAGGAAGGAATGGACTTACCAAGTACTGCAAGTATTGTGGAACCATAGTCCACCCATGAATTTTGTCTTAAAGCGGCAATGACACCTAAAAAGATTCCAATAATTGTCCCAAAGAACATAGCTTGGAAACCTAATTGTGCAGAAGGACCAATACGTTGCATGATTAAGCTGGTAACACTTCGGTTATCGTACTGGAAAGATATACCCAAATCACCTTGTGCAAGACTTATTATATATTTCCCGTATTGCACTGGAACCGGATCGTTAAGTCCATACTTTTCATTTAAAATTAACTTCTGTGCTTCTGACAGTTTATCTTGCATCGTAAATGGGGAACCTGGCATCATCTTCATCAGGAAGAATGTAAATGAGGCAATTAAGAATAAGGTGATAAACATGTATATGATACGTTGCAACAAATACTTTGTCATCTTTGCACCTCCTAAAAAAATAATGCGTCGAATTGTTTGAAATTTTCCCTAAAATTCGACAATTTCCTTACAGGGAAAAAGAGAGTATATGTTTCAAATATACTCTCTTTCTCTCTATTTTAAAAGAATTATTTTTATATCAGTATAATATTATTTACCGCTGATGTAAGCCCACTTGTAGCTGAAGTCAGGACCAAAGTTGTGACGGTAAACGTTTTGTACGTAAGGTTTCCAAAGTCTTGTCGTACCACGTTGGTAGATCGGTGCAATCGCAGCATCTTCTTCAAGAAGGATTCTTTCTGCTTCTTGCATTGCTTCGAAACGTTTAGCAGGATCATTAGCATACGTAGTCATAACGTCATTCAACAACTTATCGTACTCAGGGTTGGAGTAACCCATCTTGTTGTTTCCACCATCTGTAATCCAAAGGTTAGAGAAGGAGATTGCATCAAGATAGTCAGGACCCCATCCAGCAAGTTGCATATCATAGTCCATAGCAGCATCTAAGTCTAGACGTTGAGCAAATGGAACTTCTTTCAACTTGATTGTTAAACCAGGAAGGTTTTCTTGTAACTGGTTTTGAAGGTATTCTTGCATAGTTTTAGCTGTTTCAGTATCTCCACCAAGGATTTCAATTGTAACAGCGTCAGTTCCTAACTCTTCAAGACCTTTTTCCCAATGTTCTTTTGCTTTTTCAGCATCAAATGCATTGATATCGCCGTTTTTCTCACGGAAGTCTTCTCCAGTCTCAGGATGTTGAACAAACTCAACTGGTACTGAATAGTTTGCAGGAATAGAACCATTGTTTAATACATAATCAGCCATGTCTTGCTTATTGAAGCCCATAGAAATTGCTTTGCGGATGTTAAGATTCGCTAAAGCTTCGTTCTTTGTTTGGTTAAATTTAAACCAGAAAATCGTTGGCTCTAGGTAAGAAATCATATCTGGATCTTCTTTGTATTGTGTTACAAAATCAGAAGTTAATCCAGGAGAAATATCGATTTGTTGTGCAGTGTATAAGTTTACACCAGTTGAAACCTCTTTAACAACTTTTACATTAACTTCATCAAGTTTTACTGTTTCCGCATCCCAATAGTCAGCATTTTTCTTCATTGTCCAGCCAACTTCATGCTCCCAGCTGTCTAAAGTAAATGGACCGTTGTAGACTAGAGTATCAGCTTCTAATGCATATTTATCACCTTGTTCTTCCAAGAACTTCTGGTTTTGCGGGAAGAATGTTGGGAATGTCATTAAAGATTCAAAATATGCTACTGGTTGCTCAAGTGTTACCTCAAGCGTATATTCATCAAGAGCTTTTACACCAAGTTCTTCAAGTGGTAATTCCCCAGCAGAAACTTGAGTAGCATTTTTAATTTTTCCATTCATCATATATGGACCGTATTCTGAACCGGTGTTCGGGTCAACTGCACGCTGCCAAGCAAAAACGAAATCATTCGCCGTTACAGGCTCGCCATTGGACCATACGGAATCTTCACGTAATGTGAATGTATAAGTTAGACCGTCTTCAGATACTTCATGACTTTTCGCAACACCTTCTACTACTTCATCATTTTCTCCGAGTCTGTAAAGACCTTCAAAAACATTGTTCATTACGTTAAAAGCTACAGCATCAGTACCTTGTACTGTATCCATAGTTGGAATTTCTGCAGAATCAACGACGTTAAGTACTTGTGGTCCTGTTGGTTCGCCTTCACCAGATGGTGGAGTGTCTCCTTGGCCTCCATTGTTTTGCGCTGAGTTTCCGCCGCCACATGCAGCTAAGAAAGCACTAAGTACAAGTGTAAGCGCTAAAAGAAGTAAATATTTTGACTTTTTCATTTACTTAACCCCCTAAAAAATTATGTCGAATTTTGTTGTTTTTCGAGGTAACGATTTCTATTATACAAGTTTTCTAAACATTGTGCATACATAAATTTAACGTCAACTTTACAAAATACTGATATTTCAAGCATATTCATTACAAAAATAGTTCTAAAGTCCTATAAAGACCCCATCAAAAACGTTCCAATTATTACAATTCATTTACAAATATTACACATGTTTTTCCATTAATCATCTCAAGTAATTCCTTTTATAGTTTCTTTAAATTTGTCATATTCTATTCATTTCTTTACAATACAATTTAAATAACACTAACTGAAACTTTATACAGGAGGTAGCATGAAAACATCCATTAGATCTTTCCTAATAGTCTTCTCTATTTTGCTTATTACTACATTCGGCACAAGTTGGATTTATTATAAAGAGTTCACCCTGCTCTCTTTCATAAATACATCCTTTATTATATCTAGTATCTTTATCTTTATATCTTTATTTACATTAGTAGTGCAAAAAGGTTTTTTTGATGGGATTACTTATAGTTTCAGGAGGATCTTTGCATCTTCACAACCAGATAAAGAGTTGGAAGAAGATATAAGAAATGAAATGAGGCCACCTTCGGAACTATTACAGCCTGTATCGACCAAGCAACTATTATTAGCATCCATATTGTTGTTATTTTGTATGTTGATATCACTATTTATGTATTACAACAGTTGATATTTACCATCTATAAAGTTATAATAAGAGAACATTTAACTCATATAAGCAATGAGGAAGAGTAGTACTAAATAGCTTAGTTTTTAGAGAGTTTGTGGTTGGTGTGAACAAACAGCTAACGTTTAGGAATGGACTTCTGAGCTTCATGACTGAATTCATTAGTAGGTTATGACGTATCCTTACGTTACAAGGCAAGTGATTTCTGCAACATTTTGTTGATGAAATAATAAGGGTGGTACCACGGTCCATTCGTCCCTTCTTCTAGGGGATGAATGGGCCTTTTTGTATTTCTGTTTAGTTTTATTTCACCAAAAAGGTGAATGGAATACTATTTTGTTGATTGGAGTGAAAGGTGTGAGACTCCTACGGGAGGTAACGGTAGGTTGAGACCCCGCAACGAAGTGAGGAGGCTCAAGCACCGTCCCGTGGAAAGCGAACACCTGGAACGGAAATCAACAAAAAGTTTAGCAGAACAATAATAATAAAAGTAAGGAGAACCTTAAAAATGAAAACAATTTTCTCAGGAATTCAACCAAGTGGAAATGTAACGCTTGGAAACTACATCGGAGCAATGAAGCAATTTGTAGAATTGCAAAACGACTACAACAGCTACTTCTGTATCGTCGATCAACACGCCATCACCGTTCAACAAGATCCACAGGAACTTCGCAAAAATATCCGAAAGCTTGCAGCACTATACCTTGCAATCGGACTGGATCCAGAAAAGGCTACCCTTTTCATACAATCAGAAGTACCAGCACACGCTCAACTTGGGTGGATGATGCAATGTGTAGCATATATCGGAGAATTGGAAAGAATGACTCAGTTCAAAGATAAATCAACTGGAAAGGAAGCCGTTACGGCAGGATTACTTACTTACCCACCTTTAATGGCTGCGGACATCCTTCTTTATAATACAGATGTGGTTCCTGTTGGAGAAGATCAAAAGCAACATCTTGAATTAACAAGAGATCTTGCAGACCGTTTCAATAAGAAATACCGTGACGTTTTAACTGTTCCAGAAGTCAAAATTGCCAAAGTCGGCGCAAGAATTATGTCACTAACAGAGCCTACGAAGAAAATGAGCAAATCAGATCCAAATCTAAAATCCTTTATTTCCTTATTGGATACACCAAAACAGCTTGAGAAAAAAATCAAAAGTGCCGTGACAGACTCTGAAGGAATTGTACGTTACGATAAAGAAAATAAACCTGGAGTTTCCAACCTTCTTTCCATTTATTCGATCTTGGCTAATAAAACAATTGAAGAATTGGAAGTACTATATGAAGGAAAAGGGTATGGCGACTTCAAAGGAGATCTTGCGCAAGTAGTGGTTGAAGCTCTTGAACCTATACAAACGAAATACAATGAACTTATTGAATCTGACAAACTTGATGCCATCCTTGATGAAGGGGCCGAGAGAGCAAACCGTGTTGCAATGAAAACACTTAAAAAAATCGAAAACGCAATGGGGCTAGGACGTAAACGCCGATAAATCAAAAAAACTGTCAGAGCAAAATGTCTCTGACAGTTTTTTTCTTTCCTCGGAAATATTCGACACTTAATTAACTTTAGGCTGCTGTTCCAACTCCCACAGCTTCTCAAAAAACGGCTGACCTTTTACCAAATGCTCACAAAAAGTCTGATGTTTTTCAGACCAACCTTCTCTTGTTTCCTCAAGTAATTGTGACCATACTTCCTCAAAATCCATCGATTGAATTTCTCTGTAATGAATTGGATTCCATTCAGTATACCAATATCTAATTTCAGCAACATTGCAAGTTGATTTTAATTGATCCAAAGCCATAAAAAGAAGTTGTTTTAATTGTCTTTCTTTTCTAGTCAAACCGTTCATGATTTCTGGTGATGGGGATAAAATATGATAATCCTTTGGCGACTTGCTAGATGGTGAAAAAGTATATTTTTCATAATCATGGTTTTCCACCATATCATATACTAACTGTTCTTGTCTTGGGATCAATCTGCTTTTACGAATTGGAATATTGTAGCCGATCGTGTCTATAGCTAATATCCCTTGTCCATCTGTCACAACAAAGCAGTAGTCCAACTGAATTCTTTCATGGTTTTTGCGAATATAGCTTTTTTGGAAAATATCTTCTAGCAAAGATGAAGGCAGCTCTTGGAGGTCGTTTTCAATATAATGGAACAAAACAGAATCTACTTTCAATAGAGGAACTTGATCCAATAATTCTACACTATCGTCCTTCCTCCACTCATGAAAATGACAAACATTATAACCGTTTTCTTCTCCTTCAAACCAATTTACCCATACGTCATGAAGATATAACATATCATACCCCTCACTTCACATCTAACTCTTTTATTTATCCAACAGTATGAACAGTGAAGTGCAAAATTATTCCAAAATACCCAATAAATTTTTATAAGTTTATTCTTCATCTCGAAAAGATGGTTTAGAGGTGCCAGATATAAAAATACTTATTGTAATCAGAATCATACCAATTGGTAAAAGGTAAAATTCTGGTCTAGTAAGCAGAAACATTAAAAACTCCATTAAACTTAATCCTGTTGCAAAAAGATTCAAATAGGCAATCGTACTAATCCCGCCAACAACAGAGAAGCCAAATCCTATCAAAAAAAGGATTCCCCTGCTCATTAGCCGTCTCTCACAGAATATTTCCTATTTATCATCATAATAATGTCTCCTCGTCCAACTATCTATTATTATCATTTTATGACATGCCAACAAAATAATGACACATTCTATGAAAAATAGGCAAAAAGAAAAGCCGAGATTGGCTCTCAGCTTTTCTAGTCAAGTGTTTTTGGATCAAGCGCATCACGTAATCCATCTCCAACAAAGTTGAAACTTAACACTGTTATTAAAATCATTATTCCAGGAAATAGCGGATACCACCAGTGTTTTAACATGATAGTAAAGTTTTGCGCATCCTGCAGCATGTTCCCCCAACTTGGTGTAGGTGGTTGAATACCTAAACCTAAGTAACTTAATGCTGATTCAGCTAAAATTACTCCCCCTACACCTAATGTTGCAGATACGATGATTGGTCCCATCGCATTTGGAAGGATGTGAGAGAAAATAATGGTGTGGCTTCTTGTTCCAATCGTTTTAGAAGCAAGGACGAATTCACGTGTACGAAGTGATAAGAATTCTCCACGTACAAGACGTGCTGTAAATGTCCAACCTGTTAAAGCGAAAATCAAGATTAGCTTGTCCACACCTGGTTGGAAGATTGTCACCAATGTGATGAGCAAGAAAATTGTTGGAATGGAAATGATAACGTCAACAATACGCATTAGAATCGCATCAACTTTCCCTCCAAAATATCCTGCAACCGCACCAATAACTGTCCCAATTGTGATTGATCCTGCTACCGAAGCAAATCCAACTAGTAGGGAAACCCTCGCTCCAAACAGGATACGTGCAAATACATCGCGTCCATATCGGTCCGTTCCTAACCAGTGTTCTCCGCCTGGAGATTGAAGCTTATTCAATAAGCTTTGTTTTTGTGGTTCATATTGAGCAATAAGTGGTGCTAGTATTGCCAAAGAAATGATGATGAGAAGTAAAACAGCTCCAATAACAGCTAGTTTATTCTTCATAAATTTATTGATTGTAATTTTCATTAATGTGTCTGGCTTTTTCTTAATATTGGGGTTTAACGATTGGTTAGTTGGTTGAGTTGATGGTTGAGTTTGCATCGATGTTCCCCCTTCTAGTACTCAATTCTCGGGTCAAAAATTGCATATAGAATATCGGCAACCAAGTTTCCGATAACTACAAAGACCGCTGAGATAACTGTTAGTGCCATAATTACTGGATAGTCACGTTGAAATGCTGAATCAATAAATAACATGCCTATACCAGGCCAAGCAAATATTCTTTCAACAATAACCGATCCCCCAATGAAACCGGGTAACATTAAACCAAAAATCGTAATTACTGGAATCAATCCATTACGCAAACCATGTTTATATGTTACTTTGTTTTCCTTTAAACCTTTTGCTCTTGCTGTACGCATATAATCTTGCTTCAATACTTCAAGCATACTAGAACGTGTATATCTTGTTAGACCTGCCATATCGGCAGTAGCCAAAACGAATGCAGGCAATATTAAGTGATGTATTCTGTCAAGAATGCTGAAATCAGCGTTCATGGTAGCTACCCCACCAGTTGGCATCCATTGCAACTGGACAGCAAATACCATAATCAGTACTAAACCGATCCAGAAGTTAGGTGTTGCCAGTCCAAGAAATGATGTAACTGTAACTGTGTAATCGGTTAGACTGTATTGCTTTCTTGCGGAAATTACTCCAAATGGTATTGCAACTAAAACTGCCAGTGCAGATGAAACTATCATTAATAATAGTGTATTAGGCAGTCGGTTCATAATCATTTCACTAACAGGAACTCCACGGCGGATTAATGATTCGCCAAAATCTCCCTTAGCCATGTTAGTCACCCATGTAAAATATTGCTCGTGGATAGGATCATTTAATCCATATCGCTCTTCATACTTCTTCATATCTTCTTTACTAATATTCGGATCCATCATTAGGGAAGTAGGACCACCTGGTGCCATTTGAATAATGGCAAATGATAATACTGTAATACCGAATAATAGGGGAATCGCCATTAAAGAACGGCGGATGATATATGAGATCATAGCTGATTCTCCTTTTCTGTCTTTACTTTAGGAAGGTAGAAGTAAACGTGATTTTTATTTTAATACTGTACATTGTGCGACGTTGCACAGTAACGTGTTCAAATTTAAAAAAATACAAGTTTGATCAGTTCAAACTGTATATTTTCGTTCCATGGAGATAGCATCAAAGGAATTTATTTCAGTAAAAAAGAAGGAAGGGAAATTCCCCTCCCTCTCTTCTACCTTTTACGGAGGTTAAATTAGTTCTCAGTATTTGGGTTTAACCACCATTTGTTGATTTTAAAGAAATCATCTCTTGCATGGAATTCTGTACCTTCAAGGTTAGTTGGCATTGCATGGTGTGCATTTGGATAGTACAAGAAAGTATATGGTTGCTCTTCAGCAATGATTCTGTTGATTGCTTGGATCTTAGTAGCACGCTCGTCACGATCCATTGTTAGGTTAGCTTCGTCCATTAGCTTATCAGCTTCTGGGTTAGACCAACCAACGAAGTTCAAGCCTTCAGCGATTTCTTTAGAGTGGAAGATTCCACTTGGATCTGGATCTGTAGATAATGCCCATCCTAGGATGATAGCATCGAAGTTCCATTTTGGAGGATCGATGTCAGCCAAGAATGCAGACCATTCCATGATGTCTGGAGTAACTTTGATTCCAAGCTCAGCGAACTGTTCTTGAACTACTACAGCGATATCTTCACGAACTTTGTTACCTTGGTTTGTTTTTAAAGTGAATTCGAATTTCTGACCGTCTTTTTCAAGAGTTCCGTCAGCACCTGCAGTCCATCCAGCTTCTGCAAGCATAGCTTTTGCTTTTTCTACATCATACTCAAAGCGAGGTACATCTTCGTCATAAGCCCAGCTAAGTGGAGACTCAGGAACATCTGCAACTTCACCGTCACCGTTCATTACAGACTCAACGATTAGTTCACGGTCAAGAGCGTGAGTTAAAGCTTGACGTACTTTTACATCTTGGAACAATGGGTTACGTAGGTTGTATCCTAAGTAAGTGTAAGATAATGCTAAACCAGATTCTACTTTTAATTGACCATTAGCTTCCCACTCTTTAACAGTTGCAATGTCAGTTGCAGGAACAGTGTAGTAATGGATATCACCAGCAGCTAATGCAGTCATTAATGCATCTGCATCAGGAATAATACGGTAAGTTAAAGAATCTAAGTATGGACGACCATCCCAATAATCATCATTTGCTACAACTTTAACAAATTGTCCGTCTTCCCAAGTTTCGAACTTGAATGGACCAGCTCCAATAGGGTTTTTCGTGTTGAACTCAGTGTACTCTCCAAGTTCAGCAACTGGAACTTGACCTAAGATGTGCTCAGGAAGGATTGGGTAACCTAAAGCGATGTGGATTGTTGGATCAACAGCTTTTAACGTTACTTTTACAGTTAAATCGTCAACTTTTTCGATTTTTTCGATTTTCTCGAAATATCCAGCACGAGGACCATCATAGTCTTCGTTTAAAGGAATGCTAAGTGTAAAAACAACATCATCAGCATTTAAAGTTTCACCATCGTGGAACTTGATACCGTCTTTAATTTTTAGCGTGTGAACTAGGTCATCTTCAGAAATATCCCAGCTTTCAGCCATGTTTAATTGTGTTTCGAAAGCAGTATCACTTGTAAGTAATCCATCAAAAATGAAACCTTCGATGTCAGAACTTGCACTATCTGCAGAATAAAGCGGGTTGAACATTGTTGGGCTACCAGTAGAACCGATAATTAGGTCTCCACCTGGTACTGGCTCATTTGTAGCTTCTTCATCTTCTTCAGCTGCCCCATTGTTTTCTCCAGCAGCATTGTTATTGTTAGTGTTGTTAGTGTTTGTACCTGCATTGTTCGATCCGCTACAAGCAGCAAGGAACAAGGACAGAACTAACGTTAAAACGATAAGTAGTAATGATTTTTGCTTCACGTTTACTCCCCCTAAAAATTTTTTAATGTTCTGAAAATGAAAGGTAAAGAAAGTTAACTGTTTGATTATCTCCCCCTTTCAATGGGTATATATTTTATTTACTTGCCACCTATTCGTATAGGTGACAAGCAACAAAATGATCTGGTTTAACCTCTTTGAATTGAGGAACAATTTGCTTACAGACATCCATTGCAGCTGGACATCTCGTATGGAACACACATCCTGTTGGCGGATTAGCCGGGCTTGGCAATTCACCTTTCAAAACGATACGTTCTCTCTTCACTTGGCCTTTACGGCGAGTAGAAGGTACAGCTGATAGTAATGCTTGCGTATATGGATGTAGCGGTTCACTATATAGATCTTGCTTGGTAGCTAGTTCCATCATTCGCCCTAGATACATTACGCCTACCCTGTCACTAATATGACGAACTACACTTAAATCATGAGAGATAAAGATGTAGGACAGTCCCATTTCTTGTTGAAGATCTTGCATAAGATTAATGATTTGAGCTTGTATGGATACATCCAGTGCAGATACTGCTTCATCGGCAATGATTAATTCCGGATTTAGCGCAAGCGCTCTGGCAATCCCTATACGTTGACGTTGTCCTCCAGAGAATTCATGAGGATAACGATTGATAAAACTTGGATCTAACCCTACCTTAGCTAGCAACTCTTGTACTTTTTCTTCACGCTCTTTTCTAGTGAACAAATTGTGCGTGTTGTATGGCTCTTTCAGGATAGATCTTAACGTTTTTCTTGGGTTAAGCGTAGCAAACGGATCTTGGAAAACCATTTGAATGTCTTTACGAACCGTCTTTCTAAGTTCGCTTTCACTCATGGTTGCAATATCTCTTCCCTTAAATATGATATTTCCTTCTGTAGGCTCATATAGGCGGATAATTGTTCTTCCAGTTGTAGACTTCCCACACCCAGATTCTCCAACAAGTCCTAATGTCTCACCTTTTTTAATATAAAAGTTTAAGTCATCTACCGCTTTGACATCGCCTACATGTTTTTGTAAAAGTCCCGCTTTTATTGGAAAGAATTTCTTTAGTCCTCTAACTTCAAGGATATTATCAGAACTGGTTTCCGTTAAATTTTTTTCTGTTTTAATCTCGGTTGCAGTCATTATTTAGCCTCCTCGCCTTCGAATAAGAAGCATCGAACGGAGCGATTTCCGCTTTTCTTAAGCAATTCCGGAACTTCGCTATGACAACGATCAAATGCTTTTGGACAGCGCGGGGCAAAACGACAGCCCTGTGGTAAATTGGTTGGAGGCGGTACATTACCTTCAATAGATTGAAGGCGAGATATATCTCCCTCAATATCTGGTATGGACCCCATCAAACCATTTGTGTAAGGATGCAGAGGCTCATCGAACAAATCTTCTACGGACGCCTCTTCTACGACTTGACCACAATACATAACTACTACTCTATCAGCAACTTCTGATACAACCCCTAAGTCATGTGTGATTAACAAGATGGAAGTGTCAAATTTATGGCTAAGGTCTTTCATTAAATCTAGTATTTGAGCTTGAATGGTAACGTCTAGCGCTGTCGTTGGCTCATCCGCAATTAACAGCTTTGGATTACAGCTCATCGCCATCGCAATCATTACCCTTTGTCTCATACCGCCTGATAGACGGTGAGGATAATCATTTACAATTTCAGCAGCTCTTGAAAATCCTACAACTTCTAACATTTCAATTGCCTTTTTCATTGCCGCTGTTTTTGTCATTTTTTGATGAAGTATTAGTACTTCAGTAATTTGTTCACCAATTGTTAAAACCGGATTCAAAGATGTCATCGGTTCCTGAAATATCATGGAAATATCATTTCCACGTACTTTACATAACTGGTTTTCTGTTAGTTTCACAAGGTCCTGTCCGTCGAATAAAATTTCTCCATCTACTATTTTCCCACCTGGGCTAGGAACAAGACCCATAATAGATAGGGAAGTAATAGATTTACCGGATCCCGATTCTCCAACAAGTGCTACAGTCTCTCCCTTTTTAATGGAGATGTCTACACCATCTACAGCTGGAATAGCTTGCTTTTTTCTAAAAAAGTGAGTTTTTAGGTTTCTCACTTCTAATAAAGCTGACATTTAGCCTTCACCATCCTTTTTTCTTTCGATGCATGGTCTGTATGATGTCTAAATATGTAATGTAAAGCCTTTAGAAAAATTTAACTAATTCTTAATCTTTATATTACAAATTTACGAAACTACTAGCTATTAATCTATGCAAAGATTGCTTTTATAGATTTTCCATGCCGTTTTTTACGAAATTTTCAGCCTTTTTACTTTAAATTTACTGTAAAAACTAAATTATCGGAAAATAATTATCGTCTGTTTGTATATTATTACAATTTCGTTACAAGTTCAAGCTTATTTTGAAAATAAACTAAAAATTTTTTTAATTAAAACTTATAGCAATCTTCTACAAAAACTGATTATATACAAAAAAAAACAAAAAAACTAGCCTTTTTTGCTAGATTTTTTGTTTTTTGTTATTTTTCTCCTATTCCTCAAAGAATTATCCAATTGATAGCTTTGTTATCTCATTAAGGCTCATTGCCATCAGAGCACGGTAGTCAATTTTCTCCTCCTTCAATATCTTCTGAATGAGATAATAACCAACACAATAACCAAGCATCTTAGGATAAAACCCTTTGCCATAAAGCAGTTTCATATGGTCTTTATCACTTTTTTTTACATCTTTATTGGGAATGATTATCTTATTTAGAAAATTTTCTAATTCCTTATCCGTATAGTAAGATGTCCAGCTAGAGGTATATTCGTTCCCAACTAGGCTCTTTACAGCACTTTCCGCAAGTCCTTCGATCAATACAGAATCTAGAAGGGTATATTGGTCATCTTTTCTATTATTTTTAGAGAGTACACAAATATGATTATACTCGTGAGTCAACAACGCCTTCATCTCATTAATTTCAATATCCTCCGGTAAAAATAAAAACAATTTGTCTTTAAAGGCAACACCGGCTTTTCCTTTGAAATCTCTTTTAATTTGATTGTTGTATTTATCAGACGGAAAAATAAAGATTGGGATGTCTGGTCCGTTCCAAAGTTTCTTTAGACGTTTCCATTCTGCCAATACAATATTCCAACAGTCCAATGTTTTTAATTTTTCCACAGTCCCTTTCCCGTCCCTACTAGGTCGGTACATCCCATGCATAATCAGATAATCGTATAGTTCCGCTGCAGTTACGTCCTCAAAGTACTTAAGCAATTTCTTGGAAATGTTCAATGGCTGGTGATAGTCTTCCTCCAACCATCTATCCGTATGAATAATACTCATGATCTACAGCCCTTTTCTTTGCTTTTTGATGTCATTGTATGATGGGGAGAAGGGATTGGTGAGGTAACAAAAAAAACAGTAGAAAGTTTAAAAAACTCTCTACTGCCTATAACTAAATTTGCTTATTCATATTTCTTAAAAACAATCGTTGCATTGTGTCCACCGAAACCAAGTGAGTTGCTCATCGCAGCTTTAACTTCTCTATGCCTTGCTTCGTTTGGTACATAATCAAGATCACATTCTGGATCAGGTGTTTCTAGATTAATGGTTGGTGGAATAATGGCGTTTTCGATAGCCTTTATAGTAAAAATCGCTTCCACACCACCTGCTGCTCCAAGCAAGTGACCTGTCATAGACTTTGTAGAACTGATTGCTACATCTTTTGCATGTCCACCAAGTACTTCTTTAATAGCAAGTGTTTCAAACTTGTCATTATATTCTGTGCTTGTTCCGTGAGCATTAATATAATCAATATCTTCTGGTTGCAAGCCGGCATCTTCAATTGCCATTCTCATCGCACGGACACCGCCTTCTCCGCCTGGAGCAGGTGCTGTAATATGATGAGCATCTCCAGTCGCGCCATATCCTACAATTTCGGCATAAATACGAGCACCGCGTGCCAAGGCGTGTTCAAGCTCTTCCAACACGACAATACCAGCACCTTCACCCATGACAAAGCCGTCGCGATTTGCATCAAATGGTCGACTTGCCGTCTTAGGATCTGGATTCATGGATAAAGCTTTTGCTGAACTGAAGCCTGCAAAAGACATCTCCGTCAATGGCGCTTCCGTTCCCCCGGAAATCATGACATCGGCATCACCGCGCTGAATAACTTTAAATGCATCTCCAATGGAATTCGTCCCTGTTGCACAAGCAGTTACTGTACAAGAGTTCACACCTTTTGCTCCAAGTGCGATACTGATTTGACCTGTAGCCATATCAGGAATCATCATTGGTACGAAGAACGGGCTTACACGACGAGCACCTTTTTCTAGGAATGTTTTATATTGTTGTTCAAACGTTTCCATTCCCCCAATTCCAGAACCTACCCAAACACCTACTCTAGGAGCTATTTCATCTGTAATGTCTAGATTAGCGTCTTTCACAGCCATAAATGAAGCTGCAATTGCGTATTGAGTGAATCGATCCATTCTTCTCGCTTCTTTTTTATCCATAAAATCTTCTGCATCGAAGTTGGTGATCTCTGCTGCAACTTTTGCAGGGAATTTTTCACTGTCCACTCTTGTTAGAGGGCCGACACCTGAAACTCCATTAATAGCATTTTCCCACGACTCATTTACATTTAAACCTATCGGAGTCACCGCTCCAAGACCAGTTACTACTACTCTTTTTTTAGGCATTTGCATTTGCATCATTTTCTTGCTCCTTCCAACGTTGTATCCAATTAAAATTTATTATTTTTTATCTTCCCCATCTAATGGCGATTGCTCCCCACGTTAATCCTCCACCAAATCCTACCATAACAACTAAATCATCGTCATGTATATTTCCTTTTTCTACTTCCTCTACGATCGAAATTGGAATAGATGCAGCTGAAGTGTTTCCATATTTTTGAACGGTCAAGGACATCTTTTCTAGAGGAAGGCCCAGCCTCTCCCTTGCCGCTTCCATAATTCGAATGTTAGCCTGATGAGGAATAAGAAAATCTACATCCTCTTTTGATAAGCCTGCTTTTTCTAAAACATTCACAGCTGATTCACCCATTTGGCGAACTGCAAATTTAAATACTTCGCGGCCATTCATTACAATGGTTTCATCCTGATATAAATGTTTCGCTCCCGTACCGTCTGCTCCAAGTTCGAAAGATAAGATCCCTCTACCTTCTGAAACCGGACCAATAATTGTAGCACCTGCTCCGTCACCAAAAAGTACTGCTGTGTTGCGGTCTTCCCAATCCACTATCTTGGACAGTTTCTCTACACCTACTACTAGAACATGCTTATATGTTCCTGCTTCTACGAATTGTTTTGCTGTAATAATCCCATACATAAACCCCGCGCATGCTGCACTCATGTCAAAAGCGCATGCCTTTTTGGCACCAAGACGCTCTTGAATCATACAAGCTACACTCGGAAAGGGATTATCAGGCGTTACGGTAGCAACGATGATCATATCTAGCTCTTCTGCCGTTATTCCTGCATCCTTTAATGCTTTTTCTGCTGCATAATATGCCATATGTGATGTATCAATGTCATCTGATGCAATTCTGCGTTCTTCTATGCCTGTTCTTGTTTTTATCCATTCATCTGTTGTGTCTACCATTTGCTCCAATTCTGCATTGGTTACTATTTTTTCAGGTACATATCTTCCGATTCCTAATATCCCTGCATTCACCGATATAACACCTAACTCTCTTATTGGACTTTTAAACATAAAGTTCTTTACATACCACTGTTGCTTTCCACAAAAGACTTCGCTTTTTGCGGGGCGACCTTGAGCCTTCTATGTCTTTTGCTCCATTCAACATCTAGAAAATTTTTAATATCAATTATTATGACTTGGTACTAATTCTAACTCATTATAGCTTTATTGACAACATATAAATGCCCATTTTCATCCTATTAAAAGCTTTTGGACAAATGCCTATCCCAATTAAAGGAGACGGCATACTATAGTTTTAAAGGGAATAAAAGCTGTTTAGGTGAGGTGAAAATCATGAGCGATGAACAAAAGAAGGTGGAAATGGAAAACGATGTAGAAATAGACCCTTTTACAAGAATGATGTTTGGTGGTCCACCTAGAAGACAAAACACACAAAACACCGAAGATAATACCGTTAATACTTCTGATAAAATGGTTGGGGAAAATTATTACGCACTTATTGAGCAGGTTGACTCCATTATGGAATCCGTCAATAAACTGAAGCCGATGATAAAGGAATTCTCGCCAATTTTTAAATACTTCAAGAAATAAAGAGCCAAAAAAGACTATCCAGCACTCTGTCTGGATAGTCTTCTTCTTATTCTATGTCTAACGCATTTTGTTTTCCAAGCTCGTATGCTTCATCCATCACTTTTGTCAGTAAAGACACAAGAGGTTGAATATGTTGGGGCTCTAACTCTAATCCTGTTTCATCAAGCATTTGTTTCGCTTCTGGTAAATATTTCATGGCAATGGCCATATACTGCATTGTTCTATCTTGTTCCATTTTTGTACCTACTTTCTATTTTTCATTCGGCAATAAGCCGGAAGATTTATAATCCTCAATTTGCTGATTAATACTCGCCTGGTATTCCTTACTAACTAGCGGACTGAATGTCCCAAGAGAAATAACATCATCTTTAAAATCAAAGGATAGATTCCCAGATTCTAATGTCCCTGCAAAAAAACGACTTGCCACCAATTCATACAAGGCTGGGACATGCTGAATGGTACTGGTGAGAACGGTATTTTCCCCTAAGTCTGATTGATCTGATATGAACCCTACCGCAAATAGCCCCTGTTCTTTAAGACTATTGATGACAGGTACGTTAAATCCGTCACCCGCTGGATAGACAACATCGACCTTTTGCTCAATTAAATTATCAAGCACTTCCAATGCTTTATCAGGATCATTCCAGTCTTGCGTGTACTTTATCAAAACCCTTGCATCAGGGTTTTCATGTAAAACACCTTCAAAGAATCCATCCACTTCAGGTTGCCATTCAAATGCAGCAATTATTCCAATCGTATTGGTTTCCGTCATATGACCAGCTACCATTCCACCAAAAAATCCCATTGCATTTGCTTCAAAATTTAAGCTAGTGACATTGTCACCTTGGACTTGGGAATTGAAACATACAAAGTGAATTTCTGGATAGTCAGAAGAAATAGCAGTGAATGTTTGTGCATATTCACTGCCATGCCCAAATACCAAGGTAACACCATCTTTATGAAACTCTTTCACTGCTTCTTTAATAGCTATATCAGTATGTATGCCCTCTTTATAATAAACATCTAGGTCATATTCCGATTGTATTCGCAATAGCCCTTTATAGCCTTTTGTTCCCCATACTTGGTCACTTATCGTATCAGGGACCAACAAGCCAACCTTCTGATCTCCACTATCAGGAGTAGTTTGTCCACATGCAGTTAACAAAAGAATGAATAGTATGACTACCATTAATGATTTTTTCATGTAAGTACCACCCCCTAGTGCCTAAAAGGATTGCCCCTCTGTTTCTATTTCTTGCTCTTCCTTTTATATTGTACATGCTTTGTCGATAAAGGAAAAGTTAATAATCTGTTAAATTGTCTGAAATAGAGGGGCGGCTCTTTACTAATCTATCTTTAATTTATTATTCATCTGATCTTTTTGTGCTTGAATACCTTCTTTTATGGAACGGCTTTGTGGCACTTTGTACTTTTCTAGCTTTTTTGTTTGCTCCGTTTCAACAGAAGTTAGGAAGGTTAAATTTAATTCCTTTATCAATTCTTCCATCGCTTCTGAATGATCATTTTGAAAAAGGACCTCTGTCACTTCTTCGTGACGGTTGAGGAAAGTATAAATAGCTTCTGCGACATCTTCTACAAACAAAACATCATTTTCTTTGATTGCTATCGGTTCTGGTTCTTTTTGTTCTATTTCCTCTAATAACCTTTTATGAACCGGTTCCTCTTCTTGTTGCCATGGACCAAACACCATTGGTAAATATATCACGTAACAAGATGGATTGGAGCTGGTTGTTAACTGATCCATTATTTTTTCTCTATATTCATCATTCCATGACATCTTGCGATAAGAAGAGATAAATACTATCTTATTCGCATTTTCTGCTATTTCTGCTAACTCACGATAGAAATCGCATTCTCTATCTTCAACTTTTTCTACTTCGTCTAAAAAATAAAACAAAAGATCTATGCTTTCAGAAAAAGAACATTTGGATTGGTAACGGAAGAAAGCGTTACGTCCAATTTCCATCAGCATATCTTCTGATTTCTCATCCAGTTTCTCTGACCATGACATACCCGTCACTTCTACTTCTTTTTTAATCAAGTATTGACAAAGTGCGAAACCAACTTGTGTGGTGGCTCCAATGACCACTGCATTTTTCATCATTTTTATTTACCACCTATCTTCATTGATATTGTATCCATATGCAACAATACAAAATTATAGTCCCAATTCCATGAGTGCGGAATGGGACTTTTTATAATTCTTGTTCATATTTTTTAAAGAACTGGCATATGGATGGACCGTATGAATAGCGTTTTTCCACCAGGTGATACGTAACTGTGACCGGTGAGTGATTCTTTGACCGTAACTCCTCATATTTTTTGCAATGAAGGTTTGGATCAAACGTAAAATTAGTAGTGGTCTGCCAAATTTTCACTGGTAATGAACATTGTTGAAACTGACAAAGGTCTGGAAGTTCCTGATATTCTTCTAGTTCCTTAACCGGCACATTATATGCTTTAGCAATTTCATTTTTCACTTTTTTATAGAAGAACTTTCGGTCCTTTTCTTGTGCAAGTTGTGCTTTTATGTCCATGCAGGGATTAATGAATGCAACAGAGCGAATCTTTTCTTTTAACTCTTCCATTAACTGCATGGCTGTCAACGCACCCATTCCTTCTGCAATGATATGAATTTTATCATTCAAGATTTCCTGTTTCATAATGATATGATAAAGTTGTTTGGCCAATAGGACAGATTGGCTGCTGCCCCAGTGAGCGCCATAAAGGTTGGAATAAAACAACGTATATCCACATTTCAGAATTTCTTCCACAATTTTATTTCGCCCGATATGCTGTAACCAAAGGCTATTATGATCATCCACGAAATGGTTGGTATCCCCAATGATTAGACAGCCGAAACCATTCGGTTTTTCAGGCACATGAACAGCATTCCATTGACCGCCCATTTGAAAAAAACGTTGATTTAAGCTCATCTGACTCATCTCCTCCCATTTCACAAACTCATATATCGTATGCTATGTAGAAAAGTTCTGTAATGACAGAGTCAAAAGGCCACTTTTCCATATTATTCACCACAAAAATATGTAAAAAAAAAGAAAAAGGAAGGCGTTAAAACCTACTCCCTTCCCACCTCATCATATTGTAACTCTTCTTTCAAACTCTCCAATGTACGTAGACCAAGCTCTGTCAAATTACTCCCCTCTTGCTCTAATAATAATTTCAATTCAAGTAATTTTTCATGACTATTCACCATTTAACAACCCCTTTTTCGACTATGTTAAACATTTTTACATTTATTATATGTCGTGTTTGTGGTAAAATATCCTCTGAATGAGCTTTTGAAATAATGAATGGAGGGGGAGTCACAATGCGCGCATTTTGGACTATTTTCTGGTCACTTCTTCTTATAAACATGGTTTCTTATGTTGTTGCTAACATGCAGGGTGATACATATAACTACGTATTAGCTTCAATTATTGCAATCGTTTTCTCTGTATTAGTTATGTTGATCGGGGAAGCGTTACCAAACGAACCAGCAGAAAAGCATTAATTTTTGTAAAAAAAGAACTTGCTCCCAGAGACAAGTTCTTTTTTTTGTTGGGTAAAAGACCGCAGTTTATCTCCGCAAACGGCTTCGCTTTCCTAGGGGCACTGCTGGAGCCTCCTCGGCTACGCCTGCGGGGTCTCCACCTAGCGCTTGCTCCCTCAGGACAAGGAAGGCTACTGCAGCGATTCATCGCATGAAGAAAATGCGTAGCATTTTCGAGGAGTCTTCGCCTTTTGCTCCAATAAACTGCTAGAAAACCTCATAGTACTAAATTTATCTAATACTATTATTTGTCACAGATAATGAATTTTCCTTCTTCTACATCAATAATAATTTTTTGAAAATCTTGGATGCTTCCTTTAATTATTTCCTTTGCAATAAGGGTTTCAATGTGTTTTTGGATAAACCTTTTTAGCGGTCGTGCACCAAAAACAGGATCATAGGCACTGTCGGCAATAAAGCGTTTCGCCTCATCTGAAATAGTTAATATCAAATGTTTATCCTCTAGTCGCTTTTGTAAATCCTTTATTAACTTTTCTACAATTAATCCAATTTGATTCTTGGACAATGGAGAAAAGATGACGGTATCGTCTATTCGATTTATCAATTCCGGTCTGAAGTGGCTTTGTAATTGCTGAATAACTTTTCGCTTCGTATCCTCTGTTAACTCCTCCCCTCCCTGTTCCAGCAATATAGGAGAGCCGATATTGGAGGTCATGATAATAACCGTATTTTTAAAATCGACAGTTTTACCTTGTGCATCTGTAATTCTTCCATCATCAAGCATTTGCAATAAGATATTAAAAACTTCAGGGTGAGCTTTCTCTACTTCATCCAAAAGTATGACAGAATATGGTTTTCTTCTGACTGCTTCGGTTAATTGTCCTCCTTCTTCATAGCCAACATATCCTGGAGGTGCACCGATTAATCTTGATACAGCATGTTTTTCCATATACTCTGACATATCAATGCGAATAATCTGTTCCTCACTATCAAAAAGGGATTGAGCAAGCGCTCTAGCAAGCTCCGTCTTCCCAACCCCAGTAGGGCCAAGAAAAATGAAAGAGCCGATTGGACGATTTGGATCCTTGATTCCTGCTCTTGCACGAATCACAGCCTCCGACACAAGTTGAACGGCTTCTTCCTGACCAATAACTCGTTCATGTAGAATTTCCTCTAATTTTAAGAGCTTCTCTCTTTCCCCTTCCACAAGCTTCGTAACGGGGATGCCTGTCCATTTTGCCACAATGCCAGCTATCTCTTCTTCCGTTACTTCTTCTCTTAACAGTTGGTTGGATTCTTTCTTCTGTTTAGCTTTCTCTTCAAGTTGCATTAGTTCTTTTTCTAAACTAGGGATCTTCCCGTGTCTAAGTTCTGCCGCCTTATTCAAATCATAATTATTTTCCGCCGTTTGCAGATCACGTTTTAATTTTTCCAATTCTTCCCGTTTATCTCTTACTAATTGGATATCATCCTTTTCCAGTTGCCATTGCGCTTTCATAGCAAAAGCACGCTCTTTTAAGTTGGCTAGTTCTTGTTGAAGTGGAGTGAGCCTCTCCACGCTTGCCTGATCCTTTTCTTTCTTTAGTGCCGCTTCTTCAATTTCTAGTTGCATCACCCTTCTTGTCACTTCATCAAGTTCAGAAGGCATCGAATCTATTTCTGTCCGGATCATGGCACATGCTTCATCCACCAGGTCAATGGCCTTGTCTGGTAAAAAGCGTTCTGATATATATCGATTGGATAGAACCGCGGCAGAAACAATAGCCCGGTCGTGTATGTTGACACCATGATGTATTTCAAAACGATCTTTGAGTCCACGTAAGATGGATATAGTGTCTTCAACTGTTGGTTCTTGCACAAGCACTTGTTGAAAGCGACGTTCTAACGCCGGATCTTTTTCAATGTATTGTCTATGTTCATTTAGAGTGGT
This sequence comes from Bacillus sp. CHD6a, assembly GCF_001293645.1. Taxonomy (GTDB): domain Bacteria; phylum Bacillota; class Bacilli; order Bacillales; family Bacillaceae_I; genus Sutcliffiella_A. The sequence goes on from NZ_LBMD01000009.1 coordinate 25,085, forward strand.
GGCACCCGAGCATCGGTTTGAGCATATTTCCGGCATCCATAGAACCTTCCGTTTTACCGGCTCCGACTATCGTGTGCAGTTCATCAATGAAAAGCAAAATCTGTCCGTCGCTCTTTTTTATTTCCTGAAGGACAGCTTTCAATCTCTCCTCAAATTCCCCTCTGTATTTTGCACCTGCAACGAGTGCACTAAGATCTAAGGAGAAGATGGTTTTATCCTTCAGGCCATCTGGGACATCCTTTCTTACGATACGCTGCGCAAGACCTTCAACTATTGCGGTTTTTCCTACCCCGGGTTCTCCGATAAGTACCGGGTTATTTTTTGTTTTTCTAGAAAGGATTCTAATAACTCTACGTATTTCCTGATCACGGCCTATTACAGGGTCTAGCTTTCCGCTTTTTACCTCTTCGATTAAATCTCTTCCGTATTTTCTCAACGCTTCGTATGTAGATTCTGGCTCTTTTGATGTCACTCTTTGGTTCCCCCTTATTTCTTGGATGGCCTGTTTTAGACGAGTTTCGGTAATTTCATGGCTGTTACTCAATTTTTTCAACTGATGTGTAGTGGAATTTTTATGGAATAGAGCAAGAAGAATATGTTCAATGGAGAGATAATCATCTTCCAATTCTGTTTTCCATTCATCGGCTTTTTTGAATGTTTGGTTCAGTTGGTTGCTTATGTATGCGTCGCTTACTGCACCGATTACTTCAGGTTTTGTTTTAAGCAGGTTATTAATAGCTGTTTGGAGCGATTGAGTGTCTACTTTCAGCTTTTGCAGGACTCTTTCTGCAAGCCCCTCATACTGTTGAAGCAATGCAAGAAGAAGGTGCTCATGTTCAATTTGCTGATGTTTCATCTTTTCTGCAAGACTCTTGGCCATCACAATGGCCTCCTGGAGCTTGGTGGTCATTTGATTGATGTTCATATTTGAGGACACCCCTTATAATCAGAGTTTTTTTGAAAAAGTTAGAATAAAGACGAAAATAGTTAGAATAGTCTCTTAAAAAGTTGCAATCCCGACAAAAATAGTTACAATAACCTCTAAAAAAGTTAGAATCCAGCTTTAATTACGTATTTTCCTCGTAAAAGTTTCCATTTGGTGAAAAGAATATATCCAAAAAAGCCACCCTCTCAATAAAAAGAGGATGACTTAATAGTTACGGACGGCGCTTTTTCGCCCATAGGCGATTATGATTGGAAGTTTCGGGAAAAGTGTCCCCGGCTTTTAAATTTACCTTTTGAGGATTTTTAACTCCGCTTCCGGTCTCCCCAATTTCAAGATAAATCCCGTTATTCGGCGCTTTTTGACCCGGTCTGAATTGTTGATTCTGTCCCATACGATTACCTCCTATAGTCAGATCATGAAAATTCTAAGACTGTCCTAAAAATGAGATGAAACTATCTCCCTTTTATCGTACCCAAGTTGTCCTATTTCATGACTCCCACCACAGAAGGGTTTGTCATCCATTTCTAAGCAATCCTCAGTCTGTAACGTTCAATGCTATCTTGGCGAGACGAGACATGCGATCTTTGCTCCAAGGCGGATTGAATGTAATATTTACATCCACCTCATTGATTTCCTCGACTGGTGACAGCTTCTTTTTCACATCTTCCACGATCTCCCCCGCGAGCGGGCAGCCGATCGATGTCAATGTCATCGTTATCTCCACATTGTTGGATGCATCTATTTCCACATCATATACTAGTCCAAGGTTAACAATGTCTACACCTAGTTCTGGGTCTTCTACTTCCTCCAAAATTTCCATTACTTTATCTTTTAATGCTTCCTGCATGATATCGCTCCTTTATATTTTGAGTTAGATGCTCAGCAAACCAATCCACTGTTGCCAACACACCTTCTCTGGTCACTTTATGATCTGCATTTTTATCCACAATGACCTTCATGTTATTTGGCTTATTTTTATAATAACCTTTATTGTTATTTACAAACGTTAAGAGAGGATCAATCGGAACCTCTAGGTCTCGTTTTCCATGCCAACATAACAAAGGCCGCGCGTTAAGGGATGATGGATCGGTTGAGAGGTCATATGGTTTTAATTTAGCATAATAGGACTCCAATTGCTCTTCAGTAAATGGTAAAGCAAAACCTGCTTCAAGGAATTTGTCCACTTTGTAGCGTGCAAAATCTTGATAACTAGGACAGCCCATTAAACTGACAGCTGTTTTGATCCAAGAATATTTTTTTAATGCACCAAATGTTATAATTCCACCCATTGAAGTGCCGGCAACCCCAATTTCATCTTCATGGGATAATCCTGATTCTGTTAGATGTTTTTTAAGGATATCTATTTCATGAACAGTCTGAATGACAATTTCCCAAAAAGCTTGCATCATTTCTAGACTCTTCAATCCGCTGTCTCTGTCTCCATGGTGAATGCAATCAGGAAGTATTACCCGAAATCCTTTTTCTGCTAAAAGGTAGGCATAATGTAAGTTATTTTCCTTTACACTTTGAAACCCATGTACAAAGATAACAGTAGGCTTCAAACTTGAAAAGGAATCTGCTTCACATACATGAAGAAATGAAACAGCACCTGTCTTTTGTTTGACGACATTGATCATCTTACGTCCCCCTGTTCATATTTACCTCAATTTTCCTATTTCATCGACTCTTGTCTAGTTTAACATGTAGACAATCAAATTTGAAAAAGGTTACACTTGAATCAGGAATATTTTTTATGTACAAAAAAGGAGTTTGATACGGTGGAAAAACATCTAATCGCAGTTGACCTAGACGGAACTTTATTGACAGATGACAAAAAAATTTCCAAACGAAATAAAATCGCCTTGCAAAAAGCGATGGAGCAAGGACATGAAGTAGTAATCGCAACGGGACGTCCGTACAGAGCAAGCATCATGTATTATGAAGAAATGAATCTTACCACTCCCATCGTGAACTTCAACGGGGCATTTGTGCATTTTCCTGGCAACGATGAATGGGGAGTTTATCATGAGCCACTTTCCATTGATACAGTAAAAGAAATAGTCGAAGTAAGCGAGAAATATAACATACATAATATACTGGCAGAAGTAATGGATGATGTTTATTTTCACTTTCATGATGAAAAGTTGTTAGACATTTTCGGATTTGGAAATCCCAAAATAGAGACAGGTGACCTGAGAAAAGTACTTAAAAAGGACCCTACATGTATACTCATTCATGCAAGTGAAGATGAAGTGCCGAAAATTAGAAAATATTTATCGGAAGTTCATGCAGAGGTCATTGATCACAGAAGATGGGCTGCACCTTGGCACGTCATAGAACTTGTCCGGACTGGGATGAACAAAGCTGTGGGTTTACAAAGAGTTGCGGCTCATTACAATATACCGAAAGAAAACATCATTGCATTTGGGGACGAAGACAACGATTATGAAATGATTCAGTATGCAGGTACTGGTGTTGCTATGGGTAATGCAATTGAAGGGCTGAAAGCAAAAGCTAACGAAGTCACCTTAAGTAATGAAGAAGATGGGATTGCTGTCTTCCTAGAGAAAAAACTGCGGCTTTAAGACCAATATTTCCCCTTATAGAAAGCAACATTTTTACTTAGACTAGATAGTGGACAAGTGATTGTCCTATTTGAAAAGGGGGGCTTTCATAATGGGTAGAAGCAGCAAATCAAAACGTTTTGTTCAACAGGGTAAAAATTCTGTACAGCTTCATGACCAGCAAATCCCTTATCACCTGACGATGGAACAAGCAGAAGAACGTAAAGCACATCAAGCTGAACGCAATTCTCTTGGAGGAATATAAAAATGGGAAACCAATTATTCCAATCCGCTCGTGAAGCAGTGATGAATGTGGTAAAGGGCAAGCATGATGCTGCATCTGAGCATAACCATAAACATGATTATTCATCTGAAAGCAATTCGAATTCGATGAGTGTTGCCAAAAACGCATTATCCTCCGCTTATGCAAATTCAAACGAAGCCGAAAAAGCACAGCTTCGCGAATTGCAGGAAGAACTTTTCAACAGCCAACAAAATAAGTAACACAAAACAGCGCACAAGCCATATGAGAGCTTGTGCGCTGTTTTTTTGAGTTGTAGCTGTGGTGAGATAGCGCTAGGTGGAGACCCCGCAGGCGTAGCCGAGGAGGCTCAAGCACCGCCCTTAGGAATGTGAAGCCATTTGCGGAAATTTAACGGTACTTAATCTTTCCGGAAGAATCCAAAGATACCAGCGGTCTGCACGATATTAGTAAAAGCATTCGGATCCGCTTCCTTCAGAATCTGCTCCAAATCATACATCTCATAACGAGTGATAACGATCATCAGCATTTCCTTATCTTCTCCGGTAAATGCTCCGCGTGCAGGAACAGATGTTATTCCTCGCACCATTTTCGCATGAATGGCTTCTTTTACCGCCTGCCCCTTCTTCGTCACAATCATGGCAGTCAACTTCTCATGTCTTGTGTGTATGGCGTCAATAACACGAGTAGAAGCATAAAGTGTCACAAGCGTGTATAGGGCTTTTTCCCACCCAAATACAAGCCCGGCCGTAACAATAATTACTGCATTCAGCGCAAAAAAGTACGTCCCGACAGGCTTGTCCTTCATTCTCGATAAAATCATGGCGATGATATCAAGACCACCTGTGGAAGCCCCCCACTTAAGTGTTAAACCGACACCTACTGCGGCAATGACACCGCCAAAAACAGCATTAAGCAAAATGTCATCATTAAAGCTGTAAATCGGTACAACCTCTAGGAAAAATGACATAAGGAAAACACTAAGAAAACTATAAATAGTAAAAGAGCGTCCTACCTTCTTCCACGCTAAAATCGTAACCGGTATATTAAGGAGCAATAACGTAATACCTGTCGAAATGGTGAAAGGAAGAAAGTCTTCTGAGATACGGAATATCAACTGTGATACACCAGTAAACCCGCTTGCATAAACATCCGCGGGTATCAAGAAGAAGTTCATTGCAATTGCATTAAGAAAAGCTCCTATTAGTACAATTAGCACTTTTTTTACATGTTGCTGGACATTCATATGGCCAAAAACCTCCTAACAGCCTGCTGCCTTATTTTATGTATTTTGCCTCTTTTTACCCTTCCGAAACGAAAAACTCCATTTTCTTTTCTTGAAGAGTCATTCATTAATGGGTAAACTTGAAAAAAGGAGTATTATTCCTCTTAAGGAAATAACGTATATTATCCTCATACAGCTTAACCCATGCTTGTAAGTATAGTAAAGAAGGTGACCTTATGACAATAAGAATTATTGCAGATAGTGCAAGTGACTTACCAAAAGAATTTTTTTCTAGTGAAATGATAGACCTTATTCCGCTAAAAGTACTGTTTGGAGAAACTGAATATGAGGACATGGTCACTATTGATTCTTCCCAAGTGTATGATGCCATGCGCAGTGGTGAAGTAGTGAAAACCTCACAAGCATCCCCCGTCTTTATGAAAGATTTATTTACTAGTGTAGCAAAGAATGGTGAAACAGCTATTTATGTAGCATTCTCTTCAGAATTATCAGGTACATATCAAACAGCAGTACTTATGCAAAACGAAGTATTGGAAGAATACCCTAATCTTGATCTGACCATCATTGATTCGAAATGCGCTTCACTTGGATATGGACTAGTAGTAAAGCGTGCTGTTGAAATTGCGAGTAATGGTGCATCCAAAGAAGAATTGTTGTCTTCCATAAATCATGATATTAGTCATATGGAACATGTTTTCACTGTGGATAATTTGGATTATTTAGCTCGTGGCGGCCGCGTAAGTAAAGCATCCGCATTTGTTGGAGGCCTGCTAAATATTAAGCCTTTGCTTCACATGGAAGACGGAAAATTGATACCATTGGAAAAGATCCGTGGCCGTAAGAAAGTTTTGCGCCGGATGGTGGAAGTAATGAGGGAACGAAACGGTTTTGACACGTCTGGTCAACGAATCGGTATTAGCCACGGAGATGATCTTGCTACTGCAGAAGCGTTAAAAGAGATGATTAAAGAATCTTGTGCTTGTGATGACTTTACGATTACTTCAATCGGGTCAGCAGTAGGCGCTCATGCGGGTCCTGGAACCATCGCCTTATTCTTCCTCAATGGGAAAAAAGCGTAACACATAACTTCATGCAGGCAGGACAACCTATTCCTATCTTTTTGAGAAAGGGGTAGGTTTTTCTATGCCACATACAAGCGATAACGATAAAAAAGCGAAAGACAATAACGCCAAGCTCCACGAAAAGAATATGCAACGTGAGAAGAATGCACAAAAAGGTGAACGTCAATATTCTAAGAAAACAGATCATTTGTAGGATATATTAGAGAGTCGCTTCTTTTATTGGGGGCGGCTTTTTTTGTGTGTTGTGGAGGTTCTGTTAGACAATTAGAGTGGTACAGTGGGTTATTTGGGTGTATAGATCTAGCTATGAGACCGTTTGCTAATTTCAACTATTGGTTCGGGTTTTGAGAACGCCCCTCTTTTACCGTTTTTCATCTTTAACGATCTTTTTGGGCTTTGAGACGGCCTCTCTCTTACCGTTTTCCATATTCAACTATCGGTTCCGGCTTTGAGAACGCGCCTCTCCTACCGTTTTTCATCTTTAACGCTCATTTCGGGCTTTGAGAACACCTCT